>NZ_JAHWRG010000009.1:0-94288 GCF_024539785.1 Ochrobactrum sp. BTU2 | reverse complement strand
GCTCATGACTGCCTCCAAAAAGCAGTCTTGAATCAAGCTGCGATCAATTCGTCAACCAATTCGTCCACGCCGCCTAGGCAATTATCGTACCGCTGCGAATGCTTCGCCAGTTCGTGCCATCCGAATAGGCCATTTCCGCGCCGGACGGGGCGTTCGTCACAAAGACCAGTGCACCGGCGCCATTGTTTCCGGCAGGGGGCAGCGCCGCGACAGTATAGGACGCGGGACGGATGGGACCATCAACATGAAGTTTTGTCTGCGGCCAGACCGAGCCTATGGCAACATTGCCTGTGGCGTGATCGATCTTGATCGCCTCCTGCCATTGCCCGCTGTCGCTGCTGACCTTCACGCTGAAATCGTTGCTGCCGTTCAGCCCCATTTCTGCAAAACCGGTCCAGTTCGTCTGGTAGAGAAGGCTCGCCGTATCCGTCATCGCCTGCTTGTTCACCTTTACCTGATGCCCCGCCCCGGCATTGTTGAACAGGCTGGCATCGGACGAAACCGCGAGCCGGTTGACCGCATCGGCCGTCGCTTGAACACCGAGCATGGAGAGCGACAGGTTGTCAGGAACCGATGAAATGCCCTTCCAGAGCGCACCGTCGAAAACGAGCAGTTGCGCTTCGTCCTCGACATAAACCTGCCAGCCGACAGCGGGCGCAACAAACAGCCATCCGCCATCGATGAAGGAGGCAATCATCCCCTCTTTGCCGGCCCAGTTTCCCAAAGCGGGCGCGGCGACCAGATAACGGTCTCCGCCGGCAGGGGTTTCCGGCGCGTCGGTCCGGCTACGCGACCTGACGCTCAGATGCACCACGGCATCGAGCAACCGCAATGCCTCGTTGTGGGTGACATGCTTCTGCGCCTGGCTGGGCAGGATATAGGGCAATTTCAGATTTGGGGTTTGGTCCATGAAAAACTCCTCGCGATGAATGATGCGAGGAGTCTATTTCTCTCATGGGTGGAGGGGATAAGTCCGATCAGCTTCCGCGATAGGTGGAGTATGACCATGGGCTGACGAGCAGCGGCACATGGTAATGGCCGTCGACATCCGCAATTGCGAAGCGGATCGGAATAAGATCGAGAAACGGCGGATTGGCCAGCTCCGCACCGCGCCCCTCGAAATATTCGGCCACATGGAACTGCAATTCATAAGTGCCGGTCCGCATTTCGTCGCCCGAGAGCAGCGGCGCATCCGTGCGGCCGTCGAGGTTGGTCACCGTGCGCTTGATGAGTTCGGACGCACCGTTGGCGGCTATCCGATAAAGCTCGATGCGCATGGCGGCTGCGGGGCTGCCATGGGCGGTGTCGAGAACATGCGTGGAAAGTTTACCCATAAGTCTACCTCAATATGCTCAGGCAGGTTTGATCGTTTCGATGCGATAAATGGCATCGGAGAAGAAAAACTCCTGCAGATTGTCCTCCTTGCCTGCCCTGTCGACAACCAGAAAATCGGATTTCTGCTCCAGCGCTAGCAGCGGGTGGTGCCACGCATTGCGCAGATAATTGACGCCCTTGTCACCACGCGCCAGAAACACACGCGGGCGGGCGGGCTTGCCGCCAGCATCTTCGGCGACTACCACGAGGAACGGCCTGCCGTTCAATGGAATGAATGCCTGCGAACCGAACGGGTGGCGTTCCATCATGACGATATCGATGGGCGCTTCGAACGATTGTCCCCTGAAAATATTGACGAGCACCCGGGCCTCGCTGCCAGCGGCTTCGACACGGGCGAGATCATGGTAGCGCTCCGTTGTGCCATTGTTGATCAGGCGAAGTTCCGCTCCCTCCGTCTCGATCACATCGCCAAATGGCGCAAAAGCCTCTTTCGTCAGCGGTTCGATCACCAGAGTTTCGACGCGCAAGTCATCCTCCCCATAAAACAGATTTCTTATAACGACAAAGCTTGTTGAAGAGGTCTCTGTCAATCGCGAAGCAGTTTCAACCGAAACAAGAAAAAGCCGGGCGAATCGCCCGGCTTTCATCATGCGAAGAACTGTAAATTTCAGCGCTTCAGAAGCGACATCATCGCTGGCACGCCGCACGCGGCGAGCGCCAGCTTCACAAGGTCGCCAACGATGAATGCGCCAAAGCCGAAGGCAATGGCCTTTTCCAGACCGAAGAGATAGGCCATCCAGCCAGCGCCCATCAGCAGGATGACGGCTTCCGCGAGCAGCATAGCACCGCCGAGGGCGAAGGGATTGCGCGCCAGACCCTTGTCGGCGGCGCGTCCGACGATCCAGGCCGCAGCAAGATAAGACAGGAGGTAGCCGCCCGTCGGACCGACCATATAGGCAAGGCCGATGCCCTTTTCCGGCGTGCCGGTGAAGACAGGCATGCCAAGGACGCCTTCAAGCAGATAAAGCGCAACCGTCGCCATGGCGAGCCGCGATCCGTAAAGGGCCGAAATCGCAAAAAGAGCGAAGGTCTGCATCGTCACATTGACGTAGACCAGATCGACCTTGATCTTGGCGGAGATCGTGAGAACGGCTGTTCCGATCAATGCAAGGCCGACAAACCAGAAAGCGCGGGCCAGTTGACTGGTGGGCAGGTATTCTGCAGCGAGAGAGGCGGTGGCGACGCGAGGCTTTACTCTATGAAGCATATCCAACTCCACTTTTGACGCGGCGGCAGATACCGGAATGAAAACTCCCCGGAACCGACCCTTGGCGCGATTTCGGCGCACGTGACTGTTCACGTTTGCAACCCGACTATATAAGGCCTATGCCGTTTCATCAATCAAACCAAAGAAGAATGGAAAGCCGCTTCCATGGCGCTTGTTTTCGACAGCAGTTTCACGCCCCAATATGGGGAACCGGTTGAACTGGGTAAAGGCATTTTGCGCCTCACCGTCAATAATCTGAGCGCTTTCACCTTTCACGGCACCAACAGCTATATCATCGGCACCGATACGCTGGCTGTCATCGACCCCGGCCCGGATAATGACGCGCATTATAACGCCCTGATCGCCGCCATTGCCGGTCGCCCGGTCAGCCACATCTTCGTCAGCCATACCCACCGCGACCACTCGCCTCTCGCGCAGCGGCTGAAGGAAAGCCTTGGCGCGCGCACCGTCGCCGAGGGAGCGCATCGCCCTGCCCGCCCCTATTATGCGGGCGAAGTGAACATGCTCGAAGCAAGCGCCGATACGGACTTCATTCCTGATATCGCACTGGCAGACGGAGGCACGATCGAAGGCGACGGCTGGGCACTGGAAGGCATTCATACACCCGGACATGCCGCCAATCACATGGCGTTCGGCCTGAAGAATACCGGCGTTCTCTTTTCCGCCGATCATGTCATGGCCTGGGCGACATCCATTGTTGCACCGCCGGACGGCTCCATGAGCGATTACATGGTCTCGCTGGAAAAACTGTTGGCACGCGACGACAAGGTCTATCTGCCGGGCCATGGCGGGGCCGTCACCAAACCTGCTGCTTTCGTTCGCGGCCTGCGTGCGCATCGCAAGATGCGCGAACGGGCCATCTTCGAGCGCGTCCTGCAAGGTGACAGGACGATCGGCGACATGGTGAAGGCCATCTATCGCGATACCGATCCGCGACTGCATGGTGCCGCAGCACTGTCCGTGCTGGCGCATCTGGAAGATCTCGTCGGACGCGGAGAGGTGAAGACCGACGACCACCCATCGCTCGACAGTATCTATATTCGCGGCTGATCATTCCACGTCGGCTGGAGCCTTGTTGACTTCACCTTCCAGCGCGCCCAGAAAATCGGTGATGAAGGCCGCATTCTGCCCCATGTCGCGTTTGCCATAACGCGACAGGGAACGCACATCCACATAGGTGGTTTCACCTTCATCGAGCAGCCTGATCACGATATCGCTCTTGAGGCCCAGAATGAAACTGTGCGCCGTTGCGACAAACCGCGTTGCACTCTGCTCCGGCGAGGGAGCATCATGCGCGATCACCTGCCATCCGAATGTCTTGAAAACGGTTCTGACACCTTGCGCGATACGATCCGGGGCGGCTTCATAGCGGCGTCCGACCACATCGGGATAGGCCGTCAACTGGGTCAGCGCATCGCCGCTCACCGCCACCGTCAGCGGGTTCATCCATTGCAGGCGTGACGGCATGTCGGGCGGAAATTGCGGTGGCGTCTCAAAGTCGGTCGAGAGGTCATAGAGCGGTGGGGACGTGTACCACAGTGCTGCCACCAGCCCGACCGGCAGCAACACGGCAAAAGCGAACAGGCCGCCCCAGAAGGATCGCGCACCGCCCTTGTCGCCATTGACCCAGAGATTGCGAAAACCTTTAGCCGAGCAAAGAAGGGCCAGAGCGGCAAGACCGGTGCTCAATCCGGCGAGTAGCACCAAGTCAGGTGTCTCCAGTGTCCAGAAGCGATGCAGAAGAAACGCCATCGCAAGCAGCACAAGCGCAAAAACACCAAACCGAAGCGCCCAAACCGCAGAGCGCGACTGACGCCGCTGGTAGCGAAGTTTTCTCATGCAGTCTCCGAGAGCATTTCCAGCTTATACTGAATCATTGGAGCCGCTCTGTCTCTCTGTTTTCACGCAGTATGAATAGCAGAGAGATTTTCGCTCGGCAAAACTTCGACGTAGCAATTCAAATGCCCTACCTGGCTTGAACATGGTGGGGCACTTTTCTTGGCAATATCATTTGGAGCGGTTTCGGTCAAAACGGGGTTGCTGGAACCGCTCCAAATATTTGTTCCGTCGCATTGTCCTACGCAAAACCGCTTCGCACTTTTGCTGGAAATGCTCTAATAACGCACATCTTTCGGCTTTTTCATGTTCGGCCAGTCCTTCACCTTGCCTGCGAAATCGGGGCGCGGCATGTGAGTGAAGTATTCCGACACATCAATGGCTTCCTGATCGGTCAGAACACCGCCCTGCCCGATGGGCAGATTGTAGTTCTGGGCTGGCGGCATCGCATATTTGACGAACTGCGCGGCCTTGTAAGTCCGGGCCAGTCCGGCCCCGATGTTGAAGCTTTCATCCCCCCAGAGCGGCGGGAAGATATAGTCACCGGCCTGGTCCTTCATGCCTTCGCCACCCGCGCCATGACAGGTCGAGCATTGTGCGGCATAGATTCTGGCGCCATTGACTGGATCAGGAACAAGGCTTTCATCGATGGGACCGGCATTGCGGATCGCCACTTTGGTGCCCTTTTTCACATCCTGTCGAAGCCAGTCCATATAGGCGACCATCGCCTTCATGTCGGCCCCCTCGGGCGGCAGCAGCTTACCGTTCATCGAACGCTGGAAGCAGCCATTGATGCGCATCACCAGATCGACTTCCTTGCCAGCACGGGGCATGACAGCGGGATAGAAATTGCTGCTGTTGATATAGGAAGCAACATTATCCATCTTGCCCTGCCCCATGTGGCAGGAGTTGCAATTCAGACCGTTGCCGACATTGTCGGGCAGAAGCCGCGCGGTTTCGTTGAGCAACCTCTTGCCGTGCATGATTTCAGGCGCGTTCGGCTGCTTGAGAATGTCACGGTCCGGCGGGATGACATAGGTACCGACCTGATTTTTGTCCTTGTCCAGAACCGCATAGGCTTTGGGAGCCGGGGCATCCAGTGAAGGCCGCAGGTGATTGAAGAGGAATGCGCCGCCCGTTACTGCCACGGCAAAACTGGCACCAAGAACGACAATCGTACTGGTTTTCATTGCTTGTTCTCCGGAACGTAATGGACGGGCTTGTGAGCGATTTCACGCCGCATACGCTCGATATCCTGCTCCGTTATGGCAGCGCCGTGGTTGCCCCAGCCGTTGCGAATGAAGTTCAGGATTTCGGCGACCTGCCAGTTCGGAAGATTGGCAAAGCCCGGCATGGTGAAAGCCATCCTGTCCGCAGGCGTGTCAGGCGTTCTGCCCCCGGTCAGAGTGACCTGAATGAGCGAGCTTGGATCATCGGCAAAGACAATCGAATTCCCGACGAGTGCCGGATAGATGCGCGGTGCACCCTTGCCGTCCATACGGTGGCAGACCGAACATTGCTCGACATAGGACAGTGCACCCGGTGCGCTGAAATCCCCCGCCTTCAGCGCCGCTGTCGTCACATCTTCCTTCGGCTGCCATTCGCGTTCGCGTCCTTCGCTTGGTGGCAGCGACTTCAAATAACGGGCAATTGCACGCAAATCATCTTCCGCAAGATATTGGGTCGAATGCTGCACGACATCGGCCATCGAGCCGAACGCCGCCGTGCGATCGGTGCGCCCGGTCTTGAGGAAGGTGACGATCTCCTCTTCGGCCCAGCTCGAAAGGCCTGTATCCTGATCGCGCAGGTTTTTCGCATACCAGCCTTCCAGAACCGAGCCGGACAGGAACTTGCCCTTCGGATCGTTCTTCACCGCTTTTTCTTCATAGGCGAGACCACGTGGCGTATGGCACGCGCCGCAATGACCGAGCCCCTCGACCAGATAAGCGCCGCGTGCGATCACCGGATCAGTGTCCTCTGCAATTTCGAACGGACGCGAATTTCCAAAGAAAAGCTGCCAGTAGGCGAGTGGCCAGCGCATGTTGGTTGGCCACGGCAAGGTGCTGGGCTGGTTATCCTGTTGTACCGGCTCCACCTTCGACATGAAGAACGCATAAAGCGCCTTCATGTCCTCGTCATTCACGACCGTATAGGAAACAAAGGGCATTGCCGGATAAAGATGGACATTATCCTGACGCACCCCCTGCCGTACGGCGCGCTCGAAGTCGGCATAGCTGTAGCCGCCGATACCGGTTTTACTGTCTGGCGTGATGTTTGTGGAATAAATCGTGCCAAGCGGCGTCTGCATGCCAAGCCCGCCCGCAAACGCCTTGCCTCCCGGAGCCGTATGACACGCAGCGCAGTCGCCCGCATGGGCGATATACTCGCCTTTTTCGATCAAAGCCTTGTCGGTGACATCGACGGCGGCTTCGTGTTTCGCCGTCAGCCAATGGGGTGTTGAAAGCGCAAAGAGCCAAGCTGCGGCTAGCGCACCCGCGCCACCGACCGCCGCTTTCCAGATCAGTTTCATGTGCCCTCCAACACCAATTCCCTTGTGATGAGGAGAACGTCGAAGATTCGGGATGAAAGAGCATTGACCGCGATCAAAACCTGTCGGGGGAATATTTAGCGATCTACAAAAGCAATAACTAATGCACGTTTGGCGTGCTTGATAGATTAGGCAAATCGCATTAGGGGCAGCACCCTCCAGGAGCGCAATTCAATCTGATTACGGCAGATTGGCGCTCCAATTGTTTGTTCAGCACGCATCTGATCCGAAAACCGTTTTGCACTTTTCGGGATGCGTTCTTAGCCTGCAAAGATCACCAGCTTTAAGAATAAGTGAGAAAAAGCTAGGTAAATCAAATAAAAAGGCATTGCAGCAACCGCTAACAGAAGGCATGATTGCGTATGTGGGGGCTTATATTGCAATCGTCGGAGAGGACGGAATGGATCGCGCCCTTCAAAATGGCAACCAGTCATCGGACGGCACAACCGCAGAAGATGCGATGACGCTCGAAGCCGTCGAACTGGAGTTTGCGCTTGGAGCCATCGACGTCCTTATCGAAGGTTTTGATTCCGCGCTCGCCAAAGCAGCAGAACGCGTTGGCGGCGAAGTCCTGTTCAATATGCCTGCTCTCGACACCAGCGAAGCACAACGCATCGGTGCAATCGCCATTGCCGGGCAACCGGAAGATCAGGTTATCTTCGTCACATTGCGCAACGACGGCACGACGCTGTCCGTTGAACCGCCAACAGGCGAAAATGCCGTTTTTGAAAGCCTTGGCCGCAACTACGCCGCCGTCATGAAAAGTCTTTCCCCGAAGTAGAAAGTCAACGGCGCCTGAACGGGGTTATTTCGGCGCTACAGGCTTTGGAACGCCCGCGTGAAGATTGTGCGGAGCAACCGGGTTGAGTGTCATCATCGTCTCGACATCCTTGAGTCGCACGAATTTCATCCCCTTCGCCTTCAAGGCCAGGACGCCTTTGGCTACCCCTTCACCCGCCGACCGCGTTGGTTGGTTGATATGCGAGATGATGACGTCGCCGTCACGCGCAGCGGCGATGCGGCGCTCAACCGTCGGCGCCAGCAACGAGGCGCCCTGATCGCCATTCAGCGAATAGCCACCGATCTTGTAGCCCATGCTTGTTGCCAGCTTGATGGCATCGGTCGAATAACGGGCAGTCGCATCGCGATACCAGACAGGCTTCGACACTCCGACATCAGTGATCGCCGTCGCGCCGGCATCGATTTCCAGATGAACCGCCTCAAGTGATCCTGCTGTCTTGATGCCATACATTTTCGGCTCGTTGGTAATGGCCGGAACATGCATTGCGCCATGGTTCTCGATATCGAACAGATCGGAATTGGCCTTCAAAACCGCCATGGCGGCCGGGTTCTGCTTTATCCATCGCCCCGTCACGAAGATCGTCGCTGGAATACGGTTCTGCACCAGCACGTCCAGAATGCGATGATCGGTCTTGCCCATGCAGGCATCAAGCGTCAGTGCCACCTGGGGCGATGCAGCACCACCCCGCGCGATACGCAGTTGCGGCTCAACGATCTTGATCGTGTCGTGCGCAGCCTTATTCTCCGCGCGCTCCTGCGGCGAGATATCGTATGCGCTGGCAATGCCAGTCGTGGCGAGAATGACGGCTCCTGCCGAAGCAATAAAACGAAGCATGACAATATCTTTTGAAAATGGCTTAACCACCGGAGATTATTCCGGCAGCTAAGCCAAATTGTGGCGTGCTGTCAAACCTTGCGTATGGCCGACTGCGCAGCGGCAAGACGGGCAATCGGCACACGGAACGGCGAACAGGAAACATAGTCGAGACCTGTCTTTTCGCAGAAGGCGATCGACGCCGGATCACCACCATGCTCGCCGCAGATGCCGAGCTTCAGTTTTTCGCGGGTCTTTCGTCCGCGTTCAGCGGCAATTTCCACCAGTTCACCAACGCCTTCGAGATCGAGCGACACGAACGGGTCCTGTTCGATCACGCCACGCTGCTGATAGGAGGTCAGGAACGAGGACGCATCGTCGCGTGAAATGCCGAATGTCGTTTGGGTCAAATCGTTGGTGCCAAACGAGAAGAACTCAGCCGTTTCGGCGATTTCGGCAGCGCGCAAAGCCGCACGCGGCAGTTCGATCATCGTGCCGACCATATAGTCGATTTTGACGCCCGCCTCTGCCATGACTTCCTTGGCAACTGCATCGATGCGCGCCTTGACGAAATCGAGTTCGGCTTTCAGACCAACCAGAGGCACCATCACTTCCGGCACCACGTGCTCACCGGTTTTCTTACCTGCTTCAACGGCAGCTTCAAAAATCGCCCGCGCCTGCATTTCCGCAATTTCCGGATAGGATACAGCCAGACGGCAGCCGCGATGGCCCAGCATCGGGTTGAATTCATGCAGGGCATCCGCGCGTTCGCGCAGCTTTGTCGCATCGACACCCATCGACCGGGCAACCTCTGCGACTTCCTCGTCCGTATGCGGCAGGAACTCGTGCAATGGCGGATCAAGCAGACGGATCGTAACCGGGAGCCCCTTCATGATCTCGAAAAGTTCGACGAAATCCGAACGCTGCATCGGCAAAAGCTTTGAGAGAGCCGTGCGGCGGCCTTCTTCATTGTCGGAAAGGATCATTTCGCGCATGGCGACAATGCGGCTTCCATCGAAGAACATGTGTTCAGTCCGGCAGAGGCCTATGCCTTCCGCACCAAACGAACGCGCCGTGCGGGCATCCGCCGGGGTTTCTGCATTGGCGCGAACCTTCATCCGGCGGGTCCGGTCAGCCCATTCCATCAGCCTGCCGAAATCGCCGGAAAGCTCGGGCTGCAACATGGCGACAGCGCCTTTCAGGACCTGCCCGGTGCCACCATCGACGGTGACGACGTCGCCCTTCTTGAAAGTCTGGCCTGCTGCTAGCATGACGCCATTGCGATAGTCAACGCGAAGCGACCCCGCACCGGAAACGCATGGCTTGCCCATGCCGCGTGCGACCACAGCTGCGTGACTGGTCATGCCGCCGCGCGTCGTCAGAATGCCTTCTGCCGCGTGCATGCCGTGAATATCTTCCGGGCTGGTCTCGATGCGAACGAGAATGACCTTGCGGCCCTCCGACTTTGCCTGTTCGGCTTCTTCCGAAGAGAAGACGATTTCGCCCGTTGCAGCGCCCGGCGACGCTGGGAGGCCCTGACCAATGATCTGACGCTCCGCACGCGGGTCAATGGTCGGGTGCAGAAGCTGGTCAAGCGCGGCCGGATCGACGCGCAGTACCGCTTCTTCCTCGGAAATGAGGCCTTCGCCTGCCATTTCGACGGCCATCTTCAACGCTGCCTTTGCAGTGCGCTTGCCTGAGCGGGTCTGGAGCATCCACAATTTGCCACGTTCGATGGTGAATTCGAGGTCCTGCATGTCGCGATAATGCTGTTCCAGCCGGTCAGCGACCTTGAGGAATTCAGCGAATGCTTCCGGCATTACCTTTTCAAGCGACGGTTTGTCGGAACCGGCCGCAATGCGCGCTTCTTCCGTGATGTTCTGCGGCGTGCGAATACCGGCAACGACATCTTCACCCTGCGCATTGACGAGGAACTCACCATAAAGTCTCTTCTCGCCTGTCGAAGGATTGCGTGTGAAGGCAACGCCAGTCGCAGAGGTTTCACCCATATTGCCGAACACCATCGCCTGCACATTAACCGCCGTGCCCCAGGCCGCCGGGATATTGTGCAAACGACGATAGGTGATGGCGCGCGCATTCATCCAGCTTGAGAAAACGGCGCCTATAGCGCCCCAGAGCTGTTCGCGTGGGTCTTGCGGGAAAGGCTGGCCGAGTTCTTCCTCGACCTTAGCCTTGTAAGAGGCGATGACCCCCTTCCAGTCTTCGGCCGTCAGCGCCGTATCGACCTCAATGCCGAGATCGGCCTTCTTGTCTTCGAGAATTTCTTCAAAGAAGCCATGATCAACACCCAGCACGACATCCGAATACATCTGGATGAAGCGACGGTAGCTGTCATAGGCAAAACGCTCGTCACCCGCTTCGCGGGCGATAGCCTGCACCGTCTCGTCATTGAGGCCGAGATTGAGCACCGTATCCATCATGCCCGGCATGGAAGCACGGGCACCGGAACGCACCGACACCAGAAGCGGCTTTTCGGCATCGCCGAAATTACGCCCCGTCACTTTCGCAATATGGGCCAGAGCCGCCTGAACCTGATCATTGAGCTCGGATGGATAAGACCGGTCGTGATCGTAATAATAGGTGCAGACTTCGGTCGTGATGGTAAAGCCTGGAGGTACCGGAAGACCAAGGCTGCTCATTTCAGCCAGGTTCGCTCCCTTACCACCGAGAAGATTGCGGTCGCTTGCCGCGCCTTCTGCCTTGCCGTCGCCGAACGTGTACACCCACTTCGCCATCATGGCCTCCTTACTGCAGGATAGGTTCATGAAAGGCTTGCAACAATTACAAGCACTCCTGGAACCAGCTCCTCGTTGCTTATGCGATAGGAAAGGCTGCTGCCAACCAAAAAAGCCCAACCGCGACAATAGAATCGATTAAACGCGAAATCAGCGCGGTAAAGGTTCAAATTGGGACGACGAGAAAGCAGAAAAAAACATTATTGCGCCACCAATTGTGCTCAATCGTTCGCACAGCCGGAGAAGTAAATTTCAGCAGCGCGGAACGTTCCATCGGTGCGTTTACATTGCACAACAACGTCAACCGAAATCTCCAACATACGTCGGATGTCAGCGCGTTCGAGTGCGCTTCCCCCTTCCGATTCCTTGACTAGTAAAGTCAGTTGCTCGAAGGCAAGTCTGGCAGAATCTGCATGAACTGTTGTGATGGATCCTGGATGGCCCGAGTTGATATTGCGAATATAATAAAACGCGCTTCCATCCCTGAGTTCCTGCAGCAATATTCGATCGGGACGCATTCGCAGACACGATTCGAGTAATTCCTTCGGACCTGCATTCGATACCCCCTGCGAGCCCTTTGAATAAAACAGACGCACCTGATTTGGTTGGGAAATTATAAGTTCCGGGCTGTCTTCAATCGAAATGACACGCTCGTGTTGTGGAATATGCTTGATAAGAGCTTTTGAAAGAGTGGTTTTTGCGGACCCTGTCGCACCAGAGATAATGATATTTTTCCGCGCGATAACAGCTTGACGAAGAAACTCCTTGAATTGCCCCCTTTTGTAGAGTTCTCGTAAACGTTCTTGTTCTTTTGAAAGGGCACGAAAGCTTGTTTGCGTATGAGAGAAAAAGCCATTGGCGTCCAGATCATCAAGCGTAAAATCAAGCGATGATGGTTTGCGGATTGTGATGCTGACCGTTCCTTTCGTGGTGGCGGGTGGAATGATAATTTGAATTCGCTCGCCAGCTGGAAGTGTTGCCGAAAGTATCGGTCGCGTTTCATTGATGGTTTGATGGGAAAAGCTCGCCACCGCCCGGGCAAGGCGCATGAGTTTTTCAAAGGAAAGCCCAGGAAGATCGTGTATCTGCCAACCACCCGGCCCTTCCGTCAGCACCTGACCCGGATGATTGACAATGATCTCATACAACGAGCAATCATCCAGGAAGACCGCAAGAGGCTTTAGAAGTTCACGAACGACGGTGATGTCCTGGGCTTCAGCCATTTGTCCACCTATTTTGTCACAAGCGTCGATGGCGGTTGGAAATCACCCAAAGCCGCCCGATCGAGAATGCGATTTCCAGGTTCGGTTACACGGAGCTGGTAAACGCCTGCAAAATCGAGATCGCGAGCGACAAAGATGGAGACCAATTCCCCCTGATGTTTGTGGAGTGTCGGGGCAATATTAATTGATTGCTCCACTGCAATGGCAGCAGCCTGTTTGCCGGCATCCGCGGTATTTTGTGCATCAAAATTGCCGTCTTGCAGACGACTGCTCGCGTAACTTGTCGCATCGCCGACGACGGAAAGGAGAAGCGCACTGCCGAAGCGCTCCCACCAATGCGTATCGACCTGCCCACCAACGCCAGCGCGGCCAAGCGCATCGGTTGCTGGCGAGGCAAGCGTAACGATCACACCTTGAGGCGTTTTCGCCCTATTCCAAAGCACAAACAGACGTTTTTGACCCCGTTGGAGACCACCACGATATTCCCCGACAAGCTGGGTTCCTTTTTCCATCAGCACCACGCGGCCGTTATCGGATAAAACGTCGCGGTTGATCACACAGCTTGCAAAGCCCGGCTGATCCGAGGCAAGTGCCGTTTCGAGCACACAAGGGATGGAAGTCCCCATGGCGATGATGAAATCACGATTTGCGAGCGTACCGGCGCGCGAACCCTCAAGTCGGGTCGGCCGCAGCAGATTTTCGAACCGTTGTTCATCGGCATTCTGCTGGTTCTGGCCAATAAAATTGCCGTCGATCGGTATAAAATTCCTATCTTCTACCGCATTATTACCGTTCCCCCCTCCGCCTCGTGAGGGCGAATTTTTCTGCCCTCCGCTATAAGCCATGACGGGCGCACGACGGGCGGCATCAAGCAATTCGTCCACTTCGGGCATAGGTTCTTCAAGGACCGGTGTTGGCAGTTTTACCTCCGGCTTTTCTTCAACCGGTTCTGTCTTTTCTCTTGCCGCCTCAAAGGGTGTTGTTTGGCGGATCACGACGCGCTCGGTCTGGCTATTGTTATCCTTTGTTTTGCTTCCAGATGTCGACCAAAGAGCAAAGCCAATGAACAACACAATGGCGAGTGCAACAGCCCCGCGCTTGAGAACAGGATTATTGTCGATGCGTGTAGCCGTAACCGTTTCGGCGCGCTCACCAGGGATCTTGTCTTCCTCATTCTCGGCCATCTTACTCACTTCCCCTGTCCCGCCAGATCCGGTTTCACGATGCGTTCAACGGACGGAGACGTCGTGTTTGTGGCAGGGTTGATGCCAACCCGGTCATAGGCTTCATTGAATACGCACAGCACATCTTTGCCCCGTCGCAGAATGAATTTGCGGCTTAACGTATGGACCATGACCAGATTGCCATCGACAGTTTTGGGCACGAGGCTCTCCGAACCGTCAGAATTTTCCATATAGATTGCAGGCATTTCCTGATTACCCGCAAAGGAGAATGTTGTGATTTTACCGTTGTCGTAGACGCTTTGCGGCTCCAGTGCCTGTGCCCCTTGTGCGGAGTAGCGCCAATTGCGCGGACCATATGCCTCGTGAAGCGACAGCACATTATCAGCATCTCTGGCTTGGGCTGTGCGCGCCTGAGCCGCAGCTTGCTGGCGACGCAGTTCAGCTTCGTCGTGTGGATATCGGAATTTCACGTAAAAGTAAGTATTCTCTCCGACTTCTACCGAACCCTCCCGCACCTTAAGTTCCATCTGGTAACTGCGCGTAGACCCGTCCCGACGTGTCGTTACAACGGAGATATTGGTAACCGGCTGGTTTTCTCGTGGTTTTAAAAACAGGATATTACCGGCTGGTGCGACTTCCCAGGCGACGCTGTTGCCAAGCGCCACATGTGCAATTTCCTCATCCCGGGCAAACTCGACTTGAACCGAGGAGCGCAAGGATCCGATGATCCTTGTGATATTGTAGGGCTGATAACTGACAAAACGGACACGACTGTCCTGCGATGCTGTTGTTGGTATCTCCAACGCGAGGACACTGGAAGCGGATGAAGCCAGAAAAAATGTGACAATGATTGGAAAACGCATCAATCGATTGCCTCCGGATCTGCACGATATTCACTAACCGCGAAACCAAGCGGGTTCACCAGTCGGTCTGTCGATGACATGGGAGCGTTGGCGTAGGAATAGGTAAGGGTCGCAACAAAATGAGTTGTCCGGACTTCTTCACCGCGCGTTAGGCTACGTATGTAGCGTACCGACACCACGTTTTGATTGATGAGCGCGATGGAGACGATGTTAATCCGCACCGTGGCAGAGCGGCCATAGACATTTTGTGGTGATTGCGGGTTGCTGCCGCGATAAGTGGCCGCAAACCGCGCCTGTTCTGCCTGTGTGGATAGAAGCGCAATTGTTCGAAAATTTTCCTGGGATTCGCTCCAGACGTAGCCTTCGCGTCCACGAACATATTTTGCTGCAAAATATTTGGTCACGGCTTCGTCGTAAGTACCAGCAGTCGCCGACAGCGCGGAAACGACATCAACGATCCCGGTGGAATTGTCGACGCGAACCACGAAAGGTTCGACAGTTTTCAGCGGCGCAAGGCTTGCAACTGCAAGGATTGATATGCCAGCAACAATTCCGGCCGCAATTGCGATCGACCAGGCCAAGCGATTTGAACGCTCAACCTCGATCATGCGGTCTTGATCAAAGCGACGCGCTTTTTCGAAATAGCTTTTGAGATTGTCTGTCGTGACCATCAATCCTCGCAATCGCCGAAAGAGGCATCAATATCGAAATGATCAAAAGCGCTCGATTGTTTGTTCTCATGGACAAAGCGCGTGATGGCTTGCGCATCGGGCTTCGGCGATGCACTCGATCTTTCCCATTGCCACATTGCGCGGTTCAGAGGTCTTCGCGCATTTCCATCGCATTTCGGCAAGGGATTTGTCAGCGACGCACAACTGACAAGTGCGAGCGCGATCCCGAGAAACAAGGTCGGTTTGATTACTGACAAATACCTGTTTTTCATCGCCGCAGACGAGGTCATAAGCAGGTCTCCTTCGCTCACAATGCTCTTCTCATCATGCGTGTGCCGCGAGCCACAAACCCCGCGCTCCGCGACGTTGCCTTGGCAAGCAATCCTTCATGCGCATCGCGTGAAGCTGTGTAGCCATAAGCCAGAGACGCTCCGCCGGACGCGAGAGCCGAAGCGATGCCTGGAAGCTGATAAAAGACATAAAGAGCGGCAATGCCGATGGCACAAAGCGCGATGGGACGCATCAAGACGTCGGAATAGCCCTCGATTGCTGTAAAAGTTGTGTCGAGGCATGCAATCAGCAGCGCTCCAACAGCGACGACAAGAACCTGAAGAATGACAAAATTTGCCACTTGTCCGATCCAGGCCTCTGTGAAGCGTCGCGTCGACTGGAACATGGCAAATGCAATGAAGATTGGGCCGATCGCCAGCACGATGGCTAGTGCCAATCGCGCATAAAGTGAAACGACATAGCCTATTCCCGCGACAAGAAAGCTCACGCCAATTACCAATAATCCGCCAACACCAGTTACAATATCGATGGGCCAGGAGGATCGTGACCAGATGTCGGTCGCTGAGTTCTGTCCTTTATCCAGCAGACTATCGAAGGTCGATGCGCTCGGCGCCGCACCGGAATTTAAAGCTTGCGAAATCTCGCGCGGCAGCTGTTCGAAAAAAATATTGGTGACATAGGTCTGGTATTCGCTGGCGTTCTTGACCAGCGTCATGATGATCGCAAGCTTGATCGCGCGAAAAGCAAAATCAAGGATGGGTTCATGCACCGAACCGCGCAAAATAAGATAACCAAACAAGATAACGTAAAGGGTCACGGCAACAGTAAGCGGGCCGAAAACCCATTCGGCAATGTTCGACGTCCCATCGGATATGAACATCTCCAACGGCCGCTTGAATTGTCCATCAATAAACTCGAAAACGTGATACACGGTGCTAGCCTCCAAGCGCCTTGCGCATATTCTGGAAACGCAACTTGCTATTGGCTGCTTCGGCATTCATGCAGTTAGCCGTATTGCGCAACTCACCTGGATTGTTGCGACACTTGTCGAGAATGCGTGACAGCATTCCCTGATCGGTCAACAATTCTTCGACCGTATAGGTCGCTTCAGCTTTCTCTGTGCATGCGGACAGAAGGACGAACGCTGTCAGGATCAGGACATTTTTCATTTCAGCGCCCCCTTCATTGCATCCATGCGACGGCGCCAATCTTCTGCCTTGCGCTGATCATCAACCTGCGTTTGCGCCTGCTGAACCATGCGCAAGCCTTCCATGCGCAGCACATCGGTTTGCACAAAGGCTTGCTCGGCCAGAAGCCTTGCTTGCAAATCGGCAATTTCCTTGGCTTCACTTGCCGTGGAAATTTTCTGACGGAGTTCATCAATTCCTTCGATGCGTTTTGTTGCTGCGTCGTAAATTTTCTGGCCGATCCCAATCTGGCCGGCATTTTTGTTCTGCACACGGGACAGTTCTTTTGCGTAAAAATCGTCAGCCGAGGTTTTGTAAGTCGTATTTTTGTCGAGGAATTTTGTTGCAGCATCGTTCAACGCCCCGCTGCCATTGCCTTCGAATAATCCTTCTACGGCAGCAAATTCCGGCGGAAGGGCTTTTCGGATCGCTGGATCATTGAGAACCTGTGCAACATCCGCCATATCTGTCAGCTTGTTGAAAGAGGTATAAAGCTCTTCGGCCTTCTCAATCTGCTGATGAAGAGCATCGAGCTGCGATTTCAACTGCGCGATACTTTCCAGATGTTTGGCGATCGCTGTTTGATCAATGACAGGGATGCCCTGCCCCATCGCAGCTCCTGTCGACAAGGTCAGCACTGCAGCCATCATTGCGCAAAAACGTCTATAGGAAGCCATCAACTTGCACTCCTTCTTTTCAGGAAAACTGGAAGCCAGTCCGCAGGATCGTTCCCGATTTCAGCGCGGATCGTATCGACAAGCTCGACATTTCCGGTACGACCGGAAAGAACAGCCAGTTCATCATCAAGGCCGTTCAGGTCGAGCTCTGCAACGACGCTGTTGTGACCCTGTTTCAACAAGAATTGCCGGCTTTCGACTGATAGTTCGCGCGCAATCAGTTCGTATTCACGTTCGGTAAGCTTGAACCCATTGACATAGTCAGCGTGATTACCGCGCGAATTCGGGAGGAAAATCTGCGTGGGACATTGCTCGATAATCGTATGAGCAATTGGAGAGACAATCGCATCGCGCGGGCTTTGTGTTGCAAACAGCATCAGACCATTTTGCTTGCGGATGGTTTTGAGCTTGTTTTGCGCCAGATCGCGAAAGCCATCGTCCTGCAGCGCTTTCCAGAATTCATCGATGACGATGAGTATGCGTCTTCCGTCAATCAGCTGTTCGACACGATGAAACAGATAGGCCATAAGGGGCGTGCGGATTTCTTCATGGTCGAGAAACTCCGTCATGTCGTAGCCGACGAATTTCCCGCCTCTTCCTGCCCTCATCGGGGCAAATTCGTTGAGGCCAATATCGTCATCGACATTGTCGAACACCCAGCCAAGCGGCCCTTCGAGTTCCCAACGGCGAAGCCTGGCAGCGATCCCTTCAGGATCGGTATTGTTCAAGAATGTGCGTAGTGCACCAATCGTTCGGCGCTCTCTAGGCAGATCTGATAGGCCATCGATCGCAACAGCGATGTCACGCAGTTCGGTTACGGTCAAATCTCGAACGTTGGAGCGAACAAGTTTGCCAACCCATAAAGCAAGGAACACTTTATTTTCAGGCGTGAGCTCGAGCGCCTTTAAAGGAGCGCATCCGGTCGGACTACCATTTTTAAGCGGAAGATATGTTCCGCCGGCGGCCCGCACATAAAGGTCGGCTCCACGATCCTTGTCGAAGAACACAACATGAGGATCGTGTTTTTCGAGTTGAGAAAGCATGAAGTTGATGATGACCGTCTTACCGGTACCCGATGGTCCGCACATGAAGGTATTGCCGAGATCGCCGTAATGAAAATTGAAATAGAACGGTGACCCGGAAGCCGTCTTCAATAGCGCGACAGCTGGTCCCCATTCGTTATTGTCCTTCTGACCGATCGGATACGAATGATAGGGTGAAAGCGCTGCAAAATTACGCGATGTAATCGCCCCGGACCGTGCACGGTAGCGGAAATTCCCAGGAAGCTGTGCCCACCAGGCGGCTTCCAATCCAAGATCTTCGCGTGCAACGACGGCCCCACCGCTCGTAAGACTTGCCCGCGCCTTGGCGAGGTTATCGGCGAGATCTTTGACGGAGGAAGCAAAGACGGCAAGCGAAAGATGATGCCCGCCCAGAACAAATCGATTTGATTCAAGGTCGTCCATCGCTCGGTCGAGGTCACCAATCTGGGATGCTGCTTTGTCACCACTGCTAAGCATCTGATTTTGCTTACGACCCAGGATCGAGCGAGCGTCTGATTTGGAGGTGAATGCAAAGGATTGCGTCAGGATAAATTCAAATGGACTAGAGAGCACTCCATCGAGCATGCCTGTTCTGGTGCGAGCTGGATATTCTTTGAAACTCAGTATACCGGCATAGCGGTTTTCGGCCTCGTGCCGGATCTCGACAGTTTCTCGCCCGATGATAACGCGGTCAGAGTAAATAGCGGAAGAAACTGGTCCTTCCGTCAACGGAACGGGCTCGCGCCTACCACCAACCAGTTGGTGCAAAACTTCGCTCAGTTGTGAATATACAAGCCCGCCTCGCTCGTAAAGCGAAAGCACGCGCGGCTGAAACCGCTCCAGGCCTGCAGTTACATTAATCACCTTGTCCTGAAGATCTTTAAACGCCTCCTCATCAAGTTCGACATTTTGCGCTCGTCTTAGCTTTGAAAAAAATCGCGTGGTTTTATCTGCACCGTAACGGGCCGGAGACCAGAGCAGCGTGAGATAAAGGTCGTTACAAAAGAGGTTTTCGCCAGCCATCTTGAGGCGATATTTTTCGTTAAGGGCGTTCGAAAACGCTGCCGAAAATTCTCCGTCCGGATAACTGTCGTTCCGCCGCCTGATAACATGCGTCCATAAGGCAAGCCGCTCATCGGCGATGTTGCGATAAAGGGTGTTGAGGTCACGGTGTAATCCATTCAAATCGAGCACATCTGCCGTTTCGAATGACACTCCTTCCAGTGCGATCATCACCATCAGCGTTCCGGCGTTAAGAGCAATCGTCGTCTCATCGACATGACGGACGTAAGGAATGTAGATTTCCGGTCGAAGTTCTCGGACCTTTAGCTTCATGATGTCAGGCAAGGTTGAGATCCCTTTCATCATATCGACGTATCAGGCAAAGCGGAGATAGCGTTGCCCCACCCCAATATCCGCTATTGCGAGATCGACCACGCGTATCCACCCATGCGAGCACAATGCGAAACATGTTATGGTCGTGTTTGATGAGAGCTCGAAAAACGAAATGGAAAACGATGCCGACAAGAGCATAGGAAATCGAGCCAGCAAGGAGATAGAATATCGTCGTTGCCATGACGTTGATGCCCATGGCCTCCATCGTCACGCCAGCAACCATAGCGGGTCGGGTGCAGGCGAGAAACAACGTGTCTTCTTCGAAGATTGGCCCAACACTTGTCATCGCTCAGCTTCCAACGATCGTGCCAACAAGCTCGGATGAACCAGCAATGATGCCGATCCCGATGATCCAGTACCCTGCCCGACGCAAATCCATGTAACCAAACATCCATGCGATGGCGATCACGATCACCGCAATGGTCGCAAGCAGTCTGAATATGTTGCCGGTGAGGAGATCAACGATGTTTTGGAGAATGGTTTCGATGCCCGCGGCTTGTGCAAATGCAGGCTCGCTCACTATCGGCACAATGGCCGCGGCCATAATGCAAGAGGCGACAATTGGACGGAGGCGGCAATAGAAATTCATTCGCTTTGCTCCTTTTGATTGTTCTCAAACACGAGAACCGATAAATTGCGTGGGCTCCTGAAGACATCCCACGAGGATAGAGATGGGACGGAAGCTGCTTCCTCCGCAGCATTATTGGCCGCACTCTGTCCGCTTTTGCTTGTCACAGCGCCAACAGATGTTTCATGCGCCCCGCCCCGTTGCTCCACGGCATTTTCGATGACGAGCTTGGCCATGCTTGGCCGGAGCTGTTTGATTTTCTGGAAGACCTGTTCGTCGTATCGGACCATTTCACCGATCGAGGCGTCACCACGCCCATACCAGGATCTCAGCATCCGTTTTTCAGCCCTTATCGGGTCGAAATTTTCCTCGACTGCATGGCGATAATAGCCATCGAGAAGATGAGCAGTTGTTTTGAGATTCAAACAGGGATCGAATGCGTCAGCGATCGATAGATTTGATTTTCTCAAGTCCTCAAGGCTGATACCGCCCAGACCAAGCTGAATGTCCTGTTGCTCGGCGACAAGTGAAGTTGCAACCTCGATCGCTTCGGCTTTTGTTGCTGGCTGCTGCTTGAGCGGCAAACCGCTGTTAATGCGAATATTAAAAGGGGCAAAACCACTTTCCAGGCTGACGACACCGGCAAGCGTTTCGGGCGAAACAAAAGCTGCGCAAGTTTGAGCGAGAACGAGAAACGAAACAGGCATGGCTTAGTACCACACTCTGTGTTTACCCAAGCGGTCGATGGTCACATCGATATAACTCGGTTTTTCGCGAACGAATGGCCGGGTGGTTACATATGCCAAGCATTGATTGCGGCTATTGTTTCGCTGCATTCGCGGCGAGATGACCGTCTTTTCAGTGGAGGCAATGCTTCTTTCGTTCCGGCAAAAGGCGCCATCCACAGCCTGAAGAGATGTTGAGATACATGTCGCCGCACGTCCGCCTGCACTTTGTCCGGCAAATAGACGATATCCGGATTGACAATAATACGGCTCATAGCGCGGCCGCGAACTTTTGAAACCAATACCATTGCAAGTGGGAAATGAATGGCCTCTTGCCAGCCAACTCCAGAGTTTCTGGATAGGCGGTCGGCATTCGGAATATTGCATTGGGCCGCCAGGATTGGATAAACACAGGATAACTTGGCATCCCCAGCTTTCGGCGCGAGCGTCGGGAGCTTGAATGAGGTATAGTGAACCGCAACCCATAACCCCTATCGTAAGTTTTAAGAGAAAGCTTCTCATGCTCATAACTCCGTTATCGACTGTCTTTCGACGTTATGATGAAGTAAGGTCACCAGCACTCATACTAATCAAATAATGCATAGTTAAAAAAATGGCAAGCTTTTTAAGTGATCGATGGCAAAGTCAGGCACTTGCGGTCTTCGCGGTTCGTGAAATTCTCGAAAAACCGCTCGCGGATGAATCACCTCAATCCCGCATCAAACAGATTGGAATGGTAAACATCCTCTACATGATGCATCAGGCTCACGAGCCTTTAACCCTTGCAAATGTTATGGTTTTTACAGGAATGACCCGCGGCGGCGTCATTGAAACGATGGAATCCCTTGTGCAACGCGGCATTCTTACCGAAACAATGGGCAAGAATTCCATGGGCAGAGGCACAGCGCGACAGTTCGAGTTTGCGCCTGAGGTTTTTGCGCAAATTCGTTCAGCAAGTTAATGGAAACGAGCGCCTATACTATAAAAAGTATTTCCATTGGATCAACATTCGTATTGCTTCGCGGACGTAGCGAGTTGGAACGCGCAATAAATATGCATCCGACTGAACTTTACTGTGCCATCTACCGCGCATCGTTCATTTCTTCCAGGTAATCGGAACAGATTTTCTCAATCTGAGCGATAAGCAGGTTCGTTTGCTTCAGGAGCCAACGCAGCGCTTCTTCGGTAATGTCAAAATATGGAGAATAACGCGCTTTCACATATGCTTCGTTGACCATATTGAACCAAGACTTGTAGCGTTGTTGATCTTGCGGCCATACCTTCGTCAGTTCGTTTCGATGCCCTTCAGCGAGCCGACGCAAGAATTTTAGATTGTGTGAAGCAGGTGAGTAATTTGTAGTCACTAGCAAAAAGCTTGAATAAGCCTGTTCAACCGCCTGATGAAGTAGGAAGGCAGCCTCTTTGAGATCACCCTGATTAATGCCAAATTGAGCAAATCTGGTAAATGCACGCGCATGTGGCAACCGATCATCAAAGTATTCCTTCGCGATACGATAGGCGTCTTCCCGATTGAGAACACCCGGTTGGGCGAGCGGCTCGGGATCAAGTTCGTAAAGTACGATGCCTTCCTTGCGAATGTCAGTGAAGAAATATCGCCCTTCCTTAATTCGCGTGTTTACGTCACGAAGCGAATGGACAATGAAATTTACCGGTGTCTGCACGTCCCGCATATGCATGAGCCGGTCTTCCGCTTTCCGCCAGAACTCGAAGTCCGCCAGCTTTCGATTATTCACAATGATCAGCAGGTCGAAATCGGACCGATAACCCTTGCCTGTATATGGCTCATCAACCTGTGTACCACGAGCATATGATCCAAACAGGATTATCTTGAGGATACGACCGCGCTTCTTGAAATCCGAAGAGCCATCCCTGAGAGCATCTGCAAACTCCTCCAAAATCACCTCTATCACGCGCTGCAACTCGAATTGCTTGACGTGGGGCAAGTGATCAACGCGGTCTTTCATAAACAAGGGCATATCCATCATTTTGACGTAAGAGGCGAAATATTCTGTAGGTCTGCACAGGATGCAAAATCCAGCAGCCGGGATCAACAAAGCCTTTGCAAAGTTTCGGTAAAATTAAACCATAACAGATACACAAAAATCTGCAGAATGACGAAACTCTCCTCGTTTTAAAATATCTTACTCCAACGGTCGACATCGCCAAATATCTGAAAGGCGATTCTTGCCATAACTATTTGATTCTGTTACAAGTACAACATCGCATTTGCGACACACATGCCAGGGACGACAATGCAGCGACAGCTGTTGATATACCGATTGGCGGTCATTCCTAACGTCCGGCTCTATTTTCTTTCACCCCTGTGTCGGACGCGGGAGGAAGTCGTGGTGTTGCAAATAGCGGATGTGAAGGCTGCTCGGGAATTATTGCAGGACGACGTTGTGCTGAATGGAGCAGATGAATGCCTGATCGTCGATTCAACGAGGCGCATTTATGCAGACACGGCACCTACAGCCGCTGCATTTTTCGCGCTTGACGCCTGGTTCGAGGATGATCAGCGGAATTTTCAGTTCTGGACGCGGATTTTTCAGCGCCTCATGAATTGAAGCTTACTGCGATCGGCCTGCAGGCCGATCAAGCGCGTAGCCTCGCCCCTGCACCGTTCTGATCAGATTTGAACCATGCCGCGCCAATGCACGCCGGATATGTCCGATATGAATGTCGACTGTACGTGGTTCGACGATAGCTCCCCGACCCCATACAGCATCGATAAGGTCTTGCCTGCTCCAGACAATTTCAGGCTTTTGCATGAGCGCTTCAAGTAGACTGAATTCTAACGGTGTGAGATCGACGTGATGACCGTTTCGATACACCCGGAATTGAGACCGGTTCAGCAATAGGTCGCAATAGGTCAAAACAACTCGTGTGGCGCCAGTCGTGGCGAAATCGCCTCGGTACCTTTGGAGAAATTGTAGCAAAATAAATGGATCGAACGGGCGTTTGAGGACCAAATCCAATCGTTCATTGATCCCGAACCTACTATCGATACCGCTTTTTGCCAGTAAAATCAGCGCGAGACCGGGAAGCTGCTCCCTGAGGTGAAAAAACTCGGAAAGGTCAGCGTCGCCGCTGTCCCATATCAATACGTTCGAATTCCGTTCGCCACCTATCTCGGCAGTGGTCAAGTCTCTGAGCTCTGATACGAGTTGCGCATCGAACCCTTCAACCGAGAGCAGATGACGAAGCATCAAAAACAATTGCGCGTCAGATGTCTTTATAAGAACCTTCGACATAATCTTCATCGTCCCGTTTAAGCACTATTAGGGCGAAACGTATTCTCCCCCGTTTACATCGATCGTGGCGCCATTGACGAAGCCAGCATTTTCCGACACGAGGAAAGCAATCACAGCTGCTACGTCGTCAGGGCTCCCCAACCGGCCGACTGGAATACGCAAAAGGGCATTGCGATTTACGTCGGAACCAACCGGTCCGGTCATTCCGGTTACGATATGCCCCGGCGCAACAATGTTGGCCGTAACGCCGGTCCCACTAAGCGTGGATACGAGGGAACGAAGGCAACCCGATAGCGCAGCTTTTGATGCCGTGTAAGCGCTGCCAGCAAGCCTGGGCACCGTCCTGCTAGCGATAGAACCAACCAAAACAATTCTGCCGAAGCGCCGTTTAATCAGATCGGGTAAAACGCATTGGCAACAAAGGACGGGTCCAATCAGATTGGTTGAAAGGACTGCATTCCATTCTTCCATTGACGTCTCGACAAACGCTGCAGCTTTGCCATCCTTGGCTTTGGGCGATATGCCCGCATTACAGATCAAGGTGTCTGGCGAACCCCAATGACCTCGCACCATATCGAAGAAGCCGACAATAGCTGCCGGCTCATTTATATTTACACATCGAAAAAAGATCGCATCTTCCCCGAATTGCGAAATGAGCAATTCTCCGGCCTTCGAGACTCGATGAGGCGTTTGCCCGAAAAAGGCTACTTTGTAGCCTTCTCCCGCTAACCGTCTAACCGTTGACAGCCCAATGCCTGAGCTGCCCCCGGTGACCACCGCTATACGCTCACGCGCTCCAACCGTCATGCTGCCTGATCCATTGCCGCAAAAAGAGAAAGCGGAGGATGAGCGTCGGGATCCGTTATCACTTCAATGAGCGACGGTTTACCGCTTTGAATGCTCAGACGTAGCTGCTCCGATAAGTCAGCAGCATTATCGACAGTGGCAGATCGGCATCCGCACGCTGAAGCGACCGCTGCGTGATCAACCGGCGCAAAATGGCACGCCGTTGTGTAGCCGCCGAATTTTACGGTTTCCGCATCTTTCTGGAACCCCAATACGCCATTGTTCAAAAGGATGATGGTGACGGGAAGTTGCATACGTACCATCGTCTCCAGTTCGGCCCAACTGTGCGCAAATCCACCGTCCCCTACGAGGGCCACCACAGGCTTGTCAGGTCGGGCAACCTTTACCCCCATCGCAAGCGGTAGGCCCCATCCGAGGCCAGCAAGCCCGCGCGGTGTGATGAACCTCGTGCCCATCTTGCGACAGCGAAGCTGACCGACAACCCACATCGACGAATAGCTCGCATCCGCCACAACCGTGACGTCATGATCGAGCCAAGGCTGCAATTCTTGCATAACGCGCTCAGGTCGCATGGCACCTGACCGATCCTCAAGAACCGGTCGGCGAGCTTCATCATATCCGGCCCAGAAACCCGCAATTCTTTCTTCATAAGCCAGGCGCGGCATACTACGCTGAAGGAAGGTTCGTTTAGACAACGCTTCGCATAAGGCCGTGAGCGTTTCTCGTGCATCGCCGTGCAAACGCAACGCCTCGTAATTACGCCCAATCTCGCCGGGGTCGATGTCAATGTGGATGACTTTTGCAGAAGCAGGAATCTGCTGCCAATTATCGGTTCCGTTCTGATTAGTGCGTGTTCCGGCAAGGATTACCAGATCGGCTTCATTCATAAGTTGACGACTGTGGAAACCCAGCGATCTAGGACCAGTCAGAGATCCTAGAACTCCAGCTGATAGAGGATGGAATTCGTCAACTACGCCTTTGCCCATATTGGTCGTGAACACTGGTAAAGAAGCCATTTCTTGAAGCCGAGCCAATGCCGCCGCCGCGCCACTGGCATGAATACCCCCTCCGGCAAGCACAACAGGGTTGCAAGCTTCAGCGATAGAATTCGCCGCAGTCTGAATAACGTCGTCGGATGGACAAAACCTATCGAGCGGCCAGTAGCCAAGACAAGCAGTTCTCGGCTTGTCGATCTTCGGAGCCGAGCTACGCAGAAGATCCGCAGGCAACAAAAGCGCAACCGGTCCCGATCGCCCGCTTGTCGCCGCGGTAAAAGCTGCATCGATGTAATCATCGACGCGCTCGGCCACATTGAGTCGACGAACCCATTTTGTGCAGGATTGGAAGAGAGCGATTTGGTCGATATCCTGAAAGGCATTCTTGTCCATTTGGTTTCGCTCGACGTCCTGTACAAGCGCGACAACTGGAATACTCGCCTTCATGGCTTCAGCTAATGGTGGAACAAGCAGCGTGGCAGCCGGACCGTTCTGTGCCGCGACGACACCAACCTTGCCGGAAACCCGGGCATAACCGTCCGCCATTGCTCCGCCCATATTCTCCTGACGATAGGCGATCTGACGAATACCGCGGGCTTCAGCGGCAAGAATAACAGCAGAGGGCAGACTTTGTGCGAAGATCACCTCCACACCATGACGGACAAGTGCTTGAGCGATACGATCGGCAACGCTTTCGGTAATTGCGGCATGTATCATGGGTGGTCCTCCCGTACTGGGTTTTGTGCAAGGAAATCATCAAAAAGCGAGGCAATGAGGTCGACTTCCGTTTCGCCCATCGGGGTCGATAGGCTGGCCGCGGCTCCAAAGGGGAGCAGCACGCCATTGCGGGCGAAATACCGTGTAAGCTCTCGCATGCGTAAGGCCTGATCTGAGGTCATGATCGAAGCACGGTAATCAGTTGGCGCTTCACGTTTTGGATGAATGCGAAAAAGGGAAGCGGCTCCAGTGAGCGAATAGGGAGCCTGTCGCAACTGAGCGATCTGCGAGAGACGCGATCGCAAGGCATCTCCAAGTTCCTCAAGTCGTGCGAAGGCATCGGGTTGCAATGCATTCATAGCAGCGAGACCTGCAGCCATGGAGACCGGGTTAGCGGAGAACGTGCCACCTTGCGGCACCGGCAGCTTACCATCCCGTTTTTCGAAGACCGACATGACTTCTGCGCGCCCGCCGATGGCTCCAATTGGAAAACCACCGCCTATGATCTTACCGGTTGCTATCAGATCGGGACTAAGACCGTAACGATCCGAAGCCCCCCTGTAACCTTGCCGGATATTCAACACCTCGTCGGCGATCAGCAGAATGCCATGCTCTTGCGCGAAGGTTGCCAGTGCTCCGATAAATCCTTCGCTTGGCGCAAATAGTCCCGCACGGCTCGGCATCGGATCAATCAAAATTCCAGCGATCCGATGCGCGTGGTCTTCAAGTTTCGAAACAATCTCCTCCTTGTCATTGAACTGGAGCACGATTACATCGTCGCCAAGGCTCGACGGCGCGCCACGATATCCTGGTCGTGCAACGTTTCGACCCGGCTCGTTGGTGGGATAGGTGCCGGTTTGCCCCGCTTCTGCCCAGTCGTAACTCCCGTGATAAGCTCCCTCAAAGCGAACGATCGCAGAGCGGCCTGTAAACGCTCGTGCAGCCTTGATGGCGAACATGATCGCTTCGGTCCCGCTGTTTACGAAGCGAACCCTTTCCATTGCCGGGATGCGCGAGATCAGCAATTCGGCCAGCGCGATCTCATGTTCTGTTGGATTGGAAAAACAGGTGCCGTTTCGAAGCAGCCGCGCGACCACTTCCGCAACCGGTTCGAAACCGTGTCCGTGAATAAGCGTAGTGAAGTTGTTGTTGAGGTCCAGAAGACGGTTATCGTCCACATCAACCAGATAGGCGCCATCACCGCGGTCAATGTAGATCGGTATCGGATCGATATCGATCGTGGCGCGTGACACACCTTGCGGCAAAGCCTGCAGGCTGCGGGCGTAAAGGCGTGACGATTCCGTTCTCTGCATGGGATCCTCACGATGTATTCTTGAATAGGATATCATTGATTGGGCCTTTTAAACGCACATCAGCTAACGCTTTTGCGTTACCTTCGCAATTTTGTTGCAACAAAAATACAAAAGGTCAAGTCCATACAACAAAAATCTATCTTGTTTCGAAGCGCACTCTCGCCGCTTGGCGCAAGCGCCGATAGCCATCCCGAATGTCGCTTTCGAAGGCAGCACGCAAGGATGCGCCATCCTTTTCCTCAAGCGCCTCGATTGCCAGCTGGTGATTGCGAACACCATATTTCTCTTCGGCGAACTCCGGATACAGATCATAAAGAGATGGACCAACCCTAAGCCAAGCCCCCTCAATCATTGACAAAAGCCGCGGCAGCCCGGCCATTCCGTAAACATGAAAATGGAAATCCTTGTTATACCGTAAAGCCGTCTCGTAATCGCGCTGATCCAGTGCGCCGTTGATATAATTTTGAATATCTTTAAGTCTTTCAATGTCTTCAACGGTCGATGAGTTCGCCGCCAGTTGCGCTGCCAGACCTTCAAGTGCAAGGCGAATTAGCGTGATCTCACGCAAGCTATCTTCATTCAAAACCGGTACAATCACGGTTTTCGGCCCCGAATAGACCAGCGCGCCCTCACCGGCAAGACGGTTAATTGCATCCCGCGCAGGCGTGGAACTGAACCCGAGATCTTCGGCCACGGCACGGACGGTAAGTTTTTTGCCAGGCTTATATTCTCCCCGTATCAAGCGCTCTTTCATTTCACGATAAGCGACATCTCCAAGCCCTGGTGCCTGCCCCTCATTCGTTGTGTCCTGCACTTTCCCTGCACTCATTTAAGCCTCAATCTCTGTTGACACATCTAAATTTTGATGCAACAAAACACTCATGTAAAGTTTTTGTAAAGATTTTGTCGCGTCATTTAAGGTTCTAGCACCACCCACTTATGGAGTCACGCAGTTGCCAATCAAGTTCGCCTCTGCGTGCGCCCCACACCTTGCCTTTCTGGCATCAAGCACTGAAGGCGCTACGCACCGATTTCAACATTGTTTTCGGAGGAGGAAAGATTGATCGGTCAGAAATTAATGCTCGCCGCAGTTCAAAAAAGATTTGGCGAAACTTGGGCCGTCCACGAAGCCACGCTTGACATCCGGGCAGGCGAATTCGTTTCTATAATTGGACCATCCGGTTCAGGCAAAACGACTCTGCTCACCATGATCGCTGGCTTCGAACATCCAACGAAAGGCAGAATTCTTATTGGTGGCACCGATATAACCGCGCTACCACCCAATCGACGTAATATTGGCATGGTGTTTCAGAAGTACGCGCTGTTTCCCCATCTTACAGTGCGGCAGAACATTGCGTTTCCATTGAAAATGCGCCGGCTGGGTTCGAAGAAAGATATCCAGTCACGCGTCGATGAGATGCTTGAACTGATCCGCCTCGATGACTTCGCCGATCGTTATCCAAACCAGTTATCTGGTGGACAACAACAGCGCGTGGCGGTCGCTCGCGCATTGGTTTTTTCTCCACCAGTCATTTTGATGGATGAGCCACTGGGTGCCCTCGATAAAAAATTGAGAGAGGCAATGCAGTTTGAGATCAAGCGCATACAGGAGGATCTGGGAGCAACAGTCATCTATGTCACTCATGATCAGGAAGAAGCGCTGACAATGTCCGACCGCATCGTGGTAATGCACGATGGTCGCGTGCAGCAGATTGGCACTCCCTCAGAGCTTTATAGGGAACCCAACGGGACATTCGTTGCCGATTTTATTGGCTCTATCAATTTTATTCCGGCAACTTATCGCGGCCGGGAAAACGGTAAGTGCATTCTGGAAATCTCAGAAGGTGTTGTCGTTGAAGTCGATGCACGACTTCATCCCCAATTGGGTGAAAAATCTATCGGTTCCGAAATCCGGCTGGCCATGAGGCCGGAAAATATTCGTATCTCTACCGATCTGAAAAAGGGGCAGTTGTACGGTACGGTCGAGGCTTCCGTCTTCATCGGTTCAAGCACAGTTGTCCTGGTCCGGCTTGAAGCTTTTCCAGATATCGAACTGCGTGTTCAGCTGCCCGCGGCGGCATCTTCACCAGTACCCGGAAGGAATAGCCGTGTTGGGGTGAATTTCGACGCCCTCACACTTCTCACTTTCGACCTTGAGAAGAGGCTGGCAGCATGATTTCTTCACCCTCGAACTTTGGTGCATTTTTGAACGGAAAATCCGCACGTCAGTACCCTCCATTAACGTCATGGTTACTGGTGCTGCCTTTGTTATCTTTATTGACACTCGGCTTTCTGTATCCGATAGGCAGGCTTATTGTTCTGAGTTTTTCAGACGATGCGATAAGCTATGCACGCATCGTTGAGGGACGTCTTTATCTCGATGTCCTGGCTTCCACGGTTGGCGTTGCGGTCGCTGTAACCGCCATTGGCTGCGTGCTCGGCTTTCCTGTCGCTCTGGTCATGGCAAGAGCAGGAAAGCTTGCCGGTATTATAGCGGCGATTTGTGTCTTCATTCCGCTCTGGACTTCGGTTCTTGTTCGCTCCTATGCCTGGATTGTTCTGCTGCAGCGAAACGGAATCGTGAATGGGGTTCTCAGCGCCTCCGGTTTAACTGACCAACCTCTCAAGCTTCTTTACACGCAAGGCGCGGTTACGCTGGCGATGGCACATGTTTTGATGCCTTTCGTCGTACTGCCCATCTATGCTGCACTCAAAACTATACCCAAGGATCTCGATCGGGCTGCGCTCAACCTCGGCGCAAGTCCGTGCAAAGCTTTCTTCATCGTTACATTTCCTTTGTGCCTTCCCGGGATATTTGCCGGTGCCACACTGTGCTTTGTTTTGTCACTCGGCTTTTACATAACACCCGCTCTGGTCGGAGGGCCGGATTCCATGTTGATGGCAACGCTGATCGGTCAGGAAACCACTGTGACGCTCGATTGGCCATTCGCTGCTGCCCTATCAACCGTACTGCTTGGCATGACGATTATCTTTGTCGCGTGCTTCCGACGAGTATTAGCACTCAATAAGGGGTTTGGCAGTGTCCATTGATCAATTCTCTACAATCGGCTCGAAGCCAGAAATCAGGATTTCAAGGATGCCACTGAAAGGAAGGCGCATGGGCAATCTCGCCTGGAAACTACTCGCGACCTTCTTCGTGGGCGTCGTATTGTTATTTCTCATTCTACCCACCTTGATCATCATTCCAATGTCGTTCAGCCGGACAGATTATCTGCAATTCCCGCCGCAGGGGTTGTCGTTGAGATGGTACGCTGCATATTTCAGCGACCCTGACTGGATGGCGTCAACATGGTTCAGCCTGAAAATTGCCTTGGCGACAGCCCTAACTTCCACCGTTGTGGGAACCATGGCAGCCCTCGCTTTCGTTAGAGGTGAGCTCCCCTTCAAAGGAGTGTTCCAGGTACTGACGATCGGTCCGATGATTGTTCCGCACATTGTTCTGGGTGTCGCCCTCTACCTGGTTTTTGCACCACATCAGTTGACCGGAACCTTTTCGGGTTTTCTCCTCAGCCATACAGTTTTGTCGGTTCCATTCGTGATGATTACGGTTGTCGCTGCGTTGCAGCGCTTCGATCCAGCACTAGAACTTGCGGCTCTCAATTGCGGTGCAGGACGAGGTAGGGCGTTCTTCCATATAACTTTGCCCATTATCGCCCCAGGTATCGGCTCCGGATTTGTATTCGCGTTTCTGGCCTCTTTCGATGAAGCCACGGTGGCGTTCTTCATTTCCGATATTAACGGCAAGACGATCGGCAGAAAAATGTTCGAAGACATTGATTTCAATCTGACACCAACCATCGCAGCCGCCTCGACGGTCATAGTTTTGGTGTCAATGTGCCTGATTGCACTTTCCGTCGTGCTTTCACGATCCAAGCAACACTAACAAGTGGGGACATCGTCATGAAATCTCAAAGCGTTAAAGATATTGCTGGCAAATCGTTGGTTTTGGCGGTGGCCCTGGGTGCGGCCTTACATGCCGACATCGCTCACGCAAGCGATGTTATCATCGCATCAACAGGAGGCGCATATGATCGTGCTTTGAAGGAAGCGTGGTTCGATCCGTTTACCAAACAGACGGGGATTGGAGTAAAAATTGTCTCCGCCACCAATTCAGAAATGCGCGCGAAGGCCTCAGCAATGGTCAAAGCCGGGAATGTTTCCTGGGATCTATATCTCGATGGAGAAATCCAGTCGGAATCGGAAGCTCATCGGCTCGTCACGGAAGATCTGAGCGAATTTTGCAAGGCATTCGCTAACCGACCCGATCTATCAAACAATGCTTGTACGAGAGGGGGTGCCTTGCTGCAGTCGACCGCCACATTACTGGTTTACAGAAAAAACAAAGAGGGCCAACGGGAACCGCAGACATGGGCGGATATGTGGAATACTGACGAGTTTCCCGGAGGCCGGGCGTTCCCGAATTTTGACGATCCCTGGCGCGTATTGGCTGCCGCGCTGCTTGCTGACGGTGTAAAACGGGACGAACTTTTTCCCCTGGACGTCGAGCGCGCATTCAAAAAACTGGATGAAATTCGCCCATCGGTTTCGTTGTGGTGGAAAAGTGGCGACCAAAGCGTTCAAGGTTTCCGCAATAATGAATATTCATTGGGGCAGATTTGGCTTACCCGTGCGAGGGCTATGCAAATTGAAGGCCTCCCTATCGGCTGGTCTTATGAGGCATCGTTTCTTGTAGGCGATCGCATCGCCCTCATTAAAGGCGCCCCCAATCGTGAAAATGCACTCAAACTAATAGCTTTTTGGCTCGACAATCCTCCGGTCCAAGCCAAAGCGTGCGATATACTGGCTTGTACCCCACCAAGTACTGAAGCGATCGCTATGATGTCCGCCGAAACAAAGCGTTTCATGCCGACGGCCGAACAGGTGCAAGATAGCGTCGTCATTCCTGATGCCAAATGGATAAACGAGAATGCCAAGATGTTACTGCAAAAATGGAATCTGTGGGTTCGGGGGTGAAATTCGAAATAATAAGCACCCGACAAAATCGTACGCCCTTGCGAGTTCTTATCTCGGTAACACAATTCACAGGCCAAAGAAACATAGGTGCTGATTTGGGTGCTTTAAATTCCACGTTATGACAGTTTGCGCTTCCAGATGCCAGGTGGGCCGGTCAGGTTAAACAATTGCCAAAAGAACTGTTCGGGCGTTTCAACTTGCAAGCCTGAAAAACATGGCTCACCAGCCTGCATCGGGCCACCTGTTCATCTTCATTGAATGATCTCCACCGCACCGATCAACGAAGCCGCCGACGGTTTTTCCCTACACAAATGCACAACATCAGATGAACTCGGTAGACTGGGATTTTCCGGCAACTTTGTGCATCTCAAGCCTCAGCGCAGATACGCAGAAGCAGCTTCCTCGAAATATTGAGGTTAAGACCGCCATCCGACCATACTCAATGATCATTTTTGATGTCACATATTTTGCTTGCTAACTAATATTTTATATAGAAATAATGATGTTTATTGACGAATATGAATTTTTTATTACAATCACCCCAGTGGATGGATTATTTTGACGCAACATTAATTCTGACGGAGAACTCCCGCCGTGAATATTAACGTATCGATCTGCACACAGGATCCTCAAACCTATCTTATATTAAATCACATCCTCAGCGTCGCGGGATACAACCCAAACCTGTTGCATCTCCCCACATCCACAGATTTCTCATTGGATACGATCCCATACGCTATATTATTCGATACAAGTGAAAACACGGATCCTATTTTTGAATTTTGCGCCTCAGTTAAACGTAATTCCATGACCGACTCGATAATCCTTGTCGCCTTGGTTCATCCATGCAACGAGTTGACTTTCCTGGATTTTCTGAAGTCTGGATTTGACGAGTGCTTTCCGCATCCATTCACGCCCGAACGAGTTTTATCCTTCTTGCAGGATCGGCAGCCCGCCTCAACGAGCACAACCTCGTCAACATTGGCTTCTCGTAAAAATGCCGTTGGTAACCTGGACATGAGCCCTGAGGGAAGAATACTGAGACACGGAGAAGTTGAAGTACAGCTACCCCCTATCGAATTCCGCATTCTGCAAGGATTTGTCGACGCGCCCGGTCAGGTGATGAAGCGAGAACAGATTATGAAAATGGGATGGCCACCGCATCATTATGTCCAACCCCGTACCGTAGACGTTCATGTCGGGAATCTGCGGCGGCGACTACAGAAATTAACCGGTAAAAATATGATACGAACAGTGTATACGACAGGCTACGCGTTCGATTTTTTGCAATAATTTCGCAATTTATAAAAATAAAGATTTTATCAATACTTCACAAGAAAGTCTTCATAAATACTTTATTGCATTACGCTGAAACAAAACCTCAAATGTTGGCACCACGATGGAGGATGTGATGCCAAAGAGTTCGAATGAATCGCTTCCGCATAATTCAAGAATGGATGCACGCAATACAACCAAAGTCATCGACACGGCTGCCTCGCATTTCGACGTAGCCCACCTTCAGGGCGTTATGGCGCTGTATGCAACCCCATACCCGGGACGACAGGTCTTGTTGAAAGGCCAAGAAAACCCGGTCGTCGATTTCGTCAGATGTTCTTACCTCGGATTGGATAATCATCCTCGTATCATTGCTGGAGTTATTGATGGAATCCGTCAAAACGGCAGCTTGCACTGGTCATGTGCGCGGACAAGGTTGAACTTCGCTGACCTTTACCGACTGGAAGAGAGCCTCTCTGATCTATTCAAGGCCCGTGCCATAACTTACACGACCGTTCTGGCTGCCAATATGAGCGCACTTCCACTTGTCGCATCAGGGCATCTGACTGGAGGTGTAAAGCCAATCATGGTCTTTGACCGTTTTGCACATGCAACACTTGCCTATCACAAGGCCGTCATCGCAAACGAAACTTCCGTGCGAACAATTCCCCACAATGATTATGGAGCACTTGAAGACATATGCAAGGAAAACGGGAAGGTAGTATATATCTGTGACGGCGTTTATTCGATGGGAGGGCACGCACGAATAAATGAACTGAAGCGATTACAGGAGAAATTTGGCCTATTTCTGTACATCGATGATGCGCATGGGGTTTCAATATTCGGAGAGAATGGCGAAGGCTATGCGAGATCCCAATTTGAGGATCTCGGAGATCGAACGATTATCGCTACTTCATTGGGTAAGGGCTTTGGAGCATCTGGTGGCTTGTTGATGCTTGGAACCGGAATACAGGAAAGCTTGTTTCGCCGCTTTGCAATTGCACACGCATTTTCGGCATCCATGAATACTGCAGCAATTGGCGCGGCCCTGGCATCCGCCGAGATCCACCGATCGCCGGAACTAAAACAACGACAGATTGCACTTTGCGAAAATATAGCGCTTTTCGACAGACTTTTGGAAACAGCGCAAACCGGTTCATCGATGCCTATCCGCACCATTCGAATAGGTGACGAAATGACGTCCATCGCATGCGCTCAGGAACTATTGAAGCACGGCTTCTACGCTTCGGCTATATTTTTTCCGACGGTATCGAGAGGCGCGGCGGGGCTGCGCGTGTCGATAACAGCCAGCCATCAATCTGATCATATCGAACGTTTTTGTAACACCGTTCGCGACATCATAAGCAATATCGTGCAGGAAGGCTTGCCCTAGCGCGCCGTTCCAACATTGTCTCGTACCGCTGCTTAAACTCCAATTGGGTTCATACCATCTGGGCATTGATCGCGAGATGTTGATCGCTGACAAATGCTCGGCTGCACAGAACTTTTAAGTTGGCACACATTTTTATCTTTGGACGCATTGGAATGAAACGAACCAAAAGGCCTCCAAAATGAGAGATCGAATATATAGACACGTCGATGAAATGTTCATTCCTCATCCGCATGCTAAAGAGGTTGAAGAGCAATTCAGTGAGGAAACTGGTATCTACATCCAGCATACTTCGACAAGAAAAAATATACGAACCCTGGATTTTGGGAATGCTTTCCTGATTGTGAGAACAACTGACGCTGGCGTTCACTTCCGGATTGAAGCTGAGGATATCCTCACCTACCACGGCATCTGGATCCTGCTACACGGAGGCAGCGTCACCACATTGGGAAACACCGAATAATGGTTCCTTAGCAGCCCTGTAATATCCAAGGGATAGAAATAAATGTTAAACTGGGAAACGGACATTTGGCTACAAATGGGGCTGAAGAATAGTAGGCGCCGTCTCTGTCCCATTGATTTAGGGCATTTTGGGTGAGTGAGGTTTCTGCCAGAAGGGTTTTCAGCAATAGCAGGAGAATCTGATGGTAGATGGTAGCGATGGATTTGTCGGGCGGCTGGATATTGTCGATCCTCGCCGAGGCTACCGACACTGGTCGACGGAATTGAAAGCGCGGATTGTTGCTGAAAGTCTTCATCCTGGCGCTCGGGTTGTGGAAGTCGCGCAACGCTATGATTTGAGCGCGAACCAGCTTTCTTATTGGCGCAAGCAGGCGCGTGATGGCCATCTGATCTTGCCAGCAGAGTTGATGCCGTCGGTGCCGGATGCGGAAGGTTGTGAACCTGCGTTTGTGGCGTTGTCGATTGCGGATGAGCCGGAGATGCCTGCCGTCACCTCGTTGATGCCAGAGACGGTAGCGGCGACAGCAGGGATTGTGACGATAGAGATAGGTGCCGACCTCGTGGTGAAGGTGCCGGGCGATGTGTCTGTGAGTCGGGTCGCGGCTTTGGTTGGTGCGATACGAGGATTGGCATGATCGTCGCGGGTCAACGACTGCCCATCCTGATCGCCACGCAACCCGTGGACTTTCGCTGCGGTCATCAGGCTCTGGCCTTGATGGTGCAGACTGAACTGAAGCTTGATCCACATTCCGGGATCACGGTGATCTTCCGGTCGAAGCGGGGTGATCGGCTGAAAATCCTGGTATGGGATGGCACGGGACTGGTTCTGACATATAAAATTCTTGAAAACGGCAGTTTTGCCTGGCCCAGGGTGCAGGACGGGACGATGCGTCTTTCAAGAGCTCAATATGAGGCTTTATTTGAAGGTCTCGATTGGCGTCGCGTGATGGCGCAGCGCGTGACGCCGCCCTCTGCTGCGGGGTGATCTTCCTTCCATTTTGTCATTGTTTTATTTGGATTTTATGGTTCGACAATGCTATAAAAACGCATGTCGCAACCTATTGATCTCAGCCAGTTCCCAGAGCTTCCGCCAGAGGTGGTGAAGGCGTTTGCGGACATGCAATTTGAGCTGTCGGTCGAGCGGGCGGCGCGTCAGCATGAGCAGGCGGTGGTGGCCGAAAAGGATGTGTTCATCACTGAACTGAAGGAACTGATCGAGAAGCTGGAAGGTCGGGTTCAGGAGTACCGGCGCACGAAGTTCGGGCCGAAATCGGAAAAGCTTGATCCGGCGCAGCTGGAACTGGCGCTGGAAGATCTTGAAACGGCGATTGCCGAAACACAGGCGCGGATTGCGGCTGTTGAAGAGAAAATGGCGGCCAGCACTCTTAGTCCCGACAAGGCGGCATCTCCACGCAAGGAACGAAAAGCCCGTGCGCTACCGGCGAACCTACCGCGTGTCGAGCGTGTGGTTGAGCCTCTAAGCATTGCCTGTCCCTGTGGCTGTGGCGACATGGTTCGGATTGGCGAGGACAAGACGGAGCGGCTCGATTACATTCCGGCAAACTATCAGGTAATTGTCACGATCCGCCCGAAATATGCTTGTCCCAAGGGGCGGACGGGGGTGGTTCAGGCCAAAGCACCGGCGCATCTTTTGGAAGGCAGTTGGCCGACAGAAGCGTTACTGGCCCAGATCGCTGTCTCCAAGCATTCCGAACATATGCCGCTGAACCGACAGGCGGTAGTCATGGCCCGGCACGGGGTTCCGATTGACCGTTCTGTTCTGGCCGACTGGATGGGGCGCACAGGCGCACTGATCGCGCCGGTCGTGGACCACATGGCGAAGATGCTGAAGACGGACGGTTCGCGGCTTTATGTCGATGAAACAACGGCTCCTGTATTGGATCCGGGACGCGGCAAGACGAAGACCGGTTATCTCTGGGCGGTTCTGCGCGATGATCGGGGCTGGGGCGGATCTGCACCGCCGGGTGTGGTGTTCCATTATCGGCCAGGGCGTAAAGGAGAATATGCCGCCGAAATCCTCGACGGCTTTAACGGCACGATCCAGGTCGATGCCTATGGCGGCTATTCCCATCTTGCCACGGTGGAACGCACGGGTGGCGATCCGTTACGACTGGCATTTTGCTGGGCACATGGGCGCAGAAAACTCATCGCGGCAACACCGAAGAAGGGTTCGCCTATCGTGGATGAGGCGTTGTTGCGCATCGCTGCGCTCTACAAGATCGAGGAAGCCATTCGTGGCAAGGAACCTGAACATCGCCGCTCAATGCGACAGGAATTGTCTCGGCCACTGGGGGACGAGCTCTTCGCGTGGCTTGCGGCTCAGGCAAAGCGCATCTCGCGCAAATCCGATCTGGGCAAAGCACTTGCCTATATGCTCCGGCGTCAGGACGGCTTCCGGCTGTTTCTCGATGACGGTCATGTCGACATCGACTCCAACCTCGTCGAAAATGCCATCCGCAGTCCGGCCATGAACCGTCGCAATGCGCTTTTTTGTGGTCATGATGAAGGTGGACGCAATTGGGCCCGGTTCGCCAGTCTCATCGGCACATGCCGGATGAACGGCGTCGAGCCCTATGCCTATCTGCGCGATCTCTTCACCAGCCTCGCCAACGGTCACCTCGTCAGAAACATCGACACCCTGATGCCTTGGGCATATGCACGCCGAGTGAATGAGAGCAAAAATTAGCTCATTTGTGAGTAACAAATACGCTCATTCATCGAATGAGCGAAACCGCAAAAGTTCAAGCGCAAACCCAAAATCAATGGGGCAGAGACGGCGCATACGAAGAATACACCGCACCTCCTGAATGTCGGGCGTGAATACGATGGCAAAATACCGACGTTCACCGCATAAAGAGCTGGCGAAACAGTTCCTCTGAACGGCGCAGACCTTCATCCGTCAAGATCAATGATTTCGACTTGTTCACCGGATCACAGATCAGGCCTTTGTCATGCAACCGATCCGTCGTTGACCAGTCAAACCCCTTCCAGGCGCAACGCTCGTTGTGGAGCGTCAGCCACAGCAGGGCCAGAACCACGTCATCGATTTTGTCCTCGTCTATCTCCATCCGTCAATAATACCACGCACAAGCAACATAGTCCTTCAGTTTTGAGCGCGAGCGTCCGTTATAAACATATGACTGCAGGAACCATCGCGTTTTTTCAAGCATTCTTGTTCCATCTCATTTAAGTCGAGTTTATCGGTCTATGCTCTGCACCTGATTGATGCTGTGCTGCTGCCGCTGGACAATTATCTTGTCGCGCGCTTGCTTACGAACGGTTTGCTGAAGAATTTTTAACCTGTTCCGCATTGCCTCAAAATCTGAACGCTGTGCTGACGAGACGTGGTTGATGGCCGTTTTCTCCCCACGCAAAATTGCATCACGTCCGAATCTAAGGTCAAGCGCCCGACTAACCCGTTCAAACTCTTGACGGATGACGGCATCAAGCGAGTTGGCGGCAACATTGGGTTTGGCACCCTTCGTCTTCGTGACATCTGTAAGCTTACGCAATGCATTTTCGGCAGCTGACGACATGCCCGGAATGGCGATTGCCATGCGTCGACGTTCCTCGGTGATTGATTTGATCTGGTTTTCAAGCGCCGTCCTATAAGACGAACCAAGTGACCGGATCTGACTTTCCGCATCACTCAAGGCCTTAAGGGCGTTTCGGCGCTCGCGACCGATTGCCAACAGTCTATCCATGATACGATCAGATCCGCGAATTGCACCATAGGCTGAGGGTTCATTCGCGATGGCTCTAGCAATCCGCTCGCCAGGAAAACCCTTCAAGATAAGAACCTCGATCTGTTCGACAGCGCCAGCCGGGTCACGCCAGATGCGTTTGGCTATTTCAACTAAGGCTATTCGATCATGACGATAGTGTGCAACATCGCGCGCCCTCGCCCGAGCCTCATCTTCAACTGGTATTCGGAACTCCGTCACAGCAGCAAGCATGGGCAACAAGGCTCTCGTTTTCTTCCCCGGCTCCACGCTGGCGGCGGCAACCACCTGCGAACGGTCTTGCCGTTCAGCAAGTTTCTGTTCGTCGCAAAATCGGCGTATGGCTCCAAACAGATCGGTCAGTTTATCGCGTTTACCGGAATCAAAATCCTCCGGCATGCGTTCAATCATGTTGCGTTCGCCGACGGCATCAACATTTTTAGTAAAAGCAGTCCGGCCGAAGCGAGCCGTCAGCGCCTCATTGACTGCCTTTACCTCCTGAACCAGCAAACGATCTTCGACGGCATAAGCAAAAGCAATCTTGTAGGCATCCGGTCCACCGTGTTCTCGCACGTTTTCAATCTCGGTGAGGCGGGCCATTGCCGGCTTCGAGAGTGCCGGGATAGATAAGGTCATATATGAACGACGTTTTTCTTCGCGATTTTTGAAGTGCTCAGCCTGACGTCGGAATTCTGTCGCATGGGCTCGCACCAAGGGAGCGAGTAGCGACAGCGCGTTGAGTGCAGCCTTGCGGTCATTTCGGGCAATACGATCGTCGATCAGGCGACCCGATCCACGCAGATGGCCAAGATGCTGCAGATTATCGGCAAGCCGACGCGGTTCGACGCTGACATCCGATGCAAGTCCATTCAATGTGACCAAAGCGCTATCGGGATCACGATAGATCTTTTCCAAAAACGGCCGGAGGACCGCCTCTTGCTTCTTCCAGCCACCTGAACTGAGCTGAGCACGCCTGGCATCGTCCTCTATGCTACGGACAAATCGGGTTGTCGGTGGAATAAGATAGGCCCGCTCGATGGGGTTGTCGGCCGCACGCTTTTCAGATCGCTCTTCATCATAGGAGACATTTTTCTCATGCTCGATTGTAAAGCCAAGCGCGACATTTGCTCGCTCCCAAAGTTTTGCCACCTGCTCACGCTTTTCCACAATCCATGACCATTGGCGCGCCGCCTTATCTTCTATGTCTGCAGCCATCCCGGAAATTGTGTTGATACCGCGCCTGCGGGCAAAGTCGCGAACATGCGCCTGATAGTCGGCCTCGTTCTCGAAATCGAGCGTTGTGGTTTTTGCGCCTGAACGGCCAAGACGTTCAACCAACTGCGCAAAGAGTTCCGGGCGATGGCTTTCGCGCTCAATGCGCTCAAGACGCATGGCTGCGGTTTCGATCTGCTTTGCCGTCCAGACGTTTCGCTCCACCTGCCTTTCCTCGTAAGTTTTCTTTCCCGTTTCCGTGTTGAGGACCGGAATTGTGACCTTGACGATTTCAACACCGTCTTTTTTCAAAAGAACAGTATCGCCTTCCGATACGCCTGCGTCGGACAACGCCTTGGGCAAGCTGACGCCCCACAGCCGATGCACAATTCCGTCATCAGTCTTCACGTCGGCATAAGGGCTTTCGTCAACATCATCGTCCTGCGGCCGGAACTTTGCCATGCCGGTCTCAACCAATTCCCCAGTAACGCCGGCCGCATGGTCAATACGCGATTTCCCACCCCATTCCGGTTTGGGCTCAAAATCCTCACGTGCTGCATAAAGATCTGTCCGATCCCGATGTCGCGTCATCGCCACATAGGTCAGATGCTGATCCATCATGCCGGTGGCAAGCACGAAGGTCCGCTCGACAGTCGTTCCTTGCGCTTTATGGATGGTTGCAGCATAGCCATAATCAATATTTCGATAGCTATCCTCGCTTATAATAACGTCGCGGCCGTTATCGAGACGGACGGAAAGCAGCGGATCATCATGTCTGCCGCCGGTGGAAACGACAGTACCAAGCAAACCATTCTTGACATATTGTGGGCCAAGCCCGGTTGCCCGCTTTTCAACAAACCTGGAATTTTCGAGGAAGATGATCCGGTCACCAACAGCAAATTCCCGCATACCACGTTCAGTTCGGAATTCCCGCGGCACCGTCAACCCACTTTCCTTCTTCATTTCTTCACGAAGAGCTGCGTTGAGGCGCCTTACATCCTTGTTGGTATGGGCAAGCACGAGCAATTTGTCACAATATGAAAATGCACTTTCCTCTCCCTTTGATTGCTGGAGAAACGAGCGGCGTGCATCTGCCCAATCTGAAACCAGACGGCCGATAATCTCGTCGTGGGTTCGCGCTTCGACAAGGTGTCCATGCTTTACATATGCATCAAGACCTTTTTCGACTTCACCGCGTGCAAACAGATGTGAGGCGTCGCGTGCCCATCCTTCGCGCTGGCGACGAACACCAGCAAGTTCTGCAGAACCTATCCGCTCAGCAATAGCGCGGAACGCTGCCCCGGCCTGAATTGGTTGAAGCTGCATCGGGTCACCGACAAGGACGACTTTTGCTCCGGCATCCTTTGCTGCCTCCAACACACGGGCCATCTGCTGCGACGGCACCATTCCTGCCTCTTCTATGACAAAAACATCGCCGCGTTTCAGCAAATCGCGTTCGTTCGCCCAGGCAAGTTCCCATGCGGCAAGAGTTCGCGATTTGATACCCGAACTTTCCTCCAATCCTTCGGCTGCCTTGCCAGCAAGTGCCGCACCCAAAACGCGATGATGTCCGCTTTCCCACGCAATACGTGCAGCGGAAAGAAGCGTCGATTTGCCCGCTCCGGCAAGACCAACAATGGTGGCAATAGCGCTGTCACCGGTGACATGATGGACAGCGTCAATCTGCTCCTGCTCAAGTCTGAAAGGCTTCTCAGGATCAGCCGTTTCGATGGCCCCCACCGCCGACGCCCTCTGTTTGTCAGTGATCCTGAAGCCAGTTCGCTTGGACAAAACCTCCGCCGAGCCAACCATGTCAAATTCTGTGCGCAAGATCTCTTGCGACGTAAAGACAGCCGGTTGCGCCACCTTACCAGTTTGCCGGTCAACTTGCTGAGGCCTTAACAACACCAGATTATTGGACACCATCACCCGTGTGCGAATACTGACAAAATCGGCTGGATCATCAACATAACGATGTAACGCTCTGGCGATGTCGCGTTCGTTGAAAGTGGAACGTTCGCGCTCAAGCTGCTTTAAAAGAAGTTCAGGCTCTAAAAGAAGCCGATCTGCCATTTCCTGGCGGCGAACAAGATCGGCCGGCGCGAAATACATCTCCATATTCTTGCGCGCCAAAGCAGCCTTCTCCGGTCCAAGATGCTTTTGCGCGATCCCATCGAGCCCCTGTTCGGCATAAGAGCGTCCGTCAAGACGAATGTCATGGCCAGCAAGCGCCAAATGCCGATTGGTCGTTTCTGCCCAGGCAATCTTCCACTCCTTCATCGTCTCCTTGTCACCGGCCCAGCGTGAGTAAACGATAGCACCGTTCGGACGATCGGGCTTGATCACCCGCAACGGCTTGCCGTCGGGTCCAGATACCGCCACCATCTTGCTGCCAAACCCTTGTTCCGTCAGCGGTCTCAACGTCATCATCAGATGGATATGCGGATTGCTGTCCCTGTCGTGATAGACCCAGTCGGCAACCATGCCCTTTGCGGTCAGATTTTCCCTGATAAATTCGCGGACGAGCGCAATGTTTTCTGCACGTGTCAGTTCCTCCGGCAGCGCAATAACAAGTTCACGGGCAAGCTGTGCGTCGACCCGCTTCTCAAAAGCGTCGACCGCATTCCACAAAACCTCGCTTGCCGCGGCGACCGTCTTTCCTTCAATGGCTGTCGTCAGCCAGTTAGGGATTTCATCGGGAAGCGCCAGTTCCTCATGCTTGAGTTCATCAGCCCCGCCACGATAGCTAAATGAAGTTCCCGACTGCTCGTCCATCATCCGTGCACGATGGCGATAGGCAGCAGCCGAGACAATACTGCGCCCCGCTCCTCTGCTGATCACCTGCGCTCTGACGAACATGATCGCCATGACACTCCTCCAGACCTCCAAAGAATGTCGTATCTCGGCACACGAGCTTTGATCGACATCGATTTTTTAGACAGTTAAAACAGCCCTTACCGCACAAATAGTTGCATACTTGCGCTTTATAACATATTTAACTATCTTGTTATATACAGTTAAATAAACAAGGGGCAAAGCGGTGAAATGGGAAGGAACCCGATAGATGGCAGGCAAAAATTCTATTCTTGATATCGACACACAAATCGAGAAGCTGCACGAACGTAGAAAAGAACTACTGGTAAAGTCCGCCGAGCGCTTTGCGCGTGCAGCCACGAAATCCGGTTTGGCGGAAATGGACATCGCCGATACGGAGATCGATCAAATCATTAGTGAAATTACGACACGATTTCGCGAAAGGAAAAAAGGGAACAGCGGTGGCGCATCCGCTGCGTCGCATAGAAAGACAAATGGTGGGACTGGAGCGTCGACGGAGGTTCCTCGTGTCAGTTAAACGCAAGAAAGACCTTCGCAAAAAATACCTACTCGGCGAAATTGTCGTTCGTGCCGGTCTGTCGACGGCAGACCGGGCATTCCTACTAGGTGGCTTGCTGGAACTGGCGCGACTTTTACCGGATACGGCTGAGTTTCAGCGCTTGCGCAATCGCGGTGAAATGGCTTTCCGCGCAAAAGCATCAGATCCTCATTGGCAAGAAGAGCCGGATGCTGCGCAATGACGACTGGCGCAAAACCGCATCCAAGCCAATTGCTCGTCCTGGTGCCAATCGCTGTTTCCAGTTTAGCATTCTATATTGCCAACTGGCGTTGGCCGGAATTGGCCGCTGGCTTATCAGGGAAACCGCAATACTGGGTTTTGCGAGCGTCTCCTGTACCAGCCCTTATATGCGGCCCACTTGCCGGGCTCCTGACTGTCTGGATGTTGCCATTGCATCAGCGGAAACCAATCGCGCTGGCAAGTCTTGCCTGCTTCCTGCTGATAACTGGCTTCTACGCATTGCGCGAAATTACCCGTCTTTCCCCCTTCGTGGAAAGCCGGGCATTGAGTTGGGACCAGGCGCTGTCATACCTTGATATGATCGCGGTCGTCAGCGCTGTCATTGGCTTTATTGCCGCGGCTGTATCAGCACGCATTTCCAGTGTCGTGCCTGAACAGATAAAGCGGGCCCGGCGCGCAAGCTTCGGCGATGCAGACTGGCTGCCAATGCGGGCGCTAGCACGACTATTCCCGGAAGATGGCGAAATCGTCGTTGGCGAACGTTATCGCGTCGACAAGGAGCTCGTTCATAAACTACCATTCGATCCAAATGACTCAGCCACATGGGGACGCGGCGGCAAAGCACCGCTTCTTACCTACAAGCAGGATTTCGATTCAACGCATATGCTCTTCTTTGCCGGATCAGGCGGCTACAAGACGACGAGTAACGTCGTGCCGACAGCGCTGCGCTATATCGGCCCGATCATCTGCCTTGATCCCTCAACCGAAGTCGCCCCGATGGTCATCGAACATCGCCGCAACAAACTTCAGCGCGACGTGATGGTGCTTGATCCAACCAATCCGATCATGGGCTTCAACGTCCTTGACGGTATTGAGACCTCCACGAAGAAAGAGGAGGACATTGTTGGAATAGCCCATATGCTTTTGTCGGAAAGCGTTCGCTTCGAAAGCTCTACCGGTTCGTTTTTCCAGAACCAGGCGCACAATCTCCTGACCGGGCTCCTTGCCCATGTGATGTTGTCGCCGGAGTTTTCCGGACGGCGTAATCTACGTAGCCTGCGCCAGATCGTTTCGGAACCTGAAACGTCTGTGCTTGCCATGCTCCGTGACGTTCAGGAACATTCTGGGTCCACCTTCATTCGCGAAACGCTCGGCGTTTTCGTCAATATGACCGAACAGACCTTCTCCGGCGTCTATTCCACCGCCTCAAAAGATACCCAGTGGCTGTCACTGGACAATTACGCGGCGCTTGTCTGCGGTGACAGTTTCAAATCCGCCGAAATCGCGACCGGCAAGAAGGACGTATTTCTGAATATCCCCGCATCGATCCTGCGTTCCTATCCGGGGATCGGGCGAGTGATCATCGGCTCCCTGATCAATGCAATGATCGAGGCCGATGGTGCATTTGAGCGCCGTGCCCTCTTCATGCTCGATGAGGTCGATCTGCTTGGCTACATGCGCGTGTTGGAAGAAGCACGCGATCGCGGACGCAAATACGGCATCAGCATGATGTTGATGTACCAGTCCGTTGGCCAGCTTGAACGACATTTCGGCAAAGACGGTGCCCTCTCATGGATCGATGGATGCGCCTTCGCAAGCTACGCCGCGATCAAGGCGCTCGACACCGCTCGAAACGTCTCGGCGCAATGTGGTGAAATGACGGTGGAAGTGAAAAGCAGTTCACGCAATATCGGCTGGGATGCAAAAAACAGCGCTTCGCGGAAATCTGAGAACCTGAATTTACAGCGCCGCCCCCTGATCATGCCGCACGAAATTACTCAGTCGATGCGCAAAGACGAGCAGATCATCATTGTACAGGGACACAGTCCAATCCGCTGTGGGCGCGCCATCTATTTCCGGCGAAAGGAAATGGACGAGGCTGCGGAAGTCAACCGGTTCGTCAAACGATAAAGGCCGCAAAACTGCGTTTCATTTAAAGTTTCCTCCCGTCCGGTTAAAGCGGCGAATCGCAACGATACAAAAGCGTGATCTTCATCTCTGCTCGGGGGCCACGCTCCCCTGTCATGACCTTTCGTGGCGAACTAAGCGATAGGTGCCATGGCCATCTGGCAAACTGAACGGCAAATCTCAAACAAACCTGAACGAGATTGGTTTTTAGCTCCGCCTCTTCTTCAGGCTGGATCGCGGTGCTCAATGGTCGGACCAACCTTTCAACAATCGCCCCAACGATACACATTGAGATGATGCGAGCATCTTGTGAAACAAATATAACCTGATGACCAACTTTTCTTCCATGGAATCTGGCCCAAGCCGAATACATGTTTATTCAACCGCGAGCACCACAACATTTCTTGAATTTCTTGCCCGATCCACATCGACAAGGATCATTGCGTCCGACTTTTCAATATCGCTCTCAGTTCAGAGGTTAATTCACCACGTTCGGTTGCCGACATACTCCAGTAATCAGCGATGGCAACCATCACGTCAGGCAGCGCATAGATCGCATCCTCTTCGATCCGCAAAAATCGTCAAATCCCAGATCTGCCCCATCAGTAAATGTGTCTATGTCAGTCAGCATCACGACCGGAGCCAGAAGCACACCAGCTTCAGATCCCATCATCTTTTCCCATCGGCGCGGCCGCAAGGCAATCGCACGCATAAAGCCTTTCACCCAACCGTCAACTATAAACTCATCGGTTTCTGCAATGTGCATTAATATGGGTTCAGCAAGACCCTCCGCTAGCTGACTGACAATCTCATTATAGAGATTGACGATAGCTTGGGTGGCCGCAGATTTCTCCTCATCATCGACGAATGCAGGATCCTCGCCCCAGACCTCTGATAGCCATTCGCCTATCGGAATCTCGTCGTGGCCAACAGCTATTCTCGTCAAGAAGCCATCAAGATTAGTTAATTGCATGCACTCTAAAGGGGCATCCGCCGATTCGAACTAGTCTTCCAGCACTTCCAAGCTCATTGTTTTTACAGCAGACCGGAACTTACTCGTGTCACTATTCATCATCTCGTTCCTATTGCCATTGCTTTCGCGTCTTGGCTGGAGATCACGACAAACAGTTGCCTCAACGAGCCTTTGTCAATCGCGAACTGGATCTCTTCCTCTGCCCATCAGCTCTCACATTCAAGACGAGCACTCTCCAAATCAGGCAAGAATCCGTTAATCATGCTGGTGAAAACCTGTTCAGTCCGCTATTCAGATTTCAGCTATGCATTAATCGAATGGCTTTTATTTCATGGCATCCAAAACGACGCTCAATGCAAAAAATCTCGAAGCACTCGGCGTAGAGAAACTGGCTGAACTGCTGATCGAAATTAGTACCGGAAATGCCAACCACAAGCGACGTCTTCGAATGGAACTTGCTGGTAACTCTAGCGGGGAAGAATTGGCCAGGGAGGTTCGCAAACGTCTCAGCAGTATCGCTCGCGCCAAGAGTTGGATCGACTGGCAGAAAGTCAAGACGGTCAAATCCGATCTGGAAACCCAGCGTAAAACAATCGTCGAAAAAATAGCTCCGACGAATCCCGATGAGGCTTTCGAACTCATATGGCAGTTTTTGTTGTTAGGAGATTCTATTTACGAACGCACACATGACGGTAGCGGATTGCTCACCGAAAGCTTTCATCAGGCAATTGATGACGCAGGACGGATAGCTGGACAGGTCAAGATTTCCACGGAGAGCCTTGTCGGGCGAATTTATGCAGCACTCCAGAATAACAATGGCTACAGTCAATTCGACAGATTGATCCCATCCATGGTACCGGCCCTTGGCGAAGAAGGGCTGCGGCAATTGCAGCAGCTATTCGAAGGCGGAACGAAGACACGCGACACGAAACGAACCAACGAAAGCAGACAACTGACAGGGCTGAGCTCAAACGAGCCTGTTTATCGTGACGATGTCTATGCGAGTAGCGCATTCTTCACAGCAAAAGTGTCCTTGCAGCAAATCGCTGACGCGTTAGGTGACGTGGATCTGTATATCGCTCAGCATGCCGAGCACACGCATATTGTCCCCACAGTAGCGACAGAGATCGGCAGGAGGCTGGTTTCGGCAGGGCGAGCCGAGGAAGCTTTGAGAATCCTTGACAAGGCACAAATCGGTGAGCGGTATCAAGTTCCCTACGATTGGCAGGCGACACGAGCCGACGCTCTTGGAATGCTCGGTCGTGGTGAAGAAGCACAACAGTTTCGCTGGCAATGCTTTGAACAGTCTCTCGATGACGAGATGCTGAAGGAATTTGTGCGCCGATTACCGGATTTTGACGATGTGGAGGCTGAGGAAAAGGCATTTGCATACGCTCAGACCCATCCCGATGTCCAGCAGGCATTAATACTCTTTTTGAACTATCCTTCTCCTGCCGAAGCAGCCAAATTGGTAATGCACCGAGCCGCCGGATTAGATGGTGATCGTTACGAATTGCTCTCTCCTGCAGCAGAAGTGCTAAGCGCAAAATATCCACTGGCAGCGACCCTCCTTCTGCGTGCCATGATCGACTTTACACTCAATTATGCTCGCTCCAGTCGTTACAAGCACGCCGCGCGACATCTCATGGAATGTGCGTCTCTGGCACATCAGATAGAAGAGTTCGCAGAGTTCAAAACGCATGATGACTACGTTGCGGATCTGAAAAAGGTGCATGGTCGTAAGCATGGCTTTTGGAGCCTGATGCGGTAGTTATCTTTCCCCTTGATGTCCCAAAATCGCTCGCATTTGGCGATTTCCAAGCTGGATTGATGGTTTCCGCTGATTGGAGAAAAGCGGCCAGCGATGAGGAGAGCTATTTATCGCTAAAGATGATAAGCGTCTCACAGCACAGTTTGGAAGGTAGCTGATCTGGCTACTCGCCTTAAACACCTAATGCATCAAGCGCAATCTGCCGAGCACGGCGCGCGGTTTCCTCGTCGCAAATGAGTACATTGCCGGTGCCGGAGAGCAGCGCGGCAGCAAGCGCTTCTGCCTTGTTAAGCCCGCCCGACGCGAACACCACAGTCGGCACGCTTTTTAGGGTCTCGAATGACGGCGCTATGGCGCGCCGGTTGATCGGATGGTCGATGGGCTTACCATTCCGGTCAATAAACTGCGCGACGATATCGCCGCAGGCACCAGCTGCAATCAGTTCATCCAACGAAACGTCACTCGGCAATCCGTAGCGGATTAGCAGCGAACGCATCGTCAAGTCGCCAATACTGACAAGGATGATGTCGTTCTTCCTGATCCGCTCAAAAGCGCTTTCGAACACGTCCTGACTGACAATGGCGTCGCGAGATTGGGGGCTGCCAGCGTAAATCGGCGCGGCGAGATAAGCGCATTGCGCATTGAGCTGTCGCGCCAGATCACTCGCAATATCGAAGGTGTTGATCTCGATGCCGTGCGTGAGACCGCCGAGGACGGAATTAACGGAAACATCGGGCCGTTTCAGCTTAGGCATGTGACGCACCATCTCGCGCAATGTCGCGCCCCACCCCACGCCGATCCCCGATATGTCGGTGGTGTTCAGCTGGTCTACGAGATAATCGGCGGTCGCCTGTCCCACCAGCACCGGCACCAGATCAGGATTGTCGGGCGTCGGCACGATACTGGCGTGGCGCAACGAAAAATCGGCGACGAGCTGTCGCTCCAATTCTACGCATGACACCAGTCGCGAGTTCAACGTGATCGTCACCAGCCCCGACCGGCGCGCTTCGGCGATAATCTTGTTGATGCGCAGGCGATTGGTGGAGAAGGCCTGCGCGATTTCTCCCTGTGTGCGACCTTCCATGAAATATTGCCAGACAACGCGCATCTGCATCTGTTCTTCAGAGAGCGCAGCTGGACCGTTCAACAAAGGCTTTCCGTTCATCCTCAGAACCTCATTTGCCAACCGGGCCTCGCCAGGCGGACCCTCTGCCTGTCTGCTTTGGTGTAGCAGCGCTTGTCCTGCACGGAAAGATAGCGACCGTTAGAATGTACGGGACAAATCGCTGATTCCACGGTTTCAATATCGAGTATATTTACATCTGTAATTAAACGTTTACAACTGTTTCAACCTATCTAGACTGAATGTCGTCAGAGTTGAAGCACTACCGGGAGCAATGCCGCACGACTTGATGGCATGGGCGAGCTTGAAATCATCTGGCGCATCGTCACGCCGAGCGCCATGCCGGCAATCGCCGCTTTCGCGGTATTTTCGATCGTCGCGCATTGGAACGACCTTTACTGGCCGCTCATCGTCATTTCCGACAATCAGCTCGCTCCGCCACCGCTTGGCATGCTGCTCTTCGCAGACGCGGAAACTGGCTCGAATTATGGAGCCCTGACGGCGGCCGCCACCATGCTTACAGCCCCGCTCGTGATCTGCTTCCTGATTGCGCGCAAGCGTTTCATCCAGGGCATCACCATGACCGGTGTCAAATAAGAAGCCTCAATAAATAAACGTCTTAATCCAGGGAGGAACATATGAAACATATAGCAAAATTCATCGCCGCCGGAACCCTGACGCTTTGTATGGCGGGAACGGCACCCGCCTCCGAGGTGACACTGGACGTGCTCTACGCACAATCCGGCTTCGCGAAGTTCCATGATCCAATTTCGCAAGCCTTCATGAAGGAACACCCGGATATCAAGATAAAATTCCGGGCTCCTGCCAAGGACTACGACGAAGGCCATCTCCTGATGCAGCGGCTGGCCGTCACCAATCAGCTTCCAGACATCTACTTTCCCGGCTATCATCTTATGCCCGAGCTTGCGCGCACTTTGTCCAAGCGCAATCAGATCGTGGACCTCAAGCCGTTTCTGGATGCCGAACCACAAAACTGGATAACGGAGAATTATTCACAGTCCATGCTCGATATCGGCGTTGTAGATGGTACCAAATACGGTATGGCCTTCAACGCGTCGCTCCCAATTCTTTACGTCAATGAAAGCGCCGTCGAGAAAGCAGGTTTGGACCCCAAGGAGGTACCGGCGACCTGGGACGATCTTCTGGCGCGCGCCAAGAAAATCCATGACGCAGACCCGAAGATGGCGGGTATCGGTTATACAATCTACGATTGGCCCGACGATTGGCTCTGGCAGACCATTTTGCGGCAGAAAGGAACGCAGCTCGTCGAGCCTGAAACGGGAAATGCCGGTTTCGACAATGAAAAGGGTCTGGCAGCCCTCAAAATTCTCCGTCGTATCGTGACTGAGGGCGGCGAGAATTTGTTGGAATTTGAACAGGCGCGCCAGCAATTCGCAGCCGGACAAACAGCCTATTTCATCGATACACCCGCCCGCCTTGCACAGATTATCGGTCTTGTAGGAGACCGCTTCAAACTGAACACGATAAGAGTACCGGTTGACGATAAGGAAAATGGCGGCCTCCCGACGGGCGGCGCGGCGGGCATCATTCTTTCACAAGATGAGGCAGTGCAAAAGGCGGCCTGGGAATATCTGAAATTCGCCACCGGTCCGAAAGGACAGAGTATCGTGGTAGAAACGACAGGATATCTGCCGACGAACAAACTGGCTGACGGCGCTGATTATCTTGCTCCTTTTTACGAAAAGGAACCGCGCTTCAAAACAGTGGCATCCCAAATCGAGCTGGCGCGCCCGTGGGAGGGCTATCCGACCGGATCGTCGGTGCGCATCTGGCGCGCGGAACGCGACATCATTGCCAAGGTTATGCGGGGCGATCTTACCCCCGAAGACGGCCTGCCTATGCTCGTGAAGACGGTCGATGAAATGACGAAGTAAGTCCGTCATCACTAACAGCTAACCCGGTTAATTCATAGCGGAATGGATATGGCGCGCATCGTGCAAATTGCCGTGTGCCGAAGTGAGCGTTTTTCACAGGGGGACATTCGCCGGTTTTAACCGGTCGTTGTGTCATCTGGGTTTGGAAGTTGCGACGAACGGGTTGAGGTTTCGGGGCGTTTACGCCCTTTTTTTACGTTGCCAGCTTTGGAATGCGTTCAAGCACGAGGCGCAGGATATTCTGGCTTGGGCAAGAGGTCGGCAGATGGAGACGGATCTGGGTCTTCATTTCGATCACTCGCGCTGCGATCTTGATCAGGCGCAGCCGCAATGTGTCGAACTGAGCGACGGCGAAGCGTGAGCGTTTCGGCATCGCAGCGCGCAGGCCCCACATCAGCCAATAGGCCCCAGCATGCAGGAAGAGGCGGAACTGGTTGGCGGTGGCTCTGGTGCAAGACGTGCGGTCAGCCGCCAGATGCGTCTTCCACGACTTGATATGGTTCTCGGCCATGCCACGTCGGCAGTAGACGCCCTCATAAAGCGTTTTCGGTCTGTTGCCTGTGAGGTTGGTCACGATGAAGCGGGTATCTGTCCCCTGGGCACCAGCTTCCATACGCGCGATGATGCGTTCCACCCGGCTCCAGCTCGCCGCCCCATCGAAGAATTCCGTGAACCTGCGCACCTTGCCCGCCTTTGCCGAGGTCTCGAAGCGCTTGCGCAGTGTCGTGGTCGGCGCCACGCCAAGGATGAAGTCAACGTCATTGGCGCGACACCAGTCAATGACGAGTGGGCTGGTGTAATGGCTGTCGGCCCGGATCAGAATACAGGTATTGGGCCAGTTGTTTCGGATCATCCGTTCAAGGCGGCGCAGGTGGGCGCGGATTTCAGCGCGCCTGGTCGCTTGGCCGGGCGTAGCACTGCGGCGACGAACCGGCCGTCACCATCGAAGACGACAATCGGCTGAAAACCGTATTCGTCATGATGGGCATTGAACAGGCGAAGCTGCTGGCAACCGTGAACAGCATCAAAAGTATCATCAATATCAAGCACGATCCGCTTCGGTACCTGCCGGAAGGAGGCGCAGTAAAGGTCGATCATGGCCTGGCCCATGGCGAGGAGTTCACGAACGCCCGGAAGGTTCTCCAGCCGACACATCGTTGATTGAGAGGCCAGCGACCGGCCTGAGGGCAAACTATTGTGCGCCATCTTGAAGACCGGATCGCTGCGAAGCCGGTTGGCATCATTGCCATCCTCATAACCTGCTGCAATCATCTGTATGCGGAAGCTGATCATCGTCGAAAGACCATGTACAATCTGATCTGAACGGCGCGGATCCTTGATGCAGCCTGCCAGGCGCTCGGCAATACGATAGCGCTTCTCGACTTCATTCAAAGCCAGAAGGCCACCATCCGATGACAGCATTCCGCCGTCAAACCGGGCAACAACATTCTTGCCATCAATGGGTGACAAACCGCTCAGCGGCACCGTATGATCGTTCATGGCGGATGTAGTCTCCCGGAAACTGCACGGATCGGCTTCGACAACCATTTCTTACGCTGTTTCAAAAGGTTAGGCTACATCCGTCAACTCGACATGAATTATTCAGGCTAATTTTGCCCTGTAGCCCCTAGCAGCGTATAGATTGTATCGCCAGCCTGCCATCGGTCATATAACCGTTGGCAGGCAAATTCCGAAACGGCGCAGGAACACCCATGACAAACGAAACGTTGATCCCTAGCCGGCGCGCTTTTGCATTGAAATGTGGTGAGCGATACATCCCGAGGCCTTGCTGCGGCCGTTTCGCGCAAACCATGATCCGTCACGCCGGGCGACTGGCAACTTGCGGTTCGGTCAATCCGCGTTCTACGAAATCGGTGTAGATGCGCTTGACCACTTCGAGTTCCTCTGGTGGTCCCGGTTTAAGAATGACGCGATCGGTCTGGATGTTCTTGTGTTCGCGTGGGCGAAGTTAACTCTTTGGATTGCCAGCATCATCGATCAGGAAACTGCGCAATCCGAAACCCGAGGGGTCACCTTGACGGAACCCTTTCTTGATGAAGGTCGTCTGGCCCATATGCACTCTCGTCGAGAGCACGCAACTATGTTCCCGGGCGAAGCTTGACGAAATCAGACGGTGAAAGGCAATCTTGAGGGTTTTCATTCCATCCACGTCACCAAGCAATAGCGGTTGGCGTTCCGATGAGGTGGAAATAAGGGTGAAGCGTCCGGCCTTTATCTGGACGATCACAGCTATCGTTGAGGTGACGAAAATGCCGATGACCGTACGTAAGCCCGCGACAGTTGGTGAAATTCTGGTGGAAGAGTTCATGCAGCCTTGGGAATTGACACAATCGGCGTTGTCCGGGGCGATGGGGGTTCCGCGCAAGTATGTGAACGAGCTTTGCAACGACCGCCGTACGGTGACGGCTCCGACCGCGTTCATTCTGGCGCGTGTGTTCGACAATAGCCCTGACTTCTGGGTGAACGTGCAGCGCCGGACGGATTTGTGGGAAGCGATGCATTCGCCGCGCGAGCGTGAGCGGATCGAACGGGCCAAGCTGCTCGCTTCCGCAGCATGAAGGCTAAGCGCTAGCCTTGGCAGGGGCCGCGTGATAGCGCGGATTGAATGTCAGTCAGCGCAAAGTCATCACCGACATAGAGAAGGGGAGCGGAATGCCGCTTTGCCAAGGCATAGGCAAAACAATCACCGAAGTTCAAACCGGCTCTCGTTCCAAATCCCTTGCCGTATTCCACCCGCGCCTTCATCGCAGCTCGTGCAAGCCTGTCATCGATGGACGCAACCAAGATGCCGAAATCAGCAAGGAATGCATCCAGATCGGCAATCGCAGCATGCCGATCTCCCTCCCTGATCCTGCCCGCAAGAACTGTACCGGCCTCGACGTAATTCACCGCCGATATCAGACGCGCCGTATCAGACTGGAGAGCATCCATGCACTCCGGCGCTTCCACCTCATCGAAGAGGATCGCTATGATCGCTGATGCGTCGACAATCATCATTGATGATAGCCTGGCTCTTCTAAGGTATCGCCGACGGCTTCGTCCCATTCCTGTTTCGTAACCGGACGGCGGTCATAACGACTGGCACGCTCACGAACGAAAGCTTTCATACGCGCAACGTAATCGCGCTGCGCCTCGCGCTCGGCACGAAGCCGGTCCAGTCGCTCTCGCATGGCCTGAGTGATAGCGTCAGTCATGGTCTCGCCGGTAAGACGGGATAGTTCCCGCGCCAACCGGTCTGCTTCATCGGTCTTGATGCTCAAGGCCATGGTAATCTCCTCATATAGACACACTTTCTAGATATCATTTCTATATTGTATCTTCAACGGAGAAACGGAATGTGGACGTTATTCATCGTCCTGATTATCGAGCCCGATTTCCAACTCTTATCCCTTTGATTGTCATTTGCAGCCCGCAGGGACTTTTCGAAATCCTCGCGCGCCATCTGCCTGCCGGTCAGCTGGGCACTGGATAATACCACTGCGCCAAGCCGTTTGGCGGCATCGGCCTTGTCATCAGCATCCGGCTTGTCGCCAGCGTGATTGCCGTTGGCTGATCTGCATTCGTTCGCTCGCCTTTTCTGGCCTATCTCCAAGACCGACGGTGGCACAGGCTCTCCCGGCTGCACGGTTCACTGTGCCAATCATTTCCAATACCCAAGGGCCTCCAGGTGGCATAGCTCGACCACCCATGGCGGCCTTTGTCACGAGGCTTCAGCCCGACCGGTTGCCCGGCAAGCCGCTTGTTAACTACCAGACCTATAGACAATTATCTGGGGGGATCCTTCCTCCACTGGTGATACGCGCCTTCGAGGCGCCCTGAACGGCGACAGTTATCGTCTCGCGCAAAGCCGAGCCAGTAAGGCCGGCTGAAACCCTCGCAAAATCGCCGACGCCGCCAGCGGCCTACTTTTACACCGCCCTTTGGCCTGATTTTATTCCGCCGTTGACACGGGTGTGCATACGAAATCAATGGTGATAGATTCCGGTATGAACGACACCGTCCACACCGCACCATGCACGATGCATGCCCGGGCTATTGAAGGGCAGGCAGATATTGCCCTTTGCGTCCACGGCCACAAGCCCGCCTGAACCGCCGATTTCACCAAGTTCGGTCACGACGTCGCCTGCTGCTTTGTGCAAGTCCTGCCCTGCCCAGCGCATACGCGCATCTATCTCGTGTCCAACCGCCCGGCGAATAAAATATTCGCCATGTCCAGTTGCCGAAATGGCCGCAGTGGCATCGTCCGCCCAGGTTCCGGCGCCAATAACGGGACTATCACCGACGCGACCGGGCGTCTTGGCGGTCATGCCACCTGTAGAAGTTGCTGCAGCGAGATGACCGAAGCGATCGAGCGCGACCGCCCCGACGGTTCCGTGCTTGCGAGCAGGATCGCCGTCATCGGGAAGCCCCTTCTTGCGACGGTCCATTTCGACCTTGAGGGCATGGAGCCGATGTTCCGTACCGAACCATTCCGGGCTTTGCATTTCAAGACCGGCATTTTCACAGAAACGCCTGGCGCCATCACCGGCCAGAAATACATGCTCGGTCGTTTCCATCACCGCGCGTGCAGCAAGTATGGGGTGACGCGGGCCGCAAATTCCTGAAATCGAACCGCATTCACGCGTCATTCCATTCATGATGGCCGCATCCATTTCGTGGGTGCTGTCGGTGGTATAGACCGCGCCACGTCCCGCGTTGAACAACGGGTCGTCTTCCAATGCCATGACCGAAGCCGTTACAGCATCGAGCGATGTGCCACCCTCGCGCAGAATATTTAGCCCCGCCTCGAGACAGGCGCGTAAGGCAGCATGATAGGCCGCTTCGCGCTCCGGCGTCATAATAGATTTCAGTATCGTTCCCGCACCACCATGCAGCGCGATAACCGGCATCGTTTCAGACATTCTAACCTCAATGTGGAAGGAGTTCTGCTTTATCCAATCGCGTCAGCGCAACGCGAAACTCATGGCGGAAAGTGCCGTCATCCAGCCGACCACCTCTGCCATTGTCACACAATCAAAACCCACCGTGACGGCATCAACCCGTCTGGCTGGGGGGAGTATTGCCATTTGATCGGCGAGTGCCGCATTGCTCATCAAGAATTCTGTCTTGTATGGCCCATTCAGCCGGAAGGCTTTTTTACTACCAGCTTCTCGGACTGCACGTATCGCCCCTTCCCTTAGCATAGCGCGCGCCCGCTGAACGGATATCTGTCGCGCAGCCCGGTGACCGAAAGATTGTTTGACAACGATAAATTCAGCATCCGGGAAAAATCCAATATTCTCGTCCCTCGTGCAATCATCGCCGGAAACCAGACCAACTGGAACGCCAAGCTCTCCAGCATAAGCACCGTAAATACCCGGTTCCCCGTAAGGCAAGTTGTTGATGCGGACTTCCCGGAAGGCAAAACCGTTTGTGGTGTGAGCAAGCACCCCACCCTTGCCGGCCATGGAATGATGCCCGACCATAAGGAACAGATCGAACTCAGCCGTCAAACCGCAGGCCATGTTCATCGGTTTAGGCTTGCCCAGAAGCAGATCGGCTGCCGGATGCAGCAGAGATGGCAGGATATTTGTCATCGGCCCGTGAGAGTCGTTGACAAGGATTTCGGTCGCGCCCGCTTCTACCAACCCCTCGATTACGGCGTTTACTTCCTCGGTCATGAGAATGCGCGCCTTCTCATATTCCGCATGACCAGCCTGCCCTTGCGCTGGAGCAACTACACCTGCAACTCCCTCAATATCGGCGGAGATATAGATTCGCATAACAACCGCTCCTCAGTCGGATCGTAGCTTCGGATCGAGCGCGTCGCGCAAGCCATCGCCAAAAAGATTGAAGCCCAGCACGGTGACAAAAATTGCGATGCCGGGGAATAACGTCAAATGGTCAGCTACGCCCATATAGGTCCGGCCATCAGCCAGCATGGCGCCCCATTCGGGACTTGGCGGTTGTGCGCCGAGACCGATGAAGGACAAGGCAGCGGCTGTCAGAATGGAGGTGCCTATACGCATCGAAAAATAGACGATGACGTTTGGCAAGGTGCCGGGCAAGATATGACGAAGCATGATAACGCGATCAGCCACGCCGATGGCCCGCGATGCATCGACATAGACGGTTCGCTTCAACTGCAACGTCGTACCGCGCGCAAGTCGGGCAAAAACCGGAATAGAGAAGATTGCGACTGCGTAGATCACATTGGTAATACCAGGTCCGAGCACGGCAATTACAGCTATAGCAAGCAGAATGCCTGGGAAAGCAAGCAGCAGATCGCAGAATCGCATGATAATCGAATCCACCCAACCGCCGTAAAACCCGGAAACGATACCCAGAGTGACACCAAAAAGAGCACCCAGCGTCACCGAAAGAAAGCCAACGGCAAGCGAAATGCGCGCACCCCAGATAATACGGCTGAATATGTCCCGTCCGTAGGCATCCGTTCCTGCCCAATGCCCGGCACTGGGTCCTTGCAGAACAGCATTATAGTCGGGTGTACTCGGATCGTAGGGCGCGAGCACGGGAGCCAGAATTGCCGCCAGTACCAAAGCAATGATGAAGACGAGCGCCACGAGGGCCACCTTCTGCTTTTTGAACCGCCGCCAGAATTCAGCTAATGGTCTGCGCATTTTCTGGGAGGGTTCCACCAAAACGGTTGTCGTGCTCATTTGTAGCGGATCTCCGGGTTTGCAAAGGCATAAAGAACGTCAACCAGCAAATTGATGAAGATGAACTGTAGCGAAAACAGCAGGATCAATGCCTGTATGACGGGATAATCGCGATAGGAAACGGAATCGACCAGCAGTCTTCCTACACCTGGCCAAGAGAAAACGCTTTCGACCACAATCGATCCACCGAGCAGAAAGCCGAATTGCAGACCGACCATTGTAATAATTGGGATCAAAGCGTTGCGCAGCGCATGTTTCCATATGACCCTGCGCTCCGGCACGCCTTTGGCACGTGCTGTGCGAACATAATCCTCCCGCGCAATTTCGATAAACGCTGAGCGGGTAAAGCGCGCCATCACGGCTGCAACTCCTACCCCGAGGGTGAATGAAGGCATCACGTAATGCTGCCACGTACCGTACCCGCCGGTCGGAAACCAGCCAAGTTTCACCGAAAAGATATTGATCAGCAACAGGCCCAGCCAGAATGGCGGAAATGAAATGCCGGATACTGCAACGATCATTCCGGCATAATCAGGCCATTTGCCCCGTTTTACTGCGGAAATCACGCCAATGAGCAAACCGAGAAGCGATGACCAGAGCATTGCAAATACGGTGAGCCAGACGGTAGGCATCAGGCGTTCGCCAATCTCCTCGGTGACCGAACGACGCGTTTTCAGCGAAACACCGAAGTCGCCCTGAGCTGCGCGCGCTATATAGCGCGTGAATTGCTCCGGCAACGGTCTATCCAGCCCAAGCGACGAACGAACTGCGGCAACATCCTGCGGGCTGGCGTCAGGCCCTGCCACGAGGCGGGCGGGATCGCCTGGCAGCATATGCACAAAGGCGAAAACGCAAACCATCACCAGCACGATGACAGGTAGGGTGGCAACAAGCCGTTTGATGAGATAGGAAAACATAAATTCCCTTTCGGAAAGGTAGCGCCGGCCCCCAAAGGCCAGCGCTCTTTTCACGAGCTGTTAGTCAGCAAATGCTGCTTCTTCGAGCAGGAAACCACGATCGGGAAGCATATAGACGCCGGAAAGCGACTTGGTCTTGGCCGATAGGTTCTGGTTCACACCGAGGAATATCCAGGGCGCGCCTTCCCAGGCGGCCTTTTGTGCGTCCGCGTAGAATTCTGCCCGCCTGGCCGGATCAGCCGTGCTGATTGCACCTTCGATGGCAGCATCGACCTTTGCGTCCTTGAAGTAAGCAACGTTGAACATTGCTGGCGGAAAGCTCTGGCCATAAAGCAGCGGACGAATACCCCAATCGGCATCACCTGTCGAAGCAGACCAGCCGCCATAATACATCTGTACGGCAGCATCCTCCGGCTTCTCGATGGACCAGATTTTCTGCGCAGCAACGCCAGCCTCAAGCGGCATTACGTTCACCTTCACATTGATCTGTGCCAGTTGCTGCTGGATGAACTGAACCGCACGTATGGATTCCGTATTGGAGTTCGCCCAGATTTCCGTTTCGAAACCATTCTCCAGGCCTGCTTCCGTCATCAATTCTTTGGCCTTGTCGAGATTGTACTCGTAATTGCCAACCGGAACATGGAAAGCAAGGTTCTTGGGAATGATCGAATCTGCCGGCTCGCAAAGATCGTTATAGACGATCTTGCAATAGGCTTTCTTGTCTACGGCGTAATTGAGCGCGTGCCGGACGCGAACGTCATCGAAAGGCTTTTTCAGATTATTGAGAGAAACGTACCACTCGACGATAGAAGGATCTTTGTCGACCTCGACATTCGGGTTCTTTTCGGCGACCTGCATCAGTTCAGGAGGGAAGGAAGGGATAAACTGGGCTTCACCCGTCTGGAGCATTGCAAAGCGCGCGCCCGATTCCGGCACTGAACGAACCGTAACGCCATCGATCTTGGGAAGCCCCTCTTTCCAGTAGTTGTCATTTTTCACGACTTCAAGCGTATCTGCCGACCAGTTTTTGAACTTGAACGGGCCGGTTCCGACCGGATTGCGTCCGATCTCCTTGCCATATTTTTCAAGCGCGGCCGGTGAAATGATCATAGCACCTGGATGAGCAAGCGAAGCGATCATCGCGCCAAACGGTTCCTTGAGGATCAATTTGACTGTAGCATCGTCAACAATCTGCACTTCCTTGACCATTGAGACCAGGCTGCGGCGCGAAAGCTTGTTGTCTGGGTTGGCAAGACGTTCGATATTGACCTTGACTGCTTCGGCATTGAAATCCGAGCCGTCGTGGAACTTGATACCTTTGCGAATCTTGATGGTAAATTCGGTCGCTTCGCCATTGGCTTCATAGCTTTCTGCCAGCAGAGGAATGAGTTTCATATCCTTGTCGAAGCCAAAAAGACCCTGATAGATAAGACGAAGCGAGGTCTGCGACAGCGTGTCATTGATGTTCGTTGGATCAAGACCTGTCAGGTTATTTGGTACCGCAACGGTAAGGGATTTCGCCCAGGCCGTCGCGCCCGGGAGCATCATCACGGCGGCCAACGCCGACGAAAACAGCAAGTTCTTCAGTTTCATTGTCAACTCCTTCCTAAGATCAATGAAAATCGCCGATGGGATGGCGTGCTACGAAATGGCCAGGCTCCACCTCGATAAGAGAGCTGACGAGCGGCATGTCGTCCGGTGAACGCACCGGGCTTGGGATTTCCCCCTCGATAAGCGGGCGACTGCGCTCACGTCGCTGGGGATCGGCAATTGGAACCGCAGAGAGAAGCCGTCGCGTATAGGGATGTTGTGGATTCTCGAAAATCTGGCGCCGCGGACCAATTTCAACGATCTGCCCGAGATACATCACCGCCACACGATGGGATATCCGCTCAACAACCGCCATGTCGTGACTGATGAATATGTAGGAAAGTCCGCGTTTTTCCTGCAGTTCCATCATCAGATTAATGACCTGAGCCTGAATGGAGACATCAAGCGCGGCAACCGCCTCGTCGGTAATGAGAATATCGGGGTCTCCCGCAAGAGCACGCGCTATACAGATGCGCTGACGTTGCCCGCCCGAGAACTGATGTGGATAACGATGTGCATGTTCTGGCCGCAGACCTACATCCCGAAGCAATTCCACTACACGCTCGTGAATTTCCGCCCCTTTTGCGAGTCCGTGGGTGATTAACGGTTCCGCAATTGAAAAGCCTACAGTCAGGCGCGGATCGAGGGATGCGAACGGGTCCTGAAAGACGTATTGGATCTTGCGGCGAATGGATTGCTTTTCCGCTCTTCCAAGTTTGAAAATATCCTTGCCATTGTAGAGGACCGCTCCAGAAGTGGCTTCCTGAAGCATCATAATTGTGCGTCCGGTCGTTGACTTGCCACAACCCGATTCACCGACCAGCGCCAGTGTTTCACCCTGGTGCAAACTGAAACTGACCTGTTCCACAGCATGCACGCGACCAGTGAGTTTCGAGAAGAGCCCGTTCCTGATATCGAACCGTGTCACCAGATCACGCACCTGCAATACCGGGTCAGGTGATTTGATCGTGTCTTGCGGAGGATACTCGGCAAAACTGTCCGAGCCGCTGTCATCTGCTTTCAATAGAGGAAAACGACGCGGAAGGTTTTCACCGTTAAGGGCTCCAAGACGTGGCACTGCGGCAAGCAACGCGCGGGTATAAGAGTGTTGCGGTGCAGCAAAAATGGTTTCTACTGTGCCTTCTTCCACTTTCTCGCCGCTACGCATAACAAGTACCTTGTCTGCGACTTCCGCCACAACGCCCATATCGTGAGTGATGAAGAGTACGGCCATGCCCATCTCTTCCTGCAGCAAGCGGATGAGACGCAGAATCTGCGCCTGAATGGTGACGTCCAGAGCCGTGGTAGGCTCATCGGCAATCAGCAGGCGCGGCCGGCAAGAAAGAGCCATGGCAATCATGACACGCTGACGCATGCCACCCGACAACTGGTGCGGATGACGGTCAAGTATGCGCCTGGCATCGGGAATACGGACCTTTTCCAACATGCGCAGTGCTTCAGCCCGTGCTTCAGCAGAAGAACATTTCTGATGCAAACGCACCGCTTCGGCAATCTGCTCGCCAACAGTAAAAACCGGGTTGAGAGAGGTCATCGGCTCCTGGAAAATCATCGCGATATCGTTGCCGCGAATACCTTCCATCTCATCAAGCGCGAATCTGGTAAGGTCGTGTGTAACTCCATCGCGGTTGGTAAATTCGATAGCGCCTTCCGTAATCTTGCCGCCACCGAATTCCACAAGGCGCATGATCGCAAGAGAGGTGACAGATTTACCGGATCCGGATTCGCCCACAACTGCCAGCGTTTCACCCGGTCGGATCTCGAACGACAAATTCCTGACCGCACGAAACGTGCCATCATCGCCCTTGAAATCAACACTGACATTTTCAACGCGTACGATCGGTGCTTCTACCGGCTTATTCGGTTTCACTGACATCCGTGGTCCTCGATTTGGACTGCGGCAGATCTTCATCCTCCGCATAAAGATAGGGCATGAGAGAGCGCGTTACGGAGACGGCATCCGAGACGCTCTGATGATGTGCCGTCAGCACGGCAATAATCGCTTCGAAGGCAGCGAGTGCCCCAATCGTCGAACTGTGCAAAACGGGGTGGCTCGCAGGCACAAAAATCTGTTCATGACTGTGTGGGCACAGCGGCGAGGCAGGGCCATCGGTTACGGCAATGCAATAGGCTCCCCTGCCCCTCGCGAGTTTCAGAAAATCAACGGTTGCCTGTGAATAGCGTGGCAAGGCCATCGCTATCACAAGATCTCCAGGCCCCAGCCGAAGCACTTTCTGGGCAACACGTTCAAGCCCGCCTGCCCCGTTCAGCATGATCTGCGACTGGGTAGAAAGGATCGATTTATCAGCGAGATATTGCAGCATGTTCGCACTGACGCCAAAACCGAGAAAGGCAACACGCGGCGCGTGCATCATCTGGGCGGCAACGCCCTCCCATGCGGTATTCCCGGCTTCACTCATAACCTGCCGCAGGCTTTCCGCCGCACTTTGGAAGGAGTCCTCCGCAATTTTTCCGGGCGGGATGTGACGGGCGCGGTCGACATTTTCCACGGGGCGCAGCAATGACTGATAGCCTTGCACCGCGAGCCCTCTGAAATCTGTAAAGCTCCCCAATCCGAGCGCCCGCACAAAACGGGTAATCGTTGCCGACGAGGTAGAGGTTGCCTGTGCAAGCTCCTCAATACCCATTGTCGCGACCGCGAATGGATTGGCGAGCACAAAATCTGCGATCTTCTGCTGGTTTGAGGTCAGACTACCCCGGCACGACCCGATCAAAGTTGACAGATTCACGTGGTTCCCGTTTGTTTTTATCTTTATGAAAATATTGTTATCAGAAATATTTCAATTTGAAAATCTTTTTCACATCAGTTCACAACAGTTGCAGAGCAGCGAAGTCAGATAAGCTTTAGCCATTGTGCGAACGGTGGAATCTATGCGCTTTGATTGGAGGCGCGGTTGGAAGATTTTGCATCAGGTTTTGGCAAGCCGTCACATTTACCCGTGGCCATTCTCCGGCAGGCCGCCGAAACACGCCCTCACCACATGGACCGTGACCGACGACTGGCCCGATCCCGTTCCGGTCACGGAAACCGAGATCGAGGTGTTCGAGCGATGGTTCGGCGACCTGTTCGATGAAATGTTCGGCCCCGACGCTGGATCGCCCGATTCGGGAGCCAAAATCGAGCTTGAAAACGGTACTAAAAAATGATACTGGATACTCCATGAAAAAGCGTCACAGAGCCACGCTGGAACTGATCTTCGCCCGCCCAGTCAACGGTTCGATCCGCTGGGCGGACATAGAGGCGCTGTTTGTAGTTCTCGGGGCGGAAGTCAGCGAGCGGGAAGGTTCGCGCGTCGGCGTGTTCCTGTTCGGCGAAGTGCGCGTCTTTCATCGCCCGCATCCGTCACCGGATACGGACAAAGGTGCGGTTGCCAGCATCCGTAAATGGCTGGACGAACACGGAGTAAAGCCATGAACAATGTCGTTGAAATCAATGGTGAGAAGGCAGTCATCGCTTTCGATCCCGAGATTCAGATGCTGCGCGGCGAGTTTGTCGGCCTGAATGGTGGGGCCGACTTCTATGCCGAGAGCGTCCACGATCTGATTGAGGAAGGCCGCAAGTCGCTGGCCGTGTATCTCGAAATGTGCCGGGAGAAGGGCATCGAGCCGCGTCGGAAGTTCTCTGGCAAGTTCAATGTCCGCCTCACGCCTGACGACCATGCCGCCGCAGTCATTGCCGCAGCAGCATCGGGCAAGAGCCTGAATGAATGGATCGTCGGGACGATCCGGGAGGCCGCTGAATAGCGGCCCCGTTCGGTTCGACCGGATTGAAAGGAGATGGCATGAATGCTTTGTGAGCGGCGCAAGCGCCCGATGATTTCTATATTGTTGGGAGAGGCGGATAGGTTCCAGCCTGGATGTCAATTTAGGGCGCTTGACCCTGTATAAGGAGATTAGCGAGGAAGCTCATCGCAGTGGAGAGCACGCCGGAGCGTTCGTTATCGGATTTATTGAGCAGTTCGCGGGCGGCGCTGGCAATGACGGGATGCGGGCCTTTCTCGCCGACGTACGGGGTGGTCATCATGGCGGATAGCGCCGACTCGATCGGCCGGCGCGGATCAGAGAGGAAGGCGGCAACGCCGGCGAGCGTCTTGTCCTTTTCGGCATAGAGGACGTGCAGGATCGCGCCGACCAGCAGCGAGTGGTATGTCTTCTCCCAGTGATTCCCGCTTCTCCAGCGAGCCTTCGGGATCCACCAGCACATCGGCAACGTTCTGCACATCCCTGGCTTCCCATTCGCCTTTCCGCACCTCGAGCAGTGGATTATAGGCCGCCGACTTCGTATTGGTCGGGTCGAAGAGCAGCACGCGACCGAAGCGGGAGCGCAGGCTTCCGCTGATTGTCGGACGAATAGCGGGCATAGAGGGCGGCACGGGTCATGAATCGGTTCCCCTTCACTCGGCAATGCACTGCGTCTGCATGGCTCGTCGCGGCTGGCGCTGCCTGTCAGCGCAGGCCCGCCTTCCTGCCTCACAAGCCCTCGCCGGGACGGAGCCGGCCGGTCAAGGCTGACGCGGAACGCGCCACCGCGGTAAGCGGCTCGGCCTTGAGGGGCGGCTTCGTTCCGGCCCCCTCAAGCAAGCAAAAAAGGCTTTCACCGTAGATGCCTGCCAGCACATCATTGCATCACATCTTGTCTTCCGGCACGGGCATAACATCCGGCGCTTTGTCCAGAAAGCCTGTCAGAGCACCGCGTTTCGTCGTACCCGCACGTGCCTTGAGGAATTCGCTGGCCGTCTCCACGGCCCCGATCTTCTGTGCGACGGCGGAAATGATCCACTGATTGAGCGACACACCATCCTCCTGCGCCAGACGCGCGGCGGTCTCCTTCAAGGATTGCGGAAGTTGCAGCGGATATTTATAGCGTTGGGTCTGCGTCATGTGTTCAGTCTCCTGACGATCTCTCCCGGTGTTATCACGGTCATACCCAGTCCAAGTGCCGGACGGAAATCCTTGACATTGTGCGTCACGATGGCCTCCGCCTGCCCGTTCAATGCAGCTTCCAGCACCATTTCGTCCGCGACATCCGACAGCATGGGCCGCGTGCGAAACGAAATATCGACGCCTTCGGCAATGGTGGCGAGCGCACGCATCACCGCAGCGACGTCCTCAAGACCATACCCTGTTGCCTGCCGGATTTCCTCCCGGCTCAGCTGGTTTCGATCACACAGGAAATGGGTGATGACCCCATGCATGTCATGATGCGACAGATCATGGCACTGTTTGACGAATACCAGTCCAAGGAAAACGCCAAGTGAAGGCGGTCGCGAATTGTGCGGCGGATGTAGTTTTTATCGGCACGGACTCCCCTTTTAAGCCGTCATGGGGAGCGGGTCGGTTCCCTCGCTCAAGATGGCGAGATATCGCCGGTAACTGAACACGCGCCCCCGTTTGCGCCCGGTGATTTCCTCAACGATGCCAAACCGTTCCAGATCGGCGAGTGCCGCATTCACGGTCGGAGCCGAAAGCCCTGTTTGTTGGACGAGCTGGTTGGCCGTCAGGAACGGGTTCTGCTGGAACAAATCGTGGATACGCAGTGCGGAGCCTGCCCGGTCGCTCTCTGTCGTAATCCGCTCGCGGTCTTCCTTGAACAGATCAACAATACGGGTAGCGGCCTCGAACGCCTGATTGGCCGTTTCCGCAACTCCGGTAAGGAAGAAATCGAGCCAGGCTTCCCACGCCCCGTGCTCGCGCACCTCTTGAAGAAGGCGGTAATAGTCGGCGCGATGCGTTTTCAGGTACAGGCTCAAATAGAGGAGTGGCTTGCGCAGCACACCGTTGACGCAGAGATACAACGTCACCAGCAAGCGGCCGATCCTGCCATTGCCATCAAGGAACGGGTGGATGGTCTCAAATTGGACATGCAGCAGTCCGGCCTTTATGAGAGCGGGTAGACGGGAGCCGTCCTCGTGCATGAAGCGCTCAAGCGCATCGAGGCAATCGTCCATCTCGGTCGGCGGCGGCGGTACGAACAGCGCGTTGGCGGGACGTGAGCCGCCGATCCAGTTCTGAGACCGTCGAAACTCGCCGGGATTTTTCGTCCCGCCGCGTCCGCTTTGTAGCAAGCGTTCGTGCATCTCGCGGATCAGACGCAGTGACAGCGGTAGCTCCTCCAGCCGTTCCAGCCCATACATCATCGCATCGACGTAGTTCGAGACTTCGCGGATGTCGTCAATCGGCTGGCCGACCTGCGCCTCGGTCTCGAAGCGGAGCAGGTCCGAAAGAGTCGATTGTGTGCCTTCGATCTGGGATGAAAGGACGGCCTCCTTCCTTACATACATGTAGAGGAACAGCTCCTGACGCGGGAGCAACATCGTGATCCCGTCCAGACGACCCAACGCGCGTTCGGCCAGGCCTAGCCGCTCCAGAAGGGCCAGCACGTCGATCGGCGGTTCGGGCGGCAGTGAAGGCGGCACGAAGGCACGCACGATTTCGCCCGCAACAGGGGTCTTGACGAAGCGGCCTAGCCGAAGGTTAGAATCTGATTCGGACATGCCCAATTATGCGGGCGCAGTGTTATTTAAGCAATTGGCCCTTAGCTTAAATAAGCATTAAGTTAAGGTAAGCGCTCTTAAATAACCATCGATACTATCATGGGCGCGCACACGCAAAAGGTTCGTAACAATATTCTGTTGAATTTCATCTCAAATTGAACCAGTTTTCCGTTTGACCATGTCCCAGTCAGTTGAATTCATGCTCTTGAAAACACAATGGTATCTGTCTCGCAATTGGATCAGAGCGAAATGGAAAACTGGTTCAAACTCAATTGAAACTCAACACTTGCATTTAGAATTCTTCTTGTCGGCCAAGGTCTTCCCTACCAAGGCAGATCGCTTGATGGCAATCGGCGAATTCAACGGTCAGATCATTATCGTCGTCGTCTTCAAGCCGATTGGTTCGGAAGCCTCTCCGTTATCTCCATGCGTCCAGCAAGCCAAAAGGAAAGGAAGCTATGATGGGTATCAAATTTTCCTCTAAGCGCCCTCTCACTCAGGAAGAAGAGGCAGCAATCCAGAAGATGATCGCAAGTGATCCTGATGCGCCAGAAGCCACCGATGAACAACTTGCCAAGGCAAAACCCTTCAAAGAAGCCCTCCCGGAAATGGCCGCCAAGATGGAGAAGGCCATTCGGGGCCGACCGCGTATCGACGATCCCAAGACACCGGTTACGATCCGGCTCGATCAGGATGTGGTTCAACGCTTCAAGGCTACTGGCAAAGGTTGGCAGAGCCGCATGAATGAGGCTCTGCGCAAGGCTGTTGGCCAATAAGTGAATACACTATCCACGACGAGCTATCATTCTTGAGAAGCATTGAGCTCAAGCCTCGTGGGGTCAAGCAAAGCCTCTTGAACCACAGTCACCGTCCCCGGGGCATGAGATATTCAATTTTGGCCATGGTACAGGTCTCCTCAAACTTCGTGCCGCATCGAGCGTGGATGCGCGCAGATGATTGCCGCCCCGCGGGTAACAACTACCTCTCATGCGGCTGTCCATTCCTCTGCGCGACCTCCTCGCACATCGGATCACGTACTGCATCGGCGAACTCTGGCAAACGGGCTTTCGAACTTTCTTCCGACAGACGACCCGCAAGTGCATCTATCAGGAGACCGACGTCCAGGTTCAGGTCCGATGTTCGATCCCACCCTCTGCGTCCTGCTCAAAGATAACCTTGTTCTGGTTTGACTGAGTCTGAGCCCATTTCGATATGTCGTCAGCGGTTCACTTTCGCTCATCTTCTCGCCACACACCTAAAGGCGTCGCGCACCGCCTTTTCTCCATCGCTCATCACCACGTCTCTTGAAACGAAGCAGCATGGAGTGGTTTGAAGCCGGCCCCTGCAGGTCGGCTTCGGGAGGCCCACTCCCAACTTCAACACAGTTGCGCCGGCACACACAAACGCCAGCTCAAGGCACACGGAAATAAGGACTGTCGAGGTAACGGGCGCAGACGGCCTCATCCGACAGGTTGAAGGTGTGCTTGAGGATTGCAGGTCCTGCCATCAGCCGCGTCAGGGTGGCAGGCCACCACCATCCTTGTAAACTTCCCCGAAGTGCTTTTCCAGAAACGCCCAGTCAATCGTCTGCGCCATCCAGACCAATCTTACAATTTTTGTCTCGATGGTATTCTTCAGATCAGCTCAGCGACGACGCCGTTCCGCGCCGCACGGATATCGCCCTTGCGCGCGAGCCGTTTCCCGATATTCAAGCTCAGATTGCCGATCTGATGATGTCTCCGGCCCGTGCCGTCGCGACCGATCAACGTTTCCGTCAGCAATGGCAGCCTGGCGGATATTAGTGGCGCTAGGACATTACACCATCCAGTGATTTACGCGGCCGAAATTGTCGCCCATGCTGTTAGCTCTGAAGATTTTATGATCGTCATCCCGCTTCGCGCAGCCGTTCCGCCGTCTGCAAGTCCACAGAAACAAGCTGACTCACGCCCTGCTCACCCATCGTCACGCCGAAGAGACGGTTCATGCGCGCCATAGTGATCGGATTATGCGTGATGACCACGAAGCGCGTTTCGGTCGAAGCCGCCATTTCATCCATCAGATTGCAGTAACGCTCCACATTATGGTCATCCAGCGGTGCGTCCACTTCATCGAGTACGCAGATCGGTGCCGGATTGGTGAGGAACACAGCAAAGATGAGCGCCATGGCCGTCAGTGCCTGCTCGCCGCCGGAAAGCAGTGTCATGGTCTGCGGCTTCTTGCCAGGCGGGCGGGCCAGAATTTCCAAGCCGGCTTCCAGCGGATCGTCGCTTTCGATCAATTGCAGTTCAGCCGTGCCGCCGCCAAACAGATGCGTGAACAGACGCTGGAACTGCACATTCACCACGTCGAACGCAGCCAGCAGGCGTTCGCGTCCCTCACGGTTGAGGCTCTGGATTGCCTGGCGCAGTTTCTTTATCGCCTCAATCACGTCCTCACGCTCGGAGACGATGATGCCCAGACGTCCGGACAGTTCTTCTTGTTCCTCATCGGCGCGCAGATTAACCGCCCCGAGCCGCTCGCGATCGATCTTCAACCGCTCCAACTGGCGTTCTAGTTGGTCAGGATCAGGCAAAGCTTCGTCCGGCCCTAAACCTGTCTGGCGGATAGCTTCATGCGGTGGGCAGTTCAAAGCTTCGGCAATACGGGCTTCGGCGTCCTTGCGCCGCTCTTCCGCCGCCGCAAGACGTTCTTCGGCACGCGCACGCTGTTCGCGACTTGCTGCCAATTGCTGGATAGCAAGGGCCGCCGTCTTGTCGAGTTCCGCCTGTGCAGCCTCAGCCTCGGCCAGAATATCGCCAGCCTGTTTTCGAAGGGCATCGGCCTGCGAAAGTTCGTTCAACAGTGCCCGGCGGCGACCCTCGATTTCGTCAGGCGCTTCGGCAAGCACCTCGGCCTCATCTGCCGTTTCCGCACGGCGATCATTCAAAGCAGCTATATGACGGTCCGCATTTTCGGCGCGGGTTTTCCAATTGCGGCGCTCCAACGCAATCATTTCCAGCCGCCGTTTGCGGGCATCGGCCTCGCGCCGCAGCCCTTCGTAAGCAGCGCGCGCTTCGGCCAGAGCAGTGCGGTCCGACATGACTTCGCTGCTCAATGCGGCAAGGCGTTCGCCAATCGCATCGATATCCGGCATTGCGTCAAGCCGGTCTTCGGCTTCCGTGACACGGATCTGCGCTTCTTCGAGATTTTCTTTCAGATGTGCCTTGCTGTCTTCCAGACCGGCACGGCGTGTTGCCAACTGGCCTGCTGCACGCTCAGCAGCCGCCAGAGCCTCACGCGCTTCATCAAGCTTGCGCTGCTTAGCACGCCATTGATCACGCGCGACGCGTTCCTGTTCGACCGCCTCGCGGACGCCGGCTTCGGTTCGCTGCACATCCTGCTCAGCCTGCTCGGCACGTTTGCGCGCGGCAATCGCCTCCTGTTCGAGCTCCGCCAGCCGGTTTTTTTGTGCCAGTCGCTGGGCTGCCGGGGTCGGCGCATCGGCGCTCGCTGTATAACCATCCCAGCGCCAGAGCGCACCAGTCTTGCTGACGAGCCGCTGGCCGGGCCGCAACATGGTTTGCAGGCGCTTGCCTTCACTTTCCGAGACAACGCCGACCTGTGCCAGCCTACGGCGCAATTGCTGCGGCCCTTCTACCAGCCGATCCAAAGGTGTCACGCCGTCGGGCAGAGCGGGATCGGCATTGGCTGCGGGATTGTAAGCCCAGTAGACCGGTGCGTGTTCATCGCTGGCCGCATCAAGATCTTCGCCGAGTGCCGCACCAAGTGCTACTTCATAGCCTTTCTCGACACGCAGTTCTTCCACCACCGGCGGAAATTGTCCCGTTTCGCTGGCATTCAAAATGCGGGCCAGCGTCTGCGCTTCCGTTTCGATACGGTTCAGCTCCGTGCGCGCTTCGCTCAAAGGCTGGCGGCTGGCGGCCTCGGCTTCGCGCGCACTTGCAACAAGCTCCTCCGCGGTGGCAACCATTTCCTCGGCGAATGCCAGCGCTTCCATACAACTGTCGACCACGATGCGCTTTTCCGCAGGATCGAACAGGCCACCGATCTGTTCCGCGACAGCAGCGATGTCGCGCTCGATCGCTTCCATCTGGACAGAAAGACGGTCACGACGATCACGTGTTTCCTTCAATGCCCGCTCGATCTGCACACGCTCTGCGGCAGCTTCGGCACGTTCAGCCGTAACGCGGGACAAAGCGTTCTCGCTGTCCTGCAAGCGAACTTCCGCTTCCTCAAACAGTGCATGCAGTTCCTGATCGCGCTCGCCGGATTCTTCGGCGGCAGCGATCAGTTCCTGTTCTTCGTCATCGAGACGCGCCAGAATATCGGCGTTCTCACGCATCATTTCTTCTTCGCGCGCGACGTCGGCGGAAAGCTGCTCAAGACGCTTTATCAACTCTGCCCGGCGGGCACGAAGACGTTCGCCTTCCTCATCAAGCTGCGTTCTGGCAATGGAAAGACGCTGCAATGCAGCCGCAGCTTTCGCTTCAGCTTCACGCAGTTCGGGCAGTTTGTGTGCGCCGACCGCCTGTACTTTCGCCGCGTTCATCTGGGCTTGCGCCATGTCACCGACAGCCGAGGTTGCCTGCGCCAGGGCGCTTTGCGCCTCGCCTTCCTGCATCTTTGCCTGCGACCAGCGCAAATGCAGAAGTGCGGCTTCCGCCCGGCGAATATCTGCGGAAAGTGCCTTGAACCGGTTCGCCTGACGCGCCTGACGTTTCAGACTTTCAATCTGACTTCCCAACTCGCCAACCACATCGTCCAGACGCTCGAGATTGGTTTCAGCAGCACGCAAGCGCAGCTCGGCCTCATGACGGCGCGTATGCAGGCCCGAAATGCCAGCCGCTTCTTCCAGAAGCGCACGACGGGCTTGAGGCTTTGCCTGAATAAGCTCACCAATACGCCCCTGCCCGACCATCGACGGTGAACGTGCGCCGGTGGACTGGTCCGCAAAGAGAAGTTGCACGTCCTTGGCGCGCGCTTCCTTGCCATTGATGCGATAGACCGATCCCGACTCCCGTTCAATGCGGCGAGAGACCTGCAATTCGTCCGCATCATTGTAAGCTGCAGGCGCGGTGCGGTCAGAATTGTCGAGAAAAAGCGTGACTTCCGCAGTATTGCGCGCGGGCCGCGTGGCCGAGCCGGAAAAGATCACATCGTCCATGCCGGAGGCGCGCATGTTCTTGTATGAGTTTTCACCCATCACCCAGCGCAGCGCTTCGACCAGATTGGATTTGCCGCAGCCATTCGGGCCGACAACGCCCGTCAGCCCGCCTTCGATGACGAACTCCATGGGCTCGACGAAAGATTTGAAACCGACAAGGCGCAGCCTGGAGAAGCGCATCAGAATGCCCCTCCTGCAGCGAGAGCGGTGCCTGTTAAAACCGGGTGGTGGAACCGCTCCAGCTCATTGTTTGTACGCATTATCCCACGCAAAACCGCTTCGCACTTTTGCTGGAAATGCTCTATCTCAAAAACGCAAAAAGCGGACGCAAAAGAGCGCCCGCTTTTCGATCTGAAAACCGGATCAGAGAAGCTTGTCGATGATTGCCGACATTTCGTCAACCGAAAGCGCTCCAGCGTATTTTTGTCCGTTAATGAAGAAAGTCGGCGTTGCACTCACACCAAAATCCTTCGACCCACGCTCCATCGTCGCTCTCACATCATCGAGAACTTGCTGGTTCGTCAAGCAAGCCTTGAAGGACTCCTGTGTAAAACCGGCAAGTTTTGCAATTTGCAGGAGAGCTGCTTCACCATCTTCGGCGGTCGCCCACTGCTGCTGCTGCTTGAAGAAAACGTCGACCATGGGGAAGTAACGGTCTTCCGGTGCGCAGCGCGCCAGCATGAAAGCGGCAGTCGCGCGCGGATCGAACGGGAACTCACGAAAGATGAGCCGTGCCTTGCCCGTATCGATATATTTTTCCTTGATTTTCGGGAATGTGTTGATCGTAAAATCTGCGCAATGCGGGCAGGTCAGCGATGCATATTCAACGATGGTGACCGGCGCGTCAGCCTTGCCATAGACCATATCCTTGAGCTTGCCGGGTTCGGCAATCTTGGCCGCATCAACGGTGCCTTCAGGATCGCGCTGCTGCGCATTCGCACCACCGGCAAACGCCAGCCCGGCAGCCGCTGCTCCGGCGAGAGAAATAACGTGTCTGCGATTAAACGCTGCAGGCATCCGAATCATCCAGTCCTGTTTCAATAGTTGACTTCGACATACAATCTAAAGCGGCAGATCGCACTTCGCTAGACCCGCAGCGTTCACATGAAAGTCAGCACCTTGTGTTTTTTGTCTTCATATTTGCGACAATCAATTGGAGTACCTAGTTCAAACTGCTGAAAGCTTGCATCAATTTTATGGCAGCAAGCCGAATTCAGCTGTCCTTACCGTCTTTTCGACCGATCGTCCGCTTCTCTGCGAGAATGTTCTTGCCAAGACGCGCCAGTGCTGCGCGAAGCGCGTCATCTTCAATACCGTCCGTGGCCTTGTCGATGCGGCGTTCTTCCGCTGGACCAAGCGGCGCCAGCCTCTTTATCCGACGCTTGGCTGGAATGACCGGCGGCTTCTGTTCGATGCGAATGCGCCCGACTGCCGAGAAGCCGAGAAAGCCATTGATACGGCTGATGATTTCCCCTGTTTCATGCTGAACTTGCAGGGCTGCGAAGCCTTCACAGGCGATAATCAGCGTTGCTGGTGAAAACGGATCATCCTCATGCAGACGACGGGGCCAGATAATGCGCAGCGGACGCGACGTTGCACCGATGGCAGGCCCGACAATATCTTCCCACGACTGAAGCAAAGCGAGATTGATACCGGCACGCTTTTGCAGCATCGGGTCCACCAGACCCGAAGCCATGTCTGCTAGCGGCCTGAAGCCGCGTCTGGATGCTGGTTCGCTCATCGCGCTCCATTATAGCCGCGAAACCACTCGACAAACAAAGGAATCCCCTGATCGAGTGTCGTTTTCGGGCTAAAGCCAAGATCGCCAGCAGCAAGCGTGATGTCGGCGTAAGTACGCGGCACGTCGGCAGCTGGCATGGGTTCGAGCTTACGGATTGCTTCCTTGCCCGTCGCTTTCTCGATTGCAGCAATGAAATCGTTCAGCATTACGGGCCGGTTGTTGCCGAGATTATAAACAGGTGCGGTATCTTCCGGTTTGTCGAGTATGCGCCGTGCCGCACCGACTACACCGCTGACGATATCGTCCACGAAGGTGAAGTCCCGCTGCATCTCACCATTATTGAACACCCGGATCGGCTCACCCTTGAGGATCGCGGACGTGAACAGCCATGGCGCCATGTCAGGCCGCCCGTAGGGACCGTAGACGGTAAAGAAACGCAAGCCCGCAGAGTGGAGCTTGTGCACGTGACGGTAGGAGTAGGCCAGCAATTCGCCCGAACGCTTTGTCGCGGCATAGATCGAGACGGGATGATCGACAGGATCGCTTTCGGAGAAAGGCACCTTTTCATTCGCGCCATAGACCGACGATGAACTGGCATAGACGACAGGCGGTCGCTTATCCAGTCTGAGCGCTGTTTCGAAGACCGTGACCTGTCCCTGCACATTAGCGGAGATATAGACGGTGGGGTTCTCAATGGAGTATCGCACACCCGCCTGCGCTGCCAGATGCACGATGATATCTGCATCCCGATCAGCACCGATTGCCGCATTGAACGCTTCCGCATCGGAAATATCCGCCTTTGCAAACCTGAAGCCTTCCCTCATATGAAGTTTGGAGAGCCGGGTTTCTTTCAGGGCAACCGGATAATAGTCATTCACATTGTCTATGCCGATGACCTGCCAGCCTTCATCCAGCAGTCGTTGCGCCGTGTGGAACCCGATAAATCCGGCTGCGCCCGTTACAATGGCTTTCATGCGGCTGATTTCTTTCCAAAAATATACGAGATGAGACCTGCGCGGCGCGCAGCCATCATTCGTCGCGATGCAGCCGCATTCAGTGCTGCGAGGAAGAACATGGTCGAGGCGATGGTCACCTCGTGCAAAAGCGGATTGTGCAGCATGCCGTAGCTGCCACAGATAACAGCGAAATAAATTAATGCTCGCCGCATCGCCCAACTATCGGCGGTCCGCCACAGATAGACGAAGATCGAGATAAATGCGCCGGCCATGAAGATAAGACCAACAATGCCATCGTTCAGCAGTTCATCGAGAATCGTGTTGTGCACGTGACGGAAGCCGTTCAGCATCGTAGCCTTATCGCCAGCCTCAGCCTTTACGAAATCCATCTTCGAATAGGAGCCAACACCTGTAAACGGATGGGTCGCAATAACACGAGACGCACTTTTCCACATGACTTCGCGGATATCGGCTGAGATCTTGTCTTCCCAGTCAGCGGCACGCCCGGTATCGTAATATTCGACCATTCCAGAAAAACGCTTGGAAATGATGCTTCCGACAGGGCCGACAACGACCAGAGCCGCTGTTGCGGCAAACAGTATTGCGTAAGCCGCGCCCTGTTGCCTGATGCTGAAACGCTTCAGGAAGATGAGGATTTCCACAGCGACAAATATCGGCAACACCACAATGACTGCACGTGTTTCAGAGGTCAAAACAGCGGCGAACCCGAGAACCAGCCAATGCGGACCATTCGGCAAGTAGCGTGATGTGTTGCGCAGCGGGATCGCAGCAGAGATCGCCGCTACCCCAGCAACGAATGCGAAAACGGCCTGATTGCCGCCAATGCCAATGCGTCCACCGTCGACGATAGAAAGGCAGACCGCGATAATGACGGCAAGCAGCGTTCCAACGCGTGCGCCAAGGACATAGGCTCGCAGTGGATCACGGATAAGCACCATTCCGGAACCGGCAAAAGCGAAAATGGTGATCAGCAGAGTATAGCCGATCTGCCGGTTATCGTGGAAAGGCTCGCCGCGAAACAGGATCAAGCCTAACGACCAGACAGCATATAAGACGATGAAAAGATAGAATTTTTTTGCGAACATACGTGTCGTCGCATGACGTCCGCAGGCGAGATAAATACCAATGCATGAAAAGACGAAAAGTATCAGCGGTCCAAAACCGATGCGAATGGGCATCGCGGCCGACGCTATCCCGAGCACCCAGGAATCTATCCGGCGCCGCAGGAGAAAAGACTTTTTAAAATAACTCAATCTCTGCCCTCTCTTAAGCCCTTCTTATCAAGAGCGTAGGCGATTCGTCGGACATAGTCAGTTGCTCGAAACAGAAGGGTAGTTATCCTTTTGTATACGGGTAAACGCTTCTTGGCGTAGGCAGAACGCCCCTGAGCGATCGTAGAAATCGCAATATCCGAAAACTCAACGACCGGCTTGTCGGTCGTAAAAACCTGATACGCACCAGCCCACCCGCGTTCCAATGCAACATCATAAGGCAGTCGCATGGGCCGGAGCGCTTTCAGCATTTTCGACGCACCTTCCCTGGTTACGACATATGCTGCTGAACTGCCCAGCGGACCATGCAGACAGCGACCTATGGAGAACTGATCACCGGCTTTTTGAAATGGGCGGAAGGCAGCCGTCCTGTGATTCACGAGCTTAACCGCATCCCAACCCGTCACCTTTGTCAAATACGTCAGGAACGGTTGAAAAGCAGGAGTGAAAATTACGTCATCTTCCACAATGACCGCAAAAGATTCAGGTGCTGCGGCTATTATCTCCAGCACTTGGATATGGCTGAAATAACAACCAATTTCTGCGGGCAGTACAGTTTTACCATGCCAACGACGAAAGCCTGCATCATCGAAATCCGTCAGTTCTTCCGGGGACAGAAGTTTTCCCTCAACAGCTTCCACGCGCCTCAGATCGATCGAAAGCGCATCCGCATTGGACTTCAGCCTGTCCCAGCGATCCCGTGACCGCGCAAGATTGATGACATAGACAGGTACAGAATGGTCCACTTATTCTCTTTCCAACCGAGCACATCAGAAGGCCCACGGTGAGACTTCTATGCGCTAGGATCTATTATGCACAGCGTTGTTTCTATCAATTCTAAAAATAAGGCATTAATCAGAATGCTGCCCAACTGTTAACCGATGTCCTTCTCATGCTGAATTCTACCAATTCCAATCAATCCACAAAGCTCCTGCGCTGGTATGACCGGCACCATCGCGTTCTGCCGTGGCGCGTGAGCCCGTCCGAACAGGCCTCCGGCGTCAAACCCGATCCCTATCGCGTCTGGCTCTCCGAGATTATGCTTCAGCAGACGACGGTGGAGGCGGTCAAGTCCTACTTCGTGAAATTCGTAGAACGCTGGCCCACCGTTCAAGCCATGGCAAAGGCGAGTGAGGACGATATCCTGCGTGCATGGGCCGGGCTCGGTTATTATTCGCGTGCACGTAACTTGAAAAAATGTGCCAACGCCGTGGCCCTACAGCACGATGGCAAGTTTCCAGACAATGCCATTGCACTGAAGGAACTGCCGGGCATCGGCGATTACACTTCGGCGGCGATCGCCGCAATCGCGTTTGGCGAGGCGGCTGCCGTCGTCGACGGCAATGTGGAGCGTGTAATTTCGCGGCTCTACACAATTGACACGCCCCTGCCCGCTGCAAAAGCTGAAATCCGCGCACTCATGGGTCAAATGACGCCTATCGACAGACCGGGAGACTTTGCTCAGGCCATGATGGATCTGGGTGCAACCATATGCACGCCACGACGGCCAGCCTGTGCGATCTGCCCGTTCAACAATGATTGCTCGGCTCTCAAATCGCGCGATCCGGAGGAGTTTCCGGTGAAGGCCCCCAAGGCAGAAAAGCCAATTCGTACCGGGGCGGCATTCATCGCCATTGCGGGGGATGGTTCAATTCTCCTGCGCAAGCGGAAAGGTGAAGGCCTGCTTGCCGGAATGACCGAAGTTCCGGGTAGCCACTGGACGGCGCGTATCGACGGAGATGCAACAATCGCCGCAGCACCGTTCCCAGCACATTGGAACGCTTCCGGTTCAATCACGCATGTTTTTACACATTTCGAACTGAGATTGACGGTCTATCGTTCCGAGAATGTCAGCAAGAGTGCGTCTGCGGATGGATGGTGGTCCCGACCAGACGAGCTTTCCGATGAGGCGCTACCCACCGTCATGAAAAAGGCGATCATCGCCGCCATACCAGAAGCATTCAAACGAGGGAGGAGAAACCATTGAGCAGTCCCGTCAAGCATGTAGTCTTCGATATTGGCCGAGTTCTGATCCACTATGATCCTGAACTTGCTTATCTCGACGTCATTCCCGATGCTTCGGAACGGCGGTGGTTTCTGGAAAACATCTGCACCAGCGCATGGAATATCGAGCAGGATCGCGGCAGAAGCTGGCAGGAAGCAGAAGCACTCCTGATCGATACATATCCCGAGAAACGCGATCATATTCGTGCGTTCCGGCAAAACTGGAACCGCATGGTTCCCCATGCGTACGAGGACAGCGTCGAAATTCTGCGCGGCCTGATAGGCCATGGCAATGACGTCACCATGCTGACGAATTTCGCTTCAGACACTTTCCGCGAAGCACAGGTTCGCTTTCCCTTTCTAACCGAAAGTCGGGGCGTCACCGTATCGGGCGACATCCATATGCTGAAACCCGACCGCGAAATCTACGATCATCATGTTGCATCGTTCGACCTTGATCCCGCGGCAACGCTTTTCATCGATGACACGATGCACAATGTGGATGGCGCCAGACAGGCTGGCTGGCAGGCCGTGCATTTTACAGATGCGGACAAGCTGAGCTCCGATTTGAAAGCCCTGAGCCTCACCTTCTAGAGCCTGTCTCCCGAAAATGGGACCGGTTTCGGGATAAAGACACGTGTAAAAACAAACGAATAGAACACTTCCAATAATTCAATCAAAACAGGAAATGCTCCAGATCTAAAATAGCGAAGGCGCCCGAAGCCAATGCTTCGAGCGCCTCACTATCAGACTATGCTGGAGGCCGTCCGATAACTAATCGTTTGCGCATCTTATCCGAAAACCGCTTCGCACTTTTCAGGATGCGCTTTAAGCGCCTGCAACTGCCATCTGGTCGCGAATGACCTTGCGCAAGGCATCAATTGGCTTCAACGCGCCGTTTTCCTCGTAGTGCCAGAAAGTCCATCCATTGCAGGCATCAAAGCCCTGAACCTTTGCACCGATACGATGGATCGAACCCGCTTCACCGTTGGCAGCCAGCGTACCATCCGCGCGAACAATGGCAGCAAAACGGCGACGTTCATCACAAAGCACCGTGCCGGGACGAAGAAGCCCCGCTTCGAGGACGCTGGTGAACGCGACACGCGGTTCGGCCCGTTTGCCCGTCATCACCGTCAGTTCGGCTTTGCCGAGCGGTTCAACAGCGTCGATACGGGCCGTCGCTGCATCGATATAGCTCTGTTCGCGCTCGATACCGACGAAGTGGCGTCCGAGGCGCTTGGCAACCGCACCCGTCGTTCCAGAACCGAAGAACGGATCAAGAATGACGTCACCCGGCTTGCTGGAGGCCATCATGATGCGAGCAAGTAATGCTTCCGGCTTCTGGGTTGGATGAACCTTGTCGCCATTTTCGTCTTTCAGGCGTTCAGAACCCGTGCAGATAGGGAACAGCCAGTCCGAGCGCATCTGTACGTCGTCATTGGCGGCCTTCATCGCTTCATAATTGAAGGTATAGCCTTTGCCCTTCTGATCACGCGAAGCCCAGATCAGCGTTTCATGAGCATTCTGGAAACGACGACCGCGGAAATTCGGCATCGGGTTCGTCTTGCGCCAGATGACATCATTCAGGAGCCAGAAGCCGAGATCCTGCAATTGCGAACCGACCCGGAAAATATTGTGGTAGGAGCCGATGACCCAGATGGTGCCATTCGGCTTCAGGACACGACGGCAGGCCATAAGCCATGCACGCGTGAAGGCATCATAGGCCTGAAAGCTCTCGAACTGATCCCAGTGATCGTCAACTGCGCTGACCATCGACTGGTCAGGGCGATGCAAATCGCCGCCAAGCTGGAGATTATAGGGAGGATCGGCAAAAATGACGTCCACGGAATGATCCGGCAGGCGTTCCAGAGCCGCGACGCAATCACCTTTGATGATGGAGTCAAGCCAGGCGGTACGCGGAGCCTCAATGGGCAACTCATGTGCAAGACGTACAAGAGACATGGGATACTCGATTACCTGTGGACGCAAAAAACTTGTCCTTATGGTTACCGGGTAGGGTAAATATGCAGTTAACGCCAAGTGATTGAAATCGTAAATCTTTTCTTAAACGAGGTGGAAAGTCCGCAGTTCCGGGCTTTTCATGGTCAATTGACCCTCGACATTTTGCCACCTGTCATCTTAACGCCGCGATCGCTATGCAATTGTAACTTTAACTTCTTGCCCTTGATAAGGCTTGGTTATCCCTTTTTGCCTATAATCGGCAGTCAACTTCTGAATTTGCGTGGCGGACATGCGCGCCGCCCCGCTTGTCCGGTGTATTTTATGATGAATATCGCTGAACTGCGGCATAACCGGTATTTGCGGGTTCTCTTTGTACCCTTTCGCATGCGTGCACTGGTTCGCGGCAGCGAAATAGGCCTCGTTATCGCCGGCACTGTCATCGGCATCATTTCAGGGCTGATGGTTGCCGCGATTGGCAGCATTTCCCAATGGATGCATCAGGCAATCTTCGCTCTTGAACCCGGCGAAAAACTGAGCTCGGCGGCATCATTGCAACCCAGCGCTTATATCGCGCCGCTCGCGGGCGGCATCTTGATGGGGATCGTGATCTGGGTTCTCGCGCGCTGGCGCAAGCGGCCCATCGTCGACCCTATCGAAGCAAATGCACTTCATGGCGGACGCCTGTCGCTGACGGACAGCTTCATCCTCGTCGGACAGAACCTGATTTCGAACGGTTTCGGCGCATCGGTCGGGCTTGAAGCCGCTTATACGCAGCTTGCGAGCGGTTTCGCATCCCGTATCGGTCGGGCACTCAAGCTTCGTCGTGCAGATTTGCGAACACTGGTCGGCTGCGGCGCTGCGGCAGCTATTGCCAGCGCCTTCAATGCTCCGCTGACTGGGGCATTCTATGCATTCGAACTCATCATCGGCGTCTATTCGATTGCCACGCTGGCGCCTGTCGTCGTGGCGGCGATCGTCGGTGCGCTGGTGACGCAGGCAATTGGCGGAGCGCCCTTTGTCATCGATATCGGTCAGATCAACGACATCACCCCGCGCGACTACGTGCCAGCGCTCGTTCTCGGCTTCTTTTCGGCAGGTATTGCCATCCTCATCATGCGCGGGGTTACCTTTGTTGAGAAGGTCGCTCGACGCAGCGTGGTGCCGAATGTTATGGCGCCAGCAATCGGTGGGGCCGTCGTCGGCATGATCGCTTTCATTTCGCCTCAGGTTCTGGCCTCAGGACATGGGGCGCTGCATCTCGATCTCAATGCAAATATCACTATTCCGGCGCTCCTGCTCCTGATCCTCAGCAAGTCGCTTGCCTCTGCCGTCTCCATTGGCGCAGGTTTTCGCGGCGGTCTGTTCTTCGCATCGCTATTTCTCGGCGCGCTGACGGGCAAGCTGTTTGCCGCCGTGGCCGGAGCGGTGCTGCCTGCCGGCCTGGCACTTGCACCTGAGGTCTATGCCGTTATCGGCATGAGCTCTCTTGCCGTGGCGGTTGTCGGCGGCCCGATGACCATGACCTTTCTTGCGCTGGAAATGACCGGTGACTTTCCTATCGCGATGCTCGTTCTTGGAGCCGTCGTCTCGTCCTCGCTGATGGTGCGGAAGACCTTCGGTTACTCCTTCGCAACGTGGCGCTTTCACCTGCGCGGCGAGGCTATCCGGTCCGCGCACGACATTGGCTGGATACGCAATCTGACCGTAAACCGGATGATGCGTCACGATGTGCGAACCGTGCTGATCGATACCGATATAGAAACCTTCCGGCACGATTTCCCTCTTGGCTCGACCCAGCGCGTCATCGCGGTCGATGCCGATGGACGCTATGTCGGCATGATCCCGGTTCCAGAGGTCTATGCCGACAGCTTCGACACATCCGACGGCGAACACAGCATCAGCGAGCTTCTCAAATATCAGGACGAGTTCCTGCTGCCCCAGATGAACGCCAAGGAAGCCGTCGCCCGTTTCGACCGGGCAGAAAGCGAAGCTCTGGCCGTGGTAAACAACGCACAGGAGCGTAAGGTGCTCGGTCTTCTCAGTGAAGCGCACACCCTGCGTCGCTACAGCGAGGAGCTGGACCGACGGCGGCGTGAAGTTTCCGGTGAGGTCTGAACCCGAACCAGCCGCGATTTGACGACTTCGCCATAAAGGTGTAGCTCAATCGCGGTGTTTCCGGCTGCTGCCGGTGCCCACTCCTCCCAATAAAAGGCTATGATCATGGCGGCACCGTCCCTCATTATTTTCGATTGCGATGGCGTTTTGGTGGATTCCGAAATTATCGCAGCGGAAGTCGAATCCACGCTTCTAACCGAAGCCGGTTATCAGATCGCCGCAGATGAAATGGCTGAACGTTTTGCCGGTCTGACGTGGCAGGATATTCTCCTCACCGTGGAGCGCGAAGCAGGGATTCCGCTTTCGGCATCGCTTCTCGACAAATCCGAAAAGATTCTGGACGAGAAGCTCAAGAACGAAGTTCAGGCGGTTGAGGACATCGTGGAAGTTGTATCGGCGCTGAAGCTGCCGAAGTGCATCTGTTCCAATTCGACCAGCCATCGATTGGAAAGCATGCTGAAGCGTGTCGGTCTTTATGAATTGTTCGCGCCCAATATCTTCTCAGCGAAGGAAGTCGGCACCAAAAAGACCAAGCCTGCTCCAGACGTGTTCCTTTATGCAGCCAAGCAATTCGGCGTCGATCCGAAAGATGTCATCGTGATTGAAGATTCCGCGCATGGCATTCAGGGCGCTCGCGCCGCTGGAATGCGTGTGATCGGCTTTACGGGCGGTGCTCACACCTATCCCGGCCATGCCGACAAGCTGACCGATGCCGGTGCGGAAACCGTCATCCATCGCCACAAAGATTTGCCGAGCGTTATCGAAGCCCTGTCCATCTGGACTGATGCCTGAACGAGATAATCCGACGCCTGGCTTTTGTCAGGCGGCGGATTGCTTGTTGCGCCCCTTGGGCGGAGCATTGAGAATGGCCAGAAGCTCTTCGGCTTCGCTCTCAGAGAGGCCGATCAGCATACGGGTTCCCATGATGACGGGCTCGCCAGTAGACGTATCGAAGATCGCCCAGGTGTCCGTCGGTTCAAGAATGCGTTCATATTTCTGTTTCATGAGACCACACTAGCGCAAACCTGTTGCCATTCATTTCACGCAGGCAGTCGCATTTAATTCGAATTTTATCGATCTGCATTTATTCACAAGCATTGGCGCAATCAAACTTTTCAGCGACGGTTTTGCTGCACTTCTGTCTTGTTTTCCGCAAACGGATCGCTACCGGCGCCATACATCTTCGTGCTTGCGGCTGAACCACTCGTTCATCTGACGGCAGATAGTCGTTTAATCTAAAAAAGAACATTAATTTCAATATGATCAACACATAATAATATTATCAATCGAAACTGTTGCAACGTTGATTAAATTTGCATAGTCTGCGTCTGCAACAGTTTGTTGTAAATTATGTCGGTTATGTTGATATGATTGATTTTATAGAATTAAATAATGATCAGAGGCGTGAAAAGGTTAACTCCGATCAACGCTATGAAGCCTTTCAGCAAGCATCTGCAACGGTCAAAAGCTTCCGTGGTTCATTAGTTTGGCATAGTGTTGGCGGAACCGAACATTTGATGCGCAGCTATTATAATTCTGCCGGAGTCAGACGTCAAAAGGTGGAAGGTCGCCGCTCACCAGAAACTGAGGCGATAAAAGTCAAATGGGATGCAGCTCGTCAAGCCGCGCAAGAGGTCTTGAGCGCGCGCAAATCTCAAATGGAACGCCAGACAGCTGTTAATCGCGCACTACGGCTTGGCCGCGTACCTCATCTTACGGCTCGGATTATTCGAGCCGTCGACAATGCTGGTTTGCTTGGTGCCGGGATTCGGATCGTTGGTACTAATGCGATATTTGCTTACGAAGCAATCGCCGGTGTGTTTGTGGATCCAGGCATCACTGCCACTGACGATATCGATCTGCTCATGGATGCGCGTCGTTCTCTCAAAATGGTCGTAGATGACGACATAAAGAATAACTCACTCCTCGGCCTCCTGAAGAAAGTCGATAAATCTTTTGAACGTACACGTTCCAGCTATCGCGCCGCAAACCGAGAGGGATATTTGGTTGACTTAATCAAACCTCCAGCCAAACCCATTTGGAGGGAAAGCCGTGAAAGCATTGGTAACGGTGAAGATGAACTTGTTGCTGCTGCGATCGAAGGGCTTGATTGGCTCGAAAATTCGCCACCCTTCGAGGCAATTGCGATTGATGAAAAGGGCGAGCCTTTGCGTATAGTCGCTCCGGACCCACGTATTTTTGCCGCTCATAAATTCTGGATCTCCCAAAGGGGAGATCGTGAACCAGTTAAGCGTCAACGTGATCGTGCGCAGGCAGAAACCGTTGCCCAATTGACGACCACTTACTTTAAACATCTTCCATATGAGGCGTCCGAGCTACGTGCACTGCCACGAAACGTTTTTGAAAATGCAGCACCCTTGTTCATCGATACTTAACCGCAAAATTATTCGAAGCCAGGATCAAGAAAATCATACCTGTTATATTGATATCGTAAAAGGTTGCGTTTCTAACAGTCTCTAATGACCATGGCATTCAACGTGCCAAGCATGCACTCTGTAAGTTTTTGTCGGCCCACTGAGCAAAACTTCAAGCCGAATACTATTAAATGGAAAAACCAAAATTAAATAATGCGCGGAAATATCTTTCCGCGCATTATAACTAAAAGAACGATTTCATGATCATGCGCCTGACGGCAATTCATTATTTCGTGTTGTAAGGACCTTCATCGAACCCTACGAAAATCTGGATATTGTTCTTGTCCGCCATCGGCACGGTGATCGTCTTGTCATTGAAGACGAACTGTGTAGCGGTATCTCCATTGGCTATCGTAACCGCCTGCTTGTGCAGCTTGGAATAGATAACCTGATCGCCCTGGCGGACGGCAACACGGATTGGCATGGTGATGGTGCCGCTCTTGTATTTTGGTCCAGGTACGACCTTGCCGGCAGCAGCGACGTCAATCGTCATGGTCCCTGCGCCATGCTGACAGGCGCGGGTCGTATCTGTCAGGGCGGCTTGATAGATCACACGCGCGGGATCCTTGTCACCGCCCTTCTCATACGTATTGAAGAAGGCTGTGCCGTCACGCAGCGAAACCGAAGGGCAGAAAGCGCGCAGCTCGGATTCCTTGATGCGCTGGTCGCCGGTAGCGGCGGGAGTGGTCAAGGAAGAACCTGAGCCTCCGTCGGCAGCCTTGTCGGTGCCACTGGTTGTGCAGCCTGCGAGGGCTGCGAGCAAAACCGTTGCAAAGACTGGAAACAACGATGAACGATTCTGTGGTGCTGTTTGCATAAACCGGGCTTCCCTGCACTGATCGACCTGTCTTCTACATCACGCATGTGTGTAGCGCGATGACGTTTTCCCGTTTTTTGCTCCGGAGAGCAACCCCATACGCGTCAACATGCTTTAAAACCTTGCGGCTTTTTTAGGGAGGCTCTATTGCATTACCCGGCTCAAAACCGCGCCGATCTGAAATGAAGGCCCAAGAAATGAAATATGTAAGCACGCGTGGGGAAGCGCCGGTCCTGGGGTTCAGCGATGCATTGCTCGCCGGTCTAGCCCGGGATGGCGGTCTCTATCTGCCACAGGATTATCCTCAGTTTTCACCAGAACAGATCCGCGACCTGCGCGGAAAATCCTATGTGGATATCGCGCTGGCCGTGCTCACTCCATTTGTCGATGGCGAAATTCCGCATTCGGATTTCCGCCGTATGGTGCATGAAGCTTACGGTACTTTCCGTCACGATGCGGTCTGCCCACTGGTTCAAACCGGCGCTAATGAATTCGTGCTTGAGCTTTTCCACGGCCCGACGCTTGCCTTCAAGGACGTCGCCATGCAGCTTCTCGCTCGCATGATGGACTATGTGCTGGCACAACGCGGCGAACGCGCAACTATCGTCGGCGCCACATCGGGCGACACGGGTGGTGCAGCCATTGAAGCCTTCGGCGGTCGCGACAATACCGACATCTTTATCCTGTTCCCGAACGGTCGCGTATCGCCGGTGCAGCAGCGTCAGATGACATCGTCCGGCTTCTCCAACGTTCATGCCCTTTCCATCGAAGGCAATTTCGACGACTGCCAGAACCTTGTGAAAGGCATGTTCAACGACCTACAGTTTCGCGATGCGCTGTCGCTTTCGGGTGTAAACTCGATCAACTGGGCGCGCATCATGCCGCAGGTCGTCTATTACTTTACGGCGGCGCTGAGCCTCGGCGCGCCGGATCGCGCGGTATCTTTCACCGTACCAACGGGCAATTTCGGCGATATTTTCGCGGGCTACGTCGCCAAGCGCATGGGTCTCCCCATCGACCAGCTGATTATCGCCACCAACGATAACGACATTCTCTCACGCACGCTGGAAACCGGCGCGTATGAAATGCGCGGCGTTGCACAGACGACATCGCCGTCGATGGATATCCAGATTTCCTCGAACTTCGAGCGCCTCCTGTTCGAAGCACATGGACGCGATGCAGCAGCACTGCGCGGCCTGATGGACAGCCTGAAACAGTCGGGCGGCTTCTCGATCTCCGAAAAGCCGCTCTCGGCGATCCGCAGCGAATTTTCTGCGGGCCGCTCGACGGTCGATGAGACCGCGGAAACGATCAAATCCGTGCTTGAGGCGGACGGCTATCTGCTTGATCCGCATTCGGCAATTGGCCTGAAGGTCGCTCGCGAAAATGTGTCCAATACAGCGCCGATGGTTGTTCTAGCAACCGCACATCCGGCCAAATTCCCTGATGCTGTAAAGGCTGCAAGCGGTGTCGAACCGCAGCTTCCGGCATGGCTTTCAGACTTGATGGAACGAAAAGAAAGCTTCACAGTTCTTCACAACGACCTGAAAATCGTGGAAGAATACGTTCGCCGCCATTCGAGAGCTTAAAAAGACCGGCTCCGAGACGAGAACCAGAGCGGGAATGCAGGGAGCAGTTTGCTTATGGGTGTTGAAGTAACGCGTCTTTCCAATGGATTGACGATAGCCACCGATACAATGTCCCACGTGGAAAGCGTGGCGCTTGGAATCTGGGTCAAGGCCGGTGCGCGAAACGAAGCTGCCGACAGGCATGGCATTGCTCATCTTCTTGAGCATATGGCATTCAAGGGAACCGAAAACCGCACTGCCTGGCAAATAGCATCGGATATTGAAAATGTCGGCGGCGAGATCAATGCCGCCACCAGCGTCGAAACCACATCCTATTATGCGCGTGTTCTGCGCAATGACGTGCCGCTGGCTATCGACATTCTCTCCGATATCCTGACCGCGTCCAAGTTCGACGAAGCTGAGCTGGAACGCGAGAAACAGGTCATCATGCAGGAGATCGGCGCGGCACACGACACGCCCGACGATATTGTTTTCGACCGTTTCACGGAAACAGCCTACCGCCATCAACCGATCGGACGCGCCATTCTCGGCGAACCTGAGACAGTGATGTCTTTTACCTCCGCCGATCTGCGCCAGTATATGGACGAGCAGTATAGCGCCGACCGCATGGTCGTGACGGCTGCGGGCGGTGTCGATCACGATGCATTCGTGAAGGAAGTCGAAAAACGCCTCGGCGGTTTCCGCGCCCACAATACAGCGCCGACCCTTGACCTTGCTCACTATGTTGGCGGTGATTTCCGTGAAAATCGCGAACTCATGGATGCACAGGTTCTGATCGGCTTCGAAGGCCGTGCCTACCATGTGCGCGATTTCTATGCCTCGCAGCTTCTCTCCATGGTCCTCGGCGGCGGCATGTCCTCACGCCTCTTCCAGGAAGTGCGCGAGAAACGCGGCCTCTGCTATTCGGTCTATGCCTTCCATTGGGGCTTCTCGGATACCGGTTTGTTCGGCATCCACGCTGCAACGGGTCGCGATGAGCTGGTCGAACTGGTTCCCGTCCTCATCGATGAACTGCATAAGGCAGCTGACTCCATCAGCCTCGAAGAAGTGGACCGCGCCCGCGCACAGTATCGTGCAAGCCTTCTCATGTCACAGGAGAGCGCTGCAAGCCGTGCAGGACAGGTCGCGCGCCAGTTCCTGCTCTATGGTCGCCCTGTCGAGAACAGCGAGCTGATGGATCGTCTTTCGCTGATTACGCCAGAACGGTTGACCGATCTGGCAGGACGCCTGTTCCTCGACAGCAAGCCCACCATCGCCGGTGTCGGCCCGGTTGGGCGACTGATGAGCTTCGACGGGCTATCGGATGCACTTTCGACCAGCGCGCATGCGAGGAAGATCGCTGTATAATTGAGGCAATAGGGCATTAGGGGAGTAGGGGAGTAGGGGAGTAGGTCAGTATGTTTAGCTCGGCGAATACGTCCACCCTTCCCTATTGCCTTACTGACTTACTGCCATATTGCCTTATCCCGTCATGATCGGCCTGCCCTTCCGTAGAAGCAATCCGACCGTCTTGCGTGGCCAGCGCATTTATCTGCGTGAGCCGATGATGAGCGATTTTGCGAGTTGGGCCAGTCTGCGGGAACAGAGCCGCGCCTTTCTTGCCCCGTGGGAGCCAACATGGCCCGACGACGACCTCACCAAGAGCGCCTTCCGCCATCGGATGCGCCGTTTTCAGGACGAAATATCGGCTGGAACCGGCTATCCATTTTTCGTGTTCCGCAATAGCGACAACAAGCTCGTCGGCGGCATTACGCTCGGCAATATCCGGCGTGGCGTCGGCCAGAACGGCATGATCGGCTACTGGAGCGGCGAACCTTACGCCGGCAAGGGTTATATGACCGAGGCCCTATCGCTGGTTATCCCCTTCGCATTCGACCAACTCCGGTTGCACCGGATTGAAGCAGCCTGTATCCCTCATAACGAGCGTTCGATACGGCTTCTCGAAAAAGCCGGATTTGAGAGAGAAGGACTGCTGCGTTCCTATCTCAAGATAAACGGCTTCTGGCAGGATCACCTGCTTTTTGCCCTTATAGAAAGCGACAAACGTATGACGGATAGCCGCATGATCAATGGCAAGGTTGGACGCTCGTGACGGGTTTTGCGGATAAGTGGTTTGTTGCTGGTGCGCGATTTCTCGCGCTCATGGTTTTTCTGACCGTTTCGGTCGTCCAGGCATCGGCCATTGAACCGATCAAGATTTCCAAGGAAGATACTGCCCTCGACCTGTCTCGCGCTGTCGAACTTCTGCGCAACAAGGGCGAGAGCGTGCAGGTATCGACTGCACCGGGTCCTGACGGCATTGTGCGCCGTATCGAAGTGCAGGCCGATCAGAACAGCAAGGCATCCGGCGACTGGGCCGCTTTCTCGATTGCAAACCCCACCGACGAGCAGATTGACCGCCTGATTGTGGCTCCGCATTTCCGTCTTGTCGGCTCCGGCGTCATTTGGCCCGATCTTGGCTCCCCGCGTATTGCATCGATCACACCAAGCGAGGGCTTTGCCCTCGACCGCCAGCCAAGCGCCGATGCAGACGTTTTCCGCATTACGCTCAATCCGGGCAGCGTTGTCACCTTCGTGGCCGAACTGTCTTCGCACAACCTGCCCCAGCTCTATCTCTGGGAGCCGGAAGCCTACAAGGATGCGGTCAATTCCTACACGCTTTATCGCGGTATTCTGCTTGGCATTTCCGGCCTGCTGGCGCTGTTTCTGACCATCCTTTTCGTCGTCAAGGGCACTTCGCTGTTCCCTGCAACCGCCGCGCTTGCATGGGCGGTTCTGGCCTATATCTGCGTCGATTTCGGCTTCTGGAACAAGCTGATGGAGATAACGCCGGGCAATGAGCAAATCTGGCGCGCGGGCACCGAGGTGGCACTTGCCGCCTCGCTTGTGATTTTCCTGTTCACCTATCTCAATCTCAACCGCTGGCACGATCATTTCAGCTACGGCGCGGTAACATGGGTTCTGGGTCTGCTGGCACTTGCAGGGGTTGCCGTCTTCGATCCGCCCGTGGCTTCCGGTATTGCGCGTATTTCGCTGGCACTTACCGTTGTGTCCGGTGTCGCTATTATCGGCTATCTGGCGGTCAAAGGGTATGATCGCGCCGTCATGCTGATACCAGCCTGGCTTCTTACCCTCATATGGCTTCTAGGTGCCTGGATGACGGTTTCCGGCAGGCTCGATAATGATATCGTGCAACCTGCCCTTGGTGGTGGTCTTGTCCTGATCGTTCTTCTGATCGGCTTTACAGTCATGCAGCATGCCTTCGCTGGCGGAGCGCTGCAACAGGGCCTTCTGTCCGACATGGAGCGACAGGCTCTCGCCGTCATCGGTGCGGGGGATATCGTATGGGATTGGGACGTACCGCGCGACCGCGTGGTGACGACGCCCGACATCGCCAATTATCTTGGCAATACGGCCAACAGCCTGCAAGGCCCGGTGCGCAACTGGCTTCCCGCCATGCACGCCGATGACCGCGACCGCTTCCGCTCGACGCTTGATGCCATTTTGGAAAACCGGCGTGGACGTATCGGTCAGATTTTCCGGCTCCGTGCCAATGATGGCCACTATCACTGGTATGCGCTTCGTGCACGCCCCGTCATTGGTTCAGATGGCGAAGTGGTGCGTTGTGTCGGCACGCTGGTCAATGTAACGGAACAGAAAAAGGCCGAAGAACGCCTGTTGCACGATGCGGTGCACGACAATCTGACCGGCCTTCCAAACCGCGAACTGTTCCTCGACCGTCTCAGCAATGTCATGAACATGGCGCGTGGTGAAAGCAATCTGCATCCGACGGTATTCATCATCGACATAGACCGCTTCAAACAGGTCAACGACAGCCTTGGTATGTCAGCGGGCGATACGATCCTCCTGACGATTTCGCGCCGTCTGGCGCGCCTCATGAAGCCGCAGGATACACTCTCGCGCCTGTCTTCCGACCAGTTCGGGCTGCTGCTCGCCTCTGAAAGCGATCCGGGACGCATCGCCTCCTTTGCCGAGGCTCTGCGTCAGGCCGTCCGTGCACCAATTGCCTATGCAAAGCGCGAAATTGTTCTGACAGCGTCCGTCGGCCTGATTACCTGGACGAAGACAGCAACAACCGCCGAAGACTTCGTGAAAGACGCCGAACTTGCCATGTATCAGGCAAAGCGCTTCGGCGGTGACCGCATCGAGCCATTCCGTCCTGCCTTCAGGGCTATCGGCAGCGACAAGCTCCAGCTTGAATCCGATCTGCGACGCGCGCTGGAACGTGACGAGATCAGCCTTGTCTATCAGCCCATCGTCAAGCTCGACGAGGGCACGATTGCCGGTTTCGAAGCGCTCATGCGCTGGGAACACCCACGGCGCGGCGCCATTTCGCCCTCGGAATTCATTCCGATTGCCGAGAATTCCGGCCTTATCATCCAGCTTGGCCTGTTTGCGATGCAACGGGCTGCAGAAGATCTGTTCGCATGGCAGGAACAATTCCCGAAGCTCGACCTTTTCGTTTCGGTCAATCTGTCATCTACACAGCTCATCCGTCAGGACCTCATCAACGATGTCCGCTCGGTGCTTTCGCGCATTCATCTCAATCCGGGCAGCCTCAAGCTTGAACTGACTGAATCCGTCCTCATGGAAAATCCGGAACAGTCCACGCACGTTCTGGCCCGCCTTAAAGCGATGGGCATCGGCTTGTCGCTTGACGATTTCGGAACCGGCTATTCCTCACTGGCATATCTCACGCGCTTCCCGTTCGACATCATCAAGATCGACCGGTCGTTCGTGAAGGGCGACCAGCCGCAGAAAGCCACCCTGCTGCGTTCAATTGTGAGCATGGCGCATGATCTTGGTCTTGCTGTCGTGACCGAAGGTGTGGAGAGCGAAAGCGATGCGCTTCAGCTTCGTCAGATGGGTTGCGAATATGTGCAGAGCTTCATGTTCGGCCAGCCGACGAGCCGCGACGAAGCAACCCGCATGATCCGTGAACAGCTCAACGCTGCAGCGGCCTGATTAGGGCAGTAGGAAAATATGGCCGTTTCGGCCGTACGCAATTTAAACATATTGCCTTACTGCCCTATTGCCTTAATCCTGCTCTCAAGCATGCCCTGCATCGGAAACAAGCCGGGACATATCGATGCCCATATGGAGCATCAGGCGCGAATATTTGCCCTCTATATCGCTGTCGAACAGCATGTCGAGCGGCGCGTCGCAGGTTAGCCAGCCATTCTCGGCAAGTTCCACCTCGATCTGGCCCGGCGCCCAGCCGGAATAGCCTAGCGCCATCAGCGCGCGTGACGGCCCCCTGCCCCCGTAAATGGCGCGCAGAATATCGACCGTTGCTGTGAGGCAGACTTCCTCCGAAACCGGCATTGTGGAATCAACCATGTAATCATCGGAATGCAACACGAAGCCACGCGTACGGTCCACAGGCCCGCCATTGCGTACCATCATATGCTGCGCGCGATCCGGCAGAATAATCAGTTCATCCTCATCGATGACCCCGATCTGACGCAGGAGGTCTGGAAATTCGACCGGCTGAAGCTGATTGATGATGAAGCCCATCGCGCCTTCATCGGAATGCGCACAAATATAGACCACCGACCGGGCAAAACGCTCGTCGCTCATTCCGGGCATGGCAAGCAGGAACTGCCCGTTCAGAAAACCCTGCTCCTTGTTTGGCGCCTTGAGAATGGTCATGAATATGAAGGTAGCAAGACTACGCAAAATAACAATGGTCATTTATTTCCCGCCTCGGATTCGACGTGAAAACTCGTTCGGATAACCAACTAGGCGGCGTGGACGAATTGGTTGACGAATTGATCGCAGCTTGATTCAAGACTGCTTTTTGGAGGCAGTCATGAGC
>NZ_JAHWRG010000098.1:0-569 GCF_024539785.1 Ochrobactrum sp. BTU2 | reverse complement strand
CAGGAACATCGTCTCGTCCAAGAGGATATCGAGCGTTCCGATGCCATGATGATCACCGCCACCATCATTCGCCAGCTCATTCCAAATCTCGTCGCCATGAACTTCGGCCCGCAGGATCATTATCCGATCGTCCGTATCGGGCGTCCGGACGAAGTGATGTTGAAGGAGTTTGCCGAAGCCTTCGACAAGTTCGCCAAACACGGTCTCACGGTTGGCGCATCTTATATCCGCGAACGCCTCGGCGCTCCGGCTCCCGTGGAAGGAGAAGAGGTTATCGGTGGGCGTCAGCCTTCCCTGATGGATCGCTTGTTTGAATCGGACGGGCGTGCGCCTGAGCTTAACTCGGTTCGCAAGATGCTGAACGCTCGCGAAACGAAATCGCCGACTGAAGATATTATCGGGAAGCTGACTGACCGGCTTCAGGATGATGCGGCCGGAGCACTTGCGGGCCTTACCGAAGAAATCCGCACGGTGCTGATGTCGGCGGAAACGATTGCCGACGCAGCTGACCAGCTTGCCCGGATGAAGCTTTCACCGGATGAGCTTTCACAAGCCATGGCACGCGGAAT
>NZ_JAHWRG010000097.1:0-569 GCF_024539785.1 Ochrobactrum sp. BTU2 | reverse complement strand
CAGGAACATCGTCTCGTCCAAGAGGATATCGAGCGTTCCGATGCCATGATGATCACCGCCACCATCATTCGCCAGCTTGTTCCAAACCTGATCGCCATGAATTTCGGCCCGCAGGATCATTATCCGATTGTGCGGATCGGTCGCCCTGATGAGGTGATGCTGAAGGAATTCGCGGAAGCCTTCGACAAATTCGCCCAGCACGGGCTGACGGCCGGGGCAGCATATATCCGCGAACGCCTTGGCGTCCCGGCACCACAGGATGGCGAAGAACTGATTGGCGGGCGTCAGTCTTCCATGATGGATCGCCTGTTTAAATCGGAAGGGCGCGCGCCGGAACTCAATTCGGTTCGCAAGATGCTGAATGCTCGCGAAAAGCAATCGCCTACTGAAGACATTATCGGGAAGTTGACTGACCGGCTTCAGGATGATGCGGCCGGGGCGCTTGCGGGTCTTACCGAAGAAATCCGCACGGTTTTGATGTCAGCGGAAACAATTGCCGACGCAGCTGACCAGCTTGCCCGGATGAAGCTTTCACCGGATGAGCTTTCACAAGCCATGGCACGCGGAAT
>NZ_JAHWRG010000096.1:0-617 GCF_024539785.1 Ochrobactrum sp. BTU2 | reverse complement strand
CGCATAAATGTTGTTTTGGCGCATCAAACGCCCAACGCGGCGATGCCCGACAGATAATCCAATATCTCGGAGCTCTTGTGTCATGCGGGGACGACCATAAGATTTAAGGCTAAGATGGTACTGCTCTCGAATATGCGCTAGGAGCACCATATCCTGTCTTTGCCGGTTGCTTAAAGGTCTTCTGCGCCAGGCACGATAACCGCGTGATGTAACGTCCATAATTTGGCATAGCCGATGGACTGGAATTTGATTGCGGTGTTCTTCCACGAAAGCAAACCTCATTTGCTTTGGTTCGCGAAGAACACGGTGGCCTTTTTTAATACTTCCCTCTCCTCCAGAAGTAGGCGGTTCTCCTTACGCAGCCGTTCATTTTCTTTTGCTAAATCAATGTCGGCAGCAGGAGGCATATTCTCGGGGCGAGAACGCTGTATCCATTTTGACAACGTGGAAAGGCCGACACCCAAATCGGTTGCTACCTGGCGACGAGTAAAACCACTCGTAAGCGCAATCCGAACCGCTTCGCGTCTGAAATCGTCTGTGTGTGAAACTGCCATAAATCTTCTCCTTAATGACAAATAGTCTATTCAAGGAGGCGGAAGCAAACCGTGACAAGTCCA
>NZ_JAHWRG010000095.1:0-633 GCF_024539785.1 Ochrobactrum sp. BTU2 | reverse complement strand
GCGTAACGCCCGCACAGAAACTGAAAATGGCCGCGTGAATTCTACTGACGAGCCCCGTTAAAAACGGGGGGATTACCCCGTGATCCCGCGATGGGGATCGTTCAGGGCTTCAAGCGCAAGCACCAGTCTGGATGCGGCGCGGACAGCCGACCGGCCATCGGCGGGCCGAACCCCGGCATGGGCGGAGCGACCACGCACGACGATATCGCACATGCCCACACCTTTGCGCGCGGTGACGATCTTGCCGCCGTCGCGGGCCGGTTCCACCACCAGAACATTGTCGGCGGTGCGTGCGAATTCCTCGATAACGGGGCGCGAACTTTTCGATCCGACCTCCTCGTCGGACACGATCAGCAGATCGACAGCGATATCGCGACAATCACGAACCACACGTTTCATCGCTTCGAAGGCCATCAAAACGCCGGACTTCATATCATAGATACCAGGGCCGTAAAGCTTGTCGCCCTCCTGGCGCAGCGGAAGCTGTTCAGCAAGTGTGCCCGTTGCGTGAACCGTGTCGATATGCGCCAGAATCAGGGTCCTGCCACGGATTTCACGGTTATGTCGCAAAATTTTTACTGTTTCTGCGTCCTGTCATGATCACAGCGTGTCATTGCGGGAGGTAAAGAGGAA
>NZ_JAHWRG010000094.1:0-652 GCF_024539785.1 Ochrobactrum sp. BTU2 | reverse complement strand
CATTGACAAACTTTGCCAATCTGCGATTTTAATTGCAGTGAAGGGAGAATTTGATGGTAACGATGAACGTATCGCTCCCTCATCCTATGAAAGAATGGGTTGAGGCTCAGGCCAAAACGGGACGCTATTCGAATGCGAGTGACTATGTGCGCGATTTGATCCGTAAAGATCAAATGCGCAGCGATAAGATCGCAGCGATGCAGCGCTTTGTTGACGAGGGCTTACAAAGTGGCCCAGGAAGTCGTTCACAGGATGAACTCTTCGCAGTGGCACTCGCTAACGCCGAAAAATCTCTGAAACGCAACTGATGGAATTTAAACTCTCTGTTCTTGCGGAAGACGATATCATTGCTATCGCCGAGCAGGGTATAGCAATGTTTGGGCCTGTGCAGGCGAAACGCTATCATGCAGAGTTGTTTAACACTCTGGATTTAATTGCAAAGAACCCACAAATGGCACGTGCACGTGAAGAAATTTCTCCACCTGTGCGGGTGCACCCGTTTAAAGCCCACCTCATTATTTATCAAGTTGAAGCAGACGGAACAGTTTTTGTAATTCGGGTACGTCATGCATTTGAAGATTGGGTCAGGGATCCGTTTTAATCTTTGCTTTGATCGTTTCAGATTTCGATGCAGTATGGCCTGGATTTCATA
>NZ_JAHWRG010000093.1:0-736 GCF_024539785.1 Ochrobactrum sp. BTU2 | reverse complement strand
GCGCCACATGTCAGTGGCGGCTTGTCGTAACTCACGATGATCGGCGGCATTGAATTGGTTTCGGGGGAAATAATTTAGGTTGTAGATCGGATCATGTATCGACGTGAAATTTTGCACATGTCGCGCCGATTTAAAGCGCTTCATAACCCGCTCTCGTCGTCGGATCGGCTGATGCGAATTCTCTGCCCGATTGTTCAAACCCTTATGCTGGCGATGATCGCAAACGCTAAGTCCCATCGTTCGTTTGGCAGCGCCATATGATCGTAGTTTATCGGTGACCATGATCCGGGGTGCACAGCCCTGTGCAGAGAGAAGCTTGCGCATGAAGCGCTTGGCGGCCTTGGTATTACGGCGTTTCTGGACCAGAACATCCAAAACAAAACCATCCTGATCAACTGCTCGCCAAAGAATGTGATGCTCACTTTTGATAGATATTCCACATTCATCCAGGTGCCATTTATCGCCAAGCCGCGGTGTGCGGCGACGGATATTACTGGCATAAGCACGTGCGAATTTCTCCGCCCATTCGTACACGGTCTTATATGTGACGAAGATGCCACGATAAGCCAGCATGTCTTCAACCATGCGAAAGCTTAGCGGAAAGCGGAAATACAACCACACCGCCTCTGCAATAATCTCAGATGGATAACGATGGCGGCGGTAAAGCGAAGAACGAGGTTCGGTCATCACCCGTTATCGCAACTGATGTTTACACTTAGGTTAAGGTAACAGTGCC
>NZ_JAHWRG010000092.1:0-752 GCF_024539785.1 Ochrobactrum sp. BTU2 | reverse complement strand
CGGTTATGTCGCAAAATTTTTACTGTTTCTGCGTCCTGTCATGATCACAGCGTGTCATTGCGGGAGGTAAAGAGGAATGACGATCACTTTCAAAGGGTCTCATTTTCCCAAAAGTGTCATCCTTTTTGCGGTATTCTTCTATGTTCGTTATCCCGTTTCCTATCGTGACCTTCAGGAAATAATGGCCGAACGCGGCATAGAGATTGATCACGCAACATTCCACCGTTGGGTCGTTCGATACGCACCGCAGATTGCAGATCAAGCACAGAAGCGTAAGCGGCCAACGCTTGGCTCTTGGCGTGTTGATGAGACCTATATAAAGGTCAAAGGGAAATGGACCTATCTGTACAGAGCCGTTGATCGTGACGGCCAAACTTTGGAATTTATGCTCTCAGAGCGCCGAAATCTCGGTGCAGCAAGGCGCTTCTTTAAGAAAGCCATCGCAAGCAATGGTGTTCCGCACAAGGTCGTCATTGATAAAAGCGGAGCGAATCTGGCTGGTGCAAAGGCTGTAAACACGATCCTGAAAATCACGGGCACGGGCAAGATGATGGAAATCCTGCAGGTTAAATATCTCAACAACATCCTTGAGCAGGATCATCGCTTCATCGAGCGGATCACCAAACACATGTTAGGCTTCAAAGCCTTTGATTCAGCGTCTGCTACAATCGCTGGCATCGAAGTTGCTCATATGATCGGTAAGAAGCAATTCGCTAATGAAAATCGGTCGCCATTCGAGGTGTTTGCGGAGC
>NZ_JAHWRG010000091.1:0-767 GCF_024539785.1 Ochrobactrum sp. BTU2 | reverse complement strand
GGAACCGTCATTGGAGGAACGGCGCAAGGAGCTGGCCAATTGGCCGGAGGACTAATATCTGGGGCTGGCAGTGCGGCTGGCGGCATTATCCAAGGCACTGGGCAAGCAGCAGCACCCTCCATTGAGCAAATGCTTCCCCAGGGATTGAAGGTCAATCCCGTCGACTATTTTACAGATACGTTGCTGCGAAATGATAGAGCACCCGCTTCTAGTGGGGAGGGTCAAAATGCTGCTGATTTCACCCGACAGGCAGGCAGCATTTTCTCCAACCTGCTCTCGACAGGCCAGATAACCGACGAAGATAAAGCTTGGCTCGTCCGTCAGGTTACGGCTCAAACGGGAATGAGTGAGACCGACGCCCAAAATCGCGTCAATCAGACAATCGAGCGGGTCCAGACCGTGAGAACGGAAGCGCAGAGGAAGCTCGATGAAGCGCGAAAGCAGATTGATGAGGCAAAAGAACAAGCCAGCAAGGCGCTTGAGGAAGCAAAAGCACAAGCATTGGAGACTGCTGAGAAGACCAAAATAGCTGGCATTCTGAGCGCCTTCCTTTTGGCTGCTTCAGCCTTAGTTGCCGCAGTGGCCGCCTATATCGGAGCAGTGCATGGTGGTCGTCACCGAGACGAAGGCCGAATTTGGAGCGGCTTAGCCTACCGTAGGTAGTTTCATCAATGTCCATGACGAGCCCCTTCACGCGGAAGCAGTGGAGGGGCTATTTCTGAGTACGGTCGACAATCCTCGTGGCGCTTGTTTGAGTCCTATCGGTG
>NZ_JAHWRG010000090.1:0-810 GCF_024539785.1 Ochrobactrum sp. BTU2 | reverse complement strand
GGCATTGCCAAGTTGTTTGAATAGGGCTTTGAGCAGCTTTCGCCTGTGTTTATCAAGCGGTCATTTCGGTCGTGTAGTCACGCCATAATGCAAATGCATCGGTACGTGCATGGCGGTAGGAGATAGCAGTGAGATTATAGCGGCGAGGACGGAAGATGGTGTTGATTTGATCGTGTGCTGACAAGAAGCGTTGGGCTTGACGAGGCGATTTGAACCGCCCCATGATTTTCTCCCGTTTTCGGCTCAGGCGGTGCGAATTTTCAATTCTGTTGTTCAGGCCTTTATGAGCACGATGATCGGCATCTGGCGCGATTTTTTGTACTGGCTTGGTATAGCTGCGCAGCTTATCCGTCACAACGACACGTGGTTGACCGTATTGCCGGATCAGTCTGGTGAAAAAACGCTTGGCAGCCTTTGTGTTACGGCGTGTTTGAACCAGAATATCAAGAACATCGCCATCTGCGTCAATGGCCCGCCAAAGCCAATACTTCTTTCCCCCAATCGTGATGACGACCTCATCAATGTGCCATTTGTCGTTTGGCTTTGGTCGATCCCTGCGGATACAGTCCGCAAAATGACGACCAAAGCGATTAATCCAGAGGCGAATGGTTTCCCGGCTGACAATGACGCCGCGCTCGGCAAGCAGGTCTTCCACATCGGCCGTGCTCAGCGCAAACCTGTAATAGGCCCATACTGCATAAGCGACAATCTCACGCAGAAAACGAAATCCCTTCAACCGGGGAAAAGAACTCGGTAATTTCATGCCTCATCGATACCGGAAACAACTAGATCAAACAACTTGGCAGTGCC
>NZ_JAHWRG010000008.1:0-97879 GCF_024539785.1 Ochrobactrum sp. BTU2 | reverse complement strand
GTCCACCCTTTCTATCGGTGGACACCCTTTGCCTCAATCTCGTTAGCCAGAAAAGGTGCCTAGAAATGCGCGCTTACACCGAATCAGTTGCCGAGAATTTTCCTTGAAGCCTGTGCTGTCGGTAAATTTCGGTCGCAATGTTGAACACAGGCGACTATAATAGATGGGGTATTCGAGCGCTCCTGCACAGCAATTTCGAGCCTGGTTGAAACATTTAGGAGTTTCACCGGCACCATGCGGAGCTAATCATCTAGTCGCCATAAAACCCCAATGTCAGATAGCCGGTGAGCGTGAAAGGGGCACGCGCTCATGTTCCTTCATCGGTCTTCGGTCGTCCGCCTGAACGTTTTAGTGATAGCGGTAGAAAACAATCTATCTCGTCAGCACTGAACGTCATGTCTTCCATTTTCTGAAGACGCTTCTGAGCCTCAACGTAGGCTTTGCCATCCGTTTGTGGCGCAGATTGATAGAGTGCGGCGAGCATAGTCTGCAACTCGTCACGACGCTCAACGGCCGCCTGCCGGTCAAGAGCCGGCAGATCCGTGAGGAGCGAAAGGTAACACTCGCGGACGTTCCACAGTTTCGCCGCGGCATCGCGGTGTTTCTGCGCGGTCGCGCCCAAATCGAAGTTCTTGAGGTAGGTCGTCACGAAGAGCGTCAGGAATGACACCAGAACCGTTGCGACCTCGAGCCACGTCTCATTCGTTACAACTACACCAACAGCGCCCGTGCTCGTCGCTGCGGTGAGGACGATCTGTCCAACCTTAAACCGATTGAGTTTTTTAGTGCAGTTGTCGGCCATCCTCTCGTGCGTCTTGTGTGTATAGACCACCCGACCGAAGCACTCGCGGATTTGATCCTCAAGGGTGATGTCATAGTCAAGCTGCATGGTCGCCTACTTCAGCGCTCTGTGCGCTAATGGGAACGAGGATGTCATCTCGCGCGACGACAACACCATTCAGGACCGCATAGCATTCTACAAGGTGGTTTCCCCGGAAGTCGGTGCTTTCACGCTGTTCCCAATTGCCATCGTCACGGATAATTTGGCCGCGGATCATGTCGCGCCGCTCAGCCTCGTCTCCTCGATTCAACACTTTCCAATAGATGTCGACGTCATCGGGGAGATCGGCGCCGTCCGCGACGAAGAATCGAAGTTTTTTCTTGCGCAGAAGGATGCCGTGCCGATCGAGAAGGTCGAGCAAGCGTGTGGCCCGGAAACCGTTCTGTGTAACCTCGCAGTCGATCCGCATCTCGTACCGGACATCCAACGGAAACCGATCCTCAACAAATTCCTCGGTGTTGCGAAACGCTGCTTTGGCGAGCGTGGCTTCTGTTTCCGACTTGGATGCGGGAGCGGGATAGCCATTGCCGAACACATCACGCCACTTCTGGCGCTCATTCGCCTGGCCGCTCGCCTCGATAGCCTTCAGGCAGAGTTCGTGGGCCTTCTTTGCCTTCCGCTCGAACCTCTTCTTTACCCGTACGCGCTGTCGGCTGCCGAGGGCGGCGTATTCCGACTGTTTGGGTTGGTCAGCCAGGAACTTGAAGAAATCTCGACACATATAATCGTAGTAGAGGTAACTTTTCTCGTCGTACTCATCGGTCGATTCAAGAAAGTTGTAGGCGAGCGTATCAATCAGAAGGCCGCCGATAGCCACGCCGTGCTTGTTCTTCCAAGCGCGAGCCATCTTACACAAGCGCCGGAGATTCCGATTCTTCCGCTCATTAGCCGCCCGCATCTCATCGAGTTCGGCTTGGGGCTTTGTGATCTTCCATGATCCTCCGTTCGCGGTGTCGGGATATTTGTAGCTTCCATCCGCCTCCCGAAAAGCGGGCATAACCTCAATATGGAAATCCTTATAGAGGACCCGCACAACTAGCCGATCGACCTTCACCGTTGTCGATGGATAGCGCGCCTTGATCGCATCCTTGGTGTCGCGAAGGAGCTCGTACTGTCCGCCATCCTTGTAGGTATCCCACTCAGAGGCCGGGACAATGTAGATCATGTCCAGATCGGAAATGCCCTTGATCGCCGTCCAGCGACCATAGGAGCCGACCTGAAGGCTGTTGGCAGTTTTCGACTCGGTATCTCGAAATTGCTTGTTCAGCGCGGAGGTGATCTCGCCATAGCGAAGCGAGATAGTTGCTGAGTTATCTACTTTGATGTTGTCGAGGAAAGTCCTGAAGTCGTCCGCGATGCCCACGTTGCCCCCTGTCGGCTCTAGGGATGATGCACGCCGTAGGTTCCGAATCGACGAGCTGATGTTCCCATTTTGTGCTCGTGCTACCGTATCCGTCAAACCACGCAACATGATCTGCCAACAGAAAAAATGCTGAAGGCTTCGTAGCGATCAAGTTCACAATGGTAGTTTTCGTGCAAAGACCCCGCGTTGCGATGCTCTCTCGCGAAGAACGACTGAAATAGTCGTAGTTTACAAAACCGCCTGAAGATTGGTTATGAGAAGTGCCGGTCCTTGATTCGAAGGGAATTCGGCATGCCCCAAAGCCATTTTATCGGGCTGGATGTCTCGGCTCGCACCGTCAATCTCTGCGCAGTCGATCACGACGGTCACGTCGTGCACGAACGCAAACTTTCCTCCGACCCGGAGGAGATCACGCAGCATCTCCTGTCGCTTCCATTCCCGATCGTTCGCGTCGGTCTCGAAGCCGGCATGCTGTCGCAGCATATCTATGGGCAGTTGGCGGAAGCCAACATCCCTGTCATCTGCGTCGAGACCCGGCATATGAAAGCGGCACTCGCGGCACAACTGAACAAGACTGACCGACACGACGCACGTGGGATCGCCCAGATGATGCGCGTCGGACTGTTCAAGCCGGTTCACGTCAAAACACCGAATAGCCAGCGCCTGCGCACGACCCTCACAGCACGGCAGCTTCTGCGAAACAAACTCCAGGACGTCGAAAACGAAATCCGCAGCCTCATCCGGAACTTCGGCTATCACCTCGGCAAGGTGACGGCTCGCGACTTCGAGCCTCGGGTGCGCGAGCTGATTGCCGACACGGACCTGCACGCCGTGGCGGACGCTCTGCTGCTGGCACGGCGCGGATTGCGGGAGCAGTTCGGCCGGTTGGACGACATGCTTGTCCGATTGGCCCGCCAGGATGAAGTGGCACGCCGGTTCATGACCGTTCCTGGCGTCGGTCCTCTTGTCGCGCTGACGTTCCGAGCGACAGTCGATGTCCCAGCCCGCTTCACGCGCTCGCGAACAGTCGGCGCACACTTCGGACTGACACCGCGTAAGCAGCAATCCGGTGAGGTCGACCGCAGCGGCCGGATCTCGAGATGGGGCGATGAGATGATGCGAAGCCTGCTCTATGAGGCTGCGCAAGTTCTGCTGACGCGAGTGAAACGGTGGTCGGCGCTCAGGGCATGGGGCGCACAGATCTCGCGACGCCGAGGCCACAAGAAGGCGATCATCGCGCTGGCGCGGAAAATCGCCGTGATCCTCCATCGCATGTGGGTCGACGGAACGGAATTCGACTGGGGCAAACGGCCGGAAGGCGCGGTCTCATCGGCATAAGGTTCGACCGGGTTCAGTCCCGGTCGAGGCACCTCCCCGCGAGGGGACGGGGAACGGCGAGCGCGCAAATACGACTTGACCACCAAGGCGATGCCGAGGTGATGTCGCAAAATAGATTGTCCCGCCGGCTCCTCTGATCCCATCCTGTGGCGGTCCCGTACCGACCACGAAGAGAAGCATGATCCTCGCGGGCGTGTCGCTAAACCTGGTCGTCGGGCTGGACCAGATCGACGTGGCTGACGCCGAGGGCCTGGGCCAGTTCATATAGCGTAATCACGGTCGGGTTCCTCCGGCCGCGTTCGAGGCTGCTGAGATATTGCTGGCTGAAGCCGGAACGTGCTTCGACCTCTTCCTGGGTCAGACCTTTCTCCCGACGCAGGCGGGCGAAGTTCCGGCCGACCAGTTTGCGCATATCCATGCGCAGGAAGATCGCGATTTACATACTTTAAGTTTATCAACTATAGTATGTAAATGAACCGCCGGGGAGTGAGGGAAACCACGCTGTCAGGTTGGTCCGAATAGAGAAGTCGTAGTTCTGGCGTGCGCGTAGGTCCGAATGGGAGGTGATCATGCATGATCACCGCCCGACAATCACGGGCCGCACGCGCGTTGCTGGGTTGGACACAGGAGACGCTCGCTGACGAGGCCCGGGTAGCATTGACCGCGCTCAAGCGCCTTGAATCCGACAGCGGATTGGGGACGCACGAGATGACGCGCGACCAGGTTCGACGAGCGCTCGAGGCCGCAGGGATCGTTCTCCTTTCGACCGACAAGGGAAAAGGGGTGCTGCTCCTGAACGACGGGGCCGACACTCCCAAGCCGCGGCGTTGATCGCGCGGTTGCCAGGCCTTGTCATAAAATGCAGCTATTTCCCGTGGGAAATAGTGAACGAATATGGCGCGCGTGAATAGGTGAGCTCGATGGGGCAGGCAACGCAGACGTTTCTGGAAGAACCACCGTTCAGCGAGACGCTCACATCTTATGATCGTGAGCACATGAAGCTCTATATGCGATTGCTTGATGCCGAGCGCGACGGCGCTGACTGGCGTGAGGCAGTGCACATCCTGTTTGGCCTCGATCCCGATCGTGATCCCAAGCGCTGCCGCTTGATCCACGACGCGCATCTCGATCGCGCCCGTTGGATGACCGAGCACGGCTATCGCGAACTGGTCCGTGAAAGCCAGCGGAAGTCGCACATCAATAGGTGATGCGTTTCGCGCATCACCTATTGATGTGCGACTGACTTCCCCAGATCAACCCAAACGGGAATCGTGAACCCTCCAAAGACTTAGAAAGAAACTTGGGAGGATCAGCGATGACACCTGACGCATCGACCTGGCGTTCCTCGGGATATGAGCACCTGGATAGATTGACCGCATCCGATCTGGCCTGGGAATGGCTCCGCCGCAACGACGCCTATGATGCAGACTTCGAGGCTTCGGCCTCTGGCCGCGGAACCCACACGCCGCTGACCGAGCAAATTCGGCGGCGGTGGGGGTTGCGATTTCCCCGTCGACCCCCTGACACCGCCTCCTGACGCTCCCGTTTTCTGGCTCACGCAGGAAGACACGAGCGTCGTCGTATTGACCGAGGCCCCGCCTGACCTCGACGCTAGTCTCGCAGGTGCTCCTCCCGAGCCATGGCGCCGCTATCCGCCGATGGGCGAAGATGACACAGCGTTTCGCTTTGCTCTCGAAAACGGGCAGCGTCTCCAGATCATCGACTGCGCCATTGACGGGCAGACGGTTGCTGTCGCCACCATACCCCTCGGCATAGACGGCTTCGACCGGATCGAAGCGGTCTATCGACTTCTCTCGGCCTTGCACGGCCGCGCCATTCCGCCCGACACGCGCCTGACACGTCAGCAACGCGCCCGCCAGCGCCGGATGCTGCGCGCCTTCGACGGCTATCGCGCCGGCGCGACGCAGCAGGAAATCGCCGAGGTCATTTTTCACATCGACCATCTCGGCCGCGACGATTGGCAGGCGTCTTCCGCCCGCCACGCCATCAAGGCGCTCCTGCGGGACGCCCGCGCCATGGTCGCGGGCGGCTATCGAAAACTCCTTCGTCATCGCCGCCAATCCTAGCCCGGTCTCGCCCCGCGCATGGTGGGCGAATTCGATACTCCCCAACTTCGCCCTGCAACTCGCCGGCTCTCCTCCGCCACCGTGGTCGTTGCCCGCCGCTGATCCGCGACGGCCGTCCCCAACACCACGGAGGCCCGATCCATGCCACACGCACCCGTCGTTCTCCCGCCGCGCTTCCTGCGCACCAAGGAAGCGGCCGAGTTTCTCAGCCTCTCGGCCCGCACTCTCGAAAAGCACCGGACCTACGGGACGGGCCCGGCCTATCGCAAACTCGGCGGTCGCGTCGTCTATGCCATCGACGACCTCGAAACCTGGGCGGCTCGCGGCGCGGTGACGTCGACCTCCGATCCGCGCGGCTCCGTGCTGCCGGCAAAGCGCCACGCCATATCGTCCGGGCCGCAGGTCCGCCGCTACGCCCGCTGACCGCGGCCGGCTTCCTTCATGGCGGTGCGGCGTCGATCCCTTTCGGAGCGCGGGCAGCTCGATCTGTTCCGGGCGCTTCCCGGCGACTTCGCGCCACGAGATGCGCAGGATCTCATGGCCTATCCCTTCTTCTCCCTTTCCAAGACCCATCGCGTCGCGCCGATCGATTTCGTCGCCGGCAACGTGACGATCCGGGTGGAGGCGGTCCCCGATCACGGCATGGCGACCATCTGGGACGCCGACATCCTGATCTGGGCAGCGAGCCAGATCGTCGAAGCCCGCGATAACGGGCTTCGCACCTCGCGGCTGATGGCCGCCACGCCCTATGAAATCCTCACCTATGTCGGACGGGGCACGAGCTCACGCGACTATCAGCGCCTGAAAGCCGCGCTCGACCGTCTGCAGTCGACGACGGTTTCCACCTCGATCCGCCAGCCTGCCGAAGGCCGCCGTCATCGCTTCTCGTGGATCAACGAGTGGCAGGAGCGCACCGACCGCAACGGCCGCCCCGAAGGCATCGAGCTGATCGTGCCGGACTGGTTCTATCGGGCCGTCCTCGACGATGCGCTCGTGCTGACTATCGACCGGACCTATTTCGACCTGACGGGCGGTCTCGACCGCTGGCTTTACCGCCTGGTGCGCAAGCACGGTGGCCGCCAGCGCGCCGGCTGGCGCTTCGACTTCCAGCACCTCCACCAGAAATCAGGCAGCTTGTCGCCATTCAAGCGCTTCGCCTTCGAGCTGCGCGAAATCATCCGGCGCCAGCCGCTGCCCGGCTACACCCTGTTCCTCGAAACCGAAATCGGCGGCCGCGCACTGCTCGCTTTCGAGCCGCTGCCCGCCTGTGGACAAGCTGTGGACGGCCTCGTGCTATCGGGAACCCGGACTATCGTGCTATCGGGAACCCGAGGCTCGTGCTATCAGGAACCCAAACAGGGTTTAACGCACGGAAATTCCACACGAAATCGCGCCCTTAACTTAGAGTCTAACATAGACTCTAACCTTGAAGAGCGCGCGCGCGATGTGGAAAACCTCATCCGCGACGCCGCCAGAAGCCTCAGCGTTACCGCCAGGAAGAGCGCGCCGATCGCGCCGGCGGAGCCACTACAGACGGCTGCAAGCCGCCGCGTTGAAACCTCTCCATCCATCGATCCCGAGACGCCCCGTCTTCCTCTCGATCCGCCGGGAGGACGCCGATGATCGTCGCTCTCCTCAACCAGAAGGGCGGCGTCGGCAAGACGACGCTCGCCCTCCATCTCGCCGGCGAGTTGGCGATGCGCGGCAAGCGCGTGACCCTGATCGACGCCGACCCGCAGGGCTCGGCGCTCGACTGGTCGCAGCAACGCTCGCGCGAGGGCCTGCCGCGCGCCTTCGGTGTCGTCGGTCTCGCACGCGATACGCTGCACCGCGAAGCACCCGAACTCGCGCGTGACGTCGATCACGTTGTCGTCGATGGCCCGCCGCGTGTCGCCGGCCTCATGCGCTCCGCGCTGCTCGCCGCCGACGTCGTGCTGATCCCGGTGCAGCCGTCGCCGCTCGATGGCTGGGCCTCCGCCGAGATGCTGGCGCTCCTGGCGGAGGCGCGCATCTACCGGCCCCAACTCGGCGCCCGTTTCGTGCTGAACCGCTGCGGCGCCCGCACTGTCATCGCTCGCGAGACCGCCGAGACCCTGGCCGACCACGATCCGCCGGTGCTCGCCACAACGATTGGCCAGCGCGTCGTCTTCGCTGACGCCGCGCAGACCGGGCGGCTCGCCTCGGACATCGATCGGCGTTCGCCCGCCGCGCGCGAGATCGCGGCGCTGGCGGCCGAGGTCGAGCGTCTTTGCAACGAGAAGACCGCGCCATGACGGTTCTTCCCGAAATCATATTGTCCGGAGACTGCCGCGACCGCATGCCGGCGCGCGGCCCGTTCGACATGATCCTCGCCGATCCCCCTTACGGGGACACATCGCTCGCCTGGGATCGCCGCGTCGAGGGCTGGCTGACACTCGCGCGCGGGGCGCTCGCCCCAACCGGCTCGATGTGGGTCTTCGGTTCGCTGCGCAGCTTCATGGCAACCGCCGACCGCTTCGCCGACGCTGGCCTGCGGCTCGCCCAGGAGATCGTCTGGGAGAAGCAGAACGGCACCGGCTTCCATGCGGACCGCTTCAAGCGCGTACATGAACTGGCCGTCCAGTTCTATCCGGCCGAGACGCCTTGGCGCGACATCTACAACGACGTCCAGACCACGCCCGACGCGACAGCCCGGACCGTGCGACGCAAGCAGCGTCCGCCCCATACCGGCCAGATTGATGCTGGCCACTATGTCAGCCACGACGGCGGGCCGCGCCTCATGCGGTCGGTCATCTACCTGCGCAACTGCCACGGCCGCGCGATCCACCCGACTGAAAAGCCGTCGGCGCTCCTCGAAATCCTGATCCGCACCAGTTGCCCGGAAGGCGGCCTTGTTGGCGACTGGTTCGCTGGCTCCGGCTCCGCCGGCGAAGCCTGCCGGCTATCCGGCCGTCGCTATATCGGCTGCGAGATCGACCCCACAATGGCCGATCGCGCCCGCGACCGCATCGCCACCGTGCTGCCGTTCCATGACGGAGACCCGTCATGACGGCGCGCGCCGAAAAGCGCGGCTTCGCGCAGCGCCCCGCCGATGCGGACGGATGGATCAAAGCGGGGGACACGCCTCCGCCACGCAATGGCGCAGCCGTGACCTTCACGGCCCGGCTCACCATCGACATCACGCCTGAGCTGCGCGGCCGGATCAAGATCGCCGCCTTCAGCCGCGGCGTCACCGTCGCCGACATGCTGCGCGAGCTGTTCGAGCGCGAATTCCCTGACACCCAAGGAGACACACCATGACCGGCAATGCGGCGCTCCGCATCGGCGGCCGTCCGTTGCCGGACGGTCCAGCCGCGTTCACCACGCTCGTCGAACTCACCTGGATTGAGAAGCGCATCGAGAACTGGATCAGGTTCGGCCGCGAAAGCTACGAGCAGAAGCTCGACCGCCGCCACAGAGTGGTCGGCTTCGCGCCCGGCGCGATCTTCTGCCTCGTCCGCTGGGCGGCGAATGAGTACGGAACGATCATCTCGCGCCTGGACATCGTGCGCGCGGTCGACCGTGGCGAGCCGTTCCAGACGCTGCCCTTCGTACGTCCTGGCGGCGACATCCTGCTGAAGATCGAAAGCTGGCCGAAGGTGGAGGACGTGCTTCGCCATGTCGACGGGATCGAGGCCCTCGGCATCGATCCCGCGGACGCCGATCCCGATCACTGGCGACACGTCGCGCACTGGATGAATGCCGGCGAGATGCCGCGCCCCTACACGGCCGAGCGCCATCAAGCCTGGCTCCGCCGGCGGGAGATCGGGCGATGACGCGGCTCGGCTACCTCGCGGCGACATCCGTCGCCGTGCTCGGCATCGCCGCGGCCAGCGCCACGCCGATGCCGCTGAAACTCATCTGGAACGCGACGGCGAGCGCGCCGGTCGGCTTCTACACGGTCTCGCCGACCGGGCGGATCGAGGTGCCGGATCTCGTCGCCGTCATGCCGCCCGAGCCATTCGCCTCCATCATGGTCGAACGCGGTTATGTCGGCCGCGACGTGCCGATCCTCAAGCACGTCGTCGGCCTACCGGGACAGCGCGTTTGCCGCGACGGTCGCGCCATCACGGTCGACGACGTTCCGCTCGGCGAGGCCCGCGACCGCGACAGCCGTGGCCGCGACCTGCCGATCTGGCGGGGCTGCCGCGTGATCGGCGGCGGCGAACTTTTCCTCATGAACCTCGAAGCCACCGACAGCCTCGACGGCCGCTACTTCGGCCCGTTTCCCGCCTCCGCGGTGATCGGCCGGGCCACCCCGCTTTTCACCGACGAGGACGGCGACGGTCGCTTCGTCTGGCGCGCGCCAACGCGGTGAGCGCGCGTCCTTCGCAATCCCACCGCAGCACAGGAGACCATGACCATGGCCCAGATCGGACAGTTCACGCGCACGGAAGCGGGCTTCGAAGGCGAGTTCCGAACGCTCGGCATCAAAGAGGAAATCACCCTCGTTCCTGCCGAACCTTCGGACACCGAGAACGCCCCGAAATACCGCGTCCTGCTCGGTGACGAAGACGGCCTCGATATCGGCGCGGGCTGGATCCATGTCGGCGAACGGGCCGGCGAGTTCGTCTCGATCACGATCTACAGCCCGCTACTCGGCGGCACGTTTCGCGCAAATCTCTTCCGCGCCGGTGACGACGGTTCTGCCTGGGTGCTCACCACCGTCCAGCCCTCCAAGAAGCGGCAGGAGGACTGAATGGCGGCGCCCCGAGACCGCGCCTGCGCCGGACGTTTTTCCACCGTCCGGCGCTCAGCGCTCCTTCTCCTTTCCGGCCTGCTCTTCACCGCAGCCGCAACGCCGACGGTTCTGGCGCAAAGCGTGTCGCCTACGAGAACCGTCGCCGCGCATCCGCATGCGGCGCATATCGCGGAGGCATCGCGCCGCTTCGGCATTCCGCCACCATGGACCGTCGCCGTCATGGGCGCCGAGAGCGCGGGCGACGTGCGGGCCGTCTCCTCGGCCGGTGCGATGGGTCTGATGCAGGTCATGCCGGACACCTGGGCCGAGCTTCGCATCCGCCACGGCCTCGGCCGCAATCCTTACGACCCACGCGACAACATCCTCGCGGGTACTGCGTACCTGCGCGAGATGTGGGATCGCTATGGCGACATCGCCGCCATGCTTGCGGCCTACAATGCCGGTCCCGCACGCTACGACGAGCATCGTTCGAAGGGCCGAGCGCTGCCCGCCGAGACGCGGGCTTATGTCGCTTCGCTCACGCCCGCGCTGCGCGGCGAGCGCCCTTCGAAGAGCGGTTCGGCGGTCGCCCGGCCGCTCGACTGGCGCGAGGCGGCGATCTTCGTCGGGCGCGATGAAGGCGCTCCGGCCGCCAATTCCCAGACGTCGCATCGCTCGCCGGACGACGCCCTCTCGCCCGTCCCGGCGATGCCGCAGATGCTTGTCGCCGCACAGCCGGGGGGGCTGTTCGTCGCCCGGAATACCGCTGGGGACCGGCCATGAGCGGCCCGGCGGCAATTCGCATCCCATCGTGCGCTGGCGTGTCGTGGAGGACGCCGGGGGGTAGGGGCAGGCGCAGCAACCGTATGCGTCCGGGGGCTGCACATGATGTCAGCTCTTGACGGGATTTGTGGCTTTCCATCTCCAGGGCAGGAGTTCATCGAGGCGGTTGACGGGATGGCCGTCGACCATGCGCTGGAGTACGTCGGCAAGGTATGCGTAGGGCTCGACGCCGTTGAGCTTGCATGTTTCCACGAGCGAACAGACGACGGCCCATCGGTGGCCTCCGCCGTCGCTCCCGGCGAAGAGATGGTTCTTGCGCCCGAGGCTGATGGGGCGGATCGCGCGCTCGACCGGATTGGTGTCCATCTCGATCCGACCGTCGTTCAGGAAACGGGAGAGACCGTCCCATCTGGCAAGTGCATAGCGGATAGCCTTGGCCAATTCGCTTGCGCCGGGAATGAGCGGAAGCTGCGTCTCCAGCCAGAGTTTAAGGGCGCTGAGGAGAGGTTTCGAGCGGTTACGCCGCACGGCCACTCGGTGTGGTGGCGACTGACCGCGAACATCGGCCTCGATGGCGTAGAGTTCGCCGATCCGGCGAAGAGCCTCTTCGGCAATGGGCGAGCCTGTGGCCTGCACGACATCGTAGAACTTGCGCCTGGTATGCGCCCAGCAGGCGGCGAGTTCGATATTTCCGGCCTTGGTCAGCGTCTCGAAGCCGGCATAACCATCAACGTGCAGAACACCCTTGTAGATCGCCAGATGGCCGGCCGGACGTTCGGCCTTGCGGTCGGGCGCGAACATATAGACGGCGGCCGGCGGTTCCGGTCCAGCCCATCCGCGCTGTTCGCGGGCATAGACCCAAAGCCTGCCGGTCTTTGTGCGTCTGCGACCGGGATCGAGCACGGGAACCGGCGTGTCGTCGGCAAAGAGATAGTCGGAGGCAAGCACGTTCTTCGCCAGCCTGTCGTGCAGGGCTTCCAGCCACCAGCATGCACCGCCGACCCATCCGGCAAGCGTGGAACGGGCGAGATCGACGCCATGCCGGGCAAATATCTGCGATTGCCGATAGAGCGGCGTGTGATCGCAATATTTGGAGACGAGTACGTGCGCCAGCAGCGCGGGCGTCGCCAACCCGCCGGCGATCACCCGTTCGGGAGCTTCGTGCTGGGCGATCTTTTCGCAGGTCCGGCAGGCGTATTTCGGGCGGATGGTGCGGATCACACGCAGCGTCGCCGGTATCCAGTCGAGCATCTCGCTGATGCTTTCACCGACCATGTGCAAGGGACCGCCGCAGCAAGCGCAGGCGGCATGATCTACGTCGAGCACCCTGTCTTCACGCAGCAGATGATCGGGCAGAGGATTGCGCTTCGGTCGTGCTTCCCGATCCATCGTGACGACGGGTGCTGCTTCCTGAACGCGGGCGATATCGCCATCGAGGTCTTCCAGCGCCAGCTCGAACTGGTCGCCGTCGAGACGCTCGGAACGGCGGCCGAACTGCATGCGCTGGAGCTTCTTGATGATCGCCTGAAGACGCTCGATCTCGCCGTTTCTCTGATCGACGGCCGCCGCCATGTCGCGCACGAGACGCTGCAAAAGGACCGGATCGGAAGGCAGCTTTTCGAGATCGATCAACATGATCGAATCTACCACAAAGCGGTCAAAACCCCAAGGATTCAGGCACTTTTCGCGCCCGCTCGCGGCGCTTTTTCAGCCGGCCAGTTTCGGTTTCCAGACCCGTTCCGGCGCGCGCCAGTCGATCCCTTCGATCAGCATCGCGAGCTGCGCCGGTGTCAGTGTGATCGAGCCGTCATAACCCGTCATCACCGGCCAGATGAAGCCGCCCTGGTCGATCCGCTTTGTGAACAGGCAAAGCCCGTTTCCGTCCCAGAACAGGATTTTAAGCATCGACGCCTTCTTTCCCCGGAAGGCGAACAAATGGCCCGAGAACGGGTCCTGTTTGAGCGTCTGCTGCACCAACATGGCGAGCCCGTCGAGGCCTTTTCTCATATCGGTGTAGCCCAGCGCCAGATGAACCTTCACGCCAGCCGGAACGATCATCATGTGCCGGCCTCCTGCGCAGCGACATGCGCGCGAACCGCATCCGGATCGCTTCCTTCCGGCGCGAAGACCCGACGCCCGTCCGCCAGCTCGACGACCGTCATTCCGTCCGGCGGCTGCAAAAGATCATGCAGGACGGCGACACTTTCCGGCTCATCGACCTTCGCGACGGGAGCCAGACGGGCGCGCTTCTTCTGTACTACGCCGAACTGCACACGCCAGCGGAACAGCATGCCGGTGACGATCCCGTGCTTGCGGGCAACCGCCGATACGCTGACGCCGGGCTTGTCGGTTTCCAGCGCGATGGCGCGCTTTTCCTCGTCGCTGAAGAAGCGCCGGACAGGTTGTCGAGGCGTCGGCGGATCATCCTTCGGAGTGTCCGTCAAGCGGCTTTCCGACGTCATTTCCTTAGCACTAGTGCCAACGACCGGCCGGGCGGAGGGATGCAAGTGAGCACGCCAGTCGATTTCCGTCTCGCTTTCCTCCAGATGATCGCGCCATTTGCGCAGGCTCGTCGGCGAAAGTTGCAGCGACGCTGCGTACTCACGCACGCCCATGCCGCTCCAGTTCATCGCCTCGATATGCATTGCCCAGAACGCCTGAAGCCCACGATTACGCTCGTCCGTACTCACGCTGAAACGCCGTCGGGCGCGCTTCTTACGGCGGTTTTCCTGCGCCGCAAGCCGTTTCTGGCGACGCAATTCGGCCTGATATTCCGCGACCTTACGCGCCGCATCCTCGCCCGCGAAATACTTCAGCCAGCGATCCAGCGTGGACTTCGAAAGCCGATGCTGACGGCAGTATTCCGTTCGCGTCAGACCGCTACGCTGCCATGCCTCGACATGTACCAACCAGAAAGATCGAAACGCCGTGTTCTCGAAATGTCTCAAATTCATCGGAGATCCTCCATGCTACGAAGGAACCCCACATGCTGCGATTTTGCACGACCCAATCAGTGTGCAGAGACCGGACGCTTACGATGATCGCGCCATTTGCGCAGGCTCGTCGGCGAAAGTTGCAGCGACGCTGCGTACTCACGCACGCCCATGCCGCTCCAGTTCATCGCCTCGATATGCATTGCCCAGAACGCCTGAAGCCCACGATTACGCTCGTCCGTACTCACGCTGAAACGCCGTCGGGCGCGCTTCTTACGGCGGTTTTCCTGCGCCGCAAGCCGTTTCTGGCGACGCAATTCGGCCTGATATTCCGCGACCTTACGCGCCGCATCCTCGCCCGCGAAATACTTCAGCCAGCGATCCAGCGTGGACTTCGAAAGCCGATGCTGACGGCAGTATTCCGTTCGCGTCAGACCGCTACGCTGCCATGCCTCGACATGTACCAACCAGAAAGATCGAAACGCCGTGTTCTCGAAATGTCTCAAATTCATCGGAGATCCTCCATGCTACGAAGGAACCCCACATGCTGCGATTTTGCACGACCCAATCAGTGTGCAGAGACCGGACGCTTACCAGCAACCGGACGATGGCAGGATAAAAGGGCGCACGGTGCGCTTCGGTCGGGCGGTTGCTTTTGTTCATGTTTTTGGCGCGTTCCGCACCGTGCAGTGCCTTCGCGCACCGCGCGCTCCGCGCCCATCTTCCTGATTTTCTGGTGCTTTTTGCACCGTGCGGAGTCGCGTCATGTCCGATGACCACGAGTTCCGCATCCGTCCAGGCCGCATCAGATCGACCCGCGCGCAACAGGCCCGGCCTTTCGTTGCGCAGGCGCTCGCCGCAGCCAAGAAGGCAGGCGGCGGCGTCTCGCGCTCCGGCCGCGTCACCTCCGGCAATCGCTCACGCTTCGGGGGCGGCCAGCGCGCCAGCATCCAGGCCAATCGCCTCATCACGTCGCGCACCCGCGGCGCCGTCGTCAAGGCGCGTGTGGTCCGCCACACCGCTCGATCCGCGCCGCTCGGAACGCATCTCGACTATCTGCGCCGCGACGGCGTGACCCGTGACGGGGAGAAGGCGCGGCTGTTCGGGCCGGGAACGGAGAATGCCGACGCCCGCGCCTTCGCAGAGCGCTGTGGCGATGACCGGCATCATTTCCGTTTCATCGTCTCGCCAGACGACGCGCCGGACATGGCGGACCTCAGATCCTTCACGCGCGATCTCGTCGGCCAGATGGAAAGGGATCTCGGCACGAAGCTCGACTGGGTGGCCGTCGATCACTGGAACACCGAGCATCCCCATGTCCACCTGATCGTCCGCGGTGTGCGCGACGATGGACAGGATCTTGTGATCTCGCGCGACTACATCAAGGAAGGCATGCGCGACCGGGCGCGCGATCTCATCACGCAGGAGCTGGGGCCGCGCACCGACCTCGACATTCGTCGCACTCTCCAAAGCCAGATCGAAACCGAACGCTGGACGCAGCTCGACCGCCAGCTTGTCCGCGACGCCGGCAAGTCCGGCATCATCGACCTCGCGCCGCGCGCCGACCGACAGCCGGACGAATTCCACGCTCTGAAGGTCGGCCGGCTACGGACGCTGGAAATTCTCGGTGTCGCGGGACAGGTCGGCCATTCGCAATGGTTCATCAGGCCCGAGGCGGAGAGCGTCCTGCGCGAGCTCGGCGAGCGCGGCGACATCATCAAGCGCATGCACCGCGCTCTCACCGAACGCGGCATCGAGCGCGGCTCGGCGAGTTATGTGCTGGCCGGTGAAAGCCTCGACGTGCCCGTTGTCGGCCGCCTGCTCGAACGCGGTCTGGATGACGAACTGAAGGGCACCGCCTATGCCGTGGTCGACGGCGTCGACGGCCGCACCCATCATATCAAGCTGCCGCATCTCGATGCCGCTGGCGACAGCCCACCCGGATCGATCGTCGAGCTGCGCGCCTACGAGGACACGCAAGGTCAGCGCCGCGTCGCGCTCGCCGTCCGTTCCGACCTAGACATCCACGCGCAGGTCAACGCAACCGGCGCGACCTGGCTCGACCGGCAGGCGGTTGCCCGCGAGCCCATCGCTCTGTCGGAGGGCGGCTTTGGCGCCGAGGTTCAGCAGGCGCTCGAACAGCGGGCTGAAAACCTGATCGGCGAGGGCCTCGCCGAGCGGCAGGGCGGCCGCGTGGTCTTCGCCCGCAGGCTGCTCAACACGTTGCGAGGTCGCGAGGTCAGTGCACTCGGCGAGAAGCTCGCCGCCGAAACCGGTCTGCCATTCAATCATGCCGGCAGGGGGGAATATGTCGCCGGCTCCTATCGCCAGCGCTTCACGCTCGCCACCGGCCGGTTCGCCATGATCGACGACGGCCTCGGCTTCCAGCTCGTCCCCTGGTCTCCATCTCTCGAAAAGCAAATCGGACGTCACGTCTCAGGCGTCGCCCGAGACGATGGCGGCGTCGACTGGGACTTCGGCCGCAAGCGGGGGCTCGGCCTCTAACACCCGACAGAAAGGAACCTCGCCATGTCCGGCACCAAGATCCTCTGGGGACAGATCACGATCGTCTTCCTGATCGTGCTCGTTACTACCTGGGGCGCGACGCAATATGTTGCGTGGAGCCTCGGCTATCAGGCGCAGCTCGGCGAGCCATGGTTCAGGCTCTTCGGCGTTCCGGTCTATTTTCCAGCCGCTATCATGTGGTGGTGGTACTTTTACGACGCCTATGCGCCGGGCATATTCGCGACCGGCGGCATGATCGCCGCGTCGGGCGGTTTCATCGCCATCGCGGTCGCTATCGGCATGTCGGTCTGGCGCGCGCGCGAACAGAAGAATGTCGCCACCTATGGCTCGGCCCGCTGGGCAGAGAAGCCCGAGATCGAGGCTGCGGGCCTGCTCGATCCCGACGGCGTGGTGCTCGGTCGATACGATCACGAGTATCTGCGCCATGACGGGCCGGAGCATGTGCTGTGCTTTGCGCCGACACGATCGGGCAAGGGCGTCGGATTGGTCGTACCGTCGCTTCTGACCTGGCCGGGCTCGGCCATCGTCCACGATATCAAGGGCGAGAACTGGCAGCTCACATCTGGCTTCCGCTCAAGCCACGGTCGCGTGCTGCTGTTCGACCCGACCAACCCAAAATCCTCCGCCTATAATCCGCTGCTCGAGGTCCGCCGCGGAGAGTGGGAAGTCCGCGACGTCCAAAACATCGCCGACATTCTCGTCGATCCCGAAGGCAGCCTGGACAAGCGGAACCATTGGGAGAAGACCAGCCATTCGCTTCTCGTCGGAGCGATCCTGCATGTCCTTTATGCCGAGCCGGAAAAGACGCTTGCGGGCGTCGCCAACTTCCTCTCCGATCCGAAGCGTCCGGTGGAGTCGACGTTGCGCGCCATGATGAAGACCGCTCATCTCGGCGAGGCCGGGCCGCATCCTGTCGTCGCCAGTGCTGCGCGCGAACTGCTCAACAAATCCGACAATGAGCGCTCCGGCGTGCTCTCCACCGCCATGTCGTTTCTTGGCCTGTACCGCGATCCTGTTGTCGCCGAGGTGACGCGCCGCTGCGACTGGCGGATCAGCGACATTGTCGGCGGTGAGCGTCCGACGACGCTCTATCTTGTCGTGCCGCCCTCGGACATCAACCGCACAAAGCCCCTGATCCGCCTGCTGCTCAACCAGATCGGCCGGCGTCTGACCGAGGATCTGCAATCAGGTGGTGGCCGGCATCGTCTGCTGTTGATGCTGGACGAGTTTCCCGCGCTCGGCAGGCTCGATTTTTTCGAGACCGCCTTGGCCTTCATGGCCGGGTACGGCTTGAAATCTTTCCTGATCGCGCAATCGCTGAACCAGATCGAGAAAGCTTACGGGCCGAACAATTCGATCCTCGACAACTGCCATGTGCGCGTGAGCTTTGCGACCAATGACGAGCGGACGGCCAAGCGCGTCTCAGACGCCCTCGGGACAGCCACCGAGATGAAGGCCATGAAGAACTATGCCGGGCACCGGCTGTCCCCTTGGCTTGGCCACCTGATGGTGTCCCGCTCGGAAACCGCCCGCCAGTTGCTCACGCCGGGCGAGATCATGCAGCTTCCGCCGGCCGACGAGATCGTCATGGTCGCCGGCATTCCGCCGATCCGGGCGAAAAAGGCGCGCTACTATGAGGATGCCCGTTTCCGCGAACGCCTGCTGTCGCCGCCCGCCTTGAAGCGCCCGGAACAGATTCGTCCGGACGACTGGACCAGCCTGCCGATCCCGGCGCGGCCGGAAGCCCTCGATGCGCAACCCGCAGGCCGATCCGACGACGAGGACCCGACCGAATCCGAACGGCGGCTGCAGCACGAGCTCCACCGGGTAAAGCCGGTAGAAAAGAAAGCGCCGATCGAGAACGAGTTCGAGATCGAGCCGCCTGACGACATCGATGAGGATGCCGTGCGCAACCAGCGCATGATCCGCCAGATGCAAGGCGTCGCACGGCAGGTCTCGCTTGATCCGAATGACGGCATGGAGCTGTGAGGGGCCATGACCAGTCACAGAAAGAAGATAAAGACCTCGGTCTATCTGGACCCCGATGTCGAGAAGACGCTGGCGGATTTTGCCGCCCGCCGCGATCAATCGCAGTCCATGATCGCGGAGGCGGCCATCGCGTCGTTCCTCTCGCCGGACGATGCCGAGCGGCGCGAGGCGATCGTCGCCAAGCGCCTCGACCAGATCGACCGCCGCATGACACGCCTGGAACGGGACGTCGGCATCGCCGTCGAGACCCTTGCGGTGTTCATCCGCTTCTGGATCACCACGACGCCCGCCTTGCCGGAGCCGGCGGCACAGGCAGCGCGTGCCAAATCCAGCGAGCGTTATGAGGCGTTCATCACTGCGCTTGGCCGGCGCCTGGCGCAGGGGCCGAAGCTCCGTCAGGAGATTTCGGAGGACATTCCGGATACAGGGACTATCGATCGATAGTCGGGGGGGAACTGATTCTAATCTATTCGAACCGCAATGATTAGCCAGATTTTGAACTCTAGGATGACGAAAAGTCCTGATTTGGCGATTTTACAGAACTGCGATACCATATCTGGCAGCAATCGTAATGACACAAAAGACGCTAAGGTCATCCGTGAAAGTAATTGTCTTTGCTTTTATCGTTCTGTTCAATCTTGCAATTGCGAGCAGCGCGAACGGAATACCGTGGCAAAGCACCGATCCCGCGTCTGCCGGCTGGTCAATGGAGAAACTGCCCGTTGCTCAAGCCTATGCTTCCCAGCTTGAACCCCACGGCGGTCATGGTGGTGCAGGATGGGAAGGAGATCGCCAGTTGGGGCGACGTGTCCCGCAAGGTGAATGTCGCCTCCGGACGAGCAATTTCGTGAAGCTGTTGCAGCAGATCGCGGCGGCGGCTCGCTAACGCCGGCTGATCAAGTTCAAGGATACAAAATGTCATCTATAACAACGGGCAACGAAAGGCAGTACGGAGACAGCCGGAAGCTTGCGTCTCGCGCCCGCCTGAATAGCGAATACACGATTGTCGAGATTGGGTGGTTTCCGTGGGTGGCGAAGCAACTCTCCCTTAAACCTGCCGACAACATCCTTGATGTGGGGTGCGGCCCCGGCTGGTTTTGGGCGGCGACCGCGTACGAATTGCCGCGAAACCTGAATCTCACGCTTTCCGATCTTTCGCCGGGCATGGTTCAGGAAGCCGTTGATCGATGCCGGCCACTGCCGTTCGCATCGGTCACGGGCCAGCAGGCCGACGCGGCAGCGTTGCCCTTTGAAGACGGTGCCTTTGATGCCATCATCGCCATGCACATGCTCTATCACCTGCCTGACCCGTCGAAGGGCATTGCGGAAATGCATCGGGTTTTGAAGCCGGGCGGTTTCCTCGCGGTGACGACGAACGGGGCCGGGAACATGCGCGAGCTGTATGCGCTGACAACCGTGTTCGGCAGCGCGCCAGTGGACCCGGCCGGCGCTGCCCTCGGATACGCCGCCGCCGAACAGCTCATGCAGGCTCAATTCGGCGATGTTACCATGACGCAGCATCCGGCCCGCCTGCGAGTGACAGAGCCGGAGGACGTATTCCTTGCTCTCACATCCTATCCGCCCGGTGACAGGGCCGACGAGGCGCAGCTTGCCGCGTTTCGGGATGCGATCACCCAAGCGTTTCAGGCGGGGAATGGTGTTCTTGAGGTTGGCAAGGAAAGCGGGTTGTTCATCAGCCGGAAGGCGGTCTGAATTGTTGCGACTCGACCATCTTACCGTCATCGCTCCGACGCTGGCCGAAGGTGTTTCGCATGTCCGAAACTGTCTCGGCCTCGACGTGCCTTTCGGCACCCGTCACGAATACATGGGCACTCACAATCATCGGCTTCAGCTCGGAAATTCTATCTATCTGGAGATCGTGGCCCGTGATCCGGAGGGAATAGAGCTGGGCCGGGCGCGTTGGTTCGGCCTCGACAATCCGGAACAGGTCAAATCGGACTGGAACGAGGGTCGCCGCTTGAGGGGATGGGTTGCCAACACGGATGCGATTGACGCCGTTGTTTCAGCTCATAGTGCGATCTTGGGCGACAAGGTTCCCCTTCCGGCCGGGAGTCCGACTTTCGATTTTGCCATCCCCGAGGATGGCTCACTTCCTCTAGACGGTGCGGCCCCGTCGATCATCGACCACCGGGGCGATGCCAGCTATATCGCCTTCATTCCTGATCTCGGTGCGCGTCTTCATTCGCTCACTCTTGAGCATCCAGACCCGATCAGCATTGCGGCGCTCTATCGGGAACTTGCCATCCAGAATCCACCCCTAATCGTCCAAGGCCCCAAAGTCCGATACCGGGCGCTCATAGAGACGCCGGCCGGATTGAAGGAACTTACGTGACGGGACGGCCGCGGAATTTCTGAAACCGGCAACAGATCGGCTGTCACCGCAAAATCGGTGAGTTTCGTGTTGCAAGTCTTTGTCGCACGTGTTCGACAGGCCGTCTTAAAACTCTACGGGCTTGAGCCTGTTCAGGCGTTTGATGTCATTCGACGCGGATTTGCTGGCATTTCGGCTTATCGGCGTTTTGGGCGGCATGTGGCCTCAACGGAGCGCTTCCGGGCAATTTTCATGCGTCTATAAGGCGGATTTGCACTGATCATGCCCTTGCGGCGGCGATCAGGCCGATCACGCCGACAAGGGTGATGGCTCTTTTGATGTTGTAGGCGAGCGCGGTCAGGCTGAACTCGCCCCGGACATTTTCCAGCCTCCGCATCAGGAACGCGCCCTGGTTCATCCACTGCTTCATCGTGCCGAAGGGATGCTCGACACTTTCGCGCCTGATGTCGAGGATGTCGGGACGGGCTTCGAGGCGGCCGGCCATGCGATCGAGCACGGCCTCATTCTCAAGCCGGGTTACGCCCCGATAGGATTTGGAAGTGCAAGACGGACGCAAGCCGCAGCTCTTGCAAACCTTGCGGTCGCAATAGATCACCTTCACGTTCTCTCGTAATTTGCCGTAATAGCGGGGCCTCAGCGTCTGGCGTGCCGGGCAGGTATAGGTGTCTGCTTCCGCGTCGTAGCGGAACGCCTCTTTGGGGAAGAAGCCCTGGGCTACGGCGGGACCGCGCAGCGGCTTCGGCACGTAGGCGGTGATGCCGGCAGCCTCGCAGGCCTCTATGTCCTCGATCTTGAAGTAGCCCCGGTCGGCGACCGCCTCGATCTTCTCGACGCCGAGCGTGTCCATCGCCGCCTCGACGGTCGGGGCCAGAAGGCCGAGGTCGATCACCTGGTTGCACACCTCCTGTTCGGCGATCAGCTTGTGCTTGGTGTCCACGGCCAGCTGGACGTTGTAGCCGACGCCGACCTTGGTCATGCGCGCCATGGCGCGGGCGTCCGGATCGGTCAGCGATATCTGGTCCTCGCCGGTGCGATCCAGTTCCTCCAGCATGGCCTTGTGCCGGGCGCGCTTGTCCCTGATCGCCGCGATCTTCCCGGCGAGCTTGCCGCCGGAACCGCTGCTGTCGCCGCCAACGCGCTCCTCCTCGGCATCGCCTTCATCGAGGCGCTCCATGTAGTCGGCCAGCTTCTCGTCGGCCTCGCGGATGAACTTCGACAGAGCACCACGCGTGAAGTTGCGGTCCTTGTTGTTGACCGCCTTGATGCGCGTGCCGTCAACCGCCAGCAACTCCCGCCCGAACAGGTCAAGCTGCCGGCACAGGATGACGAACTCGCGAAACACCTTCCTAAAGGCCGAACGGTTCACCCGCCGGAACGTGGCGATGGTGCGGAAATCCGGCTTCAGGTGACGCAGCAGCCAGATCATCTCGATGTTGCGATGGCATTCCGCCTCCAGCCTCCGGCTCGACCGAACGCGGTTGAGATAGCCGTATGTGTACAATTTGAGCAGATCGGCGGGGTCGAAGCCTGGCCGGCCGGTATCCTTCGCGTCAACCCGCACGAACCCGGGAGCCTTCAGATCGAGCCCGTCAACGAAGGTCCTCGATAAAGCGGACCGGGTTGTCCGGCCCGACATAATCGTCAACCGCCTCGGGCAGAAGTAGCAGTTGCGAACGGTCTGTTCCTGAAAGATGTGCCATGGCAAATCCTACCACAGCCGCCTATTCTCCGGAATCGCCGAGAGAGTTTTGGGACAGTCTCTCGAAATCCCGCGACATAATTTGCGCCAGGAATCCATCGTACGTGATACTCGGCTGTGCCCGCATCTCCCCCGGATCCTAAAAGGTCGGCCAGCAACAAGTTACCGCTCGGAGCGGCCGACTGCGCCCGAATGTTCGGCGGCCTACCGCCGATCTCCTGTATTTGCACGCCATGCTACTACTACGACCGAAACTTGTTGAATTGGCCTGATTACGGGCTCTTTTAATCATCCCCGATCCGGGGATCATCTGTTGCGTCCCCACGAGAAACGGGGACGAGATGGCATCCACTCACCACAGGCAAGAGGCGAGCCAGCGCGGCGCGCGCATGCTGCGCACCGCGCTCGGAGCGGCAATCGCTCGGTTTCTCGAAGACCCGACCGTGGTCGAGGTGATGCTGAACCCCGATGGCCGTATCTGGATCGATCGGCTATCCGAAGGGCTGGCCGACACTGGCGAGACCATGACGGCCGCCGACGGCGAGCGCATCGTGCGTCTGGTCGCGCACCATGTCGGTGCGGAGGTCCACGCCCGCTCGCCGCGCGTCTCGGCCGAGTTGCCGGAAACAGGTGAGCGTTTTGAGGGCCTCCTTCCGCCAGTCGTAGCGTCACCCGCCTTTGCCATCCGCAAGCCGGCCGTCGCGGTCTTCACGCTCGACGACTATGTGGCCGCCGGCATCATGACGGCCGATCAGGCGGTGAAGCTGCGCGCAGCGGTGCAGTCCCGCGCCAACATACTCGTCGCTGGGGGCACTTCTACTGGCAAGACAACGCTGACCAACGCGCTGCTCGCCGAGGTGGCGAAGACAGCAGATCGCGTCGTCATCATCGAGGATACCCGCGAACTGCAATGTGCAGCACCGAACCTTGTCGCGATGCGGACCAAGGACGGCGTTGCCACGCTCTCCGATCTTGTCCGCTCCTCGCTTCGCCTCCGGCCCGACCGCATTCCCATCGGCGAGGTCCGCGGCTCAGAAGCCCTCGACCTCCTCAAAGCCTGGGGCACCGGCCATCCGGGCGGCATCGGGACCATCCACGCCGGCTCCGGCATCGGCGCGCTGCGCCGTCTCGAGCAACTCATCCAGGAAGCCGTCGTCACCGTCCCGCGCGCCCTGATCGCCGAGACCATCGACCTGGTGGCGGTCCTCGCCGGGCGCGGCTCGTCGCGGCGGCTTGCTGAGCTCGCACACGTCGACGGCATCGACCCCGCCACCGGCGACTACCGCATCACCCCCGCAACAATCTCAAACGGAGAAGCTGAATGAATTCGCCCGTCATTTCGAATGTGACCAATCCGCTCGTCCTGTCGACGGTGCCCATGAATCGAGAGCTGTCCGCTGGCTCGATCATGCGTGGCAGCTATAAGCGTCTCGCCAGTTCGACCGCGCTTTTCACCATCATGATGCTGGCGGCCACACCTCCGGCCCAAGCCTCCGGTTCCTCCATGCCGTGGGAGCAGCCGCTTCAGCAGATCCTCCAGTCGATCGAGGGGCCGGTCGCCAAGATCGTGGCGGTGATCATCATCATCGCCACCGGTCTGGCGCTCGCCTTCGGTGATACCAGCGGCGGCTTCCGCCGTCTGATGCAGATCGTGTTTGGTCTGTCGATCGCCTTCGCGGCCAGCTCGTTCTTCCTGAGCTTCTTCAGCTTCGGCGGCGGAGCACTCGTCTGATGGCGGCGGTCCTCGAACAGCTCGACGCGGTGCCGGGCTTTTCGGTGCCCGTCCATCGCGCCTTGACCGAGCACATCCTGCTCGGCGGTGCGCCGCGTTCCATCGCGATCATGAACGGCACGCTGGCCGGGGCCGTGGGCCTCGGCCTCCGCCTCTGGCTCGTCGGCCTCGCCATCTGGGCAATCGGTCATTTCGTGGCCGTCTGGGCGGCCCGTCGCGATCCGCTCTTTGTCGAGGTCGGGCGCAGGCATCTGCGCATTCCGGCTTTCCTGGCGGTGTGAGGAGCGCGATCATGATGAATCTCGCCGAATACCGCCGCTCCGCCGCCCGCCTTGCCGACTATCTGCCCTGGGTCGCTCTAGTCGCTCCCGGCATCGTGCTGAACAAGGATGGCTCTTTCCAGCGCACAGCCCGCTTTCGGGGTCCAGATCTGGATTCCTCCGTCGCGGCCGAGCTGGTTGCCGTTGCGAGCCGCATCAACAACGCTTTCCGCCGCCTTGGCCTGGGCTGGAGCATTTTCGTCGAGGCGCAACGGTACGAGGCCGCCACCTATCCCGACAACATCTTTCCCGATCCCGCGTCGGCTTTGGTCGATGCCGAGCGCAAAGCCGACTTCGAAGAAGCCGGCGCACATTTCGTATCGAGCTATTTCCTCACCTTCCTGTTTCTTCCGCCGGCCGAGGAAGCCGCGCGTACCGAGTCCTGGCTTTACGAAGGGCGTGAGCGCTCGGGCGTCGACCCGCACGAGATTCTGCGCGCCTTCACCGACCGCACCGATCGCGTGCTGGCGCTGCTCGACGGTTTCATGCCGTCCTGCGGCTGGCTCGATGACAGCGAGACGCTGACCTACCTGCATTTCTGCGTGTCGACAAAACGCCACCGTGTCCGTGTGCCGGAAACGCCGATCTATCTCGACGCACTACTCGCCGATCAGCCGCTCACCGGCGGTCTGGAGCCGCGTCTTGGCGATCAGAACCTGCGTGTCCTGACCATCGTCGGCTTCCCGACCGCGACGACGCCCGGCCTGCTCGACGATCTGAACCGGCTGGCCTTCCCGTATCGATGGTCGACGCGCGCGATCCTCCTCGACAAGACCGACGCGACCAAGCTGCTCACCAAGATCAGGCGGCAATGGTTCGCCAAGCGCAAGTCGATTGCCGCGATCCTCAAGGAGGTGATGACCAACGAGCAATCGGCGCTGGTGGACACCGACGCCGCGAACAAGGCCGCCGACGCGGACATGGCGTTGCAGGAGCTTGGCGCGGACGTCGCCGGCATGGCCTATGTCACCGCCACGATCACGGTCTGGGACGCCGATCCGCGCCTTGCCGATGAAAAGCTGCGGCTGGTCGAGAAGGTCATCCAGGGCCGCGACTTCACTGCCATGATCGAGACGGTGAACGCGGTGGACGCCTGGCTCGGCAGTCTGCCCGGCCATGTCTATGCAAACGTGCGTCAGCCGCCGATCTCGACGCTCAATCTCGCCCACATGATTCCCCTCTCCGCCGTGTGGGCGGGGCCGGAACGGGACGATCACTTCGATGCGCCCCCGCTGTTTTACGGCAGAACCGAAGGTTCGACCCCGTTCCGGTTGTCTTTGCATGTCGGTGATGTCGGCCACACGCTCGTCGTCGGCCCAACCGGCGCGGGCAAATCCGTGCTTCTCGCCCTCATGGCGTTGCAGTTCCGCCGTTATCTCCGCAGCCAGGTCTTCGCCTTCGACTTCGGCGGTTCGATCCGCGCCGCATCGCTCGCCATGGGCGGCGACTGGCACGATCTCGGCGGCGGCCTGACCGAAGGATCGGAATCCTCGGTATCGCTCCAGCCGCTGGCCCGCATCCACGACACCTATGAGCGCGCCTGGGCCGCCGACTGGATCGTCGCGATCCTCCTGCGGGAAGGGATTAAAATCACCCCGGAGGCAAAGGAGCACATCTGGACGGCGCTCACCTCCCTCGCATCGGCGCCGGTCGGTGAGCGCACGATCACTGGCCTCAGCGTCCTTCTCCAGTCCAACGAACTCAAGCAGGCACTCCGCCCGTACTGCGTCGGCGGTCCATATGGCCGCTTGCTCGATGCCGAAGCCGAGCATCTCGGCTCGGCCGACGTGCAGGCATTCGAGATCGAGGGGCTGGTCGGAACGGGCGCTGCGCCTGCTGTGCTCGCCTATCTCTTCCACCGCATTGGCGACAGGCTGGACGGGCGGCCGACGCTGCTCATCATCGATGAAGGCTGGCTGGCGCTCGACGACGAAGGCTTCGCCGGCCAGCTCAGGGAATGGCTGAAGACGCTTCGCAAGAAAAACGCCTCGGTCATTTTCGCCACGCAGTCGCTCTCGGACATCGACAATTCGGACATTGCCCCGGCGATCATCGAAAGCTGCCCGACCCGCTTGCTCCTGCCGAACGAACGCGCGATCGAGCCACAGATCACAGCCATCTATCGCCGCTTCGGCCTCAATGATCGTCAGATCGAGATCCTCGCGCGGGCGACGCCCAAGCGGGACTACTACTGCCAGTCACGGCGCGGCAATCGCCTGTTCGAGCTGGGCCTGTCCGAAGTCGGCCTCACGCTCTGCGCCGCTTCCTCGAAATCCGACCAGACGCTGATCGCCCAGATCGTCGCCGAGCATGGCCGCGATGGCTTCCTCGCGGCCTGGCTCAACGCCCGCGATGTCGCCTGGGCCGTCGATCTCCTTCCCAACGTCGCAACGCTCATCCCCCAACCCGAAAAGGAGCTTCAGCCATGAGCGTCCGTCGACTTCACAAATCATCCGCGGTTTTCGCGGCGACAATGCTTGCACTGCCGCTCGCGGTCTCGCCCTCCGTAACCACGCCCGCCTACGCCTGGAGGATCGTCTATGATCCATCCAACTACGCGCAGAACGTGCTCACGGCCGCGCGCACGCTGGAACAGATCAACCACCAGATCACCTCGCTTCAGAACGAGGCGACGATGCTGATCAATCAGGCGCGCAATCTTGCGAGCCTTCCGTTCTCCTCGCTCCAGACGCTTCAGCAGAACGTTCAGCGGACGCAGCAACTCCTGACCCAGGCGCAGAACATCGCCTTCGATGTGCAGAGGATCGATCAGGCGTTCCAGCAGCAGTACGGCAACGTCTCCATGTTGGCCACGGATCAGCAGCTCGTCTCCGGTGCGCGCTCGCGCTGGCAGAACACCGTCGGCGGCCTTCAGGACGCCATGCGCGTCCAGGCGGGTGTCGTCGGCAACATCGACACCAACCGCACGCAGATGAGCGAACTGGTAAGCCAGAGCCAGGGCGCGACGGGCGCGCTACAGGCGACGCAGGCCGGCAACCAGCTCCTCGCACTCCAGTCGCAGCAGCTTTCCGATCTGGTCGCCTTGCTTGCGGCCAACGGGCGTGCCGGCGCGCTGACCGAAGCCGAGCGCACGGCTGCGGCGGAGCAGGGACGGGAACAACGCCGCCGCTTCCTGACGCCGGGCTCGGGCTACCAGCCGGGCAACGCGCAGATGTTCAATGGCAACTGAGGGCGGGCTTATGGACGGCAAGATGCTGGCCCGGCTGGGCGCTGTCGTGTTCGTCGCCGTCGCCATTACGGCGGCGGTCGTCGAACTGACCCGAAAGGAGGAACCGAAAGAGCATTTCTCCACGCGCATCATCGAACCCTCGCACGATCCGCTGCGCGCGGGGCAGCGCCGGTGCCAGCAACTTGGCCAGCAGGCCGCGAACGACCCTGAATGCCTGCGCGTCTGGGCGGAAACCCGCGACCGTTTCCTGCGTCCGCCGTCCGCACCGGCGTCGCCGTCCTCCAGCGAAGGTCGGTGAACAATGGGCGGCTCCGGCGTTATCGACACATTTCTCGGAACCTTCACCCGCTATATCGACAGCGGGTTCGGTCTGCTCGGCGGCGAGGTGGCGTTTGTCGCCACCACCCTGATCGTGATCGACGTGACGCTGGCGGCTCTCTTCTGGAGCTGGGGCGCCGACGACGACATCATCGCCCGTCTGGTCAAGAAGACCTTGTTTGTCGGGGTCTTCGCCTACCTGATTTCCAATTGGAACAACCTCGCCAAGATTGTCTTCGACAGCTTCGCCGGCCTCGGACTGAAAGCCTCCGGCACCGGCTTCACTGCGCAGGATCTGCTCCGTCCGGGCAAGGTCGCACAGACCGGCCTCGATGCCGCGCGTCCCTTGCTCGACGCGATATCACCCCTGATGGGTTGGATCGCGGTTTTCGAGAACCTGATCCAGATCGTCTGCCTTTTGTTTGCCTGGGCGCTGGTCATCCTCGCCTTCTTCATTCTGGCGATCCAGCTCTTCGTGACGCTGATCGAGTTCAAGCTGTCGACGCTCGCCGGTTTCGTCCTGATCCCGTTCGGCCTCTTCGGCAAGACCGCCTTCATGGCCGAGCGCGTGCTTGGCAATGTGATTTCCAGCGGCATCAAGGTCCTGGTCCTCGCTGTCATCGTCGGCATCGGCTCGACGCTGTTCAGTCAGTTTACGCAAGGCTTCGGCGGCCAGACCCCGAGCATCGACGACGCCATGGCCATCGTTCTTGCGGCGCTCTCGCTCGTCGGCCTTGGCATCTTCGGTCCCGGTATTGCCTCCGGTCTGGTCAGCGGCGGCCCGCAGCTTGGCGCAGGCGCCGCGGTCGGGACCGGCCTTGCTGTCGGCGGTGCGGCACTTGCTGCTGGCGGCGGGGCGGTGCTGGCGGCGAAGGGCGGAGCCGCTCTTCTTTCCGGCGGCGCCGCTGCCGCGCGTGGTGGCGCTGCGGCGGCCGGCGCGGCATCGTCGGCCTACACATTGGGCTCTATGGGACAGTCGGGCGCGTCCGGCGTCGCGTCCGGCCTCGGAGGCGTAGCACGCGCCGCCGGATCGGCCTCCGTTTCCCCGTTGCGCCGTGCCGCGTCCCGAGCCTCGGAAAGCATGAAATCCAGCTTCTCCGACGGCGCGCGTGCAGGCGTCAGCGCCACCGGCGGTTCCTTCTCGTCTGGCGCGGGCACCGATGAATCCGATCCCGCTTTCGTCGCTCCCGCAACCACACCCGATCAGCCGCCGGCATGGGCCCAGCGCATGAAGCGCGGCAGCCATGTCGCCCACGGCGTCAGCGCCGCCGCCCATGCCGTTCGCTCGGGCGACAGCCATGGGTCCGGCGCATCCGTCAATCTCTCCGAAAGTGACCGTTCATGAATCTCTTCAAACGACCGGCCGTGCATTACGGCAAGACACCTCAACCGGAAACACCTTACCAGAAGGCCGCACAAATCTGGGACGAACGTCTTGGGTCAGCTCGCGTGCAGGCGAGGAACTGGCGCTACATGGCGTTCGGTTCGCTGATCCTCTCGGCGGGCTTCGCCTCCGCACTGGTCTATCAGTCCGCGCGTGGGACAGTTGTTCCCTGGGTGGTTCAGGTAGACAATCTGGGTCAGGCCCAGACCGTTGCCCCGGCCACGGCGGACTATCGTCCGACCGATCCACAGGTGGCCTGGCATCTCGCACGCTTCATCGAGCAGACCAGAAGCATTCCCGCCGATCCGATCATCGTCCGGCAGAACTGGCTCAGGGCCTATGAGTGGACAACCGATCGGGGCGCGGCTGCGCTCAACGATTATGCCCGCGCCAACGATCCCTTCACGAAGGTCGGCAAGCAGCAGATCGCCGTCGAGGTTTCCAGCGTCATCCGCGCTTCTCCGGACAGCTTCCGCGTCGCGTGGACGGAACGACATTTCGAGAATGGCCAGCTCGGTGCGACCGAGCGCTGGACCGCGATCCTGACCATCGTCATCCAGCCTCCGCGCGATGCCGAGCGGTTGAAGGTCAATCCGCTCGGAATTTACATCAACGCCATCAACTGGTCGCGGGAGATGAGCCAATGAAATCGGCTTTCCGTAACCCCGCCATTCCGGTTCTCCGTAAATCCTTACTTCCGGTTCTGCTGCTTTCCGCCACCGCGTTGGCTGGTTGTGCCACGCCGCAAAAGCCGCCGGAGATCAGCTACGATCGAGATGTTCCGGTTTTGCCGGCCGCTCCCGTATCGGTGACGGACGATCGGCCCCGTCCGATCCACATCCCTCCGGCCTGGACGCCGGCAAAGGGCGGCACGGCGGCCAGCACACCAGTCGCTCGCGTCGAAAACGCCAACGCAGCCGCTCGCGTGCAGCCGCGCCGGGAGGGCTACTTCAATGCAATCCAGATTTACCCTTGGTCGGAAGGCGCGCTCTATCAGGTCTATGCAGCTCCCGGGCAGATCACCGATATTGCGCTGGAACCTGGCGAATCGCTGACTGGCGCCGGGCCGATTGCCGCCGGCGACACCGCCCGCTGGATTATCGGTGACACCGAGAGCGGGGCCGGCACGACACGCCGCGTCCATATCCTCGTGAAGCCGTCTCGGCCGGACATCACGACCAATCTTGTCGTGACCACCGACCGGCGCGTTTACTTGATCGAGCTGCGTTCCGGCGCGAAGCCCTATATGCCGTCCGTCTCCTGGTCCTATCCGCGGCCGCGCGCCGGTCAAGGCCAGAGCATTCCGGCGACCCCGGTCATCCCGGCCGTTGCGGCGCGCAACTACCGATACGGTTTGACCGGTGGGAATCCGCCCTGGAAACCAGTCTCCGTCTATGACGACGGCCGCAGGGTTTACGTCGAGTTTCCGCGCGGGATCGTCCAGGGCGAAATGCCGCCGATCTTCGTCATCGGTCCGGAGGGCGAAGCCCAACTCGTCAACAGCCGTATCCACCAACACATCCTGATCGTCGACCGTCTGTTCGGCGCCGCCGAGCTCCGCCTTGGCAGTGGCAACAAACAGCGGGTCGTCAGAATTGTCCGCACCGACGGGAGGCCTGCGCCATGAGTGAGGATAATATCAACAATGCAGCTCCCATCCGTCTTCGCGCCGAGGCGCCGCGCGTCACACGCCTTTCGCGGAAGGTGCTGGCAAGCATTGCAGCCGTCGGGCTCGTCGGCATCGGCGGCGCGCTTATCTACGCCCTCCAGACCCGCGATGGAGGTGAAGGCGGTGAGGAACTGTATTCCACCAACAACCGCCAGACCGCAGATGGTCTCGCCGGCCTGCCGCGCGACTACACCGGACCTGTCCTTGGACCGCCTCTGCCTGGTGATCTCGGGCGGCCTATCCTAGATGCGCAGAACCGGGGCCAGCCCGTCGTTCCGCCGACGATCACAACCCCGACTGTGGATGAGGCGGAACAGCGCCTCCGCGCCGAGGAAGAGGCCGCTCGCACCAGCCGCGTCTTCTTCCAAACTCGACCTGGCTCGACGCCGACGTCCGGCAGCCCGACCACGCCGAATGTTCCCGGCTTCGATCTCGCCGGGCTTGCCGGGCAACCCGGTCAGCAGACCGCTCAGGATCGCCAGCTCGCGTTTCTCAAGGCCCCCGTCGATCGCCGGACCACCTCGTCGGATCGGGTTACGGCTCCGGCTTCGCCATTCATCCTTCAGGCTGGAGCAGTAATTCCGGCCGCGCTCATTACGGGCATCCGCTCCGATCTGCCCGGTCAAATCACGGCCCAGGTTACTGAGAACATCTACGACAGTCCGACCGGCCGCGTTATGCTCGTGCCGCAAGGCACCCGGATTGTCGGCCAATACGACAACAACGTACAGTTTGGACAAAGAAGAGCGCTGTTGGTGTGGAACCGGCTGATCTTTCCCAACGGCCGCTCCATCGTTCTCGAACGCCAGCCGGGCGCTGACACACAGGGCTACGCGGGTCTTGAGGATGGTGTCGATTATCACTGGTGGGATCTGGCAAAAGCAGCAGGCCTTTCGACGTTACTGGCCGTAGGGACTGAACTCGCTACAGATGACGACGACCGACTTATCCGCGCAATCCGGGATGGCACCCAGGACACGATCAATCAGGCCGGCCAACAGATTATTCAGCGGCAGTTGCAGGTAGCGCCAACGCTGACAATTCGACCGGGCTTCCCGGTCCGGGTCATTGTAACTCGGGACTTGGTACTCGAACCTTATAGGGGATGACTTATGACGAAGTTGAAACTCGGCCCGATCGCTACTGACAAGCCGGTCAAGGTTACCGTCGAGCTGTCCGCTGCGCTGGCGCGTGATCTTAACCTTTATGCCGAGCTACTCAGCCGCCAGACGCAACAGCCTGTCGCCGATCCGATGAAGCTGATCGTGCCGATGCTGGAGCGATTTATCGCCACGGATCGCGGCTTTGCGAAGGCACGCCGCTCCATCGTGCTTGATCATCTAAATTGACGGGCGTCTTGCCAAATCGCTCTGCCGACATGTTCTTGGCGATACTTACCATCCGGCGCAGCGCTGGATTGTCATTGCGCGGTGACCAGACCGCGCAAAAAGGCAGTTCCTCCGTCACCAGCGACCGATAGGCCACGCCGGGAAACTTTGTTCCCGTCGTCGCCTCACTGGTCAATGTAATCCCTGCGCCCAAAGCAACCATCCCGATCAAGGTGTCCCTGTTGTACACGTGACATCGCTCGACGCTCGGACGATGCCCCAACTCCGACAGATTCTTGAAGAGATAGTCGTGGATTTCGGGACCCGGATCGGCCTCGCTAACGATGAAGTGCCGACCGCGAAGCTCGGCCCACTCGATCCGCTCCTTCGCTGCAAGTTCGTGCGCTTCGGGCAAGACGACGAAGACCTGCTCGGACCACAGCCGCGTTACCTCGCATCCCGCCGCACGAGGATGGCCTGTGAGGAAGGCGACATCGATCTCATGCCGCCGCACGGCCGAAACATGGTCTGACGGAGCGCCCTCGATGAACACCGGGCGAACGCCGGGATGTTCCTCGCGGTAACGCTCAAGCAACTCGGCGATAAAACCGGAAGCGAGCGACGTAAATATGCCGATCCGAAGCACGCCGACCTCGACGCGCCCTGCCGCCCCAACCTCCTTCAATGCAAGGTCGATCTCGTTGATGGCCCTGCGCGCGCGTCCCACGAAATTCTTGCCGGCCTCGGTAAGCGCCACGCCGCGCGGGTAGCGGATGAACAGCGCCGCGCCAGCCTCATCCTCCAGATCGCGGATACCACGGCTAATCGCCGATTGCCGCACGCCCACCGCAATCGCTGCCTGCCGGAAGCTGCCATGATCAGCTGCTGCAATCACATAGCGAAGCTGTCGGAGCTGAATTTGAGAATCGTGGTCACGCCGGAGCAATCATTGCGACTCCCCGCATTCCGGCCTTTTTGCCAAAGGAGTCAATTTGCGAGCTCTTCCCTCCTAATCGACCCGCGACTGCAAAGCTCCAAACAAGCATGTTTCCGAATGACACTGCAAATGTCTCCGGTAAGCTGAGTTTGCGACTTCGCATGCAGGGATAAACGCAAACGATCTGTGCGACGTCGAAGAAGACGCAGGACCAAAGTAGTAGATCAGAACACCTCACAAACATCGCTCCTATCAGCCTAAAAGGTTTGTTGGGAAAATAGGATACCGCAGCCAGAGGCAGGACCTGCATCACGGCAAGACAACGAATTTTCCTGGGGCATCTTCGAGGGGAAGGTTGCTGTTGCTTTGTCCGCCGACAGTGGGAGGATCCACGCGATCCAGCGAATGCTTCCCAAGCCAGGACGTCCATTCGGGCCACCAAGACCCCTCCCGTTTCGGTGCAATCTTCAGCCACTCGTCGGGGGCGACATAGGCTTCCGCTGTCGAATGGCTCATTATCTGATAGTGACGCCGAGGACGTCCCGGTTCGCTGACGATGCCGGCATTGTGACCGCCCGAAGTGAGCGCGAAGGTGAACGGAGCGGACGTCAGGCGATGGAGTTTGAAGACCGAACGCCAGGGAGCTACGTGGTCCGTAATGGTGCCGACGCAGAAGATCGGCAGCTTTATATCCTTCAACGAAACGGATCGACCACCAACCTCATAGCGGCCTGAGGCGAGATCATTCTGCAGGTACAGCCGCCTCAGATATTGCGAATGCATGCGCGCAGGAAGTCTCGTCCCGTCCGCGTTCCATGCCATGAGGTCATTCATCGGTCTGCGTTCGCCCAGAAAATACTCGTTTATGATGCGCGACCAGAACAAATCATATGAGCGAAGCATCTGGAACGCGGCGGTCATCTGTTCTGCATGCAGGTATCCGACCTCGGCCATTTGCGCTTCGAGGAGGGCGATCTGGCTTTCATCGATGAACAGGCCGAGCTCTCCCGGCTCGCTGAAATCTGTCTGTGCGGCCAGCATACTCATCGACGCCAGTCGATCGTCACGATCCCGTGCCATGGCGGCCGCGGCGATGGAGAGCAGCGTGCCGCCGAGGCAGTAGCCGGCGGCATGCACCTTGGCGCCTGCCGTGATTGCATTCACGGTGTCGAGTGCTGCGTGGAAGCCGAGTTCGAGATACTCGGCTATGCCCATATCACGGTCGTCCGCATCCGGATTCTTCCAGGAGATGCAGAAAACGGTGAAACCCTGTTCAACAAGGTAACGGATCAGGGAGTTATGCGGAGAAAGATCGAGGATATAGTATTTCATGATCCAGGCCGGCACGATCAGAATCGGCTCGGGACGAACTGTTTCGGTCGTCGGCTCGTATTGGATCAGTTCGATCAGCCTGTTCTTGTAGACCACCTTGCCCGGTGTCGTGGCGACATCCTTGCCAATGACGAAATTCTCAGTTCCGGCCGGGGCAAGATTGGACATACGCCGCGCAATATCATCGAACAGGTTGGAGAGCCCGCGCGCGAGGTTTGCTCCCTTTTCGTCAAGACTCTTTCTCATCACGACCGGATTGAGCAGGGCAAGGTTACCAGGTGAGAGCATCTCCATCCATTGCCGGGCGCCGAAGGCGACAAGACGCTGATGATGGGCATCGACACCCCAGACGTTGCGGGTTGCTTCTTCCCACCATTGGCGTTGCATCTCGTATGACCTGCCGAAGAGATTGAAAGGCCATTCTGCCCATGCCGGGTCGGCAAAACGTGGGTCCGAGAGGGGAGGAACCTTCACGCCCTCGGAGTTGTCCGCACTCTGCGAAAGCCCTTCCTTGATGACGTCCTGTATCTGCTGCAGATGATCCAGGGCCAGACGGGAGAGCTCGTTGCGTTTGCCAGGGCTGGTCGCGATGTGGGTTGCCCAGTCCGTCCAGGCCAACATTGGCGATTCCGGCGAAATCGATGACCAGGCACGCGACCATGCCGCGTGTACTTCCTCATCCAATTCCGTGTTCGATTTTTCTTCTTGATTCTTCATAACACCATTTCCATCAGCGCCCCCGACTTGTGCGGAGCGCCAGTTTTTGCTTCACCGGTGGGCGAGGTCAGTCGGGCGTATCGTCACGTCTTGCGCGGCCGTCCGCGCGGCTGCCGCCGACTGGCTTCCGGTTTATTGGAGGCAACGGGCGCCCGGGCCGAGCCCTGCGGCGGAGCATCTGCCTCTGACAAGACTGATGCAATTTCTCTGGACTGCTCGGCCGCTTTCGCGAACATCTCGGTCACGCGGGACAATGCTGCTGCACCTTCCTCAGAGAGGACGTCGCCGCCGGCATGGGCGAGTTCAGAGATGAAGTTGGCAGCCCTGTCGACCAGCCCGGCATCCGCACCTTCGAGCATGGCGGGCAAGGCGTCGATCGCAGCGTCACCCTTGTAGGCAAGCAGCACAGCCTGCTCGCGCACGAGGCGTCGGAACGAGGCGGCGTCGCTGGCGGTGATCCCGTCCTTGTCCCAAAGCCGAAAAGCGCGATGGTAATGGCGTTCGTCGATCCCACCCTGGTGATGGATAACGTAAAACAGGGCGCGGACGGCGGCCTCGATCAACCCGCCCTCGTCTGACAGGGCATCCAGACGGGCGACCGCCTTTCTGACCATATCGCGATGCTCGGGGGTGTCACCGGGATGGGGACGTGCCGGAAGATCGTCGCCGAGCGCCTGTCCGGCGAGAGCCTTGATCCCGGGCGAACCATACAGCGAACCGAACCACATCGCGTAGATCTGATCGCGGTGGTCTCGATAGCTGTCGAGGAAATGCTCCATCGCCGCGGATATGTCTTTCTGGAAGAGAAGGAACGGGTTGTCGGAGGTAACCGGCTGCCGGTCCTGCCGAACCTGTTCCGCCAGTTCGCTGACGGCCTGGGCCAGCGGATGTTCGCTCGACCAGAGCTCGAACGACATTCTCAGCGGATGCAGCGCCTGCAGCCAGCGGGCGGAGTAGGATGTCGACAGCGCGCGTAGCCAGGGTTGCAGGGTGTTGCGGTAGAGTGCGAGGTTGATCTCGGAGACGCGCGCGGCGGCGGCGAAGCAACGTTCGGCCTCCAGGTCGGGACGGACAATGTCGCGTACCTCCTCGATGTTGCTCCGCCGGATCGACATCAGGTAGGGATCGGCGAAGTCCGGCGTGTTCTCGGGGGTGGCATCGACAGTGGCACGATAGATTCCGGCAGGGAAAAGATCGATCTGGTCGATCATGCTCGCAAACTTCCGGTGCTCTTTCTGGCCGACGCTGCTCGATACGAAGATGCCAAGATGACCGATGCTGTCATGCGTCGTGTAAACGATGGTCTGGTCGTGGCCGAATACGTCCTCGTCGTCCTTGTAGAGATCGGTGATCCATCCAAGAGCCTGTGGTGGCGGCGTGATATTATCGCCATAGGAGCAGAAGACGATGATCGGTGAGCGGATGTTGCGAAGGTCGATCCGCAGCCCGTCTGATGTCATCAGTTGTGCGGTGGAAAGCTTGTTGCCAATGAACAGGTTGTCGACGATGAATTGCATCTCGACATCATTCAGGTAGACATAACCACCCCAATACTTCTCGAAGCCGATATAGCGTTCGGCCTCCGTGTCGGCCTTGGCGTAGACGTTGTATTGCTTCGACCAGAGCGTGTTGGCGGGATCGAGGTTCTCGAAATTCTGCACGAGCCAGGCCCCGTCGAAGCGGCCCGCACCGATGTCGCTGGTCAGGGCAGTGAGCCAACTGCCCCCGAGCAGGCCGCCCGCGTAGCGCATTGGATTGTCGCCGGCCCAGTAGGAAAGCGGCGCGCCCGCGACGAGCAGCGGCCCGAACAGGTCGGGCCAGACCGCCGCCGTCATCAGCAATTGCCAGCCGGCCTGGCAGTTTCCGATCACCGCCGGCTTGCCCCCGCTTTCAGGATGACGTTCACCGACATGCTGGACGAAAGCGGCAAAGGTCCGCATCACGTCCTCGATGGTTTGTCCGGGAACGGGATCGGGCAGGAAGCCCACGAAGTAGCACGGGTGCCCGGCCTTGAGCGCGGCCCCGATCTCGCTGTCGGGTTTGAAGCCGCCGATTCCCGGCCCGTGGCCTGCGCGCGGATCGATCACGACGAAGGGACGCCTCGTCTCGTCGGTTTTCTGTTCCCCCTGCGCAAGGATGCGCACGAGCTGGTAGTTCGTCGGTCGCGGCAGGTCGGCGCCGGACATGACGGGTTCGGACGGAAAGCTGAGAACGCCAGGACTGCCGTCGCGCAGCTTTTCCCGGTACTGGTCGCCCACCTGTCTCTCGATATCGGCATAGAGGATCGTGCGCTGCCATGCATCGACGCCATAGACGCCCGCAGCCTGTGCGAGCGCCCAGGGATCGCCGAATAAGCCCGACCATTGGAATGTCGAAGTTGATGGTTCGGTCATGGTTCCTCCGACATATCGCCGTTGTTGATGAAATTTGGCTGCTTGTCAGGCCAGATCGCGGATCAATCCGCCTCGATGGCCAACGCCACTCCCTGTCCGCCGCCTATGCAGAGCGTCGCCAGGCCCTTGCGCGCACCGCTGCGGTGCATCTCATGAATGAGGGTCACGAGAATCCGCGCTCCGGAGGCGCCGATGGGATGGCCGAGCGCGATCGCGCCGCCATTGACATTCACCTTCGCCACATCCCAGTTGAGCTCCTTGTTGACCGCAAGCGCCTGTGCGGCGAATGCCTCGTTGGCCTCGACGAGATCGAGATCGCCGATCGTCCATCCGGCCCGCTTGAGGGTACGCTGGGTCGCGCTGACGGGCCCGATCCCCATGACGGCGGGATCGACACCAGCGCTCGCATATCCCTTGACCCATCCGAGCACTGGCAGGCCGAGTGACTTGGCCTTTTCCGCACTGGCGAGAAGCAGCAGGGCCGCGCCGTCGTTGATCGTCGAAGCGTTGCCCGCCGTGACCGTTCCGTCCTTCCTGAAGGCCGGCTTCAGTTTCGAAAGCCCTTCGGCGGTGGTGTCGGCGCGCGGCTGCTCATCCGTGTCGAACACGATCGGATCGCCTTTGCGCTGGGGGATCGAGACCGGGGTGATCTCGCTCTTGAAGCGACCTGCAGTGATTGCGTCGGTCGCCTTCCTCTGCGATGCGACCGCGAAGGCATCCTGCTCCTCACGGGTGAGCGAATAGCGCTCGGCGAGGTTCTCGGCCGTAATCCCCATGTGATAGTCGTTGAATACATCCCAAAGGCCGTCCCGGATCAGGCTGTCCTCGACCTGCCCGTGCCCAAGCCGAAGGCCCGTGCGTGCCTTGGGCAGCAGATACGGAGCAAGGGACATGTTCTCCTGACCGCCGGCGAGGATCAGGTCGGCGTCTCCAGCCCGGATCGCCTGCGCGGCCAGATGAACCGCCTTCAGGCCGGAGCCGCAGACCTTGTTCAGCGTCAGCGACGGCACGGCGTGCGGTAGCCCCGCATGGATGGAGGCCTGGCGGGCGGGGTTCTGTCCTGTCCCGGCGGTGATGACCTGTCCGAGAATGACTTCGTCGATCTCTTCCGGCGCGAGGCCTGTACGCTCGAGGACGCTGGCGATCAACACCGCGCCGAGTTCGGAGGCGGGAAGGCTGGACAGGCTGCCCTGGAAGCTGCCTATGGCGGTGCGGGTGGCTGCCAGAACGGCGATATCCTTTTTCATATTGATCATTTCCTTGGTGATAAAGATGCGCACGGGACCACGCAGGACCTGTTGTCCCGTGCGTGCCGGCGCGGCGTCAGTACATGTGCTGGCCGCCGTTCATCGCGACATTGCTGCCGGTCATGAAGGCTGCGGCGTCGCTGGCGATGAAGGCGACGAGCGCCGCGATTTCGTCCGGCTCGCCGAGGCGTCCGACCGGGACGCCGGCGACGATCTTGGCGAGCACGTCCTGCGGAACCGCGGTCACCATCTTTGTCGCGAGATAGCCCGGCGAGACAGTGTTGACGGTCACACCCTTCTTCGCGACCTCCTGTGCCAGCGCCTTGGTGAATCCGTGCATCCCCGCCTTGGCCGCCGAATAGTTGGTTTGTCCGAACTGACCCTTGCTGCCGTTGATCGACGATATATTGATGATCCGGCCCCAGCCGCGCTCGACCATGCCGTCGAGCAGTGGCTTGGTGACGTTGAACACGGAGTCGAGGTTGACGCGCAGGACAGCGTCCCAGTTCTCCTTGTCGAGTTTGCGGAGCGTGGCGTCCCGGGTGATCCCTGCGTTGTTGATCAGGATGTCAACCTGGTGACCGTCGGAGAGGATGCGTTCGGCCATGCGCTGGCAGGATTTGAAGTCGGCGACGTTCACGTCATACGAGACGAAGCCGTATCCCTTGGCCTTCTCGGCCGTGAGCCAGGCTCGGGCCGAGCCCTCGTCTCGCGCGTGGGTGACGAGAACCTTGTGACCGGCATCGTGAAGTGCCCGGGCGATCGCTTCGCCCAGGCCTCCCATACCACCTGTCACCAGGGCTGTTCTGGTTGCAGACGGCATCGATCAGGCGCCCTTTCCGGTCTTTTCCTGCGCTTTCGCGCCAGGGACCGACCAGACACTTGTCCACTGCTTGAAGATGTCCTGGATCGGCTGTGCCGAACTCACATTCCCCACGGCCTCGCTCACGGCCTTCTGCCAGCCTTCGATGGCTTCCTGCAGGCCGCTCGCAAAGGCCGTCTGGTTCTTGATCGCCGCCTGGGAAAGCTCCTGGGTGTCGCCGACACGTTGCTGCAGCACACGCCAGAACGACTCGCCGGGCAGTGTCGCGAGGGTCTGCCAATTTTCAGCCTTCCGCAGGGCCTCGATTTCCGCCAGGGCCTCGGTGATCCCTTCGTTGCTCGCCTGGGAAGCAACCTCGAGCCAGCGCTTGCCCCCTTCCTGCATGAGGCGGTTAATCTGGATCTGGAGTTCAAGATTGGCTTTGTGGAGTTTCAAAGGTACGGTGTCGACGGTCATCATCATCTTCCTTCTGTTTGGACCTGCCCTTTGGGCGATTATCGGGGCCATCTCAGCGATGGCCCGATGGGACCGTCTTCACCGCACGGTGAGCCGGATTTGAAAATGCGAAGAGATCGGTGGCGAGACGGATTTGGATTTGCAGCTATGCCTCGGCGGGAGGAGAGGCCCGAGCCGTCTTGAGGAGAGGTGGCATATTCTTTTTGGCGCCGCTCCAAACGCTGCGGGCGGATACACTCCGCGATTTGCGGAGAACTGACCTTGGAGATCGAAAATGGTGCAGTCGACGCCGCTCGCGTTTCTCGGTCTGCATCAAATAGATGCCCGCGCTCAATTACTGAATATGTTCTTTGTATTACTGGAATATATCCACTAGACATCCGGGGCGGCATCCAATTCTTGCTCCAAAAGACAAAAACTACATGTTGTCGGAATTTGACTTGCAGTTAAAACTAGTCATCCGCCGTTGATGATTCTGTCATCAGCCGATGACAACTCCATCGGTCGTTGCGTGTCAAGGAATTTTTGTTAAAAGCAAAGAGCCAAAAGCATATGGCAAGGCGCTCAGAGCCAGTTCACCGCGATAGTTCCTGAGCCCATAGGAGAAGATTAAGGTCCCGTTCCCGGGCTCAGATCTAGTTGGATCTCACGACGACCGCGCTGACTCCATCGGTGCGGTTCCGCGAGACTCGCGCCTCTCGCACTCGGACACGCTAGCGTCGTTGGTGTCCTGGAAGCTCCGCGCGGGAGGAGTGGCTGTTCGCGAACGAACGCGAGTAGACTACCTTCATCGTTTCACGCGCGCCTCGTTAACTTGCCGGTTGTCATCAACCGTTGACTGTCATGACTGGGAAATGTAGCTTGCGGAAACGGGGTAGCAGCCGCCGCATTGGTCGTCGCGTTTGCACAAATGGCCCATCGATTTTTCTTGGGGGCGTGTCCTTTCGTGACCCCTAACCTATGATTAAGGCGAGGAGAAACTTATGGCATTCGGTGCCGGGAATTTGTTGCTGGTCGATCGCTACTGGCGTGCGGCAAACTATTTATCCGTTGGCCAGATCTATCTGATGGACAATCCATTGCTCCGCGAACCCCTTAAGCCGGAGCACGTCAAACCGCGCCTGCTTGGCCATTGGGGCACGACGCCGGGCCTGAACTTCATCTATGCGCACTTGAACAGGATCATTACCGATCGCGATGCCGATATCCTCTATATCTGCGGACCCGGCCATGGCGGCCCCGGCATGGTCGCCAACACCTGGCTGGAAGGCGTCTATTCCGAGACCTATCCCGAGATCGGCGAGGACGAAGCCGGGATGAAGCGGCTGTTCAAGCAGTTCTCATTTCCGGGCGGCGTCCCCAGCCATGTCGCGCCCGAGACGCCGGGCTCGATCCATGAGGGCGGCGAGCTGGGTTACGCGCTGGTGCACGCTTTCGGCGCCGCCTTCGACAATCCGGGCTTGGTCGTGGCTTGCGTGGTCGGCGACGGCGAGGCGGAGACCGGGCCGCTCGCGGCCGCGTGGCATTCGAACAAGTTCATCAACCCCGCCCGCGACGGCGCGGTTCTGCCGATCCTGCATCTCAACGGCTACAAGATCGCCAACCCCACCGTGCTGGCCCGCCTGTCCGACGAGGAACTGCGGCATCTCTTCGTCGGCTACGGCTACGAGCCGTTCTTCGTCGAGGGCAGCGAGCCGGCCGACATGCACCGGCAGATGGCGGCGACCCTCGACACGGTCTTCGACCGGCTGGCGGCGATCCGCGAGAAGGCCGCGTCGTCCACTGAGCGGCCGCGCTGGCCGATGATCGTGCTCCGGAGCCCGAAGGGCTGGACCGGTCCGAAGGTGGTGGACGGCAAGATGGTCGAGAACCACTGGCGCTCCCACCAGGTGCCGGTCGCGAACTGCCGCGAGGATGACGGCCACCGCGCGATCCTGGAAGAGTGGCTGCGCAGCTACGATCCCGGCGACCTTTTTGATGCCGACGGTGCGCTGAAGCCCGAGCTGAAGGCGCTCGCGCCGACAGGCACGCGCCGCATGGGCGCCAACCCGCACGCCAATGGCGGCCTCCTGCGCAAGGAATTGTACACACCCGATTTCCGCAGCCATGCCGTCGCGGTGGAGCGCCCCGGCGCGACGGAGGCGCAGGCGACGAAGGTTCTCGGCGACTATCTGCGCGACGTGCTGCGGCTGAACGAGGCCGAACGGAATTTCCGCGTGTTCGGGCCTGACGAGACGGCGTCCAACCGCTTGGGTAGCGTGTTCGAGGCGACGGACCGGGTCTGGATGGCGCAAACGCTCGAAAGCGACGATCATCTGTCACCCGACGGGCGGGTGATGGAGGTGCTGTCCGAGCATCTCTGCCAGGGCTGGCTCGAAGGCTATCTGCTCACCGGTCGGCACGGCTTATTCTCCTGCTACGAAGCCTTCATCCACATCGTCGATTCCATGTTCAACCAGCACGCCAAATGGCTGAAGACCTCGCGGGAGCTGGAATGGCGCAAGCCGATCTCCTCGTTGAACTATTTGCTCACCTCCCATGTCTGGCGGCAGGACCATAACGGCTTTTCCCATCAGGACCCCGGCTTCGTCGACCTCGTCGCCAACAAGAGCGCGGACATCGTGCGCGTCTACCTGCCCCCGGACGCCAACACGCTGCTGTGGGTCGGCGACCACTGCCTGAAGACCTGGGACCGCGTGAACGTCATCGTCGCCGGCAAGCAGCCGGCGCCGCAATGGCTGAGCATGGCGGAGGCCGAGAAGCACTGCGAGGCGGGCCTCGGCATCTGGGACTGGGCCGGCACCGAGGACGGACTGGAGCCGGATATCGTGATGGCCTGCGCCGGCGACGTGCCGACCATGGAGACGCTGGCCGCCGTCGACCTTTTGCGGCAGTCCCTGCCGCATCTGCGCATCCGCGTCGTCAATGTCGTGGACCTGATGGCCCTGCAATCGCCGCAGCATCACCCGCACGGACTGTCGGACGAGGCGTTCAACCGCATCTTCACGCGCGACCGGCCCGTCGTCTTCGCCTATCACGGCTATCCCTACCTCATCCATCGGCTGGTCTACAAACGCGCCAACCATCCGAATTTCCACGTACGCGGCTTCATCGAGGAGGGCACGACGACGACGCCCTTCGACATGGCCGTTCTCAACGAACTGGACCGTTTCCATCTCGCCATCGAGGCCGTCGAGCGCCTGCCGGTCCTGAAGGACAAGGGCGCGGAGATCATCGCGGCACTGCACGAAAAGCTCGTCCTCCACAAGGCCTTTGTCCGCGAGCATGGCGAGGACATGCCCGAGATTCGAGATTGGACGTGGCCTCATCCCTGAATCCCTCAGGACGCCGGGGAATGTTCGGGCAAGTGGACTTCGAAAAACTTGCGAAGCGGTATTCCGCCTGACTTTTCACGCGCCTTTGGCTGCTCTCCCAATCGCCGCCGGGCTTATCCTCGGCCATTCGTGGGATGCTCACAGATCGCTGGAAAGGAATGCCGGATGAAGGGCGATGCAAATCCAGTTGGAGCCGTAATCCCGGCGCCGACCGACTATTCGCAAAATGCTGCTGCGCATGTCGTAGACGTTCTTGCCAGCCATGCCGAGCGCGGTCTGACGAAAGCGGAAGCCGCGCGGCGGCTTGCGGAATATGGCCACAACCGATTGCGGGCAGCCAAGGCGATCCCGGTCTGGCGACGCGTGCTCGCGCAATTTCAGGATCCACTGGTCTATCTGCTGCTCGGAGCGATTATCATAGCGTTGGCGGCCTGGGTCATAGAAGGCCGCCACGGCTGGCCGATCGATGCGGTCGTCATCGCCATGGTGGTTCTGGCCAATGCCATCCTCGGCTTTGTGCAGGACGCCAAGGCGGCTAATGCCGTCGCCGCGCTGGCGCGGATGACAGCCGCGAACACCTCCGTTCTGCGCGACGGCGAGCGAATCCGCATTCCCAGCGCGGATCTCGTGCCAGGCGACATCATGCTGCTCGAGGAAGGAGACGCCGTCGGCGCCGATGGTCGGTTAATCAGCGCCGCAAGCCTTAGAATTCAGGAAGCCTCGCTGACCGGCGAAAGCGAGGCTGTCCTCAAGGATGCGGCCATGCTGCGTAAGCCTGCGCCGCTGGCCGAGCGGTTCTGCATGGTGTTCAAAGGCACGGCGGTCGTACAGGGAACCGCACGCGCCATCGTCACGGCGACAGGGATGCGGACCGAGATCGGCGCGATCGCTCAAATGCTCGACGCCAGTAAGGAAGATATCAGCCCCTTGCAGAAGGAAGTCGCGAGAGTTGGCCGCGCGCTCGGCGCTGCGGTGATCGCGATCGCTCTCATTGTCGTTGCGACTGTGCTGCTCGTCTCCGACATCGATGGCCCATCGGACGTCATTTCCGTGCTGCTGATGGGGGTCTCGCTGGCCGTAGCAGCGGTCCCCGAAGGACTTCCCGCCATCCTGTCGCTGGTGCTTGCACTTGGCGTCCAACGCATGGCGACCCGCAAGGCGGTGGTCAAGGCGCTCTCGTCCGTGGAGACACTCGGTTCGGCTTCGATCATCTGCTCCGACAAAACCGGAACGCTGACGCGGTCGGAGATGACGATCGAGCACATTATGACAGCATCGGGTGGCACCCGTGTCAGCGGTGTGGGCTATGCGCCTTTCGGCGATCTGGAGGTTGACGACGGCAAGGCTCCTAGCGCGGCCATGCGCGCCGAGCAGATCGTCGTCCTGAGCGGTGGCAGCCTGGCAGGCAATGCCGCTCTGAATCAAGGGCAGGCGGGAGTTTGGGAGATCCAGGGCGACCCGACCGAAGCCGCGTTCCTTGTCGCCGAGCGCAAGCTCGGCATCGACGAGCGCCGAAAGCGCCGCTTCGAACGCATCGCCGAGATCCCCTTCAGCTCGGACCGCAAGATGATGTCGACGGTCGAGCGCGACCATGAACATGGCGGCGCGCGTGTCCTGATCGCGAAAGGCGCGCCGGATGTTCTGATGACCCGTTGCACGCATGTGCGGGTCGGCATGGACGTGGTCCCCTTCGACGCCGTGCAGCGTGCGCGCGCCACCGCTGACGTCGACCGGTTGTCCGACGAGGCCCTGCGAACTCTCGCAGTCGCTTATCGTCCGATGGCCGACACCGAAGGCATCGAGCACGGCGAGGGTCTGGAGCATGATCTGATCTTCGTGGGGACCGTCGGGATCATCGATCCGCCCCGGAAGGAGGCGGCGGTCGCCATATCGCAGGCCCGGCGCGCCGGGATCCGCGTCATCATGATCACCGGCGACCATCCCCGCACCGCATCGCGCATAGCCGCGCTGCTGGGAATCGTCGATCATGGCGCGCGGGCACTGACCGGTGCCGAGCTCGACGCCATGGACGAGGCCGCCTTCGCTGCTGCGGTCCGCACGACTTCCGTCTATGCCCGCGTGGCGCCCGTGCACAAGCTGCGTATCGTCGATACCCTTCAGGCCGACGGCAATGTGGTGGCGATGACGGGGGACGGCGTCAACGACGCGCCCGCGCTGAAGGCCGCCGATATCGGCGTCGCCATGGGGATCACCGGAACCGAGGTGACGAAGGAGGCGGCGAGGATGATCCTGGCCGACGATAATTTCGCCACCATCGTCGAGGCTGTGCGTGAAGGACGCGGGATCTTCGACAATATCCGGAAATTCCTGCGCTACCTGCTATCGTCCAACATCGGAGAGGTGCTGACCGTCTTTCTCGGCGTCGTCGGAGCCGGCGTGATTGGATTGACCGACGTCGGAGGCGGGGGACTGGTGCTGCCTTTGCTGGCGACCCAGATTCTCTGGATCAATCTGATAACCGATTCCGGTCCTGCTCTTGCAATGGGGATCGACCCGCAGGACGACGGTGTCATGGCGCGTCCGCCCCGCAGACCCGACGAGCATGCGATCGATGCCCGGATGTGGCGAAGCGTCGCCGGAACCGGCCTGGTGATGGCGCTGGCGACGCTGCTGACGATCGACTTCTATCTGCCCAGCGGACTGATAGAAGGCTCGCAGAACCTGGAGCGGGCGCGCACAGCGGCGTTCACGGTGCTGGTGTTCGCTCAGTTGTTCAACTGCTTCAACGCCCGATCGGAATTCAAGAGCGCGTTCAGCCATCTGTTTTCCAACAAATGGCTTTGGGCGGCCGTCGGCCTGTCTGTGGTCCTACAGATCGCCGTCGTCAATCTGAGCTTCCTCAACACCGCCTTCGGAACGCTGCCACTTTCGCTGGATCAATGGCTGTTCTGTGTGGCGATGAGCAGCAGCGTTCTTTGGTTCAGCGAAATCCGCAAGTGGATCAGCCGCCGGTACCATCCGTCTGGCCCGAATGCCATTACCGCCTGATTGATATGGCTTCTGGTTTCAGTTTTGCGCATGACTTGGAACTATCAGGATATCGCACTGAACTTCATGAAGAATTTGCCCTGCGACACTCTCAACAAACAAGTTCATGATGGCATGCCTCCCATCTGTCCCGGCCACGACCAGATCAATGTCGTTCTCATCGACATATACGGCCAGCTGCCGCGCAGGATCGCCCTCGAGCGTGACGATTTGAATGTCACAAACTCCACCTCGTTGGGTAAATTGGTTGGATAGTATTCTGGCCTGCTTGACGGCATCTTTCGAGAACTGCCGGCTGTAGGCTTCCTTGTCGCCAACCCAGTTTTTGAACGGTGGCTCGAACGCATGGAAAACAACGAGGCTTTCGGGTTGAAAGAACCTGACAGCCGTTTCGAACACTCCCGACGCTGCAGGCGACAGGTCGATTGCGGCGACAATACGGTCGCGTGTGTCGTCTGGCTTCTTTTTCACCACAAGCACAGGCAGTCCGCTCTCCCGTAGAAGTGACGTCGTCGTGCTCCCCAGCAACGACCGACCGTCAACTTCGTTTCGCGATATACCCGTGACAATCAGATCAGTCTTGTCCCATAAAGCTATTTCGTTAATCTCGACAATGGGACGACCTCGTCTCACGACGACCGCACTGTTGAGCCCCTCAATAGCCGAAAGCTCCTCACGCAGGAGGGTGGAGCTGTGCGCAACGGCGCGGGGAAGGGACTGCGTTTCCGGCTGTTCGAGAGCCCCATCGTCGCTTTCGATGACATGGATCACAGTCAGCCGGGCCTGTCACTGAAGAGCCAACTGAATGGCGCGAACCTGTGCCCGATCACATTGGGCCGAGAAATCCGTTGCGAAAATGATATGCTTCGGATGGCGGTGCTTCATAATCTTCCTCAGCTACAGTCCGCGAACAGCTCGCCCTTCACCATCAATCGGCTGGTGTGCAGGAATGGGAGCCTGCGCACCAGCACGAATGCGCGAAGGCCGGAAAGTCTTGCTCGGCCTGTCCTCGATCAAAACGAAACCCTCCGAGGCGTGCAGCCATTCCTCTATCATCAGTTCGACAACTTCGTCGCGCGAGAGGGCAAGAACGTCCGCCACGGCATCGACAGCCTTGGCGAGCTCATGATCGAACGTGACTTCGCCGGTGTTCCAGGCATGAGCGGCGGCAATGAACAAAGCGTCCCGCATTTCCCGCGGCACCACCAGCGCAACCGCCTGGTCCAATCCGATTACCGTTTGTCCAGTGTTCGACACCTTACTTCTCCTCGCGACCTATGCGTCAGCACCTGAGTTCAAACACCTTTTTATGAGCGACGGAGAACCTGCCAAAACCTCCCCTGAAAATTGGTTGGGCGCTTGTCTGAAAAACCCCTCGTCTACAGCTTGACCAATGTGCCCTGGCGCCCCTCGAGAATCCCACGCGCATCTTCAAGCCGGCCAATACCCGCGAGCCCGCCCGTGTTTGCAAAGGCGCACGCCGCCTCCACTTTTGGCCGCATGGATCCGGCAGCAAAAACACCGCTGTCCAATTCGGCGGGCGCAGCTTTCCTGATCGGTCGCGACACCGCTGTGCCCCAGCCCTGGTAGACGGCATCCACGTCGGTGAGCATCAGGAAAGCGTCAGCGCCGAGCGCATTGGCGAGCAACCCGGCCGCTCTGTCCTTGTCTATGACGGCCTCAAGGCCATGAAGCATGCCATTCTCGTCACGCGCCACGGGGATGCCGCCGCCGCCGGCGCATATGACCGTGACGCCGGCGTCCACGAGCAGCCGGATCGTCTCGATCTGAGTGATGCGCGCGGGTAGCGGGGAGGGCACGACCCGCCGCCATCGTCCTTGCGCTTCCTCCACCATCGGCCAGCCATGCGCCTTCTTCGCCTTGGCCGCCTCTTCCTGATTATAGACCGGCCCTATCGGTTTTTCCGGCCCTGCGAAGGCTGGATCGTCCCGGTTCACCTCGATCTGGGTCAGCAGTGTCGCGATCCTCGATCCCGCAGGCATGGCATTGGTCAACTCCTGCTCGACGAGATAGCCTATCATGCCGACGCTTTCCGCCCCGAGAATATCGAGAGGATAAGGATCGACATCCGCAAATGCCGCCGCCTGGAGCGCCAGAAGTCCGACCTGTGGCCCGTTTCCGTGCGCGACGATAATATCGTGATCTCGCGCCAGATCCGCGAGCGCGATCGCCGCCTTGTGAACATTTGCGCGTTGGACGTCGGCGGTCATCGGCTCGCCGCGCTTGAGCAGCGCGTTGCCTCCCAGTGCTACCACTATCCTCATGTCAGGACCCCAGCGTGGCGACAAGCAAGGCCTTGATCGTGTGCATCCGGTTTTCGGCCTGGTCGAAGACGATGGAGGCTTCCGATTCAAAGACCTCTTCCGTCACCTCCATGCTGTCGATGCCGTATTGCCGGAAGATCTTTTCGCCGATCTCGGTCTCGCGATTGTGGAAGGCGGGCAGGCAGTGCATGAACTTCGCATGCGGATTGCCAGTCGCCGCCATGATCTCGGCGGTGACGCGATAGGGTGTGAGCAGTTCGATGCGCTCTTTCCAGACCGAATCCGGTTCGCCCATGGACACCCAGACATCGGTGTAGACGAAATCGCAGCCGTTGACGGCTTCGGCGGGGTCTTCGGTGAGGGTGATCTTGGCGCCGGTCCTGGCTGCGATCTCCCGGCACGACAGCACCAGATCGTCCTCGGGCCAGCAGGCCTTTGGTGCGCCAAGGCGCACATCCATGCCGATCTGCGCCGCACCCGCCAGCAGCGAGTTACCCATATTGTTTCCGGCATCACCAAGGAAGGAAAAACTGATCTGCGACAGGTGTTTGCGTGTGTATTCCCGCATGGTCAGGAAATCAGCGAGAATCTGCGTTGGGTGAAACTCGTCGGTCAGTCCGTTATAGACCGGGACGCCGGCATAGGCCGCCAGCGTTTCGGCCTGTTCCTGCCCGAAGCCGCGATATTCGATGCCGTCATACATGCGACCGAGGACCCGTGCAGTGTCCTTCATCGACTCCTTCTTGCCGATTTGGGTGCCGGTCGGGCCGAGATAGGTGACATGGGCACCCTGGTCATAAGCGGCCACCTCGAAGCCGGTTCGCGTACGCGTCGAATCCTTCTCGAAGATCAGCGCGATGTTCTTGCCTTTGAGGCGCTGCTCTTCGTAGCCGCCATATTTCGCCTGCTTGAGCGAGGCTGACAGTTTGAGCAGGAATCGGATCTCATCGGGCGTGAAGTCGAGCAGTTTCAGGACGCTGCGACCTTTCAGGTTCACGGGCATGACAGACCTCCTTCAAACTGGATCGCGGACGAGCGGGCAGGTCATGCAATGACCGCCGCCACGTCCCCGGCCGAGTTCGGCGCCCGGTACGGTGATCACTTCGACGCCCGCCTTGCGTAGTTGCGTGTTGGTATAGGTATTGCGGTCGTAGGCGACGACGACGCCAGGTTCGAGCGCCACGACGTTGTTGCCATCATCCCATTGCTCGCGCTCGGCCACATAAGCGTCGCCACCCGTCTCGACCACGCGCAACTGCTTCAGCCCCAGCACCTCGGCGGCGACCTCGACAAGCGGCCGCTCTTCCTTGCGCACGTCGAGCGTACCTTCGCTCTCGCCCGGGCGGATGGAATAGGGTTCGATCTTGTGCGCCACGTCCGCAAAGAGCGTCACGAGATCGCGGTCGCAGAAGCTGAAGACGGTATCGAGGTGCATGGACGCTCGCTCGATCGGCAGTTTGCAGGCGATCACCCTTTCCGCTCCGCCCTGCGCAAACAGGGAGCGCGCAAGCTGACCGACCGCCTGTGGTGTCGTGCGCTCGCCCATGCCGATGAGAACGGTTCCCTTGCCGACCGGCATGACGTCGCCGCCCTCCAGCGTGGCGAGGCCGTGGTCCTTGTCGGGATCGCCCCACCAGACCGGGAAGCCGGCATCGCGGAAATCCGGATGGAAGCGGTAAATGGCAGCGATATTGACGGTTTCGAGCTTGCGCGCATTCCAGCGCATCGGATTGAGCGTGACGCCGCCATAAATCCAGCAGGTCGTGTCGCGTGTGAACAGGTGATTAGGTAGCGGCGGCAGGATGAAGTCCTCCGGGCGCAAGGTCTCCGAGAGCAGGCCGCCGCTCTCGATCGGCAACTCCGCCTTGCTCAGGCCGCCCATCAGGATAAGCGAAAGTGCGTCCGCCTCGATTTCCATCAGATGCGCCCTCAGATCGTCGGCAAAACCAACGCCTACGGTGTCGTCCGTGACACGTCGTTCAAGGAGCCATTGGCGCGCCTCTGGGATCTGCAGCGTTTCCGCCAGCATCTCCCGAAGGAAGACAACTTCGACACCGCGATGGCGCATGGCGTCGACGAATGTCAGGTGCTCGACGCGAGCCTGCTTGACCCAGATGACGTCGTCAAAAAGCAGTTCATGGCAATTGGAAGGGGTCAGGCGGGCCAGTGCTGCGCCAGGCCGGTGGACCAGAACACGTCGAAGCTTTCCGACCTCCGAGTGAACGCCATAGGTGAGGGCCATTGGAAATCTCCTTTATGCGATGACGGTGGCGACGCTGAGGCTCGCCAGGATGATGACGGTGAGGATCACCAGCAGAGGCCACATGAAGCGCAACCACCGCTCGTAGGGCACGCGGCCGATGGCGAGCGCTCCCATGACGACCGCGAAGGTCGGGTTGATGAGATTCACCAGGCCGTTGGCGGACTGGTAAGCGGTAACGACGTGGTCGCGGCCGACGCCGGCGAAGTCCGCGACCGGTGCCATGATCGGCATGGACAGAACCGCAAGACCCGATGAAGAGGGCACGAAGAATGACATCAGTACCTGAAGCCAGTACATCACGTTGATAAAGGCGACCTTGCCCAGGCCAGCGACAGAGCCTTCGGCCCAGTGCAGGATGGTGTCGGTGATCTTGCCTGCATCCATGATGACAACGATGCCGCGCGCCAGACCGATGATCAGGGCGACACCGAGAAGGTCGCGCGCGCCATTGACGAAGGCATCCGTGAAATTCTTCTCACCCGTTCGGGCTATGAGGCCGACCACAATGGCGGACGCGAGAAACAGGCCACTCATTTCGCCCATCCACCAGCCGCCCTTGAGCACTCCCCACACCATCACGACAAAGGTGAGAGCAAAGAGGGCAAGCACCAGCTTGTGGGTCGTGGTGAACTCGGCTCCATCATGATGCGTGCTGAGGAAATGTCTCTCGTTGTCAGCCTTCATGTCGTAGACCAGCGATCTGGTGGGATCGAGCCGCACCCTTTCCGCATAGCGCATTACATAGGCAACGCAGGCAAGCCAGCTAAGGCCAAGGATGACGATACGCAGCACGAGCCCTTGGGTGAACGGCACGCCTGCGGCATCCGAAGCGATGACAGTGGCGAACGCATTGACGGTCGAGCCGAGAACGCCGACGCCCGCTCCCAGCAGGATGATGGCAACGGCGGTTACTGCATCATAGCGCGCCGCGATCATGATCGGGATCAGAAGCATATAAAACGCGAGTGTCTCCTCGGCCATGCCGTAGGTCGTGCCGCCAAAGGCGAACAACGCCATCAGGAATGGGATCATCCATTTCTCGCGGCCCTTCAGACCCCTCATGGCTCGCTCGATACCGGCGTTGATGGCGCCGGTGGCGGTCACGACCCCAATGAATCCACCGATCACCAGGACGAAGAGAGCGACGTCGATGGCATTTGCCGTGCCGGCAGCGGGATCGTAGAACCCGCGGATCGGCGCCATGAAGACCTCAACGATTCCCTGGGGCGCCGACTCGGTGGCAGCATACGTTCCCGCAACGGGAACCTCTTTGTTCAAGGCAGCGTTCTGGACGCGCGTATACTGACCGGCTGGAATGATCCATGTCAGCGCCGCGACCAGAACGATCAGGCCGAACAGGATGGTGAAGGCTGTCGGAAACCGGAAGCTGCCTTCCTTGGATGCGTCTGTGTCAATGCTCATTTACCCCCTCCACGGAAATACCGAAATCTGCAATGAATTTCGCGCGCTCCGCTGCAAGTATCGTCATACAACGAGAGGCATCATCGCGCTTTGACGGCTGGCGATGGAACAATTGGCCAATTATTAGGCTGATTGATCACAGGGAGTCAACAACTGATGACCATCAAGATCGATTTGGTGCGATCTTGCCTTTCTGCTGGGAGCCCCTGGTGCGTTTAGTGTAAGCTTTCGCCGCCCAATCCAGTAGAACAGACCCTGCGGGTGTGTTCGGGCACGCCTCGTTTTCTTGAGATATTTCTTAGTCGGTGCGGACTACCGCGCGCCGTTTCCAGGTGCCGGTAAGCAACGACCTCGGTACCTCAGGCCGCTTACTGGGAAAAACTCGCACCCGGAATTCCCTCCACGACGCATTGCACAGCGCGCAGCTGAAGTTCCGTCAAGTCCGCTCCCACAACCGTCACCGTCCCCTCATTGACATCGACCTGAAGTAGCTCAGGGCCGAAGCCGAGGTCGTTGCGGATGCGCGCCGACGCTGCAACCCTGATGCCTTCATCTCCCCGCGCAATCTGTTCGATTCCGGAAAAGGATGTTGCCCTCAGGAGATCGCGGCGACTGACGATACCCACAACCGCACCATTCGAGATCACGGGAAGCCGTTTGACGTTGAGGGTGAGCATCGCTTGCGCCAACTTGGTCAACGGCGTGCCAGGTTCCACGGTCCTGACCTTCGCTGTCATGACGTCGGCGACGCGCCAGCTGTTGGAATGAATGTAGTTTGCGAGATCCTGTTCATCAGTCATCGGATGGTCCTGCCTGTCGAGCAAGGTCGTTCCGATCTCCCTGCGGGACATCAGATCGCCTTCCGTAATGATCCCGACAAGGTTGCCATCACCATCCGTCACCGGCAGACCGCTGACACCTCGCTCCAGCATCCGGGAAATGGCATGACGCACGTGAGCATCCACACTGATCGTGGCAACATCGCGCGTCATGATGTCAGACGTAATCATACTCGCCTCCTTTAGGCCCGGCATCGAGTGCGGTCAGGCCGTCGTCACGGCCATATCAAGAACCATCCTGCCTTCGATACGGCCGGCCTTCAGGTCATCGAATATCCGGTTGATGTCTTCGAGGGGCGCAGCGGTGACATGCGCCTTGACCTTGCCTTCGGCAAAAAAGGCGATGGCCTCGTCGAGATCCCGGCGCGTGCCGACGATTGAGCCACGCACTGTTATCCGCTTCAACACGACGTCGAAGATGGGGGTCGCGAATTCACCGGGGGGCAATCCCACCAGGGCGACCGTACCTTTTCGCCGAACGAGCTGGAGTGCCTGTGAGAACGCTGGCGGCGATACGGCCGTGACGAGCACGCCATGGGCTCCGCCGCCTGTTGTCTGAACGGCCTCGGCGACCGCGTCGGATGACCGCGCATCAAGAGCCAGGTCGGCGCCGGTTTGCCTGGCCAAAGCGAGCTTTTCAGGCGACACGTCGAGCGCAACGACCTTCAACCCCATGGCTTTCGCATACTGGATCGCAACCTGTCCCAGCCCGCCGATGCCCGAGATCGCCACACACTGGCCGGGGCGCACTTCGGTTTCCTTGAGCCCCTTGTATGTCGTGACCCCGGCGCACAGAATGGGCGCGACCGCTTTGAAATCAACGTTGTCAGGCAATCTTGCCGCGAATGCGGCGTTGGCGATCACGTATTCCGCAAAGCCTCCGTCGCAGCTGTAGCCGGTATTGTGCTGATGTTCGCAGAGCGTCTCCCAGCCCGTTTCGCAGTGTTCGCAACGCATACACGCATCGTGGAGCCATGCGATGCCGACGGCATCGCCGATCTCAAAATCCGTGACGCCCGGGCCGATGGTAGCAACCGTGCCGGCGACTTCGTGGCCGGGAATGAAGGGCGGCGATGGCTTGACCGGCCAGTCGCCGGAAGCAGCATGCAGGTCCGTGTGGCAGACGCCGCACGCCATGACCTTAACCAGCAGTTCCCCGGGGCCCGGCACTGGAATCGGGACGCTTTCGATGGTCAGCGGTTTCCCAAATTCATGAACGACCGCAGCTTTCATCAGTTCTTGCATGGTCATTATCTCCTGATACGGATTTATAGTTGTTACCCTTCGATCGAGCGGTTCGGTCCACTGCAGAGTACCCGCTCCTATCGTAGGAAGCTTCGGAAGCGGCGCAGCGCGAATACGAACAGTGCCGCCCCGATCAAAACGAGCGCCAGCAACTGCGGCCACACCACATCGAGGCCCGCCCCGCGAAACAGGATCGACTGGGCGAGGATGACGAAATGTGTGTTCGGCGCGGCCAGCATGACGTCCTGGATGACCTGAGGCATGCTCTCGCGGGGCGTGACGCCGCCTGACAGGACCTGCAACGGCAGCAGGACGAGCATCAGCAACAGGCCGAACTGCGGCATGGACCCAGCGACCGTTGCGAGAAATATGCCCATGCACGTCGTGGCGAACAGGTGCAAAGCTGCACCGGTCAGGAACAGCGTTACCGAGCCCTGGGTTGGGACTTTGAGGACGCCTTGCACAACGAATATGATGGCGATCGCCGATGCGATAAGCACGATCAGCCCCATCGACCAGATCTTGCTCAGCATGATCTCGACCGGCGTGACAGGCATCACGAGCAAATGTTCGATCGTTCCGTGTTCGCGTTCACGAATAAGAGCGGCGCCGGTCAGGATGATCGATAGCATGGTGATCGACGAAATCACGTTGTTGATGGCACCGAACCAGCCTTTGTCAAGTTCCTGATTGAACCGTGCGCGCAATGCGAGGTCGACGGGAACCTCCGTTCCGCCTCTGTAGCGATTGAGGTATTCGCTGACCTCGCTGGTGACGATCGACTGGATATACCCCCCGCCGCTGAACGCCTGGGACATGCGGGTCGCATCGACATTGAGCTGGATCGTCGGCGACCGCCCGGCGAGCAAGTCGCGCTGAAAGTTTGGCGGAATGTCGAGCGCGAAGGTGTCGATGCCTGCATCCATGCGCTTGTCCATCTCGTGCGGCGAGATGAGAGTCGGAATGGAGAAATAGGGTGGATAGAAGGCCGTCAGGATGCGGGAGGAGACGGGCGACTGATCTTCGTCGACGATGGCGATGGCAGCCTTGTTGAGCGTCTCCGGCATGGCCGTCGACGCCGTGTAGATCGACAGGGTGAAGGCATAGAGGATCAGGATCACAAGCATCGGATCGCGGGCGAGGCCGCGCAGTTCCTTGACGCCGAGCTGAGCGATATTCGCCAAGCGCATGGGTTAGCCCGCCTGTTTCTTGAGGAGCGCCACTCCGCTTCCGAGCAGAACCGGAACAGCGATCAGCAGGGGAATGAAGGAGGCGGCCAGATCCTTGAATTCGAGCGCTTTCGAGAACGTTCCGCGCGCGATCGTCACGAAATAGGTCGTTGGATAAACCTGGCCGATAAAGGCGCCCGCACCCTGCAGCGAGGAGACCGGATCGATCATGCCGGAATACTGGACGGCCGGAATGAGCGTGATGAGCGCTGTGCCAAAGATCGCGGCGATCTGGCTGTTCATGAAGGTGGAGATCAGCAGGCCAAGCCCGGTCGCCGCCGTGACGTAGAGAAGTGCGGCAGCGGTCAATGTCAGAAAACTGCCGGTCAGCGGCACCCTGAATATGAAGACCGCGAACCCCGTCAGCATGAAGAAGTTCAGCATGGCGAGCGCAATGTAGGGCAGTTGCTTGCCGAGCAGGAATTCGAGCCGCGTCACGGGCGTCACATAGAAGTTGATGATCGATCCAAGTTCCTTCTCACGCACGACGCTCAGCACGGCCAGCATGGCGGGTATCATCATCAGCAGCAGCGGGATGACCGCCGGCACCATGGCCTTCAGGCTTTCCACGCTCGGATTGTAGCGGTATCGAAGAGCGACCTGGAAATCCCCGACGGTCGCCGCGTCCCCATAGAGTTCGCGCGCCTTCTGCGTAAGCCAGGTTTGGTGCATCCCCTGCACATAGCCGCGCACCGTCTCGGCGCGCGCCGGCATCGCGCCGTCGATCCAGGCGCCGATCTCGACTTTCCTGCCGCGCGCGACATCGCGCCCGAAACCGGGCGGGATCTCCAGCGCCAGACTGAGTTCACCCTTGCGCATCCGACGGTCGAGGTCGTTGTAATCCGTGATCGGCGCTTTCTCTGTAAAATAGCGCGATCCGGCGATCTGAAGCGTGTAGTCGCGGCTGATCGTCGTGTCGTCGCGATCGAGCACCGCGAAGGAAAGGTTCTCCACGTCCATATTGATGCCAAAACCAATGACGAACATCAGAATGACGCTGCCGAGGATCGCCAGCGTCGCGCGAATAGGATCGCGCCGCAGTTCGAGCGACTCGCGCTGCGTATAGGCGAACATCCGGCGAAGATTGAAGACGGAGTTGGCGGATGAAGCCGGCGGGGGCGCAGCGGCTTCATCCGCCTCTTCACGCTGCGTGAGTGGGGCGGACGCAGGTGAAGCCTGTTCGCCGATGGCCTCTTCGAGATAGGAAATGAAGGCTTCCTCCAGCGTCTCGCAGAAACGCTTCTCGATAATGCCGCGCGGCGTATCGCTGACGAGCACCTTGCCGGCGTGCATGAGGGAAATGCGGTCGCAAAGCTCGGCCTCGTTCATGAAGTGGGTCGATACGAAGATGGTGACGCCGTCCTTGCGCGACAGGTCGGACAGGATTTGCCAGAAGCCGTCGCGCGCCACGGGGTCGACGCCGGAGGTCGGCTCATCGAGGATCAGAATGTCGGGCGCATGGATCATGGCGACAGCGAGCGACAGCCGCTGCCGAATTCCGAGCGGCAGTGCGTCGGGCAGAGAATCCATGATGCCGGCAAGATCGAAGCGCTCCGCCATCTCCTCGATGCGCGCTGGAATCTCTTTGAGCGGCAGATTGAACAGGCGTGCGTGCAGATCCAGATTCTGGCGAACCGTAAGCTCGGTATAGAGCGAGAAGGCCTGGCTCATATAGCCCACCCGGCGGCGTACCTCGATATCGTTGGGATCCACCTCGTGGCCGAACAGCTTAGCCGTTCCCTCGCTCGCCGGCAGAAGACCTGTCAGCATTTTCATGGTCGTGGTCTTGCCGCAGCCATTCGAGCCGAGAAAGCCGAAAATCTCGCCGCGTGGAATCTGGAAGCTGACATTATCGACGGCTGTAAAGTCGCCGAAACGCATGGTAAGGTGCTCGGCCTCGATGGCGAATTCCGTCTCTCCGCCGGCTGGCCGGGGCGGAATGGCGACTTCATGGTGGCCGCGCCGCTTTTCTTCCGGCAAAAGAGCGACGAAAGCCGCATCGAGGTTCGCCGTTTCCGTGCGGGCGAGCAGTTCGTACGGCGTGCCTGTGGCGAGAATCCTACCGCCGTCCATGGCGACCAGCCAGTCGAAGCGTTGCGCCTCTTCCATATAGGCGGTCGCAACGATCACGCTCATCGACGGGCGGTCGCGGCGGATATCGTCGATCAATTCCCAGAACTGGCGGCGCGACAACGGGTCGACACCGGTGGTCGGCTCGTCGAGGATGAGCAGATCGGGGTCATGGATCAGAGCGCAGCAAAGCCCGACCTTCTGCTTCATGCCGCCGGACAGTTTGCCGGCCGGTCGATCAGGAAAGGGGGCGAGGCCCGTGCGCTTGAGCAAATCGTCGATGCGTTGCTCGCGCTCACGCTTGTCCTGGCCGAACAGACGCGCAAAAAACTCGATGTTCTCGAATACCGATAACGTCGGGTAGAGATTCTTGCCGAGCCCCTGCGGCATGTAAGCGATCTGCGGGCAGATCCGGTCTCGGTGCTTCTTGTCAGCGATGTCGCCGCCCAGGACTTCGATATGGCCGTCCTGAACCTTATGAGCGCCGGCAACCAGGCTGAGCAGGCTGGATTTTCCCACACCGTCGGGACCGATCAATCCGACCATGATCCCGGCGGGAATATCGAGAGAGATCGCGTCGAGCGCGGGCGTCTTGCCATAGGACAGACTAACATCCGCGATCTTCACAACCGCAGGAGCGGGCTCTCGCGCATTTTGCTCTCTTGGCAACGAACCGCTCATTTCACCAGCGCCTCGTTAAGATGAGCGGGCCATTCGGCATCCTGCGCGATGCGGACATAGGCCATGCCGGGAAGCCCTGTCTTGACGTATTGGATATGCTCGCGCAGCAGTTCAGGCGCGATCTTCGCCCTGATGCGGAACATCAGCTTCTGGCGCTCTTCCTCGGTCTCGACGGTTTTTGGCGTGAACTGCGCGACGTCCGCCACGAAACTCGCTTTGGCTGGGATGACATATTGGGGCGCGGCATCGAGAACCAGACGCACATCCGATCCTAAAGGAATGCGGCCCGCCTGCTCGGTGGGCAGGAAGAAGGTCATATAGACATCGCTCAGATCGACGATGTTGAGGACCCGACCTCCAGCCGACAGCACTTCACCCGGCTGGGCTACGCGGTATTGCACGCGCCCTTCACGGGGTGATCTCAGCGTGCTGTCGTTGATATCGGCAACAATGCTTTCAATAGCAGCCTGGGCGGCCACGACGGACGCCTCGGCATCGACGATCTGGGCCTTGGCGGCGCCGATTGCTGCCTCTGAAGCGGAAAGGGACGCCTTTGAGGCCGCGACGGCGGCACGGGCTCTCTGTGCGGACGCGCGGTCGTCGTCAAACGTCTGCTGCGATGTCGTGTTGGTGCGGATCAATTGCTCGGTGCGCGCAAGTTTGCGTTCCGCGGCATCCTGTTCGGCTTCCCGCTGGCCGATCACCGCGGCGGCAGCCTCACGTTCCGCTTCACGCTGGGACAGAAGGCTTCGGGCGGTATCGATGCTGATGGCGGCGCGCTGCAGTGACGCTTCGGCCTGCTTTCGCTGCGCTTCAAGCTGTTGCGTATCCATGACGGCGAGGACCTGGCCGGCCGTCACGAACGCGCCTTCATCGACCAGGATCTCCTTGATGCGTCCCGCGGTCTTGGTGGAAATGTCGATTTCGGTCGCTTCGATGCGGCCGTTTCCGCCGGCTATTCCGGCCGGCAGACCGGATGGGTCGTAAATGCGCAGGGCGTAATAGGCGCCGGCGACACCGGCAATGACGACGATCGCAATGATCCAGCTTTTAAGCGATTTCACGAGCGGGCTCCCCCTGCGCGGTTGCATAAGCGAGCTGGGCTTCGCCGCGGAAACGATCTGATGTCAAAGTGCAGAAGGTCATTGTCATAGTGAGAAGCCTGATTTGGTGGCGAAAACGCCCTTGGGCGGACGCGAGACGTCACGACTGCCCAACCGGATTGCCGATGAAAGTTCGATCTGATGCGATCACTGAAAAATTCTCGAAGTCTGACAAGGGCAACAGGGGCCTGCCATTGGTCGTCAAGGCAGGCCTTGAACCTGATTTTCCTCATGTAAGCGAGGCGTATACTTTGGGAAGCCGCCGCGAGATGCGGTTTTGTTGGAGCGTTCTTCATTGCCCACCTGAGTGTTTGCGTGAAGAACTGCTATTTGCCCCAGTATCATCAGCGCGTGATTTGAAATTCAGAACATATCATCACCTGATGACACACATGTCAATGGTCAAGCCTCCAATACGCCGGCGTGCCGGTGGCCGGCTTCGTATCCAGTCGGGTGACGAACTCCCATGAACCATCTCGCCGCTGCAAACATGATGAAACGAAACGGTTTCATCAGCCGACGAAGGCCGAAATAATCAAGGCATTGACGATATCAATGAAGAAGCCGCACACCAGAGGCACAACGACAAAGGCGCGATGCGATGCGCCATATTGCTGGGTGACCGCTGTCATGTTGGCGATCGCGGTCGCCGTCGACCCGAGAGCTATCCCTCCGAAGCCGGCCGACATCACCACGGCCTCGTAGTCGCGTCCCATAAGACGGAAGACGACGACGATTGTGAAGATGATCGCGAGTACGATTTGAACGGCCAGGGTGCAGGCAACGAATATAAAGACCCCGTCGAGCTGCCAGAGCTGAAGGCCCATCAATGCCATCGTCAGAAAAAGGCCGAGCGCAAGGTCTGATATCAGGGCAAGGCCGTCATCCACGCCGGGCCATAGTCTGAGCACCCTGGAACTGACAGCAATCGGCATGAGGTTCCGGACGACGATCCCGGCCATGAGGCAGCTTACGAAGCCTGGAAGATTGAGACCGGTGAGAGCGAGAATGTGACTGATGCCGAGACCGAGAATCAGAGCCAGGTTCAGGGCGAGGAGCGCCCAAAGGACACAGAAATAGTCCAGCCTGGATTGCCGACCGTCATTGGAAGCGCCGATGTCGAGTTCCGCAGAATGAGTAGGGGCGACGCTATGGCGCTTGATCAGGTAAGCAGCGACTGGGCCGCCGATCATGCAGGCTGCGATCAATCCGATGGTGTTGCCCGCGACACCCAGTTCCATCGCATTCGAGATACCGAGCCGTTCAACGAAAATCGGCGCCCAGGCGAGCGTCGTGCCGATCCCACCCGTCAGCGAAATTGATCCGACCATCAGTCCGGCCTTCGCTTCAAGGCCGAAGACAGTAGCCATGCCAATGCCGGCGAGATTTTGAATGAGGATGAAGGCGATTGCGAGTGAGAGCAGAATGGCCAGCGGGCGACCGCCTGCAAGCAATGTTTTGACATCCGCCTTCAACCCAACGCCCGCAAAGAACAGCAGCAGCAGGAAGTCACGCATCTGCAGATCGAAGGTGATGCGTCTATCGAACGTTGCATAGAAGAGAGCGACGACAACAGTGCAGAGAAGTCCTCCAACCACAGGTTCCGGAATGGAATATTTTCGCAGGAGCGGCGTCTTCAAGGTGACGATCTTGCCCACCAACAAAAGCGTGATAGCAATGGTGAATGTGTAGAAAGCATCGATTTCCATCTTGACCTGACATTGGACGCGAAGTGATAGACGGCGTTGCGACGCTTGGATCGTTACTGCCGAACAGGATTGCTATGAATCGGATCCCCGCCAAGTAATTCGGCGTGAGTACTCCGAGTTTGCAGGAATGGAACGAACAGGACATTCCAGCGTTAGCTAAAGGGAAGTCATCCGCTGTTGACTAGCCACACTTATGCCGATAAACCTTTCAACCGTCAATCTGGAGAGATTATGCCCAACAGACTTATCCGCCCGGTCGTGGAAGACACAACGCGTGACCGCATCCTCAAGGCCGCGATCCTGCGCTTCTCCTCACATTCCTACGAAGAGACAGGGCTTCGTGACATTGCCTCCGATGTCGGCGTCGACATGGCTTACGTGCATCGATCCTTCGGGTCGAAGGAGAAGCTTTTCCGGGAGGCCGTCAGGGCGATGCTTCGCCCGGAGGTCTGGCTGGTCGGAGAGGCGAGCGAGTTGCATATGACACTGGCAAAGGACGTCCTCGCCGACAAGGGCGCCAACGAGATCCGGCCATTCGACATCCTCGCTCGATCCTTTTCCAGCCCCGAAGCTGCGCGGGTCTTTCGTGAGCTCATCGACGAAGGCTTCGTCAAGCCGTTCGCGTCCAAATGTCAGCTCGTGTCCGAGCCGCGCGCGTCAATGATCGCCGCTCTCCTGGCCGGTGTCAGCATCCTTCGTGACGTTATCGGCACGTCAGCCCTCCAGAAGAGCGGCAAGGATCACGAACTCGCGATCCTGATATCCCAGGTCGTCGAGTTTCTTATGAACGATGACAAGGAATGCCAGACAACAGCAACCCTACCGATCAGTCGGGAGCGACAATGAATGATTTGAGCAGGTTGGACGTTGAGGCAACGCAAATCTCTGACAAAACTTTGGGCACAGAGGTCTATCGCACCATCGATTGGACGCGCGAGGCGCTGAGGGCACGGATGACTGGAGGGTCTCCCTCCCATCGCGGCTTCGCCCGGCACCTATGTGTTCCAGAAGTGAGGGCGCGATGGCGGACAATTTGCTGAGAAACCATACCTTCGCCGATCTCAAGGTCGGCGATACCGCGAGCCTCACCCGTGTTGCTGGGCGTAACGATATCGATCTGCTGACTGCCATGGCTGGCGGGAGTTGGCCGGCTTCTTGCGATGCGGCGCCAGAAGCGACGACGCTCTTCAACGAGATCGTCGCCAACGGCCTCTGGACCGGAGCGCTCGTTTCGCTCGTCCTCGGCACAAGATTCCCGGGGCCCGGGACGATCTATCTCGGGCAGGACTTCCGCTTCGTGAAACCCGTCGCCGCAGGCGACACGATCACGGCAAGCGTGAAGGTGAGGCAGAAGAACACCGAAACGCGCATGGTCGCGCTGGAAACGACTTGCTTCAATCAAAAAGGTGAGCTTGTTTTGACCGGGACGGCGACAGTTCTTGCACCCGAACAATCCATCGAATGGACCGAGGCTGCTTCCATCTCTGGCTCCACGGCCTCGGCATCTGCGAGCCGGTACGAATCCTTCGTCGCGGAAGCGCGCAGCCTGCCCCCGGTGCGGGCCGCTGTCGTTCACCCCTGTTCTGCCGGCGCGATCCTGGCCGCAGTCGAGGTTCGCCAGCAGGGCCTGTTCGAGCCGCTGCTGGTCGGACCGGTCGCGAAGATCCGTGCTGCTGCTGATGCTGCGAAGGTCGATCTTGGTGATATGGCAATCGAAGATGTTGCCCATAGCCACGCGGCGGCCGCACGCGCGGTGGAGCTTGCTGTCGCTGGTGAGGTCGCGGTTCTTGTCAAGGGCAGCCTGCATACCGATGAACTTCTGGGCGCTGTCATCGCGACCGGTTCCGGGTTGAGAACCGAACGGCGCATCAGCCATGTCTTCGCGCTCGATGTCCCGGCTTACGACAAGCCGCTGATCGTTACCGATGCGGCGATCAACATCCAGCCGACGCTCGATCAGAAACGCGATATCTGCCAGAACGCCATCGATCTTCTCCGGGCGCTTGGCGTCGAGGAGCCGCGCGTTGCCGTGCTCGCAGCCGTCGAGACCGTCAATGCGAAGATGCCGTCGACCTTGGATGCCGCGGCGCTGACGGTAATGGCGGCGCGTGGCCAGATCACCGGCGGGCGCGTCGATGGCCCACTTGCATTCGACAATGCGATCAATATCGAGGCGGCGAGGACAAAAGGGATCGTCTCGCCGGTTGCGGGCGAGGCCGATGTTCTGCTCGTGCCGGACCTGGAGGCGGGCAATATGCTTGCCAAGCAACTGATCTATTTCGCGGGGGCGACGGCGGCCGGGATCGTGCTCGGCGCTCGCGTGCCGATCGTGCTGACCAGCCGCTCGGATCCGCTTTCGGCGCGCATCGCCTCGGCAACGCTCGCAAGGCTCCTCGTCGCTCGCAACCAGGCGCCGCAAACCGGAGCAACGCCATGAGCGAGCAACTGCTTGTCACCTTCAACGCCGGCTCGTCCACGGTCAAGATCGGCCTCTTTACCCGTTCCGAAGGTGCGCTCACACGCATCGGCAAGGGTATGATCGACTTTCGCAAGACGCCGTTGCGCTTCGAGCTTTCCGAGGGGCCGGATCGCTTCGACATCGAACTGGAAGCCGAAGCCGCGGAGGAATTGGACGATGTCTTGAGCGAGGCCTTCGGCCGCCTCTCGTGGCATTACGACATGTCCGGCGTCATGGCGATCGGCCACCGTATCGTGCACGGCGGCGATCTGTTCGATGGTGCCGTCCTGATCGATGATCGGCTGATGGCGCAGATGGAGGCGCTCGTACCGCTTGCACCGCTGCATCAGCCCCAGGCGCTGCGCCTCATCCGTGCGATCACGCGCCTCCGACCGGAGCTCAGGCAGACCGCCTCTTTCGACACTGCCTTCCATCGCACCATGTCCGAGGTCGCGCGACGCTTCGCATTGCCAAGGGCGCTCCACGAGGAAGGCATCAAACGTTATGGCTTTCACGGGCTTTCCTATCGATCGATAGCGGGGGAACTGGCCCGCAACTGGCCGGAGCATGCGGCGGGCAAGGTCGTCGTCGCCCATTTGGGGTCCGGTGCCAGCCTTTGCGCCATGCGCAACGGTGCCAGCCGCGACACCAGCATGGGGTTTTCGACGCTCGACGGTGTGCCGATGGCAACACGCTGCGGAGCGCTCGACGCCGGAGTGGTGCTGCATCTGGCGAGATCCGGTCGCGATCTCAGCGACATCGAGGATCTCCTCTATCACCGGTCAGGGCTGCTGGGCGTCTCCGGCATCAGTGCCGACAGCCGCGCGCTTCTGGAAAGCGAAGAGCCGGAAGCGAAGGAAGCGATCGAACTGTTCTGTTTCAGGGTCGCAGGTGAAGTTTCGCGGCTTACCTCGACGCTCGGCGGGCTCGACGCGTTGGTGTTCACGGCAGGTATCGGCGAGCACCAGCCGGCGATCAGGGCCGATATCTGCACCCGGCTGATGTGGCTCGGCATCGATCTCGACCCGGCCGCGAACGCCGAGAACCGGACAGTCATCAGCAGCCCGGCAAGCCGCCTCGCCGTGCTCGTGATCCCAACCGACGAGGAACAGGTGATCGCTGCCGAAGCCTCAAGCGTTCTGGGAGGCTGATTAATGACTGCGACGATCGGTCTGTTCGGAATACGTGGCCTTGGGGTCGGCATCGCCAACGAAGCGTCGATTGCTGCCGGCTGCGCGGCCGAGGGCTTTGCCTTGGCCATGGATGTGTCCTGTCATTCCTTCATCCGGATGGCGCGGCTCGCCGCTCCCCGGTTCGGTTGTCTACGCCGATAACGGGTTCCACATCACGGCCTGGCCGGATGGGACAATCTGGTGCCCCGAAAATACTGACGCCGCCTTTTGCGGCGGCAGGCCTAACGCTGTTGTTCCGAAAGGCGCGATGGTTCCACAACACTTGACATTGTTTGGTTTCAGTAAATGCGTGAATTCAGTCTCCGACTTGTATTTCTTCTCCTGGCAAGCCTGCTTTCAGCCTGTGCCGGGCGTCCAGGCCCGGAACTGCTTGCCCAAACGGCTGAAACCGTCCAGGGGGCGAAGCTGACTACCGTCTATGTCGCAACCACGCGAAAGCGCGACGCGGCCGGTGTCTACACGTCCGGGCGCAGCCGTGAGGTCAGCTACATCCGCTACAGGATATCTATCCCGCCGGGTCACAAGGCCGGCAACGTCGAATGGCCGAAATCGAAGCCGAACCCGAAGACGGACTTCGTCACCATAGACCAGCAGCTCCTCGACGCGGCGACATTCGAGACCGAAGTCACGCGCAAACGCAACGGCAAACCGCCAAGCGTTGGCGTGTTTGTGCATGGCTACAACACCAATTTCACCGAGGCCGTCTATCGCGTCGCACAAATGGCAGCGGATGCCGGCACTGGCGCCGCTCCGATTCTGTTTGCCTGGCCGTCCGAAGGGGCTCTGAGCGGCTACGTCGCGGATAAGGACGCGGTGACGTTTTCGCGCGACCAGTTGGCGGATCTGCTCGCCACGCTTGCAGCCAAGCAAACGCAGGGACTGATCACGCTCGTCGGCCATAGCATGGGAGGATGGCTGACGACGGAAGCGGTGCGCCAGCTTCGGCTTACAGGCAAGGATGCGGTCATCCGCCGACTGCAGGTGGTGCTCGCGGCGCCAGACATCGACGTCGACGTGTTTGAAGCGCAACTGGCGGCGATAGGGCCACTCAACCCGCCCATGACCATCCTTGTGTCCAAGGACGACAGGGCACTGCAGGTGTCGGAACTTCTATCTACCGAACGTCAGCGTCTGGGCAGGATCGACGTGACGGATCCTAAAATCGAGGAGGCAACGCGCAAGGCGAATGTACAGGTGATCGATATATCGGACATCGAGGCGTCCGATAGCTTCAGACACAATCGCTTCGTCGGTCTCGCTGCCCTTTATCCGAAACTCTCGGCTCGCAATGGCGCCGGCGACCCGCAAAACATCAGGCAAGCCGGAGCCTTTGTGTTCAATTCCGCCGGTGCGGTTCTTTCAAGCCCGTTCATACTGGCTGGCAAGATCGTCGGCGGGAACTGACACGCGTGAACACCCGCAGTTCCAGGAGGAAAAACCCATGACGACCATGAACTTCAGAATGCTCGATGCCACCGACCTGCGACTGTTACGGTCGCGATGGCGGTGGCTGTTGGCCGCAGGCATAGCACTTCTCTTGATTGCGTTTGCCGCCCTGTCCAATCTTCTGCTGGCGACAGTCGTTTCGGTGCTTTTTTTGGGCGTTACGATGCTGCTGGCCGGTGCGGCGCATATCGTCTTCGCCGTTCAAATGGAGCGTCGGGCTTATTTGCTGGGGCTGATCGCAATCGGCGCATTGTATGTTGGGGCGGGCCTTGTCACATTCTGGAATCCGGTATTGGCATCCAGCGTCCTCACGCTGCTCATGGCGCTCAGCCTGCTGGTCGCAGGCATTGTCAGATTTGCCGCAGGTCTGGCGGTTCGACCTGTTTCGGGTTGGGGCTGGCTGGTTGCGGCAGGCGCCACCACCGTGCTCGTTTCAATGGTCATTCTGATGGGCTGGCCCGTCAACAGCCTCTGGATCATCGGCGCGCTGCTGGCGATCGATCTGCTGATCACCGGTTGCGGCCTGAGTGCATTGGCGCTTGCACTGCGGCGATCGCTGACTTCAAGCGAGATCATCGATAAACGACACGGAGCCTGAGGTCGTCATGAAACAAGTAAAGCCGTTCACTGTGGAGGTGCGGAAGAAGCGCCGGGTGCAGAAACATCAGACGAATTGTGGGTGGACTGCTCCGAGCACAGTCGCAGAGCCTCACCCGACGAACGAGATTGAGGCGCCAGAAGGCATCAGGCCCGAGGAGACCTCATCCGGTCACCTGTCGCGATCGCGCAGGAATTGAATGCAGGCTGGAACTGAGCCAGGGGACATATCTCCATCGGTCTTATCATCAGCTGTTGACTAATGATAATCGATCGTTAAGTTGGTCAAGCAGGCGGGCGACGGGGAGATGGAATGAATACGCCAAAAGATATTGTCGTTTATATCGACACAGCGGAAGCTTCTGTCTGCCGGGTCTATATTGATTATGCTGTTTCACTTGCACGTGTATGGGATGCACACGTCGTTGTTGCTTTTGTGCCGGAAGATTTGATCGCAACTCCCTCGCATGGCTTCGCCCGGGGGGCTGCGATCGACAGCATGATAACCGCTTTCGAGAAGCGCCGACACGACGCCGAAGAGCAGCTTCGGAAGATCCTTTCGGAGATTGCCTCCGCCAGCGGTGTAAACTGCGAACTGCGGATATGTTCTCATGAAACGGGCGAAGCGCTCATGTTGCACGCCCGGCATGCCTCTCTGGCCATCGTCGGAACGGGGCGAGATCCGGCTCGTGCGGAGACAGCTCTTACGGTTTCGGAGGATATCATCTTTGCCTCCGGTCGACCCTCGATCCTTTTGCCTGCCACCTGGCCAGGTGACAGCGCCATCCCCGAAACCATCGTGATCGGATGGAATGCCAGCCGGGAAGCGGCCCGCGCCATAGCGGATTCAATGGCATTCCTTACAACTGCTCGCGCCGTTCACGTTGTTGTTGTTCCCGAGCCCAAGGTTGCAAGGCTTCTGGGGGAAGATCCCGGAAGCGATATCGCTCTCCACCTCGCACGCCACGGGATCAGGGTGACGCTTGACCGACTGGAAGGCGACAATGCCGGTGATCTTATTCTATCCCGGGCAGAAGAGCTTGGTGCCGATATGATGGTCATGGGCGCCTACGGGCAGTCCCGGATCACCGAATTCGTTTTCGGTAGCGCAACTCGTACCATTCTGGCCAACCCGACAGTCCCGATCTTTCTCTCGCGATAAAGACTTATCGCTGGGCAGGGCAGGTGGCCCGGGAAGCTACGGAAAAAGTGATGACAACACAGGAGAACAAAGCATGTCCGATCTGATAGTCGTCGGTTTCGATACGGTTGATGAAGCCGACAAGGTGCTTCTCAAACTCGCCGCCCTGAGAAAAGAGTATCTGGTCGATCTGGAGGATGCCGTCGTCGTCGTTCGTGACGGCGAAGGCAAGGTTCATCTCAAGCAGAGCCTTAATCTGACAACCCTTGGGGCGGCGTCAGGCCTGCTGTCGGGCACGTTGTGGGGCGGTCTGGTGGGGCTTTTGTTCCTCAATCCGCTTGCCGGCATCGCCATCGGTGGCCTGACGGGGGCTGGTGTTGGCGCCTTGTCCGGCTCGCTCGCTGACTATGGCATCGACGACACGTTCATCAAATCTCTTGGCGAAACGATCCCGAACAACTCCTCGGCATTGTTCGTGCTTGTCCGAAAGGTGCAGCCGGAAAAGGTGCTGGCGGAGTTCGAGGGGTTGCGCGGTCGTGTACTCAAGACGTCGCTTTCGCCGGAACAGGAAGAGAAATTGCGAGCCGCACTTTCGCAAACGGTTACAGGCTCCTGACGGATATTGAACGGCCCTGTCGTGAACGATCAACCGAGCCCGCGCCGCTCGGTTGATCGCAGGATAAAGGTACCTGCAGCGATACGACCTATAGCGCATATCACAGTTACCCAGATCGCTTTGCAAATTGATCATAATCAATGGCACTGCCGTCGACCTCCATAATCTTATCGGAGGCCGTCAATGTTTCGGGCGAAACCGGGTTGAGTTGAACATAATCGGAGGGGCGTCAGTATTGCAGGTGAGGGTAAAAGGCGGCATCGATCTTCGGTGGGAAGGCAAACCGGCAGAGACGATCGACGAAGAAGTTGCGGTTCGCTCGGCTGCGCTTCTTGGCGATGACTATCCTGACCTGCGCCCCATCTTCGACGTCGCGGAAGGGCAATGCGTGCTAGCGGGGCAGCGGCTTTTTACGGACCGTCGACGCCCCGACCTTAGCTACACTGCCCCCCTTTCCGGAACGGTCCGGGCAATCTCACATGGCCGGCGCAGAAGCCTCGATTCGATCGTCATCGATATTGATGGGGATGATGGCATCCGATTCGACCGGCCCGCGCAGCCGGATCGAGAAGCAATGCAGTCGCTTCTGATGACGAGCGGTTGCTGGCAGTCCTTTCGCACTCGCCCGTTCGGGCGGATCGCCGATCCCGCAAAAATCCCCGACGCGATCTTCCTCACCGCCATGGACACGGCGCCGCTGGCGGGCGATCCGGCGCCGGTCATAAAACGCTTCGAAACATGGTTCCGTTTGGGTGCCGCGGCGCTGTGCCACCTCACCGACGGCCCGGTTTACATCTGTCATGGCAATGATGCGTCGCTACCTGTGGTGGACGGCACCAAATCGGTCGCCTTCTCCGGCAGGCATCCGGCAGGACTTGCAGGAACGCATATCCATCACATTCACCCTGTCGATGCCACCCGGATGGTCTGGCATATCGGCTATCAGGATGTGATCGCGATCGGCTGTCTTCTGGATACGGGCCGGATCTGGACGCAGCGCGTCGTCGCACTGACGGGCCCGGGAACCCGCACGCCGCGTCTGGCTCTTGTGCCTCCAGGAGCCAATCTGCGCGATCTGTTCGAGGGCACGCTCGTGAGCCCCGCAGTCCAGTTGTTGTCAGGCTCCCCACTCTGCGGCATGGTCGAGCACTTCCTGCGGCGCTATGACGTGCAGGCCACTGCCATGCCGCACGGACATCCAGCCCGCCGCTCCTTCGTCGCCCGTTACCTTACCTCATCCGGTGAGCGGTTTCCTGCGCCGCTTATCCCCAACGCCGTCCATGAGCGGGCCGCACCCTGCGGGATCCTGCCTGCGCCGTTTCTGCGCGCTATCAGCACCGGCGATGTGGAAGCGGCCGCGAAACTCGGGGCGCTGGAGATCGTCGAGGAAGACCTCGCCCTGCTCGGCCATGTCGACGGTTCCGGCACGGATTACGGAGCCTTGCTGAGGGCGACGCTCGATGAGCTGGAGAAGGCGATATGACCGCTTTTCTGCAGGATTTGCGCGCCGGGCGCTTCGCACATATCCCATTGGCCAGCGCGGTTATGCCCGCGCTTCTGGGCCTGATTGCGCCGGTTGCGCTCATACTTTCCTTCGCCGGTTCAGCCTTCGCCATACGGCTATTGCTGGCTCTCGTCGTGACGGTCGGCTGGCAGTTTGTTTTCGCCCGCGTGCGAGGCATCGGGATCGGGCTCGACGGCATAATCACCGCCACCCTGATCGCGCTCCTCGTTCCTGTCGACGCGCCGCTTTGGCAACTGGCTCTGGGGATCAGCTTCGGCGTGGTGATCGCCGAACAGGTGTTTGGCGGACGCGGACGCAATTTCGTGCATCCGGCAGTCGCGGCACTGGCTTTCCTGATGTTCTCCTTCACCGATTTCGATTATCGGACTGGTCCCGACATTCCTGTCGCCGCCCTGGCGCCGGCAGCGCTTCTCCTGCTCCTCAGCGGGCAGGCGTCATGGCGTCTGCTGCTTGCCATTGTCGGTGCAATGGTCTTGTCCAGCTGGATGCAGGGTCAGGACGTCGCGTCTCTCCTGCTCTCGGGCGCCATCGGCTGCGCTATCCTTTTCCTGGCGGCAGATCCGGTCTGCTCCGCCGCCACCAATCCCGGCCGCTGGGCACAGGGGATCTTGACCGGCCTGCTCATCGGCCTTTTCTCGCAGGCCGGCTCGGCTTTCGGAGCCGCGATCTTCGCCATCCTGATGAGCAGCATCTTTGCGCCGTTGATCGACTTCCTGGTCGTGACCGTCCATGTGAAACGGAGGGCGAGGCGATATGGCTGATACCCCTCCCGGCAGCCGTCGATCAGGTCTCTGGCGCGGCTTTCTGGACCGGCCGAACACCGATCGCGTCAAGACGATCGGCATGTCGCTGCTGGTGGCCATCGGCTGCGGCGTGACCGTCTCGGTCGCGACTGTCACCCTGCGTCCGATCCAGCAGGCCAATATCGCCGCCCAGCAACAGGGCCGCATGGTCGCAATGCTGGAGAACCTGCCCGGGATCGGCGAGATATTAAAGGAATCCGGCGCGAGCGGCGTCGAAACACTCGTCATCGACCTCGCCAGCGGAACGGTCGCCGCCGATATCGACCCGGCGAGCTTCGATCAGCGCGCCGCGGCGGCGGATACTGAAAGAAGCACGACCGTACCACGCGCGGACGACCTCGCGGGTCTCGGCCGCCGTGAGAATCACGCGCTCGTCTACCTTCTGCGCCGCGGCGACGATCTGGCGCTCGTCGTGCTTCCGGTTCGCGGCGCGGGATATCAGTCGACCATCCGCGCCTATCTGGCGCTGGAAGCCGATCTCGACACGGTCGCCGCCTTCACTGTCTACGAACAGGGAGAAACGCCGGGCCTCGGCGCTCGTATCGCCGAGGATGGCTGGCAGGCGCAATGGGCGGGCAAGCGCATCTTCGACGATGGCGATTTCGCTATTTCCGTGGTGCGCGGAAATGCCAGCGGCCCCTACGAGGTCGACGGCATCTCCGGGGCCAGCGTCACCGGCTATGCGATCTCCGACATGCTCGAATTCTGGATGAGCGAGCACGGCTTTGGACCTTTCCTCGACAAATTGAAGAAAGGAGAAATCCGGTGACGATCGCCTTCCGCAACCTGACCGACCCTCTCGTCGACAAGAACCCTGTCACCGTGCACATTCTCGGCATCTGCTCGGCGCTCGCGGTCACGACATCGATGTCGACCGCTCTCACCATGTCGATCGCCCTGACCGTCGTGCTCGGCCTTTCGGCCGGCATCATCAGCGCGATCCGCCGCCATATCCCGTCCTCCGTCCGCATCATCCTGCAGATCACCATCATCGCCTCCCTGGTCATCGTCGCCGACCAGTTTCTGCAGGCCTTTGCCTATGAGATGAGCCAGCGGCTGACGGTGTTCGTGTCGCTGATCGCGACCAACTGTATCGTGCTCGGCCGCACCGAAGCCTATGCGCTGCACAATCCAGTGTTACCCAGCATGGTGGACGGCGTCGGCAACGGGCTGGGCTACAGCCTCGTCCTGCTGACGGTCGCGGCGATCCGCGAACTGTTCGGCTCGGGCAGCCTGTTCGGCATCGGCGTGCTGCCGCTGGTCGCCGACGGCGGCTGGTATCAGCCGCTGCGCCTGATGCTGCTCGCACCGAGCGCCTTCATCATTCTGGGGCTTCTCGTCTGGGCCGTTCGCAGCCTGCGACCGGCCCAGACGGAAGCGCCCGAGTTCGAGCTGCGCGAGCAGGAAAGGGCGGCGGAGACATGATCGAACTGTTCCAGCGCTCCATTTTCGAAGAGAATCTGGCGCTGTCCTTCTTCCTCGGCATGTGCACCTTCCTCGCCGTCTCCAAGCGCGTGGAAACGGCATTCGGCGTGGGCGTGGCGCTGATCGTGGTGCAGTCGATCAGCGTCCCCTTGAACTATCTGCTGCATGCCCATGTTCTCAGCGCAGGTGCACTCGGCTGGGCCGGCCTGCCGGATGTCGATCTCGGCTTCATGCGGCTCATCACCTTCATCGGCATCGTCGCGGCGATGGTGCAGATCATCGAAATGCTGCTCGATCGCTACGTGCCCGCTCTTTATAGCGCGCTTGGCATCTACCTACCGCTTCTCGCCATCAACTGCGCCATCATCGGCGGCAGCCTGTTCATGGTCGAGCGGCAATATGACCTTGCCGAAAGCACGGTTTACGGCGTCGGCACAGGCATCGGCTGGGCGCTTGCGATCGTCACGCTGGCGGCGGTCCGCGAGCGATTGCGCTACGCCAACGTTCCCGAAGGCTTGCAGGGCCTCGGCATCGCCTTCATCGTCACGGGCCTTCTGTCGATGGCGTTCTCCGCTTTCGTGGGAGTGCGCGTGCTATGACGGAGATCCTGCTCGGCATCGGCTTCATTTCCGTGCTGCTCGTCGTACTTGCAGCTCTTGTCCATACGGTCCGGGACTATCTGCTGCCGTCACGGCCTGTCGCGGTCACCGTCAATGGTAAGCGCGAGATCGCGGCTTTGGCTAACTTCAAACTGCTCGACATCCTTAACGCCAACGGCGTCGCCGTACCCTCGGGTTGCGCGGGCGCCGGAACTTGCGGCTTGTGCCGGGTGAGCGGGGTTTCGGGAACAGGCGACCCGCTGCCGACGGAGCGCGCTCGACTTTCGCCTGCCGACGTTCGGGCGGGAACGCGCCTCGCCTGCCAGATCGTCGTGCGAAACGATGTCGCTGTCACCGTGCCGGACGAGGTCCTCGGCATCACCACGATGCAATGCCGCGTGGCGTCATCGCGCAGCGTCACACCGCTGATCAAGGAAATCGTGCTCGCCCTGCCGGAGGGTGCGCAATTCGACTTTCGCGCGGGCAATTTCGTTCAGGTCACGGCACCTGCCTACCGCCTCGACTTTTCCGACATCGCGCTGGAGCCGCAGCACGCCGCCGAATGGAAGAAGCTCGGCATAGACAAGCTCTCGTCACAGAGCTCCCAGTCGGTCTCTCGCGCCTATTCTGTCGCCAGCCGGCCCCGTGATGCTGGCCTGATCGTCCTCAACATCCGTCTGGCCACGCCGCCGCCTGCCAAACCGCAGGCGTCTCCCGGCATCGTTTCGTCGTGGCTGTTCGGGCTGCGCGAAGGCGACGCCGTCGAAGTTGCCGGTCCTTACGGTCACTTCGGGGCTCAGGACAGCGAGCGCGAAATGGTCTTCATCGGCGGCGGCGTCGGTATGGCCCCCTTACGTGCCATCATAACGGACATGCTTGAACGGCAGGGAAGCCGGCGCAAGATCAGCTTCTGGTATGGCGCGCGCAGCCGGGGTGAACTGTTCTACGCCGAAGAATTCGATGAGCTTGCGCGACGCTACCAGAATTTCCGCTGGGTGCCGGCTCTATCGGAGCCTGCCCGTAACGACGCCTGGGAAGGCGAGACGGGCTTCGTCCACGACGTCGTCTTCAAGGCCTATCTCAAGGATCACTCGGCGCCGGAGGACTGCGAATATTACCTGTGCGGACCGCCACTGATGATCGAAGCCGTCTACGCGATGCTCGATGAATGCGGCGTCGAACGCGAAAGCATCTTCAATGACGATTTCGGGATCTAGGAGCATGAAGACTCGGCGCGACATTTTGCTTGGACTGGGTGGCCTGGCTGGACTGATGTCCATGGCGTCATTCGCGTGGGCCGATGCTGGCGATTTGGTGCGCATCTCCGGTCGCGCCTTCGGCACGAGATGGCAGGTCACCGTACCCGCTGACGCCGATGCCGGTGGGCTTGGTGCGGACCTGCGAAAAATACTGGCGGGGATCGATCAGTCGATGAGCCCGTTTCGCGCCGATTCTGAGCTTTCTCAATTCAACCATCGCTCGAGCACTGCACCGTTCGCAGTCTCCGTTCCATTTAGAACCGTCGCTGGCAAAGCCCTGGAGATCGCGCGGTTGACCGATGGCGCGTTCGATCCGGGCGTCGGGCCAGATGTCCATCGTTACGGTTTCGGGCCGATCGCATCGGGGCAATCCGGTCCTCATATCGCTTTTGCCCTCGGCGCCGAAGGCCTATCCAAGGCGGAGCCGGAACTGTCGCTCGATCTGTGCGGCATTGCCAAGGGCTACGCCGTGGACCGGCTTGCAGAACACCTGGCTGCGCAGGGCGTGCTTGGTTTCCTGATCGAGGTGGGAGGTGAAGTCTCTGCCCGCGGCCGGAGACCTGACGGCGCTCCCTGGCGCGTGGGCATTGCAGATCCGCTACGCACGGGCATCCATACGGCACTTCCCTTGACAGACATGGCGATGGCCACCTCGGGTGACGCCATCAACGCCTATGAGATTGCCGGCCGCCGCTACAGTCATACGATCGACCCCGCCACCCGCGAGCCGGTTCACAACAGCGTTGCCTCGGTTTCCGTCCTGGCCCCGACGGCGCTGGAGGCCGATGCATTTGCGACAGCGCTTCTGGTGATGGGGTCCGAACGCGGCCTTGCCTTCGCCACCGCCAATCGTCTGCCCGTGCTTTATCTGCTGCGCCAGGGGGATGGCATTGAGGCCAGAGCCAACAGGCTCTTCGTCGATCACGGGAGGGCATGAGACATGCAGACGGTTATCGCCGCCATTCTTCTGACCGGGGTCGCCATGCTGGCGCTGTCCGCCGGCCTTCTTGCCGGCCGCGCGCCACTGAAAGGATCGTGCGGTGGCGCGGCCTGCGGCGGCAAGTGCCAAGCGTGCAAAAGACCCGGAGGAATGAAACGATGAAGCTCGACACGGTTGCCGATCATATGCGCACCGACCTGATCACGCTGACTCCGGACATGGAAATCGTGCGCGCCGTCTCCGTCCTGATGCAGAACGAAGTGTCGGGCGCATGCGTGATCGACGACGCGGGCGATCTCGTCGGCGTCCTGTCGAAGCGCGATTGCCTGAAGGCCGCGCTCAACGCCTCCTATTACAAACAATGGGGCGGCAGCGTCGCCGACTATATGAGTACCGAGCTCGAAACGCTCGATGCGGGCATCGATATCGTCGAAGCCTGCGAGCGTTTCGTTGCAAGCTCGTTCAGACGGTTCCCCGTTGTTCGCCATGGCCGCCTTGTTGGCCAGATCAGCCGTACCGACGTCCTCAATGCCCTTTCGCGGCAATGGACATGAGCTGACACTCTTCACAAAAAGGAAAGGACAGATCATGACACAACAGCTTTCGAGAAGGCTTTTTCTCGCCGGAACCAGTGCCGCCGCATCCGCTGGCATCGTCGGTGCGGCCAACGCACAGACGCCCGCAGGCGGTGCCGCCAGTGTCTCGGTGCAGGAGGCTCTTAAGCAGCGCCGCTCGACAAAGCGCTTCGGGCGTGCCGACGTTCCCCGCGAAACAGTGCTGGAAGTCTTGTGGGCAGCCAATGGCGTGAACCGCCCGGACGAAGGCAAGACCACAGCACCCGCCTGGCACGGCTCGAAGGACGTCGACATCTATGTCGCCCTCGAGGATGGCGTCAGCCTCTACAATTCTGCTGCCAATACACTCGAAAAAGTGTCCGATGCGGATATCCGCGCCGATGTCAGCCCCACGGCGTTCGTGCGGCGTGCACCGGTCGTGCTGATCTATGTTTCGGACGGCGAGAAGCTGGCGGCCGCCGCCGGCGATATCGCGACGTCCGCGCCAGAAGAACTGGTCATCGCCGCACGCGTCAACTCGGCCATCATGGCGCAGAATGTCTATCTGTTCTGCGCAGCCGAGGGGCTGGGCACGTGCCTTTTGGGTACCGTGGACCGGACAGCCGTCAAAACGGCGTTGAAGTTCCCCGATCATCTTACCGTGACATATATCCAGCCTGTGGGTGAGATCGGCTGATCCGGGAGGTGGTCGCAGACCGGAACGTGAGCTCAGCTGCTCGTTCGGCGCTCGCGCCGGAGGGAATGCTGTGACGGTCGCAATTATCTGGTCGGTAGCTGGCCTGCTGGCTCTCGTCGGCGGAGCCGAAATGCTGGTGCGGGGCGGTTCGACGCTCGCGCGCCAGCTTGGCATTTCACCGCTGGTCATCGGACTTACAGTCGTCGCATTCGGAACGAGCACGCCGGAGCTTGCCGTTGGCATCGATGCCGCCCTGTCAGGAGAGGGAGGATTGGTGGTCGGCAACATCGCCGGCACGAACACCTTCAACCTGCTGTTTATCCTTGGCTTGTGCGCGCTCCTCAGACCCGTGGTCTTGGAGCCCGCCTCGCTCAGGTTTGAGCTTCCTGCAATGGTTGTCGCCGCAGCGGCCTTCTGGGCTTTAGCAGCAGACGGCTCCCTATCGCGGACCGAGGGCATCATGTTTCTGCTTGGCGGGGTCGGCTATACGATCCTGATCGTCCGGAGTGCGCGCAAGAGAATCTCCCAGGCCGAGAAAGAGTTGCCTGCCCTGCCTCGTAGGGTGCGGGAGGATCCGCACGCAGGATCGATCAGCGCAGTAGCCATGGTTGTCGGGATTGCGATAATCGTTGCAGGCGCCGACTGGCTCGTCTGGGGATCGACCGAACTCGCCCGCCGGCTGCAGGTCTCCGAGGCCCGCATCGGCCTGACCATCGTCGCTATCGGCACGTCGAGCCCCGAGCTCGTGACGACAATCGTCTCGACGATGCGCAACGAACGCGACATCGCCGTCGGTAACCTTCTCGGCAGCGGCTTCTATAACATCGCTGTTATCCTGGGCCTGACCATGTTGGTTCCAGGCAATCCGATGTCGGTGGAGGACAACCTGATCTCCGTCGACATCCCCGTCATGGCGGCGGCCACGCTGCTTTGTGTTCCGGCCTTTCTCAGCGGCAAGAGACTTTCCCGGGCCGAAGGCGCGGGCTTCGTCTGCTGCTACATCGGATATTTCGCTTACCTTATTCTCGCTCGGGGTTGATTTTGATGAGGCTGTATACGAATTTTGAGCGTAATCGACTCGTTTTGAGACGTATTGAATTGACCTTCGAAAACTGCGGACAAGGTAGCAACTACGCGTTGCGCGGGCAGATATTACAGGTCATGCGTCTGCTTCGAAGAGCAAGTTGTGATGTTTGCCCGTCCCCGCAACCATCTTTACTTGCTCGGGGCGCAAGTGAAGATTAGATCCTGCCCCCGCAACCATTTCCAGCATAAATCGCTCATCGTTCAGGTGTAACCAAGCACCTATGATTCAGGTGGACCACACAAAACCCCGGCGCTTCTGCGACCGGAGTTTTGTGTCCTGAAACGATAACAATCTGGGATGGTTTGCTGTTTTCTGGCTATAGTTGTGTAATTAAGGCTGGACTCGATTTTCCGAAATCTTCTGAGTGATTGCCTTGTCTTTACACGCGAGCAATAGTCCAGAAGCGACGATGATTAACATTCCTATAGTCTTTAGGAGATCGGGAACATCGCCGAAAAGGATTATTCCGATTGCTGCGGCTGAGACAATCTCCAAGTAATTAAACGGGGCCAGCAGACCGGCGGGTGCTCGCCGGTAGGCTTGAATATACATTAGGTGTACGACGCTGGCCAAAAAGCTCATGAGTACGAGAAGCATCCACACCTTGGCATTTGAAGGAATGGAAAACGAAAGCGAAACGCTGGGGAAAAGTGAACTAATTGAAATAGCGGCGAGCAGCGTTAGGAGCGCGCCGAGACCGGTATAGAAATGCATTGCGAGGGACGAATTACCGGTTGATAGATGCCGACCAAGAAGAAAGTAGACAGCTATGCATGTGGCACAAGCGAGAGGTAACAACGCTATTACACCAAATGCCATAAGATTTGGTCGGATCACGATCAGCGCGCCAATAAATCCAAGACCTACAGCAGAAACCCTGTGACGATCTGGAAATTCACGTAAAAAGACGACAGACAAGACAACAGCGAGCAAGGGTTGCGCAAAAAATATGGCGATGGCATCCGCCAATGCCATGTAGCGCAATGCAGCAAAAAAAGAAATGCTGCCTATAGCTAGGAGAGCTCCACGTAGGATATTTTGAATTGGACGATTAATGCGAAAAGCTTGCCAACCGCCAAGAACGAGCATCAGAGGGAACATGAAGATAGTCTGAAGTGCGAATCGCACCAAAGCTATTGCACTTGCCGACACAAAATGACTCTCCCCGAGAATTTTCGCCAGGGCGTCAGAAAACGGTGTTAAGAGCGCTGCAGCGCTCATGATTAGTACCCCCATCCTCAGGGGATGGATTGCTGTCGTCGTCGTGGGCATCATATTCGTAATATTCTCAAAATTCGCCCGGAGATGAGCGGCGGGATACGTGGGTGTCTTATCGCGAGCTATAGATTTCGTTTGGTCGTTTCTTCAGATTGTTTAGATACAAGACCATTTCGTCGAACCCGATTCCAATTTCCGCGCAGGCACGCGGAAAGAAACTATGCGAAGTAAGGCCCGGTAGAGTATTGAACTCGATCAGATACGGTGCGCCGTTACTGATAATCACGTCCGCCCGGTAATATGGAAGATTTAAAGCTTTAGCGAAGACACTACCGTCCCTGTTAACGGTTTCCATGATTTTTTCGTCTGTTTCCAGAAGCCAAGTCTGAGTATCGTCAGATTCATATTTTGCTTCATAGCTAAAGAATTCACTTGTATATCCAACGGCGAATGTGGGAAGCATCCGATCATAAAAATAACAGACCGAGAGTTCTTGGCCACTGACAAACTCCTCGACAAGAATGCCGCGCCCATACGACGAGGCTGTTTTGACTGCGACGTCAAATGCCCCAAAATTTCCTTGGACGAGTGTTACGCCTTGGCTACACCCTTCACCGTTCGGCTTAACTATGAACCGGCTTCCAAAGCGATCAGTAATCTCATCGAATGACACGGAAGACGCATCTTCGTAGAAGATATATTCTGGTACACGAATACCCAAGCCGCGTGCAACATGCTTGGTGAGGAGCTTATCCATGCAGATCGCGCTGGCTTGTGGTGACGGTCCGTTATGCGGAATATTTCTACCTTTAAGGTAGCTTTGCGCCATCCCGTTCTCGCCGAATCCGCCGTGGAGAGCCAAGAAGACCCGTGAGAAACCATCCAATGACAGATTCAGGAAGCCCTGATAATCTGGTACATCGAAAGTTTCGTGCGTAATTCCCATTCTGTCAAAAGACGCACTGACATTTTCCGCTGTAAGCAAGCCCACGTTGCGTTCCGACGAATCTCCGCCTGTAACGATGGCCACACGTTCATGCTCAAACATGTCAAATCTCCCATGTTGCCAAATTTTGGAGTTGCGATATTTTCTCGCTTAGAAGGCGTGCACCTTCGCTAAACTCGTTAAAAGGCATGTCTGGCTCAAACGACACACGAAGGGCCGCATTTGCCCTTTGATCGTCAAGGCCAATACCTCTGAGAACGTATGAGGGGGCGAGTTTCTTGGCGTTGCAGGCTGAGCCGGATGATAAGCACACCCGGCGTAGGCCCTTGATTACGGTCTCCGAGCGGACACCCGGAACCGAGAAATTTATAATGTTTGGCACAGAATAGTTTTCTGGTGAGTTTAAGTGAAATTTGACACCATTCGTTTGGAGCAGGTCAATAAGAGCAGCACGACGCGAAAGAGCATCCTTCCATCTTTCCGACAGATCGGATGTATATAGCTCCCTTGCTGCTACACCAAATCCTACGATCAACTGTGATGGAAGCGTACCACTTCTCAGCCGAAATTGCCCGCCACCGAACGTAATAGGTTTTAGTTCCGCCATTCTGGCTTTGCGGACGTATAGCGCTCCTATTCCCTTCGGGCCGCCAATCTTATGAGCTGAAATGGACATCGCATCCACGCGAGAATTGGCAACATTCAATGCAAGTTTGCCGACCGCCTGCGTTGCATCAAGATGCAGGAGCGCGGTTTGACTATCGAGTATTCTTCCGATCCCATCGATGTCCTGAATTACCCCGATTTCTGAATTCACATAAGCAAGGCTCACGAGTGTTGTGTTCTCGTCGATCAACGATTTTAGGTGGTCCAGATCAATGCGCCCATCTTCACCTATTTTCATTCGTCGTATCTCTACGCCGCGCCGTGCCATCTCCTCTGCGGCTTCGAGCGTGGACTTGTGGTCAATTGGGCAGATAACGATATTTTCGTTTCCCCGACTTTTCGTCGTACCGAGCACAACAATGTTGTTGCTCTCGGTGGCTCCCGACGTGACCGTAATTTCGGCGGCTGTGCACCCCAGGATTTGCGCGATGTTCTCAATTGCTGCGTCGGTCGCACGCTTTGCCATCGTCCCCATTGCGTGTGCTGAGGATGGATTTCCATATTCTTGGCGCAAGCAAGTTTCCATGGCAGCCACTACTTCTGGTCGGCATGGCGTTGTGGCTGCTGCATCAAAGTAAATGAAATCGAGATCATGAATCGCTCGCATCCTATTTCTCCTAAGAAACAAAGGTGGCGAGACTCACACCATTCCTGAATATATGGTCGACCGTCGCTTCTCCACTTCCCCCCGTATCGGCAACGAGAACCATCATTCCGCTCAAATCATAAATCGAGAGAGCAATTTCGACGCCGGCTTGGATCGGAGCGTGGCATTCGGCGGGAGCAAGGATCAACAGATAGCGTCCTCCGCTTCGATGAACCTCCGATATCATCTCAGTAATTTCGCCCGCGCACCCAGTGATGCCGCAACTAATCAAGGGTAGGGATGTACCGCTTTCATCCGTGAAGGACACTTCTGACTGCCCAGGCTTGTCTAGGAGGTAGCGCTTCTGTAGCTTTCCTTGCTTTACAAGGCGCTTTGCTGCGTTCTGAAATCGATATCGGAGCCAAGTCTCAGGAAATGCCAAATTATGTCGTCTACTGGGGAGTATGTCCTGCTCACCCAAGTATGTGGACGCCTGTAACCGGCTGGAATAGAGTGATGGAAGCTGCAGAAAGCTGTCATAGAATGCGCCACGATAATCACCTGCTTCGCCTTGATCGGGTACATATTGCCAATCATTGATTAGCAAGAGAATCTTTACTGACTTCTCGAAAGTGGCCTTGTAGTGTTCACCAATTCGAATACCTAGATCCCAAGTATACAGTGGGAAAATACCAACTCTGTCAGATACTGCTTGGCGAAGATTATCATCTTCGATCTCCTCAAGTATCCCCGGCACCAGACGGCGTTCGTGAGGCGAATAGAAAAGCATAAAATGGCCGCACATGATGATGAGTTCGTTGAATTTTTCATCAACCATTGAGGCTTGCACTGCCGCAACCAGTTCGGTCTCGGAGAATACGATCCTTTCGGATTTTACGACAGTGGCCATATCCCCTCCTGAGTACGCGAAGTTGCTTAAGTGGATGAGTTGGAGGAGCTGAGAAGGACTTGAACCTCTGACCTCGCTGCTTTCGCGGCGCGCTCTCCCAACTGAGCTACAGCCCCATTCTGCAATATCATTACGGATATTGGATATGGTATCCAATTAAACAAAGCAAGTGGAAATTTGCACATGCTGGAATCTAATTGGATATTCACATAGGAACTTAGTCTCACTGTGGGCAAAAGCGGCTTTTCAACCACGCCGAAGGCGTCGCGACAGCAAGACAAATCTCTATTTATCTAACTTTCCGCTTCGGCTTGGCCGCCACTGGGCGTTTCTGCGGGGGCGAAAATGAGGGTGAGTGTGCGGCCAAAACCAGCAAAGGCCGCAACGGATGATGAGGCTAAAACCGAAAAAAAAGCATGCCGTCGAAACCTACGGGAGTTTAAGAATTGAAAGCCCTGTGTAGGTCTTGTTCAATCTCGTCGGCATCTTCCAATCCGAAATAAAAGCGGACGCAGCTGTCGCTTAGCCCGAGCCGATGAGCGGAGGTCCATCCAGACGGGTCAAAATGATTGGCAAGACTTAATGTGCCTCCCCATCCGTAGCCCAGCTTTATAACGCTCAGTCGATTCAATCGTTCTACGACTTCACTTACAGACCATTCCAATTCTATGGATACGAGACTATTGAAGCCTGTGTAATCACGATCGAATATATTATTGTTTTCATTTTGCAAGGACGGATGGAAAACACGCTTAATTCCATTCATCCCTTGAAGGACTTTGAGCATCCGAGCCGTCGTGGCCATCTGGCGGGAGAGCCGCACGCCAAGGGTACTCATTGACTGAATCGCGCTCGCACAAGCTTCTGACCCTACATGGCTTCCCAAAAGCGCAGTGACTGATTTAGCCTTTTCGAAATGGCTCCGATTGTTCGTGATGATCGCTCCGAGTGAGATGCCCGCCGCCGCCGCGTGGGATTTCGTCAGTGACAACACAACGACGTCTACGCCATCATCCAACGGATGATAAAAGGTTGAAGCGGCCCAAGTATTATCCATGATAGTCATCACAGCATGATTTCTGCACGCTTCCACGATGCTCTTTCCATCCACAAGTTCGAATGTGAATGAGCCGGGGGACTCCCAAAAAACCGCCTTGGTGTTGGCGCGCATTCGGTGAGACAGGACACAAGCGTCCTCTGGAGAAAAATATTCTATATCTATTCCAAGAGCACGGAAATGTTGTTCAAATAGCCAGCAGGTCGTGTAGGTAGTGGTATCGCAAACGAGGAGATGATCTCCCGGTGTAATCAAAGCGGCAAGCAATAGGTGAATGGCGCTTTGCCCAGAAGGTGCCAGTACGGCGAAGGTTCCCTTCTCGATTTTGGCGATCTGATGAGCCAAGTGAAGTGTGGTTGGTGTGTCAATGCCGCCGTAGTAAAGCCCGGAAAAAGCACTTCCGTTTCCTTCGGTCAGGCTAGAATTGCTTATAGGAGAAAGCTCTTCGTAGCGATTGACGACGAGTGTCGTGGCATTGAAGGCTGGTACAAGTGGCGCAAAAAGCTTTCCCACTGGGAAAATACCGATCTGCGCTAAGTCAGTTGTGTTTGATTTAGACATCGATGTTTTCCAACTCATCGAGCAGCTTTATGATTTCTTCGACCTCCGCAATCCCAGGCGGTGTAACGCCTGATATAGGGTATTCCAAAGATGCCTCTCCAAATCGGTGAAATGCTTTGAGCAATGGGCCTTTTGGAGTGCCCCATCGCAAATAGTCTTCATTCGCGCCTTCGGGCATATCTTTCAATGGATGTTGAACCGCCCAATTTGCGCTAACCACCACTGGCTGTCCGATTGTTTTTCGATATTTTATTAAGGTTCTAAGCAATGAAAGTCGGCTGGCGTGCTTTTCTCCAAGCCCAAACAGCAGTGCGCAGCCACAAGATATACCGCAACTTCCAAGGATGCTGAGCGCTTCAGCGAACCGATCTTGCCAAGAACTGACCTCCTTATCGAGATCTTTGCTCATGCCGCCGATTTCTTCAGGTTCGAATGTTTCCAATCCAACGAACACGTAACGGAGACCATTTTGGGCAAGACGTTCAATCAATTCTTTGCGACGCAAGATTTGGTCGATGGTGAACTGGCCGCCGAAAACGATGTCTATCGGGTCGTACTCCATCAAGTCGCAGAACTGACTTATGGCCACAGGGCTGCCGCTTAAAAAAATTGAATCTTCCACGAATGCACTCGCGCCACGGTTAGGAGAATCTCTGCCGATTACCATCGCTGAGTCCCGCATCTGACGATAAAGCCTGCGCGGAGCGCCTTTTATGTCTTGTATGCCGCCAGTTACGGCCCGCCGTTCGCTGCAAAATGCGCAGTCGTAGACACAACCTCTTCCCGTGTCGCTAAAAACATGAGACGTCATCCTACCCTCGAAAACATCGAACGACGCCGAGACGCCGAATATTGTGGGGATGGACGGCATATCATCATAACGCAGCGGCGTTCCTACACTGATGAGGGTCCGATCGATGGCGGGGAAATCGACAATCCAGCGCCCCGGTGCCTCGGGTCTTATCTTGTCAGCGATGTCGTTGAGAGCTTTTGGCGGGCAACTACTTAGCGCATTACCGATTTCGGCTACGATATGCTCGCCGTCACCTGACACAACAATATCGAATATCGGCGGTATGGTCTTTTCTCTGATAAGTCGGCCCGGTGACGCCTTGTGATGGCGCACTGCTGAGGGTTCTCTCGTACGTTCATTTTGTAGATAGATCGTTTCCGTCACATGTCGTCCGCCGAGTACGATGAGAATTTCATCTCCCAGAAGTTCCTTTGCCCGCTTGGCGCATTCAACTGCACCAGGCATGCAAAGTGTCATCGCTCCAAGTAATAAGAGATTTGGTCGCTGCGATAAAACAAGTGCCGTGAACCGATCTATATCATCGAGAGAATACATTAATAGGAAACATTCCCTTAGTAAGGAAGTCGGAGCTGACCAATTACTATCGGACCAAGCACCAATTTTTCTTTGTGCGAGGTCGGCAGCATAGCGGCAAGCGTTAAAAAGACTTGCTGGGTCGGCGCTGTTAAGCGCGTTTTCTGACTTGGTGCCCTCTATCCAATCTGGCGCGGAAACCGCGATGGCTCTTATCGTACGCAGCTGGCGAGACTCCGCAAGCTTCTCTCTCGGATAGTATCTAGCCGTTTCGTACCCGTCGGTGGCTGCGTGATCCATAGTTTCCCTTCCGTAAACCTGTCACTTGACGTTTCATGTCTTGAGAAATTATACCGGCATCATGGTCCGGATACGGTATATTGGATACAGGATAAAGAGCAATAGATTTGACACGGCAGGTCAAAAGGAATGAACCCATTAAGGTGGGTTGGTTCGGCGATAGAAGCGCTGATCACGACGCGCACTTCGTCAACTTCCGGATGCGATTTATGAGGTTTGGCTTAACCAAGGAGAGGAGGGGATCACCGAAATTCGGGGTAAACTAGATTTGTTGCTAAAAAGGAGCTGTCGCTGCACGCTGACGCAGCGGCAACAACGTTTGCCCCTAAAGCTGAGGGGGGAAGGAAAAACGACCTTCCGTAGCAAGCCCAAGATCAGTTACCGATTTATATTGGATGGGCGTGTGAATGCCATCTAGGAAGCCACGAGCATCAGCACCTAGCCGATTTTATTCACAAGACCAAGGTGCCCGCTTGCTAAGCTGGGCGTGAAAAATTGAATATTGCCATTCAGTTGAAGGGCGCTGAACCTATGACGGCTGTTGTGTCGCGTGACGTGCTTTAAGGAATGATACGACCTCATCCCGCCCACCAATCAGATGGGCTTCGAGTATTTTAATGGCAGTTTCACGATCACCTGTTGCGCAAGCTTCGGCGAGTTGCTTGTGATCTTGCTGCGATCTTTTATGATAATCTAAGTTGATTAATAGAAAGCGCAGATAGCGATCAACTGACTCGTGTAGAGACTTTATGAGAGACTGTAATCGCGGGCGTTTCGCACCTTGGTAAAGTAATTCGTGAAATCTTTGATTCAATCTGCTGAGGCGATCTGGGTCTTTGGTCGCATCCATTGCATCAACAATATCGTTCAATTCTGCCAGGTGGTTCTCAGCAATGTTGCCGAATGCAATCTTTAACGCGGTGCATTCTGCCATGATGCGCATGTCGAAAATCTCGACAATATCCTCTATGGTCATTGTCGCTACTGTCGCTCCCTTGTGGGGTTCCAAGACAACCAGCCCTTCAGATTCCAACTGGCGAATCGCATCACGAATAGGCATACGGCTCAGACCAAATTTATCTGCCAGTTCGTCCTGTCGAAGCGGAGTTCCTTCCTTGATGGTCCCGTCGAGTATGCCCTGCCTCAACGCATCAACTACAAACGAGGCCGCAGTCTTATGGCGGCGCTTGTCCGAGACAATAAAGTTATCAAGTGAGCTGTTCAACATGATCTCCACGGGTCATCCTGCGTATCACAGGAACGGGTAACACAATTGTAGCTAATCTACCAAATTGGGAATTGCAGCTTAAATTCGTGATCCGCTGGCCGCTATCCCATTAGGCGCGATTTCGCAAGCCGTTGGAGGAACAGACAAATGTTGGCGGAAACGAGATGACAGATCGTATCAAAGATAGCGGAAACGCGCTATGATGTTCCCGTGCGATATCGGTCATTGATCAAAACAGTCTTGGCGTCCTCGCTTGACAAAGGGTAATCGCTTTATTGATCCGAACGCCTCCTTCCGTTTTCCGCGCCACAATTCTCCGCCGTCGCGCCGCCCATGCGATATTCCGAGTGCAGGAGGCAAGATATTGCCGCAACGGCGGAACGGGTGCAGGAACTGCGCATGGGCGCGTGCCGCCTTGACGAACTTCGCTTTCACGGCTGTTACGCTCTTACGATGCCAAAGCCAGCCAAAGCCGTTTACAAACGAAACCCTGAATTTTCGGCGGCGCTCACGTCAAGCGGTCCAGACCGTGCCGCGCCTGCCAGACGGGCCCTGCAGATGGAAACCGAGATACGGCAGCACCCCGCGCTTCGAGTGGCCGTTTCGTAGAGGGACTAGTAAAAGCCCGATCACGTCAGCCAATACAACTACTATGCGGACGGGATATGTCCGAGCTACGAGGTAAAGCGGTCGACGATGGGCGACATGGCGAAAAGCCTGTAACGCGATCCCCAACTTGAATCCGTGCTCTCGACTGGTAAGCAGGAGCTTACATTGCATTCCAGACAAACCTCAGTCTTGGCGTGGAAATCGCCTTCCACAACGGCATCTATCTTGGCGGGGGCGAGCTTGGGCTGTGTAGCCCTCCCTTCGTACAGTCTTCTCTATGAACGCGGAGCATCACAAAAACTATTGCATGAGGACTGCCTTGCTCGAGTCATTCCGTGTGCAACCAAGCGGTCTATTATTTCGGGATAACTGATGCCGCTTGCCGCCATCACCTTCGAATACATGCTGATGTCGGTAAAGCCCGGAATGGTATTAAGTTCGTTGACGAGTATTCGCATATCCGACGTTAGGAAGAAATCCGCGCGCGCCATGCCATCGCAGCCAAGCGCCCGGAATGCTTTAGCGGCGAAAGCGCGGATTTCATCCTCAACGTCTTGCGGTAAGTCGGCGGGTACATTTAACACGGCTCCATCTGAGTCAACGTATTTGGCGTCATAGGTGTAGAAACCATGGCCCTCTGCCGGTGCGATTTCCCCTGTCCGCGAAACAAACAGTGTTCCGTCAATGTCTTCCAGAACAGCGCACTCGATTTCGCGTCCACGAATGAACTCTTCAGCTAATAACTTGCTATCGTGGCGAAAGCCTTCTGATATTGCCGCTTCGTAGTCTTTGTTTGAAGAGATTTTACTAACACCAACCGATGACCCCTGACGGGCTGGCTTGATGAAAATTGGCAAGCCCAATGCATTCTCAAGTTCACAAAATGTCGGTATATTCCCGTAAGAAATCGTAATCGAGTGTGCAGTTGGCACACCGGCCTCTTTAAACAGACGTTTGGCTAAATCCTTGTCGAGCGCATTTGCAGAGCCAGTAATGCCACATCCAGCAAGCGGAATACGCGCCACTTCTGCCATTCCTTGTACCGCTCCATCCTCACCATGCAGGCCATGCAAGACGGGAAAAAGTACATCGATCTTTGGTAATTCGTGAGGTGTCCCATCTTTTGGGAAAGCGATTGCCCGACCACGGCCCCCGGGCATCAATGTCAATTGTGTTCCGCTCGACGGTTTTGCAAGTGCGCCGTTCTCAAAAGTGCTCAATAGCCATTGCCCGTCGTGGGTGACGAAGACTGGAACGGGATCATATTTTTCTAGTGAAAGCGCATTCATGACATTGGTCGCGGAAAGCACCGACACATCGTGCTCGGCTGAGCGTCCGCCAAACAGGACGGCAATACGAAGTTTTTGCGAAATTTCTTCCATAAGCCTTTTCCTAAAACGCCGCGAATAAATCCAGCTTACGGGCGCACTAATCTTAGCTGATTCTGACAATAACAGAACTTTGCCTGCCGTCACACGTTGCGGATTCCTTATTGGGTTTAGACTCCTCAATGGAGGACGACAAACGTGACAGCATTTTATGATTTCAAATCGGTCACGCCCGATCCCGCCGAGGCTAAAAGGCTAACCCTTCTGTCGCCTCTCGGCTGCGAAAGCCTGTTTTCCCTTCTCGGCCCACAGTTCTAGCGCCCGGCCACCGTCTTCGCTGTTGAGCTTGTCCGCCATCCAAACGAGCGCGCCGAGAATGACGGTGCGATCATCGTCCGTCAGGTCTACAATGCCCGCCTTGACGACAAGACCGCCAAGCTCGATCAGATGCCGCGTGCGCTTTCGTCGCTCGACCTGCCAGCTTCGCATGTCATGCCGCGCCTTCTGCGCCTGATGGCGATTGCGCGCCGCCCGATTGCGTTTGATCGCTGCCAGCGTCATCATCATTTGCCGGTTGAGATCGCCGTGATTTGCTCCGAAACCATGCCGCCCCGCGCTTGGCCCACGCCTCCCGCTTTCCGGTATCCTTCGTCTCGGCCAGCACGATCAGCGCGCCGGCCAGCTCGTCTGCGCTGAGCGCATCGGCCCCGGTAGCGATCACCAGTTCGCCAAGTTGCTGGACCTTGCGGTTCTTCAGCTCTTTCGCCTTGTCTTCGAGCGCCTTCAGTTCTGCGTCGTAATCGCGTGGTTTCCTCATTTCGGTCTCCATTGTTTCCGTTGTTGTCGATGCAGGCATTATATTCCAGCGCATGGCGGAATGCTGTAATGTGTGTGGGACGGTGTGGCACGCGCCGGTCCCGCCCGAGATTTTTCCGAGGGAGGGCGCGCTTATACGTCGTTCCGACGTGGCGCTTTCCGTGCTGATGATTGCCGCCATGGCGATCTATCATCTTCACGTCAAGATCATTGGCCGCAAGGCCGGAAGCAGTGCGGTGGCGTCTGCCGCCTACCGCTCGGCCTCGCGGCTGCGCGACGAGCGCATCGACCGCGTGCAGGACTTCTCCAACAAACGCGGCGTCGTCCATTCCGAAGTCATGTTGCCGGACGGTGCGCCCGAAGTCTGGTCCGATCGCGAACGGCTCTGGAACGATGTGGAGGCGTTCGAGGTTCGCAAGGACGCCCAGCTTGCCCGCGAGGTGGAATTCGCCATTCCCCGCGAACTGACACAGCGCCAAGGTATCGAGCTTGCCCGTGACTTCGTTCAGTCCGAGTTTGTCGGTCAGGGCATGATTGCCGACCTGAATGTGCATTGGGATTTTGCCGAGGACGGAAGCCCCAAACCACACGCACATGTCATGCTCACCATGCGCAGCGTGGACGAGAACGGTTTCGGCCAGAAGGTCCGCGACTGGAACCGCACGGAGATGGTTGAGCGCTGGCGGGAACGCTGGGCAAGCCATGTCAACGAACGTCTTGCCGAACTCGACATTGACGCCCGCATCGATCATCGCAGCCTTGAGGCGCAAGGCATCGGACTGGAACCGCAAACGCAGGTCGGAGCGCCGGCGCAACGGATCGAACGGCAAGGCATGGAGGCGGATGCCGGTATCACGGATTCCGTTGCGGATCGCGCCGAGATGCACCGCGAGATCGCCCGCAACAATGGCGAGCGGATCATTGCCGATCCGTCCATCGCACTCGACGCCATCATCCATCAGCAATCGACCTTCACGCGCCGCGACATGGCGATGTTCGCGCATCGTCACAGCGACGGCATCGAGCAGTTCAACGCGGTCATGGGCGCGATGGGAAACGCGCCCGATCTTGTCGAACTCGGCAAGGACAGTTTCGGCAACGACCGCTTCACCACCCGCGACATGATCGAGACGGAACAGCGTCTGCACCGCGCCGCCGAACTGATGGTGGAGCGCGAACGCCACGCTGTCAGGGACGAGGATCGAGATGCCGCTTTGGCGCGGGCTGAAGCGAACAGCCTAAGGCTGTCCGGCGAGCAGGCCGACGCGCTGGCGCATGTTACCGATGGGCGTGATCTTGGTATTGTCGTCGGTTATGCCGGAACGGGAAAGAGCGCCATGCTCGGCGTGGCGCGGGAGGTTTGGGAAGCGGCAGGCTACGAGGTTCGCGGCGTTGCCTTGTCCGGCATCGCGGCGGAAAATCTCGAAAGCGGATCGGGCATTGCATCGCGCACCATCGCCAGCATGGAACATGGCTGGAAAAACGGGCGCGGCATGCTCACCAGCCGCGATGTGCTTGTCATCGACGAGGCGGGCATGGTCGGCACGCGGCAGTTGGAGCGGGTGCTGTCCCATGCGCAGGAAGCGGGCGCAAAGGTGGTGCTGGTTGGCGATCCTCAGCAGCTACAAGCAATAGAAGCGGGCGCGGCATTCCGGTCGATCCACGAACGTCATGGCGGCGTCGAAATCCACGAGGTTCGCCGCCAGCGTGAAAACTGGCAGCGGGACGCCACCCGCGATCTTGCAACCGGCAGGACCGGGAATGCGATCCATGCTTATGACCGTCATGGCATGGTGCATGCCGCCGAAACGCGGGAGCAGGCGCGCGACGATCTGATCGACCGTTGGGACCGCGACCGGCAGGCCGCACCGGACAGCAGCCGCATCATCCTCACCCACACCAATGCCGAGGTGCGGGAGTTGAACGAGGCGGCGCGGGAGAAAATGCGGGAGGCGGGAGAGCTTGGTGAGGATGTGCGGCTGATGGTCGAACGCGGCGAGCGCCACTTTGCCGCCGGGGATCGCGTGATGTTCCTCCAGAACGAGCGCGGCCTTGGTGTGAAGAATGGCACGCTTGGTATCATCGAGGAGGTCAGCACGCAGAGCATGACGGTGCGCACCGACGATGGCCGCAATGTCTCGTTCGACCTGAAGGATTACGACCGCATCGACCACGGCTATGCCGCGACCATCCACAAGGCGCAGGGCATGACGGTGGACCGCACCCATGTTCTGGCGACACCGGGCATAGACGCTCACGGCAGCTATGTCGCCCTGTCACGCCACCGTGACGGCATGGACCTGCATTTTGGCCGCGACGACTTCGCCAGTCAGGACAGGCTCATCAACACCCTGTCACGTGACCGGTCCAAGGACATGGCGACCGACTATGAACAGCAGATGGACCCGGCCCAAAGCTATGCCGAGCGGCGCGGCATCACCTTCCGCACCCGTGTGGCCGAGATCATGCGCAAGCTCGTGCCGGAGAATGTCCGCGACAGGATCGAGGACATCATCGACAGCCTGCGCTCACCCGGCGATGGTGTGCCTGGCACAGATGCCGTGCAGCGGCCGGAAAGGGAGATTGCCGAAAAGGACGCGGAGCGCGAAGCCGCAATACGGGTGCGAGAAGCGGAGATCGACCCGGAACAGGCGATACGCCGCGCGCGTGGGCAGGCGTTCGTTCGCCATGCCCGTGCCGTGGACGCGATCTTCAGGGCGCGGGCGCAGGACATCGCCGCAACTCCCGAGCAGATCGAGGAACTGCACGAGGCCCGCTCGGCCTTCAACGAGTTGCGGCCTCATGGCTCCCATGATGCCGAGACTGTTTACAAGAGGAACCCTGAGCTTGCGGCTGAGGCTGCTTCGGGCGATCGGGACCGAGCCTTGCCGGCAAGGCGCGCCCTGCAACTGGAAACCGAGATGCGCCAGAACCCCAGCCTGCGCGCCGACCATTTTGTCGAACGGTTCCGGGAACTTACGCAGAGCAGCGAGCGCCAGTATGCGGCGGGTGATATCTCCAGCTACCGGTCCATCCGCGCCGAAATGGGTAACATGGTCATGGGCCTCGAACGCGATCCGCAACTGGAATCCTTACTCGAAGGCCGCAAGCGCGATCTCGGCATCTCATTTGAATCAGGCATGGGCGTCAGCCACGACCTTGCCCTCGGTCTTGGTCTCGGCAGGGGGAGAGGACAGAATCTCGGATTGTAGAACCGTCCTCTTTGTCGCCGTCTCCCCGTCGCAAATCATATTGCAGGTGTTTCGCCACTTGCAGCAAAGACATGCGTCACGAAAAGCCATGATCTTTCAGGGCGAACCGGCCTGTTGCCGGTTTTAGGATTATTGCGACTCATCGTGAAAACGCGAGCCAGCCGGCGCACCCGGCCAGCAACCCGGCTGAGGTTCTATTCACCCGCCTCATAGCCTTTGGAGATCGGACCGTGCTCCGAATCTTTGAGGCGGCGGCCAGATAGCCAAGCTGAATCGCAAGATCTATCCCAATTCCCAATGCCATGATTAGCCCAATCTCGGATAATGTCAGGGCTGACATATCGAAAGCGTGAGGAAGCACGGCCCCAAAGAATATCACCGCTTTCGGATTACTGAGTGTGAGAAACGATCCCGTAAGAACGCCCCGGCCCACCGACCGCCCGGACACGGGTATGATTTCATTCTGCAAGGTGTCCTTCGTCCAGAGCTTCCAGGCGACGAACAAAAGGTAGGCGATGCCAAGCCACTTCACCGCAATGAAAACGGCCTCAAACCGCAAAGCAAGGGCGGCCAGTCCAAGAGTAGCGACGATCAGCCAGACAGCGTTTCCCAAAACCATGCCGGCGATAAAAGGAACATTGGCACGGCCGCCACGTGAGAGAACTTGACCGATTAGCGCGCCTTGCGCAGGACCGGGAATTGCGGCCGCGGCCGCAAAAGGCACGATAAAAAACCAGATGGAAGTGGCGTTCACAAAATCCTCCGAAGGAATTTCCTCATCTAAAACGCGACAGTCACTGTCACGTAAGTTCCTTTAATCCAGTTGGCGTTTCAATAAGCGCCCGGTATCGAACTTTGAGACCTTGAACAATCTCGGGCGGATTTTCGATTGCAAGTTCCCGATAGAGCACTGCAATTCCGGCTGGGTCCGGATGCTCAAGGATGAGCGAATGGAGACGCGCTCCCAGATCGGGAATGGTGGCGATATAACTGGTGTCGCCTCGGTGGTCGATGATCGAAGGGGCCGCACCATCCAAGGGAAGCGAGCCATCTTTTGGGATGGTGAAAGCGAATGTCGGGTCCGCGGTTGGCAAGGAAACCTTTTCGCCAACGGCCTCGCCATGAGTTGAAACAACGGCGTCCATTGCATCCGTGTTGGCGACCCACCCGCGCAACCGGCGACCTGCATCCCAATCCGCTCTAACCTGTTCCTGATTGTTGAGGCCGAACCAACGCGCCCGATCTGGCTCTATCCCCGCCGGATCAAGCGCAACGATCTCCAGATAGACGGAATTTCCGAGCTGAAGCCGGTGATTGTGGCTCCCCATATAATCATGGCGCGCTCCGAAAGGCACGTCGAGGCCCAGGCAGCTTTTGACATGCGAAACCCCTTCGGCCAGAGTCGGCGCTATGACAGTAAGGTGGTCTAGCTTCAACAAGTGCAGAAAACTCCAATGTCGCAAAAATCCCGAAACGTCCAACAACCTTACACCACTGAGCCAGTGTTGCCACGTTGATCGTGCAACGCTCACCAGCGACAAGGCTGAACTCGGCATCCAGATCGATCAGGCCGCCGTCGCAGCGGAGAACTCGCCTTCGCACCCGGCAAAATCTTGGCGGAGACCGAGGTCTCGAACTGTAAGATTTTCCTTTTTACCGTCGATTGCACGCTACAGCACTACGCGCCCCAAATATCTATTGCAAAACAATAATTCATTGCTCCCACTGGTCTCTGCAATCGTCAGTAACAACCAGCAGGAGGCAACGTGACCATGCCCGCACCAGACCGTATCATCCGCATGAACACCGTTCTTTCCCGCACCGGCCTGTCCAAGTCTACCATCTATCGCAAGATCGCCGATGGGACGTTCCCGGCCCAACTCAAGATCAGCATAAACGGCGCGGGATGGAAGGAATCCGACATCAACCGATGGGTTGAAAACCCCGTCGCGTGGCGGGCCGACAACGACAACGAGGGCGGCCGCTGAATGCGAGCCTTAACGGGCACGTCCTGCCGAAGCGAGGAAAGCCTTGTCTGCTTCGGGGAAGCATGCCGGAGCGAAGCCAGCCCCTCAAGGCCAAGCCGCTGCGCGGTGGCTGCGCCAGCCTTGACCGCCCGTCTCCGCACCGACAAATCGCAGGGAAGCCGAATAAGGCGGGAGTGGGTGCACAGGGCGCTCCACGTCCGACGAACGGAACGGGCGGCGGAGTTGGTGCCGGTGGCGGTTTCAGCGGCGCTTTCGACAGAAAATCATTGGCATGGGATCATGCCTATGATAGGTTACATGTAACCAAATCAGAAGGAGAACAACATGGTTTCTGCATCAAGGCCGAAGCCCACGCGCGTAAAGGTGGGCGAGCATCGCGCCCGGTTGCGCGCCCAAGGTCTGCGTCCGATCCAGATTTGGGTGCCGGACGTGCGGGCGTCCTCATTCAAGGCAGAGGCTCACCGTCAGTCACTTGCGGTCGCGGCAAGCGCGCAGGCGGCGGACGATCAGGCGTTCATCGATGCTGTCTCCGCCCTTGATTTCGACAATGGCGGCGATGAATGAGGCGGGGGGATATCTGGACGGTCGCGGGCGGCAAGGATTACGCGGGAAAACCGCGTCCGGTCGTGATCGTGCAGGACGACAGTTTCGACGGGACGGATTCGATCACCGTTTGTGCCTTCACATCGGATGATACGGAAGCGCCGTTGTTTCGGCTTCCCGTTGCTCCGAACGAGCGCAATGGCCTGCGCTTGGCTTCCCGCCTGATGGTGGACAAGATCACTACCGTCCCGAAATCGAAGATCGGCGAGAGAGTCGGACGGCTGGACGACGAAGATATAGTGCGACTCAATCAGGCTATGCTGGTTTTTCTTGGGCTTGCCGTGTCGCCAAGGGCAAGGGGAGAGGCTTGAGTCTACCGTTTGCGACCTACGTCAAAACCGCAACGCGCAAGTATTTACCGCCGATAGCCCTACGACACGATTTTTGTACTTCCCATCGGGAGTTTGTCCGCATCTTTTGTCAGGTCGATCCACAGTTTCGGAGCGACCGACATGCCAGAAGACAAGCATACAGGGCCGGAAGCCATCATTCCGGCGAACGGCAATACCCCGCCCAACGGCGATATTGCCGATGCAGATATCGCGCCGTGGCAGCGGCTGGACCGAGTGGTGTTCGATATCGCCCGCCTGATCGGCAGGCAAATGGCCCGCGAAGACTTCGAGCGGCTGCGTGCCGCCACTGCCAATGACAATGTGCCTCGCAGCGCCGGAGACGACGAGGGCGGGGCGAAAGAGGATTGATCTTTACGGAGAACTGCCCCATGTCCCGACTTGTGTCCCGCGCAGCCCTTTACGCCCGCTATTCTTCTGACAACCAGAGCGAGGCGTCGATAGAAGACCAGTTCCGGCTTTGCCGGGAACATGCGGGCCGGGAGCGCTGGCAAATCGTCGGTTCCTACGAGGACGCGGCGATATCGGGTTCCAGCACGATCCTGCGTCCGGGCATCCAGCGTCTTGTGCGGGACGCGCAGCGCGGCGAGTTCAAAATCCTGCTGGCCGAGGCGCTGGACCGCATCAGCCGTGATCAGGCCGACGTTGCCACCCTCTACAAGCATTTGAAGTTTGCAGGCGTCACCATCGTGACCTTGGCCGAGGGAGAAATCTCCGAGCTTCATGTCGGCCTGAAAGGCACGATGAACGCCCTGTTCCTGAAAGACCTTGCGATGAAGACCCATCGCGGCCTTCGCGGGCGTGTCGAGAAGGGCAAGGCAGGCGGCGGGCTTTGCTACGGCTATCGTGTCGTGAAGAAGCTGGACGCCAATGGCGAGCCGATCCGGGGCGACCGGGAAATAATTCGCGAGGAAGCCGACAGCATCCGCCGCATCTTCCGCGAGTTCGCTTCCGGCAAAAGCCCGAAGGCCATTGCCGTCGATCTGAACAGGGACGGCATTCCCGGCCCGCTTGGACGAGCATGGGGAGATACCAGCATTCGCGGCCATGCCTCGCGCGGCACCGGCATCGTCAACAACGAGCTTTATACGGGTGTGCTTGTCTGGAACCGCCTGCGGTTCATCAAGGACCCGTCCACCGGCAAGCGTGTATCGCGCATCAACCCGGAATCCGCATGGATCAGGACGGAGGTTCCACACCTGCGAATCGTGGACGATGAATTGTGGAATGCCGCCCGCGCCCGTCAGAAGCAAATATCCGCCATCTTCGGGCCGAACCCGGCCAACACGCTGGAAGGGCGCATGAAGCGGGTGCATTTGGCGAACAGGCCGGTTCATCTGCTTTCCGGCCTTCTCACCTGCGGGTGCTGCGGCGGCAAGGTCGGCATCATCACGCCGAACCGCTATGCCTGCCTCAACCATCACCGTCGCGGCACCTGCGACAATGGCCGCTCCATCACCCGCGACAAGATCGAGGCGCGTGTTCTGATCGGCCTGAAAGAGCGGCTTGTTTCCAGTGAAGCGGTTGCCGAGGCTGTCAAGGCTTACACGGAGGAAATGAACCGGCTGAACCGGGACCGCCGCGCACAGGCGCAGACAGACCGGAAGGCGCTTGCCAAGATAGAGAAGTCAATCGCCGGGATTATCGCGGCCATCGAGGACGGCATGTATCAGCCGAGCATGAAAGCCCGCATGGACGACCTTGAGCGGCAGAAGGCGGAAATCGTTGCCCGCCTTGCGCAAGCGCCTGCGGACATGCCCGACATTCACCCCAACCTTGCCGACCTCTATCGCCGTCGCGTCGAGCGCCTGTCCGACGTTCTCAGCGATCCAGACGGCGGCAGGCAGGCGGCGGAGGCGTTGCGTAGCCTCATCGGGAAAATCGTCCTCACCCCCGGAGCCAAGCGCGGCGAGGTTCATGCTACCCTACGCGGCGAGTTGTTCGGCATTCTCGACTTCGCCAGAGCCGAGGAAACCCAAAGGCAACCCGGTTTTATGCCAGCGGTTGAAGCCTGCCCCCGCAACCAAATTCCCACAAAAATACACGAAATCTCTCAAGCATAACCGATGTTCGTATCTTTGCGAGCTGGCTCCGGCTTCTCGCAGAAGATCGTTCGACCTAATATCGATGCACGGAAGCGAGTTCTATACGCACGCACCGCAGCGCGCTCATAACCCCAAGGGTGGG
>NZ_JAHWRG010000089.1:0-853 GCF_024539785.1 Ochrobactrum sp. BTU2 | reverse complement strand
CTAGGCGGCGTGGACGAATTGGTTGACGAATTGATCGCAGCTTGATTCAAGACTGCTTTTTGGAGGCAGTCATGAGCCGAGGCGATCTGAGCGAATCCGAATGGCGTGTTCTGAAGGATTTATTGCCGATTGAAGCAGTCAATCGGGGACGCGGTCGTCGTCCGGAGCAAAATCGTGCGATCATCAACGGCATACTTTGGAGACTTCGCTGCGGGACGCCTTGGCGGGATGTCCCACCCAAATACGGCAATTGGAATACGATCTATCGGCGGTTTCGGCGTTGGAGCGAAGCCGGGGTCTGGGAGGCTGTTTCGATCACGCTCGCTGAGATCATGGCTGACAGCGGCCACTACAGCATCGATAGCACCACAGTTCGGGCCCATATTTCGGCAGCGGGCGGAAAGGGGGGATTCATCGACGCGCTCTTGGCCGCTCGCGGGGCGGGTTCACCAGTAAACTTCACTGTCTGGCTGATGCCAGAGGAAGACCGCTTGCCTTCCATCTGACGGTTGGCGAAGCCGCAGATTGCAAGGCTTACGACACTCTGATCAGCTTACCCGAGCAAGCGCCACAGGCGCTTCTTGCTGACAAGGGATATGATGCGGATGCCATTCGTGATGATCTTGCCAGCCGCAATATCAAGCCCGTCATTCCTGGCAGAGCAAACCGCCGCGTGAAGATTGAATATGATCGCACGCTGTATAAACAGCGCAACCTAATCGAACGGATGTTTGGCAGACTGAAAATCAACCGCGCCATTGCTACTCGATACGACCAACTCGCCGAGAGCTTCATCAGCATGGTTCATATTGCTACCGCAAGATACTGGCTCAAATTCGTCCACGCCGCCTAG
>NZ_JAHWRG010000088.1:0-891 GCF_024539785.1 Ochrobactrum sp. BTU2 | reverse complement strand
GGGCTTGTCGCAAACTTTCGGGCTTAACCGTATGTTGACCATAGGCATGGAATTTGCCGCTCCGAAAGTTGCGGAGCGAGCCCATGATTCTGAATGCTATTGCCGAGAAGCTGAAGCGCCAATCAAAGGATGACTTCAAAGGCAGGCATTTCGAGGCCTGGTTGATTGTACAGGCGGTTGCCTGGTACTTGCGCTACCCGCTCAGCTATCGTGACTTGGAAGAGATGTTTCGCGAGCGGGGCTTTGAGGTCGATCATAGCACGATCAACCGCTGGGTATTGGCCTATGCGCCGATGATCGAAAAACGGCTTCGGCAGTTTAGGCGCCCCCATTGCGGCTCGGTCAGAATCGATGAGACGTACGTCAAGATCCGCGGCAAATGGCGCTATCTGTACCGAGCCATCGACAAGCATGGCAATCCGGTAGATTTCCTGTTGACCGCTAAGCGCGATCTCGCCGCCGCCAAGCGGTTTTTCCGCAAGATGCTCAAAGACGAACCCTTGTTGTCGCCGACCAGGATCGGGACCGACGGGGCCAACACCTTCCCGTCAACGATCAAAATGTCGGTTGATGATGGGCTCCTCCATCCCGATCCCGTCCACTATGTCACCAAGCACCTCCAGCAAGGCATCGAAAGTGACCATTTCCGGGTAAAGAAGAACATGCCAAAGATCGGTGGCTTCCAATCCTTCAACACGGCGCGGCGAACCATCGCGGGTTTCGAGGCAATGCTGTGGTTGAGGAAAGGCTTCAGCTTTTCCGGCGGTTGGACTGTCAACGATCAGAACGATTTTCTTGCGCGCCTCTTCGGACTGCAAAAGATTAACAAAGCATGAAAATGAGGACGCTCAGGGGATAATCGCGCGCTCCGAAAATGTTTGCGACAGGCCC
>NZ_JAHWRG010000087.1:0-897 GCF_024539785.1 Ochrobactrum sp. BTU2 | reverse complement strand
AGTTCCGCATCGATATTTCATGGCTATGGGATTCCTGATTTTGGCAAATCATGATTCTCTTTTGCGATGCCGAAGAGAATGCTTCCCTCGCCCAAGCATGCTGACACGCTTTCACTGAACGCGTTGCGCAGTCTGGTCACGGGTTTGGTTGAGAAAACCGAACGTGCAGAGGCTCGGCTTGAAAAACTGGAAGCTGAGAATACAGCACTCCGTAAGGAGAATGCCGAGCTCCGTCTGGAAAACACCCGGCTTAAAGTTGAGAACCAACTCCTTCGCGATGAAATTGCGCGGCTGAAAAACCTGCCGCCACGGCCGCCGTTCAAACCGTCGGGCATGGATAAGGCAACGGACGCGAAAGCTCAGGACAAGCAGGCGGGCAAGAAGAAGCCGCGTGGACCGAAACTGGATGTCGAGCGCGTTGATCGGGATGTGGTTCTTCATGCCCGTGTTCCGGACGGTTCACGCTTCAAGGGCTACAAGAGCTATTACGTGCGCGATATAGTTTTGCGCGCTGAGGTTATTCACTACCGGCGCGAATGCTGGGTTGCTCCGAACGGTAAGACTATTCTTGCGCCGCTACCTGCCGGAATCGTCGGTGGTTATGGCCCAAACCTCAGGCGGCTCTGCCTGATGCTGCATGCGCAAGGTCAGGTCACAGCGCAACGGTTGTCGACCCTGCTTAATGACATCGGCATGGACATCTCCAAACGCCAGGTTGTGCGTTTGCTCACCAAGGGGCTGGATGGCTTTGTTGCTGAGGATGCTGCCGTTCTGCATGCTGGCCTGGTGTCGGAAGCCTATGTAACGGTCGATGACACCGGGGCCCGTCATGCGCGTGATAACTTCTATACCACCCATATTGGCGGCGAGCATTTTACCGTCTTTCGCACCACGAAA
>NZ_JAHWRG010000086.1:0-1016 GCF_024539785.1 Ochrobactrum sp. BTU2 | reverse complement strand
CATGGATGAAGCCAGGCATGAGGGAAAGTACCATCGGATCGAGGTGATTACCGGCCGGCGTCAGCGGCGCAATTGGACTGACGAGGAGAAGGCACGGATCCTTGCGGAAAGCGCGGAACCTGATGTGAACATCTCGGCCGTTGCCCGGCGCTGGGGCGTCAATCGCGGCTTGCTGAACGTCTGGCGTCGGGACGCTGGGCTGACGTCTCAACGATCCGCGAGGGTCAGTGCGCAACAGGCGATGTTCGTGCCGGTGACGGTGACTGGCGATCAAGCGTCGGTCCCAGGCTCGCCGCCAGATGTGGCCCACTTTGGCGTCGGTCGAATTGAGGTCGAGATTGCTGGCGCGCGCATGACGGTTATTGGCCCGATAGCACCAGAACTGGCGCAAGCGATGGTGGCGGCCTTGCGAGGTCGCCGGTGATCGGCGTTTCGCCGAGTGGCGTGAAGATCATGGTGGCAACGCAACCGGTCGACTTCCGGCGCGGCATGAATGGCCTTGTGGCGTTGGTGGCGTCAGCACTTATAGCCGATCCCTATTGTGGCGACGTGTTTGTGTTCCGCGCCAGGCGTCTGGATCGGCTTCGCTGCATTTACTGGGATGGGTCAGGCATGATCCTGGCGACGAAGTGGTTGGAAAGCGGAAAGTTTGTTTGGCCCCCGATCCGCGATGGTGCAATACAGATGAGTGCCCAGGAGTTCTCGCTTTTGCTGGCGGGCATTGACTGGACGCGGGTCAGGCGAAACGCGGTGAGACGCCCCTCAAAAACAGGCTGATCCTATTGGTTTTGCTTGAAAATTCAGGCTGATATGGTAGGGTCAGTCATGCTGCTTCGACCCGATCCCTTGCCTCAGGATGCTGCGCAATTGACCCGGATTATTCTCTCGCTCGACGAAGAGAATGCCGATCTCAAAGCGCGTGTTGCCTTCCTTGAGCGCCAGCTCTTCGGGACGAAGTCGGAGAAGATGACGATCATCGATCCGGCCCAGGCAACGCTCGACCTGGGCGATCTAAG
>NZ_JAHWRG010000085.1:0-1083 GCF_024539785.1 Ochrobactrum sp. BTU2 | reverse complement strand
GTGACCGCCGTGCCTGTGTTTTGTCTTCACCGACCGGTGCGGCATCGTCATTGGCTGCAACGGGAATATCGCTTAGAGCCTGTTCCAAAAAGGATTGAGCGATTTCAGTAGGTTATGATTCAATCGGATTGCTTACATTCGATGGAGATTATGATGGCCTGGACTGCAACCGCTCGGCAACAATATGGACGACGCAACGCGCGCTATGCAAGCGATTTAACGGATGCGGAATGGACTGTCATCGAACCGATGATGCCTGCACCGAGCCGTCTCGGACGCCCTCGCAAGACGGATTTGCGAGAGGTGGTAAATGCGCTGCTTTATATTGCTTCATCAGGTGGCGCATGGCGGCTTTTGCCCACGGACTTCCCACCATTTTCCACGGTGCAAAAATACTTTTATCGATGGCGAGATGAAGGGATGCTGCGCACGATCAACAACGCGCTCGTGATGACAGCACGCGCGTTGACCGGAAAGCAGCCCAGCCCTACCGCTGGCGTGATCGATAGCCAGTCAGTAAAATCCACGGAAAGTGGCGGAATACGGGGCTTTGACGCGGGAAAAAAGATCAACGGTCGCAAGCGTCATATTGTGGTTGATACCCTCGGCTTGATGGTTGGTCTGGTGATCCATTCTGCGGGTATTCAAGACAGAGATGGTGCACCTGATGTCTTGAAAACCATCCTCAAACGCTGGCCGTGGTTACGGCATATCTTTGCTGATGGTGGATACGCAGGACCCAAGCTCAAAAACAGGTTGGAAAAGGTCGGAAAATTTACGCTGGAAATCGTCAAACGATCCGATCACGCTGAGGGCTTCAAACTCTTACCACGCCGATGGGTGGTCGAGCGGACGTTTGCATGGCTGGGACGTTGCCGTAGATTGGCCAAAGATTTCGAGAAAACCGTCGCGTCTGCTGAAGCCTGGGTCTACATCGCAAACATCCGCCTGCTCACCCGGCGCATCGCAAGAGCCTGATATCGTTACATTCATTATGATTCAGGCTCTTAGATCGCCCAGGTCGAGCGTTGCCTGGGCCGGATCGATGATCGTCATCTTCTCCGACTTCGTCCCGAAGAGCTG
>NZ_JAHWRG010000084.1:0-1086 GCF_024539785.1 Ochrobactrum sp. BTU2 | reverse complement strand
CGTTGTCCGACAGCAGGCGGGGACGATGCTCGACCCTGACCTTGTCACAGCCTGAGGCGGCCAATGCAAGATCGAGTGTGTCAGTGACGTCGCCCACCTTCATGCTGGTGCACAGCTTCCAGGCGATGATGTAGCGGGAATAGTCGTCGAGAATGGTCGACAGATAAAACCATCCCCAGCCGATGACCTTCAGATAGGTGAAGTCGGTTTGCCACATCTCGTTCGGCCGCGTGGTCTTGTCCTTGAACTCGTTGTTGGCCTTGATGAGGATATAGGCTGGCGAGGTGATCAGATCGTGGGCCTTGAGCAGGCGATAGACCGAAGCCTCTGATACAAAATAGCTTTCCGTGTCGGTGAACTTCACCGCCAGTTCACGCGGCGACAGATCGGCGTGGTCCAGCGCCATTTCGATAATGCGATCCCGGATATCGTCAGGGATGCGGTTCCACACCCGTGATGGCGCGGGCGTCCGGTCTTTCAGTCCTTCGACGCCATGGGTCAGAAACCGGTCATACCAGCGATAGAATGTCGGCCTTGGAATGCCAAGCCGGTCGAGGGTTTGTCTGGCCGACAGGTGCGATTGCTCGACCAACCGAATGATCTCAAGCTTCTCGGTGGCGGGATATCTCATTCGTCGTCGCCCCCATCCCCGATCATGCTTTTTTTAAGCAGGCGGTTTTCCAGAGTGACGTCGGCCAGCGCCTCCTTCAGGTCACGGCTTTCACGACGCAGCGCTTTTACTTCGTCGCTGGTGGCAGAACGGGCGGTGTCGCCTGCAAGGCGCTTCTTGCCTGCCTCGAGGAATTCTTTCGACCAGCTATAATAAAGGCTCTCGGCGATCCCCTCACGGCGGCAGATCGCAGCGATGCTGTCTTCCCCGCGCAGACCTTCCAAAACAATACGGATTTTATCCTCTGCCGAATAATGTTTACGCGTGGCACGACGGATATCTTTGATCGTCTTCTCCGCAGAAGACGTTTGGGGAACGGGTTTCTGTCTCATCTTTGCGTCCTTTGATAAAGCTATGATGAGCCGAAAATCCTCTCTTCTCAGTTAATACAATTTGGTCTCATGGGCGTTGATGTC
>NZ_JAHWRG010000083.1:0-1096 GCF_024539785.1 Ochrobactrum sp. BTU2 | reverse complement strand
GGGTAAGCGGGGCATATCCGTTGGCGGTGCCATTTTGTTGTGCAGTTGCACGGTGAGTTGCAATCTACCATAATTCCTTTTGCCCAAGAAGGTCGTATAGATTGCACGATGAAGAAGACTCCGATTACCGAGCTCGATATTGATAGTCTTGATGAAGCCACGCTGATGGAATTGAACCGGCACATCGTTGAGCGATTGCAGTTTCTCCATCAACAAAAGACAGCCGCTGTGCTGCAGGAGATTAAGATCGGCAGTGGCGTGATGTTTGAAGGGCCAGATGGTACGATGGTTCGAGGCTTTGTTATTCGTCGCAATCGCAAGACGGTGACGGTGCACACGGATGACGACAAACAGTGGAATGTTTCACCGTCATTACTGAGCTTGACGGGTGGTCATATTATGGATGAAGCACCAACAAGAGCAGGTCGGGTGGTGCCATTCTCAAAGCCTGACAGTCGGAAGTAAGTGGGATCAGGCTTTGGCGATAATGAGGCCTGCAAGCTCCGGAATGGCTGTTTGTTGACTGGATATACCAAGCCGGTCGCCGAGATAATGCCAGAAGGAAAGCCGAAGCTTTTTGCAGGTCTTCATAAGGCCCAGCATGGTATCGCGGGCAATGCGTCCATCGTTGCTCATGGTGCCACCCGAGATTTTGCGTTTGGTGACGCAACTGCGCAGATCGTTCTCGGAGGCGTTGGTGTGCAACGGAATTTCCGGGCGTTCGAGAACCTTGAGCAGTTCTTCCTTGCGGCGTAGCAGGCGTGCCAACAGCTTGTCCAGCTCCATACAACCCGTCCGGATAGAGAAGATGCGGTCAAACCGTTGCCGGAAAGCGCTGATTGATCCTGGTGAGGGGCTCTTCTGCCTGAATGCCTTGAGCGCCTTGTAGAAGCTCCAAATGAGATCGCGTATATTTTCCACCCACCGGACGTGCTGTGGCGTCGCCGGCATCAGCTTTTGCAGCAGTCGCTCCGCATGCACCCAGCACAGCGCATGATTGCCAACCCGGAACTGGCCGGCATCGTCGGAGATAATGACGGCATTGCCCAGCAGGCCGTGGTGGCGAACAGAACCCCAGATGCCCGCTTCCGCGACG
>NZ_JAHWRG010000082.1:0-1152 GCF_024539785.1 Ochrobactrum sp. BTU2 | reverse complement strand
GTCCACCCTTTCTATCGGTGGACACCCTTTGCCTCAATCTCGTTAGCCAGAAAAGGTGCCTAGAAATGCGCGCTTACGTAGTAAGTAACTGTTCCACAAGCAGAGGCCACATTCTACGCCAACCGCCTCCAATAGACGGCACTGCGACCAAAAAAGAGCCAGCAGTGATCATGAGGCACACAATGTGTTATGCCGTCTAATCGTTCGTGTTATCCAGCGCTACTATGGTGTCGGCTCTATCTCCGGCCGTTTGATCGCGTGTTATAAGCAATATGCCAGGGCTGGAAAACAGCAAGGCGCTGGAGGACATCAACGGCATTTTTTCTCGGATGCACAACGGTGATATCCAGGGCCGCATCGTGATCAATTTCCAGAAATAGCGGAGCCATCCTGCACGTCATGGTGCCGAAGCCCGTAAGGGGCGTTGCGGGAAGGGACGGACGGCCCGTCAGCCGGCGCCTCCGGGGGTACAGTCGAGGCAATTTCCTCCTCATGGCGCTGTAGCGACGGGAAATCGTCCGGCGTGATCGTCTCCCGCTCCAGAAGGAGGCGTGCACCAGCCTTTAATTCGTCCAGACAGGACTTCAGCAATTGCTTGGCCGTCGTGTACGACTCCTCGATCATGTCGCGGAGGCCATGTCGACCTCGCGCGCCGTGGCTTCCGAATAGTCGCGCGGGTAAAGGCCGGTGCCGTCGCTCAGCCATTGCTGCTTGTGCTCCTCGAACACAACCTGTCCGACCTTGGCGCTCATCCGCGCCCGTTTGCAAACGTGTCGCCTTCAATTGGGAGAGATCATTTGATGGGGAGGCGGCGGTGATGATTGCTTAAAGAGCGTCATCGCCGTCAAAGCTGCGCTGCCATGTCCAGAAATACACTTACTCATGCTTACAAGCTGATGACAACACATGCGTAATTGTTTGTTGTCATCAAAAAGCGCCCCGCATGGCGCTTCTTAAGTGTTTGATTTTATTGTAGAAAACTGGAGATGGCGAAGGGATTCGAACCCTCGACCACAACCTTGGCAACAATCAGCACTTATGCTGCGGTCCGGAAAAGCAAGTTGAGATGGTTGCGTGCCCCCGCAACCAAGTTCCCACGAAAATACATAAATCTCTCGATCATATCCGATGTTCGTATCTTTGCGAGCTGGC
>NZ_JAHWRG010000081.1:0-1199 GCF_024539785.1 Ochrobactrum sp. BTU2 | reverse complement strand
TGGTAATCCCCCCACCAAATAACGGGCTTCAAAAGTAGAATTTTCTCGGGCTATATGATCGAGGAGATTTTAATGAAGACGAGCAGATTCAGCGAACCACAAATCCTTGCCATCCTTCGCCAGGCGGAAGGCGGCGTTCCTGTACCCGAGTTATGCCGGGAACATGGAATGAGCACTGCGTCATTCTACAAATGGCGATCCAAATACGGTGGCATGGATGCCTCGATGATCAGTCAGATGAAGGCTCTGGAAGACGAAAACCGTCGCCTGAAGAAGATGTATGCGGAGATGAGCATGCAGGCGGAACTGCTTAAAGAGGCTCTTGGAAAAAAGTGACACGGCCATCTCAACGCCGGGAGATGGCCGGGAAAGCAGTGGCGTTGCGAGGGGTGAGCGTTGCGCTTGCCTGCCGCACCTTCGAGGTCAGCGAGACATGCTATCGTTACAGCGCCAGGCTGAACGACGAGAACGGGCAGATTGCCGATCTCCTGATCGGACTGACGCGGGCAAAGAAGACCTGGGGCTTCGGTCTGTGTTTCCTTTATCTGCGCAATGTCCGGGGGCATCACTGGAACCATAAACGCGTTTACCGCATCTATCGTGAGCTTGAATTGAACCTCAGGATCAAGCCGCGCAAGCGGTTGAAGCGGGACAAGCCCGATGCTCTGACCGTGCCAGATGCGCCGAACATGGTCTGGTCCATGGATTTCATGGCCGACCGGCTGGAGGATGGAAGGCAATTCCGGCTGCTGAACGTCCTGGACGACTTCAACCGCGAAGGTCTGGGCATTGAGGTAGACTTCTCGCTGCCTGCCGAACGCGTCATCCGCAGCCTCAACCAGATCATCGAATGGCGCGGCAAACCATTCGCAATTCGTGTTGATAATGGGCCGGAATACGTCAGTGGCAAACTGATGGAATGGGCTGCCAACCAAGGCATCGCCTTGAGCCATATCCAACCCGGCAAGCCACAACAGAATGCGTATGTTGAGCGCTACAATCGCACCGTTCGGAATGAATGGCTCGACCAATATATCATCGAAAGCATTGAGGAGGCGCAGGAATTTGCCACGCAGTGGCTATGGACCTACAACAACGAACGTCCCAATATGGGCATCGGCGGCGTAACGCCCGCACAGAAACTGAAAATGGCCGCGTGAATTCTACTGACGAGCCCCGTTAAAAACGGGGGGATTACC
>NZ_JAHWRG010000080.1:0-1217 GCF_024539785.1 Ochrobactrum sp. BTU2 | reverse complement strand
GAACCGGTCGGACGTCACGTTTTATCAAACGCGGGATTGATAATCCCGGATCATGGGCAGAGGAGAAACGGAAGTATTTCACGTCAACAGTCTGCATCGGTAACATTGGTTAGATCAACGAAAAGAGATCCTGTATGCAGTAAGACGCAAAAAATTGTGAACGATTATCTAGCACATTGGTGGAGCGGGCTTTCGCCCGCTCAAGCTTTAAAGGTAACGGCTGCGTTCCCGTTCTATCTCCTCTTCGGTATAGGGGTCGGCGTTCGCGTCGAACCGTTGCCAGCCTTCCTGGACATAGAGTTTGCGTCGCGCATTGATATCCACCGGGCTGGCACCGGCTAAAATAGCGTCTGCTTCCGCGACGCGATCATCGGCAATGCGAGCGGTCACAAGTGAACCACCGCGACGAACGCCTTCAGCGTATAAGTGAGCGTCTTCTTCCGACACCCCGCTCTCCGTGAGCGCTCCGATGAGACCACCGGCGACCCCCCCGACAACTGCGCCTCCGACTGCACCGGTCAATGTTGCTGCGAGCCAACCTGCGGCCACGACTGGCCCAACGCCTGGGATCGCCATCAACCCAAGTCCTGTCAAAAGACCACCGGCACCACCGACAGCCGCACCTAGACCTGCACCAACCCCCGCGCCAGAGCCGGCATTACTCTCACCGTCATCGTCGCGGCGGTGGGATACAATGGAAATGTCGTCTGACGGGAACCCAGCGTTTTCGAGACGTGCCACGGCATCCTTGGCTGCTTCATAAGTGTCAAATAATCCGGTAACGGTTTTCATAGAAATCTCCCATGTTCAAATGGCGGACGGAAGCCAAACCTTCACATTGGCTTCTTTGTGACATTGCCCTGGTAGTCAAGCTGGACGTCCAGCTTCTCGTTACCTTTCATGGCAGAGGCTTCCCAGATGCCGTTTTCTTCGTTCAATTTAAGGCCGCTTACGCCCGTGTATCCTGCCTCCTCAATCCTTAATTTGGCCTGATCTTCTGTAAAGCTATTGGCACCCTTAACCGGCGCGTCTGGATTGTTGCTATCGGGCGTTGCTACCGCTGGAGTTTCCGGAGAGGTTTTGCCGGTGTCCTGAGCGAACACAGCCGAAGGCGCGATGATACAAGCGCTTAAGAACGCTAACGTTCTGATTTTCATTGTATTTCTCCAGTGAATTAAGTAACAGACATGAAACTCCCGCTGGCGACATAAGTTCCA
>NZ_JAHWRG010000007.1:0-218493 GCF_024539785.1 Ochrobactrum sp. BTU2 | reverse complement strand
GGAAGATGAGGCCGCAGCCCGTGCGATCATTGATGCTATCGTCTGGCCTTCCGCACAGGTGCAGTCATGACGGCGGTCGTAAGCGTTTTGCTGGACGAGCTGCGCGGCCTACTATCTGTCGAACATGATGGCACAATCACATGGGATGAACTTCAGGAGCTGAAGAACGAACATTTCGGGCCAGATGCTGTTGCGATCGAGGTTTATCCGCCTCATAGCCATGTCGCCAACAGCCTGCCTATGCGTCACCTCTGGAAGCTTGGATCGGGTGAATATTGGCCCGATCTGACCGGTCAGAGGCTGGTTGGCGATCTTACCTTGCGCGATCGGGAAATCCTCACACGATCAGAGATCGAGTTTATCACACGCAACTCGTGACAGCCGAGACCAAATGCATATTTATGAAAGTCGCGTCGGAAGCCGATTCTCAGGGAGCAAGCTTGATGGATAAATCGATCGAGGTTCTAATGCAGTTGCCGTGGACAACGCTTCTCACGTTGTCGGCAGGCTACGCTGCCTACTTCATCGCTACCGTTGGACATCGCACTCATCACAAGCCGATCGACGTCACGTTCTCAACACTTGTCTTCGGCTTTTTCACAGCCTTCGGATATGAATTTCTCCGCCGTAAGTGCGGGTTTCAACTCTGGAGCGCCTCACCAATAGCTTTTATAGGTGCGCTAGCAATGGGAGGGGTATGGGCGCTTTGCGGGCGGCCGTTGATGTATTGGGTTCTGCGGAAAGCACGGATAAGTCATTCGGACGAAACGCCATCAGCATTGAAGGCTATGTTTAGCCAGACCGGTATTGATGGAACGCAGTTAGATGTACGACTGATCGACGGCACCTGGTTGCGATGTGAAAATCTGAACGAGTTTCGAAAGGAACCGAACGGGCCCTGCGTCTTTGGCAACGAGGGTGACATTCTGATGTATGTCACCCATCGCAAATTGCCCGGAGATAAGAAATTCGAAGCCAACGATTGCGTCATTGATGACGAGTTTGGCAGCGAGATTACCTATCTTCCGCGCGAACGTATTGACCGTTTTGATTTTCGGCGCAAGCGAAAGCGAAAATGACTATCGCTTGTTAGGCGCGGGAGGCTTCTTCGCAGGCTCTGTTTCGCCTGACGTGGTAGGGGTATAGGTTCCCTGCGCAGTATCTGGCTGATATGTATTGATATGAGTTGTAGTCGGCTTGTAAGATTCATTAAGCGGTCCGCGACCACCCTTCTTCTCATTATCTGACATGATGCTCCCCGTCAGTTGTAAGGCGAATTGATAATGGCTGAGTCTCAGCACATTTAAAACAGCCTTCAACGAGCGCTTCACGCAGTTCTTTGACATCGTAAAACTGTTGCCATTCGATCTTGCGCTCGCTGCCACGCGATTTTGCGCGCTACACTAGCAACAGCAACACAGTTGCTAGGCTGTTGCTAGGCGAAAAACGCAAACAACCGCGCAATCTATTCAGTCAAAATTTGCAAGCAATTTCAAGGGGGTAAGTGGTGGGCGATGAGAGACTCGAACTCCCGACATCTTCGGTGTAAACGAAGCGCTCTACCAACTGAGCTAATCGCCCGACTGTTTCGCCAAGTGTCTGGCCAGTCGCTGTGAGAGCCGTTTAGGCAATTCGCGCGACAAGCGCAAGTGCAAAAATCAGCCTTCGACGTCTTTCTTGTGTTTTTCTATTGTCCCTTCCATGCTTCCCTCGATAGAGAAGCCAAAGTGAAGCTCGGCCACCCGAAAGGCGCTACAATATCGGCGAAGCGTACACGTCTGACGCCGACATTTGCCGGAGAAGCAAGTTGTGGGAGCGGCGAACATTCAGCCGCCGCCTTGGATATTATCCAGCCAGTCGTTCGGGCGAGCGCAGAATGGATGCTCCGCCGGCTGCCTGCACGGCAAGGCTTCCGTATTCGATACCGGCAGCAAGTGCTCGGTGAGAATCATGCCCTTCGAGCCACGCATCGATGAAGCCGGCATTAAAAGCATCGCCTGCCCCGGTCGTATCGATAACCGGCACGTCCTTTGCCGCCATATGAAGGTCCGCATCGGCTGTGCGCAACCACGCCCCTTCTCCACCGCCCTTGAGAGCCACGATTGGAAAGTGCTTCGCAAGCGCATTGAGCGCCTTCGCCGGATCATCGTGGCCAGTGATGGCCTGCGCCTCCTCGCGATTGGGAAGGAATATATCGACGCCCTCACAGGCCGCGAGCAAACCCGGATCGTAAATCAGCGCTTCATCCCAGCTGGGGTCGAGCGAGACTGAAAGGCCTGCCGCCTTTGCCTGCTGCACGAGCTCAGGGATTTCGTGCAGCGTTGCGAATTCAGCAATGTGCAGATGCCCCGCATCCTTCCATTGCAACGCGGCTTCGAGCGTCGAAGGCAACGCCGAACCGGCACGGCGCGAGAGGAATGCGCGGTCGTTGTCGATCACGCTTGCCACCGTCACCTGCGGCCCGGCATCGTCAGCCCGTTCCAGAAAGCGCAGATCGACACCGTCGATCTTCAGGTCCGGTTCAAGCCCGCGTGACAGGCCGTCAAAGCCGAGACGTGCGACCAGCGCCACCGCCCTACCCGCGTGGGCAAGATGGGCAGCCGAAATGAAGGCCCCTCCACCTGCCACCATCTTCATGTTTTCGGCAAAAACCTCTCGTCCGGGCTGCGGCAGTGATTGCAGCCCGGTGAAGATAAGGTCGCAGTAAATCCGCCCGATACTGAGGACAGCCGGAGACTTGAAATGCCTTTTGAATTGTTGCGGCATCATAGGCGGCCCAGACTTTTCTCGGTCTTGGCATCGAAGAGATACAGGCTTCCCGCAGGCGCGGACACGGAAAGCGTACCGCCCGTTGCGGGAATGATCTTGCCCGGAGCAGTTGCAATCACCGAGACGCCGTTAACGTCCAAATGAACCAGCGTTTCGGCGCCGAGTGGCTCAACGGCCGTCACAGTGCCCGTGAGCGAAAGGGCATCGGGTCTGCCTTCCTCAACTTTCAGATCATGCGGGCGGACGCCGACCAGAATGTCGCCATCAGGTGCAAGTTCCACGCCTGATCCATTGCGGCGACCCGCAATCAGGTTCATCGACGGGCTACCGATGAAGCGCGCCGTAAACACATCGGTCGGATTTTCATAAAGCTCGGTCGGCGTTCCGGTCTGGAGAATGCGACCGTCACGCATGACGACGATGCGGTCGGCCATGGTCATGGCTTCAACCTGGTCATGTGTCACGTAAACGGTCGTCGTCTTGAGACGCTGATGCAAGCGTTTGATTTCAATACGCATCTGCGCGCGAAGTTGGGCGTCGAGGTTCGACAGCGGCTCATCGAAAAGAAAAGCAGACGGATTGCGCACCATGGCGCGACCGATAGCGACGCGCTGGCGCTGACCACCGGACAATGCTGCCGGGCGACGGTCGAGATAAGGTTCCAGCCCGAGCGCCTTGCCGGTTTCCTCGATACGCTTGTCCTTCTCGGCCTTCGACAGTTTCGACGTGTAAAGCCCAAAGCCGATATTCTGGCGCACGGTCATATGCGGATAAATCGCATAGTTCTGGAACACCATGGCGATGTTGCGCTGCTTCGGATCACGTTCGTTGACGACCTCGCCGCCGATCTTCAGATGACCGCCGGAAATGTCCTCAAGCCCTGCGATCATGCGCAAAGTCGTGGACTTGCCACAGCCGGAGGGGCCGACAAAAACGACGAACTCGCCGTCCTTGATCTGGAGATCGATTGCCCGGACCGCCTCGACCTTGCCGTAACGCTTGACCAGCTTTTCAAGTTCGATGGTTGCCATCAGCGTGCCTCCACAAGTGCACTGAATTTTTCATTGAGTTCGCGGGCAGCCTTTGCTTCGGCGGCTGCATGGTCGAAAGCGACTGCCTTGAAGCGATCAGCTTCCGCCTTATGCCGCGCAAGTGCTGCATTCATCGCTGTCGGTGCCGGACCGCCGAGACGATCACGCACAGCCACGAAATGTTGCGGGGAGACCAGTTCCTCAAACTTTTCGCGCCCGAAGGATGGCTCGCGCCCGGCGGACTCGCGGAAAGCGTCAAGGAAAGGTTCAAACCCATCCTTCTCCAGACCGCCGCCCATGGCGACGACAGCGCGCGCAACCCTGGCTGCGATTTCATGCGCCTGCCGGAACGAAAGACCTTCGATGCGCACCAGCGAATCCGCCAGTTCCGTGATCGTGATGCAGGAGCGGCGGATATTTTCCGCCACACGGGCCGGATCGATACGGATCGCGCCGATGAATGCGGCCAAAAGATCGAGCACGCGACCAGCGGATGCGAATGCCTCATAACCCATCGCTTGAGTTTCGCCCTCACTGTCATTCATGTCGGTGAACGGCGTATTGTGCATCACGTCCAGAACAGTGCGGGCGCGACCCATGGTCTGGCTCGCCAGATGGCGCATATGTTCGATCGGAACCGGATTGCGCTTTTGCGGCATGATTGATGAAATCTGCACGAAGGCATTCGGCACGTAAATCTGGCCGACCTCGAAACTGGTCCAGAACTGGAAGTCCTGGATGAGGCGTCCCAGATGCACGAACATCAGCTCCAACGCCGAATAGGTCGAGGTGATGTAATCCACCGCTGCAATGCAGCTATAGGAATTCGGCAAGGGGGCAGCAAAGCCCAACAGGCTCGCCACTCGTGCGCGATCGATCGGGAAGCCTGAGGTGGTGATGGCCGCCGCCCCCATGGGTGATAGGTTGACGATGGCGCGCGCGGCTTCCATCCGTTCCATATCCCGGATGAGAACCTCGACTGCCGCCGAAAGATAGTGACCGAAGGTCGATGGCTGCGCAGGCTGACCATGCGTATAGGCGACGATCAGTGTCTCCTTTTCACGCTCGGCAGCAGCAATCATCGCATCAAGCACATTGCGCGCCTGCGTCATCAGCGTATCGATACGATCCTTCAGACCAAGCTTGAACAGCGTGTGGTCAATATCATTGCGTGAGCGCGCCGTGTGAAGACGACCGGCGGTGTCGGCACCAATGCGCGCCTTCAGCTCCTTCTCGATGAGGAAGAAAAAGTCTTCCACCTCACCCGTATAGATGAGCTTCGAAGGATCGATTTCCTTGTCGATAGCTTCCAGCGCACCCGCAATGGCCGCTGCCTGCGCACGGTCGAGAATGCCGGTTTCGGTCAGCATAACGAGATGGGCGCGGTCGATGCGGCGGAAGCCGTCGACATGATGGGTCTTGGCGCCGTCAAAAAGCGGGCGAAGCACGGTTTCCTTGTAAACCGGATCGGGGAAGACGCTTTTATCGGACAGCCGTGGATCGAGATCGGACATGGTTCAACCCTTGAGGCCAGCAAGCATGACACCGCGCACGATGTAACGCTGGAGAAGAACAAAGACGACGAGCGTGGGAAGCGTGGCGATTGCCGCTCCGGTCATGATCATTTCCCACTGGATGGATTGCTCGACGGCGAAGCTCGAAAGCCCGACCGGCAGCGTGTAAAGCTCCGGGCTGGTCGCAACAATCAGCGGCCAGAAGAATGCGGTCCAGTTGCCGAGGAAGGTGAAGATCGCGAGCGCCGAGAGTGCTGGTGTCACCAGCGGCATGGCAACTTTCCACCAGATCTGGAATTCGTTGAGGCCGTCGACGCGGGCAGCTTCCAGAAAATCGTTGGGAACGCCTTCGAAGAATTGCTTCATGAGGAACGTGCCGAAGGCCGTCATCATGCCGGGGAACATGATGCCCCAATAGCTGTCCAGCCAGCCGAGCTTGCTCGACATCAGGTACCACGGGATCACCAGCATTTCGGTGGGGATCATCAGCGTGGACAGGATAGCGAGGAAGATGAAATAGCGACCGCGGAACTGGAATTTCGCCAGCGTATAGCCGACGAGACTGTCGAAGAAGACATTCGACAAGGTGACCACGACCGCAACGATCATGGAATTCAGGAACCAGCGCAGGAAGCGCCCATCGGCAAGGATAGTGACATAGTTCTGCAATGTCGGCTCTGCCGGGATCAGGCGCAGGTCGTAGACCTGACCTGCCGTCTTGAGCGAGGTGGAGAACATGAAGGCCAGTGGTGTGACCATGATGAGGCCGCCGATGAGCAGCAACGTCCATGTCAGGATGCGGCCGGGCCGCAGATTCTGGAACGGGAGCGGTTTGTTTTGAGCGGACGCTGTCATTTCTTTTCCCTCAGGATCCAGAGCTGCAACAGCGAGACGCAAAGCAGGATGGTGAACAGAACGACGGTTTGCGCGGCCGCATAACCCATCGCATAGGAGGAGAAGGCCGTCTGATAGATCATCAGCACCAGCGGCTTGGTGGAGCCGAGCGGTCCGCCGGGATCGTTCGTGGTCATGTTGTAGACCTGATCGAAGATCCGCAGGAAACCGATGGACGAGAAGACGACGAGGAACACCGTGGTGGGCTTCAGAAGCGGGATCGTGATCTTGCGCAGGATCGCCCATTCGCCGAGGCCATCAATGCGTGCGGCTTCATAGAAGGTGTTGGGAACAGCGCGCAGGCCAGCCATGAAGATAATGATCTGGAAGCCAAGACCCGCCCAGATGGACGTCGCCATGATGGCATAGAGACCCTGATCGACCGAGCGCAGGAACCCCTGCTGCGGGAGCCCCACTGCACTCAGAATATTGTTGATGAAGCCGATGGGCGCGGGCTGATAGAACCAGCGCCAGACCCATGCCATGGCCGCTGCCGTGGTGAGATAAGGCAGGAAATAGAGTGCACGGATAAAGCCGTGCATGATGCGCACGCGATCCAGAAAATAGGCGATTGTAAACGCCACCACGAGGCTTATCGGCGTGCCGACCAGCAGATAGGTGAAAGTGTTCTTGAACACTTTCCAGAATTCCGGATCAGCGAAGAGCTTCTGGTAATTGGCGAAGCCGATGAACTTCGGTGGGTTCATCAGGTCCCAGTCGGTGAGAGAGAGCCAGAAAGCCTCTATCGTCGGGTAAAAGCGGATGACCGAATAGAACAGGATCGGGAGAGCCAGAAAGCTCCACACCCAGATCAACCGTCTTGTGCGCATGGAAAGACGGTCCGTCAGGCGGTTGCCCGAAGGCCCCTTCCCCGCGCCGCCTGTTTCAGCCGTCCCGGCTTCTACAGTGATTGTCATGTTTTAGTATCCTTCGGCTACAGATTAGAGCGCGGTTCGATCTGAATGAAGCAGATCGGCGCTCTAACTGTTTATTTTGGCGCGCATCTTATCCGAAAACCGTTTCACACTTTTCGGGATGCGCTCTAGCCGTGCCGTCAACAGGCAAGAGAAGATGAAGCAGCGGGAGCCGCTTCATCTTTCGCGTTTGCCTTACTTGGCTGCGTCGAGCACATCCTGCTCGGCCTTGGCTGCCTGATCGAGGGATTCCTTGACCGGCTGCTTTTCGAGAATAACGCGATTGGCCATATCGACAGCGATCTGGCGCTGCTTCAGCTCGTCCACGAACATGGTCGTGTGCGCATATTCCAGACCCTTCAGGAACGGGCCGTAGATCGGATCGGCAAGGTTCGTTTCCGTCAAGGCTGCCGAACGGCGCGCAGGCAGTTCGCCAACATCCTTCAACCAGATTTCCATGGCTTCCGGCGAGGAGATGTAGTTCAGGAACTTCTTGGCAGCTTCCAGTTTCTCGCCGCTTGCCTTGGCGCTAATGCCGTTGGCGAAGTAGCTCGCATAGTTGGAACGCACGCCTTCGGCATTGGCCGGAAGCTCGGTCACACCCCATTCGAAGTCCTTGATGGTGCGGAACGAACCGAGACGGAAGGTGCCGTCGATGGTCATGGCCGCCATGCCAGCGCGGAAAGCAGCCTGCCCTTCATCCATGAACTTGACTTCGCCGACCTTATGTTCGGTCTGGAGGCCAGTATAGAAGGCAAGCGCCTTTTCACCGGCGGCGTCGTTATAAGCAACCTTGCGGTCATTGTCGGTATATGGCTGGCCGCCGAACTGGCGCACCAGAACTTCACGCCACCAATGCTGGTCCTGTCCCGGCATGTCGAGCGTGATGCCTTCGGCCAGAAGATTGCCGGAAGCGTCGCGCTTCGTCGTCTTCTTGGCAGCTTCGACCATTTCATCTAGCGTCTTGGGCGGATTGTTCGGGTCGAGACCAGCGTCGGTGAAGAGCTTCTTGTTGTAGAACAGGGCCAGCGAGCGCACAGCAGTCGGCAGACCGTAATACTCATCGCCGCGCTTCATCGCCGAAACAATCGGGAAGAATTCGCTCTCAATCTTGTCATGCGGGAACGTGTCCTGCGGCAGCGGCTGCAGAATGCCGCCAGCCACGAATTTGTCCAGCCAGCCGTAGAAAAGCTGCATCACGTCCGGGCTCTTGCCCGCCATCTTCGCTGCGATTACGCGCGTCTGATAGTCGTCGTACGGGAACGTGACCTGCTTGACCTTGATGTCCGGATTGGCCTTCTCGAAATTCTCGATCAGCTTGTCCATCGCCTTGACGCGTGTCTCGAAGACATACTGCCAATATTCGATTTCGACAGCCTGAGCGGCATTGATCGCAAAGGTGCTGAGCCCCGCAACCAAACCTGCCAATAACAGCTTACGCATTTAAACCTCCCTAATGCCCCGCCCACCGGTTCGAATGCGGTCGCCAGGCACGGCTGCGGCAGTGCTTCGCACAATCCGCATATTCCACCACATGCCGCGCAGATGATGCGCAGCGCCCATTTTTTCCCATGCAGGAACCCACTTCCCCGACATGAGCAAAGGCGGTTCTTCACCACCCTGCCCTTACGGTTCAATGTTGCGAGCGTTTTGTCAATAAGATAATTTAGTTGAATTAATATATTGCTGTTAAAAGCGGCTCGCGTTATCTCTTTTGACGGGAGACAGGAGGGACCATGACATCGAAATCAGATGGGCAATCCGAAGACGGGCGGGCCAATACGCCTGCCGCCGTACAAGGTGGGTCGCTTGCGGTCACTCTCGGCAAGAATCCCGAGCGAATTCGTGACCATAACCGACGTGTAGTGCTTGATGTCGTGCGCCGCCACGGTCCTCTCGGCCGGATGCATATCGCCCGCCTTACGCATCTGACCGCACAGGCCATCGCCAATATCGTCGATGAGCTGGTTTCAGAGAATCTGCTCATGCAGCTGGGGCGACTGAAAACGGGGCGCGGCCAGCCGCCGATCCAGTTTGCCGTCAATCCCGAAGGCGCGATGACCATCGGTGTGGAAATGGGTTCGACGCATATGGTGACGACGGTGCTTGATCTTTCCGGCAAGCCGCGCACGCAGCATGTGCGCCCCATTCAGGATGTCAGCCCCGACAGGCTCTCCACACAATTGCGAAAAGAAGTCGATGCGGTGAAGACTTCGTTTCCCGCGCGCCTGCTTGGAATAGGTGTCGTGATGCCAGGTCCGTTCGACATCGAAGGCATGAGTTCTGTCGGTCCGACCACCCTGCCCGGCTGGTCCGGGATCGATGCAGCGGCGGTTCTGAGCGAAGCCTGCGGCGAATCCGTTCTGGTCGAAAACGACGCGAATGCCGCCGCCGTCGGCGAACGCCTGTTCGGCGCAGGACACGCGATTTCCAATTTCGCCATGATTTATTTCGGTGCCGGTATCGGGCTTGGCATGATTCAGGACGGCGCACCGTTTCGCGGCGCTTTCGGCAATGCCGGTGAAATCGGTCATATCGTCATCACGCCTAATGGGCGCAGCTGCGCCTGCGGCCAGAAGGGTTGCCTCGAAACCTATGCCTCCCTTCATACCTTGCGGGAAAAGCTTCACGCAGCAGGGATTGAGGACACCGATTTCGACGCGCTGGAAAAGCTGCATGGAAACCGCAACCCAGTTCTGATGGGCTGGTTACAGGAAGCTGCCGATCATCTGGCGCCGATGATTGCCATGATCGAAAACATTCTCGACCCCGAGACAATCATTCTGGGCGGCATGTTGCCCGATGCGATCATCGACGACCTGATCTGGCATATGGGTGGTCTGCCGATTTCGGTTGCCAGCCGCCGCGCCCGTGCGTTGCCACGAGTCATTCGAGGGCAGACGGGACAGTTCACCGCCGCCCTGGGCGCTGCATCACTGCCGATGTTCGAGGCCATGACGCCGAAGCTTGATACCAATTCGGAAATCTGACCATGCTCACCGCCCTTCAGCGCATCGAGCGCCAGAAGTCGTCTCCTGCCCTCGTCCGTCTGCATCGCGCTCTAAGCAGGCTGCGCTCTACCGTCACGCTGATGCATACGGGTGCGCACCCTGACGATGAGCAGAGCGGCCTGATGGCCTATTTGCGGTTCGGACTTGGTATACGGGTGGTGATCGCCTGTTCGACACGCGGCGAAGGCGGGCAAAATGCGCTTGGCCCGGAACGCGGTGGTGCGCTCGGTGTGATCCGCAGCCGTGAGATGGAAGAAGCAGCGCGCATTCTCGATTGCGACGTGCATTGGCTCGGCCATGGTCCAGACGATTCCGTCCACGACTTCGGTTTCTCCAAGGATGGTGACGGTACCTTTGCCCACTGGGGTGAGAAGAAAACCGTCGAGCGGCTCGTACGCGCCTATCGCACCGAGCGTCCGGATATCGTGCTGCCGACCTTTCTTGATGTTCCCGGCCAGCATGGCCACCACCGCGCCATGACGCGGGCGGCGGAAACGGCCATACGGCTCGCCGCCGATCCCGATGCCTTTCCCGAACATTTTGCCGAGGGATTGATGCCGTGGCAGGTGGCAAAATTCTATCTCCCTGCCTGGTCAGGCGGCGGCGACACCTATGATGACGAGCTTCCTCCGCCCGATACGACATTGACCGTTCACGCGGCGGGTCGCGACGCTGCGACCGGTGCCGATTACGACCGTATCGGTGAATGGTCGCGTGCCTGTCACGCCACGCAGGGCATGGGGCGCTGGCCGGAAACGCCCAAGAGCGAATGGCCGCTGCATTTGAAACTGCCGGAAAGCTGTGCTGAAACAACAATTCTTGAAGGTATTCCGGAATCTCTCGCAACACTGGCTGAGGTCGATGGACTGACACTTGAAACCCGGAAGCAGCTTCTTGACGCTCATTTGTCTGTCGAGCGGACTATTGCGGCTTTTCCTGAGCGCGAAACCATTGTCAAAAATCTTATCGGTGCTGCGAAAAGCCTGAAAACTGTACTGACCAGCGCACCGCAAGGTTTCCTCGTGCAGCACGGGCACAGGCTGGAACGCAAGCAGTGGGAAATCGACGCCATCTTGATCGAAGCAGCGTCTTTGTTCGAGCGGGCTTATCTGGAAGAAGCCATATTGCCTACAGGTGGAGAAACCCGCCTTGTTGTCGAATACGGCCCCGGAGCGACGGCAGTCGCAATAACAGCCGACCCCATATTGCCAGAAAGCTGTTCGACCGCTTGCGAGTACGTGACGCCCGAGAGGGAAATTCTGGCTGTGTCACTGGCAAAGGAGGCAGCACTTTCCCCGCTTTTTGAACCGGCGTGGCGGTCACTCGGTGGCAACGGACAGGCCTATATCCGGTTAAAGGCGCAATTTGACGGTCACCTGGCTGCGTGCAGCTTCGATCTCGAAGAGCCGCTTGCCATTGTTCCATCTGCCTCGTTAAGGATTGATCCGCCAGCAGTCATCATATCGGGCAAGCAGTATCCCTCGCCGATCCGGCTTGTGGTCGATGGCGAGACCGGCCAAGTCACATTCACAGCGCAAACCGGTTGGAGCGTCGGCGTAATCGGGCAGGATGCTGTTCTACACGGGCCTTTCGATCCAGAGCCCGGCTTGACTGCGCTACAGGCCACGATCAACGGACGTCTTGCATGGCAGACGCAGGTAGCCAGCTACCCGCATATCGGTAAAACCGTCTGGCATGAGCCTGCCGTGCTGCCTGTATTGGCACTCGACGTGAAATTGCCTGATGCGCGTATCGGCTATATCGGCGCTGGGGCAGACAATGTTGGTCTTTGGCTGAAACGCATGGGATTTGATGTCACCGATGTCGAAGCACGCCATCTTTCCGGTGATCTTTCGCAATTCACCACCATCGTGGTCGGTATATTCGCCTTCGGCCTGCACGCTGATCTCGCCGCAGCAACGGACAATCTGCATCGATTCGTCGAGAATGGCGGACATCTGGTGACGCTCTATCATCGTCCATCCGATGGCTGGCATCCGGATCGGACACCACCGCGAAGATTAGCCATCGGTTCCCCGTCATTGCGCTGGCGCGTTACGAATCCCCATGCCGCAGTTACAGTTCTCGATCCTGAGCATCCCCTGCTCGTCAGCCCCAATATTATCAGCGAACGTGATTGGAATGGATGGTACAAGGAACGTGGGCTTTATTTCGCTTCCGCATGGGATGACGACTATCAGCCGCTGCTTTCCATGCATGATGAGGGAGAACAGCCGCTCTTCGGCGCGCTTGTTTCAGCCAGTATCGGTAAAGGCCGCCATACGCATACGAGCCTCGTCCTGCATCATCAGCTCGACAAGCTTGTGCCCGGTGCATTCCGGCTCATCGCCAATCTGGTACAACCTGTGAGATAATTTCGTGCATATCGTTATGTTGAAATATTTATGACGTTTATGTCGCTCCGGACAGAAACTATTTTCGTTATATTTCATTTCACTAATTAGTTTTTCTTGAGTTCCCTTCGCCGGAAAATTCGCTCTATCTCAGCGTGTATTTGACTCATGGAGATGAATTATCATGCGCAATCTGGTACGTGTTTCTTTGACCGGTCTTTTCCTCGGTGCAAATCTTACGATGGCTTTTGCACAGGCAACGCCTGAACAGATGGAGATGGCCTATAACGCAGCTCGCAACCAGCTTGGCGTACTCCAGTACTGCCAGGAAAAGGGTTATACCGATGGCGGCGCCATCGAAATCCAGACAAAAATGATTGCGCTGATCCCCGCCCCATCCGACACCACCAAGGCCGACGCTGCCGAAGCAACCGGTAAGCAGGGTAAGGTCTCTGCGATGGGCATGGAACAGGATATTGCCACCAGCGCAAAAGCGCAGAATGTCTCCGAGGAGAAGCTCTGCCAGACCATGGCTGATGCCGTTAAGCAGGCTGGCGCCCAGCTGCCGCAGTAAGGCAGATCGCAGCTTCCAAGAAAAAGAGAGCCTCGCGTAAGCGGGGCTTTTCCTTGCCTGAAGATTTATATTCGATATCGCTTAAATACAACGTACGACGCTATTGAAGTTTTCGTTTTTAATTCAGCACTTTATTAATCATATGCGATACTCACCTTCCGTTTACCATGCAACTTAAGAGGGTGCACATATTTGCTGGGTAGTTTGCTCTCAGGTCACAGAGACCACTAAACAAGCAAGAATGATCTCAGGAGCAACACATGACCAAGCTTATTGCACGCTTTCGTAAAAGCGAATCCGGCGCTACCGCCATCGAATACGGCCTCATCGCGGCTTTGATTGCTGTCGTCATCATCGGCGCAACGACGTCTCTCGGCACCACCATCCGCACCCAGTTCACTGCCATTGCGACCGCTATTGGTGGTGCTGGCGGCAACTAATAGGCTCTGCAAACGCGACAATAATGCCACCGCCCTTCGGGGCGGTTTTGCTTTTTGCGGAGACGTTCTGCCTTCTCAACAGCAACTTTTGAAATCCCCACGCGTTTACTATGTATGTGTGGAACATATTTCACGGCCTTACGCGGAGGTTTGATCGCAGCTAACCAAGCTAACGCTCTGCAATCTTTATTGATTATGGGCTTCAGATAGAAACGCGCATAATCCCTTTAAATAGTGGTTCGCCGCGTGGTTATTGCGTATTCCAGCGCTGGCCCCGGCTTTTCGGGAGTAGCGAACATGTCATTGAAATCCATTTTACTGGCGCTCGGCATCGGCGCTGCCAGTCTGACGCTCAGCGGTTGTGTCTCCGAGGGTTATTACGGCTCAGGTTATAATGATCCGTACTATGTTCGCGGTGGATATGTCGGCACGGGAGTCGTTTACAATAGTGGCGGCTATTATCGGAACTACCCACGTTATCCACGCTACTATAGAGATTCACGCTACTATCGTGACCGTGATTATTATCGTTATCGCGACCGGGACCGTCCACGTCGTCCTGACACCAACAGACCGGATCGTCCGCGTCCACCGCGGCCGGACCGTCCGCCAACAGGCAACGATGGTGCAGGTCGTCCGAATCCGGGCAATCTGCCAGTTATCCAGCCGATCAGGCGTGGTCCGCATAACTGAAACAAAAACACCCGCCGAAATCCGGCGGGTGTTTTGCATAGAAGGAACCAATGTCAGAGCTTGATGACATATTCCTTGCGGGTGGTCTCGATGACTTCCCAGCTTCCCTTGAAACCCGGTCGGATGACAAAACTGTCTCCCGCCCCGACTTCCCGGCTTGGTCCGCCTTCTTCGCTGAGGACAGACCGGCCTGACAGGATGTGGCAGAACTCCCATTCATCATATTCGATGCGCCACTTTCCGGGCGTGCTCTCCCATATGCCAGCAAAGAGCGTGCCCTCGGTATTCTCCTCCAAATTCCACGTGCGGAATTTCGGGGCACCGGAAATAATGCGCTCCGGTAGCGGCGCGCCTTCCTCCGGTTCGATGCCGGTCAGGTCGAAATCGAGAAACCGGCTCATGGATCAGACCTTTGCCAGCGCCTGCTCAATATCGGCAATGATATCGTCCGCATCCTCGATACCTATAGACAGGCGCACCACATCCGGCCCGGCACCTGCCGCCACCTTCTGCTCGTCGCTGAGCTGACGGTGAGTGGTAGAGGCCGGATGAATGACCAGCGAACGCGTGTCTCCAATATTGGCGAGCAGCGAGAACAGGTCGAGGCTGTCGACGAACTTTACGCCCGCGTCGTAACCGCCCTTGAGACCGAAGGTAAACACCGAACCGGCACCCTTCGGCGCATATTTCTGCTGGAGCGCATGAAATTTGTCATGCGGCAGCCCGGCATAGTTCACCCAAGACACTTTCTCGTGGCCATGCAGCCAGGATGCGACCTTCAGAGCATTGTCGCTGTGACGCTGCATGCGCAGCGGCAGGGTTTCCGCACCAGTGAGGATCTGGAACGCATTGAACGGCGAAATGGCCGGGCCGAAATCGCGCAGACCCAGCACTCGGGCCGCGATTGCAAAGGAAATATTGCCAAAGGTCTTGTGCAGTTCCAGACCGGCATAATCCGGGCGCGGTTCGGTCAGAAGCGGATAGTTGCCGGACTTCGCCCAGTCGAATGTACCGCCATCGACCAGAATGCCGCCCATGGAATTGCCATGACCACCGATAAACTTGGTCAGCGAGTGAACGACGATATCCGCACCATGTTCGATCGGGCGCACCAGATAAGGCGATGCAAGCGTGTTGTCCACGATCAGTGGCAGGCCGTTTCTGTGCGCAATTTCGGCGATAGCCTCGATGTCCACCACGATGCCGCCCGGATTGGCGAAGCTTTCGATAAATATGGCACGTGTCTTGCTGTCGATCTGCTTTGCAAAATCGGTCGGGTTGGTGGCATCGGCCCAGCGGACCTGCCAGCCGAAGGACTTGAACGACTGACCGAACTGATTGATCGATCCGCCGTAAAGCTGGCGCGCGGCGACGAAATTGTCACCCGGTTGAAGCAGCGTATGGAAAACAAGCAACTGCGCTGAGTGACCGGATGCAGTCGCTACAGCCGCCGTACCGCCTTCGAGTGCGGCAATGCGCTCTTCCAGAACTGCGGTCGTCGGGTTTGTGATGCGCGTATAGATATTGCCGAACGCCTGCAGGCCGAACAATGAAGCTGCGTGGTCCGCATCTTCAAACACGAATGAGGTCGTCTGATAGATCGGCGTTGCGCGGGCACCTGTCGTTGGATCGGGCTTTGCCCCTGCGTGAACGGCAAGTGTTTCAATTCCGGGAGAGCGTTTCGACATCATTTCCTCCTGTGTCCCAAACCCCAAACAGGTCTGGAACCTAGGCTGTACAGCGAGGAAAGCAAAGGAGGATTTTCCGCCAAATACTGGATTTGCAGAAATTAAATCCGAAAGCTCTCATCAACCGATCAGGCGGGGATATTCGATTGCCGGACAGCGGTCCATGACGACGGTCAAACCTGCTTCACTGGCACGATTTCCAGCCTCTTGGTGCACGACACCCAGCTGCGTCCAAAAGATCTTCGGGCGGTGCTTCATTGCAAGGACTTCCTCCACGATACCTGGCAGCGAATAAGGCTCACGGAAGACATCCACCATATCGACCGGCTCTTCGATATCAGCCAGACGCGCCACGACACGCTGGCCATGAATGTGTTTTCCCACCTGCCCCGGGTTGACCGGAATCACGCGGTATCCCTTGGAAAGCAGGAATTCCATCACGCCATTGCTCGGGCGTTCCGGCTTCGGTGATGCGCCAAGAAGCGCAATCGTTTTGACGGAACGGAGGATCTCGCGAATCTGATCGTCGGAAGGGTTTTGCATTTTAGCCTCTTCGGTCGCTGGAGCGAGTGCTTGCATGAAGGGTGGCGCTCCCTTTATTGATAAATAAATTTGGGAGGAGCGCATGAATATCAATACCGCGCAGGAGCGGAATGCCGCCATGGTGGCAAGCCGGTCGTTGAGCCCTGTCATGAACATTGAAGAGCTGCGCGCATTCATGAAGCGCGAGTTTCCGCAACTTGGCAACGCTTTCGAGATCACGGCAATTGGTGACGGTTCGGCAACCATGCAGCTTAATGCCGATGAACAACATCTGCGCCCCGGCGGTACTGTGTCCGGCCCTTCGCTTTTTGCACTCGCCGATGTGACGGCCTATGCAGCCATACTGGCCCATATTGGCCCGGTGGCACTGGCCGTGACAACGAACCTGAACATCAACTTTCTGCGTAAACCCTCTCCCGGCACGGTCGAGGCCGTCGCACACCTCCTGAAACTCGGCAAACGGCTTGCTGTACTCGATATCAGCCTGACCGATGGTACAAGTGGCGAGCTGGTGGCCCATGCAACGGCAACTTACTCGATCCCGCCGCGATAAAGCATCCAAAAAAGATACGGTATTATAATACCAAACGTTTAACATATTGATTTTACTGTGTTTTTAAAACAACGCTCTGAATATAGGACTTGACGCCCACTCGGACATTGTGTATCGACCCGCCAGTGAGTTGAGCAGAAGTTATCTTTTGCCCGCTCGTTCGGGTTGGACACGATCCAACACAAGCAACAAAAAAAGCCCTGATTTTCAAGATCGGGGATAAAGTCAAGGAAGACTTCAATGGCAACTTTCTCTCAGAAGCCGGCTGAAGTGGTGAAGAAGTGGGTGCTGATCGACGCCGAAGGCCTCGTGCTCGGCCGTCTCGCCACCATCGTCGCCAATCGCCTTCGCGGCAAGCACAAAGCAACCTTCACCCCGCACGTTGACGATGGCGACAATGTCGTAATCATCAATGCCGACAAGGTTGTTCTGACCGGCAAGAAGTACACCGACAAGGTCTATTACTGGCACACCGGTCATCCGGGCGGCATCAAGGAGCGCACTGCTCGCCAGATTCTCGAAGGCCGTTTCCCGGAACGCGTCGTCGAAAAGGCCATTGAGCGTATGATCCCGCGCGGTCCGCTCGGCCGTCGCCAGATGAAGAACCTGCGCGTCTATGCAGGCCCGAACCATCAGCAGGAAGCTCAGCAGCCGGAAGTCCTCGACGTCGCCGCGCTGAACCGCAAGAACAAAGGGAATGCATAATCATGGCTGAGCAGCTCAACTCGCTCGAAGAACTCGGCACTGTTGCCAAGACCGAAGCTGCCGCTCCGGTTCATGTCCAGAAGCTGGACGCACAGGGCCGCGCTTATGCCACCGGCAAGCGTAAGGACGCCGTTGCACGCGTATGGGTCAAGCCGGGCACCGGCAAGATCACCATCAACGACAAGGAATTCGAAAAGTATTTCGCACGTCCGGTCCTGCAGATGATCCTGCAGCAGCCGATCGTTGCTTCGAATCGCGCTGGTCAGTTCGACATCGTTGCCACCGTTGCCGGTGGCGGTCTCTCCGGTCAGGCCGGTGCTGTTCGTCACGGCATCTCCAAGGCCCTCACCTACTACGAGCCGGGCCTGCGCACGGTTCTCAAGAAGGGTGGCTTCCTGACCCGCGATAGCCGCGTTGTTGAACGTAAGAAGTACGGTAAGGCCAAGGCTCGCCGTTCGTTCCAGTTCTCCAAGCGCTAACGCGCTTAGGGCCAGTTCTCCAAGCGCTAGTATCTATCGCTTCAGAGCTTACGGAAAAGCGGACCTTCGGGTCCGCTTTTTTGTTTCATTCAATGCCGGATTTCAGCCGCCCCAACTGCGGATGGACTTGCGGCTGATATCGAGCTGTTTTTCAGGCGATTGCTTGTAATAATCGGGTGCCATCCCGGAAACCCAGTCGCCATAGCTCGGATTGGGTAGCATGAAGAACTTCGTCCCGAAGGCTTCGCGATTGGCTTCTACGAATGTGCGTCGCTGCTGATTGTTCTTGTGATAGGTCGCAGCTCCAAAGTCGTTGAGATTGTCACCGACGTAAACGACAACATCAAAGCCATCTGCTTTGACAGCATCGAAACGGCTATGCTTTTTGGACTGACCGCTATTCAACAAAAGTGTTTTCGCAGATACGCCGGGGAACCCCAGTTTTCTTATGTTTGCTGCCGTTGGCTCAAATGACTTCGCATCGCGGTTCGTGACATAGAACATCGTGCCGCCATTCGCGTTGACATGTCTGGCAAACTCCACGGCACCTGCAATTGGACCTGCCTGTTCGGCAGCCATCCAGCGCGCCCATGTCTTCTCCGTGTAGGGCACGCTTTGTTTGACACGCCATCCGGCATAGGCGGTATTATCGATCATGGTCTCATCGAGATCGACGATCACAGCCTTCCGCCTTCCCTTTGTCGGTTTTACTGCATCGAAAGCCTGACGCGCACCGTTGAACGTCTGATAGGCCAGCGCATCATACTCGCCTGACTGCTGCATCCAGTTGATTGCGCTTACATTCTGCTGCTCGAGCTGAAATCTGGCCGTACGCTGATCCGTTGCACAACCCGCAAGGGAAGCAGAACAAGCAACAATGACCGAAATAGTAAGTAAAGTTCTTCGCATAATGTCCCTCTTTGAAAGAGGGACATTAGCGCCGATGAATTCCCGCGCCTCAATCGCCGATATGTGCCCTCAACATTGTGGGCGGCAGTGCGGCTTCATCACAGTTGCAAGCCGGTTCGATAGTCGTCATGAGTATAAAAAAGCTGAAGCCTCTCCGACCACTTTCACGAACGGATAAGCCCATGTCCTCGTCTGCAGCACCAAGCCGCTTTGCGGTCACACCGGAGCCTCCTTATCTGATCGTCACCTTCGCTTCGCAGCGTATCATCGGCGAGGATGATGGCTATGGCGAGATGGCGGTTCAGATGGGAGAACTTGCAGCGAAGCAGCCGGGCTATCTCGGCATTGAAAGCGCGCGCGACGCGGAAGGCTTCGGCATCACCAATTCGTTTTGGGCAGACGAAGCCAGCATCCATGCATGGAAGCGCGAAGTGGACCATCTGGTGGCGCAGAAGCTCGGACGCCAGAAGTGGTATGAAACCTATCGCGTACGTATCGGTCGCGTAGAGCGTGCTTATGGATTTGATGCCAAAAGCGAATGAAACCGCTATAGAAATCTAACCTTATCCGGGTAACAGCCATGCCTTCAAAGACTATCGACCACGCGATTACTGCCCGCAGCCTGACAAGCGCAGCAACGGACCCGACCCACGCCGGTGTATTGTCGTTCATGCGGCGTATGTACACGAAGTCGTTGAAGGGCGCAGACGCCGTTGTCTGGGGTATTCCGTTCGATGCAGCCGTATCCAATAGGCCCGGCGCACGTTTCGGTCCGCAGGCGATCCGGCGGGCGTCGGCGATCTTCGACAATGATCCGCAATACCCGTTCGAGCGCGACCTTTTCGAGAATCTCTCCGTCATCGACTACGGCGACTGCCTGCTCGACTATGGCAATCACACCAAGACCCCTGCCACTATTGAACGCGAAGCGACAAAAATCCTGAAATCGGATGCGTTTCTGCTAACGCTTGGCGGCGATCATTTCATCACATGGCCGCTGCTCAAGGCCCATGCCGCGAAATATGGTCCGCTGGCACTCGTTCAGTTCGACGCGCATCAGGATACGTGGTTCGACGATGGCAAGCGCATCGATCACGGCTCTTTCGTGACCCGCGCGGTGCGCGATGGCATTATCGATCCCGCTCACTCGATCCAGATCGGTATCCGCACGCACGCGCCAGAAGATTGCGGCATCAAGATCATTTATGGCCATGAGGTCGAGGACATGTCGGCGGCGGCGATTGCCGATGAAATCCTGAAACGCACCGATGGCAGGAAGACATATTTGACATTCGACATCGACTGCCTTGATCCGGCCTTTGCGCCGGGAACCGGTACACCGGTCGCAGGCGGACCGTCGTCTGCAAAGATGCTGTCCATCCTGCGCAAGCTGACGGCTCTTGACTTTGTGGGCGCGGATGTGGTCGAGCTTGCACCGGCTTACGATCATGCCGATATAACAGCAATCGCGGGAGCGACGATCGCAATGTATTATCTGGGCCTTCTGGCTGAGAAGAAAGAACGACGATGAGCCGCTTGTTCATAAATTGATTCAAGCAGCTCGAAAACTGATTCCGTATATTGTCGTAACTTTCTGAATTCAAAGGCAAAATGCATGAAACCGAAAATCTTCATCGATGGTGAACACGGCACCACTGGCTTGCAGATCCGCACCCGTCTGGCCGAACGCGACGATCTTGAAGTGATCTCCATTCCGGAAGCCGAGCGGCGCAACAAGGACTTGCGCGCCGACTATCTGCGCGCAGCCAATATTGCGATCCTGTGCCTGCCGGATGATGCTTCCAAGGAAGCGGTTTCCCTGCTCGAAGGCCACAACTCGACCCGCATCATTGATACTTCGACTGCTCATCGCGTGCACCCGGACTGGGCCTATGGTTTCGCCGAACTGGCCAAGGGCCAGCGTGAACGTATCGCCGACGCTCGCCTGGTCGCCAATCCGGGTTGCTATCCGACGGGTGCAATTGCGCTTGTCCGCCCGCTGCGCGATGCGGGCCTGCTGCCTGCCGACTATACGGTCAGCGTCAACGCCGTTTCGGGCTATACGGGCGGCGGCAAACAGATGATCGCGCAGATGGAAGACAAGAACCATCCGGAGCATCTTGCTGCAAACAATTTCCTCTACGGCCTGCCGCTCAAGCACAAGCACGTGCCGGAACTGCAATTGCATGGCCGTCTGGATCGCCGCCCGATCTTCAGCCCCAGCGTCGGACGCTTCCCGCAGGGCATGATCGTACAGGTCCCTCTGTTCCTGACCGGACTAGAGGGAACGCCGTCGCTTGCAAAGGTTCATGCCGCACTGACAGAGCATTATGCCGGTCAGGACATCGTTGAAGTCGTGCCACTTGAAGAAAGCACCAGTCTGGCGCGTGTCGATGCGGAAGAGCTTGCCGGCAAGGACGGTATGAAGCTTTTCGTCTTCGGCACTGAAGGCGATGGAGAGGTCAATCTGGTGGCGCTGCTCGACAATCTCGGCAAGGGCGCATCGGGCGCAGCCGTTCAGAACATGAATCTCATGCTCGGCAAAGTCTGATGATGAAGAAGCCGGTATTTCCTATCGAATGGAGTATCGGCTCATTCGAGCCTCTGGCGGATACGCATTCAAGCCTCGTCTGGAAGGTCGAACGCACTGATCATCCAGGCGAGGTTTTTGTCATCAAGCAGTTGAAACCAGCCGGAATGGAAGAGCTGCGCGGCGCGCATTATCTCGACTGGCAGAACGGCCATGGTGCGGCGCGATTATACGACCTCAATGGTACATCAATGTTGCTCGAACATGCGGGCGACTATCACCTTGATGAGCACCTGAAACGCGGCAAGGATGCCGAATGTCTGCAGATATTCGGCGAGGTTCTGAACGCGCTGCATACGCCCTCTCCCGCCCCGATACCGGCTGATTTGCAACCACTGGACAAGCATTTTTCCGGTCTCTTCGCCGTAACGAATGAAAGTCCGATCTATGCGGAAGGCACGGCGGTCGCGAAACACCTGCTGGCAACGCCGCACGAGGCCATTCCGCTACATGGCGATATTCACCATGAGAACATCATCAAGGGACCGCGCGGCTGGCTCGCCATCGACCCGCATGGACTTGTCGGCGACGCAGCGTTCGACGCGGCCAATATCTTCTACAATCCGCTCGACCGGGACGATCTCTGCCTCGACCTTGAGCGCGCCCGGCTCATGGCAGAGCATTTCGCACCGATCATCGGGCGCGAACCGGCTTACATTCTGGATTATGCCTTTGCCTATGGCTGTCTCTCAGCCGCGTGGCATCGTGAAGACGGCAACGACGCGGACGAAGCGCGGGAACTGAAGATCGCTTCCGCGCTCAGGCACCTGCGCCAGACGGTTTATCCTTCATAGGCACCTTTGGTTGCACGCCAGTGTGCAACCGCGAAAGCCAGCACGATCAGCGCAAAGAACTGGTGCGTCAGGCCCAGATGCAGTGGAACGCTCATCAGAAGCGTGGCAATGCCGATGACAGCCTGTATGAGAACCAGTCCGACGAGAACGATAGTGCGGCGCGCATGGGTCGTGCCCGGGGCCTGCTTCCAAACCTGCAAGGAATGCAGGACCGTCAGAACCAGAACCGTATAGGCGAACATGCGGTGCACGAACTGCACCGTCTTCGGGTTTTCGAACAGGTTGCGCCACCATGGCGACTGGATGAACAGGTCGGACGGGATGACGGCGCCATCCATCAGCGGCCAGGTGTTATAGGTCAGACCGGCATGAAGCCCGGCCACCAGACCACCCAGATAAATCTGCACTAGTACGGCAAACACGATCCATCCGGCAAAGCGCTGGACCGACCTTTCTGCCGGTCGCTCACTGTAGGTGACAAGCCCGCGCGCAATATAGAACACCGCTGTGATGATGATACAGGCTGTCGTCAGATGGATCGCCAGACGATACTGGCTGACACTTGTCAGCTCACTGAGACCGGAAGCGACCATCCACCAGCCGATAGCGCCTTGCAGGCCGCCGAGTGCAAGCAGGCCCAGCATGCGGTATTTGAGGCCGCCCTTGAGACGCCCTGTCACCCAGAAGAAAGCCAGCGGAACAGCAACCAGAAAGCCGACAAAGCGCGCCAGCATACGGTGCGCCCACTCCCACCAGAAGATCGACTGAAAGGCTTCAAGGGACATGCCCTTGTTGATCTGCTGGTATTGCGGAATCTGGCGGTACTTGTCGAACTCCTCCAGCCATTCGGCGTGGTTAAGCGGCGGAATGACACCATGAATGGGCTTCCATTCGGTGATCGACAGACCTGATCCCGTCATGCGGGTAGCCCCGCCGACCATCACGATGGCAATCAGCACGACGAACACCGCATAAAGCCAATAACGCACAAGGCGACGGTCGTGGTCCTCTTTCGATGACCTGGAACCCTGCCCTACACGCTGCGCCGTTGCTGCCGTCATGCCATTCACCCTTCAATATTGAGCCGAAGGATACATGCCGCATAGGCGAACCCGTTACAAGTTGCCACCACGCGACATGCCGCCGCGTTTTTGCCCTTTCGCTACCCCTTCTCACGCGCTAGTGATGTGCCGGGAAAAGGAGAACTGCGCCATGCCCGTTCGGCTGAAGAAACTGATCGGTACTTTTTTGCTGGTTTCACTGGTCATCATCTATGCGGTGTTCGCGACCATCATCGCCGTGGCGCATCTCGCTGAATCGAGCGCATGGGTGCACCTCCTTTATTTCTTCGTGACCGGCATTCTCTGGGTTCTGCCAGCCATGGGCATCATCTGGTGGATGGCGCAACCGCCACGCAAGAAGCAACATTAATCCCATTTGAGGATGCTGCAGACGATGGCGGGTGAAGTTGCAGCGTACATTCTTACAGATTTCAGCGATATTAGCCGGCTCTGGAGCGATCCCGCGGCTATTCACGGTGCGCCACAATCGTTCGCATGGATCGATAGTTGGCGCGCAATCGTCAATGCCGACAGTTTCGTCATCGGGCTCTTTGACGGCGATGGTCCAATCCTGCTCGTGCCGCTGGAAGTCGTAAGCCAGAGCGGCGCGAAAATTGCGCGCTATCCCGGCGGGAGCCACGCCAATTGCAATTTCCCGTGGCTGCGAAAGGAATATGACGGTGTCCTCGGACCCGAGATGGTCCGGCAACTGATCGAGAAAATCCGCAAAGCGCGGCCCGACATCGACGCACTGTCACTGACACGCCAGCTATCGGAACTGCAAGCCGTGACCAACCCGCTGCTCACTCTTAGAAAAGCGCCCAACCCAAATCCGGTTCTCGCCGCCTCGCTTGGTGGTGGCTTCGATGCCGTGCTTGATCGCGCCAATCGCAAGCGAAAGCTGAAAAAGCATCGCCAGCACAGTCGTCGCTACGAAGAAAGCGGTGGCTGGAGAATTGCGGGGCCTCAGAACCAAGCGGAATCAGACACGGTTCTCGATCTTTATTTTGCGATGAAGGCCCAGCGCTTCCGGAAGATGGGAATCCGTGATCCTTTCGCCGATGAGAATGTGCGCAATTTCTTCAAAGCTTTCTTCGGCGAAGGATTGGCGAAGGGGCGGAATCTGCATGATCTGCGCTTTCTTGAAGTTGGCGGAACCCTGCGTTCGATCATCGGAAAGCTGCTTGGCGATACAGGCCCTACCGTCGAGTTCTCCGCGATCGCAGAAGACGAACTGACTTCCGCCAGTCCGGGTGAATTTCTCTTCTTCGAGGATATCAGCCGCAGTTGCGACGAAGGCCGTTCGATCTACAATTTCGGTATCGGTGATGAGCCGTACAAGCGCGAATGGTGCGACATCGAGCTCACGATCTATGACACGCTGGTACCGCTTTCCGCCAAAGGAAAGCTTTTCACGGCGCTGCAATCAGTCCGCAATGCCATTGCCGGAAGTCTCAAGCGCAATCCGCGTCTTTGGGGCCTTGCCAAGACACTGCGCAGCAGGTTCGCAAGAAGGTAGAGGTGCTTAGCAATCTGATTCAGAAACAAGGTCTAAGACGCTGTTCCAGAATCGTATTTGGCAATCAGACGGTTTCGTCCATCAGAATGACGACGTCTTCATAACCACCCTGATCGAGATCGAGAGCAGCCAGCGCAACGCCCTTGTCATCCGGATCGACGATACTCATCACGACGGACGCAGGTCCATCGGCAATGCGTCGAATCTGCTCCGAAGATGACGGACCGCATTCCACCACAACAAAATCATAGACCGTTTCCAGCGCATCCAAAATGAGCGGTAACCGGTCGGCGGAACGCATGGCGGTTTCAGGATCGGCCTCACCCAGCGGAACGACATGCGCCTGCGAGAACCGGTCACTGTGGATGACCTCGTTGAAGCGGCGCTCGCCGGACAGAAGCTCGGTAATGCCGGGCAGATGCGTACCGTCCAGCATGGCAAGCCCGACAGTTCCCTGCGCGGTCATATCCACCAAAATTGCACGTTTTCCGCGGTCGGCGAATTCACGCAGCAGACGCACCGCTCCCGCTGATGCTTTATCGCCTTCTGGAGACACGACCACGATACGTTTCAGCTTTCCGCCGGACAGCAGATCGGCAACAGCCTCCACACCATTGGGATTGCGTGGTCTCATCTCGCGTTGCTTGGTCTCACCTTGCTTTATCATGGGAAACTCCTCCACGGATTTCCTCGTTTCGGAAACCGGCGGCTTCGCCGCAAACGGCATAGTCCATGAACGGCGTCGCGCCAGAATTGTTTCCTCGGAAACGCCATCACGGCGTTCAGCTCTGGACGGCGGCACGGCAGCCGCTTCAGCGGCAGCAGCAATAACCGGCATTTCGATTTCCTCGACGGCCGCAACCCTTTGACCATCCGTCGTCATGAACGCACGTCCGCTGAACAATTCACGCAAGAGAACGAAAATCGACAGCAAAAGCAGGCCAGCCGCAAAGGTTGAACCGACAATCGGCAATATCATTGGATAATAGGGAACTGCTGGTGCTTCGGCGGAAGAGAAAACCCGAGCATCAACCGGCACATAATTGCGGTCGGTACGCGACGCAGCTTCGCGATAGCGCGTCAGATAGGTTTCCAGAAGCTGGCGCTGTGCCGTCGCCTCGCGCTCCAATGCGCGCAACTCAACTTCCTGATCGCCCGCTTGCGCCGCCTGTGCCTTCACGCGGTTGAGTTCACGATTGAGTTCTTCTTCGCGCAGCTTTGCCGTTGAGACTTCATTATCAAGACTCGCAACGAGCTTGCGGCCTTCAATCCTGATCTGCTGGTCGAGATCGGCAAGCTGCGAGCGTAGTGCCTTGATGCGGGGATGCCCTTCCAGAAGTGTCGTCGAAAGGTCGGCGATCTGGGCGTTGAGCTGAATGCGTCTTTCCGCAAGGCGCTGCATCATGCCGGAAGCAACTACATCCGGCAGCGTATCGATGGGAGCACCGGAGGCCAGCGATTTACGAATGCTTTCCGCCTTTGCTTCTGCGGAAGCGCGGCTGGTGCGGACCCGTGTCAGTTCGGTCGAGACTTCCGAGAGCTGTTGTGTCGCAATCGTACTGTTGCTCTGCCCGGTCAAAAGCCCGCGCGAAGCACGATAATCCGCAACCTTCTTTTCCGCATCGCGAACGCGGTTGCGCAGATCGTCAATCTCGGGTGCGAGCCAGCCGGTGGCATCGTCATTCGACTCCAGCTTCGCGGCCTGCTGAAACAGGATGTATTGATTGGCAAGCGCATTGGCGATGGTCTTCGCCGTCTCAGGACTTGCCGAATTATATTGCACCACGATGACGCGCGAAGCGGTGACGGCAAAAACCTGCATATTCTTGCGAAGCTTCTGTAGAACGCGCTCTTCCGGGGTCAACCGTGCGGGATCGGTCCGCATGCCGAGCATGATGAGAACGCGGGTCCACGGCTTCACTTCCGTTGTCGTGAAGGCTTCGTTGCTGGTCAGCTTGAGTTCGTCGGAAACTTTTTTTAGGAGATCGCCGGAAGAGAACACTTCAACCTGGCTCTTCACGCCTTCGGCGTCGAAGACAGGTCGCTCGGCTGCTGTTTCGCCATTGGGGCGGGTATAGATGGATTCGCGGGCCTCGATCATGATGCGCGCTTCAGCGCGATAATCCGGCGTCAGGAGAAGGCAGATGGCCCACGCTGCTGCCGCCATGAGAAGCGCACCAACGACAATGAACAGCCAGTGACGGCGCAAGCTGGAGAACAGCGCGCCGATATCAATATCTGCGTCCCTTGATAACGGATCGACTTCTGCCATTCCCCATTCTCCATGGACTTCGCGAGTGCGCTTGCGCGCGTGATCGCTCTCGCCCGCGTGGGGTAATGCACCCCCGAATCTGGCCGGAAGGTAAAGGAACAAGGTAACCAGAGGGTTAAGCAGGATAAGTTCCCAACAGTTGGCGAGCTACAAAGATTTTGCGCAGATCCCTGTCTTCTTTACCAGCCATTAACCCTAATCAATCGATAACGCTTGCAACCGATATTCGTAATCGCGCTGTCAGTACCGCGTCGATTGCGTTCGTAAGAAATATTGCTTTTCGGAAGAACCGAGGCGGAAGATGACGGCGAAGACAATTCATAACAAGCGCAAAGGCCACGCTCTGCTCGTGGCGCTAGGCCTTGCCGCCATGACGCTTTCCGCATGCTCCAGCTATCGCCCTGCCCCGCCTGCGTTCCACGAGGCGCTGAACCAGCCTTACATGCTGGATGCTGGTGATCGCATACGTATTACGGTGTTCGAGCAGCCGAGCCTCACAAATACCTATAGCGTCGATCAGGCTGGCTATATCGCCTTCCCGCTCGTCGGCAGCATTCCGGCACGCGGCAAGACGTCCAAGCAGCTTGAAGGCATCATCGCATCAAAGTTACGTGGCGGTTATCTGCGTGACCCCGACGTCAGCGCGGAAATCGACCGCTATCGCCCGATATTTGTGATGGGTGAAGTCGGCGCCGCTGGCCAGTATTCCTATGTTCCGGGCATGACCGCGCAAAAGGCAATCGCCGCTGCTGGTGGTTTCAGCCCACGCGCCAATCAGGAGAATGTCGACATCACGCGCCAGTTCAACGGCAAGGTTCTGACTGGTCGCGTGCTGATTTCCGATCCAATCCTGCCGGGCGACACGATCTATGTGCGCGAACGTCTGTTTTGATGGCGATTGATGGCTGATGACACCAATGCCTCCCCACTGCGTATCATCCACTGTTTCCGCGAACCGACCGGCGGGCTCTTCCGTCATGTTCGCGATCTCGTGGGCCTGCAGGCGGAAAAAGGCCACGCGGTCGGCATCGTCTGCGATGCCACGACAGGCGGCCCGCGCGAAGACGCGCTTCTGGAAGAATTACGGCCAAAGCTCACGCTCGGCCTTCATCGCATTGCCATGCAGCGCCATGTCGGACTGGGCGACGCAGCGGCAGCGTACAAAGCATATCGCATCATCAAGAAATTGCAGCCGGACATATTGCACGGACATGGCGCCAAAGGTGGCGTCTATGCACGTTTGTTCGGCTCAGTCTTACGGGTTTTTAGGTCTCGCGTAGCCCGTATCTATTCACCGCATGGCGGTAGTCTGCATTTCGACCGGAAGACGCGCCGCGGCGGCGCTGTCTTTCTGGTTGAGAAAATGCTGGCTCCTATGACCGATGCAGTGATGTTCGTTTCCAACTTCGAAAAGCGTATCTACGAAGAAAAGGTAGGGCGGCCCTATGGCCTCCACGCCGTCGTTTATAACGGCCTGGCCGAGGACGAGTTCATCCCGGTTGCCGATGCGCCCGATGCCAGCGATTTTCTCTTTGTCGGCACGATGCGTGAACTGAAGGGACCAGACCTTCTGATCCGTGCCCTTGCGCGCCTGCGCGACCAGCACCAGCGCATTTTCACTGCAACGATGGTGGGAGATGGTGCGGAAAAGCCCGATTTCATCAACCTGACCGACGAACTGGGAATTTCCGGACAAATTCGCTTTCTGCCCGGAATGGCTGCGCGAGAAGCTTTTGCTTTGGGGCGAATAATGGTGGTTCCATCGCGTGCCGAAGCATTTCCCTATATCGTGCTGGAAGCGCTCGCCGCCGGAAAGCCTGTCATCGCCAGCAATGTCGGCGGCATTCCCGAGGTGTTCGGACCTCGTTCCTCGGCGCTGGTGGAGCCCGAGGAGGAGGCACTTGCGAACAGGATGCTGGACGCTGCAGATGATCTCACAACGTTTCGAGCCGCGATGCCGGAGGTGACCCGGCTGCACGAGCGCTTCAGCCAGCAATCCATGGCGCACTCGATCGAGACAATCTATTACGAGGCGCATCCGGATCGAGCCATCCCGGAAGACTGACGGATACTTCCCTCAGCCCACCATCGCAGCGAAGGGTTCGGACGCAGATACCGACCGCTCGAACTGTGACCGAAACCCGCCACGCGCCGCAAAATAGATATAGTGGAATGCGTCGGCACGCCCGCCGATGAGCGAAATATCCTCGCGTTGCCATTCCCAGGGTAGCATGTCGAGCTTGTCTTCGAATGGGTCTGATATGGTTGCCGACCAGAAAGCAGCAATGCCATTAGGCTTCAGTGCCCTTTTCACCAGCCTCAGACCGTCATCTTCATAGATTGCGCCATTGGCATCGCGGACGGTAAAATCCGGTCCATTATCCGTGTCCATCAATATGGCATCATATCGACCAGGCTCTGCGCGAAGAACATCCATCACGTCGGCGACCCGAACATCGACACGCGGATCGTTCAATGGATGGTTGGCCAGATGACCGATATGGGTCCGGTTCCACTCCACGATCTCGGGGACGAGCTCGCATACCGTGGCTCTGGCATCGGGTCCAAGCAGATCGAGTGCTGCCCGAAGTGTGAAGCCCATGCCAAGTCCGCCAATAAGCATATGCGACACTTTCCGTCCGTGCAGGCGAAGCGACCTTTCAGCCAGCACGGTCTCGGACTGGAAATTGACGTTGGACATCAATTCCAGGCCGTTATAGCGAATTTCATAGATGTGATCGCGTTTTCGCAACAAAATTTCATCGCCGGCATGATTGCCCGCTCTAGCCAGTTCGGCCCAGATAGTCATGATCAACCCTAGAGCGCCCTCCAAAACACTAGAACGGTTTAGATAAAGCGCTTTAAAACAAACAGTTAATGCGACCTTGAAAGATCGCAGCGTGAATTGCTGTCATCAGGATTTTTTGGGTCGCTGAGCGGTCAGGCGCGCAGCAACCCCATGACATCGTCTGATCTGGTGCCGATCAGGAGCGGAAACAAAGCTGGTCTGTTGGCGGCAACATGTGCCGAACAGTTTGACGGCAAAATGCCGCCCGCAGCTTTATCTTCCAACGGTTTCATATCACCGTCCTAGGCAATATAATGAGACAAGGCAAGCCTTGCACTGGCTTGGCTTGCGACAACTGGCGCGTATCGGTTCCTGCAGCCAATGCTGTATCAATACGGACGGAGATCATGCTATTTTAGCCGTTACTAACAGTAACAGCTTTCAACCGAGTATTTAATTGAGTGTTTACCTAAGTCAAAAGCTTGTCACGCGACATTTATATTCTGCTTAGGATTCTCGGTCTAATTACTACGCTGTCATTTTACGATCAGGGGCAATGTTGTGCGAGATAATGATGCGCTTTCTCCTTTTGGCCGCAAAGCCATAGAAGCCAGCAGCAAGCAGGAGACCGGACAAGATTCCAAGCCGAAAGGCCCGGTGAAGCTTAGCCCACTGGCGCGCCAGATGGCTAAACAATATCAGCACGATACGTTTTCGCCGCTGATGCTGAGCGGCGTCATGCGCATGGTGGAGTTCGGGCTTGTCTTTTGCTCCGGCATTCTGAGCTTTCTGCTTTATGTCGGCATCCGCACACATCTGGTTTTCTACTATCCCCTTATCATGGTTGTGGGCGGCGCGCTTTTTGTCCTGCTGATGGAAATCAACGACGGTTACCAGATCAATATATTGCGTAGTCCCGGTCGCTATCTGCGGCGGCTTTTCATTAGTTGGGCAGCCGTGCTTGGTACCCTTGCCATTGCCGGTTTTCTGCTCAAAGCATCGTCCGATTTCTCGCGCGGCTGGTTCCTTTATTGGGCGCTCAGCGCCTGTGTCCTGCTTTTAATTGCCCGTATCTTCGTCGCCTGGAAAATCAAGCGCTGGGCACGCAATGGCACAATGGAGCGCCGCGCTGTCATCGTCGGCGGCGGCCCCAATGCAGAAGCGCTTATCCGCTCGCTCGAACAGCAGCCCGACAACGATATCCGTATCTGCGGCATCTTCGATGACCGCGACGACAAGCGCTCTCCCCCCATCGTTGCTGGCTATCCCAAGCTCGGCAATATCAACGAACTGATCGAATTTGCCCGTATCGCCCACATCGACATGCTGATCGTATCGCTACCGATCAGCGCCGAAGCCCGCGTGCTGGCACTACTCAAGAAGCTATGGGTTCTCCCGGTCGATATCCGGCTGTCAGCGCTCAACAACCACCTGCGCTTCCGCCCGCGCTCCTATTCCTATGTCGGCGCGGTGCCGATGCTGGATATTTTCGACAAGCCTATCAACGATTGGGATTCTGTTGCCAAGCGCATCTTCGACGTTGCCTTCAGCATTGTTGGCATCGTTCTTCTGTCGCCGATCATGATCGGCACGGCGATTGCCATTAAGCTGGACAGCAAGGGCCCTGTGATCTTCAAACAGAAGCGGCATGGCTTCAATAATGAAGTTATCAATGTCTGGAAGTTCCGGTCCATGTACACCGAGATGTGCGACCCCACCGCCAAGCAGGCCGTTACCAAGAACGATCCTCGCGTTACCCGCGTCGGACGCTTCATTCGCAAAGCCTCGATCGATGAGCTGCCGCAGTTCTTCAATGTTCTCGCCGGTTCCCTGTCGCTCGTCGGCCCGCGCCCGCATGCAGTCGCCGCCCATTCGCACAATGTGCTCTATAATGAGGTGGTCGATGGCTATTTCGCGCGTCACCGCGTGAAGCCGGGTGTCACCGGCTGGGCGCAGATCAATGGCTGGCGCGGCGAAATCGACAATGAGAACAAGATCCGCATGCGCACAGAGTTCGACCTTTACTATATCGAAAACTGGTCGCTCTGGCTCGATCTGAAAATCCTGTTCCTGACACCGATGCGACTTCTCAATACGGAAAACGCCTATTGACCAGCATGGCGCAACGGTTTGACGGCAGTTCGCGTCCAGCCCTGATGCTGTCGGCAGATTTGGCGCGCAAACGCGCGCTCAACCGCCTCATCGCCAATATCGCAATCGGCTTCGGCGTTTTTCTGCTCGGCTTCGTGATGAGCGAGCCTGCGCCTTATGAACTCTATATGGTCGGCCTGATTGCGCTGGCACTATTGTTCGGATTGCGGCTGACCCGCACAAGTCTTGTGCTGCTCGCCCTGCTTGCTGTCTTCAATTTCGGCGGCATGATTTCGGTCATGCAGATGGCTGACGTCAAGAAAGCACCGCTTTATATCGCCGTCTCGCTGTTTCTGGCTTTCACATCGGTATTCTTCGCCGCTGTCATCGAAGGTGACCACCGGCGTCTGAAGACCATCTTCAACGCCTATCTTCTTGTCGGCGTGCTTTCTGCCGTCCTTGGCATTGCCGGTTATCTCAGCCTCTTTCCGGGCGCAGAAATCTTCACGCGCTACGGACGTGCGCAGGGCGCATTTCAGGACCCCAATGTCTACGGACCTTTCCTTATATTGCCGCTGACCTGGACGCTTTACCGCATCATGCGCGGGGGCTTTCGCGATATGGCCGTCTATCTGCCTTTCTGCTGCCTGCTGACGCTCGGCGTTCTGGTATCCTTCTCGCGCGCGGCTTGGGCGATGGTTCCCCTCTCCTTTGCCGTTCTGTTTGGCGTGCTCTTCCTGCAAAGCAACAGCAATCGTTTTCGGTTACGCCTGATAGTGATTGGTCTGCTTGCAGTTGTAACAATTACTCTCGCGATCCTGATTATTCTGCAAATCCCCGGCGTCGGCGATTTCTTCCGTGAGCGCGCGCGTTTCGAACAGAGCTATGACAGTGCAAGGCTTGGGCGCTTTGCGCGGCACTGGCTTGGAATGATCCTTGCAACACAGCATCCGCTTGGCATCGGGCCGCTCGAGTTCGGGCCGATGTTCGGTGAGGATACACACAATGTCTGGCTCAAAGCCGTCCTCGACTATGGCTGGATCGGCTTCATCGCCTTTCTGACGCTGACATTCCTGACACTCGGGATCGGTTTCAAGCTTCTGTTTCGCAATCGCCCCTGGCAGCCTTATCTTCTGGTTGCCTACGCAACCTATCTCGGGCATGTCCTGATCGGCAATGTCATCGACACCGATCACTGGCGCCACTTTTATCTGCTATTCGGGATCATCTGGGGTTGTGCAGGGCTGGAATACAAGTATCAGTTTTCGCTCAAACTTGGAGAACGCTCAGGAGAGCAGAAACTTGCAATTCGCGATATACGCCGCAGCAGCCCTCTTTGAAATCGCCGGATGCTTCGCCTTCTGGGCATGGCTGAAGCTCGACAAGTCACCGCTTTGGCTGGCACCCGGCATGGTATGCCTCGCATTGTTCGCCTATCTGCTCACCCTGATTGAAAGCAACGTGGCCGGTCGCGCTTATGCAGCCTATGGTGGCATCTATATCATCGCGTCGATTTTGTGGATCTGGTTTGCCGAAGGAGCGCGCCCCGATCGCTGGGATGTGGTCGGCGCATGCACGGCTTTTGCAGGCACATGCATCATACTTTTCGCACCGCGATCCTGATGCTCAGAACCATGCATGAATGTTATGTGCAATTTGCCAGTTTCGAGAAATTATCCCTTGCGTGCCAAGTCGTTATAATCTACGGCTTTCCCCGGCTCGGAGCGTAGCGCAGCCCGGTAGCGCACTTGACTGGGGGTCAAGGGGTCGTGGGTTCGAATCCCGCCGCTCCGACCATTTTTCTTCCCCAAACCTTTATTTTCATACGATCTTTCCTTTGCACACAACGTGCAAATCGGATTAGCTCTGCCATGATTGCATGGAGGAGAGCATGAAGAACGCCCTGATCACTGGTGGCAGTCGCGGCATTGGTCGCGCTACCGTTCTGCGCAGCGCAGCGCAAGGCTGGTCTGTGGCTCTGAACTATGCGGGGAACGAACAGGCTGCGCAGCAAACGGTGACTGAGGCAGCGAAGCTTGGTGCGAAGGCGCTTGCGATCCAGGGCGACATATCCAGAGAACAAGACGTGATCGCCATGTTCGACAAGGCGGAGGCCGATCTTGGTCCGCTGAAAGGCGTCGTCCTGAATGCCGGTATCGTTGCTCAGACCATGCCGCTTGCGGATATGAGTGCTGATCGTCTGAAAATGATGTTCGACGTGAATGTTTACGGCACCTATCTATGCGCCCGCGAAGCAGCCCGGCGCTTGCAGCCAGACAGTGCCATAGTCATCGTGTCATCGATGGCATCGCGACTTGGATCGCCGTTTGAATATGTGGATTATGCCGGAGCGAAAGGTGCACTTGATACGCTGACCACTGGCCTGTCGAAAGAGCTGGCACCGAAAGGCATTCGCGTCAATGCCGTGCGTCCAGGCCTGATCGATACCGAGATCCATGCCAGTGGCGGCAATCCGGATCGCGCGGCGAGGTTGGGCGCCGGTACACCTATTGGACGCGCCGGCAAGGCAGAGGAAGTCGCGGAAGCCATTTTCTGGCTGCTCAACGACGCCCCCGCCTATGTAACCGGAACATTCATCGACGTTGCCGGTGGGCGTTAGTACTAAACCGCCTCAATCTATTTCTCACGCAGCTGATAGGTTTCCGCAACGTAGCGATAGCCCTCGCCTTCCCGCTTGAGATAGGCCAGTGCCGGAAACGGCATATGATAACCGATGAAAGGAAGCCTGTCGGTGGCGATCATGTCAAACATGCGCTTGCGGGTCTGGACGGCAGCATCCTTATCGATATCGAAGGAAACGTGCCATTCGGGCCGCTGCAACGTAATGACGAAATGGTTCGCCGTATCCGAGACCAACATCAACGACTTGCCGCCCGTTTCGACCCTGAAAGCCAGATGACCCGGCGTGTGGCCATAAGCTGCCACCGAATGAATACCGGAAATGACTTCGCTATCATCGCCCAGGAACGTCATCTTCTCCGCGAGAGGCTTGACGTTTTTGGCCACCATTTCAGCAACGGTCTTGGCGGGGCTGTCGAGCCGCGCGGGATCGGTCCAGAAGTCGAATTCTTTCTGTCCGGTGACGTAGCGCGCATTGGCGAAGGCTGGCTTGCCGTCTTCCATCAGTCCACCAATATGATCAGGGTGGAAATGGCTCAATACGACCAGAGACACATCGTCCGTCTTGTAGCCCGAAGCTTCAAGAGCACTGGCCAGTTTGCCCAATCCCGCTCCGCGAGCACCTGCTCCCATGCCGGTGTCAAACAGGACAAGCTCCTTACCTGTATTGATGAGCACTGGCGTGAAGCTGTTGACGAAGCGGTCGGCGGGCAGAAGATTTTCCTCAAGAAGTGCGGCAACCACTTTCGGGTCCTGATCGACCGCATATGTCTTTTCGGGCGCTTCGCCTGCTCGGCGCCCATCGGAAAGCGTGGTGATCTCGAAATCACCAAACTGAAAGCGATGGAAGCCCGGATTTTCTACCTGTGAAGGGGTTAGCACTTTAGGACTGCCTGTTTCGGCTGCCGCCTTGTTGAGCTCCAAAGGCGATAAAGCCAATCCGGCCCCGGCAGCAGATGCTGTAACAATGAAATTACGTCTTGAGATGGTCATCAATCGATCTCCCGGCATAATCTATGGATAAGAACGACAGGATACCCGAAAAAGCTCCCTGATCCATGGGATACGCGATCAAGTTTCTGTTGGCGCGATATGGGCGACACCCTCTTGCCTCTCCGTTCAAGAATCACTATTTACAGGGCCGCGCGGGACGACCCGCGCCAGTGTTCGCATCGGGGACGGCCCCATAGGAGGGTGTCCTATGGCAGGGCCGATCGAACAATTCGCAATCAAGCCCATCGTTGAACTTGGCGAAATCGGCGGCCAGCCGGTTGCTTTCACCAATTCGGCACTCTTCATGGTGCTGACGGTGCTGGGCGCGGCTGCGTTCATGTTCCTGTCGTCCCGCAGGGGCACCGTTGTGCCGGGGCGCTGGCAGTCCTTAGCCGAGATCCTCTACGAATTCGTGTCGAAGACATTGCGCGAGAACGCCGGGGAAAAGGGTATGGCTTTCTTCCCCCTCGTCTTCTCGTTGTTTCTGTTCATCCTGTTTGCCAATTTGATCGGCATGTTCCCCTATGCCTTCACCGTGACAAGCCACATCATCGTAACGTTCGCGCTTGCGATGCTGGTCTTCCTGACGGTCACGATCTACGGTCTCGTTCGACACGGGTTCAGGTTCTTCCGACTGTTCATGCCTGCGGGCGTACCGGCTGTGCTGGCGCCGATCATCGTGCCGATCGAGATCATGTCCTATATCTCGCGTCCGGTCAGTCATTCGGTTCGTCTGTTCGCCGTCATGCTTGCAGGGCACATTACGCTGAAAGTCTTTGCGGGGTTTGTTATCGGGCTGGGCAGTCTCGGAACGCTTGGCATGCTAACCGCTGTACTGCCGCTTGCAATGACCGTCGCGCTGACCGCACTCGAATTGCTGATGGCAGTTATTCAGGCTTACGTATTTACTATGCTGACCTGCATGTATCTCAATGATGCACTGCATCCATCACACTGATTAGAGCGCCGTGCGCAGTGACTTCGCGGGAAGGACGGCCTTCCCGCTTCTTCAACGAACGGGACGGCCCGTTCAGAACCCTTGTGAGGGAGCATTAGAATGGCATGGATTTATCTGGGACTGGCCGGAATTCTTGAGGTCATCTGGGCATATTTCATGAAAAAGTCGGAAGGCTTTTCCCTTCTGACACCGAGCGCCATCACCATCGTGACGATGATCGGCAGTTTCATTCTGCTTTCCATCGCCATGCGCAGCCTGCCGCTTGGAACAGCCTATGCAATCTGGACCGGCATCGGGGCAGTTGGTGCGTTTCTGGTGGGCATATTCATTCTCGGTGAAGCTGCAACCTTCTTCCGCGTTGCAAGCGTGACACTGATCCTCGCCGGCATCATCGGATTGAAACTCTCGTCCAGCTGATTCAATCCGCGTACAAAAGCAAAGGGAGGCGAAAGCCTCCCTTTTTCATGCGGTCCGAAATCGATCAGCGCACCTGATCGAGAAGACGCTTGCATTCGAGAAGATCGAACAACGCCTCCTGCAGAAGCGAGCGGTTGTCCTTTGAAGGCCGCTTTCCATCAGCTCCGATGGGGCCATCCTCCTCGCCCTTCAAGAGACCAAAGAGCTTGCGCGCCGGTTGCGGCGCCTTGATGCCGCTCGGCAGAGCCATTTCATTGTCAGCCGCCTCTTCGGCAGCGCGCTTATCGGCGGCAGCCTGCTTCTGGCGCGTAATCGCCTCAATCGCCTGAACGTCGCCATTGCCAAGCGCGATGATAAACTGTGCATTGTTTTCGCGAAGAAGACGCTGCACACCCTTGATCGTATAGCCCTGATCATAGAGCAGATGGCGAATGCCCTTGAGCAATTCGACATCGAGCGGCCGGTAATATCGGCGACCGCCGCCCCGCTTCATAGGCTTGATCTGGGTAAAGCGCGTTTCCCAGAAACGCAGCACATGCTGCGGAAGATCAAGATCATCCGCTACTTCACTGATCGTCCTGAATGCATCAGGGCTCTTGTCCATCCACTTGCCCTTTCCAGTGGTTCAGGTTTCGCCGTTGCGGCGCAACCTCGCCGATCCAGATAGTTCAACTCGCTGCCAACGCGAACGCGTCTGTAACACGAAAGGCGCTTGTTACCATCGGAATTTAGAAGACGGGAGTTAACAAACTCCAGCGTGCGGAAAGACACGGCGCAAACGTCATTCAAAACCGGACGGTGTGCAACACGAACTCTCTCTGAAAAGCCAGCCGCTTTCCAGATTTCAATATCAGCGAAGCGATTCGCTCCACTGAATCCATTATATAATATCAGAGCTTTATAAGCATCCCTTCATGCGAAGCCGAAAGCAGCATGGCCAGTTCGTGGCAAAGGACTATTATGACGGTTGCAACCAACAAAAAAAACAGCCGTCCTGCACGCGGCCATAAGTCGGGCGCAAAAGCGATGTCAGTTTTACAAGGATGGTGCCGAAACAAAATGCTGCCCGATGGGCAGCATGCAAATGTCGAGATCAAAAAGACCACTGGTAACTTTATGAATCTAGTAGATTTTTCGAGTTTGACGTTTGAAACGTGATCTATATCGGACGAGTATCAAACGTCAAATTCAATCCACTAGCAATTACTTCTGGCTTTTGGTTTCACGCTTCTGATGTTCCTGCAGAATACGCTGCTTGAGAACGTTGGAAGCTTTGAAAGTCATCACACGACGGGGAAGAATTGGAACCTCCTCGCCTGTTTTCGGATTACGGCCAATGCGCTCGTTCTTGTCGCGAACCTGAAATGTCGCGAAAGACGACAACTTCACGGTTTCACCGTTGACGATAGCGTCACAGACTTCATCGAGAATCATCTCGACAAGAGCCGCCGACTCCGTTCTGGAAAGGCCTACCTTCCGGTAAACAGCCTCTGCCAGATCAGCTCGCGTGACCGTCTTACCTCCCATGACCGAACCTGCCTGGTTAGCGTTTGAACAGATAATATCCTTACGTGACAGGACGTTACACAAATAAAAGCGCAACGGTCAAGCCGCGAGTTTCCTCACGGCAGATCAAATTTTTCGCTTACCAGCGCAACAGAACCGCGCCCCACGTGAATCCGCCACCCATTGCCTCCAGAAGAACGAGGTCGCCCTTCTTGATGCGGCCGTCCGCAACGGCGGTCGCGAGCGCCAGTGGAACCGACGCCGCAGACGTGTTGCCGTGGCGATCCACTGTGATGACAACCTTGCCTTCAGCGATATTCAGCTTCTTGGCGGAAGCATCGATAATGCGCTTGTTGGCCTGATGCGGGACGAACCAGTCGATATCCTCGGCTGTAAGGCCGGTTTCCTCGAAAGATGCCTCGATAACGTCCGTAATCATGCCGACTGCATGTTTGAAGACTTCGCGGCCTTCCATGCGCAGGTGACCAACAGTCTGGGTCGTTGACGGGCCGCCATCCACAAAAAGTTTTTCCTTGTGGTTGCCGTCCGAGCGCAGATTGGCGGCGAGAACGCCACGATCCGAGGTCAGCCCGTTGCCTTCGGCAGCTTCGAGAACCAATGCGCCGGCACCATCGCCAAACAGAACGCAGGTCGTGCGGTCATTCCAGTCGAGGATACGCGAGAAGGTTTCCGCGCCGATGACCAGAACGCGCTTCGCCATGCCGCCGCGAATATAGAGATCAGCCGTCGTGATGGCATAGATGAAGCCGCTGCACACGGCCTGCATATCGAAGGCAAAACCCTTGGTGATTCCCAGTTCGCGCTGAATTTCCACGGCACTTGCCGGAAAGGTATGGTTAGGCGTCGAGGTTGCCAGCAGAACAAGATCGATATCAGTCGGCTGCAAGCCGGCATTCTCGATTGCTGCGCGGGCCGCAGCCGTGCCAAGCGAAACCGTGGTTTCGTCATCGCCTGCAATGTGGCGCTCACGGATACCCGTGCGCTGCACGATCCACTCGTCGGAGGTTTCGATAATACCTTCGAAATCGGTATTCTTCATGACCCGCTTCGGCAAAGCCGAACCGATACCCCGCACGACAGACCTTATCATCTCTTATTTCCTGTCCTTACATGCGACCGGCGCGACGAACATTCACGCGCGCAGTCGAAAATTCTGGCCCTACACATACTCGGTAAAAGTTACTTCACCGCTTCGGCGCCGAAAAATAATCGGCAACCGCAAATCTTATCCAATTCCGTCTTCCGGATGGCTTTGCCGGATTTATGCCTTTGCAGCCTCGCCACCATCATTCGATACATGCGGATGACTGTGGTGGAAATGCGCCAGATCAGCCTCGATCTTTTCCAGAAGACGATTTCTCACCATGTCATAGCCGACTTCCACTGCCGAGCAGAAGCCTTCTGCATTGGCGCTGCCATGGCTTTTGATGACGATTCCACTGAGACCGAGGAAGACGCCACCATTGACCTTGTTCGGATCCATCTTTTCGCGCAGGCGATCAAACGCACCCTTGGCGAAAACATAACCGATTTTGGCAAGCAGCGTCCGGCGCATGGCCTGACGCAGCAGTTCACCCATCTGGCGGGCCGTACCTTCCGCAGCCTTAAGCGCGATATTGCCGGTAAAGCCTTCGGTCACCACCACGTCCACCGTACCCTTGCCGATATCATTGCCTTCAACAAAACCGGAATAGGCAAGTCCGTCGAGCGGTGTGTCGCGCAGAATCTGACCTGCTTCCTTGATCTCGTCGAGACCCTTTACCTCTTCCGTGCCGACATTCAGGAGCCCGACGGTCGGTTTGCGCACCTCGAACAGGGCCCGCGCCATACCAGCCCCCATAACTGCGTAATCGACGAGCTGGCGCGCATCGGCGCCAATGGTGGCTCCAACGTCAAGCACGATGCTTTCACCGCGCAGCGTCGGCCAGATGCCAGCAATCGCCGGGCGCTCGACGTCCGACATCATACGCAGACAAAATTTGGACATGGCCATCAATGCACCGGTATTACCGGCGGAAATACACGCCTGGGCGTCGCCGGTCTTCACTGCCTCGATGGCCTGCCACATGGAAGATTTACCGCGACCGGCCCGCAGCGCTTGGCTCGGCTTGTCATCCATGCTGATGGCAACCTGGCTCGCGCGGAACTCGGATGCGGCTTTCAGCTTCGGATAACGTGCCAGCACGGGCTCCACCTGTGCGGGGAGACCGAAGAATATGAAACGGATGTCAGGATGGCGCTCAAGCGCCTTCGCTGCGCCGGGGATGACCACTTCAGGGCCAAAATCACCGCCCATCGCGTCAATCGAAATTTTGATCACTCTTGATTGTTCCTGTGCGATCCCTGCCCCTGCTCTGCTTTTTGCAGCAGACAGGTTTTCGGCGAAAATAGTGTTTTTGCGTTTCCGCACAACCAAATTCTGTCAAACCACTCTGAATTACGGCTTCTTTTGCCATTCTGAAAGCTTCGCAAACGGCGAAACGGGCTTCTCTTCACCGTCGTCGTCCCCGAAAACCTTAGGCTCACTCTCGTCCGGCAAACCCGGCTTGCGAGGATAAGGATCGATGGCGAGATCGAAGAATTCCTCGGCAATTGCGCCGACATCGATCCTGTCGCCGACAAAAACTTCCGGAATGTCCGCGCCTTCGGCATCGAGCAGCATTTCGCCGCTTTCATCAAGCTCAATCCGTGCAAGCCTCGAATTTTCCGGCACGAAGATCGTGTCGACGTCGTCGGCAATGCTGTTGGTCAGCGGCTCCAGCGTCACGATGCAGGACTGGACGATTTCCGCATCGATACGACCCCGCACCCGGATGCCGTCCTTTTTCCAGGGTGTAATCAGAAATTCCGCAGCAAAGGCATTTACAGCCTCTAGCCCATGGGCTGCCGCGAGTGCTGCGCGCTCTTTCTCATCCGTGCCTATTTTCACCGTCACGCCCTTTTGCGGCAGGTGAAGAACCGGAACAGGATAGGTGAGCGCCGGTTTGTCAGTCATTCTCATTGGCCTTTTCAGCATTGTTTTTTGGCGCAAAGTCCATTTGATCCGCATCCATATAGGAAATGTCGCCTGCCGCCAAAGCATCGTCCGCAATTTTTTGCAGCCGGTCACGGCATCCCAGAACATATTCACTTAAATGGTGGGCATGCGGCCAGAATTCGAGGTCCGGGCGGATATTTCGCGTGAGTGCGGCAGCCAGCGCGTCTGCATCATTTGCATCCAACGCCTCCCCATAAGCTGCGACCCGACCATAGAACATGCGTGCAAGCTTCTTCATGCGCTTCGGGACGCCCTGGTCACCGATACCGAGTTCGCGCAGCGAATGATCGACATCCTTGAAAAACTCGTCGGCGATTTCCTGTGCCAGATCGGCAAGCGCCTTGTTTTCTCCCCTCATCCGATGCAGGGCGAGGAAAATATGCAGCGAAAGCATTTCATAGCGGCCAAGCGGCGTATCAGGCACCTGAAATTGTGCATAAAACCGTTTTTGCCGCGCCGCCGCCACGATCACCTCGTAAACGCGAAGCATAATTGCCTCGTTTGCTTTCGATTTGCGGCGGAATAGTTGGAGAATCATGTCCGTACGACCGTTCCAGTTGCATAAATAAGCAAGGTGGTTTACCGAAGTTCTCCCGACGGCGAAAGTGCCGCGCTGATTTAGAATGTATGGAGAGGTCTTTGTTGCAGCGAATTTTTCCAAGTGCATCCTCTGGCGTACGCAAGCAGGGTGCCCTTCTCGCAGGCACGGCAATTCTCGTCGCAGTAGCTCTTGCCGGATGTAACACTGCATCCACGCTCAATCCGTCCGAAACGCTGACAGAGGGTTACGTACTCGATCAGGGTGCGCTTGATTCGGTTCCTGTCGGCTCCAGCCGCGAGCAGGTGCTTCTGGCGCTCGGTACGCCGTCCACCACCGCGACCTTCGACAATGAAGTGTTCTACTACATTTCGCAGAAGCGTTATCGCGCCGCGCAGTTCATGAAGCCGAAGATCATCGAGCGGCAGATCCTCGCCATCTATTTCAACAAGGACGGCAAGGTCGAGCATATCGCCAATTACGGCCTGAAGGACGGTAAGCTGTTCGACTTCGTGTCGCGCACCACGCCGACAGGCGGCAAGGACCAGACCTTCCTCGGTCAGATCATTCAGGGCGTTTCCAAGGCCCCGACATCGTTGCCGGGAGCTGCAGGTGGCGCCAGCAACTGATCCGGTCATATCCTGACAAAAAGAAAACCCGCCTTTACGGCGGGTTTTCTTTTTTCACAATGCATGTCCGTCAGGACATATGCGCCAACACAGTCAACAGAAGAAGGGCCACGATGTTGGTGATCTTGATCGCCGGATTGACAGCCGGACCGGCCGTATCCTTATAGGGATCACCAACCGTATCGCCGGTCACTGATGCTTTATGCGCTTCCGACCCTTTCAGGTGCTTCACGCCGTCGGCATCGGTAAACCCGTCCTCGAAGCTCTTCTTGGCATTGTCCCATGCGCCACCTCCGGACGTCATGGAAATCGCGACGAAGAGGCCGTTGACAATAACGCCCAGAAGCGATGCGCCGAGCGCTGCAAAGGCTGCAGCCTTCGAGCCTGAGATAAGCAGCACGCCGAAATAGACCACAATCGGCGCCAGCACAGGCAGGAGCGACGGGATGATCATCTCGCGAATGGCCGCCCTGGTCAGAAGATCGACCGCGCGGGCATAGTCCGGGCGCTCCTTGCCGGTCATGATGCCTGGCTTTTCACGGAACTGGCGGCGCACTTCCTGCACGACCGCGCCTCCGGCCCGGCCCACGGCGGTCATCGCCATGCCACCGAACAGATAAGGGATCAGGCCGCCAAAGATCAGCCCCGCAACCACATAAGGGTTGGAGAGATCGAAGGAAACCGGCCCCATATCGGCGAAATAAGGATAGGTCTGTCCGTTGGCGGCAAAGTAGGCCAGATCGTTGGAATAGGCCGCGAACAGCACCAGTGCGCCAAGCCCTGCCGAACCGATAGCATAGCCCTTCGTGACGGCCTTGGTAGTGTTGCCAACGGCATCGAGCGCATCGGTGGCCTTGCGGACTTCCGGGTCGAGACCGGCCATTTCCGCAATGCCACCCGCATTATCCGTGACCGGACCGAAGGCATCGAGCGCAACGATCATCCCGGCAATACCAAGCATGGCAGTGACGGCGATTGCCGTACCGAACAGACCAGCCAGCTGGTAGGTCGAAATAATACCGCCGACAATCACGATCGCTGGCAGAGCCGTGGATTCAAGCGAAACCGCCAGCCCCTGAATGACATTCGTACCGTGCCCTGTTACCGAGGCCTGCGCGATGGAATTGACCGGACGTTTGTTGGTGCCGGTATAGTATTCTGTGATCACAACGATCAGACCGGTAACGATCAGACCGATCAGTCCGCAAATGAAGAGATTGGTGCCGGTAATGCTTTTACCAGCCACAGTACCGATTTCACCCCAGCCAACGGTCAGCGTATTGGCAATAGCAAGACCAACGATGGAAAGCAGGCCCGTCGCTATCAGCCCCTTATAGAGGGCACCCATGATGGAGCCATTGACGCCGAGCTTGACGAAAAATGTGCCCACGATTGACGTGATGACACAGGCGCCGCAGATCATCAGCGGATAGAGCATGACGCTCGAAAGAATGTCCGATCCGTTGAAGAAGATTGCGCCGAGAACCATGGTTGCGACGACTGTCACCGCGTAGGTTTCGAAAAGGTCGGCAGCCATTCCTGCGCAATCGCCGACATTGTCGCCGACATTATCCGCAATGGTTGCTGGGTTGCGCGGATCATCCTCTGGAATACCGGCCTCGACCTTGCCGACAAGATCGCCGCCGACGTCAGCGCCCTTGGTGAAGATACCACCGCCAAGACGCGCGAAGATCGAGATCAGCGAAGCACCGAAGCCGAGCGACACCAGCGCATCGATAACCGTGCGGTCGGACGGCGAATAACCAAGCCAGACAGTGAGAATGAAATAGTAAACGGATACGCCGAGCAGCGCGAGCCCTGCCACCAGAAGGCCGGTAATGGCCCCTGACTTGAAGGCCAGCTCAAGCCCTCCGGCGAGGCTGAGTGAAGCTGCCTGGGCGGTGCGCACATTGGCGCGAACCGAAACGTGCATTCCGATAAAGCCGGTAACGCCCGACAGAACCGCGCCAATCAGGAAACCGATTGCGGCACTGATCGACAACAAATACCAGGCTGCCAGAAAGACCACGACGCCGACAATGGCAATCGTCGAATATTGTCTTGTGAGATAGGCTGAGGCACCCTCGCGGATGGCTTCAGCAATTTCCTGCATGCGCTGCGTCCCCTGATCGGCTGCAAGAACCGAACGGATCGCCCATATGGCGAAAAGAACGGAAACCACGCCGCAGGCAATGACGAGAACTAAGACTGCCACTCCCATTTGCATAAAGGCCAACTCCCATTGAGCTCGCGCTGGCTACCGTCAGACCGCGAGCCGCGATTGTCGGCAGGCACATGCGCAGGTTAGGCCCGAAAACCCCTCCCCGGACCCGATTGAGCGGCATGGAAGTGCCTGAAGCCAATGCAAGATACCGGGCTTCTTCGGTATATTCACGTCTGGAACTTACGCCTAAAGCGGATCGCGATCTTTCAGATTCGCTCTCAGCGCTTTATGTCTCTGATTTCAGGCCTGTCGTTCTCGCAAAACTGCTACGCACTTTTGCGCGACATGCCTGAGAAATCAATCAATTGGCGCGATTCCTTGCATTTCAGCATTCTCAATGCCGCGTACCCAACATGCGAAACGGTTTAACAAACGTCAAGTCGTTCTTTGCCAGCGTACAATGAAAGAAGGGCTGCGATTTCTCACAGCCCTTTTTTCATGATTATTGTCAGGGAAGCCGGATCAGCGCGGTTTCACACCGCGGCTCTCGCCACGAATGACGAATGCCAGGCGATCAAGTACGGCATTGACCAGCTTCGGCTCGTCTTCCGTGTAGAAAGCCTTGGCGATATCAACATATTCCGACACGATAACAGCCGTCGGCACGTCTTTGCGTGTCTGCAATTCCCAGGCGCCAGCACGGAGAATGGCGCGCAGGGTCGAATCGAGACGCGACAGCGGCCAGTCTTCCGTCAGCGCCTGATGGATCATCGGATCGAGCTTCAGCTGTTCATCGACGACACCGGCCACGATTGCGCGGAACCATTGCGGATCGGCATCAAGATACTGCGTGCCATCCACTTCCTTGCCGAGACGGAAAGCTTCGTACTCAGCCACCACTTCCAGAACACCTGTTCCGGCAACATCCATCTGATAAAGCGCCTGGACTGCAGCAAGACGGGCAACACCGCGCTTGTTCGCCGTGCGTGGGAGATTGGGGGTTGGGCGGCCTTCGGTAGAAGAATTCATAATGATCAGACTCCGAACTTCTTGCGCAGGTCGATCATGGTCAGCGCAGCGCGGGCGGCAAAACCGCCCTTGTCCTTGTCTTCACGGCGGGCGCGTACCCATGCCTGCTCTTCGTTTTCGACCGTCAGAATGCCGTTGCCGATGGCGATGCTTTCCTCGACCGAAAGATCGGTGAGTGCGCGGCAGGATTCATTGGACACGATATCAAAATGATAGGTTTCGCCACGGATAACCGTGCCAAGCGCGACAAAGCCGTCATATTCCTTGCCGCCATTGTCTTCACCATCGAGTGCGAAAGAAATGACCGCCGGAACTTCCAGCGCGCCAGGTACCGTCACCACGTCGTAGGTTGCCCCTGCCTCATCCAAGGCTGCCTTTGCGCCATCCAGAAGCGCGTCGGCGAGATCATCGTAGAAACGCGCTTCAACAATAAGCAAATGCGGCGCATGCGCCTCGTGCTTGGACATGAGAGACTCCATGACAAATTTTGCGGACCGCAACGATTGCGGTCAACGCTTAAAATCGGGATATGCTTTTACAGCCTGGGAATTTAGGCTGTAAGCCTATTTCTGATATTGCGCAAGCCTTGCTGCGTAACGTGCCAGCTGGTCGATCTCGATATTCACCTTGTCGCCTGCTTTCCGCTCGCCCCAGGTCGTGACTTCAAGCGAGTGGCGGATCAGAAGCACATCAAACTCGTTGCCATTGACGCCATTAACCGTCAGCGAGGTTCCATCGAGGGCGACCGAACCTTTCTGGGCGATAAATGGGGCCAGTTCTTCCGGCGCACGCAGGGTGAAGCGCACTGCATCGCCTTCTTCCTTGCGCTCGACGATTTCAGCCTGCCCATCGACATGGCCGGAAACGAGGTGGCCGCCCATTTCGTCGCCAAGTTTCAGAGAACGTTCCAGATTGATGTTCCGTCCGCTCTGCCATTTGGAGATTGTGGTCAGGCGCAGCGCTTCTTCCCATGCCTCAACCTCGAACCAGCGGGCATTCGTGCCTTTTTCTGGCAGCGCCACCACTGTGAGGCAGACGCCTGAACAGGCAATCGATGCACCAAGCTCAATCGTTTCGGGATCATAGGCAGTTTCAATACGCAGAAGAACGCCTTCATTCAGCGGCTTGATCCGGTCAACCTTGCCGATATCGGTAATAATGCCTGTAAACATCAAGTCTCCTTCGTGCCTGATCCAAAAGTCGCCATGTCTTGGCTCGCAAATAGCGGTTTCCTGCGCTTCCGGCGCTCATGTACTTAAGTACACTGCGCTCCGGTTCTCGAAAACCACCATTTTTGCTGCGACCTGAGGCTTTTACATTCTGGCACTTACATATTCCGCATAGGCATCGTCGCCATAGCGAGCCTGCCTTAAGATTTTGAACTTGTCTGCGATATGGGTTTCAAGCCCGTCCACGGCAACCCCAAATTCTGAGCCGATTTCAACCGGCGAACGGAAGATGGCAAGCCGGTCCACCAGCCCCTCGTCCAGAAAGCTCTTCGCAACACCTGCTCCGCCTTCAACGAGAACCGAGGAAATGCCTTGCGCAGCGAGATCGTCCATCAGTTCGGGCAGAGCGATGCGGCAATCATAAGCTTCGGTCGCGAGAATCCGGCAACCGGCCGCCTGCAACTCGTAGCGCCGCTCCGGCAACGCTTCTTCACCACAGGCGATCCATAAGGGCTGGGCATCAGCGGTCTGTACAAGTTTCGAGGAAAGCGGCAAACGCAATCCGCTATCGAGCACCACCCGAACAGGCGAACGCTGTTCCAGCCCCGGCAGGCGGCAGTTCAACACCGGATCGTCGGCCAGGGCGGTTTCGATGCCAATCAGGATAATATCGGTCTGGGCCCGCAGGATATGCGACTGGGCGCGCGCAACCGACCCCGTTATTGCAAGCTGTCCCTCGCCCCGACGGCCGATCATGCCATCGGCAGAAAGTGCAAGTTTCAGAATCACTTCCGGGCGCTTCTTCGCAGATCGATTCAGATAGCCCGCAAGATCATCGGCAGCCTGTTCGGCAAGAATGCCTGGCACAACCTCAATCCCTGCCTCGCGCAGAATGGCAAAGCCTCTTCCGCTGACCCGTTCGTCCGGATCGGTCGCGGCAACCACGACACGCGCCACACCCGCCCGCACCAGCGCTTCCGCGCAAGGCGGTGTGCGTCCGTGATGCGCACAAGGTTCCAGCGTCACATAAGCCGTCGCGCCACGCGCCGCTTCTCCCGCGTCTGCAAGCGCCTGCGGCTCGGCATGAGGCCTGCCGCCAATTGCAGTCACGCCACGTCCGACGATGACGCCATCCTTGACGATGATCGTGCCGACGGACGGATTGGTTCCCGTCAGCCCCTTGTGACGCCGTGCATAACGGATCGTCGCTTCCATGAAGCGGACGTCATCCGCAGTTGCATTCGAAGGCGGAAATTTGCTGCCACTCATGCCTAAACGTCCAGATCGTCCTCGGTTTCAGCAACTGTCAGTTCATCAATGACATTGTGGAAATCGACGGCCTTGCTGAAATTGCGATAGACCGAAGCAAAGCGGATATAGGCGATATCATCGATGCCTTTCAGCGCATCCATGGCCAGCCGCCCGATTTCGTCGGACGTCACCTCCGCCTCACCCGAACTTTCAAGCTGGCGGACAATGCCGGAAATGGCGCGTTCCACCCGGTCATTATCGACGTCGCGCTTGCGTAGCGCCACTTCGATAGACCGCGTAAGCTTGTCGCGATCGAAAGGAACTCGGCGCCCGCTTTTCTTCACGACCATCAGGTCACGCAACTGTACGCGCTCAAAGGTCGTGAAACGGCCTCCACACACCGAACAGACACGACGCCGGCGAATGACCGCACCGTCTTCCGCCGGACGGGAATCCTTCACTTGCGTATCTTCAGACTGGCAATAGGGACAACGCATGGAACACTTTCGATTTCAATATCGGCAATTTCAATATCGGCAGCTTTAGCACTGGCGACGAACAGCTCATATGTGGGGACACCCCCGCCAAAAACTCAAGAGCTTTGCCATCGTCAACCGATTCCCGGCGATCATAGCCCATAAGCGGTAAGCTACCTACCAGATGCGACAATGAAAAAGCCCCGCTCAACAGAGTTGAACGGGGCTTCATCTCAATTATGGAAGCAGGCTTAACCCTGATAGCCATACATCGGGAAACGGTCGGTCAAGGCCATGACCTTTTCCTTCACGGCCTGTTCGACAGCGGCATTGCCTTCATCGGAATTGGCAGCCTTCAGACCATCCAGCACTTCGGCGATCAGCGAACCAATTTCCTTGAACTCGGTTACGCCGAAACCGCGCGTGGTGCCAGCAGGCGTGCCGAGGCGGACGCCGGACGTGACAAACGGCTTTTCAGGGTCGAACGGAATGCCGTTCTTGTTGCAGGTGATGTTGGCGCGGCCAAGAGCAGCCTCTGCACGCTTGCCGGTTGCGTTCTTCGGACGCAGATCGACCAGCATCAGATGGTTATCGGTGCCACCCGAGACGATGTCGAGGCCATTGGACTTCAGTTCTTCGGCGAGCGCGCGCGCATTGTCGACGACGTTCTTGGCATAAAGCTTGAACTCCGGCTTCAGCGCTTCGGCAAAAGCAACAGCCTTACCGGCGATGACGTGCATCAGCGGACCGCCTTGAAGACCCGGGAACACAGCCGAATTGATCTTCTTGGCGATGTCGGCGTCGTTGGTGAGGATCATGCCACCGCGTGGACCGCGAAGCGACTTGTGCGTCGTCGTGGTGCAGACATGCGCATGCGGAACCGGCGAAGGATGGACGCCACCGGCAACAAGACCGGCAATATGCGCCATATCGACCATGAGATAGGCACCGACTTCATCGGCGATCTCGCGGAAACGCTTCCAGTCCCAGACGCGCGAGTAAGCAGTACCGCCTGCGAGGATGAGCTTCGGCTTGTTCTCGCGTGCGAGGCGGGCAACTTCATCCATGTCGAGCAGATGGTCGTCCTTGCGAACGCCATAGGACACGACATTGAACCACTTGCCGGACATGTTGACCGGCGAGCCGTGGGTCAGGTGACCACCCGAATTGAGGTCGAGGCCCATGAACGTGTCGCCCGGCTGAAGAAGCGCAAGGAACACGGCCTGGTTCATCTGGCTGCCCGAGTTCGGCTGAACGTTGGCAAATTCGGCGCCGAAGAGCTTCTTGGCGCGTTCGATGGCCAGTTCTTCCACGACGTCGACATACTGGCAGCCGCCATAATAGCGCTTGCCCGGATAGCCTTCGGCATATTTGTTGGTGAGGATGGAACCCTGCGCTTCGAGAACAGCGCGCGAAACGATGTTTTCCGAGGCAATCAGCTCGATTTCATGGCGCTGACGACCGAGTTCGTTGCGGATTGCTCCGAAAATCTCGGAATCGATGTCCTCGAGGCTTGCATTGAAGAAAACGTCGGACGACGCGTTCTTGGCGGCGGCGTTGGCTTGAGACATGTTTCACACCCTCCGGGTTAGCCGGTAAAAGCTATATGGATGAGGCGCATTATCACACTTGAATGCACAAGGCCAATGGTCGCAAAGCGAAAAGCTTATTCCAAAATGCGGCAAACCGATTTGATAAATGCCTTGCAACTAAAAAGCCGCCCGGAACGGGTCCGGACGGCTTTGGAAAATCAAACTCAAGATGAGAATCAGGTGTCGGTGCCAAGAGCGAGTTCGGTTGCGCCATCCATCTTGTAGATGTCGTCGCGGAACTGCACCACGCCGTCGCCGGTAGACCACGCAGTAATGTAAACAAAATGCAGCGGAACCGGATCGGCGAGCTGGATCGGCGTGTTCGTGCCCGACTTGATCGTGCTTTCGATGTTCTGACGATCCCAGCCTGCGGTGTTCTTCAGCAGCCACACATCGAGGTCGCGCACGTTCTGGACGCGAACGCAGCCCGACGAGTCGAAACGCATGAGCTTGTTGAAATAGCTCTTCTGCGGCGTGTCGTGCATGTAAACGGCGTACTGGTTGTGGAAGTTGATCTTGGTCGAGGACATGGCGTTGATCTTGCCCGGATCCTGACGGAACATCAGCTTTACCGCATCGTCCGTATTCCAGTCGATGCTTTCCGGCGCCACTTCCTGACCGGACTGGTCGTAGAGGCGGATCTTGTTCTTCGCCAGATATTGCGGGTCTTTCCGCATCAGCGGAATGATATCCTTCTGGATGATCGACTTTGGCGCAGTCCAGTAAGGATTGAGAATGACTTCGTGAATCTTCGAATTGAGGATCGGCGTCTGACGGTCGATCTTACCGACAACTGCCGTATGGCGCTGCATGACGCTGCCACCTTCAACGGCCTCGATACGCGCAGCCGGGATGTTGACCATCACGAAACGCTGTTCCTGCAGGCCCTGATTGGCGAGAGGCGAGAGACGCTGCAGATTGGTCTGGAGCTGGCCGAGACGCGTATTCGCGTCCACATTCATGGCCGCATAGGTGAACTGTCCCATGACGCCGTCGGCCGGCAGACCATGACGGGACTGGAAGCGCTTCACGGCAGCATCGACATAGGTGTCGAAAGAACTGGAAAGCCCGGCTTCCTGTGGCAGATCGCCAGAAATCATGAGGCGCTTGCGCAGTGCCTGGACGGACGGATCGGTGACGCCGATCTGGAGTTTTGTATTACCCGGAACGCTCGGCCAGCCACCGCGGCCGGCAATGTCGGTATATTGAGCGATAGCGGTCTGGAGATTGCCAACCGTCTGCGGGCTCAAAACCGGCTGGTTGGTTGCGACCCGCTGGCCACCCGTCGCGCGGGCATCGAACTGGTCAGCCCAGTTGCCGCGACGCGACGATGAGATTACATCGGTCAGAGCTTGTTGAGCGTAAGCCGAGGAAACCATGGCGGAGGCTGCCACGGAAAGGCCGGCGGTTGCCGCGCCGCGCAGGAAACTGCGGCGGTCTACTCTTAAAGTATCGGCTGGTCTGTCGGTCTTGGTCATTTTGCTTAGTCCCAAAAGGCTAACCGCTCGCGCGGGATCTTCCCAGAGAATATCAGCAATAGGTCAACAAGGCGATATCCGGACTGCAGACGATGCAAAGCTGCTCGCTCATCCGAAATTCGATTTCGAGCCCATTCCTGACTGAAGGTGGCACAATATTGCCCGTGCCGCTCTAAAACGCTTATGTCGTTTTTTATGGCTTAATCATGTCGCATGGCCCGAATTTCAAGCCATGCGCCTTACGATTGGGAGCTTCACAGCGCCTTATTCTTCTCAATGGCAGCCTGTTGTGACAGTTCTGCAACAAAGCAGTCAGTCAGTTAACACCGACCCGCTTTCTTTAGAGCCGGTAAGCGATGCTGTCGTTCCAGAAACGGTCGAGACGCTGCAGCGACTTGTTCATCGCCGTGAATTCTTCGACCTGAATACCGCCAACCTGTTCGATCGAGGAGATATGGCGTTCGTAGAGCGAAGCCACCTGATCGGCAATAGCATTGCCCTTGTCCGTCAAGCTGACGCGCACCGAACGACGGTCAACGCGCGAGCGCTGATGATGAATGAAGCCCATTTCGACCAGCTTCTTCAGGTTGTACGAAACGTTCGAGCCGAGATAGTAACCGCGCGAGCGCAGTTCACCGGCGGTCAGTTCCGAATTGCCGATGTTGAAGAGCAGAAGCGCCTGCGTCGCATTGATGTCGCTCTGGCCATTGCGGTCGAACTCGTCCTTGACGACGTCGAGCAGGCGGCGATGCAGGCGCTCGACCAGCTGGAGCGCTTCCAGATAAAGCGAACGAAGTGCGGTTTCCGGTGTCGTGAGCGGAGCGGATATGTCCGTCTTGCGCTGTGCGTTGATCATTTCTTTTGCCTCTCTGTTGGAGCCGCATTCCATGAAACCATGATGCAGCTCTCTGTCCTGTTTTATGCGGTGTATTGTTTCTCACCGTGTCTTGAGAGGAATTTAGGGGAGATGCATAAAATTCGACTTAAAAGTCAGCCTTAACAGTAACTTACCGGACAGATTGACCATTCAGGCTTAATGTTTACTTACTCTGCGCCATTTGCGGGACCGCGCCCGGATACATTGTTACAGCGCAAGAATGCCGGTTTTCCGGGCCTTAGAAAGACCTGCTACATTAAACTTTCGTCATTTGAGAAGTGTCTGGATAGTGGCTAAATACGAGCCATCAACAATCCATTGGAGGGACCATGGCGCTTCGTCTTGCACATTATTTCGTGGTCGGCGGGCTGTTAAGCTTTACCGGCTTTGTGAGTTTCGCTCATGCTGAACCGGTTACCGCAGCTCCGCAAATGACCATGTATAAAGATCCCTATTGCGGCTGCTGCGAGGGCTGGGCTGAACATATGAAAGCTGCTGGCTTCAATGTGACGGTTAAAGTCGAGGAAGCGATGGACACCGTAAAGGCAAAGTATGGCGTTGGTGCCAATCTCGTCTCATGCCACACGGCAGTCGTCGATGGATATGTCATCGAGGGACATGTTCCTGCCGGTGCAGTCAAGCGGCTGCTGGCAGAACGCCCGCAGGCAACGGGACTGACTGCACCCGGCATGCCGATGGGATCGCCGGGCATGGAAATGCCGGGCAGCAAAACCGATACCTATGATGTTCTGCTTTTCAAAGGCCAGATGACGAAGCCCTTTGCCCGCTATGAGGGTACGCAAGCGCTCTAGAAGCTAGATCGGCAGGCTCGCACGGGCCTGCCGTCTCTTTTCGAAGAAGAGCAGAATACGAAAAGCGATAAAAATGACGATGCAGGCCGCGTTGAACCCAACTGTCAGCGGCTTGTATTCGAAATGCCGGGAAAAAACGGAATAGATGGCGATTTCGCCGAGCGCTGCTACGAACCAGAGCACAGGCCCCCACGGTGCGCGCATCCACAGACCTGTCGCAGCAACGGGCATCAAAACGGCCAGAGCCACAACCGCAGTCTGCCAGGGCCACGGCATCAGATCGAAACGCCATAGAAGTCCCGGTTGAATACCGATCAGCCTGATCCAGTAGAAAACACCACTTGCCAGCGCCACAAGGGCGAGTATCCGAACGAACCATGTGAAGGCCCATTCGGTTCCGCTCGGCTGGGTATGCTGGCGCAGCTCGTTCATATGCATCAGCCGATCCTCACCACAAGGTCAGTTCCTTGTCACCCAGATTTGCAAAATAGACATTGACCTGTTCGGGTTTCACTTCGTTGAGCGTTGCGGGTTTCCAGTTCGGCGCACCGTCCTTGTCTATGAGCAATGCGCGAACGCCTTCATAGAAGTCGTGCGCTTCCAGCATCCGGTTGGCAATGCGGTATTCCATGCGCATGCAATCATCGAGATCGAGCGGACGACCATCGGCAATCTGGCGGAAAGTAACCGCGACACTGGTTGGTGAACGCGTGGCGATCACCTTCACGATGTCCATTGCGGCCTTGCTGCCCGCTTCGGCTTCCTTTTCCAGCGAAGCCATGCAATCGGCAAGCGTTGCGCCGGAAAAGCATTCCGCAATGATCTGGCGCGTTTCAACAGCGGTTTCAAAATCGGGATACTGGCTGCGCGTCAGAGCCGCATCAATGTCGGCGGTTGCGATGATGTCGTCCCGCAAATCATGCAGATCGCTTGCAGCGACGGCGTGTGTTGCAATTCCGCTTTGCAGGCAGTCGCCCCAGCGAATACGGTTGCCGGTCAGCGCAAGATAATATCCGAAATTGTCGTGCAGATGCGGCAGAAAAGCGCTGCCACCCACATCCGGGAAGAAGCCGATGCCGGTTTCCGGCATGGCGAACATGGTGTTTTCCGTCACGATGCGGTGCGAACCGTGAACGGAAATGCCCGCACCACCGCCCATGACGATCCCGTTGATCAGCGAGATATAGGGTTTTGGAAAACGGCCAATGCGCGCATTGAGCCGATATTCGTCGCGGAAGAATTCGTAAGCAGGTGTTCCGGCCTGACCGGCCTTGTAGGCGGCAACCACATCACCGCCCGCGCAGAATGCGCGCCCTTCGCCTTCGAGAATCACACAGGCCACTTCAGGATCGTCTTCCCAGGCCTGCAATGCGCGATCCAGCGCCAGAATCATTTTACGCGTGAGCGCATTGAGGGCCTCGGTCCGCGTAAGCTTCACAAGCCCCGCTTTTCCCTTGCGTTCAAAGCTGATTTCGCTGCCGCCGCCGAAGTCAATCTGCATATCGTGTCTCCCGTTCCATCAAATGGGTAGAAAGTGAGACGCCCCGCGTCAATCCTGCACAGGTCAATGTTCTTGGTTTCATCACTTTTCCCATGATAAACGGTGCGCATCCGATATCAGCCTCCAAAATTTGGGAATTAAGGCTTCACTTCTCGGGATTATTCAAATGACCGACCGCCAATCCAAATATCTGCCCACCAATATCAGCCAGCATGTCGATGACGTTACCGGCAGCAGACGTCTGCGCCGTATGCGCAAGGCCGACTGGTCGCGCAGGCTGGTGCAGGAAACCCGGCTGACGGTCGATGATCTCATCCTGCCGTTCTTCCTGACCTATGGAACCGGTGTGGCAGAACCTGTGGAAGCAATGCCCGGTGTCGAACGCTATTCGGTCGACATGGCTGTTCGCATGGCGGAAAAAGCCGCCAGGCTCGGCATTCCCGCCATTGCCCCCTTCCCGCGTGAAAAGCTGGAAGTGAAGACTGAGGACGGTGCTTTCGTCGCAAGCCCGGACAATCTGATCAATCGCGCTGTGCGCGCAATCAAGAAGGAAGTGCCTGAAATCGGCATCATCACCGACGCGGCGCTCGATCCCTTCACCACGCACGGCCATGACGGCATTTTGCGGAACGGCGAGATCGTCAACGACGAATCGGTCGCCATGGTGGTTCGTGGTGCGCTTTCGCAAGCTGAAGCCGGTGCGGATATCATTGCTCCGTCCGATATGATGGACGGTCGCGTCGGCGCCGTGCGTCAGGCGCTGGACGAACATGGGTTCCGCCATCTGCCGATCATGTCTTATGCCACCAAATTCGCTTCCGCCTTTTATGGTCCTTATCGCGATGCCATCGGCACGCAGGGGCTGCTGAAGGGCGACAAGAAGACCTATTATCTCGACCCGGCCAATCCGGAAGAAGCCGTGCGCGAAGCCGAGCAGGATATTGCTGAAGGCGCAGATATGCTGATGGTCAAGCCGGGCTTGCCCTATCTCGACATCATCCATCGCCTGAAAAGCGAATTCCGCCTTCCCACCTATGCCTATCAGGTGTCGGGCGAGTACGCGATGATCAAGGCCGCCGGGATTAATGGCTGGATTGACGAAGAAAAGGTGATGATGGAGAGCCTCATGGCGTTCAAGCGCGCCGGTTGCGACGGAATTCTTACTTACTTCGCAATCGAAGTGGCTGAAAAGCTTAAGCAACAGGGTTAAACGGCAAGTCCTTTCGGCAGGAAATCTTCAAATTTCCTTGAAACCGCCGGTTTTGGTTACCATGTTGATGACTGTTCCGCTGAGGTAGCGGGACAGCGCCGGTTGTCACACTCCCCCGGACGCTTCCTTGGAAACGACTGGAAGGAAAAATGTCCGACCATATTCTGCACGGCGAAGTCATGGGCCCGCGTTATGAAAGCCGCGCATTCTTTGAAGGCGTGCGCACGCGCCGTATTATGGCTTTTCTTATCGATTACCTGATTGTCTTTCTGCTCTGCATCCCGGCAGCAATCGTCATTGCAATCCTCGGCATCATTACGCTCAGCCTTGGCTGGATGCTCTACGGCATCATGTTTCCAATGGTGGCGCTGTTTTACATTGCACGCACTCTGGGTGGACCGCAGCAGGCCACCAAAGGCATGCAGATGATGAACATCAAGCTCGTCCGGCTCGAAGGCGGCACGGTCGATCCGATGCTCGCAATCGTGCACACGGTTCTGTTCTGGGGTCTCAACGTGGTGCTGACACCGCTGATCCTGCTCGCTTCGCTGGTTCTCGACCGCAAGCGCACGGTGCATGATCTTCTGCTCGGCACGGCTGTGATCCGTTCAGATCGATAAACGCATAGAGTTGAATCAACGCATCGACCCCAAAGTCTATTCGGATTTTCGGGTCGATGCTTCAGATCAAAAAAATTCAGAGCCGGCTGCGCAAAATGCCTATTGACGTTTTGTGCCGTCGGCTCAATCTTTAGAGATAGTATCGTGATGGTTTTGCCAGAGCATTTCCAGCAAAAGTGCGAAGCGGTTTTGTGTAGGAAAACGCGTCAAAGCGAATAAGTTAAGCCATTTCGTGGATATTGAATGACCCATCAACCGCAACAGTCTCCGCAGTTCTTTCTGACAGCTCCGTCGCCTTGTCCCTATCTTGAGGGTCAGATGGAGCGAAAAGTCTTTACGCATCTGGTCGGCGACAAAGCGAACGAGATCAATGATCTTCTGACCCAAGGCGGCTTCCGCCGTTCCCAGAACATTGCCTATCGTCCGGCTTGCGAACTGTGCAGGGCCTGCATATCCGTTCGCATCCTTGCCGGAGAGTTCAAGATGACGCGCAACATGCGCCGCGTCTGGACGCAGAATAATGACCTGATCGGGCGCGTGCACAAGGCACAGCCCAGCACCGAACAATATGCACTTTTTCGCGATTATCTCGACGCGCGCCATCGTTCCGGCGGCATGTCGGACATGACTGTCCTCGACTATGCGATGATGATCGAGGATACGCATGTGAACACGCAGATCATCGAATATCGCAAGCGCGGTCCGGAAAGCTTCATCAGCGCCAAAGGCGACGGCGAGCTGATCGCCGTAGCACTCACCGACGTGATGGCCGATGGCCTGTCGATGGTTTACTCGTTCTTCTCACCGCATATGCATGACCGGTCGCTTGGAACCTACATGATCCTCGATCATATCCAGCGCGCACACGCCGCCGGTCTGCCGCATGTCTATCTCGGCTATTGGGTCGAGGGATCACGCAAGATGCAATACAAGATCCGCTTTACCCCGCAGGAGCATCTTGGCCCCCGCGGCTGGCAACGGTTTGAGGGTTAGACATAAAAAGCGGCGAAAGCCGCTTTTTTATTGATCCGTTTGCGCAGTGTCTGAATCAAAAAGCGGCAGGCCGTGGTGAAAATGGTGATTTCGAGAACCGGAGCGCAGCGTACATAAAGGTACGTGAGCACCGGAAGCACAGAAATTGCCATTTTAGACCGGCATGGCGACTTTTAGATCAGACACTTAGAACTTGCCTGAACGCGGAAACCCCTTCGGCACCAGACGGCCCGCAGAGGCGCGTGCGCCGATCCACTCGACAAGCTCTTCCTTGTTGCGATTGAAGGTGCGCTCTGCCGAATCCTGCCAGGAAAGCCCCTCGGCAAGTGCAAAGGTGCGGACGTCGGAAACACCGCCATCCTTGTATTTTTGCAGGCGCACGCCCTTGCCGCGTGTCATTTCCGGAATGTCGGAAAGCGGGAAGACCACCATCTTGCGATTCTCGCCGACGACAGCGATATGATCGCCGGAAACGCGCTGGCAAAGCTTTGCCTCGTCCGGCGCCTTGACGTTCATCACCTGCTTGCCCTTGCGGGTGTTGGCGACCGCTTCGTTTTCTGGAACGATGAAACCGTTACCTTCATGGCTGACGAGCAGCAGTTTCGCGGATGGATCATGCACGAAGGCCGTCAAGATATCCTGATCGTTTTCCATATCGACAAGGATGCGGATCGGCTCGCCATGGCCGCGACCGCCCGGTAGCGTGTTTGCGCCGATAGTGAAGAACTTGCCGCCCGTCGTGAAGAACAGAAGCTTGTCCGTCGTCTCGGCATGGAAAGCGAGCTTGAGCTTGTCGCCTTCCTTGAAGGCGAGCGTCGAGAAATCGGCTAGATGCCCCTTCATCGCGCGCAGCCAGCCCTTTTCCGAAACCACAATCGTGACCGGCTCTCGCTCGATCATCGCCTGATGAATATCTTCCAGATCATGGGTCGGAGCATCAGCAAAGGTCGTGCGACGTGCGCCGAGCTTGGTCTTCGGACCGAACTTTTCACGCACCGCCTTGATTTCTGCACTGATATTCTTCCATTGGCGCGTACCGGAAGCGAGCAACCCTTCGAGATCGGTCTTCTCGACGGTGAGATCGTCGAACTCCTTGCGGATTTCGAATTCCTCAAGCTTGCGCAACGAACGCAGGCGCATATTGAGGATCGACTCGGCCTGAACGTCGGTCAGCTCGAAGGTCCGCATCAGGTCCTGCTTCGGCTCATCCTCCTCGCGGATGATGCGGATCACTTCATCCAGATTAAGATAGGCGATCAGGAAGCCGCCAAGGATTTCCAGGCGTCTTTCGATTTCCGCCAGACGGAATTGCGAACGGCGGACAAGCACTTCCTTGCGATGGTCGAGCCACTCGCGCAGAACGCTGCCCAACGACAGAACATTCGGCACCTTGCCATGCGACAGCACGTTCATGTTCAGTGAAACGCGGCTTTCCAGCTCGGTCAGCTTGAACAGCGATTCCATCAGCAGTTCAGGATCAACAGTCCTGTTCTTCGGCTCCAGAACGATACGGATGTCTTCCGCCGACTCGTCACGAATGTCGTCGAGCAATGGCAGCTTCTTTGCCAGCAGCAGCTCGGCAATCTTTTCGATCAGGCGCGATTTCTGAACCTGATAGGGAATTTCGGTGACGACGATCACCCAGGTGCCGCGATTGCCCTCTTCCTTCTCCCAGCGGGCGCGCACACGAAATGCGCCGCGGCCCGTGCGATAGGCTTCCAGGATATTGCCATGCTCTTCGACAAGGATGCCGCCGGTCGGGAAATCCGGGCCACGCACCTTGCACTTCAACAGAGCAGCCGGGTCGGTCTCGGCTTCGCGCTTCAGTTCTTCCCATTGCTCCGGCGAGGTAACGAGTTCCTCAACCGGCGCGTCAGGATGATTGATGATATAGAGCGCCGACGAGCAAAGCTCCGCCACATTATGCGGCGGAATATTGGTCGCCATGCCGACCGCAATGCCTGCCGAACCGTTTGCAAGCAGGTTCGGGAAAGCGCCCGGCAGAACGATCGGCTCTTCGTCCTCTTCATTATAGGTCGGGCGGAAATCGATGGCGTTTTCGTTGATGCCTTCCAGCAGCAATGTCGCCACTTCCGTCATACGCGCTTCGGTGTAACGCATGGCAGCCGCGTTATCGCCGTCGATATTGCCGAAGTTGCCCTGCCCGTCCACGAGCGGATAACGCACCGCGAAATCCTGCGCCAGACGCACCAGCGCATCGTAGATCGACGCATCGCCATGCGGATGGAACTTACCCATCACATCACCGACGATACGGGCGCATTTTGCATAGGCCTGATCGGGATTGAGACGCAGCAGACGCATGGCGTGCATGATGCGACGATGCACCGGCTTCAAGCCGTCGCGCACGTCCGGCAGCGCACGATGCATGATCGTCGACAGCGCATAAGCGAGGTAACGTTCCTCGAGAGCCGATTTGAGATCGACCCGTTCGATGTGTTCTTCGCCGTCATCCGGCGGAATCAGACTTTTTCCCATGTCTCTCAGTACCAACTGCGCGATTCGCCAGCAAGACTTCAGGAGAACCAATCCAGTACATTAGTGTGTAATAGTCGCAATCCTGCCGCCATTTGTGTCCTATAGAGCTATTGGGGGCAAGTTTCCCCGGCTGCAATCGCAGGATGAGGAAATCATGTTGTTATTGCGAGTGATTTCCGCCTATGAATGCCGCGCTATATTAGAGATTAGGCAGGAGCTTCGAATGCAGGTTTTCGTCAATATCAAGCCAGCGGCACGTGTTTTGGCTGCAGGTACAGCGCTTTCGCTGATTTTCGGCAGCGCGGCCATGGCAGCTGACGCCAATGCAGTCGCCGAGCGTATCAAGGCACTTTATGCGAAACAGGGCGGCGAACTGAGCTTCGCCAATGTTCAGGCGAACGGCTCCGACATCGTGCTCCAGGGCACCAAGATCAAGCTGCCGACAGTGGGCGAAAAAGAAACCGCCCTCGGCGACGTGACGCTCCAGAACGTTCAGGATGCGCCGGACGGCGGCTACAGCATCGAACAGGTCACCGTGCCCGATCTTGCCTTTGCTGGCGAGGAAGACAAGAACGACAAGGCCGAGATCAAGGGCCTTGCCATGCAGAACGTGCATATTCCGTCGGAAACCGCCAAGGGTCCGCTCGACAGCATGGTCATGTATGACAAGCTGAAGATTGACGAAATCCAGTTCGGCACCCCCGGCACGGATGGCGCCACCGTAAAGGGGTTCGACCTGTCGCTCGACACCTCCAACAAGGCCGAGAAGATCGGCTATGTCTGGACCATCGCCAATATCGACGCGACCTTTGAGAAGGGCGGCAAGAACCCGCTTGCACCGCTCGACATGAACACCTTCAACGGCTCGCTGAACTCCAAGGGCAGCTGGTCGCCGACTTCGGGCGACACATCGCTGGACCAGCTGGAACTTCAGGCCGAGGAACTCGGCAAGATCAACATCACCGGCAGCCTCGGTGGCTATGATCTGGCCTTCCTCGAAGCCGTCCAGAAGACACAGGAAAACATGAGCAAGGCCGATGCAGACAAGGATGCTGCCGGACTTGCAATTCTGGGTCTGGCGGAACAGCTGAACCTGAAGAACCTGTCGATCCGCTTCGACAACGAAACCCTGACCCAGAAGCTTCTCGACTATTACGGCAAGCAGCAGGGCGCCGATGGCAAGCAGCTTGGCGAGCAGATGAAGATGATGGTTCCGCTGATGGCGACACAGCTCAAGAACCCGGATTTTGCCCAGCAGCTCAAGGCTGCATCCGACAAGTTCTTCGACGATCCGAAGTCACTGACCATCAGCGCATCGCCGGACCAGCCGGTGACTTTCGCTTCCATCGTTGCCACCGCATCGCTGGACCCGACGAAGATCATCCAGCTTCTCAAAGTCAGCGTCGACGCCAATAATTAAAACGAACAAGCCCGGTGAGGAAATTCACCGAGCTTTTCTTCAACTAACAAAAACCCGGCTCAAGGCCGGGTTTTTTCTTTTCATCGAGGTCGTTTAGCTCTTCTGTACGGGAGCCAGACGGATATGCAGGTCGCGCAGCTGCGCGGGCGACACATCCGAAGGCGCGTTCATCAGAAGATCAAGTGCCTGCTGGTTCATCGGGAACAGCGAGATTTCGCGCAGATTCTTTGCACCGACCAGAAGCATGATGACGCGGTCGATACCGGCAGCCATGCCGCCATGCGGAGGTGCACCGTACTGGAACGCACGATAAAGACCGCCGAAACGCTCTTCCACGTCCTGCTGGCTCAAGCCAACCTTTTCAAATGCCTTGACCATGACGTCCGGCAGCTGGTTACGGATCGAACCCGAGGCAATTTCGAAGCCGTTGCAGACGAGATCGTACTGGTAAGCCTTGATCGCAAGCGGGTCCTGGTTTTCCAGAGCGTCCATACCGCCCTGCGGCATGGAGAACGGATTGTGTGCGAAGTCGAGCTTCTTGTTGTCTTCGTCCCATTCGTAGAACGGGAAGTCGATGATCCATGCCAGTTCGAAACGATCACGATCGACGAGGTTCAGTTCTTCGCCAGCGCGCGTGCGGGCATCGCCAGCGAACTTGTAGAACTTGGACGGCAGACCGGCAACGAAGAAGCAGGCATCGCCGTCTTCGAGACCCATCTGCGTGCGGATCGCTTCCGTGCGCTCTTCACCGATGTTCTTGGCAATCGGACCAGCGCCTTCAAGCTTGTCACCTTCCTTGCGCCAGAAGATATAGCCGAGACCCGGCTGGCCTTCGCTTTGCGCCCAGGAATTCATGCGGTCACAGAATGCGCGCGAACCGCCGGTCTTGGCCGGAATTGCCCAGACTTCGACCTTCGGATCGTTGGCGATCATGTTTGCGAAGACCTTGAAGCCCGAACCGGCGAAATGCTCGGTCACAGCCTGCATTTCAATCGGGTTACGCAAATCCGGCTTGTCCGAACCATAGGTGCGAATCGCATCGTCATAGGCAATGCGACGGAACTGCTGCGTCACCGGCTTGCCTTCGGCAAACTCTTCGAAGATGCCGCGCATGACTGGTTCCATCGTTTCCCATACTTCTTCCTGGGTCACGAAGCTCATTTCGAGGTCGAGCTGGTAGAACTCGCCCGGCAGACGGTCTGCCCGCGGGTCTTCGTCGCGGAAGCACGGCGCGATCTGGAAGTAGCGGTCGAAACCGGCAACCATCAGAAGCTGTTTGTACTGCTGCGGCGCCTGCGGCAACGCGTAGAACTTGCCTTCATGAATACGGCTCGGCACGAGGAAGTCGCGCGCGCCTTCCGGCGAGGAAGCTGTCAGGATCGGCGTGGTGAACTCATTGAAGCCGATTTCGGTCATGCGGCGACGCATCGCGGCAATGATCTTGGTGCGGCTCATGATGTTCTTGTGCAGCGTTTCACGGCGAAGGTCGAGGAAACGGTACTTCAGGCGGATATCTTCCGGGTAGTCCGGCTCGCCGAATACAGGCAGCGGCAATTCCTTGGCAGCGGCCAGCACTTCGATTTCGGTTGCGAAGATTTCGACTTCGCCAGTTGGCAGATTGGTATTGACCGCATCGCCTGCGCGGGCCTTCACTTCACCATCGACACGGATAACCCATTCGCCGCGAACGGTTTCGGCAACCTTGAAGGCGGGCGAATCGGGATCGGCCACGATCTGGGTAATGCCATAATGATCGCGAAGATCGATGAAGAGAATGCCGCCATGGTCACGGACGCGGTGAACCCATCCGGAAAGGCGAACGTTCGAACCAACGTCCGTCTTGCGAAGGGCTGCGCAGGTATGGCTGCGGTAACGGTGCATGATTTCTGCCTTTGGAATAATAAGTCAGTCCTTGCTGACGGAAACGCTTTAAATTCTCGCGGAAAAGCGCATTTTGACCGGGTTTTGTCAAGTCTGCATTCCCTGCGGGTTTTGGTGTTAAACCACCTTGACGTAACGTGTCGACAAAAAACACTATGTGCGTATTAAGTGGAGCGCCAGTTCCTGATTATTTCGCGACAAGCGGCAAAGCTCTGTCTCTTTGTTTTGTCGCATTATCCGACGCAAAACCGCTTCGCACTTTTGCTGGAAATGCTCTAAAAGGTAGACATGCATCTGATTACGACAACACAGGCTCTCGAAGAGGCCGTATCCGCCCTCGCCAAATCCGATTTTGTTACAGTCGACACGGAGTTCATCCGTGAAACGACGTTCTGGCCGGAATTGTGCCTTATCCAGATGGCCTCGCCTGACCATACGGCGCTTGTGGATGCGCTTGCGCCGGGGCTGGACCTCGCGCCGTTCTTCCGCCTGATGGCCGACGAGACGATCGTCAAGGTTTTCCACGCAGCACGGCAGGACATCGAAATCGTCTTCCATCTCGGCGATCTCATCCCTTCACCTGTCTTCGACAGTCAGGTAGCGGCAATGGTTTGCGGGTTTGGCGATGCCATTTCCTATGACCAGCTTGTGCAGAAGGTCACCGGCAAGCAGATCGACAAGTCGTCCCGGTTTACCGACTGGCGCCGTCGCCCGCTTTCAGACAAGCAGCTCGACTATGCACTGGCCGACGTTACCTATCTGCGCGATATCTATCTCTATCTGAAGGAAGAACTGGAGAAAGAAGGTCGCAGCGAGTGGGTGAACGAGGAAATGGCGGTGCTGACTTCCCGCGAAACCTATGACATGCACCCTGACGATGCGTGGCGCCGGGTCAAGGCACGCGTCCGCAAACCGCTGGAACTTGCGATTGTGCAAGCTGTAGCCGCCTGGCGCGAACGCGAAGCGCGCGAGCGCAATGTGCCGCGTGGGCGTATCATCAAGGACGACACCATAGCCGAAATCGCACAGCAGCAGCCGCGTGACGCGGAAGCACTGGGCCGTCTCCGCTCGATCCCGAAGGGTTGGGAGCGTTCGGCACAGGCTGCAGGACTTGTCGCAGCGATCCAGTCCGCGCTTGAAATCCCGAAGGAAGATTTACCAAAATTGCCGAAGCCGTCGCATTCGCCGGAAGGCAGCGCCGCCGCCGCCGATATCCTCAAGGTTCTGCTCAAGCTTGTGACGGAAGAGCACGGCGTCGCGGCAAAGATCGTGGCGAATTCCGACGACATCGACAAGATCGCCTCGGAAGGCGACAAGGCCAATGTGCCTGCCCTGCATGGCTGGCGTCGCGAGGTTTTCGGTCAGAAAGCCCTCGATCTTATCGACGGCAAGATCGTCATCAAGTTCGAGAACCGGCGGATCAGGGCAGTTGAGTTAGGGGAATAAGGTAATAGGGCAGTAAGGTAGTATGTCTAACGCGAGCATTAACATATTGCCTTACTGCCCTACTCACTTACTGCCTCATTCCCGCGTCCCCTCGATGGCTGCATCACCAACCGCGAAATAGATGTTCTTTCCGGTCAGCTTGGAGAGCTGCTGCAAGCGGCCTTCGGGACGATCCGAAATCAGATCGGCCAGGTCTCCCGGTACGACAAGCGCAATGCCGCTTTCTTCCTCACGCCAGACAAGGCGTGGGATGACGCCCGGCATCGAAGCCGACAGAAGGTAGACCACCCGCAGCAAGGCTCCAAGCAGCTTTGCCCGTTCACGCAGGCGCGGCGTGGCGAGCTGCATGATCTCCGGCGCAATCTCGTCTTCGATCAGTCCTTCGTGACGATAATAATTGGCAAGCGCCATGAAGGAACGTCCGGCGTGGTCGATACCGCCGAACGAGCCGTGAGCGATGATGTTCAGCGCCTGCGACCCGCGATAGTCGGGATGCGCGCGCCAGCTTATGTCGGCCACGAGGCAGGCAGCCTGTCGGTAGCGCGCTTCGTCCTCGGTTTCGTCAAACCCGAGGACCGGCAAGGACAATGTTGTCCAGGTTGCCAGTTCGCGGGCATGACGCGGAGAACGCGAGCGGAGAATGGACAGTTCGTCTGCCGAGGCCAGCAGCGGATCGAGCCGCTGCTCATTCTTGGGCAGAAGCGAATAAAGATAGCCTTCACGCACGCCGAGCGCCGAGAAAACGATCTTGGAGGGCTTCATCAGACGGATCGTCTCGAGCAGCACCGTGGCGCCATAAGACAAAAGCTGACGGCGGTTTTTCGAAACCGCTTCAATGCCGCGCATCGTGTCGAGATTGCCCTTGGCAACGCGCTTGAGGAAGCTCTGCGCGTCCACCGGATTCATCTCGTAGCCGTGCATGACGTGCAGCGGATAGTTCTTCGCCGTCATATGCAGCTTGGCAAGGTTACGCCAGGTGCCGCCGACCGCATAGAAAACCTGGCCCTGATGGGCTTGCAAAAGCGTCGCCTTTGCGAGTTCCGTGCGCGCAATCTTGGTTGCCTCTGGCAGCCGTCCATCGGACATATCCTGCAAGCGCAGACCACCGAGCGGCAAGGTGATCCCCTCGCCTACCTCGTGGTCGTCCACCGCGATCAGCTCAAGGCTGCCGCCGCCGAGATCGCCCGTGACACCCTTCGGCTGGAAGAAACCGGAAATAATGCCGAGCGCCGAGTAATAGGCTTCTTCCTTGCCGGACAGCACTTCGATGTGCCGGCCGAGAATGGCTTCCGCCTGTGCGATGAAATCCGGACCGTTTTTCGCTTCGCGTGCAGCCGCAGTCGCCAGCGCGTGAATGGAAACCGCGCCGGCCTGCTCGGCCAGAGCGCGAAAACGCTTCAGCGCACGAAGCGCCGCTTCAACGGATTTCTCGTTGAGCTTGCCGGTTTTCGCGAGGCCCTTTCCGAGGCCGCAAAGTATCTTTTCATTGAAAAGCACCGTCGGCGAACGGACGATGCCTTCATAGATGACGACACGGATCGAGTTCGAGCCAATGTCGATGACCGCGACGGGCTTGAGTCCCTTGAGGCGGCCTTGTGCTACAGCTGGACTCATGCAGTCGTTTTTCTTTCCGCCTGCGCGCGCTTGCGATGCGCGATAAGGCGGGGGGCCGAAGACTTCAGCGACTTTCCGCGACCCGACAGGCTAGGATTGGTCATGAAATATTCCTGCGCGTTGAAAGGTTCCTCTCCTGCTTCTTTTTCTATCCGGCGAGAGGTGCCGTCCGCAAGTAGCTGATAGCTCTGTTGGTTATCAATTATGTTGGCAAACATGATTTGCGACAGGATTTGCTGATGCACTGTTGCATTTGTGATCGGAACAAGCGTCTCCACGCGGCGATCAAGATTGCGCGGCATCATGTCGGCGGAACCGATATAGACGATTGCCTTGTCGGAAGGCAGGTCATTGCCATTTCCGAAGCAGAAAATGCGGCTGTGCTCGAGAAAACGTCCGACAATCGACTTGGCGCGAATATTGTCGGAAAGCCCCGGAACGCCCGGACGCAGGCAGCAGATGCCACGCACGACCAGATCAATCTGCACGCCCGCCTGGCTCGCCACGTAGAGCGCGTCAATAATCTGTGGATCAACCAGCGAGTTCATCTTCATCCAGATCGCAGCCGGACGCCCTGCCTTCACATGCGCAACCTCGTCCTCGATGTGCTTGAGGATTCGCGCGCGGAGCGTGAAAGGTGAAATCGCTATCTTCATCTCTTCGGCAGGCTGGGCATAGCCCGTGATGAAATTAAAGATATGTGCCACGTCGCGAGCAATATCCGCGTCCGACGTAAAGAACGACAGGTCGGTATAGATACGCGCCGTGATCGGATGATAGTTGCCCGTGCCCAGATGCACATAGGAGCGCAGCTTCTGATCTTCACGGCGTACCACGAGCGACATTTTCGCGTGGGTTTTCAATTCGATGAAGCCGAACACAACCTGAACGCCCGCGCGCTCCAGATCGCGTGCCCAACGAATATTCGCTTCCTCATCGAAGCGTGCCTTCAGCTCGACCAGCGCCGTTACCGACTTGCCCGCTTCTGCAGCATCTACCAATGCGCGCACGATCGGGCTGTCATTGGAAGTGCGATAGAGCGTCTGCTTGATCGCCAGCACATCCGGGTCGGCTGCAGCCTGCCGGAGGAACTGCACCACCACGTCGAACGATTCATAGGGGTGATGGACCACAATGTCCTTTTCACGAATCGCTGCAAAGCAATCGCCGCCATGCTCGCGAATACGCTCCGGAAAACGCGGATTGTAGGATACGAATTTGAGGTCATCCCGCGGGATCGAAACGATCTCCGAAATCATGTTGAGCGCCAGAAGACCTTCATGCACGCTGATTCGGTTTTCCGAAACGCCAAGTTCCGTCGCCACGAAGACGCGCAGGGCTTCTGGCATTTCGCCATCAAACTCGATGCGGATCACCTGACCGCGACGGCGACGTTTCAGTGCTGTCTCGAAGAGACGAACGAGATCTTCCGCCTCTTCTTCCACTTCGATATCGCTGTCGCGGATGATGCGGAACGTACCGGCGCCGCGCACTTCGTAACCGGGGAACAGTCGCCCGATGAATAGGCTCACCGCGTCCTCGATGGTGATGAAGCGGTAGGTGTTTTGCTGGTCTGTCGGCAGCTGAATGAAGCGCTTGAGCGCGACCGGAATACGCAGAAGGGCCGTCATCGGATGATTGTCGGCGCGGCGCGCAAGCTGCAGGGCGATGGAAAAGCCGAGGTTCGGAATGAACGGGAACGGATGCGCCGGATCGATGGAGAGTGGCGTCAGGACAGGGAAAATCGTTTCGAGGAAGTGGTTTTCAAGCCATTCCTTTTCGGGCTTTGAAAGCGCCGACGGGCGAACAATCTCGATGCTGTCCTGTTCCAGTTCCTCGCGCAGCATACGCAGGCGTTCCTGCTGTTCTTCCTGCAAGCGCCCTACTTCGTCCAGAACGAAGTCGAGCTGTTCCTGCGGCGTGCGTCCATCGGCGCTGCGCATCGCCACACCGGCGCGCACCTGAGCGGCGAGACCGGCAATGCGGACCATGAAAAATTCATCGAGATTGGCGGCGGAGATAGACAGGAAGCGCAGGCGTTCAAGCAGAGGCTGCCGCATATTCGCGGCTTCTTCGAGAACACGCCGGTTGAATTGCAGCCAGGAAAACTCGCGATTCACAAAGCGGTCGGAACTTTGCATCAATTCGCCGTTCAAAGCTTTGTGAACGTCAGGGGCTACGTCCGCATCGGGAACGACGGTTGGGTTGGGGGCTAGTCCGGCTGTCATTTCGTGTGTCCCGCCTTCAATCGCGTTGGGGGTTTCGCTCGCCATAACGCTGTTTTCGCTCATTTTTCCTGTCCCGACTTCCACCGGAACATTCCGGCTCTGCCTTAAGCCTATGGCTGTCATATGACAGTTTGATAGCAATTAGCTTGAAATGTCCTCAGAATTGATGAAAACGCTTCCGGAAACAAGACTTTCGCGGTACACGCATGCCAATGTCTATGCATGATCCTGTCCGGGACCCGGTTCAGGATCATGCTCATACCGCCCATCGACCAGAACCGGAGCATATTATGTCCGATCACATTATTCCTCACTTTCAGAACGACGCCGGCCATGCGGCCATCGAAATCGGCGTGAAGGAATTCATGTGCGTCGGTGCAAACCCACCTTTCGATCATCCGCACGTGTTTCTCGACATGGGTGATGAAAGTGAAGTCGTTTGCCCGTATTGCTCGACCCTCTATCGCTACAACGCCAAGCTCCATGCCGACGAAACCGTTCCGGCTGGCTGCGTTTACGAAGCACCCGCCGACAAAGCTGCCTGATCTGGGCAGCCTCACGGGGCTGAATGCCGGATGATCTCATCGACATGAGCAAAGGGCGCATATTGATTGCCGGGGCCGGAGTTGCCGGTCTGTCGGCAGCATTGGAGCTGGCAGCGCGCGGCTGGAATGTCCGGCTTGTCGAAAAGGCCGAGACCCTTTCGGAAGTCGGTGCTGGCCTGCAACTTGCACCCAATGCGATGCGTCATCTGGAACGGCTCGGCGTTGCCGGCCGTCTTTCTGCACAAGCCATAACGCCGGAAGCGCTCTACCTCATGGATGGGCGCAAAGCGCGTCCGCTGATGGAAATGAAGCTTGGCGACAAGGCTTCTCAGCGCTGGCACCATCCCTATGTCGTTTGCCATCGCGCCGATCTGCAATCCGCTTTGCTCGACGCCTGCCGTGAAGAGCCCGGCATCGACATCAGCCTCGGCGCTGAAATCACAAATCATCGCGTCGAAAACGGCGCTGTTGCAGCCACTATCCGCCGGGGCAATTCCGAAGAATCTGTCGACGCTGCATATCTGATCGCCTGCGATGGCGTCTGGTCGGCGGAGCGCTCGAAGGCAGGTTTCAGCAAGGCAAGGTTCAGCGGCCATATTGCCTGGCGCACTACGCTCGCGGCGGATGCCCTCCCCGCATCGTTTTTATCCGCCATGAAAACGAGTAACGCCGTTTCAGCATGGCTCGGCAGGCAAGCGCATTTCATCGCCTATCCGGTCAAGGGCGGCAGTTTCTTCAATTTCGTCGCCATCACGACGGGCGAAAACCCCGGCGAAGTCTGGTCCAGAACCGGCGATCCGGCGCGCTTGCGCTCCATCTACGCGGAGTGGGGCGCGCCCGTTCGCGATGTGCTGGCGGCTGCCGATGAGTGGACCTATTGGCCGCTTTTCGAAATGGCAGATGCTCAATTCGTCGGGCCTGACCGGACGATTTTTCTCGGCGACGCTTCGCATGCGGTCACACCTTTTGCTGCGCAAGGTGCCGCCATGGCGATCGAGGATGCAGCGGCCCTTGCCGAGGCGCTGGACAGTGGCGAACATGAAGCAGGACTGAAGCGCTTCGATACCGTCCGCAAGGAGCGGATCGCTGCGGTTGCCAAGCGCGGCCAGTTGAACAGGTTCGCCTATCACGCCACCGGCATTTTCGCGCTTGGCCGCAACACGCTCTTCGCCATGCGCAGTCCGGATAGTTTCCTGAAGGATCTGGACTGGCTCTATGGCTATGATGCCATTGCGGCCGTGCGGAATTAAGCTGCGTCGCGCGCAGCTTCGAGCGTCGCAACGTCGAGCTTGACCATCTTCATCACGGCATCGGCCACGCGCTGGCGCTGTTCGGCTGTGCCGTTCTGCAGGACATCCAGCAACATCTGCGGCACGACCTGCCACGAGAAGCCATATTTGTCCGTCAGCCAGCCGCATTCCATCGGCGCGCCGCCCTCCATCAGTTTCTCCCAGAACATATCCAGTTCCACCTGATCCTTGCATTGGACGAAAAGCGAAACTGCCGGGGAAAACTTGAAGGTCGGCCCGCCGTTGAGGCCGGATATCGCCTGCCCGTCGAGCGTGAAGTTCGCCACAACCACATCCGTGCCTTCGGGCTGGTGTGCATGCTCAAATCGAATGAAGCCATCGACGGAAGCCGATCTTCCGCAAGCGCGGAAGATCGAGACATAGTGGTTCGCCGCTTCTTCGGCCTGCTTGTCGAACCAGAGACAGATTGTCAGACCTGACATTGTTTCCTCCTCAGCCCATAACCTTCTTGGCTTCTTCCATATCCATCCACATTATCTCCCAGATATGGCCGTCAAGATCTTCAAAGCTGCGTCCATACATGAATCCATAGTCCTGTTTCGGACCCGGATCCGCCTTACCGCCAGCGTTTACCGCTTTCTCAACGGTGGTATCGACTTCAGCCTTGTTTTCCGCGGACAAACAGACCAGCACTTCGCTGACCGTGTTGGCATCTGCGATCTTTTTCGGCGTAAACTGGCTGAACTTTTCGTGGTCAAGGATCATCACGTGGATCGTATCCGAAAAGACCATGCCGGAAGCCGTTTCGTCCGAGAACATTGGATTCTTAGTAGCCCCGATGGCTTCGTAGAAGCTGGTCGACTGCGCAACATTCTTCACTGGCAGGTTCACGAATATCATTTTCGGCATAAGATTTCCTCCGTTGGAAGGCCAAGTGGCCTGATTTTATTTTACGATTATCTATCGCCTGCCCGGCTCCCCCGGCGATAAGATCGAGCCATGAGTCTGAGGCCCGGCATGCAATCGATGCTTGAGCCTTCCGGGCGTAAAACAATTCACGCAATTGGCATCGGAAGAACTCAAAGTTCGCTTGTACATAATGGCATATAAGTTATAATTAGCAACTATGAAGTTAGAAAAAATAACCAAACCGGAAAAACCAGCCGCCAAACGCAGTTATGACGATGCTTGCGCTGCTGCCCATGCCCTTGATTTGATTGGGGAACGCTGGTCGCTCCTGGTTATGCGCGAATTGATGTTCGGTCCCAAACGCTTCAGCGATCTGCGGGCTGATCTGCCGGGTGTGAGTGCAAATGTCCTCACCCAGAGGCTTGAAGGGCTGGAAGAAGCAGGCATTCTTCGCAAGACAAAACTTCCACCTCCCGCATCGGTGCAGGTCTACGAACTGACTGAATGGGGCTATGAGAGCGAACCCATCCTTCAGACGTTGGGTCGTTGGGCCGCGCGTTCACCAAAGCATGATCCCAACCTGCCTATTTCGACCGCTTCATTCCTGCTGTCGCTCAGAACCATGATGGATCATGACAGGGCTCTCGGTATGCGCGCCGTGATCGGTCTCCGTCTGGACGGAGAAGATTTTACCGCACAGCTGAACGATGAAGGGATTCGGATAGAGCGCGGCACAGCGCAGAAATACGATCTCCATTTCGAAAGTTCACCGCGTATGCTGGCTGCCGCCATCTATGGCGGACAGCCCCTTTCAGTGCTGGAAAGCGCCAATATTCTCAAGGTGATAGGCGACCGCACCCTTGCAGAAAAATTCGTGACGTTGTTCCCGCTTCCCGACAAGGCGACCGCACCCGAATAAAATATGCAACTTTTTAGTTGCGTATTTCGTCAAGCACCCTATATTGGCAACCATTAAGTTGCCAATTACGGAGGATGCATATCATGACCATTGCAAGCAATACTGACCGCATCGCGAAAACCGTCGATATTCATGCAGGGATCGACCGCGTATGGCGCGCCCTCACCGATCATGAAGAGTTTGGGAGCTGGTTTCAGGTCAAGATCGACGGGCCGTTCATCGTCGGCACCCGTTCGACCGGCCACATCACCTATCCCGGTTTCGAGCACGAGCCTTGGGAATCACTCATCAAGGAAATGAAGGCACCAAGCTACTTTGCCTTCACCTGGCATCCCTATGCGGTGGACCGCAGTATCGACTATTCCAAGGAGCCGCCGACGCTGGTGGAATTCAAACTGGAACCGATCGAGACCGGAACGCGGCTGACGGTGGTCGAAAGTGGTTTCGATGGGTTGCCTGCCGAACGCCGGCCGCTGGCGTTGCGGATGAACGAGGGCGGCTGGGAGGAACAGGTCGGCAACATCAAAAGACACGTCGAAAATGTATGATAAGCCAGAGATGACCGGTATGGACATGTCCATGGTTTTTGCAGCGCTCGCCGATCCGACCCGGCTGGCGCTCATCGAAACCCTTAGTGATGGCGAAAGCCGTTCGATTGTGGTGCTGTCGCAAAACGGCAGCATCACCCGGCAGGCCGTAACCAAGCATCTGTCCGTGCTGGAACAGGCAAATCTGGTCGAACGGGAAAAGGTCGGACGGGAGAGCAGGTTTCGCCTGCATCCTGCGCCATTGATTGACGCCCGCGCCTATCTCGCAACCGTTTCCAACCAGTGGGACGACGCACTCCAGCGCCTGCGCCGGTTTGTCGAAGATTAGAGCATTTCCAGCAAAAGTGCGCAGCGGTTTTGCGTGAGGCAAATGCGACGAAACAAATACTTAGAACACCGACCTGATTCAGTCAGATCGGTGTTCTAACGCTGGTTGAAAAGTAACGAGGATGTGCCCTTCACGAAGCCAAGCTTCTCGTAGAAGGGCACAAGCTGTTCCGGGCAGTAGAGTTCAAAACTTTTCACACGCTTCAACTTTTCATGGTTGAGAACGCGTTCAACAAGGGCTTGTCCGAGACCTCGTCCACGATGCTTCTCCGACACGATCACATCGAAGACCATCGCCTTGAAGGTGAAGTCCGTGAGAACGCGGGCGAAACCTGCGATCCTGCTTTCTGCGTCGAGGCAGAACAGAAGCAAATCACAATGGGCCAGCATGTTAGTGACGTCATCAAGCGTCCGCTCGCTCGTCCACCATTCTTTACTATAAAACTCATGAAATTCGCTGTATTGCTCAGGCGCGAGTTTCTCCACCCATTGAAAATCAGTCGCTGCTTCCCTCTCCCGTGTCACGGAATAATCAGTCGCAAAGGCGTTTCAGAATGGCAATCCAGTTTGAGCAAACCTGTCCGATCTTTCGCATTTTCGACATAGAGAAAGCCCGTGAATTTTATCTCGGCTTTCTCGGCTTCAATCTGGATTGGGAGCATCGATTTGCCGAGGGAATGCCGCTTTATATGCAGGTTTCCCGCGGTGCGCTTGTCCTGCATCTCAGCGAGCATCACGGCGACGGAAGTCCGGGCGCCAATATTTTCGTGCGCATGCAAGGTGTTGAGGAATTGCACAAAGAAGTCAACGCACGCGGTTACCGCTTCATGCGACCAGGAATTGAGAATGAGCCGTGGGGCCGCGTAATGGCGGTCATCGACCCCTTCGGCAATCGCATCCAGTTCTGCGAAGGCCCACACGACGAATAAACAAAAACACCCGCCGGCGAACCGGCGGGTGTTTCGATTTCAGGCCACTAATCTGATTAGTGCAGAATCTGGCTCAGGAACAGCTTGGTGCGTTCGTGCTGCGGATTGTCGAAGAACTGGTCCGGCGAGTTCTGCTCGACGATCTGGCCCTGATCCATGAAGATCACGCGGTTGGCAACCTGACGGGCAAAGCCCATTTCGTGCGTCACGCAGATCATGGTCATGCCTTCGGCAGCAAGGCTCACCATCGTGTCCAGAACTTCCTTCACCATTTCCGGATCGAGAGCCGATGTCGGTTCGTCGAACAGCATGACTTTCGGGTTCATGCACAGTGCACGAGCAATCGCCACACGCTGCTGCTGACCACCGGAAAGCTGGCCCGGATATTTGTTGGCCTGTTCCGGAATCTTCACGCGGGCCAAATAGTGCATGGCGATTTCTTCCGCCTGCTTCTTCGGCATCTTGCGCACCCAGATCGGCGCAAGCGTGCAGTTTTCCAGAATGGTCAGATGCGGGAAGAGATTGAAGTGCTGGAATACCATGCCGACTTCGCGGCGCACTTCATCGATCTTCTTGAGATCGTTGGTCAGCTCGATATTGTCGACGACGATCTTGCCCTTCTGGTGTTCTTCCAGACGGTTGATACAGCGGATCATGGTCGATTTGCCCGAGCCCGACGGTCCGGCAACAACGATGCGCTCCCCGCGCATGACCTTCAGATTGATGTCGCGCAGGACGTGAAACTCACCATACCACTTATGCATATTGGTGATTTCGATGGCGACATCGGTTGTGGAAACCTGCATCTTCGAACGGTCAACATCCATTCCCAGCTCGGATTGCGGGAGGGCGTTTTGTGCACTCATTTCCATTATTCCCTTTATTCTTATCGTTTATGACCCGTGTCGAGCCGTCGTTCCATGAATATAGAGTATCGCGACATTGCGAAACAGAAAATCCAGAAAACGAAGCCCGCAAAGATGAGACCGGTGGCAGGCGTCTGTGGAGAAGCCCAATTGGCATCGGAAAAGTTCTGACGGACGATGCCCAACAGATCGAACATGCCGATGATGTAGACAAGGCTCGTATCCTTGAACAGACCGATGAAGGTGTTGACGATACCCGGAATGACAAGCTTCAGCGCCTGCGGCAGAACAATCAGTCCCGTTTTCTGCCAGTAGCTGAGACCCAGCGCATCCGCACCTTCATACTGCCCACGCGGGATAGCCTGAAGACCACCGCGCACCACTTCCGCCATATAGGCCGAAGCGAACAGCGCCACGCCGATGAGCGCACGCAGGAGCTTGTCGAAAGTCACGCCCGGCGGCAGGAACAAAGGCAGCATGACGCTGGCCATGAACAGCACCGTCACCAGCGGAACGCCGCGCACCATTTCGATGAAGATGATCGAGAAGGTCTTGATGACCGGCAGCTTTGAACGGCGTCCGAGCGCGAGCACGATACCAAGCGGCAGCGACACGGCGATACCGACAAAGGACAGCACAAGCGTGACCAGAAGCCCACCCCAAAGCGGCGTTTCCACATAAGGAAGGCCGAACCAGCCGCCGACCAGCAGGAAGAAGGCGACAATCGGGAACACGAAGAAGAACAGGATCGCATTGATAGCCTTCTTCGGGGCCTTCGGAATCAGCAGCGGCACCAGCAGGACGACGAAGATCAGCGCCGTCAGATTGACGCGCCAGCGTTCCGAAATCGGATAACGGCCATAGATGAACTGCTCGTATTTCGCGTTCACGAATGCCCAACAGGCGCCCGACCAGCCTTCCGGTTGCGTGCCGCCCTGCGCGACAGTCAGGCAGGCCGTGCGATCCGCACCCGTCCAAACGGCCTTGAAGAACAGCCACTCGATGATTGGCGGGAGGAACCACGCCACGGCCAGCAGGCCGAGAATGGTCAGCGCCGCATCGACAGGCGTTGCGAACAGATTGACGCGCAACCAGTGCGAAATGCCCTGCACGGAGCGTGGCGGCGCTTCGCCATCCACCATCTGCGAGCGGACATATTGGAGATCTGCGTTTTCCATTGTCACCTCTCCACCAGCGCCATCTTGGCATTGAACCAGTTCATCAGGCCGGACACAATCAGGCTGATGCCCAGGTAGATCACCATCCAGATCGCCACGACTTCGACCGATTGACCGGTCTGGTTGAGGATCGTGCCACCTACGGCGACAAGATCGGGATAGCCGATGGCAATGGCGAGCGACGAGTTCTTGATAAGATTGAGATACTGGCTCGAGAGCGGTGGAATGATGATGCGCAGCGCCTGCGGCACGATGATGAGACGCATCGTCTGGCCGGGACGAAGCCCGACTGCATAAGCCGCTTCGGTCTGCCCCTTGTTGACGCCCAGAACGCCGGCGCGAACCGTTTCAGCGATAAAGGACGCCGTATAGAAGGAAAGCGCCAGAAACAGAGCCAGAAACTCCGGCTTGATCTGTGCGCCGCCGGTCAGATTGAACGTTCCGAGCTTCGGCGAGTCGAACGAAACCGGAAAACCGGTCGCGATCAGCGCCAGTATCGGCAGGCCGATAATCAGGGCGGCGGACACGCGTATTGTGTGAAAGGACTGGCCGGTTGCCATCTGGCGGCGTTTTGCCCAACGCGCAACGATGATCGAAGCGACGATGCCGATGAGAAGCGCTACCGGCAGAAGCCACGCCCCCTCACCCCATATAGGAGATGGCATGAAGAAGCCGCGATTGTTCAGGTACGTGCCCAGCGGGAGCGCGAAGCTGTCGCGGGCCTGCGGCAGGACCGACAGAACGCCGAAATACCAGAAGAAGATGACGAGCAGCGGCGGAATATTGCGAAATATCTCCACATAGACCGTGCAGATCTTGCGGATCAGCCAGTTGCGCGAAAGACGGCCGATACCAACCAGAAACCCGATGATCGATGCCGTAATGACACCCAGCGCGGCAACGTAAAGCGTATTCACGAGGCCAACCAGAAAGGCCCGGCCATAGTTCGAATCGCTGTTGTACTGAATAAGCGTCTGGCTGATATCAAACCCGGCACGCCCATTGAGGAAGGCGAAACCGGACGCAATGTTTGCGCGCTGCAGATTGGTGATCGTGTTGCCGACAATCCAGTAGATCGCGCCAATGACCGCACCAAAAACAATGACCTGATAGAAGATGCCGCGAATCCGCGGATCGTACAGGAGCGAAGTTCCGCCGCTGTCCTGGCGACGTTCAGTTGCAGAATAGGAAGCCATATGTTTCCTGTGTCTCTCGGCTGGCTGCATCGACCTCAAACAGGAAAGGCTGACCGCATCTGCGGAGCAATTCCTGAAATCGAGACATCGAATGCCGAACCGTTCGGTCTTGCCATCCCCAATTCAGGCTCATCTCGAGCTTGCGGGCCTGCAAGACGCGGTTGAATTCCAAAAAGCAGCTTATCAGCGTTCAAATGCCCTCACGATGCGAGGCCAGTAGCAAACGGACAAACTGCAGAGCCGACAAATCCGGCGGGCGCTGCTGCACCCGCCGATGATCAGTCTGGAAAGAAGGGCCCGTTAGCGCACAGGGACGCCGTATTGCAGGCCGCCCTTGTTCCACTGGGCGTTGATGCCACGTGCAATCTTGAGCGGGCTGCTGGCGCCGATATTGCGCTCGAAGATTTCACCGTAATTGCCGACGCCCTTGACGATCTTCACCACCCAGTCATTGTCGAGACCGAGATCGGTACCGATCTTCGTGTCTGCTTCCACACCGAGAAGACGCTTGATATCCGGATTGTCGGACTTCTTCATCTCTTCGACATTGGCCTGCGTAATGCCGTATTCCTCAGCGTTGAGCAGCGCATTATGGGTCCAGCGAACGACGTCCGCCCACTTGGAATCGCCCTGACGAACGGTCAGACCGAATGGCTCCTTGGAGATGATTTCCGGCAAGATGACGTGATCATCCGGATTGGCAAGCGCCAGACGAACCCCGTAGAGGCTGGACTGGTCGGTCGTATAGGCGTCGCAACGACCGGAATCGTAAGCGGCGTTGGCTTCTTCGATCTTCTCGAAGACAACCGGGTTATATTCCATCTTGTTGGCGCGGAAATAGTCGGCCATGTTCAGCTCGGTCGTCGTACCGGCCTGAACGCAGATGGAAGCGCCGGAAAGCTGCAATGCGGAATTGATGCCCGACAGCTTCTTTGAATTGATCATGAAGCCCTGGCCATCAAAGTAGTTGATGCCAGCAAAATCAAGGCCAAGCGCAGTGTCGCGGCTGATCGTCCAAGTCGTATTACGGATCAGGACGTCCACTTCACCCGACTGCAGGGCTGTAAAACGCTCCTTGGCGTTCAGCGGCGTGAACTTCACCTTGGTTGGATCGCCGAAAATCGCAGAAGCCACAGCGCGGCAATAGTCTACGTCAAAGCCGGACCACTCGCCCTTGTCGTTGGGCGAAGCAAAGCCGAGAAGACCCGTATTAACGCCGCACTGCAGAAAACCTTTCGCCTTCACATCGGAAAGCGTATCCGCGGATGCTCCCGAAGCTACGCTAAACAGCGCCGCCGCACCCAATACACCCGTCATAAGAGTTTTTTTCATCTGGCCTGCAACCTTTTGTTCCCTGGAGAGCGCTGAACCCTTGGCTCAAGCGTCTCTTGTTGCTTTATTTTTGCATAAACCCGTCGGAAAAGCCGTGTGACCTCCCAAGCCCATGCCCATACAGCAGGCTGCCCCTCGCCCGAGACCGCTTTCCGGTCTTCGATTCTTGTTTTTGAGCGCAGTGACAAACCTGCCGCCTTCACGGGTCTTATCGAAGGCGAAAAATTGCCTTTGGTCAAGGCAATAACGCAGCCCGGCGAGCTGGCCTCCAAAAAAGATGAGGGGGAAATATTTGAAAATTTACACGATTTCCCGATTTCTGGGTAGAAACCCTCTCCAGAGAAGATCATGTCGCAACCAGTTGGAATACGGCATTATAACTCAATTAATACAATTGGTTAAATTTGACTACCACCCTAGATGGGCAATGCCGAGAGCAACTCCTGATAGAAATCAGACGCGCGGCATCGCGCTTTCACCATCCAAAGAAAAAATAATATTTCGCGTCGCCATATAGCGGGCAACCCACCATGTCGCCACGAATCCGATCGTCAGACCGGCTACGATGTCGGTCGGATAGTGCGCGCCCGCGGCAAGCCTGCTGATCCCGAAGAGAAAACATGCCGGGGCTGTAAGGACGCGCCAGCGCGGCAGGAATATCCAAAGCGAGACCATCATGATGCCAGCCATCATAGAGTGACCTGACGGGAAGCTTTCATAAAGAAACTGGCCTTTGAACGGTGAGAAATAGGCTGCGCCCACGTCATCGAGCAGGAACGGGCGCGCCCGACCGATGGCGAGTTTACCGATTTCAGTCGGGATGCTCCCCACAACAATCGACGTCAGCACCAGCGTTGCCCAGCTATGGAGTTTCACGAACCATGGTCTGGCACTATCACGCAGTTTTGGCGAAAGCAGTATCGCTGTGACGAGCCAGACGACAATGCCGATTGCCAGCCAGACGATAGTGCGAATCGCATCCGTAACCGCACGCAGGAATTCCATGATAAAGTTGGTGCTCTGCGCCGTGACGCGAACGATGTCAGCATCCCACAGATGCAGCACGAGGATAATGAACGGCAGAAGCACCACAATTGCGGTCATTTCAAGCGTCCATGAGGATGGCGCCCCCTTGTAAGCCGGGCGCAAAAGAGCTCGAAGAAGTTCCAGCGCCGCGCGAAAGGGATATAGAAAAATGCTTCCCGTGCCTGACGCCATCATAATAGAAATACCCTTTCAAAAGCTTCTTACGCAATAAATTGCACGCGAGGTTGCATCCGGAACGCGCGCATCCTATCCAAGTATTCAAAGTTTCCGCCGCAAACGGAATCGCAGATCTTTTTGCCGCAGCCGACCTTGATGCGACCCGGCAGAATCCTCTTGTTCGAGAATCGGTGGGCGAGAATCAGTGGGATAGCATGCAACATGGTCTGGAGGCATTTTCGTGACTAAGCAGCAGGGCAAGACAGAGAAGCTGGGTATAAACACACGGCTGGCTCACGATGGTTATCAGCCGCGCGATTATCATGGCTTCGTCAATCCGCCCGTTGTCCGCGCCTCCACCGTGCTTTTCCCGGATGCAGAGACGATGGCAACCGGTGGCCAGAAATACACTTATGGCACGCGTGGCACACCGACCAGCGATGCGCTTTGCGCTGCCATTGATGCGCTGGAAGGTTCGGCAGGTACGGTCTGCGTCCCGTCCGGTCTTGCCGCTGTTACCGTTCCGCTTCTCGCCTTCCTCTCGCCCGGCGATCACGTGCTGTTTGTCGATTCGATCTACAATCCGACGCGTCATTTTGCCGATACGATCCTGAAGCGCATGGGCGTGGAAGTCGAATATTACGATCCGGAGATCGGTTCCGGCATTGCAAAGCTGATGCGCCCGAACACCAAGGTCGTGTTCACGGAATCACCGGCGTCGAACACGTTTGAAATGCAGGATATTCCGGCCATCGTTGAAGAAACGCACAAGGGCGGCGCCATCGTCATGATGGACAATACCTGGGCCACCCCGCTTTACTTCAAGGCGCTCGATTTCGGCGTGGACATTACCATCCATGCCTCGACCAAATATCCGTCCGGCCACTCCGATATTCTGTTTGGCACGATTTCGGCCAATGAAAAATGCTGGCCGCAGCTTCTGGAAACGCACGGAACGCTTGGACTGTGCACATCGGCTGACGACACCTACCAGATCCTGCGCGGCATGCGCACGATGGGCGTGCGGCTGGAACATCACCGCAAGAGCGCACTGGACGTCGCCCGTTGGCTTGAAAGCCACCCGGCCGTCGACCGGGTTCTGCATCCGGCACTGGAAAGCCATCCGGGTCATGAAATCTGGAAGCGGGACTTCTCCGGTTCTGCCGGCATTTTCTCCATCGTGCTCGCCAGCGGCGGGCAGAAGGAAGCCCATGCTTTCCTCGATGCGCTTGAGATTTTCGGCCTCGGTTATTCCTGGGGCGGCTATGAAAGCCTCGCAGTTCATGTCCGCCTCGATGACCGCACCGTGGCCAAGGGCGACTATCCGGGCCCGGTGATCCGCCTGCAGATTGGTCTGGAAGACGTGCCGGACCTCATTGCAGACCTCGAAAAGGGGTTTGCGGCGATCTAAGCCGGTTTTGCAGCGGCCATCTTGCGGGACCGCGCGCGGATCGTTTTCTTTGCCGCCTTCAAGGGCTTCGGTTCGATTTCAGAGAGGCCTTCCACGACGGCCTCTATCATGGTGCAGGCGACGAAATCCGCCTGCATTTCTTCCCGCAACGCCTTCCGGTCAACGGATCGTGCTTCGCTCGGATCGTGCCACAGCACCACGCCAATGCGCAGAGAGGGCCGCAGACGTCGCAGACGACGTACGGCAAAGCGGGCGTGACGCGCCGCCTGCTGATCCAGAAAGCAGATTATCAGCGTATCCCTGCCGGAAAGATCCAGCGCCCTGAGATTGGCGGGCTTGAGCGCATCATGCACGACGGCTTCTGCCGACGCGCCCTGCACGGCAAGCACCTGCGCCAGCATGATCGCAGCCGTGTCGTCGAGCCCCTTCCGTCCCCCGAATGTCAGCAGCGACCGGCCTTCGCCGGAGGGAAGTTCCAGATCGGATGCGCTGCCATCGCCATCGGGATTCTCAATCGCGATCTCTTCGTCGTCACCCTCCTCCTCGCTCGCAATCTGCTCCAGATTGGCCACCAGCGTCTTCGTGCTTTCGTCAACGATCTGCAATTGCGGCTCGGTCAGAACACCGCGCAGACGGTCCCGCTCCGCCATCAGGAGCGCCGGGATCGCGACCGAACCGTAAAACTCGACCAGATATTTCCGTTCCAGCATTTCCTCGGCATTATCCGTGGCCTCATCCGGGTCTCCGGCCAGGAGGCGTTGATAGAGACGTTCCTTCGGATCGAGTACAGGCTCGTTGCCGAACAGGATTTCCAGAAACTCGAATTGCGGCACATGACGCCCCAGCACCACGAGACAGACCGTCAGAGGCGTCGACAAGACCAGCCCGACCGGGCCCCAGAGCCAAGTCCAGAAAATGGCCGAAACGATGATTGCAAGCGGCGAAAGGCCGGTGCGCGAGCCATAGAGCCAAGGCTCGATCACATTGTTTATAAGAAGCTCAATGATGACGAAGAGCCCGATTGTCCAGAGGAGCAGGCTCCAGCCGGGTGCAACTGCAAAGGCAAGGAACAGCGGCAGGATCGCTGCGATAACCGGGCCGATATAGGGAACGAACCGCAAAACGATTGCCAGCATTCCCCATAGAGCTGCATTCGGAATACCCAAAATCCAAAGCCCGAAAGCGAGTGGCACTCCATAGGTAATATTCACCACAAGCTGCGTCAGCAGATATTGTCCAACCCGCTTTCCCGCATCCTGCAACGCTTCGGTCGTGCGGTGAAGATCGCCATAGCCGACCAGCCTTATGAAGCGATCCCGCAGCTCCTCCCGTTCGAGCAGCATGAAAATCACCACAACCACGACGAGACCTGTCGTCGCCAGCGGACCGACGAGCGGTTCGATTATGCTCCGGAGCGTTTCAACCGGATGGCGCGGCGCGAATATCTGGACGAGCAGCGGCTTTTCCTCCGGCTGATCCGAAGGCAGCGCCTGTGTTTTCTGTTCCGGCCTGTTGATTTCCGTGCCTATGCGCTCGGCAAAGCGGTTGAGCCTGTCAAAGAAACTGTTGTCTGAGCTCGCTTCCTTGAGTGTCCTGATCTTCTCGATGATGTTGTACTGATAGATTGAAATATTCTGCCCGACCTCAGAAACCTGAAAGGCAACGACCGCGCTGAAGACTGCGACGATCAGAAAGCCGCCGGCCACACTTGTAATCACCGCGAACAGGCGTGGAAGCCCGGCCCTGCGCAGAAAGGCGACAATCGGCGCAAGCGCAAATGTCAGCAGCACCGCTATGGCAAGAGGCAGAAAAACGTCTTTTGCAAAATAGAGAATGGCAACGGCGACAGCCATTGCCGCCAGGGTCGGCAGACGTGGCGGCGCCGACGTGATCGGACGCACCGCAGAATCCGGATTGTCGATAATCTCCATAAACCCCTCTTTAGCCGTGTTGTGACCTTCGGCTTGTTAGCCGCAATAACTGAACAGGAGGGCGTTCGGTTCCATATTCCACCGGACCAGAGAACAAATTAAATTAGTAATTACTAATAATAATATTGCTCGGAACATAATGGTTTCTATTGAAGAAAATATTAATATAATTAAAATATCGATCTTATCCAGACTACCGCAAGTACTGGAAATTTTGGGGACGTGCCTTGTCGTTGACGCCAATGAATAGCTTCTTTAACCGCAGTTTATACAAATATCTTCTAATTCTACTCTTGGTGGCATTCTCGTCAGCGTCTTATGCGCAGCAAGCACCCAAGCCGGTACAGGTTGGCGTTTATGTGAGTGAGCCTTTCGTCAACAAGCAGGGCAATGCCTATTCCGGCATGGCTATCGATATATGGCAGGATATTGCCGCACGCATGAACCTTGTTTCGCAATATGTGGAGTATCCGAACTACACCGAACTCGTAAAAGCCGTGTCAGAAGGTAAAGTCGAAGCCGCCGTAACCAATCTGACAATCACGGAACAGCGTGCCGAGATCGTGGATTTCACCCATCCATGGTTCGATGCTGGCTTGCGTATCATGGTGCATACCCAAGCAGGAAGCGGCTGGGACGATCTCATCAGCCGCCTCGATGATGCGGGGCATCTGGCGACCTATGCCTGGATCCTCGGCATTCTCGTTGCGGCCACGGTATTGCTGACGATCTTCGACAGGCGTTTTGATGAAGGCTTTCCGAAACGCTGGCGCGAGGGACTGGCAGAGAGTTTCTATCACGTGGTTTCCATTGCGACGTCTGGCAAAACTTCACGCAAAAACCTGTTCGGTTGGATGGGACGCATCTGGCAGACATTCTGGATGGTGTTTGGCATAGCGATAATCGCGTACATGACCTCGTCGATTACGAGTGTCATGACCGTCGCCCATATCGACAATAATATTTCCAGCCTTTCTGATCTGCAGGGGAAATCCGTTGGTGTGCGAGCAGGCAGCGTCGCAGAACAGTTTCTGAGGTCGCGTTCTATCGCGACCGTTCCTTTCGATCACATGCCCGAAGCGGTAAACGCACTGGTCAGCGATGAAATTGCGGCAATCGTCGGTGACGGGCCGGTTCTGGAATATTACGCCCACCAGCACGCCGACCAGCCTGTCGATCTGGTAGGCACTGTATTCAGCCCGGACAAATATGGTTTTGCCTTTCCGCGCCATAGCGAGCTCGTCAAACCGGCCAGTGTAGCGATCATCAGCGCTCATGAGAGTGAAGAGGTCGCCAAGCTGAAAGCCAAATATTTTGGCCCCGAGAACTGACATTGCAGACATAGAAAAGGCGGCCATTGGCCGCCTTTCTTGTGCAGATTATTTACCGGCCCGCCACGATGGACGAAATGATACCGGTTGCGATGCTGATCAACATATAATCGTTGTTGACCTTGACCCAGTGATAGCCGCGTGGCGGCTTGCGCAGCTTGTAGCCAGAATAGTTGTTCACGACGTGGCCGCGGTAGTTTGGTGGCAGACGGTTGCCCTTCTTCCAGCTCTGGTGACGGCGATTGTCATATTTACGCGCATCATATTTCGGACCGCCTTTGTACGTCTGGCTATGAGACGGCTTACCCTGTTGCGACGGATAAGGCTGAGCCATCGCAGCGGGAGCTGCAAGAAAGGAAAAGGCAGTAAGAGCAATAACGATCGGCTTCATATCGGCTTCCTTTTTTTATTCGATGTAAGGAAAATGCGCTCGCCAACGTGAACGCAAAGTGAATACTCCCATTAAATAAATTTAATGATTTCATACGATTAGTTTTTATCAAAGCGCATCATGTCCAATCAAAACAGGATCAGAAATCAGTCCAGCGAACTGATTTCCTTGTGTAGGCGCGTCGCACTTTTCGGGATGCGCTCCAGCTCAAAGCCATTATCTTGCGTTTCCCATCCGACTAAAATGCGCTAGGTAGAACCCAAATTCGTACGCACCTCTCAATGAGGTAAGTGTCAAAGGACTACATCATGATGAACTGGGTTTTCATTCTGCAAGGCGTTATCGCGTTCGGACTGGCTGGACTGGCGATTGCGGTCATCCTTCGCCATCGTCGCCACTGACGCTGTTTCGATCTGCGATATTTTTGCGTCGGGCCTGCAGGTTCGAACGCAACCGATCATGAAATCAATCGTTTAAGCTTAGTCTGATATTTCTCAGGAGGAGACAGTGATGCGGAAAGTGGCGCTTGGTTTGGTGGCCCTGCTCGCAATAACGGGCTGCACAACTACGGAAAAAGATATTTCCATCGGCACCGGCGCAGGTGCCATCATTGGCGGCATTGCTGGCGGCGGACGTGGCGCGCTGATCGGCGCAGGTGCGGGCGCATTGGGCGGTCTTCTGGTGCGTGAACTGCGTAACGGCAACTGCCAATATCGCGACCGTCATGGCCGCATGTATGTGGCTCGCTGCAGACGATAGTTCCAGCAATCCGCAAAGATCCTCGAAAGCGCCGGTTTTCCGGCGCTTTTTGTTATTCTGCACGCCCGACCTGTCTGCCCTGATTGGAACCTTCGCCCATCGATGTCGTTTTATAGACAATAGAGACAGTTCAGGGAGAACTCCGATGAAGCTTGCTCTCAAAGCCGCCCTTGTTGCCTTGGGCGTATTTGCGGCGGGCGCAGCGCAGGCGGCGAACGCCATATCCACCACCAATCTCAATATTCGAACAGGCCCCGGCACGCGCTATGCGACGCTGGGTTCCATACCCAGTGGAGCGCCTTTGACCGTGCGTGGCTGCACATCCGGTTATGGCTGGTGTCAGGTCAGCTACGGCCCGACTTATGGCTGGGCATCGTCGCGCTATCTGGCATTTCGCGAGGGAACATCAGGTGGTTACTCCGATGATTTCGGTCGAACAGCTGCGCTCATCGGCATTCCGCTTATCGCTGGCGTTGCCATAGGCTCTGCTCTCAATGACCGGGATGACTATTGGTATCGTGATCGTCGCTACTATCGCGACAGACATTGGGATCGCCGTGGATGGCGTGATCGTCCAGGCTGGCACGGGAATGACCGGCCACGTGTCTATATGAGGCACCGCGTTCCCGACGGTCCACACGGACAATAACGGACATCCGAACAGAAATTGAAACGCCGCGAAGTGCTCGCGGCGTTCTGTCTTTGCTGGAAGCCTCGTACCGCGCCCTATTGTGTTTTCAGGTAAACTTCGTGCCAGAGAGTGACAAGGTCAGCTTCATCGAATTTCAAAAGCAGCATCGCTTCGAATTGATCCGTCGTTTCATCAAGACGCACAACTGTAGCGGTCATTGCCAGAACGGCTGAGTTTCCTTCCGCCACAACGTCTTGCACATCGTAGTCGATGGAATGGATGGTGCTGCGGAAACCATTCAGAAAGGCCAGATAATTGGCATGATTGGCAGGATGGACGCGTCCATTGGCCTTGACGACGAACTGGTCTGCGAATTTCTCCGCTATGATTACCTCGGTAAGTGCTCCGCCTTGAGCCAGATGCTTTCGATTCCAATCCAAAAGGCCCAAGGCCAGTTGTGCCGTGGTTTGCTTGTGCAAGATGGCCTCCACGTCGGTTGCAATAACGCGCTCCTCTGTCAGGCCTTTGCAATATGCTCAAGACCGAGCCTGTGCTTTTGGCCTTCTTGCAGCTTAAATTGGCCCGATATCGATATTCATTGCCTTTGTCGCTTCGTGAAGATCGTCAGTGCCAGGCCGATTAAAACAAGTGTGACACCGGCAGCGAAATACCACCCCATCGTATCGCCAAACATGATCGACGAAGCCATGACCCCGAAGACAGGCTGCAGATACTGAACACTGGCAGCCGTTCTGGCCGGAACCGTCCGCAGGAGATGAAGCCAGAGGAAAAAACCAGCAACGCTAACAATGAAACCAAGATAGATCGCTGAAACGATTGCAACATAATTGAGCTGAAAATCGACGGTCGAGATTTCCCATCCGGCAAACGGCAAGAGTGCCAGCAAGCCGAACCAAGTGCTCCATGCGACAACTGTGGCTGTCCCGTACTGAACCGTGAGCTGAACGCTCCACACATAATAGAAGGCGATAGCGACTGCCGACAGCAGCAGGAAGCTTGCACCGACGAGACTGTTTTGCGTTCCAACCGCAGACGGATCGCCCTTTTCCAGAGCGACCAGACCGATTCCCACAAAGGCGGCAAACAGTCCGAGCATCTGCACGCCTGAAACGGCCTGCTTCAGGCGAAGGGCTGCAAAAACGACGACAAACAGCGGAATGGTAGCGGAAATAATCGTTCCGACTGATGCCGATGTGCCGGCAACACCCAATGTCTGTGAAACCTGACCAATGCCGATGCCCAGAACACCCAACCCTGCCAGTCTGGGAAAAGCCTTGAGTGGAAGTCTTTGTTTGCCCAGAACGAAGAGCAGCAGAAGCGGAACAGCTATGCCAAACCGCAATGCGGTCAGCGTCAGCGGCGGCATTGTCTGGAGTCCGAGCTTGGTCACCGGAATGGACAAGCCCCACATCACCGCGAGGCCGAGCATGGCGGAAAGGCTTTTGAACGAGGAGGCAACACCCGGTTGCATTGTGGCTTCTGATTGCATCGCTGTTTCAGTCTAGACGAGGAAGGGAACCGTTGCGCCAATGGCAGATGAAGGACCTTTCGCAAATGGCATGGGGCATCCTGACCAGCCTTTCAGCACGCCATGCGTGATCTTTGCGACTCCATTCAGACCGAATACCAAAGGCATGTCGATTGATGTCTTGGGAATAAGAACCACGTTTTGAGTCGCATTCTCCTGCTTTTCAATGTGCGCAGGCTTCAATTATCGGCTTTCATAATCTGACGACAATCGATTTGTTTTCACTCGATGCGTGATTTATATTCACATATATGTTGCAGCAATTACCGCCTCTACAAACACTCAAAGCTTTTGAAGCCACAGCGCGCAGATTAAGCATGACGCTGGCTGCGGAAGAACTATGCCTCACTCACGGAGCCGTCAGCCGTCAGATCAAAACACTGGAAGACGATCTCGGCATCCGTCTGTTCCACCGGATGACCCGAAAGATCGAGCTGACCGAAGAGGGTTCCTTGTTCTTCAGCGCGGTAACCCGCCTGCTGGCTGAATTATCGAGAGAAGCCGAAACCCTGAGACAGAAATCCGACGACACACAGCTGGTGGTAAGCACGGGCGTATCATTTGCCAGCAAGTGGCTTACCCAGCGGCTTCATCGTCTGGTTGCGCGCTATCCGGAATTCGATATCCAGCTGGAGGTGACCGACGCCGACCTCGACTTCACGCGCGGGAAAGTTGATGCCGCCATACGCTACGGGACCGGGCATTATGCGGGCGCCTCCTCCGAACGGATCATGAATGAGACCGTATCGCCGGTATGCTCGCCCTTGTATCTGGAACGTGTCGCCGTCATATCCTCGCCTCGCGACCTGTTGCAGTGCCAGCTTCTTCACGAAAACGGTTTGAAAGCGAATTGGCAGAACTGGTTCGCTTTGGCGGGAATGCCTGCGATCCAGACACGAGGGCAAGGTTTCAGCCATGGGAGCATGGCCATTGATGCCGCCATCAGGGGAGAAGGCATAGCCCTTGGCCGGAGCGTCCTGATTTCCGAGGACCTCGCAGCGAGCCGCTTGGTTGAGCTCTTCCCGGAATGCCAGCTCGATGTCGAGTATGGCTACGATCTCGTATTCGCCCCATGCAAAGAAGCGCACCCCAAAGTGCAGGCAGTCCGCGCCTGGTTGGCGGATGAAATGCGTTGATACAGCTAGCCCCAGAACAGCGATCTGGCGAAATAATCGATAAGCGTGGGGGGTGGCGATCCCGACAGGATTCGAACCTGTGACATTCAGCTTAGAAGGCTGACGCTCTATCCAACTGAGCTACGGGACCTCGCCTTTCGAAAAGACCGAAGATATTTCAATGCACACAGGGCTTTGCCAGCAAAGCCCTGCCGAATTATCGCATTGCCCGGCCTGAAACAAGTGTCAGGCTAAACAGGCAATCAATGCGTCTCAATGCGTCCAGGGCATCGTCCGGTCGAAGCGGAAATTGTCCGAGTAGGAAACCTTGCGGCGCTTCGGCTCATTCGGTTCCGTAATGCGATAGGCAATGCCATTGCGCTTTGCATAATCGACTGCTTCTTCCTGCGTGGCGAAGAACAGACGAATCTGGCTCTTCATATCACCTGAAGAAGTGTAGCCCATCAAAGGCTCGACCATACGCGGGCTTTCCGGTTCATATTCCAGAAGCCATTGGTCTGTCTTAGCCTGACCGGACTGCATTGCAGTCTTAGCTGGACGGTAAATACGTGCAACCATTTGAAGAACCCTGAACTACTCTCTTGCCCCGCTGGGGGAGCTGAAAATCCACCAAGCCAATAGTTTACACGGGAATGCATGTCAACGCGATAAAGACGCACGCCACAGCCTGTGCCGGGGCGTTCATATATCGACCATTTCAAATCTTGGGGAAGATGGTCGGAGCGGCAGGATTCGAACCTGCGACCCCCTGATCCCAAATCAGGTGCGCTACCAGACTGCGCTACGCTCCGTCGCTTTCAAGCGGTGCCGCTTCACTAGATAATCCAAAGAGATAAAGCAAGAGGCAAATTTGCCAGTTTGTGTTTTTTCCATTCAATAAAAACAGGATGGCGCATTTTTGTGGTCATCATGTTCTGCGGAACCAAATCACGCGCGCGAACGTTCCCACTTCACCATCAACCAGCTGGAGACTGAATGTGAATAGAAACGGGCTTTATCTGATTATTGGCGCGCTGATTGTCGTGGCTGCAGGTCTTGCGGTTTATGTCTATCGCGAAGAGACCAAACCCGCCGGGATTGAGATGAAAATCGGAGAAGGTGGTGTTTCCATTCAGGAAAACTGAAATCGGCAAGACGTTATAAACATATAAACCGATTAAGATTTCAAACGCTTACGCTTTGTGATGCAACGTTTCGGACTTCGCCATGTTATTTGGGGCACCAGATAAAACGGAGGACCGAAATGGGTATCCAGACTGTTTCCGACGAGCTTTATCGTCGTCATGAACGCGAATGGGCAGAGTTGCGCAACGCAGTTGAAGCAAGCGAAGCCAACCAACGGCAGCAGGAGAAGGCTTCAGGCCAGACCTCTTGCGATGACAAGACGTCTGGGCACCAGTAAGTCTTCACCAATCCACCTTGAAACGCCGCGAAAGCGGCGTTTTTGTTTCCGATTCGTCGTTCCAGCCGTTCGCGCCCGATGCTGCGGTAACCAAATGCGAAGGAACAATTGGTAGCGTCTCCCCATCGCGATTCGAACAGGAGACAGACGATGGCTGCACGGAAACGCACCACCCGCACGCCCAAGCGCTCCACAAAGCGCTCGGCCAGGTCGTCGGGCAAGTCGTCCGGCTCGTCCACTCCCATGCTCGCGCTTGCCGCAATCCTCGGCCTTGGTGCTTTCAGCCTGTGGGCAACCTCGCAGCACAAGAGCCCGCAAGCCGCGATCACAGCCCTGTTCCAGCGCCCCGCTTCCAAGCCGAACACACAGTCATCTGCGAGAACCGAGCCAAAGGCGACCGTCACCAGCAAAGCACCCAAAAGCAAGGCCCCCGAGAACAAGGCGTGGTCGAAGGATTATGGCGCTGCCGTCGGCCCTGTGCCGCGTCCATCGGCGCCCGTTATGGCACCCGCACCGCAAAAGCCGGTACAGCAGGCAGCAATCCAGACCGCCACCCCGCCCCGCCCCACAAATCAGGTTGTCGTGTCCCCACCAGCCGCTGCACTGCGCTCCATGCCGCCGCGTGGCGTCAACACTCCCGCAAGCTCGCCTTCGGTGATTTATGCCAAGGCGCGACTCACTATCCATAAGAATGCGTGGGACAAGTCGCCATCCATCGGCGTCGTGGAAAAAGGCCGTGAGATGCGCTCCTATGGAAAGACCGGACGCTGGCATCGCGTGATCGTCCCGAAGACGAACATGATCGGCTGGGTGCATGAAGATCAGCTTATCGGTGGACGCAACAAGCCTGACAGCGCAAGCCTGATCACCGGCTCGGTTACCAGGAAGACGCAAACTGCAACGGCAGCCGCACCGAAACAGGCTCCAAATCCAGCGCATTCGCGCATGGAGCCGCCCAAAGCTATCGGCCAGAAAAACTAGAGCGGTTCCGGTTAAAACGGAGTCGCTGGAACCGCTCTATCTCTTTGTTTTTACGCATGTCTTTATCCCAAAACCGGTTCCCACTTTTGGGAGACATGCTCTAATCCAGACCACGCGCCATTGCTTCGAGTTGCTGGTCACCGGGCAAATAGTCGAATCCTGCTTCAATCAGCGACGAACTGTCCGCGACCAGATCGCCATAAAGCTGGTCGTAGAGACCGCTTTTGCCCACTGCCGAAAGCAATACCCGCATAAAGACCGGTGGAACGGGTACAAGACGCACAGGCTTTCCCAAGGCAGCACGCAGCTTCGTCACGAGCTCTTTTGTGGAGCGGGGTTGCGGCTCCGCAAGATGAAACACCCGCCCTGCAACTTTTTCTGCAGGCGCAACGCTTAAGAATGTCAGCGCATGTGCGACGTTTTCAAGCGACACGAAACTGCGCCTGTTGTCTGCCAGGCCGAACGGCAACGGCAACCCGCTATCGCAGAGCTTTATCAAGGCTTTCAGGTTCGCCCGCGCTCCGGGACCATAAACGAGAACCGGGCGCGCAATGACGATCTCAATCCCGTTGAGTTCACGCAGATCGGCTTCCGCCTTTGCCTTGGCACGCCCATAATCATCACGCGGCCTCAGCGGCATGTCTGGCGTCAGCGGCGATGGGTTTCCCGCAATCGTATAGATCGTAGATACAAACACGAAGCGTCTTACACCGGCGGCTTTTGCCTTGGTGGCGAGTTCCACGGCCAGTCGATGATTGACCGCATCGAATTTATCTGCATCCGGTCGTTCCGCGCCGGTGCGGTGAGCAAGTGCTGCACAATGAACAACCGTTTCCACACCTGAAAAATCCGGATCAGACAGTTCATTCCGGGACAGAGGCAAGACTTCATGCCCTTCCCCGGTTAGCACTTGAGTGAGTGCGCTTCCGATAAAACCACCCGCCCCGGTAACCGCTATCTTCATCCTCAGCGTTCCAGCTGTTCGCTGCCTGCCAGAACCTGTGCGGCAAGCGTGCGTGTGATGCGGCTTTTCTGCTCAAGTGCCGCCCGGTCAAGCTTGTCGACGATCTGGATCGCAGACAGAAGCGAGCGCTCGATCCGGCTCACCAGATAGGCGACGACATGCGGCTCGACGCTTACCTGCCGGTCCGCGAAGAGTTTGTGAATGACGCCGGAAAGCAGCAGATCGTCCGGTTCTGAAATTTCCACGACGGTTGCAGCCTTGAGACGCGAGGCAAGATCAGGGAGCTTGACGTTCCAGTTGGCTGGCCACAGACGGGAGGTCATCAGCAGGGAAGGCCCAAGACCCTGAGCCGCATTCTGCCGGACGCTGTTGATGAGATGGAAAAGTCCGGTTTCATCGAAAGGAGCAGCACCAATATCATCGATCAGCACCGGATATTCGGCAGCGCCGTTTACAGCTTCCTCGGTAATGTTCGTGGGGTCTACCAGAAGCGCACCTGTTCCGGCGCGCCAGATTTCCGCCAGATGCGTCTTGCCTGACCCCGTCGGCCCGGCAAGGATCGTGACAGGCGACAGCCAGTTCGGCCAGCGATCGATAAGATCGACAGCGGCACGGTTGGAGCCCGTGACGATCATGTCTTCCCGATGATAACCGGGCTGATGCTCAAGATTCAACGGAATCTGGCGCGGTGCCTCACGCATCGCGGCCTCCTGCAAATCCCGTTTCAAACCTTGCCCGGTTACGACCCAATCTCATTTCTCTTTGCCTGCATTCTCGCCTGCCTCGATCAGCGGCCCGGCGTCGGGGTTCGGCTGATGGTAGGCAGGATCATACATCGGTGAGTGGAGATAGCTATTCAATGCGAACCGCACAAGCACCCCGACTGCAGCCGCTGCGGGCACTGCCACCAGCATTCCTGTAAATCCGAACAGCGAACCGAAGGCAAAAAGAGCGAACATAAGCCAGACCGGATGAAGCCCCACGGACGAGCCGACGAGCTTCGGCTGGAGGATGTTTCCTTCCACAAACTGACCAAGGAAAAACACACCCGCGACGGCACAGATCATGATCCAGTCAGGCCAGAACTGCACTAGCGCCACACCGATGGCAAGCGCCAGGCCGACAAAGGAACCGATATAGGGAATAAAGCTGATGAGACCGGCAAAAAAGCCGATCAACAGGCCGAAATTAAGCCCGGTCAGCGTGAGACCGATGGCGTAATAGGTTCCCAGAATGAGACAGAGCGTTCCCTGCCCGCGAATGAAACCGGCGACGGCAGCATTCATCTCAGCGGCAATGCGGCGCACGGTATGAAGCTGGCGGCGCGGCACCCATGAATCGATGCTGCTGACCATGCGGTCCCAATCCAGAAGCATGTAGAATGCAACCACCGGAGTGACGACGAAAAGCCCCGCAATATCGATCAGCGATTTCCCCGAATTCCACAGGGATTGAAGCAAGGTCGACATGAACCCGGCGCCCTGCTGGAGCAGGGAACTCAGATTCTGCTGAATGACCGAACTGTCAATACCGATATATTTCTTCAGCCATTGCGAATCTTCGTTTGCCAGAAGCGACTGAAGTTGTGTGATGTAGTCTGGAATTTTAGAAATGAAGTCGGCTAGCTGGGTTGCCAAGATCGGCACAATAATCATCAGGCCAACTACCAGCGCCATCAGGAAGATGAGCAGGATGACGATTGTGGCCGTAAGCCGGGACAAGCCGAAACGTTCCAGCCTGTCTGCGACAGGGTCGAGGAAATAGGCCAGCGCCATGCCCGCAACAAAAGGCAACAGCACTGAACTGAATACGATCAGGAACAGAACGAAGACCGCGACGGTCCCCACCCAGAACATCGCCTGACGGCGCACCGAAGAGCCGGTCAGCGCGCCGACTTCCACATTGACGTGGATATCACCATCCCGAACTGTCGCTTCCGACTGACGGATCGTTCGGCTGGCGCTCGTGCGCGTGGGTGTCGGTTTCTTGACCATGTGCATCTATTTCCAGGAAACGAATTGGATAGAGCCAGTCCTGATAGCAGAATGGCGTTACGGATATCTTAGTGCGAACGGGAACAAGTTAGAACGGTTACTGAGGATTGCAATGTCTGTGCGAAAAGCCTGACGAAACACAACCTTCTATCGAGTTATGGACGGTGCTTTACGATTTCAGGCAGAATCCTGCGCTGTTTCGCTCTTTTCGAGCTTTGTGGCCTTGCAGGCAGCGCCGTCTCGTGCCATTGCGCGCACATTCTCTGTTTATCGCATTTTTCTTGAGCAAAACCGTTACACGCTTTTGCCGAAAATGCATTAAACAGCTGCGTGGATAAGCACCCAATTTCAGGAGCAGGCCATGACCATGGAAAATAAGCCCGCCGATAAGCCTGTTGGCCAGAACGGCCTGACCTATGCGCAGGCTGGTGTCGACATCGATGCCGGGAACCTGATGGTCGAGAAGATCAAGCCGCTCGTGCGCTCCACGCGCCGCCCCGGTGCGGATGGCGAGATCGGCGGTTTTGGCGGGCTGTTCGACCTCAAGGCTGCTGGCTTCAAGGATCCGGTACTCGTTGCCGCCAATGACGGTGTCGGCACCAAGTTGAAGATCGCCATTGATGCCGACAAGCACGACACGGTAGGCATTGATCTTGTTGCCATGTGTGTCAACGATCTCGTCGTTCAGGGTGCTGAACCGCTTTTCTTCCTCGACTATTTTGCAACCGGCAAGCTTTCGCCGGATCAGGGTGTCGATATCGTTGCGGGTATCGCCGAAGGATGCCGACAGGCTGGCAGCGCGCTGATCGGTGGTGAAACCGCTGAAATGCCCGGCATGTATCGCGACGGCGATTATGATCTTGCAGGTTTCGCGGTTGGTGCGGCTGAACGCGACCGTCTGCTGCCGCGTGGCGATATCGCCGAAGGTGATGTCATACTCGGCCTTGCTTCGTCCGGTGTTCATTCCAACGGATTTTCACTGGTACGCCGCATCGTTGAACTCTCCGGCCTCGGCTGGAAGTCCGATGCCCCGTTCCAGCCGGGCGCAACACTCGGTGAAGCGCTGCTCACCCCAACGCGCATTTATGTGAAGCCTCTTCTTGCCGCAATCCGCGCTTCAGACGGTATCAAGGCGCTGGCCCACATCACCGGCGGCGGTTTTCCCGACAATATTCCGCGCGTCCTGCCGGAAGGTCTCGCTGCTGAAATCGATCTTGCGTCGATTTCCGTTCCGGCGGTCTTCTCCTGGCTTGCCAAGACGGGCGGCGTCGAGCCGAACGAAATGCTGCGCACATTCAATTGCGGCATCGGCATGATTGCCGTCGTGAAGCCTGAAAAGGTCGAGGAAGTCGTGGCTGCCCTTGCCGCTGAAGGCGAAAAGGTTGTCACGCTCGGCCAGATGGTGAAGCGTGAAAAGGACGGCGTCGTCTACAAGGGCACGCTTTCGCTATGAGCCGCAAGCGGGTCGTCATCTTCATTTCGGGCGGCGGTTCCAATATGGAGGCGCTGATCCGCGCTGCTCAAGCCGCCGATTTTCCGGCGGAAGTGGTGGCGGTCTTTTCCGACAAGGAAGAAGCTGGCGGCCTTGCCAAGGCGCAAGGTTCGGGTATTGCGACACAGGTTTTCAAGCGCAAGGACTACGCCTCGAAGGATGAGCATGAAGATGCCATTCTGGACGCGCTCGCCGCGTTGAAACCGGATATGATCTGCCTCGCCGGCTATATGCGCCTCTTGTCGGGCCGCTTTATTGCTCCCTATGAAGGCCGCATCCTCAACATTCACCCTTCCCTGCTCCCGCTTTTCCCTGGGCTACATACCCATCAGCGCGCGCTGGATGCGGGCATGAAAGTCGCAGGCTGTACCGTTCATCTGGTCACGGAAGGGATGGATGAAGGTCCGATTCTGGCCCAGGCGGCGGTGCCGGTACATGTTGGCGACGATGCCGAAGCGCTCGCAGCCCGCGTTCTCAAAGCCGAACATCAACTTTATGCGCTGGCCCTACGTAAATTTGCCGATGAGCAAAACGGCCAGCCGGATATGGCCGATGCGATGGTTTTGAGCGCCTGATGGCGCTCTTTCCATGTTCAACCGCGGCAAATTAATCACAGACGAAGTTTTTTGTTAATAAAACTTTAATTTCCCGCAAAAAGCTCTAATTCCCATTCGTAACGGAACTTGCTTCGGCAAATCTCGTTAAGGGACGTGTAAGCGTCTCTTTCAATGTGTGTTTTAGAAGAGGACAAGGACATGTCTCTCCGTTTTTCGACTTCCTTCCTTTCGGCAATGGCCGTCATTTCAGGCATTGCGGTCACGGCTCCAGCCATTGCTGCCGACTACGTAGCTCCTCCCGCTTCGGGTCGCACCCAGCCGCGCTCGGAAGTCGGCACGCTGTCCTGCGATATCTCCCCTGCCATCGGCGTCATCATCGGCAGCCAGCAGGATGTGGACTGCGTATTCAGCCCAGCCCGTGGACGTGGTCCAGCTGAACGTTATACAGGGACGATTACCAAGCTCGGCATCGATGTCGGCTTCATCAATGGCGGTCGTGTCGCCTGGGCCGTCTGGGCTCCCACCGTTCGTCCCGAGGGCGCTCTTCAGGGCCGTTATGTCGGCGCATCTGCCAATGCAGCAATTGGCGTCGGCTTCGGCACCAACATCCTGACCGGCGGTTCGTGGAAGACGATTTCGCTTCAGCCGATCTCGCTTCAGGGCCAGCGCGGCCTGAATGCAGCTGTGGGTGTTTCCAAGCTGAAACTGCGTTACGCTGGCTAACGAGCAGCGCGAATAAACAACAGCGCCGGGGCGCATATATAGTTTATATATGCGCCCCGGCGTTGTTGGATAAATATTTATGAGTTTATTTTTCGAATCCAGATCTTGGTATCGTGCACCGCCAGCCCGCCATAGGGTGCGGCAGGTTCAGCGCCGATCAATATATTGATCCCCTCGCCGCGCTCGAATGTCGAGTTCGGGAAAATGCCCTCCGACACCACAACACCACGCTTTTGCCCGGCACGCAGCACGGCATGAAGCACCAGCTCGCCTCGATGATTGCCTATCTCGATCCGCTCGCCATTCTCGATGCCAAGCTCAGCCGCGTCATCAGGATGGATAAGCAATTCTGGCCGGATTTCCTTGGCAAGCGATGTCGGCGTCTCGGCAAAGGTTGAATTCAGGAAATTATGCGCCGGTGAGGTCGTCATGCGGAAGGGATGCTCGGCATCCGCCGTTTCGATCACTTCCCAATGGTCTGGAAACTCCGGTATCGACTGGAAGGGCCCCTGCAGCCCCATGACTTCCGGCGGCTTGTTCGGCGACGGGCTCCCGGACCAGTCGGGTCGGAAGCGGAATTTGCCATCCGGCCATTTGAAGCCATTGATATAATGCGCTTCTTCGAAGGGCGGCTGCAGATCGACAAAGCGCTTTTCCTTCAATTCGTCGAATTGCGGCAAATCGCTATTGGCATTCATGTTGTCGATCAGCGTGCGCGCTTCGAGATCAAAACCCGGCAGATGCGCAACGCCGAGGCGCTTTGCCAGTTCGTTGATAACGAAGATATTCGGACGCGCATCGGCGAGAGGCTCGATCAGCTTCGGCCCCAGAACCACATGCTGCTGCCCGCCGCCGCGATAGATATCGTCATGCTCAAGGAACGTCGTGGCGGGCAGCACGACATCGGCCATCTTCGCCGTATCGGTCATGAACTGTTCGTGCACGGCAACGAAAAGATCCTCGCGCGCAAAGCCTTTGCGAACCAGCCGCTGTTCCGGCGTCACATTCATCGGGTTGGTGTTCTGGATCAGCATCGCCATGACGGGTGGGCCGCCATAAAGAGCCTCACTGTCACCGGTGAGAATACGACCGATCTTCGACTGATCGAGAAAACGAAGACCTACATCCTGCATGGCGCGACCTTCGATCTCGCGCTTGTCCATCTTGAAGATGCCTGAGTTCGAGTGGAATGCACCACCGCCTTCATAAAGGAAAGCGCCTGTCACACAGGCAATCGAAGAAGCTGCGTGCATGTTCACCGCGCCGTTGCGCTGGCGGGTGAAACCATAGCCGAGACGGAAATAGGTGCGCTTGGTCTTGCCGACGAGATGGGCAAATGCCTCGATCTCTTCGACGGACAGGCCGGTGATGGCGGCCGCCCATTCCGGTGTCCGGGTTTGAAGATGCGCTTCCAGTCCTTTCGGATCATCGGTGTAGCGCTCCAGATAATCCCAGTCTGCAAGGCCATCACGGAACAGCACATGCATGACCGCGCAGGCAAAGGCGCCATCCGTACCCGGTTTCAGCACAATGCCCATATCCGCCTGACGGACGGTCGCATTGGCGTAAACATCGATGACGACGATCCTGGCGCCGCGTTCCTTTCGCGCCCGGACCGCGTGGGTCATCACATTGACCTGCGTGGCGGCGGCATTGGTGCCCCATATTACCACCACATCTGCCTTTGCCATTTCACGCGGATCAGGACCGGTCAGGCTTCCTGTTCCCGCAAAATAGCCAGTCCAGGCCATATTGGTGCAGAAACTATCAAACTGATTGGAATAGCGCTTGGCAAAGCGCAGGCGATTGATCGAGTCGCGCTGTACCAGCCCCATGGTGCCCGCATAGTAATAGGGCCAGACGCTCTCGCTGCCATAATCGCGCTCGGCTTTCAGGAACCGTTCGGCAATGAGATCAAGTGCGGCTTCCCATGAAGCTTCCTTCCATTGCCCCTCACCTTTCGTACCGGCACGGACCAGCGGATGCTTGAGGCGGTCAGGATGATGAACCCGCTCGGCATAGCGCGCCACCTTGGCGCAGATGACGCCAGCCGTGTAGCTGTTGTCCTTTGCGCCGCGCACGCGCCCTATGGTGCGCTCATCGAGAATTTCGACATCGAGTGCGCAAGTTGACGGACAGTCGTGCGGGCAAGCCGAATGACCTGTTTTGATGTTCGAGATGGGAGCGTGCTGGTTCATGTTACTTTATTATCTCAAGCCACTTCGCGCAGAAACGAATTTCTGCCGGAAGATTGTCACTGTGACGAAATAAATTTTCACGACAGGCGGAGCGAAATCGCACCAAGAACAATAAGACCGGCAGCGATGAAGCGTGGCAAGCCAACCTTTTCCTTCAACACCACAGCCGAGATGAGTACGCCGAAGAGGATAGCCGTTTCGCGAAGCGCCGCCACGACGGCAATCGGAGCCATGGTCATCGCCCAAAGAGCCAATCCGTAAGAACCGAGGGTTCCGACACCGCCAATCATGGCCGGTCGCCAGTGATTGCGCAGATATTGGATAAACCTGTTCGGTTCACGATAAAGAGCCCAGCCTGCCAGCGGCATGGCGTTCATCAGGAATAGCCACAGCGTATAGGAAATCGGTGCGCCCGAGACACGAACACCGAGGCCATCAATTATCGTATAGCTTGCGATGAAGCCCGCATTCGCGAGCGCAAGCAACGCCGTGCGACTTGAGGCGCCACGATTTCTGCGGCGGGCATCCAGCGCCATCGCAAGAACACCGGAACAGATCAGCACGATCCCAAGCCAGCTTTGCCAGCCCATAACCTCGCCGACCAAGGGGGCACTCACCAGCGCCACCAGCAAGGGCGGCGTGCCGCGCATAATCGGATAGGCTTCGCTCATGTCGCCCGATTTATAAGCCGCGGCCACGAGCGACATGTAGAATACCTGCGTGACGGTTGAAGCAACTATGTAGCCCCAGCTTGCCGGGTTCGGCAGTGGCAAGAATGGCAGGATGAAAAGAGCAATCAAACCGGCTGCACCGGTTACACTGGCTGCGCCGAAGAACTTGTCTCCGCTTCCCTTTACAATTGCGTTCCAGCTCGCGTGGAGGAACGCGCCAAAGAGGACGATCAGAAGGACGCCACCAGACATTTCGGGACTCGACTCAAAGCTAAGGAGCGGATGTTGAAAGTTGTATGTCACATTTGTGACAGGAGAGATATTGCAGGAACGACGCAGACCGGGGTCTTTTTGGATATCACTGCCTCTTGCCGAAAACTGGCCGACATGAAACAAGCGCAACCATGAATTATCGTCACGCCTATCACGCCGGAAATTTTGCGGATGTCGTCAAGCACGTCATCCTGACGCGTCTTGTCGAGTATCTGAAACGCAAGGATCAAGCCTTTCGCGTCATCGACACCCATGCAGGCATTGGCCTCTACGACCTGAAGGGTATCGAAGCAGGCAAAACCGGCGAGTGGACGGGCGGTATCGACCGCATCATGGACGCGGTGAAGAAAGGGCAAATCGAGCAGCCCGCGCTTGAACTTCTGGAGCCTTATCTCGCCGCTGTCCGTGCGGTCAACAACGGTGAAAAGCTTCGCCATTATCCGGGTTCGCCGCTTGTCGTCCGGCATTTGCTGCGCAAGCAGGATCGCCTGTCCGCACTGGAACTGCATCCGCAGGACTCCACCAAGCTGGCGAAACTTTTCGACGGTGATTATCAGGTCCGCGTGACGGAGCTCGACGGCTGGCTTGCGCTGGGCGCCCACCTTCCGCCCAAAGAAAAACGCGGCATGGTTCTGGTTGACCCGCCTTTTGAAAAGGATGGCGAATTCGATCGTCTGGTCGACGGTCTGGCCAAGGCCTACAAGCGCTTCGGCGGCGGCATCTATGCACTGTGGTATCCGGTGAAAGATCGCAAGGAAACAGAACAGTTCACCCGGCAGCTGCGGGAAACCGGCATTCCAAAGATCATGCAGATTGAGCTTGCGATTCGTGCACCGTCCGCTGAACCACGCCTTGATGGCACCGGCATGATTGTCGTTAATCCGCCCTATACACTCGAAAGTGAGATGCAAACCCTGCTTCCCTGCCTTACCAAGCTTCTGGCGGAGGAAAAAGGGAGCAATTTCAGCATCAAGTGGGTGCGCAGCGAGACGGATCGCACTTGACCCGCGCGAATTGCTGACAGAAACTGCGCCTCAACGCTTCGGCTATCACAGATTAGAGCGGGTGCGAGCTCGCAATTTGGGACAGGACAGAGATATGCAACGAACCCTGGAACGTATCGGACAGTATTCACGCGCAGCCCTGTTTGCTGCGTCTGTCCTTCCCCTGACGCTTGTGTCTCTGCCGGCCAGTGCCGCAGACTATCTCACTCCTGCTCCAGCAGGCGTTGCCGATGCAGGCGCTTGCAGCCAGCAGAGCGTTTTGCGCTCGGTGGTTTCCGATTTCGGCTATCAGGTACGTCATGTCCCGAACCTGCCGCAGGTCGGTATTTCGGCGATGAGCGATGTTCAGCTGACACGCTATGAGCCGAAGACCAATCCGGCCCAGATCGAACGTACCTATTGCAAGGCAACCGCCGTTCTGACCGACGGTCAGTACCGTTCGGTCTGGTATATGGTCGAAGAAGGTCAGGGCTTTGCCTCGATGGGCCGCAACGTCGAATTCTGCGTCGATGGTTTCGACCGCTGGTATGTGTACGACGCGAGCTGCCGCGTTCTTCGCTAGTGGTCTGATTCCGACATTTGCATCCCTCGGATATGAGCACTGAGCAAATGTCGGAATCAAAAGACCACTAGTAACTTTATGAATCTAGTGGATTTTTCGAATTTGACGTTTGAAACGAGATTTATATCGGACGGGTATCAAACGTCAAATTCAATCCACTAGTGTCTGCTCCAAAAGTCGCCATGCCGGTCTGCAAATGGCAATTTGTCTGCGTTCCGGTGCTCACGTACCTTTAAGTACGCTCCGCTCCGGTACTCGAAAATCACCATTTTCGCCTCGGCCTGTCGCTTTTTGATTCAGACACTGAAGCCTTGAGCAACGATTGAGTGGAGGGCATATGCTGCGGAATTTTGGTGCAGCTGCGTTTACGTTGCTCGCAGCGGCAGTTGCGAGTGTTTTGGCAGTCGCACCAAGCCATGCTGATGACGTTGCGGGCGAGTTCGACTTCTACGTCCTCGCCCTCTCCTGGTCGCCGAGCTATTGTGCCTCCGAAGGCCCCCGCGCCAACAAGCAGCAATGTGGAACCAACCGTCCTTTCGGTTTCGTGGTGCACGGTCTCTGGCCACAGAACGAATGGGGCTATCCGGCGAACTGCCAGTTCGACAATGCCCGCAGTCGGGGCAGCTATGTGCCTCGTCCAATCATTTCCCACCTGTCGGATATCATGCCTTCTGCCGGTCTTGTCGCTTATCAATGGCGCAAACACGGCAGTTGTTCGGGCCTGTCGCAGGACGAATATTTCTCAACGCTGCGTAACGCTTTCGATCAGGTCAACATTCCGCCCAGCCTGCGCAATCTGGCGAGTGGCCGGCGTGTTGATCCCCTTCTCGTCGAAAAAGCCTTTATCGCAGCCAATCCCGGCATGAAGCCGGACGGAATTTCGATAAGCTGCAAGCGGAACTATCTTCAGGAAGTTCGCATCTGCATGACAAAAGACCTGCAATACCGCGCTTGCGGTCAGGTCGATGCCAATGCTTGCCGAAGCCGTTCCGTCATGATGCCCGCCACGCAATAAACTTTACATATCCGGTTTAGGAACGAACGATGACACAGATACTCTATTCGCCTGCTTCGCCCTACAGCGCGAAGGTGCGCATGGCCGCCCACTATGCTGGCATTCCGTTTGAAAGCGTCGTCGTCAACACCTCGGCGGAACCCGAGAACCTCATCCATGCCAATCCACTCGGAAAAATTCCGACGCTGGTGACGGATGATGGCAAATCGGTTTTCGACAGCCGTGCAATCATCCAATATCTGAACCGGGTTTCGGGTAACAAGCTCTTCCCGCGTAATGCCGAAAAGCGCACCGATGCAGAGCGCTATGAAGCCATCGCCGACGGTCTCTGCGACGTGCTTCTGGCACATGTCTATGAACGCCGTATGCGTCCCGAAGAAAAGATTCATCAGCCCTGGCTCGACCTGCAATGGCGCAAGGCTGAACGTGCGCTCGATCTTCTGAACGAAGCACCGCCACGTCTGGCGGGCAAGCTGCATGGCGGTCATATCGCTGTCGCCGCCACGCTGGGCTATCTGGCGTTGCGCTTCGAGGGCAAATGGGAACGTAACCGTCCCAAGCTCAAGCGCTGGATGAAGCGCTTTCAGGAAGTGCATCCGGAATTGACGGAACTGCTGCCGCGCGGTTGATCGGTCTGGAAAGAAAAAACCCCGGATTTTCCGGGGTTCTTTTTTGCGGTCTATTGCTTCTTGTCGAGCGCCTGCAATATCCGATAGGCAGCCTTTACGCGCTCATCAATCGGATAGTTCCGGTTGGCAAGCAGAACAATTCCGGTCTTCTTCGCAGGAATAAAGGCCGCATAAGCGCCAAAGCCGTTGGTTGAGCCTGTCTTGTTGAGCCACACATCAGCTGACGGTTGGCTAGGTGTATCGAATTTCTCGATTTTGTGCGACTTCAGCGCCATGTCCGACGAGTTGCCCTCAAGAAGCGTCTTGAGCGCGGTCGGATAGTTGTAGAACTCCCAGCCAAGCCCCTGATTGTTCGCTCCGACATGGTAGTAACCGGTATGCGTTGCGGCGACGGCTTTCTGGAAATCAGGCTCCAGAGATGAGCTGTCGATGTTCAGTTCGACGAAGCGGGCAAGATCAAGCGCGGTGGTCTTGATGCCATAGGCCTGCGCATCCAGCGCGCCGCCAGACACCTGGATCGGCTTGTTGGCTTTGGAATAGCCGTAGGCGTAGTTCTTCATCTGGCTTTCCGGCACATTGATGAAGGTGTTCTTCAGGCCGAATGCAGGCAGAAGCGTTTGTTCCATCAAAACGTCGAACGGCTTGTCCATGCTTCGTGCCGCCAGATAGCCGAACAGGCCGATGCTGGGATTCGAATAGCGACGCTGCGTGCCTGCCGGATAGTCCGGCTTCCATTTCTTGAAATATGCCAGCATCGAACTGTCATCGGAGACAGCATCGGGAAACTGGAGGGGCAATCCGCCCGGCGTGTAGGTCCCAAGATCAAGCATGGTGATCTTGTCGAAGCTGCTGTCTGCCAGTTCGGGGGCCCATTTGGTCGCGGGATCGGACAGGGAGAACGCGCCTGTCGCCAGCCCGTAGCCGCCGAGCATTGCAGTGAAGGTCTTGCTGACCGAGCCGATCTCGAAAATCGTGTCTTCGGTGACTTTTTGCCCGCTTTCCTTCGATGCCACACCATAACCGAAGAAGTGGCTCTTGCCGTCGATGGTTATAGCGACGGCCATGCCGGGGATTTTCTGCTCGGCCATGAGCGGGCGCACCGTTTCATCGACAATACGGCGCAAGTCGCCATCATTCACCTTGCTCGCAGCCAGCGCGTCGTTATTCGGGATAATAGCGGCAGTGGTGAGGAAACCGATCAAAAGTGTCGTAGATGTTCTCATGACAGATAAATAAACCTCATGATTATGCGTTCCGCTGCATCTTTCTCAAGACATAGCCGGTATTGCGCGGTCCATTATATTGAAGCCCGCTTTGCGGGATATAAGCCTTTCAGGCCCAGCTTATATACGATGCTTGCACTGGCGCGACAAACGACGTTATCTAGCACTTGGCATTAGAAAAATTTGGGGCAACATGGTTCGACCGCATCTCCCGCTCAATTCCCTGCGCGCCTTCGAGGCATCGGCGCGCCATCTGAGCTTTACGAAGGCCGCGATTGAACTTTGCGTCACGCAGGCAGCTGTCAGCCATCAGGTCAAGAGCCTCGAAACCCGTCTGAACGTGACATTGTTCGAGCGCCTGCCCCGCGGGCTGATGCTGACCAGCGAAGGAGAAACGCTGCTTCCCACACTGAAGGACGCATTCGACAGGATTGCCGGAACGCTAGAACGTTTCGAAGCGGGGCATTATCGGGAAATCTTGCGTGTGGGTGCTGTCGGCACCTTGGCCGTCGGCTGGCTACTGCCACGTTTGCGCGATTTTCAGAATCGCTACCCGTTCATCGACCTGCGGCTTTCGACCAACAACAACCGGGTGGATATTGCGGCGGAGGGACTGGATTACGCGATCCGTTTCGGGAGCGGCGCCTGGCACGGCATCGACGCAACCCGATTATTGGAAGCGCCCCTGTCGCCACTTTGCATCCCGGAACTGGCGCGCGAATTGCGAACACCGGTCGATCTCGCACGACATATTTTGCTGCGCTCCTATCGTGCCGATGAATGGACGCAATGGTTTCAGGCAGCAGGCGTCACGGGCGACATGCCCCTGCCGCGAAGCATCATGTTCGATTCGTCGCTCGCGATGATGGAAGCCGCCATGCAGGGAGCGGGTATTGCGCTTGCCCCGCCACTGATGTTCTCCCGGCAATTGCTGTCGGAAACCATTGTCCAGCCGTTCGAGACGACGGTGACGATGGGCAGCTACTGGCTGACAAGGCTACAGTCGCGGACGGAAACGCAAGCGATGGCCGCATTTCGCGACTGGCTGACAGATGCCGCGAACAACTGAGCTAAACAGCGCAACAAAAAACCGGGCAGTTGCCTGCCCGGTTTTCCGTGTTCAATTATCAGATAATTAGAACTTGTAGCCAACGCCGACGCGGATGTCGTGGGTGTCGAGCTTGTTACGAACCGATTCGTTGCCGAGGTCGTAGGTCTTGTTACCGAATTGGGTGTAGCGGTATTCAACGCGGCCCAGGATGTTGTCCGTGAGCTTAGCTTCCAGACCGGCACCAGCAGTCCAACCAACGCGGAACTTGCTTTCGTCGTCAAAGCCGTTGTCGAGCTTGACCTGCGAACCGGCAACACCAGCCGTGATGTACGGCATAACCGGGTTCAGGTCGTAGCCGAGACGTGCACGCAGCGAGCCTTCGAAGCCCTGCTTAACTTCCAGACCATCCTTGGTCTTCTTGGCCCAGGAGTAGCCGGCGTCGCCTTCAACACCATATACGAACTGGTCCTGCTGGAAGTTCCAGCCAGCGTAAGCGCCAGCCTTCATATCGTCAGGCTTAACGGTGCCTACGGTGTCGGTCTTGGCCTTGTTCCAGCCGTAGCCGAGGTACAGACCGGTGTAGCCACCAGCCCAGCTGTACTGCGGAGCCATTTCGACCGGAGCCGGAACAGGAGGCTGTTCCTGAATGGCATCAGCAGCGAAAGCAGTCGCAGAGAACGGCAGCAGCGCAGCCGAGGCGATTACGAGAGACTTAAGAGTGCGCATAGCATTCTCCTTACACAAATTACCTTTAGCGCGGTCCCTTATCGGGCGGGCGATGTTGGGAGCAAATCGTCCATGCCGCGCTGACAGGATCGACATATCGGCGGTAATTGCGGCACGAAATGCCCGCTTCTGTGGAGAGAACCTGACGAGAACATGGCAAAAATACGATGTTGCATTATCGCAACGCCGAATTCAGCCACCTATATAGTGGGATAACGTCGATTGCAGTGACGGCAACGCGCGGCGAAGTGACACGAAGCCGCTGAAATCTCTACAAATTTGTCAGTTGTGAACATTGCAGGCGCTGTTTTTAGCTGCAATCTTCCGACCGAAATGGCATGAAATCGATTGAAGAATCTCGATAAGAAAGTGTTTACCGTGTTGAACGATCAAGAGCCTCGCCTGCTTGCTAAATGCCCGGTTCTGGTCACCGGCGGCGCACGGCGCATTGGGAAGGCAATTGTCGAAGACCTTGCCGCCCATGGCTTCCCGGTCGCCATACACTATAATCACTCCATCGATGAAGGCGCCGCCCTTGCAGCGTCTATAAACGAACAAGGCGGCAAAGCCTGTGTCGTGCGCGCGGACCTTTCGTCCGAATCTGATATTCGCAATCTTGTGCAAGATGCGTCGCGCCAGATCGGGCCGATCCAGCTCCTCGTCAATAATGCATCGCTCTTTGAAGATGACCGTATCGGCCAACTGGACATGACGCTGTGGGACAAGCACTTTGCCATCCACCTCAAGGCGCCTGTCCTGTTGGCTGAAGAAATGGCAAAAGCCCTGCCCGATGGTGAAGAAGCGCTTGTCGTCAATGTCATCGACCAGCGCGTCTGGAAGCTCAATCCGAACTTCTTTTCCTACACGCTTTCAAAGACGGCCCTCTGGAATGCCACCCGAACGATGGCACAAGCGCTTGCTCCGCAGATTCGGGTCAATGCAATAGCACCTGGTCCAACATTGCCGAGCGAACGGCAGAAGCCAGGCGATTTCGAACAGCAGGTCGAGAAACTTCTTTTGCAACGTGCGCCGGAATTGTCGGAATTTGGGCGTACTGTTCGCTATTTCTGGGAAAGCCGCTCCGTCACCGGCCAGATGATCGCACTTGATGGCGGACAGCATCTGGCGTGGGAAACCCCGGATATTGCAGGAATCACCGAATGACCGGAAACCGCAAGAACAATGAGGATGCCGTTGCAAACCTGCCGTCAGATGACGAGCAGGATGTGGCCGGTATTATCATTGGTGATGCGGAAACCGACGATGATGACGAGACGGACGATATAGTCGACGTTCCTGCCTCGCCGTCCGCTGCCGATTCCATTCAATGGGATTCTTCGGATGGCCTGCCGGACATTGAAGGCCTGAGCGGTCAGGACATCATCAATGCTTTCGTGAAGCGCCTGCCGAACAATCCGGGCGTCTATCGCATGTTCAACAGCGATGGTGACGTGCTCTATGTCGGCAAGGCACGCAATCTCAAGAAGCGCGTCTCCAATTATGCGCGCGGCATCGGCCATTCTAACCGCATAACAAGGATGATCCGCGAAACGGTGACGATGGAATTCGTCGTCACCCGGACGGAAACCGAGGCCTTGCTGCTGGAAGCAAATCTCATCAAGAGATTGCGTCCGCGCTTCAACGTGCTGATGCGCGATGACAAGTCGTTTCCCTATATTCTCCTGACTGGCGACCATCGAGCACCCGGCATTTTCAAGCATCGCGGTGCACGGTCCCGCAAGGGAGACTACTTCGGCCCATTCGCCTCCGCCGGTGCTGTCGGTCGCACGATCAACGCGCTTCAGCGCGCCTTTCTGTTGCGGACATGCACGGATTCGGTTTTTGAGACACGCACCCGTCCCTGCCTTCTCTTTCAGATCAAGCGTTGTTCCGGCCCCTGCACGCACGAGATCAGCGATGAGGACTATGCCGAACTCGTCAACGAGGCCAAGGCGTTTCTGTCCGGCAAGAGCCAGTCGGTAAAAGACCACCTTGCAACGGCAATGCAAGCCGCATCGGCTGATCTCGATTTCGAACATGCAGCGGTTTACCGGGATCGTCTGGCTGCGCTTTCACACGTCCAGTCACATCAGGGTATCAATCCACAGACGGTCGAAGAGGCTGACGTTTTCGCCATCCATCAGGAAGGCGGCATGACCTGCATTCAGGTTTTCTTCTTCCGTACCGGCCAGAACTGGGGCAATCGCGCCTATTTCCCCAAAGCGGACAGTTCGCTCGGCCCGGCAGAGGTTCTGGGGGCATTCCTGTCCCAGTTCTATGACGACAAGCCATGTCCGCGTCTGGTTCTCTTGTCCGAAACGGTTGAGGAGCAATCGCTTATTGCCGAAGCGCTCTCGACGCGAGCGGGCCACAAGGTGCAGGTCAACGTTCCACAGCGCGGCGAGAAAAAAGACCTTGTCGATCACGCCCTGACCAATGCGCGCGAAGCGCTTGGACGGCGGCTTGCCGAAACATCGTCACAGGCGCGCCTGTTGCAAGGCATGGCTGAGACCTTCGGCCTGTCCCAGCCCCCGCGCCGCATCGAGGTCTACGATAACTCGCATATCATGGGCACGAATGCCGTCGGTGGCATGATCGTCGCCGGGCCGGAAGGCTTTGTCAAAAACCAGTACCGGAAGTTTAATATCCGCTCGACCGACATTACGCCGGGCGACGACTTCGGCATGATGCGCGAGGTTATCGAGCGGCGCTTCTCACGGCTGGTCAAAGAGCATGGCACGCCGGAAGAGCCCGCTGACGCAGAAGTAACCGATACATTTCCCGCATGGCCCGATGTCATTTTGATCGACGGCGGTCAAGGCCAGGTCGGTGCGGTCAGGCAAATTCTCGGGGAGCTTGGAATCAGCCATCTCGTCAATGCAATCGGTATTGCCAAGGGCGTCGACCGTGAAGCGGGGCGCGAGCGTTTCTTCGTGGAAGGCAAACAGGCCTTCACGCTGCCGCCGCGCGATCCTGTACTTTATTTCATCCAGCGCCTGCGCGACGAAGCGCACCGGTTTGCCATCGGCACACACCGCGCCCGTCGCAAGAAGGAAATGGTCAAGAATCCGCTCGATGAAATTGCGGGAATCGGCCCATCGCGCAAGCGTGCCCTGCTGCACCATTTCGGGACTGCAAAAGCGGTTTCCAGAGCCGCGGTTGCCGATCTGATGCAGATCGAAGGTATCTCGGAGGCCATGGCCAAGACGATTCACGATCATTTTCGTGACAGATGACGCAATTTTGTCCGGGATTTATGCACAAGCGTCATTAGGTCCCGGCAGAACATATTCGCAGGTGTTGATTTTATCGGTCATCCCTGTTGATGTGCGCTAACAACGACGTGGCGGAACAATGCAGAAAAATCATACCCTCTCCTTGCCCAATATCCTCACCTACGGCCGGATCATCGCCGTTCCCCTTGTGGTATTGTGCTTCTTTGTCGAGGGGCGGCTGGAATCAAGCGATTTCGCCCGATGGACAGCTCTGGGATTGTTTATCGTCGCCAGCATTACAGACTTTTTCGACGGTTACCTCGCCCGCATCTGGAAGCAGACATCGACCATCGGTCGCATGTTGGACCCGATTGCCGACAAGCTGCTCGTATCCGCCATCCTGCTGCTTCTGGCAGCTGATGGCACGATCGCCGGCTGGACGCTATGGGCCGCAATCATCATCCTTTGCCGCGAAATCCTTGTTTCGGGGTTGCGTGAGTATCTTGCCGAACTGAAGGTCAGCGTTCCCGTCTCCCGTCTCGCCAAATGGAAGACTACAGCACAAATGGTTGCTCTCGCTTTTCTGCTCGCAGGCCCTGCTGGTGACAAAGTCGTGCCCTATGTAACCGAAATGGGTATTGTCCTGCTTTGGATATCGGCTCTTCTGACGCTTTATACGGGCTGGGACTATTTCAAGGCGGGCCTCAAACACGTAATGGATTGATCCAGTGACGGTAAAACTCGTCTATTTTGCATGGGTGCGCGAGAAAATCGGCAAGGGTGAAGAGTTAATCGAACTTCCCTCGCCCAAAACGACAGTGGCTGACCTGATCAGCCACCTGAAATCGCGCGGTGATGAATATGAAGCCGCCTTCGAGCACGAACATGTCATCCGTGCCGCGATCAATCAGGAACATGCCGAGCACGTTGAACTCGTGAATGACGGCGATGAAGTTGCGCTCTTTCCGCCCATGACGGGAGGATGAAGTGAGCGGGCAAGAGCATTTCCAGCAAAAGTGCGGAGCGGTTTTGCGTAGGATAATGCGTAAAAGAAAAACATAGGCCATTTTCAATGATTCAAGCAAAACTGGAAATGCCCTAATGACATGCCCACTTTTCGTCGGCATAAGAAGTGAAGACTTCGACACGGCAGCGGAACTGCGCAAGCTTGAGCATGGGCGCACGGATATCGGCGCTATCGTCACCTTTATCGGGTTGTGTCGCGATGAAAGCGGCTCGCTTTCCGCTCTGGAACTGGAGCATTATCCGGGCATGGCCGAAGCTGAAATCACCCGCATCGCCCGACAGGCCATCGAGCGCTGGCCGATAACAGCCCTCACGATCATTCACCGTTATGGACTCATCAAACCGGGCGAAAACATCGTTTTGGTTGCAGCAGCGTCGTCGCATCGACATGCGGCTTTCGAGGCCGCCTCATTCCTGATGGACTACATGAAAACCGACGCCCCCTTCTGGAAGCGGGAACATCTCGCAGATGGTTCGGTTGGTGGCTGGGTGTCGTCCAAAGAGGAAGACGAAAAGATCCGCGAACGCTGGAAACAGTCGTAATCTTTCGATTGCCAGCTATTCTGTTGATCTCTATTTCTCATTTTAATCGTGAATTAACTATTTAACCCCCTAGAATAATGACTAATTTAGGTGGTGTGTTCTTGCGCTGCCACAATTTTCACATGAAGATTTCGCTAATGTCGGCATGATGAATCAGACGCTGACAAGCGATAATGAAAGACAGATTGGAAACCGCATCAGCGCCATCTGTCTTGCAACAGATGACGCGTGCGGGAACGGAAGTTTCGGGCTTTGACGATGCGAAATGGACTGGCAAAAACCCTTTCAATTGCTGCGGCACTCGTGGTCGGCATTGGCGCGCTTGGTGGCGCTGCCTTGTTCCTGACCACGTCGATGCCGACGAGCAGCATTGCCGCGGAAAAAACCGTCAGCGGCAAGGTGATGTATCGTGAGCGTATCGCGCTGCCACCGGAGGCAAACCTGACGGTTCAGCTTTCCGATGTCTCGCTGGCCGACGCTCCTTCCAAAGTCATTGGCGAAACGCGGATTGAATCCGTTCAGGGATCGCCGATCCCGTTTGCCATCAATTTTGATACGGACCAGATTCAGCCCGGTCATACCTATGCCCTGCAGGCGCGCATTTCGGCAGGCGATACGCTATGGTTCGTCAATGACGAGCGCTATACCATCGATCCGGAGAACCCCGGAGAACCGGCAGAAATCAAGGTTGTGATGGTTCGCAAGAGCGGTGATGAAGGCGTTGCCATCGGCATCGAGGGCAAGGACTGGCTCGCGGAAGACATTCAGGGCGGCGGCGTGATCGACAATGCCCAGACGACGCTGACGGTTTCGAGCGACGGTGCCGTCAGTGGCTCAGGCGGCTGCAACCGTTATTTCAGCAAGGCGGTCGTGACCGGGGAAAACATTTCCTTTGCCGATATCGGATCGACCTATGTCCAGTGCCCGCCTGCCCTCATGAACCAGGAACGCAAGTTCCTCGATGTGCTCGGCAAAACCAAGTCCTACAAGATCGACATGGGCAAGCTTGTTCTCTTCGATGACGAAGGGAAAGAGATGGCAAGGCTCGCACAGAGCCTCTGAGATTTGCTTCTGCGCGTCATCCCACCCAACAAAAAAAGCCCGGCAATGCCGGGCTTTTTCTTTGAATTCTCGTTGGGATTAGCCGACGATTTCGGTGCCCGAGAACCAGTAAGCGATTTCTTCTGCAGCGGTTTCCGGAGCGTCCGAACCGTGAACCGAGTTTTCGCCGATCGACAGGGCGAATTCCTTGCGGATGGTGCCTTCGTCAGCGTTGGCCGGGTTGGTTGCACCCATGACTTCGCGGTTCTTGGCGATGGCGTTTTCGCCTTCCAGAACCTGAACGATCGTTGGGCCGGAAGACATGAATTCGGTCAGTTCGCCGAAGAACGGGCGATCCTTGTGAACAGCATAGAAGCCTTCAGCTTCACGCAGGCTCATCCAGACGCGCTTCGAAGCGACGACGCGCAGGCCAGCTGCTTCGAGCTTGGCGGTGATTGCGCCGGTCAGGTTGCGGCGGGTCGCATCGGGCTTGATCATGGAGAAGGTACGTTCGATTGCCATTATGACACCTTGTTCGCTGGAATTTTTAGAAAAGTGAGGCTCTATACCGTCGATAGGCCGAATTGCCAAGAGGCCGTTCAATTTAGAACACATCGCATACCGCCTAGCAGCTTGAGACGACGGAAATTTGAAGGCATAGATAATGCCACTCTGATTCAGGCTATCGGGTAGCGGGGAACTTGTATGGAACAGCATTTTCAAATGTTTGCGTGGTACAATCGCTGGGCCAACGAACTGCTCTATGCCGCTGCTGCCGATCTGAGCGACGAGGAATACCGGCTCGATCTTGGGCTGTTCTTCGGTTCGATCCATCGCACGCTCAACCATCTTCTGGTCACCGACCGCATCTGGATGAAGCGGTTTACCGGCGAAGGCGACCATCCAAAGCAACTCGACGCCATCATCACCGACAATTTCATCACGCTGCGCGATCTGCGTCATGCCGAAGATGAACGCATCTGCCGGTACACCGACTCCTTGAACGCCGACAAGCTTGCTGGACGTTTTACCTATACGACCGTTTCGGACATGCGCACGATGAGCCAGCGGCTTGCGCCTTCGCTGGCGCATCTGTTCAATCACCAGACCCATCATCGCGGCCAGATCCACGCGGCATTGACGCGGCTCGGTACCGACGCTCCGTCGCTCGACCTCTCACAATTCCAGCGAACCGAAGGCGGACGCCGCTTCGCCTGACTGATGTTGATACTTGCGGAAACGCTTCAAGCCGTGCAAAAGCGATTTCACCATGCTTATCCTTGACGACATCTCCGTACGAATTGCCGGACGCCTCTTGATCGACCACGCCAGCGTAACGCTGCCTGCGGGGTCGAAGACGGGTTTCGTCGGCCGCAACGGCACCGGCAAATCCACGCTGTTTCGTGTGATCACGGGCGATCTTGCGCCGGAAACAGGTAGCATCTCGCTTCCGAAAAATACTCGTATCGGTCAGGTGGCGCAGGAAGCGCCCGGCACCGAGGACGCACTGATTGAAATCGTCATGAAGGCGGACAAGGAGCGCACAGCACTTCTTGAAGAGGCCGACACGGCAACCGACCCGCACCGCATTGCGGAAATTCATACACGCCTTGCCGATATCAATGCGCATTCGGCGGAAGCTCGCGCAGGCGCCATTCTGTCCGGTCTCGGTTTCAACGCCGAAGCACAACGCCAGCCTGCGTCCGCGTTTTCCGGCGGCTGGCGCATGCGCGTCGCTCTGGCAGCGGTTCTTTTTGCCGAGCCGGACCTGCTGCTGCTCGACGAACCGACCAACTATCTCGACCTTGAAGGCGTGCTGTGGCTGGTCGACTATGTGAAGCGCTATCCGCACACCGTCATCATCATCAGCCACGACCGCGATCTCCTGAACTCGGCGACCAGTTCGATCATGCATCTCGACCAGAAGAAGATCAGCTTCTGGCGCGGCAATTACGATCAGTTCGAGCGCCAGCGTCACGAAATGCTGGAATTGCAGCAGAAGGCCCACGCCAAGCAGGAAGCCCACCGCAAGCACATGGAATCCTTCGTGGAACGGTTCCGTGCCAAGGCCACCAAGGCCCGTCAGGCACAATCGCGCATGAAGGCTCTGGAAAAGCTCAAACCAATCGAGCTTTATGTTGAAAGCAATGTGCAGCCGTTTCGTTTTCCAGACGCTGACAAAAAGACGGCATCGCCTGTCATCGCGCTTGATAATGCCGATGTCGGTTATGTGCCCGGCAAGCCGGTCCTTCGCAATGTGACCTTGCGCATCGACAATGACGACCGCATCGCCCTCCTCGGCTCGAACGGTAACGGCAAATCAACGCTTGCAAAGCTGATTGCCGGTCGCCTGACGCCGGAAAAAGGCACGCTCACGCTTTCGCCGAGCCTGAAAGTCGCATTCTTCGCACAGCACCAGATGGACGATCTGATTCCTGAAGACAATGCCATCGAGCATGTGCGCAAGCTGATGCCGATGGAACCGGAAGCGAAGGTGCGCGCGCGCGTTGCGCAGATGGGCCTGTCGACCGAGAAGATGCTGACGCCGGCCAAAGACCTGTCCGGTGGCGAGAAAGCGCGCCTCCTGATGGGACTTGCGACCTTTCATGGTCCCAACCTGTTGATCCTCGACGAACCGACCAACCATCTCGACATCGACAGCCGCGAGGAGCTTGTGCATGCGCTCAACGCTTTCAACGGCGCGGTTATCCTGATTGCCCACGACCGCCATCTTATCGAAGCCACGATGGAACGACTCTGGCTGGTCCGCGAAGGCGGCGTGAAGGCGTTTGAAGGCGATCTCGATGAATACCGACAGATCGTTCTTGCTGATGCCAAGGGAGAACCGGCTGCCGACCGCGACGATAACGCCAAGGTCAACAAGGCTGAACAGCGAAAGCTCGCCGCCCAGAAGCGCGAAGCCATGGCGCCGCTGCAGAAAAAGATCAAGGAAACCGAAGCCTTGATTCAAAAACTGCAGAAACAGATTCAAGGCTTCTCGTCGCAACTGGAAGACCCGGCGCTTTACGAGAAGGAACCTCAGAAGGCGGTCCGGATCAACAAGGACATGAGCGATACCCGTTCTGCACTTGCGGATGCAGAGGACAAGTGGCTGGAGCTTTCCACCGAATATGAAGAAGCTATGGCCGATTAAAAATCGGCCTTCTGTCTGTCGGCAGAGTCCTACGTGAACATAAGCAAGATCACGACCCCCAACACGATCCAGCCGATGACACGCATGGCAACCGGCAGAGGACGGGGCATGAACCGCACCGCGAGAAGCGCGAAAATGACGGTCAGAACGGGAAACCCGAAATAAAGGGCGGCGTAACCGCTCTGCCCTTCAAAAGAAGAGCCGAAGACGCCAAGCTTTTCGAGCGGTATCAGCGCAACCAGCGCTGCAAGAGCCGAAAGCAGCAACAGCAGCAACCTGTCGGAAATTTTGCAGAGCATCGTCATCAATCAGCTCTGGGGACGCAAACGCGTGCGCATCAAAGCATAAAGACCGAATGCACCGAGGATCAGACCTATGGTCGTATAGACCTCGTCCGGCGTTTCCGCTCCCCGACGCAATACGAGATCGGCTTTTGAAAGCTGAAGCCCATCCGTGTTTCCCTGCACCAGACGGAACGCATAAAGCCCCGGAATGACTGGATCGATATCGCCCGCACTCTGGCGCAGAACGCTGCCATCCTGCGGGCGGTCCGTATTGATGGAACCGCTCGTCGAGGCGAAATCGAGCCCCTGAGAGAGAACCGGCTGGCCGTCGCGGCTGACCGCAAGGGTCACCGCCGAGCGCCTTTCCGCAGGTACGTAACCCGGCAAAGGCGTTGCATCAATGAACACACGCACCGGCCCATCGTCCGCCGACAGCCTGACTTCCTGTATCTTGAAGCCGCTTTGGCGGTTTTCAAGCATGGTCCAGCGCCCGATTTCGCTGCCAGTGAAATGGCGCATATACCAAGGATAACCGATGGCGAGCCCAAAACCGGCGACGATCATCAAAATGAATAGCACTCGCGTCACGCTTTGCGCTCCCAACGGCGATCGGGCGTCTGCTGCCAGTAAGTCAAGTCGTGGCCCCCCGCCTTGAAATTTTTCCACTGCCCTCGGGCAATATCGAGCTGATCCTGATCGTGGCCATCGAACATGACGACAAGACGTTCATAGGCATCCGCCCGTTCCAGTCCTGCGCCTTCAACGAGAAAGCGCACCGTCGCTCCATTCGGATTGGCTTCACTGGTCGTCAGCAGAACCGGCTGGTGTTCGGGATGAGGCTCTTTATCGGTGCCATGCGCCACGAAGGACGTATCGGAGAAGGTCCAGAGCAAACCATCCAGCGCATCGCGTCTTTCCTCGCTGACAGTCTGGATCGTGACGCGCCAGCCGCGCCCGAGCGAGCGCTCGACCAGACCGGGCAAGGCCTCATCGAGTGTCGATTCCGTCAGATGGTAGAAGAGAATTTCCGCCATGCACTATCCGTTTCGGGAATGGGTGAAGAAATTGATTCCGCTTCTCCACCCATCCTTTTGTTTGGAAAAGATTTTAGCTTTCAAAATGATCCCGGACAAGGCGGTCCAGCAGGCGGACGCCATAGCCGGAAGCCCATGTCTGGCTATACTCGTTTGCTGGCGACCCCATAGCCGTTCCGGCAACGTCGAGATGCGCCCAAGGGGTTTCGCCGACAAAGCGCTTCAGGAACTGTGCCGCCGTGATCGATCCGCCGTAACGGCCAGCGCTGTTCTTCATATCGGCAAACTTCGAATCGATCATCTTGTCGTATTCGGTGCCGAGCGGCAGGCGCCACAGCTTTTCGCCGGTCAACTGGCCTGCATCATAAAGCTGATCCGCAAGCTCGTCGTCATTGGAGAAGAGGCCGGCGTGATACTGGCCGAGAGCAACCATGACAGCGCCCGTAAGGGTGGCCAGATTGATGATGAAGCGCGGCTTGAAACGGTCATTCGTATAGTGCAGCGCATCGGCGAGAACGAGACGGCCTTCGGCATCGGTGTTGATGACTTCAATCGTCTGTCCCGACATGGATGTAACGATGTCACCCGGGCGCTGGGCATTGCCATCCGGCATGTTTTCAACAAGGCCGATAATGCCGATGGCATTGACCTTTGCCTTGCGTCCAGCCAGAGCGCGCATCAGACCAGTAACGGCTGCCGCGCCACCCATGTCGCCCTTCATGTCTTCCATGCCAGCAGCAGGCTTGATGGAAATACCGCCCGTATCGAACACCACGCCCTTGCCGACAAAGGCAACCGGCTTTTCCTTGCTCTTCGCGCCCTGCCATTCCATGACAACCAGTCGCGGCGGGCGAACGGAACCCTGTGCCACGCCGAGAAGCGCGCCCATGCCGAGCTTCTTCATTTCCTTCTCGCCGAGAACCTCGATCTTCACGCCAAGCTTTTCGAGCTTTTCAGCTTCCTGTGCAAATTCGACCGGGCCGAGAATGTTCGCAGGCTCATTGACGAGATTGCGCGCCTGGATAACACCGTCCGCAACCGCTTCAGCAACTTCAAAAGCCCGCTTCGCCGTGTGCGGATCAGCGACGCAGATGCTGATCTTGGCAGCGTGTTTCGGATCGCCATTTTCCTCATTGTTCTTGCGCGTCTTGTAGCGCTCGAACTTGTAGGAGCGCAGAATCATACCAAGCGCGAGATCAGCTGCTTCGTCACCGGCAATGGTGGTTTCAGGCAATGCAAGCGTCACCGTTGCGCGCTCGGCTTTACCGATTCGTGAAAATGCAGCGCCGCCGATCTTCAACCAATCGTCATTGCCAAGCTTGCCCGGTTCACCGACGCCGACCAGAACAATCTTGTCGACACCGCTGGACGTGGTTTCGATCGCCTCAGCGGTCTTGCCGAGAGCACCGGTGAATCCGGAAATTTCGGCAATGCGCTTGATCTTTTCCGCACCGCCAGCAGCCTGAGCCGCCTCATCCGCAAAGCCGCCGCCCTTGGCGACGAGGACGATGGACACGCCTTTTTCCGGTGCTGCAAAATCGCTGAAAGAGATCGAAGGACGTTTAGACATGACAACTCCAAACTTGGTGTCGATTTGAGAATGACACGATTGTGTCGCGACTTTTCCCTACTCATGTGAGACGAATATGGCGAAACAGCAAGAGTTGATGCCAGATTGTCCAGTTTTAGCCCGAGGAAAACCGTGCAGGACACAATTGCAAACCCGTCTTACCTGCTCCGCACAAAAACTGGTTGCCATGAGCCGACTCATCGCTCATTAACAGGGCCCATTAATGGGAGTAGCAGAGCTGGCATCTTCCTAATGCTTTTAGTAGTCTGTTAACCGCGTTTATTGGGCCAATCTTAGCCAAGCGTCATTAAGTTTAATGATTATCACGAGTGCTGCTGCCCTTTCGGGTGCGCGCTCCTTCAACGGAACCGGGATGTAGACTCCACCTATGCGATTGATTGAGTTGTACATCTTGCGCCGGGTGGCGATCATGTTCCTAGCAGTGCTCGGGGCGGCGGTCGGTATTACCTGGACTGTGCAGGTGCTCCAGCGCATCGACTTTCTGACCACAAGCGGACAGACATTCCAGACGATCATCCAGTTCAGCTCGCTCTTGATCCCGTCGGCCATCCCTCTCGTGATGCCGTTTGCGCTGATTATTGCAATCACTCAGACGCTTTCGACCATGAACCAGGATTCCGAGCTTGTCGTCATCAATGCGTCGGGCGCACCGCGCAGCGCGGTCATGCGTCCAATCCTGATTCTTGCAGCCGTCATTTCCGTCGTCTCGTTTCTCGTCGCCAATTATGTCGATCCCTATGCGCGCATGAACATGCGCGCGATGATTGCCAATGCCAGCGCCGACCTGATGAATGTCATCGTTCAGGAAGGCAACTTCCGGAAACTGGCGGATAATCTCTATATTCAGGTGGCTGAACGACGCGCCGACGGCAGCATTGGCGGGCTTTTCATTGCCGATTCACGCGATCCGTCGCTCGACCTCATCTATTACGCCGCAGATGGCGCGATTGCGTCGACGCCGACCGGCGACATGCTTTTGATGCAGAACGGTGAAGTGCAGCGGCGTGATGTGTCGGATGGCACCGTCTCGATCATCAAGTTCAATTCCTACGCATTCGATCTCAGCCAGTTCGCCTCGGCTGGCGACGATTTCGTTATCTACGCGAAGGATCGTCCGCTTTCCTACCTGTTGAATCCGGACCCGAACGATCCGATCCTTCAGACCCGTCCATTGCGCTACAAGGCCGAATTGCATCGCCGTCTGACGCAATGGCTCTATCCGGTTGTCTTTGCAATGATCGCACTGGCTTTTGCTGGCGATTCCCGCTCGCATCGCGAAGCCCGCGTATCGGCGTCCTTCTCGGCGATCAGCACCGCCCTTCTCGTCTATTGGGCAGGCTATTTCGCGTCCGATCGGGCCGACAAGGATGCAGGCTATATCGTCGTTATGTATCTCGTTCCTGCCGCCGTCATTCTTGTGACGGGCTTTGCGCTCGCTACCGGGCGACGGATCGGCCTGCCGGACAAATGGAACGACCGTATTCTCGACAATTTCGACAATCTGAGAAACAGTGTCTCAGAACGCTATGCCCGTCTCACTGGACGTTCGCGCAATAAAGCCGGAGGTCAGGCATGATTGGCTGGACGCTTGGACGCTATTTCTTCATCCGCTATGTGCAGATCACACTCTATTTTCTGCTCGGTATCTTTGCATTGTCCCTGCTTCTCGATTTTACCGAGAATGCGAGCAAGCTTTCAAACCTGCCGGACTATTCGGTATGGGCTGCGCTTGGCCTTTCCGCCATGCGCGTTCCGTTCATCATGCAGCAGATGATCCCGTTCGTTGCCCTGTTCTCCGCAATGGCGACACTCATCTCGCTCAACAGGAAATACGAACTCGTTGTCGCCCGCTCCGTCGGCGTTTCCGCCTGGCAGTTCCTTCTTCCTGCCTGTTTCGGCGCTTTCCTGTTTGGCCTTGCCACGATCTTCATCCTCAATCCGTTTGCTGCCTACGGCTTTGCCAAGGCCGACGAGATTGCATCGACATGGAAGACCGGGAAGGTTACCGACGTTTCCGCCTTGCGCGACCCATGGCTTCGCCAGAAAACGGATGAAGGTGAAACCATCATCGGCGCAAAAAGCATTCTGGATCAGGGCGCTACGCTTGCTGACGCGACATTCATTCAGTTCGATGAAAAGAAGAACATCAAGGTCCGTTACGATGCGCGGACTGCGCAGCTGAAGGACGGTCATTGGGAGCTTACCGACGTGACGCGATTCGCGCGCGGCGAAGAACCCCAGAAAATGGCGAGTTTCCAGATAGAGACGCAGCTGCGCCCGGAATATGTGGAAGAGAAGCTCGCGACGCCCGACACGATCCCCTTCACGCAGTTGCGTCACAAGATCGAAGTCGCGCGTTCGTTCGGTTATTCGGCAAACGCATTTGACATGCAATACCAGTCACTTCTGGCATTGCCGGCATTGCTGATGGCGATGACTCTCATTGCTGCAACAGTGTCGTTGAAATTTGTGCGATTTGGTCAGTCAGGAGCGATGATTCTGGGTGGCGTTATCGCAGGCTTCATGCTTTATGTCGTTTCGGTGCTGGTGAAGGCATTCGGGAATGCGGGATTCGTTCCGCCGTTCGTGGCTGCCTGGGTTCCGGTTGTTATCGCGACATTCTTTGGTGTCTCCTTTCTGTTGCATAAGGAGGATGGTTAGTGGGTTTGAGTAACGCCCGCATGGTATTGCCCCATTTGCTCTCGCGTCTTGCGCGCGGGACGGCCTTGGCGTGCGTCCTTGCTTTACCTTTCATTTCTGTCGCAGCCCTGCCCTCTCCTGCATCGGCACAGGACGCTCTCGCATCCAATTATGAGAGCGATCCGAATGCGCGCATGCTTCTGCAAGCAGATGAGCTCGTCTATGATCGCGACATCAATACCGTCACGGCTCAGGGCAAGGTGCGCATCGAGTATGACGGCAACCATCTCGTCGCAGACAAGGTAACATATAACCAGCAGACGCGGCGCATGACCGCGACGGGTAATGTTGAGATCGTCGAACGCGACGGCAACAAGATCTACTCCGAACATATGGATGTCACCGACAGTTTCCGCGACGGCTTCGTAAACGGCCTTCGCGTCGAGACGACGGACAACACCCGCTTTGCCGCCGAAAGCGCTGAACGCAGCAACGGCGAAATCACAACATTCAACAACGGCGTCTATACGGCCTGCGAACCCTGCGCGAAGAATCCGGACAAGCCTGTTCTCTGGCAGATCAAGGCACGCAAGATCATCTGGAACAGCACGACGAAGACGGTCCGTTTCGAACATGGCCGCTTCGAGTTCTTCGGCATGCCACTTGCCTATTTCCCGGCATTCGAGATGGCAGACCCGACAGTGAAGCGCAAGAGTGGTTTCCTGTTTCCGGGCTTCTCCTACAAGGACGATCTCGGCTTCGGCATCAAGAACTCGTATTTCTGGGCACTTGCGCCGAATTACGACGTGACCCTTTCCACAACCGCTTACACCAAGCAGGGCTTCCTGACCGAGGCCGAATGGCGTCATCGCCTGGAAAACGGCACCTACAATCTTCGCATCGCTGGCATTCACCAGAACAAGCCGGGCGAATTCGATGTGGACACAGTTGACCGCGAAGAAGACAATCGCGGCATGGTCGCATCGAAAGGCGATTTCAATCTTAATTCGCGCTGGCGTTTTGGTTGGGATGTGATGGCACAGACCGACCGGAATTTCAGCCGCACTTATTCTCTTGACGGCTACGGTGCCGAAACTCAGGTTTCCAAAATATACCTCACGGGTATTAATAACCGGAATTATTTCGACCTGAACTTCTACCGTTTCAATGTGCAGGAATCTCTCTTGTCGGATAATCCGAACGAGATGCATTCGAAGCAGCCTTGGGTTTTCCCAAGTCTGGATTATTCCTACACGATGCCTGAGCCGGTCTATGGCGGTGAGCTGAACTTCAATACCAATCTGCAGGCTTTGTATCGACAGAATGCAAATTATACGGTGAAGCCGAACAATGATTTGCCTTACTACGCTCGTATTCCCGGCTTTAGCGGCACTAATGTTCGCCTGACCACCGAAGCGGAATGGAAGCGCACATTCATCACGCCTGCCGGTCTGGTCATCACGCCGTTGCTGGCACTGCGCGGTGACGCCATTGGCGCCAATACGAACTTCAATCTGGCAGATGCTGGCTATACGGATGCACTCGTGCGTTCGGAAGCGCTTCGCGCCATGGCAACCGCAGGGCTTGAACTGCGCTGGCCGATCCTGTTCTCGACCACCAGCTCAACCCATATCATCGAGCCGATTGCCCAGCTTTATGTTCGCAACAACGAACGCTATGCAGGCGAGTTGCCGAATGAAGATGCCCAGAGCTTTGTCTTCGACGCGACGAACCTGTTCTCGCGCGACAAGTTCTCCGGTTATGATCGTGTTGAAGGTGGCACCCGTGCCAATCTCGGCGTCCGCTATTCGGGCAACTTCAACAATAGCGATTGGGCGCTTTATGCTCTCGGCGGTCAGTCATTCCAGCTGGGTGGCGTAAACTCCTACGGCACAAGCGATTTCGTGAATGTCGGCGCAGATTCCGGCCTGCAAGATGCCCGCTCCGACTATGTTGCCATGATCGGCACGTCCAACTCGACAGGACTTGCTCTGGCTGCGCGCGGACGTTTCGACAAGGACAGTTTCGCAGTTCAGCGCGGCGAGCTTGAAGCCCAGCAGAGCTGGCAAAAGCTGACAGTTTCTGCACAATACGCCTATATCGCGCCGCAGCCGGCCTACGGATATAGTGATCTTCGTCAGGAAGTTACGGGTTCGGCAACAGCGCGTATCAATACGAACTGGCGCGTTTTCGGCTCAGGCACCTACGATATGGTATCTGAAACCTTGGTCCGCGCATCGTCAGGCCTCGCCTATGATGATGAGTGCTTCACGTATTCCATGGCTTATGTCCAAACCCGCAATCCGGGTGATGATAAAGCGTCCCATAGCGTTGGCTTCAACATTTCGCTGCGCACCCTCGGCGACATAGGCAGCGGTAATCAGACTTTCTAATCTTGATGGACCGGAAGCGTTGGAAATGCTTCCGGTCTTTCCATTTAATGCGACAAAGAAATTTGCTCATCAAAGCCTGATTTGGCATCCATTCTTCAGTATTCAGACGATACAAGCTTCCTAAAATAGCTTTTGGGTCATTGTTTCGCCGCACTAGCTCATCTATACAGGCAGCTTATGATCAGCCGCTGATATGATTGCTTGTTGGGCTGAATAGCGGCAATGACTATAATGGGATATGTCCGGTAAGGATTGTCGTTCGTCGACCGGAAGGAATCGGGAAAGAAAGATGATGATTGCAAGACCTCTCTTCGCCTCCATGCTGAGCGCCGCAGTTTGCCTGACGACGCTTGGAACCGTTGCGGTTCCGGCATTTGCTGCAGGTGCAGGGTCCGAGGTCAAAGTCATCGTTTCCGGCAATGCCATCACGAACAGCGACATTCAGCACCGCGTCGCGTTCCTGAAGCTGCAACGTAAGGGTGGCAATCTCAGTCAGGTCGCGAAAGAAGAACTGACCGATGAAATGTTGAAACGCATCGAAATGAAATCGCGCAGCATCAACATTACCGACCAGCAGGTCGATGAGGCTTATGCCGGGTTTGCCAGCCGCAACAAGATGAGCCTGGCTCAGCTCAATCAGTTGATGAACCAGTCAGGTGTTACGCCTGACCATTTCAAGAAATACATCATGGTCCAGATGGGCTGGGGCCGCCTCGTCAGTGCCCGTTTCCGCGCGACCGGCATGGTCAGTGAACAGGAAGCCGTTCAACGCATGTTGAAGGATGGCGGTAAGAAGCCTGTGGCAACCGAATATCGCCTTCAGCAGGTCATTTTCGTGATCCCCGCTTCCAAACGCTCTCCTGCCCTGCTTTCCAAGCGCAAGCAGGAAGCCAATGCGCTTCGCTCGCGCTTCCAGAGCTGTGACGCAACCCGTCAGCAGGCCAAAGGCATTCTTGACGTGACCGTCCGTGATCTCGGCCGCATCATCGAACAGCAGTTGCCGAACGAGTGGGCGAAAGCGGTCAAGGCAACATCCGTCGGTGGCACGACCCCGCCACAGGAAACCGAAAAGGGCGTGGAATTCCTGGCAGTCTGCTCGACCCGCCAAATATCGGATGACCGCGTTGCTCAGTTCGTCTTCTCCATGGAAGGTGCGGATTCCCCTGCCGGCCAGGAAAAGAAAGCCGAACAGCTCAGCGAGAAATATCTGAAGGAACTGCGCGAAAAGGCGACAATCGTTAATCGCTAAACCGACCGGACGGTTCATCCGTCCTCCATGGAATATGACGTGATGTCCGCCGCACCTGTTCCTCCCCTCGCCATCAGCATTGGCGACCCTTCTGGCATCGGCCCCGATGTTGTGCTTGCAGCCTGGCTTCGGCGCAGCGAGCTTTCGCTGCCGCCTTTCGCCTTGCTGGCAGATCCGCTGCAACTGGCTGCCCGTGCGCGACACCTCGGTCTTGATGTTGAGATAGAGGTTATTTCCGCTATTTCTGCCGCAAGCGGTGTCTTTTCTCGTGCGTTGCCGGTGCTTCCGCTCGGGAACAAGCTGACGGATAATGTCGGCAAGCCGTTGCCAGAAAACGCTGCAGGCATCATCGAAGCCATCGAGCGCGCGGTCGCGCTCACACTGAATGGTGAGGCTTCGGCAGTCGTTACCTGCCCAATCTCGAAGAAGCCGCTTTATGAAGCCGGGTTTCAGCATCCCGGCCATACGGAATTTCTGGCGGAACTGGCAAGCAAACATCTTGGAAAGCTTGTTACGCCGGTCATGATGCTGGCCGGGCCACAGCTTCGCGCCGTTCCGGTCACCATACACATTCCGCTTTCCGAAGTACCCGTACGCTTGCGTACTGCCGATATCATCGAAGTATCGCGGATCACCGCCACCGAACTGCGCGAACGGTTCGGCATCGCATCACCCCGTCTGGCTATATCCGGACTCAACCCGCATGCGGGCGAAGGCGGAGCCATGGGCAAAGAGGATGATGCCGTCATCCTTCCCGCAATCGAGGCGTTGCGCCGTGAGGGGATCAATGCGCGCGGCCCCCTGCCCGCTGATACGATGTTTCACGCGCCAGCCCGCGCAACCTATGATGCTGCGGTCTGCATGTATCACGATCAGGCTCTTATCCCTGCCAAAGCGCTGGCTTTCGACGAAACCGTGAATGTGACGCTCGGGCTTCCCTTCATTCGCACATCGCCGGATCATGGCACGGCCTTCGACATTGCGGGCAAAGGCATCGCTCGCCCGGACAGCCTTGTCGCGGCTATTCGCCTTGCGCAAGAACTGGCTGAGAATGCAGCCAACGGACATTAACGAGTACAAATGGCATGAGTATTGATGGCCTTCCCCCGCTTCGCGAGGTAATCGAACGGCACGATCTGATGCCGAAGAAATCGCTCGGCCAGAATTTCCTTTTCGATCTCAATCTGACATCGAAGATCGCCCGGCAGGCGGGCAATCTGCAGGACCAGCCCATCATCGAAGTTGGTCCGGGTCCCGGCGGACTGACCCGCGCACTTCTTGCCCAAGGCGCTTGTGTCACGGCGATCGAGCGCGATGAACGATGCCTTGATGCTCTTGCCGAAATTGAGGCCCATTATCCGGGTCGTCTGCGCATCATCTCAGGCGACGCTCTTGAGCAGGATTTTTCGACATTATTTCCAGATGGGCCAAAGCCGCGCATCGTTGCCAATCTGCCTTACAATGTTGGCACGCAGCTTCTGCTCAACTGGCTGCTGGTCGAGCCATGGCCACCTTTCTATTCGTCGATGACGTTGATGTTCCAACGGGAGGTCGCCGAGCGTATCGTCGCGACGCCTGACAGTGATCATTATGGACGCCTTGGTGTGCTTGCCGGGTGGAGAACTGTTTCGAAGATCAGCTTCGATGTGCCGCCGCAAGCATTTACACCACCGCCGAAAGTGATGTCGTCGGTCGTCCATATCATTCCGCGTGAAGACCCGCTGCCTTGCAATGCGAATGCGCTCGGGCAAATTACGCAGGCCGCCTTTGGACAGCGCCGCAAGATGTTACGCCAGAGCCTGAAACCGGTTGGCGGGGCCGAGCTTCTTGAGAAGACAGGCATCGACGGAACACGCCGTGCCGAAACGCTCAGTGTGGAAGAATTCGTCGCGCTGGCAAACGCCTATCGCCCGATCAAATAGTTAGAGCGGTTTACTCCTCTAATGACGGTCACTTTTCCCGGTGGCTGCCTTCGCCGCTTCAGGCGCAGCAGGCATGACTGGCAGCTTCATTTCATTGACGATCTGCCCCACGTGGTCGATCTCTTCACGGAAGCTGTTCAGGGACGAGCCAGTCAGTTTTTCACCAGCGTTGAGACGCGCCGTCAACGGATTGACATACTGATCGCCGACCTTGAGCTCATAATAGAGGTGCGGGCCTGTTGAATACCCCGTCGACCCGACATAGGCGATTACTTCACCCTGCTTGACGTGTTCGCCAACCTTCAGGTCTTTTCTGGACGCTGAAAGATGCGCATAGGTCGTGCTGTAGCCACCCTGATGACGGATACGGACATATTTTCCATATCCCTTCTGATACGAGATAAGCTCCACCACACCGTCACCCGCCGCAACGATGGGCGAGCCGATCGGCGCATCGTAATCCACGCCATTATGGTGTTTGCGAACATGCAGAACGGGATGTATGCGCCAGCCAAAACCATCATTGAGACGGCCATTCGGAAGAGGTTTCTGCATGAGATATTTCGTCATGGAGGAGCCGTCTTCATTAAAGTAATCCGCACCGCCATTGCCTTCATGACGATACAGGCGGCGGCTATTCCCATCCGTTGTGAACTCGACAAAAACCAGTTCCGGTTCCGTCTCCGCACTTTTGCGGAAAAGAAGGTCGATCAAGTCCGGCCTTTTACCACCATTCAGCGAAATACCATTCTGTGAAGCCAGCCTCTCGACTTCACCGACGATTGCTTTCGGTGCGCCCGCCTGTGCCAGCCGGGACGGAATGGAGCCGCTACTGCTGACCTCATTTTGTGGGTGGTAGGCTGTCAGCATCGCATCGCGCGACAGTCGTGCAAAAAGGCGTTCATTGCCGGTAGCGCGAAAAACGCCATCGTCGGCACGTCCGTAGACAGCTTTATCGATATCGCCATGCTCGAAGCGCGCAAGCGCGATGTGCTGTTCGCCATCAGCGCCAGCGTCTTGCCCCGATTTATCGACCAGCAGTTCCAGACTGTCACCGGGTACCAGTTCAGTTCGAGCCAGAGCCTCCTCAAGCCGCTTGCTGTCCTCGATTGCTATGCCTGCTGCCTGCAACAACGCGCCCAATCGTTCGCGTGACTGCGGCGCGACGATAATCTCATGAACCTTGGCTTCTGTTCCTACGGCCGGTCTGGCGAGACTGACATTGACCGGAATACCCCGCTCCATTGCTTCTTCGGCTGGTTCCGAACGAGATTTCAGCGAGGAAATTCCTCCGCGAAGCGCATCATCAATCACGGCGCGTTTCGAGCCTTTGACGTCAAGAACCACGTGCTGGTAGGTGTAAAGGCGCGCGTCGCCGTCCTCGACGCCTTCAGCTATGTCGATGCGTCTTGATACCCGACTTCCGGGGGTAATACTCCCTTCCGGCACCAGTCGTGCTTCTTTCGGTGCAGCGCGGTTCCTTCTCAGTGTAGTTGTATTGAACATGACCGGTTGTGCAGGCCGCCCATGCCGCACCAGCCGCCCTGTCGTAAACAAAAATCCGCCCCCGGCAATGACGGTAGCGGCTGCCAGTGCCAGACAGAACCGCAGATGTGTATGCAGGGAAAACCGGACCTGCCGGAATGGTCTCAGACTGTGGGAAGAAAGTGGCTCGCCCTTGAGGGCAGCTCCGAAGGACGCAAAATCTGGCTCCGCCGTCGCAGCAACTAGTCTTTCGTTTGCTGGCGCTGACCAGAAGACCATTTTAAATAATTCTCCGCCAAGGATTATCGGCGGAAGAGTGGCAAAGACAGCGGCCAAAATAAGGCTTCTGGCGGGATATCCACCAGAAGAGAATCACATTCAGCGAATTGTGAAGATCAGGCCTTCACCCGTCCCCGGCGATGTTCGACCAGCATCGACCACGTATAGAGCGCAAGACCGGCCCAGATCAGCGCGAAAGCACCGAGCTGTGCTGTCGAGAACGGCTCATGGAAGATGAAAATCGCAAAGAAAAACAACATCGTCGGCGTCATGTACTGCATGAGGCCGAGCGTCGTATAGCGCAGCAATTTGGCACCACCTGCGTAAAGGATCAACGGGATGGCTGTGAAAGGCCCGGCCAGAAGCAGCATTGTCACGTTAAACGCTGGGCCGGTCGAGAAATGGTCCTGACCGTTTGCGGCCAGCCACAGCACATAGCCCAGCGCCGGAATGCACAGGATGAGCACTTCAAGTGTGAAGCCCTGCAACGGCGGCATTGGCAGTGACTTGCGGAAGAATCCATAGAGGCCGAAAGTCAGTGGCAGCGCCAGCGATACCCATGGCAGACCACCTGCATTGACGGTCAGCAGTATCACTGCAGCGAAAGCCAGTCCCACGGCAACATATTGAACCCTGGTCAGCCTTTCGCCGAGGAAGAGACCGCCGAGGACGACATTGAACAGTGGATTGATGTAATAGCCGAGCGCTGCACCCATCACCTGATCATGAGCCACAGCCCACACGTAGATCGACCAGTTGATGGTGATAAGCCCGGCTGTCAGAGCGGCCATGGCCAGCATGCGTGGCTGGCGTACAGCGCTGAGAATGCCTTTGAACTGACCCAGAGCCAGCAAAAGCAGCAGCGCGACCGGAACCGACCAGATCACGCGGTGCGATACGACTTCCATTGCCGGGATGTGGCCAAGCGCCTTGAGATAGAACGGCAGTGCGCCCCAGAGCCCATAGGCTGCCAAAGCCATCAGAAAACCGCGCGACCCGTCAGAAAGGCGCGTATCGGTGATGGTCTGGTCGGACATGCCTCTCTCCTCGGCGAAACTGAAGATGTCGCAAACCGATTGCGGCAGGCGAAGCATCAAACTTCACCTGCTATGCGCCCAACAACCCATAAAATCCATTCAATTAAACTGATCGAAGCATCAATCGCCGTGAACAGATGGGTTTACTCAGCAGCAGCCAGTCCGGCCATCGCGCGGTTCTTCATCAGCTTGTAATTGACCGAATCCATCAGTGCCTGGAAGGATGCGTCGATGATATTGTCCGAGACGCCAACCGTGCGCCAGCGGGCACCGGTCGCATCTCCGGATTCTATCAGAACGCGCGTGATAGCCGCCGTACCGCCATTGAGGATACGCACCTTGAAATCCACCAGTTCAAGATCCTCGATATCGGCCTGAAAACGCCCAAGGTCCTTGCGCAATGCAATATCGAGCGCGTTGACCGGGCCATGTCCTTCGGCGACCGACATGCGAACCTCGCCATCGACCTCAACCTTGACCACGGCCTCGGAAACGGTCTTCAACATGCCGTTGGCATCGAAACGACGCTCGACGAGGCAGCGGAAGGATTCGACCTTGAAGAATTCCGGCTGTGGCGTCAGCATATTGCGCGCAAGCAGCTCGAAACTCGCATCCGCGCCTTCATAGGCATAGCCTTCGGCTTCGCGTTCCTTGACCACGGCAATCAACGTATCGAGACGCACATCGTCCTTCGCAACGCGAATGCCCCGGCGTTCCAGTTCGGCGATGAAATTGGACTTTCCACCCTGATCCGACACCATGACACGCCGGCTGTTACCGACGGATTCCGGTGGCACATGCTCATAGGTCTGCGGTTCCTTGAGCAGCGCGGAAGCATGGATTCCGGCCTTGGTCGCAAATGCGGAAGTGCCAGTATAGGGCGCTTGCTCCGTCGGCGGACGATTCAGGATATCGTCGAAGGCGCGCGAAATCCGCGTGATCCCCTTCAGCGCAGCTGGCTTGATCCCCAGCTCAAAACGCTCGGCCCAATAGGGTTTCAGCGCCAGTGTAGGGATCAGCGAAACGAGATTGGCATTGCCGCAACGCTCGCCTATCCCGTTGAGGGTCCCCTGCACATGGCGAACACCCGCATCGATAGCTGCAAGCGAGACGGCGACCGCCTGCTCGGTGTCGTTATGGGCGTGGATGCCAAGGCTCTCTCCTGGAACTACAGCCGTCACGGCGGCAACAATTTCGGCGATTTCCGACGGTTGCGTGCCGCCATTCGTATCGCAAAGCACAACCCAGCGCGCACCTGCCGAATAGGCAGCCTTGGCACAGGCAAGCGCATATTCGGGATTGGCCTTGTATCCGTCGAAGAAATGCTCGCAATCGACCAGCGCTTCCCGTCCTGCCATACGCGCAGCAGTGACGGAAGCGGTGATCGACTCCAGATTTTCCTCATTGGTACAGCCCAGCGCCAAGCGGACGTGATAGTCCCAGCTCTTGGCAACGAAGCAAACAGCATCGGCAGAGGCCTGAAGCAGACTGGAAAGGCCGGGATCATTGGATGCCGAAACGCCTGCACGCTTCGTCATGCCAAAGGCCACGAACTTGGCGCGAGCGGTCTGGCGACGCTTGAAGAAAGCGGTATCAGTCGGGTTGGCTCCCGGATAACCGCCTTCCACATAATCGACGCCGAGCTCTTCCAGCAGCGCGACAATCGACTTCTTGTCCTCCACGGAAAAATCAATGCCGGGTGTCTGCTGTCCATCCCGCAGAGTGGTGTCGTAGATATAGATGCGTTCGCGTGCCATTATTCTGCTCCCCGCATTCGGGCTGGACAACAACCTCCCGTTTCAAGTTTTGTCCGTCCTCGCACGCTTCGCGGCTGCGGGCGGACGGTAAGCGTCTGCTGCCCATCCCGCAAAGTGGTGTCGTAGATATAGATGCGTTCGCGTGCCATTATTCTGCTCCCCGCATTCGGGCTGGACAGCAACCACTCGTTTCAAATTTTGTCCGTCCTCGCACGCTTCGCGGCTGCGGGCGGACGGTAAGCGTCTGCTGCCCATCCCGCAGAGTGGTGTCGTAAATATAGATGCGTTCGCGTGCCATTGTGCCTGCCTGTCGGTGGGTCTGCGGTCCGGTCAACCTTGCTGTTGCGGCCAGCTTTCAGTGTCGTAATCGGGATGCTGGTAGGAAATCATCGTTCGTACAAATTCGATGGTCTCCGGATCGCGTTCCGTTGTGTAGCCGGGAAGATTTGCAAGTTCCGGCACATAGGGCAGCTGCTTTTCGATGCCCCACTGAACCGTCGGCTCGATTTCCTCCGGCGCATCGAAAGCGCCTATGGCAAGCGCGATCCCGTCGGGCGCTTCGTAGGTAAGCGGCGTGCCGCATTCGGGACAAAAGCCCCGCTGTACATGATTGGACGAACGAAAGCGCTTCGGCTCGTTGCGCGTCCATTCCAGTTTCGCATCGCTCACCGAAACCAGCGGCGCATAGAAATTACCGAACGCTTTCTGGCACATGCGGCAATGGCAGATCGATGCAGCGCCCATCGCGCCGTCGACGCGAAAGCGAACCGCACCGCACTGGCATCCGCCGGTATAGATCGGTTTGTTATCAAGCGTCATATCATCCTCCCTGCTCCATAAGCTTGTTAGCCTACCACATCCCAGCTGGTTGTGCGTTCGCCCGTTGCCGGGTCCTTGCCATCCTTAAGCTGAACACCTTCCTGAAGCAGTTCGTCGCGAATGCGATCAGCCTCGGCCCAGTTCTTCTCATTGATGAAGCGCAGACGCTCCGCGATACGTGCTTCGATGGCTTCACGATCCACTTCCGCCTTTGCAAAGACAGGAATATCTTCAGCCATAACGAAATGCGGATCCAACAAGCCCAGCAGCGCCATGCCCTCGCCTAATCCGGTGATATCGCGTGCTTTGAAAGCCTTGCGCAATGCGGTGATCGCCGTCCAGCTGTTCAAATCGTCAGACAAGGCCTCAACGACTTCACCAACTGCAGTCAGCGTTTCCGGTACAGTGAACTTCCTGTCGCGCAGCAAGCCATACCAGCGATGCAGTTCGTCGGCGGATTCTGCCAGACGCTGCGCCGTCCAGTTGATCGGCTCACGATAATGCGTCTGTAGCATCGACAGGCGTGCCGCCAGACCGATCCAGCGATCACGCGCATCAACGTCATCCCATACGCCCAGTTGCGGCAGGCCTTCGTTCAGCACATCGCGAATGGTGATGAAATTGCCGAGCGATTTCGACATCTTCTGCCCTTCGACCTGCAAGAAGCCGTTATGCATCCAGATGTTTGCCATCCGCTCAGTGCCGAATGCGCAGCATGACTGCGCAATTTCGTTCTCGTGATGCGGGAAGACGAGATCGATGCCGCCGCCATGAATGTCGAACTGGTTCTTCAGCGGATCATCGCACTTCAATCCGCCACCAAACGGCTCAAGCAGCTTGGCCATCGACATGGCCGAGCACTCGATGTGCCAGCCCGGCCGGCCCAGCACCGCAATCCCCGCAGGAGACGACCAGCCCGGCTCGCCCTCTTTCGACGGTTTCCACAAGACGAAATCCATTTCGTCCCGTTTGTAAGACGCGACGTCAACGCGGGCGCCAGCCAGCATTTCATCCAGCGAACGGCGGGCGAGCGCACCATAGCGCGGCCCCTTCCGTTCATTCATGGCGGACGGCGAGAAGAGGACATGGTCCTCAGCCACATAGGCCACACCAAGCTTCACGAGACGATCGATCATCGCGCGCATCTCGTCCATATGCTCGGTTGCACGCGGCTGAACACTGGGCTGCAGATTGCCGAGTGCCGTCACGTCAGCCTGAAACTGCGCATTGGTGCTTTCCGTCACCCGACGAATGGCTTCATTGAAGGCAAGATCAGGGTAATCCCGCGCGGCACGGGCGTTAATCTTGTCATCAACGTCGGTAATGTTGCGCGCATAGGTGACATGTTCTGCGCCATAGACATGACGCAGCAGACGAAACAACACGTCGAAAACGATCACCGGACGGGCATTGCCTATATGCGCGAAGTCATAAACCGTTGGTCCGCAGACATACATGCGCACATTGTCAGCATCGAGAGGAGAAAACTCCTCCTTCGTGCGGGTCAGCGTGTTGTACAGACGCAGTTGTGGCGCATAAGCCATTGTAAATATTCCCCAAATAGACCTGTGAAATCAGTGCGCAACTGACCGCAGCCGACTGGCCGGGGCGTTATCATCCAATTTTTATGAAAGGGAGACGAAAACGGCCGGGCCAGCAAACTGCTAGCCAATAATAATCGCACAAATACAAATGATCGTGGTCGGCGTTTTCATGGCTGCACTTATCCTCAGCAGGAGTGCTTCCGTCAAGAACTTTCGCTAAGCGGCTGATAGTTTAGTGAGATCACCAAGCATGTTGTATTTTTGCAACCTGCATATCCCCCTTTCCCGCGTTAACCGGAAAACCGCAAAACCGGCTCCAAACAGCCTTCATTCGGTCTCAATCAATCACAAAATGGTGAGCAGGCATTATCGAAAGGAAGGACCAATGTCTAAGAGTGAACTGCAACCCCGCCAAGACCGACTGGTTGATAAATACCGCGAAATCGGGCCTGCCGTGCTTGTTGCAGCATTGCTGAACGCAACGCGGCGCAGCAGCGACGGTCGTAACGACAATCGCCGGCGTTCCATTCTCGCCGTCAAGAAGACAGGCTGAAGAAGCTGATGTCGTTCAGCGCCGAGCCGCGCAGGCTCGGCAATCAGAGTCGGTGGATGCGTAACAAATAGCGCCAGTTCAGCAAGACTGGCGGTCACGGTCAGAACATCGAAAGCTGCCCGCCATTTCCGTCATCGGTTTCGGGCTTGTTCTTTCGCTTTGGCTTTGCATGCTCCGAAGGAACCTGTTCCTCTACACGCTCCTGCAAATCGGGCGTTGTGTTGGCCACCTTGTTGACCTTGTCCGACACCGGAATTGCTTCAAAGAAATCATCCTGAGCCGGACGCATGATATCCGCTACTTCGCGCGGCAGAAAACGTTTGCAGTCCAGCCAGCGGGCAAAATCTTCCGGCTGCACAACAACAGGCATCCGTTCATGGATCGGCCGCAACAGGCCGTTGGCACTCGTCGTCAATATGCCTCCGGTATCGATCTGCGATCCGTCCGCACTGCTCCATGTCTCGATCAAGCCGCCAAAAGCGACAATTCCGCCCTTTCGCGGGCGCACCCAGTAGGCTTGAGCCTTGTTCTTCCCCTCACGGCGCCATTCATAGAAACCCGATGCCGGGATCAGGGCTCGCCGATGGTTCAGCGCCGCACGGAACGAATTCTTCTCTGCAGCCGTCTCGGAGCGGATGTTGAACATGAGCGGCCAGTCGTTCGGGTCTTTGACCCATGACGGGACAAAGCCCCATCGCACCAGCAAGCCGACGCGATCCGGCCTGTTGCTGCCCGGCGGTAGCGTTTCCCCGCCCAGAATAGTCAATATGGGTTGCGTTGGCGCGATGTTGTATCGTGGAGGAAAATCCTCTGCGATCAATGCGGCCGCGAAGGCTTCCAGCTCCTCCCGGCTTGCAGTCAATGAAAAACGTCCACACATGGTAGCCATGTTTAGCGTTTTTCTGCGCCGGTCAAGGGGTGCTTTTCCATTACCAACGGTGTAGCTCTAGCGTGATGAAAACAGTTCCCGTAGTTCCGATACCTCTGAAGATTCATGGTGTTTCGCTGATCTGCAGACGCGAAGGGCGCTTCCTTCTGGTCGAGCGCGGGAAGGAGCCGTGGAAAGGCTGGCTTGCCTTTCCGGGAGGAAGTATCGAACCGGGCGAAACACCCGAACAAGCCGCGATCCGCGAACTCAAGGAAGAAACGGCGCTTGATGCAAGGGCGCTATCTCACGTCATTACTGTAGATCTGGCGCTTGAGGGAAAGGCATATGACAAGAGCTATTATCTGTCTGTGTTCCGGGCCATCGAAGTTTCGGGGCAGGAAATTGCCGGAGACGACGCCGCATCCATTCACTGGCTGACAATAGAAGAAATGGCGTCCGCAAAGGTGACGGACAGTACCCTCGATGTCGCCCGCACGGTGGCGGAAAATGAAGACGAGCGCTTGGATATTAATCCTGTTTAGCGATCTGCCTTGAAGAGGCCCCGATTTATAGCAATAGCTCATTTTCAGGTGAGAGGTTTTCGATTGAAAAGCATTCCGTTTTTTCGACCGGCTATCTGCTTCTCGATCGCTTTATGGGTCGGGGCGGCATGTCCGGCTTCCGCTCAGGACGCGCCCTATGAAGGGAAGATGTTGCGGCTCGCCGAAATTCTCGGCTCGCTTCACTATCTGCGCAATCTGTGTGGCGAAGCTGGCAGCGAATGGCGCGATCGGATGGATGCGATTGTGACGGCGGAAAAGCCTTCCGAAGCCGAACGGGTGCGGCTCATTTCGAGCTTCAACCACGGGTATCGCGTGTTCAGCGACAATTATACCCGCTGCACCCCTTCGGCGCTTGCGGCGATTGATCGCTACATGAAAGAAGGCGAGGACTTGTCGAACGAGATCATCTCGCGCTATGGAAATTAACCAATCATTCACTCTTGTGCGGATTGACAGGATTAGTTCGTTCAAATCCGTGATAATCTGTTAACACTGTCTTAAGAAGGCAGTCACGTTGCCAGATGGTTGAGCTCCCGCGAAACGGTGAGACACCGACAGTGCAACAGAAAGGCGAAAGCCAGGATGAAGTCTATGGAACATGCACCGGCCGATCTGGACGAAATGATTGCGCGCGAGAAGAAACTCGTCGCGATCGAATATCACAACGAGGCCTGGGCAGACGGTATCTCTGAAGGTATCGAACCGGAAATCCTTGCCGAAGCAGCCTTTACGACCGCGCTTACTGAACTGATCCGTGAAGCGGGCGACGATTGTGCGCTGGAGCTGATTGAGAAAATGCGCGAACAGATTGTAGCGGGAACCTTCCTGCCGCAGCGCATTCTTCAATAGCATCGATAGAACGCCGGTCGCGGGACCAGACCGGCGTAGCAGTTCCCTCCCGGCGTCCCTCTTCTTGCGCCAAATGTCATTCCCGATCAGGAACTTCGCCTCGCTCCGAGCTTTATTGGCCGGGTTATTCCTTGCCTGTGGCATTGCCTTGCCCGCAGCCGCGGCAAGCTCTTTTGACCTCGCGCTGGCGGACCAGTCGGACTTCCTGCAACGCCCCGGCGGCCGTGCAGTGACGGATGAAAGCGACAGCTCTTCCCCTATTCCCCTGCCTGGCGCGCTTCCTCGCGCGGTGCCAAGAGTGTCGCCGGACAACGCACCTGCCCCGGCTGCATCCTCCAAGCCCATGCCGGAAATCCACCGCGATTTCGACAAGCTGCCCGAGCCTGTGAGGCTGACGCGTGAGCGCATGCTGGAAGCTGCCCGCTCCGGCGACATTGAGCAATTGCGACCGCTCCTCGGCGTCGAGGACAAGGCCACCCAGCTCTCGCTTGAGGATCATGAGGAAGACGTTATCGATTTCCTCAAATCGCTGTCGGGCGACGAAGCAGGCCGTGAAGTTCTGGCAATCATCGTCGATCTACTGGATACCGGCTATGTGCATCTGAATGCAGGCAAGGACGACGAGGTTTATGTCTGGCCCTATTTCTACGCCATGCCCCTCGACAGACTGACGCCGCCGCAGATCGTGGAGCTTTTCGAAATCGTCACCGCCGGTGATTTCGAGGATATGAAGAAAGCAGGCGGCTATATCTTCTACAGTATCGGTATCGGGCCGGACGGTAGCTGGCGCTTTTTCACTGCGGGTGAATAGTCAGACCCCGAAACGTACCCGGCTCGGCGGCTCGTTGTAGATGCGTTGCCAGACCCGGCGAAACTGCCGTGCGGAAGCAAAACCCGCTTGCGCCGCTACATTCTCGATATCGAGCTCGGAATTCAAAAGCATCTCGCGCGCAAGGCTGATCTTGAGACGATTGACATAGTCGGTCACCGTCATTCCGGCATATTCATTGAACAGACGCGAGAAGTTGCGCGGACTCGCACCGCCAATATCCGCCAGTCGTTCCACCGACCATTCCGCCGCCGGATCGTGCGCGATGGCATCCTGTGCGCGATGCACAACCGGATTCATATGGTTTCGCCCATCAAGCCAGGGCGATAGTTGCGGATCACTGCCACTGCGCCGCAGATAAACGACCAGATAACGCGCAACCGCCAGCGCCGTGGCGTGATCGGTCAGCCCTGCAACGATGTGCAGCATCAGATCGATGCCTGCAGTGATGCCCGCGCTCGTCAGCCGCTCGCCGTCTTCAACGAACAGCCTGTTCTCATGCACGCGTGCAGCAGGCGCCAGCCGTTCGAGTTCACCAAGCGTTAGATGGTGCGTGGTGCAGGAATAGCCGTCGAGTAATCCCGCGCGCGCTGCGAGCAGCGCACCGGAACAGATCGTCACCAGCCGCACACCGGGGCGAACTGCCCGGCGAAGCCATAGAACGATTTCATTTTCCAGTGCCGCATCAGCGGATCGGTGGATCTCCGCGTTTCCAAGCGGAATATCGGCAGCACCCGAAACAATGACCAGTGCGTCATCTGGCAAGGCTTCTGGCAAAGGCTCCACCCCCGCCACTGGCAGACCGATGGAACTAAGCACGGTCGATGCTGGCCCGATATAACAAACGTCGAACCGTAACTTATGCTGTTCAAGATTTGCCTTGCGCAAAACCTCCAGCGGTCCCGCCACGTCGAGCAGAAGCACACGCGGCGGGATTACGACATAAACCGGAACTACCCGGACAATGTCCGCTTGGTCACTCATGCTGCCTTCCGTTCTCCGGACGTGGCGAGCGCCTGTTCCACAGTTACGAGACGAGCAAAGCGATTGACCAGAACAAGCTCCGTGCGAGCCTTGATGTCCGCAGCGCTCCACTCATGGCCGCTTGCGTCAGTCATGGGAAAGGTCAATGTCGCTTCACTGACGAAATCGACGTGATATCCAAAATCCGATGCCTGCCGTGTTGTCGTCTCGCAGCATTGCTCTGTGCGGATACCCGAAACCAGCACACGGCGGATACCATTGGCAACCAGCCACACATCAAGCCCGCTTCCCACCAGCGCGCTGTGGCGACGCTTGCGGAAAACCGCGTCGGGTTCAATCGACAGGGGCGAAATCGCCTTCACCAGACCCGATGCTTCCGAGAATGGGCCTTCATTCTCGACATGGAAAATCTGCACCACCGGAATACCGGCACGCTTGGCGCCATCGATCAGCGCCTGCTGGCGTTCAATATAGGCGCCAACCTCTTCGTCCCGGTAGTAAGGCCGGTGGCGGAATGACTCCTGAGCGTCGATAACCAGCAAAGCAGTATCTTGAGCGGACATTTTTGTTCTCCTGGTAAAAAGACTATAGGGAGAGAATACGCCTTGCAACTTGGATCAAAAGCCACCTGACGGACAAAGAGCGGACAGATTACGCCAATAGGTTACCAGCTCCTTACCTTAAAGAAGATCACCAAGAGGAGGCGCATACTTTGCTGGCGTAAACTCGACGACGTCATAAGTTGCCAGTCCGTGTTGCCTGAAAGGATCAAGCCTCAGTATCGCGTCCAGCTCGCTCTTGCTGACTTTACCGCTTGCGAGGATCACGCCGCCGTCTCGTGGGTTTTTCGGCCCGGAAGCCAGGAAGACGCCATCCGCATATTGCCGGTCCAGAAATTCCCGATGCGCTTCGAGATGCCTCCCGATCTCCTCAAGAGGCTTGATGTAGGTCAGGTTGACAACGAACATGAGACGACCTTCAGCGATGCGGCAATGCCTCGAGGAATTCCACCGGCTCGCCCTTGTTGGCGTTGACGATCTCCGCTTCCCACATCACCTTTATGCCGCGCACGAAAGTGCCAATCGGCCATCCGGTAACAGTCTTGCCATGATAGGGTGTCCAGCCGGCTTTCGAACCGGCCTGCTCATGCGTGATCGTTTCGCGGCGCTTCATGTCCACGATGGTCAGGTCGGCATCGTAGCCGACTGCAATACGACCCTTGCGCGCCATACCGAAAATACGGTTCGGGCCATGGCTGGAAAGATCGACGAAGCGCTCCAGCGTGAGCCTGCCCGCATTGATGTGATCAAGCATGATCGGCACCAGTGTCTGCACGCCTGTCATGCCGGACGGGGAAGCCGGATAAGGCTTCTGCTTTTCTTCGAGTGTATGCGGAGCGTGGTCAGAACCGAGCACATCGACAATACCCTGATCGATGCCCTTCCATACGCCATCGCGGTGACGCTTGTCACGGACAGGCGGGTTCATCTGGATGAGATTGCCGAGCGTCTTGTAATCGTCTGCCGACAAGGTGAGATGATGCGGCGTTGCTTCGCACGTCGCGACATCCTTGTGATCTTTCAGGAAGTCGATTTCTTCGGCTGTGGAGATATGCAGTACGTGAATGCGGGCGCCGGTATCGCGTGCGATGCGCACAAGCCGTTCCGTGCATTGAAGTGCTGCAACTTCATCGCGCCAGACCGGATGGCTCGACGGGTCACCCTGCACGCGCAGGCCTTCGCGTTCTTTCAACCGGAACTCGTCTTCAGAGTGGAAGGCCGCGCGACGGCGCGTATTCTTCAGGATCGAACGAACGCCATCATCGTCTTCAACAAGCAGATCGCCGGTGGACGATCCCATGAAAACCTTGATCCCGGCAGCGCCCGGCAAGCGCTCCAGTTCAGCAACGTCGTTTGCATTGTCGCGCGTACCACCGACCCAGAAAGCGAAATCGCAATGCATGCGATGGCGGCCACGACGAATCTTGTCTTCCAGCGTCTCGGCGGAAGTGGTGAGCGGCTTGGTGTTCGGCATCTCGAACACGGAGGTCACCCCACCCAGCACGGCTGCGAGTGAACCGGTTTCGAGATCTTCCTTGTGTTCAAGGCCAGGTTCGCGGAAATGGACCTGGCTATCCACCACGCCGGGCAGAATATGCAGGCCGGTGCAGTCGATCACCTCACCTGCCGTATGTGTGGAAAGAGAGCCTATGGCAGCGATGCGACCATTGCGAATACCGACGTCGCGTTGGCCTATACCGTCGTGATTGACGATGGTTGCACCCTTCAAAATCGTATCGAATGTTTCGGCCATAGTTGTCTCCTGCCAGATTGATAGGACTTGCGAGCCTTTCCATTGGGGCTTACGTAACGAAGGCGCGAAAGGCAAGGACGAAGCGATGACGACGGCAGTTGAAGTGGTAAATCTTTCAAACAGGGCTTTGGTTCATATCACTGGCGAAGAGGCGGAAAAATTTCTGCAGGCTGTGATTACCACCGACCTCGACAAGCTTGGACCGGACAACCTGAAACCGGGAGCATTGCTCGCTCCGCAAGGGAAAATCCTGTTCGATTTTCTCGTTTCACGCATTGATGGCGGCTTGCGTTTCGATCTCCCGGTAAGCATTGCCGCCGATTTCATCAAACGTATCACCCTCTATAGGCTGCGTGCGAAAGCCGAAATAACGCAACTACCAGAATCGCTTGTCAGTGTTTCCTGGCAAACTGAATCACATCCTTCACAGAATGATTCAATCAAGCGGGACAGCCGCTTTCCGACCGAGCTGAACGTACACCGGATTTACGGTCCGGCCGATGGCACGACCGATGAAAGCGCATGGACAAAGCTGCGCGCAGAGTATGGCATAGCGGAAGGCGAAACGGATTTCGCTTATAATGACGTATTCCCGCATGACGTCAATTTCGACCAGACCGGCGGCGTTTCCTTCCCGAAAGGCTGTTTCATCGGGCAGGAAGTCGTGTCGCGCATGCAGCATCGCGGTACGGCTCGGCGGCGCGTTCTGGTGGCACACTCCGATGGAAATCTGCCTCCGATGGGTACGCCTATTACCGTTGATGGGCGCGAGATCGGCACGACAGGAAGCTCCGCTGACACTATCGGCATCGCGCTTGTGCGCATCGATCGCGCCAAGGATGCGATAGATGCGGGTAGTCCGATTCTGGCTGGCGAAGCGCCCATAACACTTACCTTGCCGCCTCACGTGCGGTTCGGGTTTCCGGAAGCTGAAGCGGGTAACGCCTGATGGCAAGCGCCGACCGATCTTCCGGCAAGACACGTGCCTGGCAACGCATGTTGTCGGGACGCCGTCTCGACCTGCTTGACCCCTCGCCGCTCGATATTGAAATCGAAGATATTGCTCACGGCCTTGCCCGTGTTGCGCGCTGGAACGGTCAGACTGTTGGTGAACATGCTTTTTCGGTCGCACAGCATTCGCTGCTCGTGGATCAGATATTCAACCGGCTGGTGCCCGATGCCAGCGTTGAATGGCAGCTATTGTCACTCCTGCACGACGCACCGGAATATGTGATCGGTGACATGATCTCGCCCTTCAAGGCGGTGATGGGTGGCAACTACAAGATAATCGAAACGCGGCTGGAAAACGCAATTCACCTGCGCTTCTCGCTGCCGGTAACTGTGCCTGCGCAGCTCAAGACGCTGATCAAGCGCGCGGATCAGGTTGCCGCTTTCTTTGAAGCCACGCGACTTGCCGGTTTCACCGAGACCGAGGCCGTTAAATATTTCGGGCGCCCGCGTGGCTTCGACCCCGCAGGGCTGGATATCGCACCGCGCCCCACACAAGACGTGCAGATGGATTTCCTGGCGCGATTTGCGGCATTGGACAAGGCACGACACCCCCGATGAGCCGGATCGTCGTGACGCCCTTGTCGCAACTGGCAACACAACTCGCATCGCACCAGCCCAGCCATGTCGTGACGCTTGGAAGCGAGGCCCCGGCGGCTCTGCCTGATGGCTACGATGCCGTCCGTCTGTCGCTGACATTCAACGATATTATCGAATTGCGCGAGGGGTTGGTCGCCCCCGATGAAACCCATGTGCGGGGACTTCTGAACTTCGCGAAGAGCTGGTCCATGGATGCGCCTTTGCTCATCCATTGTTATGCTGGCATTTCTCGTTCTACGGCCGCGGCTTATATCATCGCTTCGGCTTTAAACCCGGCGCTGGATGAAAGCGAGCTTGCCGCGCTTGTTCGCAGCCTGTCACCATCTGCGACGCCGAATATCCGGCTCATATCGCTCGCAGACGAAGTTCTGGGGCGAAACGGACGAATGACTGCGGCCATACGCGCAATCGGACGCGGAGCGGATGCCTTCGAAGGTGAGGTTTTCAGCTTGCCTGCGAGACATTGATCGCTCGCCCGAGAGCATTCAAAAACCCGCCGCGCGCATCAGGCGGTGTTACAGCACGCGGCTCCCAGACATGCCGCATCAGAAAATAGCCGGTCATCGTGAAGGCATGATCGATGTCGTCATAGGACGACGCGCGAACAGCAGTATTGTTGACGAAGCCGGGCAGCAGCAGCAGCTTGTCGGCCCAAGGCGCCCCGGCATCACGGCAGACCGCGCGCCCGGATTTCGGCGACACATAGATCAGGTCTTCCTTGACGCCTGTTGCCGCGCATTTCTTGAGATCAAGGCCGAAGCCCAGCTCTTCAAGCATCATCACTTCGAAACGCAGCACCAGTTCGCCAGAGGCCAACGGATCGTCAAAATGTTCGATGATGAGCCGCAATGTCTCATAGAGGCCGCGATGCGGATCGCGTTCCGGCAGGAGACGCAAATGGGAAGCCGCCAGTTGGATACCGTATAACGCCACTGGCGTTTCGATGAGGCGGGCGGCGGCAAATTCCAGCGGTTCGATGGTAAAACTGCCCATATGCTCGTCCAGCCGCGCCCACCATGTCACGTCCACATGATTGCCCGGCTGTAGCAAAGGCTGCATGCGGCGGGAACGCCCGCCGCGCACCATACCCATATGGCGGCCATGCTCACGGGTCATCACTTCCACGATGGCGCTTGTCTCGCCATGGCGTCGTGTCCCGAGAATTATGCCTTCATCGCGCCATTCCATGGCCGCCAGTCTTATAATTTAGGTTGGAAAATCAAGACCCATTTCACGATAGCGTTCCGGGTCGTTGCCCCAGTTCTCACGCACTTTCACGAAAAGGAAGAGATGAACCGTCTGTTCCAATATCTCGGAGATTTCCTTGCGCGCGGATTGCCCGATTGCCTTGATCGTCTCACCCTTGTGGCCAAGCACGATCTTCTTCTGGCTTTCGCGCTCGACATAGATCACCTGCTCGATGCGGACTGATCCATCCTTGCGCTCTTCCCAGCGTTCGGTTTCCACCGTCGACGAGTAAGGCAGTTCTTCATGCAGGCGCAGATAGAGCTTTTCGCGCGTGATTTCGGCTGCAAGCTGCCGCATCGGCATGTCGGAAATCTGATCTTCCGGATAATACCAAGGACCGTTCGGCACGTTCTCTGCGAGATATTTCGCAAGATCCTTGCAGCCCGATCCGTTCAGCGCCGAGATCATGAAGGTCTGGTCGAATGCGACCAGCTCGTTGGCCTTGCGGGCAAGGTCCAGCAAAACCGGCGGATCGACACGATCAACCTTGTTGAGCACCAGAACTTTCTTCTGGCGCACGTCCTTCATGCTCGAAAGCAGCGCTTCGGCGTTCTCGTTCAAACCGCCTTGCGAATCGAGAAGAACGAGAATGATGTCGGCATCTTTCGCACCGCCCCAGGCCGTGGTGACCATGGCACGGTCGAGCCTGCGCTTCGGCCGGAAAATACCAGGTGTGTCCACCAGGACGATCTGCGCCTGATCTTCAATGAATATGCCGCGCACAAGAGCGCGTGTCGTCTGCACCTTGTGCGTGACGATAGAAACCTTCGTTCCCACAAGCTGGTTGACCAGCGTGGATTTCCCCGCATTCGGCGCCCCGATCAACGCCACGAAGCCGGACCGGGTCTGGCCTGCCTCGTTTTCGCCGTCAGCCGGCGTCGTCCGATTGTTCATTTTTTATCCTTCCAGACGATATTTCCTTGCAGAACGCCGCCGTCCCCTGCGTACGGCATTCCGGATACGACAAAACCGCCGACGAAAGCGACACATCGTAATTGATTGATTATAACCGATCTCGACTTAAAAAACGCCAACTCTTGCATCAAGCGGAATCGTCACGCTTCCAGACGCCTTCGCGATAAAGCATCGCTTCCGCCGCATTCTGTTCGGCTATTCTTTTGGAACGCCCCTCACCCGTTTCCGTGGCAAAGCCCTTGACCGTAACCTCCACCGCAAACAGCGGATCATGGTCCGGACCGGTGCGGCTTATGATGGCGTATGAAGGATGGACGTTGCCCTGCTGGTGTGCCCATTCCTGCAATTCCGTCTTGGCGTCACGGCGGGCAGCGCCCGTTTGCAGAGACCGCTTCTCCCAGTAGCGCTTGACGAAAGGCCGCACGGCCTCCAGTCCGCCATCGAGATAGATCGTGGCGATCAGTGCTTCGACAACATCGGCGCGGACATTCAAAAGACGCTTGTCATTCAGCGACTTGATATCGGAACCGGTATGGATGAGGTTAGCGAGACCGATCTCATCGGCAATCGCCGCACAGGTTTCTGCGTTCACCAGCGCATTGAGGCGAACCGACAGTTCACCTTCGGATGCGTCCGGAAACTCATCGAACAGCATTTCCGCGACGGTCAGTCCCAGAACGCGGTCACCGAGAAATTCGAGACGTTCATAATTTGCGCGCGATGGCGCCTGCACACTTGAGTGGGTGAGCGCACGATCCAGCCGTTTCAAATTGAGAAAACGGTGTCCGGTGCGCTCCTCCAGGATTGCTGCTGCCTGATTTGCCGAAGCCATTTCAGTTTCCGGTTACAGCTGTATGCGGCGCGGCATTGACTGAACTGAACAGTCGGCCAAAGCGCACATCAGTCGGCCATTTCCAGATTTCCAGCGGGCTCGCCTTGTCGGCAATGGAGAAGAAGATGATGTTTGCGCGCCCGACAAGATTCTCAAACGGAACATAGCCAACGCCGAAACGGCTATCGAGCGAGTTGTCACGATTGTCGCCCATCATGAAGTAATGACCGGCCGGAACCTCGAAAACACGCGTATCGTCACCGATGGAGTTTGGCGACAGATCAAGCGTGTCGTAGGTCACGCCGTCCGGCAAGGTTTCACGATAGACTTCGACGGGGCGGTTCTGTTCGGTGACATCGGGATTGTTGATCGTGCCGATGCGATCGCGCTTGACCGCCTGATCATTGATATAGAGCACACCACCGCGCATCTGCACACGATCACCCGGCAGGCCGATCACGCGCTTGATGTAGTCGACGGAAGGATCGCTCGGCAGCTTGAACACCACCACGTCACCACGCTTCGGTTCGGCACTCCAGATGCGACCTGAAAACAAATCCAGTCCGAACGGCAGTGAATAGCGCGAATAGCCATAGGCATATTTCGAAACAAACAGATAATCGCCTTCGAGAAGCGTGGGGCGCATGGAGCCCGACGGTATGCTGAAAGGCTGGAAAAGAAGGGTGCGGATGACCAGTGCCAGCAGCAGCGCCTGCACGATAACGCTGATGGTTTCGCCAAGGCCGCCGGATTTTTTTGTCTCACTCTTGCTGGACACGCTCATTGTATCTCCGCTTCCGATAACGCGATCTAATAACGACTATGAATGCATGACGCAATCAGGCCACCGGCAGAACGCCGGTTTATCGCACGATTATGAGCAGGAGTTTACCTGTCACAACCACAACTATTTCGTCTCTGTGCCTGATCCAAAAGCCGCTATGCCTTGCTGCAAATGGCATTTTTCTGCGCTTCCGGTGCTCATGTACCTTTAAGTACACTGCGCTCCGGTTCTCGAAAATCACCATTCTCGCTGCCGCCTGACGCATTTTGATTCAGACACTCAGGCAGGGCTTCGATGATCACGAACGCCTGCGCGAGAGGAAAATCATCGGTAATTGTCAGATGTATGGCGGCGCGTGTTCCGGCGGGCAAGAGTTTCTGCAGCTGCTTTGCGGCACCACCGGTCAAATGCATGGTGGGCTTTCCGGAAGGGGCATTGACCACGCCCATGTCCCGCCAGAAAACGCCCTGAGCTATGCCAGTTCCAAGCGCCTTCGCACAGGCTTCCTTCGCCGCAAAGCGCTTTGCATAAGATGCAGCAAGCTGCTTGCGCCCGTCCGATTTTTTCTGCTCGACCTCGGTAAAAACCCTGTTGCGAAAGCGATCGCCGTGTCGTTCCAGCGCGCTTTCGACACGACGAATATCGATGAGATCGCTGCCTATACCGACGATCATACTTTCTGAAGCTCCTGTTCGCGGTGCAGGCGATGTTTTTCGGCAAGGCGTTCGATACGGCGACGGCGGAAGGCCGAAACGGCAAACCGGGTAACGAAATAGACCACGACAGCGAATGCTGCGCCCAGAATAGTTGAGCCGAATAGCATCGGCTTCAAAAGCGGCGTCCAGATTTCATCGAAATGCATGGTTTCCAGTGCCCGCCCGAGATGAACTGGCGGAGCATCGTCGATGCTTCCATTCATGATGAAGCGGCCCAGCTCGAATGTGCTGCCCCAGATGAATGGCAGGGTCAGCGGATTGGCAAGCGTCGTGCCAAGTGCCGCGGCGGCAATATTTCCGGCAAGGAAATAGGCCAGCACGATTGCGATGATGAGATGGAAGCCAAAGAAAGGCGTGAACGCCGAAAACACGCCCACGGCCAGACCGGCTGCGACAGCATGAGGCGAGGCAGTGATGCGCAGAATCCGCTTTCCACCGTACCGGAAGGAACGGGAGAAGGAGCGGCGCGGCCAGACCAGAAGCCTTAAGCGCTCTTTTCTGGTCGGAGGATTACGGCGTTGAAACAGCATGCGCTTCTATTAATGCTCTCCCATCGCGGAGACAATTGTTATTATTCGGCCAAAACTGCGGCGTTGTCGCTGCGCTCAAACGGAACAGTGTCCAGTCGAGGCAAATAAAACCGCGGCGAAACACCGAGCATCCTGCGGAACATCGTCGTGAAAGCGGAAACGCTGTCATAACCCAGATCCAGTGCCACGCTCGTCACCGCCTCCCCTTCTGCCAGGCGGGGAACTGCCGCAAAAAGACAGGCCTGCTGGCGCCAGACTGAAAGGCTTACGCCAGTCTCCCGTTGGAAATGCCGGGTGAACGAGCGCCGGCTCATCGCCATCCTGTCCGCCCAGTCATCAATTGTGGCGCGCGAAGAAGGCTTTTTCACGAATTCACGACACAGTTTCTGCAAGCGCGGATCCGATGGAAAAGGCAGGCCCAGCGAGCGTTGCGGCAATGTGTGAAGGTCCCGCAGGATCAGTTCGATTACCAGAGCATCGCGACTATCCGGTTCCGGCGTGCTGTCCTGCGTCGTTGCATCCGTTATGAGGCACCGCATGAGATCGGTAAGCCCGACCACGTGGAGATAATCCGGTACGCCCGAGACGGCATCGACGCAGATGTAAATCGATCGCATAAAGACTTCGCCGAGGATTTCAACCGAGTGCTCCACACCTGCCGGTATCCACATGGCGTGGTCACTGGGAATCATCCAGCGTCCAGCATCCGTCGTCACCAGCACCACTCCTTGTGAGGCGCAGAGAAGTTGTGCCCGGCTATGGCGGTGGCGCGGCACAAAATAGCCGTCGGGATAGCGTGTCGGCAAGGCAATCACTGGCCCGCTCATGCCCTCCAGCATGGCAATACGCTGCTCGTGGAACTTCTGCAGCTCCTCGCTTCCCGGCAGTAAAAGCCCCGGCGGAGACTTTGGTTTCATTGCAGTTCTGCCCTGCGTTTGGCCCACTCTCGAAACTACTGGACCAAATCACGAAAGCGGGCGAGAGGCAATAGTCCTATTAATGGCTTGCTGAGAATGGGTCGCGACATTCGCTGGCGGAATGAATTTGACGTTTGAATCGGACAAGTACCGGTTCAGACGTCAAATTCGTGAATTTTCGTTGGTTCCTCATCAACACCCCGTAATTTTCTTGAGGGTCTTGTTTCCTGTTTTCGGATGGTATCTGCAGGAAATATGCCTGAGAGCCTGGATCAAAAAGCGTCATGTGTGTGCGAAAATGGTGATTTTCGAGTACCGGAGCGCAATGTACTTCTAAGCATGGTCCCGAAAAGTTGCAGACTTTTCGGGTAAGACTACGCACCAGAGAAAGCTACATGAGCACCGGAACGCAGACAAATTGCCATTTGCAGCCACACAGGGCGACTTTCGGAACAGGCTCTGAAGACCGGCTTTCATCTTCGGAGAAGTAGTATGAGCATGAGTGCTGCACAGCAGCCATCAAACAGCGGCGCGGATAATACTGTCCTCGCTATTATTCTGGCCACAAGCATGGGCCATTTCCTGAACGACATGATGCAGTCGCTCCTTCCTGCCATCTATCCGATGCTGAAGGATAACTACAGCCTGTCATTCTGGCAGATCGGCCTCCTGACATTCACTTTCCAGATGACGGCATCGATCCTGCAGCCGCTCGTGGGTATCTATACCGACCGCAAGCCGATGCCTTATTCCCTGCCTTTCGGAATGGGCTGTACGCTTGTCGGGCTGATCTTTCTGGCAACGGCACATCACTATTCGATCTTGCTTCTGGGGGCGGCTTTTGTTGGTTTCGGCTCGTCCGTCTTCCATCCGGAAGCAGCTCGCGTGGCGCGTCTGGCCTCGGGCGGGCGTCATGGCTTTGCGCAATCCCTGTTTCAGGTGGGCGGCAATTTCGGCTCGTCGATTGGCCCGCTTCTGGCAGCGTTCATCGTTCTGCCTTTCGGCCAGATCAGCGTGTCGTGGTTCTCCGTCGCCGCACTGATCGGCATGATGCTGCTCTGGTATGTCAGCAACTGGTATAATCGCTACCGGATTGCCAATGCCAGCAAGGCGAAGCCCGACAAGACCCTTCCGCTTCCACGCAACAAGGTTCTGGTGTCCGTTGGCGTTCTGGCAATGCTGGTCTTCACCAAGTACATCTACATGGCCAGCCTGACGAGCTACTACACCTTCTACACCATTAGCCATTTCGGCGTGACGGTGCAGGCATCGCAGCTGCTCTTGTTCCTGTTCCTCGGTGCGGTAGCTGCGGGAACGATCATAGGTGGCCCGATCGGCGACAAGATCGGTGCGCGCAAGGTGATCTGGGCATCGATCCTCGGCGTCCTGCCGTTCACGCTGGCCCTGCCCTATGCGAACCTGGAAATGACGGCGATCCTGACGGTTATCATCGGCCTGATCCTCGCCTCGGCCTTCCCGGCAATCGTGGTGTTCGCACAGGAATTGCTGCCAGGACGCGTCGGCATGGTGTCGGGCCTGTTCTTCGGCTTTGCTTTCGGCATGGCCGGTATCGCAGCCGCCGTCCTCGGTATCGTGGCCGATCACAAGGGCATCGAGTATGTTTACACCATCTGCTCGTATCTGCCGCTGCTCGGCTTGCTGACGATTTTCCTGCCCAAGCTGGAAAAGAACCGCAAGGCCTGACCCATATGAAAACGCACAGCCCGAGAAGCAATTCACGCTCCTCGGGCTGTGCTCAAAATAGTGGAGCACCGCACGTCCCCCAACGGCGGTGCTCCCATGCTACTGACCTTTTGACGGCCCGGTGCAGCAGCATTCTCTTGATAGAGCATCTTCCGCTCTATCTCTTTGTTCCAACGCAAGTTCAGACGGCGAAACTGAAGCCGTGCATCGTCTCCCTGCGAAATTCATCGAAAGCAGCCGCAACCAGACGGATCAGCGGCTTGCCGTCGCTTGTTGCGCTGATGACACCACTGCGGACTTCCACCAGACCATCAGCCACCAGAGGCCGCAACAAGGCCAGCTCGTCGGAAAACTCCACGCCCGGCGCCGTGGTATTCAGATCGACCCGGAAATTGCACATCAGGGCTGTGATGATTCCGGCACGGATACGGTCACTTTCGCGCATGGCATAACCGCGAACCGTTGCAAGGTCGCCCGCTTCAACCCGCTTGGAATATTGCTTCACGTCCGAGATATTCTGGGCATAACCACCGGGGAATTGCGAAATCGATGACGGTCCGAGACCGATCAATGTCTGGCAGCGATCATCCGTATAGCCCTGGAAATTCCGGTGCAGCGTTCCATTGCGCGCAGCGACGGCCAGATTGTCATCCGGCAATGCGTAGTGATCGATCCCCACCGGCTCGTAGCCGAAACCGATGAAGCTGTCCGCCACCACACGTGCCTGAGCGAAGCGCTCGTCAGCATCGGGCAGAAGGCTTGCATCGATCAGGCGCTGATTGGCGCGCCGCTGCGGAAGATGCGCATAGCCATAGCAGGCAACACGGTCAGGCTTGAGCACCGCAACCTTTTCACAAGTCTCACGCAATGTCTCGACGGTCTGCAACGGCAGGCCGTAGATAAGATCGAAGTTGAGGCGATCAATGCCGACTTCCCGCAGCAGAGTTGCAGCCTTAGCAACCGTTTCTATCGGCTGAATGCGACCGATGGCTTTCTGAACCTCGGCATCGACATCCTGTACGCCGAGGCTGGCGCGGTTGACTCCCATGAGCGCAAGCGTTTGCACCAGCTGTGGGGTAACCGTGCGCGGGTCAAGCTCGATGGCGTGTTCCATCTCAGGCGCAAAATCGAACGCAACGCGCAGAGCGGCCAGAATGCTCGTAAACTGACGCGGGTTCAAAATTGAGGGCGTACCACCGCCCCAATGAAGATGGACGACACTGGGCCGTGCTGTCAGGCTCTTGCTGACAGTTTCGATTTCGCTGAGCAAAGAAGTGCTGAAGTTTTCGACCACGTCGTTGCGGACCGCCATCTTGGCATGACAACCGCAATAATGGCAGAGCTGCCGGCAATAAGGCACATGGATGTAAAGGGAGACGCTTTCTTCCGGTCCGATCTGGCGCAACCAACGATGAGTCGTATCGACCCCCACAGGCATGAAATCAGCAGCTGTCGGAAAGGACGTGTATCTGGGAACCGCCAACGCGGCGTAGCGTCTTATCGCTTCTTCATGCATAGCGCGTCCACCTTAAGCGTCGGGCGCTCCGGCGAGGCCCTGCCGGATATGCGCGCACCAGAACCGGGGCGACATTCCGCGGGGCAAGACGGCATGATGCGGCAAGGAAGCCCGCATGCATGACAGCCGATATTGCAATTCCCAGCCACAACAGCACCTGTTTTCCCCATTTTGAACGTGCAATCCTGCAACGGATCGCATCAATCTCTATGATCAGGAATAGGCTGTTCTGCCGGGTGCTGCATTGATTTGAATCAACGGAAATACACCCGGCTTTTAGGGATGGCAGCTTGAATTCAGAGGTTTTCCGGGTCCATTCCGGCAACGGCCGCCAAAGACCGGCGGGACAGGATCTCAACCGTATTGGCGTCAAGCAACTGGATCAGCCCCTGAGTCTTCAGCTTTGTGAAGCTCCGGCTGACAGTTTCAATGGTCAGGCCGAGATAATCGGCAATATCGGTACGGTTCATCGAGAGATGCACCGGGTTCGGCTTCTCGCCGCGCTTTTCAGCCCGCGCGGACAACATCAGAAGAAAGCTCGCAAGCTTTTCCACCGGTGCAAGGCGCCCGAGAACCAGCTGATTGTCGCGCGCCGTGCGAAGAGCTGCCCGCGTCATCTGGTGCAGACGCTCCTTCAATTTCGGGAAACGCTCCATCAGATCATCCATCTCTCTGGTGGAGAAGGCGCACAAAACCGACGGTACGACCGCTTCAGCAGACTGGGAGTACGTCTCGTCGTCAGCCAGACCGAGATAGTCGCCAGGGAACAGGAAACCTGCAATCTGCCGACGTCCATCCGGAAGCGACGTGTAGATTCGCAGCATGCCGGAGGTCAGGCTGAAGACACGGCGCTTCGGCTCCCCCTCTTCCACCAACTGCTCATTGGCATCGAGACGCTTAGACGTCATGATTGCTTCGAGAGCACCGAGATCGCCGTCGTCAAGTGCCGCACAAACCGCCGTTCGTCGGACATCGCAATCCACGCATACCCCACATGGCGCACGGTAAAGCGATCTGGGGTCGAATCTGATAGGCGCTACACTCACGATGGAACCCTGTTTGTGGAAGCTGGAAGAACGTTTTTGCAGTTACCCCTTAAATAGGTAACTAGAACGCGTCCTGCAAAGCGGAATTTCGCCGCAGGGGTGTATCGTCCCCCGCAGCGTTTCAAAAGCCGTCGGTGTACTTGTTTAAATGTTGCGGCTACCGGGCTTCACAGCCGGAATTGCAGCAAGCTCCGGCGGCAATTTATCCGCAGGATAGGCCGGAACTTCATATTCGGCGAGAGCAATCAGCCTCGTGCCAACATCCGCCTTGCCCGCCGAGCGGTCGACGATGCAGGCCGCAGCCACAACTTCAATGCCGAGGTCCTTCATGCAGTCGATCGTTTCGCGGATGGAAAGTCCGGTCGTGACGATATCTTCCACGATAACGACTCGCGCGCCCTTCGGCACATCGAAACGACGCAGGCGGAACACACCGTTCTCGCGCTCTACCCAGACCGACGGAACACGCAGATGGCGTGAAGTTTCGTAGGAGGGAATCAAGCCACCAATTGCCGGACCAACCACATAATCGATAGGTCCAAGATCTGCCGCCTGGATTTTCTCTGCAAGCGCTTTGCATAGCTTTTCCGTCTTGTCGGCATGCATGAAAACACGCGCCTTCTGAAGGAAAACAGGACTGCGCAGGCCTGACGTAAGAATAAAGTGGCCTTCAAGGATCGCTCCCGCTTCGCGGAAGACGGCAAGCACATCTTCGGTGTTCATCTTAGTCCTATCCGTTCACGCGTTTCGCGCCGCTGACGCTCGCGCTTTCTTTCAATTGGGAAATGATACGGTTGAGATGCTTGAGGTCCCAAACCTCGACATCGATAATCATCTCGGTGAAATCCGGTGCGGTGCGTACCATGGAGAGATTGTGAATATTCGCGTCGTTAGCAGCCACGATCTGCGCGATCTCCGCCAGAGAGCCGGGCGAATTGATGGCCGATACGCTGACGCGAGCCGGGAAACGCTCACTCATCTGATCATCGATGTCCCAGCGCACGTCGATCCAACGTTCCGGCTGATCGTCATAGGCTGTCAACGCAGGCGACTGGATCGGATAGATCGTTATACCGGCGCCGGGCTGCAGGATACCGACGATGCGATCTCCTGGCACGGCCCCCTCCGGGGCAAAGCGCACCGGCAAATCCGAGTTGGTGCCGCGTATCGGCAGCGCCTTTTTCCCGGGCTTCGCCACGGCATCCGCATCGGTCTTCGCTGCATCCTCACTGCCCTCAGGCACCTTGAAGATCATGCCGGCAGCGTTCTGGATGTTGAACCAGCCCTTTTCGCCAGTCTTCGCCGGACTATTCTGCGATGTGACGCGTGTGTCCTGATAGTCCGGATAGACCGCCTTGACCACATCGGTGGACGGCAGCTCTCCGCGTCCGACTGCGGCCAACACATCCTCTACATCCTTGCGTGCCAAACGCGGAAGTCCTGGCTTCAGAATATCCTTGCTGAACGGCTTACCGGCACGTTCGAATGCGCGTTCCAGAATGCGCATGCCAAGCCCCGAATACTGTTTGCGGACAGCCGAGCGGGTCGCGCGGCGAATGGCTGCGCGCGCCTTACCGGTTGCAACAAGCGACTCCCATGCCGCAGGGGGAACCTGCGCCTTGGAACGGATGATATCGACCTCATCGCCGTTCTTCAGTTCGGTCATCAACGGCATGATGCGCCCGTTGACCTTCGCACCGACGCAGCTGTCACCGATATCGGTGTGAACGGCATAGGCGAAATCGATCGGCGTCGCACCACGCGGCAGAGCAATGAGGCGGCCCTTGGGCGTGAAGCAGAAGACCTGATCCTGAAAGAGCTCTAGCTTAGTGTGTTCAAGGAACTCTTCCGGATTATCGCCTTCTGAAAGCTGCTCGATTGTCTGGCGCAGCCATGCATAAGCATTGGTCTCGGTCGACATTTTGTGCGGATTATTGGCGCTGCCACGATCCTTGTAGATCGAGTGGGCTGCGACACCAAACTCCGCAATCTCATCCATTTCGCGTGTGCGAATCTGCAGCTCGATACGCTGGCGCGACGGACCGATGATGGTGGTGTGGATCGACCGGTAATCGTTCTGTTTAGGCGTTGAGATATAATCCTTGAACCGGCCCGGAACCATCGACCACGTCGTATGAATGAGACCGAGCGCCCGATAGCAATCCTGCGTGGTGTCGACCATCACGCGGAAACCAAAAATGTCGGAAAGCTGCTCGAATGAGAGTCCCTTGGTTTCCATCTTGCGGAAAACCGACCACGCTTTCTTTTGGCGGCTCTTCACACTGGCCTTGATGCCATGCTTCTCGAAAATCTCGGACAGGTCCTTTTCGATCTTCTGCAGCAGGCCGCGGTTCTTTTCCAGAAGCTCGGCCAGGCGATCCGTCACGGCGCGCCATGCATCCGGATTAATATAGCGGAAGGCCAACTCTTCGAGCTCTTCCCGCATATCCTGCATACCCATGCGGCCAGCGAGTGGCGCATAGATATCCATCGTTTCCTCGGCAATACGCAGGCGCTTGTCTTCCCGCATCACGCCCAGCGTGCGCATATTGTGCAGACGATCCGCAAGCTTCACCAGAAGCACGCGGACATCTTCTGAAATCGCCAAAAGCAGCTTGCGAAGGTTTTCCGCCTGCACTGCTTTTTTCGAAACGAGGTCGAGCTTTTTGAGCTTGGTCAGTCCCTCGACGAGCTTGCCGATTTCAGGGCCGAAGAGCTGATCGATTTCCTGACGGGTGGCCGTCGTATCTTCGATCGTGTCGTGCAGGAGCGCGATTGCAATCGTCGCTTCGTCGAGATGCATATCGGTGAGGATCGCAGCAACTTCGAGCGGATGGGAGAAATAGGGATCGCCGGAAGCTCGTTTCTGACTGCCATGCTTTTGCATGGCATAGACATATGCCTTGTTGAGAAGCGCCTCGTTCACGTCAGGCTTGTATCGCTGAACACGCTCCACAAGCTCATATTGGCGCATCATCTACGAGAACTCCCTTTCGAAACCGGTACTTGTACCTGCACACATATCGGGCATTGTGACCCAAAATCGCCGAAAATCGAATAGTTCTCGACGTTTAGGCTTAACTTTCTGCCGACAATATTAATTTCCGACAGAAATCGCTCGTCATCTGGCCGTTTCAATCAGCAACAAGCGCTCCAAACCGTCGCCACCGGTCAGCCGACAGGACCGTCGTCGGCGCATAAAAACATGCGCCGCGACTGGAAAGTCGCGACGCATGCAAAAGAGACATAATTCGAACGACGATTAGAAGTCGTCGTTCTTCTCTGGTGCGACGAGGCCTTCGATACCGGCGAGCAGTTCTTCTTCCGACATACGGTCGAAAGCAACCACATCTTCCTCAGCAGCGTCTGCAATGCCTTCTGCAACTTCTTCCGAAGAAGAAGCAATCTGTGCAGGCGCAGCGGCTTCCGGCTCGTCGACTTCCACATGCTTCTGCAGCGAGTGGATGAGATCTTCCTTCAGATCATCTGGCGACAGGGTTTCATCAGCGATTTCGCGCAGCGCAACAACAGGATTCTTGTCGTTGTCGCGGTCGATGGTGATCTGTGCACCCTGGGAAATTTGGCGAGCACGGTGACCAGCAAGCAGAACCAGTTCAAAACGGTTCTCGACCTTATCTACGCAGTCCTCAACAGTGACGCGGGCCATGTGCGGTCCCTTTCATTTCTCGAACTTTATTGGATTTTTCCCCACATAACGCTTGTGGAGCCAAATTACAAGCAAAAGCGGAATTGCTCGTGCCTCACCTCATGAAATCTGCCAAAAGAACGTCAATTTCATGGATTCACCCGATAAAACACGGTGGCGCGTCAAAACGGCACAATATTTTGCAAGCCAGAACGGGATTACTGAGACAAGACTCACTTATAGGTATTTTAGTGCAGGCAAATAACAACCCATGGTTGCTTGTTTTTCTGTGATATATCCTTAGAAGGCAATAAACGCATTGGTAAAATTTGATACCACCCGCCGTTTAGAAAACAAACTGATAAGCGGTCGTCGGTCCACTCCCGTCCGGCCGTAGAGTGGATATATTGCACGATGTTCGATTCTCGTGAAAAAATTGCCCTTTTTATTGATGGCGCCAATTTATACGCCGCCTCGAAAACTCTGGGGTTCGATATTGATTATCGGAAGCTTTTGAAGGCATTTCAGAAGCGTGGCTATCTGCTTCGTGCATATTACTATACAGCATTGGTTGAAGATCAGGAATATTCCTCGATCCGCCCGCTGATCGACTGGCTGGATTATAACGGCTACAAGGTCGTCACCAAGGCTGCCAAGGAATTCACGGATTCCACCGGGCGTCGCAAGGTGAAGGGCAATATGGACATCGAACTGACAGTCGATGCCATGCAGCTCACCGATACAGTCGACCATTTTGTGATTTTCTCAGGCGACGGCGATTTCCGCTCACTTGCCGAAGCTCTTCAGCGCAAGGGCCGCAAGGTTTCGGTTGTCTCGACCCTCACCACCCAGCCGGCCATGATTTCCGATGAACTGCGCCGCCAGGCCGATCATTTCATCGATCTGGTCTCGCTCAAGGCTGAGATTGGCCGCGATCCGTCGGAACGCGCACCGCGCCGCCAGGATGACGATCTCGACGACAGCTATTGACGCCGTCGTCGAGCCGGTTCATGCAGGGGCATGATTTCCGAACCATCTCCCAACTGTGATATCTGCCCAAGGCTGCACGCATTCCTGCAGGAATGGCGCCGCAAGGAGCCTTCGTGGCATAATTCACCGGTTCCACCGTTTCTGCCAGCGCATGATGACGATGTTCGGCTCCTGATTGTGGGGCTGGCGCCAGGTTTGCGCGGCGCCAATAGAACCGGACGCCCCTTCACCGGCGACTATGCCGGTGATCTGCTCTACAGCACACTGTGTGAATTCGGTTTTGCCACTGGCAAGTTCGAGGCTCGTCCTGACGACAGTTTGCGCCTGCTGGATGCCAGCATCGTCAATGCGGTGCGCTGCGTGCCGCCGGAAAACAAGCCCATCGGCGCCGAGATCAACAATTGCCGACAATTCCTGTTGCCGATGCTGACCCGATTTCGGAATCTGCAGGCAATCGTCACACTGGGAACGATTGCGCATCAATCGACGGTTCGTGCACTTGGTGCGCCGGTTGCGCGACATCCCTTCGGTCACGACCGGGCAAGCGACATTGGCAGCCTGCGCATTTTTTCCAGCTATCACTGCTCGCGCTATAACACGAATACCGGGCGGTTGACGGATACCATGTTCCGAACCGTATTCCGGAATGTATGCGACTATCTGAATCAAAAGAGCGCCTGAGGCGCTCTCATACTTTGCTGATCTTTATCCCTTATCCCGCATCAAGCGAGCCTTTTCACGATTCCAGTCGCGCTTCTTTTCCGTCTCGCGCTTGTCGTGAGTCTTCTTGCCTCGCGCCAGCGCCAGTTCCAGCTTCGCGCGACCCCGATCATTGAAGTAAAGCTTCAATGGCACCACGGTCATCCCGTCGCGTGATACCGAGTTGAACAGGCGGGACATTTCGCGTTTGCTGATGAGCAGTTTGCGCAAGCGCCGCGGCTCGTGGTTGAAACGATTGCCCTGCGTATATTCCGGAATATAGGAATTGATAAGCCAGAACTCGCCATTCTCAAAGCTCGCATAGCTCTCCGCTATGTTGGACTGATTGGCGCGCAGCGACTTGACCTCGGTGCCGGTCAGGACGAGACCGGCTTCGAGCGTATCTAGAATTTCAAAATTGAAGCGCGCCTTGCGGTTTTCCGCGATGATTTTGCGCACAGGAGAATTCTTGGGCTTGTTCATGATGGCACCATATAATGTGCAATGCCTGAAATGAAAACGCTCCCGAAGCTACGGGAGCGTAAAAATCAGCGAAAGCGGTAAACTTGACGGGTCAGTTGACCAGACCCGCATGCTTCATGGCCTGATCGATCTTCTCTGCCGTCGCGGCTTCCACAGTCACCATCGGCGAGCGCAAGGCATTTTCCACGCGGCCGAGGCGCGACAGCGCATATTTCGGGCCTGACGGGTTTGGCTCGATGAAGAGTGCCTTGTGCAGCGGCATGAGGCGATCCTGCAATTCGAGTGCCTTGGAGAAATCGCCTGCCTGACATGCATCCTGGAATTCGGCGCAAAGACGCGGCGCAATGTTGGACGTCACCGAAATGCACCCTACCCCGCCATGGGCGTTGAAACCAAGAGCCGTTGCGTCTTCACCGGAAAGCTGGATGAAATCCTTGCCGCAGGTTGCGCGTTGTTCGGATACGCGCTCGATCTTGCCAGTCGCATCCTTGACGCCCACAATGTTCTTGTGATCGCGAACGAGTGCGCCCATCGTTTCCGGTGTCATGTCGACGATCGAACGACCGGGAATATTGTAGATGATGAGCGGGATCGAAATGGAGCGGGCCACACGCGAAAAATGTTCGTAAAGACCACGCTGGTTCGGCTTGTTGTAGTAAGGCGTGACGACGAGAACGGCATCAGCGCCAGCCTTTTCGGCATGTTGCGCCAGTTCGATCGCTTCCACAGTATTGTTGGAACCTGCACCGGCGATCACGGGAACGCGACCAGCTGCAACCTCAATGCAAACCTCAATGACGCGCTTGTGCTCGTCATGCGACAGGGTCGGTGTTTCACCAGTCGTGCCGACTGGGACGAGCCCTTTGGTGCCTTCTTCGATCTGCCAGTTTACAAATGCGCGAAAGGCTTTCTCGTCGAACGCTCCTTCGGAATCGAATGGCGTGACAAGCGCGGTAATTGAGCCCTTCAGCATTAGTGAACTCCTGAAAAAAGAAAGACTGGACCTCATTCCACCGATCAGCTTGGGATCACTCTGGGGCTTCTGACCGGGTTGAGGCGTTGCACAATAGTCTTGCCACACGAGTGGAGCAAGCGGGGTATACAGGCAAAACAAGGGCAATACGGCAGTTTTGCGACAAAATTTAAAGCGATCCCCAAGCTCCACCGGCTATTCGCTCGATTGCCTTTAGAAACATCGGCGGCCCGAAACAACTAAGATGCGGCAACACCGAAGCGATAACGCTTTATTAAGGATAGATTCATTCCTTGAGCCTATCCTCATCATTGAAATAGCCAGTCAAAAACCGGGCTAAGAAAAGCCGGATTTCAACAACATATTGCACATCAACCAAGTCTTTGTTCTAGTTAGCCAATGTCAAAACAAGTCGCAGCGATATCCCTGAAAAGAAAAGCTCTCCTCGCGAGTTGCTTTGTTGCGGTTGCTCTGCAGCCGGTGATTTCGCTCGCCCAATCCTCGCTGCCGTCCGGCGTTCCCACCCCGCTTGCGCGTCCCTTTGCACCGACGACGACACACCAGTCGCCGATGAATCTGGTGACACCGAAACCGCGTCCGGCCACGCCTGATCCGGTCGTGACGTCAGCAGTCAGCCGTATGGAAAACCCGGCAGCGATTGGTGGAACGCTGAAAAGCGGGCTTGATGCCCTTTCCTCCCGTGACACGGCAAGTGCTATCGCATTCCGCAACGGGATGCCTCGTGGTTCGCTTGACCGCCAGATTCTGACGTGGGCTATCGCGACATCCGGTCTTGATGGTGTGCCGAGCGCTGAAATTGCAGCGGCGGCAACAGATTTGCGCGGCTGGCCGGGGACATCGGTTCTGCGCCGTAACTCTGAACGGGCCTTGTTCAAGGAAAATCCAGCTCCTGCGACCGTAATCGCAACATTCGGCAATACGCGCCCGCAGACTACAGAAGGCATGATTCTTCTTGCCCGCTCCTATGTCAGCACTGGAAATGCGGGCAAAGCGCGCGAACTGCTTTCACCATGGTGGGCTACACAGCGCTTATCAGCCGATGACGAGCAAAAGATCCTGAAAGAGTTCTCTGACGTTCTGACGCGCGAAGATCATCAGCGCCGTATTCTGCGTTCTTTTTATAATGACCGTATGCAGTCCGCAAAACTGCTTGCAGGTCCGGCACAGGCCCAATCGCTTTACAACGCTTTTGCGGCAGTAGCACAGAAGTCTCCGAATGCCGCCAAGGCGATAGCGGACGTCGACCGCACGTGGCAGGGAAACGCCGCCTATCAGTTCCTGAAGATTCGCTATCTGCGTCGCGCCGAACGCTATAACGAGGCGACAGACCTCATGCTCAAGGCACCACGTCAGGCGTCGGCGCTTGTCGATCCGGATGCCTGGTGGGTCGAACGCCGCATCCTGTCACGGGAACTGCTCGACCTTGGCAAACCGCAGCTCGCCTACAAGCTGGTTTCGGCCCACGCCGCCGAATCGCCCACAATGGCCGCAGAAGCGGAATTCCATGCCGGATGGTATGCACTGCGCGCCCTGAACCAGCCGAAGACGGCTGCGCCACATTTTGCCAAGATCGCAGAAATCTCCTCGCGTCCGATTTCGGCGTCTCGTGCTTTCTATTGGCTCGGACGGTCGGCCGAAGCAGGTAGCGGTGGCGATGCGCGCGACTATTATCGCCGCTCCGCCCATTTCGGCACAACATTTTACGGACAGCTTTCGGCAGCCAAACTGAGCGAAAAAGCACCTGAGCTTATCTATCCAAGACCAACGGAAGCGGATCGCGCGCGGTTTGCGGGCCGTCCCGCCGTGCAGGCAATCAAGCGGCTGGAACAGGTCGGCTATAGCAGTCGCGCAACGACGCTCTACAATCAGCTTTCGCAGGAACTCGACAGTGTCGGCGAACTGGCTCTGCTGGCGGTCATGGCCGAGCGCGACGAGAACCACTATCTGGCGCTGCGCGTCGGCAAAAATGCTGCATTGCGAGGTCTTGATGTTGGTGCTCTCTCGCATCCGCTTGGCGCAATTCCCGCCAATGCCAATATAAGCGGATCAGGTAAGGCTCTAGCCTATGCTATTGCCCGGCAGGAAAGTGAATTCAACGTCGGCGCGGTTTCAAAAGCTGGCGCACGCGGTCTGCTGCAACTTATGCCAGCAACGGCCAAAAGCGTGGCGACCCGCAACGGCATGAGCTTCTCCGCGCCACGCCTCACGACGGATGCAGGGTATAATGCGACGCTTGGCGCCCATTTCCTCGGCGAGCAGCTTGACCGTTTCAATGGGTCTTACGTTCTTACCTTCGCCGGTTACAATGCAGGCCCTCGCCGCGCATCCGAATGGGTCGAGAAATATGGCGATCCACGTGGCAAGCCTATCGATCAGGTCGTCGACTGGATCGAACGTATCCCCTACTCCGAGACACGCAACTATGTTCAGCGCGTGATGGAAAACTACGAAGTCTATAAGGCCCGCCTGACCGGAAGTGCGGATATACAGACCGATCTGATTTACGGTCGCCGCTAGAGCGGTTCCGGTTAAAACGAAGTCGCTAGAACCGCTCTATCTCTTTGTTTTCACGCATGTCTTTATCCCAAAACCGGTTCCCACTTTTGGGAGACATGCTCTAAAACATCTCGCGCCTATATTGAGATGGTAGAAATGCTCTGAAATGAAAAAGCAGGCTATTCGCCTGCTTTTTTTGTCCGTCGCGATTTTGGTTTAGCGGCTGTTTTGCCGGGCTTTTCCGATTTCCTTGCGCTGGCTTTATTTGCTGCATTCGCCAGTTTCGTGGCTTGTGCGATCCAATCCTCGCGCTCCACGCGGCGTGGAAAACCTATACTCCGTTCGATCCAGCGTGATTCGTCATCGTTCCAGCTGGCAATCTGGTCGTAGTGAAACACGCCGATCCCGTTGAGCAGCCCCTGAACTGCCCCACCAATACCCTTAACGACTGTCAGATCATCAGGCTTTCCAAGGCGTGCAGCATCCAGAAGCTCTGGACGCCCCGGATCCTGATCCGGTTCCGTATTCACATCCGGCTTTTCCGTTTGCGAAGGCCAATTTCCGACGACTTCTGCGTCCGGCACGGCTTTCATTTGAGGCTTCTCTGGTTCGCTCGGCTGGGGCGAAGCCTTGGGTTCTGCAACCTTCTCCGGTATTTTGGTCTGCGTCACCGCTTCCGGCTTTTGATCGACAGGCAATGTAGCATGCGCCGCTGCAATGATCGTGCGCTCACGGTCTGGTATCGACGCACCTCTGCGCCGCACGAACCGGCCCAAAAGACAGCCTATAACGAAAGCGATGGCGACAAGAACAGCCAGTTGAACAATCAGCAACGGCATATGGTTTCCTCGTACTCCAAATTACTCAAATCCGACGAACATATTCGCCGTCAATTTTCCCCGCCCCAATTTGCCGCCACTACTTCGGACCGGTCAACCAGCCCACGCCCGCACCGATAAGAACCGCCGCAACGAGAACCGGCCAAAACGATACGGCTAGATAAAGCATTGTCAGGCCCGCCTTCTGTTCCGGAAACGGAAGATATGATCCGCTATGCCTATTCATAAAGAGAAAGGAAAGGCCCGAACAGGCGGACTGTCAATTCCGAACAGAAAACTAACGGGGGACGAGGATCCAAATCTGCTCAGCCCTCCCTGCGATTTAATCAAGGTTCGCGAATTTCGGCTCGTTCCAATTTCAGGCCAAAGGGCAGCGGCTGGTCCAATTGGGCTTGTATCTTTCGATAGCCGGCATTGTCTGCAGTCTCGCCCTTGATCGAGATATTGAGATCGGACATCTCGATCTCCCCTTTCGTCAGGTCAGAAACGAGTTGCAAAGCAAACTCCACCGAATCAACAAAGTTTGCGGGACTGCCTCGCCCTACAGCCATCTCGTCATCGAGCGGAATGCCAGGAGCCGCGCTTTCGGCGATCGTCATGATACGGTCTCTAACATCGTTGTCCGGTACTGAACCAGACAGGACTATGCCGTCGGCACTCTTCTTTATCTGTAGCTGGTAGGGTGAAACGAGCGGCAGAACACTCGTCAAGTCGGTGATCTCCCGAATCCCTCTTACCTTTTCAAGCGCATCCCGCGCAGCGGATTGCGTATCTGGATCGGGCGCTATGCCTTTCAGCGTGACGTCGCGACCATCGACGTCGAAACCGGTCCATATAAAAGGAGTGAGTGCTTCGCCAGTACGTGTTGCGATGTCCGTCTTGACCCGGTCTGCACCAAACCAGAGCGCCAGCGCTGTTAGCGCTGCGGTCCACGTTACACCGGGCCAAAACCATTTGAACATATCGTGGCGTCTCCACGCTGGAAATCATCGGATGCAAAGCGGCGAACACGTCCCGCTTTCTATTCGTACAAAGACCGAGTTTCCCGCAAAGGCAAGATCACAAACGTAAAAATCGGCAAACAAAAAACCCGGCAGCGATGCTGCCGGGTTCTTTTTGAACAATCCCAGAGGGATTAGAACGAGCGCTGGAAGCGGATCATGCCCTGGAAAGCATCTTCGCCGTCGAGGCTGATGTTTTCGTCATCCCACTTGGTGTAGGAAACTTCCGGGGTGATCGTGAAGCCAGGAACCAGTTCGTAAGCAACGTTTGCGGTTGCTGCGAAGGTCTTGGTGTCGTCGTAAGCGAGCTGCAGGTTGAAGGTAGCCTTTTCGGTTGCCTTGAATGCAGCGCCACCCCAGACAGCCCAGTCGCCGCCCCACGTGCCGTAGAACGAGTCGATTACGCGGTAGGAATAACCAGCGCCGTCAACTGCATAGGTGTCGTCGTTGGACTTGTAGCCGCCCTGTACCCAAACCGAGAAACGGTCCGTGATGTTAACGTCGCCGCGAACCTTACCAGCCCACTCTTCGTTACGAGCGTCGTAAGCTGCAACAGCTGCGATAGAGCCCCAGCCACCAGCGTACTTCAGACCGCCAACGATGTGCGGCGTGTAGTCGTTCAGCGTTACGTCAACGTCGGAGTCGCCGTTGCCGCCTTCTTCGAGCGACAGGATAGCCGAGAAGCCGTTGCCGCCGGTGAAGGTGTAGCTGATGAGGTTGGTGCGGTAGCCGCCAGCGAGGATCACGTCGTCGTTGATGACGTTGCCGAGGTAACCAGGGAAGGTTACGAAGGCCGATTCATCGAGACCAACGCGCAGGCCGCCGAGCTGGATGTAAGCATAACGCAGCGAGCTGTTTTCGCTCGAGCCGTATGCGTCTTCTTCGCCGTCGCCGCCGCCGTTCCAGTTGTAACGCAGTTCGGTGAAGGTCTTCAGAGTGCCGAGCTCGGTTTCCGAAGCGGTCGAGAAGCGGAGCGTTGCACGGGCGTTCTTGCCCCAGGTGTCACGGTCCAGATCGCCAGGCGTACGAGCGTAAACGCGATCGCCACCCTTTGCGTCGTAACGAACATAACCATGGATACGCAGGCAGGTTTCGGTGCCTGGGATGTAGAAGTAGCCAGCGCCGTAAGCATCGCAGACGCGGACATATTCAACGGCTTCTGGCTCTGGCGCGACGATTGCGTCGGCAGCCTGAGCGCCGGAAGCTGCAACCAGAGCTGCAGCGGAGCCAAGGAGAAGGCTCTTGATGTTCATTTCTGACCTCCAGTCAAAGTTAAAAATGGGTCTGGGCATTCTGATTTGGCTGAAGGACAACCTGTCCCCATCCCCTTTTGAAAAAGTCGCCCCGAAGCGCTCCTTCTTCTGGATGTGAAGATACTCGCCCGTTCCTTCGTTTCAACATCGAATACACTCTCCCAACCTTTCTGGTGCTTCTATGAGGGAGGGTTGTTGCAGAAAAGACACGAAATTGCCCGTTTCAGGGTGGGCTATTTAGGGTTTATTAACATGAGTGAACGCGAATTAACGGGTCTTAACGCTTGAAAACACGCGATATTTGGCATCGTTGCGGTTTTCAGCCCGCGAATCCATGACTTCCCGTGCTCCGAGTGGAGTATATGTCAAAGCACCGTCGCGTACTGCCACATTAGCTGATTTGGGTGCGAATCTTTCTTTGTTATACAGCTCGAAATGAGGCTGCCGACGCCTGGTGAAAGCGGCCGATTCCACGCATATTCCTGATTGCGTATATATAAAGTGCGATAATTCGCAGGAAATTTTACCAGTTGGCGCGCAATTCGCTTGAAATGACAAAGCGTACCAGCTATCTCGCCCTTACCGGAGAGGTGGCCGAGTGGTCGAAGGCGCTCCCCTGCTAAGGGAGTAGACCTCATAAGGGTCTCGTGGGTTCGAATCCCATCCTCTCCGCCAGCTGCCTCAAGCAAATCTCTTCATAAAAATCAGATCCAGATTGCCACGCGATGTGCGATTCCGTGCTTTTACGCCCCGTATTCGACGCATGTCGGATCACTTCCGATTTGCTGACTTTTTGAGTCCCGAATCTGCAAACTCTATAACACATTGAAAATACTTATTTATTTCGAAAGCCTCCGATTCTTGACTGGAGGTCAGAAATGAACATCAAGAGCCTTCTCCTTGGCTCCGCTGCAGCTCTGGTTGCAGCTTCCGGCGCTCAGGCTGCCGACGCAATCGTCGCGCCAGAGCCAGAAGCCGTTGAATATGTCCGCGTCTGCGATGCTTACGGCGCTGGCTACTTCTACATCCCAGGCACCGAAACCTGCCTGCGTATTTCCGGTTACGTTCGTTACGACGTAAAGGGTGGCGATGATGCCTACTCCGGCGTTGAACTGGGTGGCTGGGTGAAGCGTGCACGTTTCGCACTGCGCACGCATACTGCGACTGAAACGGAACTGGGTACTCTTCGTACGTTTACCGAAAACCGCTTTCAGTGGGATGCCGTTCCAGGCAATCTCGGTGACACCGGTTTTGAAGGCTATGGTGCTGATCGTCAGTCGACCACGCTGCAATTCGCTTACATCGAACTGGGCGGCCTTCGCGTAGGTCTCGACGAATCGTCGTTCCATACGTTCACTGGCTATCTTGGCGATGTCATCAACGACGATGTTGTAGCTGCAGGTGCTTATCGTACTGGCAAGATTTCTTACACCTTCACTGGTGGCAACGGCTTCTCGGCAACTGTTGCTCTTGAAGAAGGCGGCGAAGGCTACGTTGTCAACGATTATGTTCCGCACGTTGTTGGTGGCGTGAAGTATGCCGGTGGCTGGGGTGCGATCGCAGCTGTAGTTGCTTATGACTCCGTTATTGAAGAATGGGCGGCTAAAGTTCGCGGTGACGTAAACCTCACCGACCAGTTCTCTGTCTGGGTACAGGCTGGTTATTCCTCGGAAGAGTCTGACGATCAGATGTATGGTCAGTGGGGCGGTGACTGGGCCGTCTGGGGTGGCTTGAAGTACAAGGCCTCTGAAAAGGCTGTCATCAACGTGCAGGCTGCATACGAAGACTGGGGCAAGACCGCAGTTACCGCAAACGTTGCCTATCAGCTGGTTCCGGGCTTCACCATTACGCCTGAAGTCTCTTACACCCGCTGGGACGATGACCATCCTCTGCGTGTTACCAAGGATGCATTCCAGGGCATGCTTCGCTTCCAGCGCTCGTTCTAATAAGAACGACGTTGAAAAAATGCGCCAACGGGAAACCGTTGGCGCTCATCCATTTGAAACACCGCTTACGATTAAGTGACACGATCCTTTCGAACAGGGAGTTTCGAAAAGGATCGATAAACGAGGGGAATTCGGGGACGACAGAAAGCTGGGGGCAAACATGGTCTTTTAGAAAGGTCCAATCATGTCTCCGCATAAAGTTAGCTCACTTATCTTGTGCTCCGGGAATTATTTCATTAGTTGTACGTCCTACAAGAAGAAGGGGGGCGTGCAATGATCGTCGTTGGGGAAACGAAGATCGACACAGGCGACAAGTTTGCGCCGATAGTCGACTACAACTTAAAGTACACATCCAGCAAAAGTCCGAACCACCGGCTTGTCGAGCAATTTTCGGTGGCGGAACTGACGGGGAAATATGTCAACATCCTGTGGGATGATGGATCACACAAGTATAATGTGAAGTCGTTTCTCGGCGAGATTGATGAGATTTTGAAGGGCGAACGCTTTTCAGGTTTCGATCAGCAAATGCTTGATTCCGTCATCGGTTCGCTTCGTGAGCGTGGCAACAGCAATGCAACCATCAATCGAAAGATGGCTGCGCTGAGCAAGCTGCTGCGAAAGGCGCACAAGATGGGAGATATCTTTAATCTACCGGAATTCGTCCGGCAGAAGGAGCGTGTGGGACGTATTCGATTCCTCGAATATGAGGAAGAAAAGCGCCTGTTCGCCGCGATCAAGTCGCGCTGTGAAGACAGTTATCGGCTTTCCCTTTTTCTTGTCGACACGGGCTGCCGCCTTGGAGAAGCAATCGGTGTCACCTGGAACGATGTTCAAGATCAGCGGGTTACGTTCTGGCTCACCAAATCAAATCGCAGCCGCACTGTCCCACTCACCCGCCGTGCCCGCAAGGCTGCACATATCCCGCATGAGAAGCTCAAAGGCCCCTTCTCCATGCTCAATCAGGTCCGGTTCCGCCAGATCTGGAATGAAGCGAAGATGGAAGTCGGTCTTGGTACGGACGATCAGGTCGTTCCGCATATTTTACGTCATACCTGCGCATCCCGTCTCGTCCGGGGCGGGATCGATATCCGTCGTGTTCAGATGTGGCTGGGGCACCAGACACTCCAGATGACCATGCGTTACGCCCATTTGGCGACACATGATCTCGATTCATGCGTGAAAGTGCTCGAGGTCCACTAAAACGCATCTCGGAATGGGTAAACCGGTTTCGGACAAGGTGCGATATGGTTGAATGCTTGGAACGTCGATCTGATTCAATCAGATCGACAGGCGTTTTTGATGGCTCCGGCACTGCGCGTTGTGCTTGTGGTTGTGAGACACCGACGGTGCGCACGCGCGCCTGAGGCGTGCAGATGTTCGGGTTCCGACCCGTTTCACTCTGCAGATCCTTATCGTTTAACTCGATCGGCGGGCAGCAAGCCTGATCGTTCGCTTGGATTATTCAATCGACTAGAATCATTGTGATGGCACCAGTCACTACAAGTTGCTATGCCTTCCGAGCTGGACAGGCGTAGGTGGATAAGATTTTCTCCAGCTCTTCGACTGCCCTCCTCACACGTTGATGGACTGAGAATCGACTGGAAATCGCCATGGGATCGCCTCGCCTTACACCACTCGTCGCAAGCTTGCCTTCTACTGTTCCTTTTACCGGCCCCGAAACGCTGGAGCTACAGCGCGGAAAGCCTTTCAAGGCACGGGTCGGCGCGAATGAAAGCAGTTTTGGTCCAGCGCCGTCTGTCCTTGATGCAATTCGGACCGAAACGAGCGAAATCTGGAAGTATGGCGATCCTGAAAACTATGAACTGCGCCATGCCATTGCCGCACATCACGGCGTAAAGCCGCAACACATAATGCCGGGAGCAGGTGTCGACGCCTTGCTCGGGCTGGTAGTCAGACAATATGTTCAGGAAGGTGACAGGGTCATCAACTCGCTGGGCGGCTACCCAACCTTCAACTACCACGTTGCGGGTTATGGCGGAAACCTGGTTACTGTTCCTTATATCAACGACAAATCGAACCTCGACGGCCTGCTCGATGCGGCCCGCAAGCAAGATGCTGCAATTCTGTACCTCGCCAATCCGGACAATCCGATGGGAACCTGGCATATGGGTTCGGACATTCAATCCTTCATCGAGCGCGTTCCTGAAACCACCCTCCTCATTCTGGATGAAGCTTATTGCGAAACAGGGCCAGCGTCCGCCTTCCCGCCTTTTGAAACCGACCGACCCAACATTCTTCGGATGCGCACCTTCTCCAAGGCTTATGGTCTAGCGGGAATCCGATGTGGATATGTTGTCGGCAGCGCCGAAACCATCAAGTCTTTCGACAAGATTCGCGATCATTTCGCAGTGAATCGCCTTGCGCAGGCAGCAGCTATCGCCGCCCTCAAGGATCAAGCTTATCTGCGTGACGTAGTCGCGAAAATACAGGCAGGGCGCGATCGCATCGCTGCAATCGCTGAGGCAAACGGCCTTACAACCGTCCCATCTGCCACGAATTTTGTTGCCGTCGATTGCGGTAAGGATGGAGCATTCGCCACAGCAGTTCTCAACGAGCTAATCGCGCGTGACATCTTCGTGCGCAAACCCGGGGCACCGGTTCTCGACCGCTGTATTCGCGTGAGCGTCGGCATCGATGAGCAGCTCGATCTCTTTGAAGCTGCCCTACCCGCCGCTTTGGAGGATGCGCGCAAACACGCAGATACTCGTGAAACTGCCTGAACGGTGGAGCCATAGATGCAGATTCGATCCGATAGCCAGTATCCCAACATTCTTTTCAGCACGCTTGCCGGACTGTGCGGTGCCCTTGCAATTGCCGCTTATGCGGGCGCCGCCCACGGTGGAGAGAACCATCTGGGCAACATCGCTCCCCTGCTCCTCGGCCATGCGCCCGCGTTTCTGGTCCTATCTCTCATTGTACCTTTCAGCCGTACCGCTTATCTGGGCGGCGCATTACTTGTGATCGGTCTCGCCTTATTCTGCGGCGACCTCTTCATGCGTGATATGATAGGCGACCGGCTCTTTCCAATGGCCGCGCCGACAGGTGGATCGTTGATGATACTTGGCTGGCTCGCAGTCGCGGTCGCGGGCTGGTTCTCACGAACCAAATAAGAAGGGGCCAATAGGCCCCTTCTTATTCGAATAGTCCTGATCAGATCAGGAATTGCCTTTCAGGCGTGCATTGCAGAGGCTGTAGTAACCGCCACCTTTTTGAATCCACTTCAAACCACCCAATGCATTGGCATCTTTCAGCCTATAATACTGCTCAAGGCAGGTGTGCATACGAGCCTTGCCAGCTGATTCGTTCGAAAACTTTGCAGAAACTGCCGTTGGAAATTTGACGCCTCTGGGCGCCGCAACCGTTGGGGCAGTTGGTTCACTGGTACCGTCGGTGCTGAAGGCAACTGGATCTGCACCAGGTCCGCATTCAGCCTTGCGGAAATCGTTCCATTTTGCAACATTGTCAACACCAGCGTCTTTTGCCGCCTGATACTTGGCGCTGCACTGCTTCATCGTTAAGCCCTTGGCGCTGTCATCAGCAGCAGTGCTTTTTGCCGTTTTCTTAGCTGGAGAAGCAGGTGCAGGAGCTGCGGCGGCATTTGCACCGCATTGCGCCTTGCGGAAATCGTTCCATTTCATGCCGCCAAGCGTGCCAGCATCTTTGGCAGCTTGATATTTCGCGCTACATTCCTTCATTGTCAGGCCCTTGGCACTGTCGTCTGCGGCAGGGGCGGCTGCACTCTTGGTTGCCTTTTTGGCTGGAGCTGACGGTGCTGCGGCAGCATCTGCGTCGTCTCCACATTGCGCCTTGCGGAAATCGTTCCATTTCATGTCGCCAAGCGTGCCAGCATCTTTGGCAGACTGATATTTTGCGCTACATTCTTTCATCGTCAGGGCGTTGGCGGGCGATGAAAAGGCAAATGCAGCAGCACTCATGATGATGGCGGTGCCGGCCATGGCGGTGATGGTTCGAATTGACATCTTGTCACTCCCTATCGAATGCAGCTCTTTCGATCACTCGGTACCTTTTACGCCTTGCGATCTTACTAATATAGAGGAACGGTAGATGTCATTGTTGCTCTGACCCGTTCCGTTTATACGCCAACATTGCGCTCCACAAAGTTGACTGTCAATCATTCGGTGAATATTACCTTCAGCTCAATACAAATTTTCTAACGGGCTTTCTTTGCTCGTTATGGTCATGCAGGTGCCATGAAGTAAAATTATAGTACTTCCTACCTCATGTCCGATTTTTATTCGAACAGAGTTAAAATCCGGAGACGATGCAGGTGATAGAGCGGATCATGATCATAGGCGGCGCCGGTTCGGGAAAATCAAGCCTTGCGCGTAGGCTAGGCGAGATTACCGGCTTACCGGTCATTCATATCGATACCCTCTACTGGCAACCGGGCTGGATAATGCGCCCGCGTGACGAGATCGGCCGTCTTACCAACGAAGCAGCAGATCAGGACACATGGATATTCGAGGGCAATCATAGCGAAACTATGATTTATCGTGCATCGCGAGCCGATACTCGTTTTTCTCGATATATCGACCGTGCGTCGCCTGTGGCGTGTATTCAAAAGAACCATAATCCATTACGGACGCTCACGCCCGGATATGGCGGAAGGTTGTGTGGAGCGTTTCGACTGGGGCTTCCTGAAATGGGTGGCAGGCTATCGCAAGAACGGTCGCATTCGCGCACTGGCCTTTCTGGAAGGTGCGCCTCAGCATCTCGCCAAGCGTCATTTGCGCAGCCCGCTTGACGTCAAACGCTTCCTCGCGCAGATGACGCACGAAATAAATCAAAACAAACAGCCGTCGCAATTGCGATAAATCTACAAACACGACCGTGAAATAACAATATTTCAAGCGGTGCGAAGCGTCGAAACCGCTGTTATATTTAACCGTCTCCCAAGACTTGACGCCGCGTGCTTTGACCCAACCCTCTGCACAGCGCGAATGCATGACAAGCCGGAATTCATTCCGGCACCGTAATCTATTTGCCGGATTACCGGCTTCTCGCTGTTCTGGAGTTTCCACGTGGCCGATATCGCTGATAACGCCGCCCCGCTCATCGATGCGTCGAAAGCCGCCGCATCAGACCGTCACCGCCTCTATGAAGATGCGATGGCTATGCTGATCGGCACGTCCTTCATTGCGCTCGGCATTACGCTTTATAGTCAGGCTATGCTGATGACCGGCAGCACGGCTGGTATCGCCCTTCTCATCCAGTATGCAACAGGCACGGAATTCGGATTGCTCTATTTCCTGATCAATCTGCCATTCTATTATTTCGCCGTGCGTCGAATGGGTTGGGCGTTCACCATCAGAACCTTTGTCGCAGTGGCCATGATGTCGGGCTTTGCTCGACTGATGCCCATGAGTGTCGATTTCTCAAGCGTCAATCCGCTCTTCGCAGCACTCATGGGCGGCACCCTGATGGGTATGGGGGTGCTGGCACTTTTCCGGCACCGCTCCGGCGTCGGCGGCGTCAATATATTGGCGCTCTATCTACAGGACGCTTATGGGATAAGAGCCGGCTGGTTTCAGCTCGGCCTCGATGTCCTTATCATGCTGATCTCGCTGTTCTTTATCCCGTGGGAAAACATGGTGCTTTCCCTGATCGGAGCGATTGCCATGAACCTCATCATCGCAATCAACCACAAACCGGGCCGGTATCTCGGTATAAGCTGAGTCAACAAAAAAGCCGCCTTGAAGGCGGCTTTTTTCATAACGACTATCTTGCCAGTCAGTGGGCGGTCATCCACTCACGCGCACCGCGCAGCGCTGCTGCCAGTTCGCCCTTGCTCATCGTCGCTGCCACCTGATTGCGCATACGGGCGGCCTTCTCGCTGCCGCGGATGGCGGCAATGTTCAGCCACTTGTGGGCTTCCACCACGTCGATCTCGCAATCACGGCCGATGGCAAATTTCATGCCCATTTCGAGAAGAATGCGATCCTGTGCGACTGCGTTGTGCGTATTCGAGAAGCTCTGAAACTGTGCCATTTTTCTCTGTCCCTGTTAAATCCCGAGAACCGTCCAGTCTTTATTTTCAAAGCCTGATTTCATTGCTTTGAAACTGCCGTCTCTGTCGTTCCGTTCATGCTCTCAAATCTACGGGAAAGGGTTGAAATGCGCGTTAAACCAGATGCTTAACGAGCAACCAACAAAATCCGAACAAGGGGTAAACTTGGGATTTTGTTAAACATGCAAGTGTCGCCGATTGCTTGATTTTTGCAAAAATTCGATTCAAATCCGCACGGTCGAACGAAACCAGTTGCTAACTATAGACAACATTCGAATGCGGCTGTGTGTGTAAAAAGGGCAGTATTTCAGGTGCCAAGCGAGACACAAATATCCCTCTTCCGCTTCGCCAAAAACTGGTTTACGTTTACGTTTGCGTAAGCTTGACGGATGTTCGAGGAGGGCTTCTGTCTCAAACTTCAAAACGCATCACAGCGGTTTCATCGTTGCGACCGGCAAAGCCGGGACTGGCGGCGATTTGGGAGGAAAGAATGATCCGCACACTTATTCTTGGAATGACGCTTGCAGCCACTTTTGCCGCCCCTGCCCTTGCCGACGAAGGGATCGTCGGCACGTGGAAGCGCCCGAACGGCACGATCATCAGCTATGCGTCCTGCGGCGCCAACAAGTTCTGCGGTACGGTGCAGACCGGCGAGTACAAGGGCAAGTCCATCGGCACGATGTCAGGCACGGGCGGCAGCTACAAGGGTGAGGTCAACAAGCTCGACGAGGGCAAAACCTATACCGGCAAAGCCAGCGTCAAGGGCAACACGCTTTCACTTTCCGGCTGCGTGATGGGCGGCCTGATCTGCAAGAGCGAGAGCCTCACGCGCCAGTAATATTCAGTGGCATCCAGAATAAGAAAGGGCAGCCTCGAAGCTGCCCTTTCTTTTGATCGCTTATTCAGCGTGCCTTTTGGCCAAAGAGAATTTTCTGGGCTTCCTTGTCCGTCGCCAGATTGGATTTTTCTCGCTCTTCTTTCCCGACAAGCAGACCACGCTGAACCGCAGGGCGCGCATTCATTGTCTCATGCCAGCGCTTCAGATTCGGGAAATCATCCAGGTTCTGGTCGTAGTTCTTATGGGCATTGATCCAGCCGATCGAAGCCATGTCGGCAATTGAATATTCGCCTGCAATGTATTCCTTGCCTTCAAGCTGCGTGTTCAACACACCATAGAGACGGTTAACCTCGTTGGTATAGCGGTCGATGCCGTACTGAACCTTTTCCGGCGCATAGACACGGAAATGCCCGGCCTGCCCGGACATCGGGCCGAGGCCACCCATCTGCCACATCAGCCATTCGTCAACTGCGACGCGCTTGCGTTCGTCGGTCGGATAGAACTTACCGAACTTCCGCCCGAGATACTGCAGTATAGCTCCAGACTCGAACACCGAGATCGGCTGGCCGCCCGGCCCTTCCGGATCGATGATGGCGGGCATACGGTTGTTAGGAGCAATCTTCAAAAAGTCCGGCTGAAACTGATCGCCCTTGCCGATATTGACATACTTGACCTCGTAGGGAACGCCCAGCTCTTCCAGCATAATGCTGATCTTGAAACCGTTCGGTGTCGGCCAATAATACAACTCGATGGGCTTGGTCTGTTCGGCCATGGGCTCTCTCCCGCTGATCCTGACGTTGAGCGGGACTTATGTTCCCGCATTCCAATGATGGAAAACATAAGTCCCTTTCCAGCAGGCACAAGAGCCACACACCGCAATAAACGGAACATCAATATTTTTGAACGCCGCATGAACGACCCTCTCAGGGAGGGTTCAGGCGCAATGGCTAAATTGATGAGGGAGAACAGAAATCATTACGGCTTTGGGGGCCAACCGGTATGCTTCGACGTTTAACAATTGTCTGCCTGATGATCGCTGGCTTTGCCGCAGTTGCCAGCATTTTCGCTGACCAGAGGTACAACCTCTACCGGGATCAACCGGTAATCGGACCTGTCGCCGCGTTCACCCAGAAGCCTGTCGGAGAGCGGCCATGAAAAAAACCCGGACCATCGCCGCAATCGCCCTTCGGGTTTTCTTTTTCACCGCCATTTTCACCGGTCCGGCAGCCACCTTCGCCTACACGCAGATTGGCCAGCATTCCCAGATGAGCGGCGTCGGCCTCGTACTTTATGTAAGCCTGCAGCGCGCCGCATAAACTGGGTCATGTAACGGTCATCGGTTTTGCTATACTAGTGTCCTGATTCTGAAATTTGCATTAGGAATGATATCAAGCGAGATGCAAATTTCAGAATCAAAAGGACACTAGCAGCTTGGTTTCCTAGTGTCGTTTCGATCTCGAAGTTCGCTTACGACTACGATATCGAAACACAGGCGAACTTCGAGATCACGACACTAGGCCATGACACAGCGAATCGAACATCCATTTTTGACCGAGATCAAAACACCTCCGACTGTTGACCCGGAGGTTTTCAACGACGCCGGTGCGGCGGTTGCCGCCCTGCAAAAACTATATGATCGCAATACCGCCTTCCTGCGCGATGCGTTCGAGAAGGTTGCGCGCGGCGAAATTCCACCGCAGCGTTACCGCGCTTATTATCCCGAGATCTGTCTATCCACATCCAGCTTCGCTCATGTGGATTCACGGCTGGCCTATGGCCATGTCTCGACGCCAGGTGATTATTCCGCAAACATCACGCGGCCCGACTTGTTCGATCATTATCTGAACGAGCAGATTCGCCTCCTGATGCGCAATCACGGTGTGACCGTGACCGTGAAGGAATCGTCGACGCCGATCCCGATCCATTTTGCCTTCAAGGAAGGCACCTATGTCGAGGCTTCCGTCGCCAACGCCTTCACGCATCCGCTGCGTGATCTGTTCGATGTACCCGATCTGGCGGCGACCGACGACAAGATCGTCAATGCCGATTTCGAGCCCGCCCCCGGCGAACCGATGCCGCTTGCACCATTCACTGCCCAGCGCGTCGATTATTCACTGCATCGGCTGGCGCACTACACGGCGACAAGCCCGGCGCATTTCCAGAACTTCGTGCTGTTCACAAACTACCAGTTTTATATGGACGAGTTCTGCGCCTATGCGCGCGAATTGATGGCAGAAGGCGGCGGCGGTTATGAACAGTTCGTTGAACCGGGCAATCTGATTACGCGCGCGGGCGAGACCGAACCAAGCAGTGGCAGCCCTCTGCCCCGACTGCCGCAGATGCCAGCTTATCACCTGCAACGGGGCGACCATTCGGGCATCACGATGGTCAATATTGGCGTGGGACCGTCCAACGCCAAGACCATAACCGACCATATTGCGGTGCTTCGCCCCCACGCCTGGTTGATGCTTGGTCATTGCGCTGGCCTTCGCAACAGCCAACAGCTTGGCGATTACGTTTTGGCACACGCCTATATGCGTGAGGATCATGTTCTCGATGACGATCTGCCCGTCTGGGTGCCATTGCCGGCACTTGCGGAAATTCAGGTTGCGCTGGAAGAAGCCGTCGAGGAAATCACCGGTCTCGAGGGATATGACTTGAAACAGATTATGCGCACCGGCACGGTCGCGACCATCGATAATCGCAACTGGGAACTGCGCGACCAGCGCGGCCCGGTCCAGCGTCTTTCGCAGGCGCGTGCTGTCGCACTTGATATGGAGTCAGCGACAATTGCGGCCAATGGTTTCCGTTTCCGTGTGCCTTACGGCACCCTGCTCTGTGTTTCCGACAAACCGCTGCACGGCGAACTGAAACTGCCGGGCATGGCGACCGAATTCTACAAGCGGCAGGTGGCGCAGCATCTGCGCATCGGCATCCGCGCGATGGAAAAAATCGCGGCCATGCCGGATGAGCGGCTGCATTCCCGCAAGCTTCGCAGCTTCTACGAGACGGCTTTCCAGTGACACTAGGGGAATAGGGTAGTAAGGCAGTAGGGCCATATGTTGGTTAGCAACATATGATGCTCTTAGCATACTGCCTTATTTCCCAACTTCCCAATTGCCTTCACCTCCATCATCGCGCCGTATTCGATAGCTAGAGGCATTTCATGTCGAAAAGCCGTGAGAACCTTTCATTCCTGTTGCTGCTGGCTGCTGTCGCGTTGTCGGTTCCGCTCGTGCTGGGATTTCTTGGAGCGGTGCACCCGGCTCTCGATTCCTTTTCGCATTTTCGAGCTCATCTGTCCGTCCTGCTGGCAGTGCTGACCATTCCCTTGCTTTTCACCAAGATGCGGCGTGAGGCGGCGATGCTGCTACTCTTTGCCGTCATGGCTCTAAGCACGACTGTTGGTGCTGCACGCGATTTCCTGAGCGGCTCCACCGGCGCCCATGCGCAGGAACAAGGCGGCGCACGCTACCGTCTCGTCCAGATCAATTTGCGCGAAGACAATCCCGAACCGAAACGCATTCTCCAGATGATCGCGCGGGAGAAGCCGGACGTCATCACCTATGAGGAGGCGAGCGACCAATGGACCAAGTGGCTCACCATTCTCCAAGGCTCCTATCCCTACCATCTCAATTGTGCTGATGATCCCAACACATGGGGCGTGGGCATCCTTTCGAAGCGGCCTTTCAGCGAAGATGCACAGACGGCCTGTGTCGGCGATGGTTTGCTCGCAATTGCGCCGATCAATTTCGGCGGAACGACCGTGCATGTCGCAGCACTGCACTTTTCATGGCCATGGCCGCGCTGGCAGCCCTATCAACTCCGCTACATCGAACCAGAACTGCAGAAGCTGAAAGGCCCTCTGGTCGTCGCCGGTGACTTCAATGCAGCGCCGTGGAGCAATGCCGTTCGCCGCGTCGAACGTGCCTCAGGCACCCGCCATATGACCGGTATTGGCGGCACGTGGATGACGCACCTACTGCCTGTTAAGCTCGCTCCTTATATCGGCCTGCCGATTGATCAGATACTCGTAAGCCCTGAAATCGGAGGGGCGGAGGTTTCGGCTCGCGAAGATGCCGGCTCCGATCATCTGCCAGTGCGGCTCGATTTTTCCGTTCCACCACCCGTTCGGCCAGATGAAGAAGAACCGGAAACCCAGTCCGTCATGCTGCAATAAAAAAGGCGGTCCCAGACCGCCTTTTTCTCGTGTCATCACGTAAACATTACATGTTCACGTAAACAGGTCCCTCACCACCTTGTGGCGGAACCCAGTTGATATTCTGGTTCGGGTCCTTGATGTCGCAAGTCTTGCAGTGCACGCAGTTCTGAGCGTTGATGACAAACCGCACATCCTTTGCCTGCGGATCAGCTGCGGAGTTGCCGTCGGCATCCACCCATTCATAAACACCCGCAGGGCAGTAACGCGTCGACGGACCAGCGAAGACGTCGTGTTCGGAAGTCTGCTGCAATTTCATGTCGCGAACCTGAAGATGCACAGGCTCGTTCTCGTCATGGTTCGTGTTCGACAGGAACACCGACGACAGACGATCAAAGGTCAGAACGCCATCCGGCTTCGGATAATCGATCTTCGCGTGTTTTGCAGCCGGCTCAAGCGACTGCGCATCGGTCTTGCCATGCTTCAGCGTTCCAAAGATGGAGAAACCGAAAAGCTGGTTGGTCCACATATCGAGACCACCGAGCGCCACGCCGGCAATCGTGCCGAACTTCGACCACAGCGGCTTGACGTTGCGCACCCGCTTCAAATCCGTGCCGATCAGGCTTGAACGCCAATTGCTCTCGATCTCGACCGGCTCGTCATTGGCGCGGCCTGCGGCAATTGCCTCGGCGATCTTGTCGGCAGCGAGAATGCCAGAAAGAACCGCATTGTGGCTGCCCTTGATGCGCGGCACGTTGACCAGACCAGCCGAGCAGCCGATGAGCGCTCCACCGGGGAACGACAGCTTTGGCACCGACTGGAAGCCACCTTCGGTAATCGCACGTGCGCCATAGGAAAGACGCTTGCCACCCTCGAAGACGTCCTTGATGGCCGGATGCGTCTTGAAACGCTGGAACTCTTCAAACGGCGACAGGTACGGGTTCTTGTAGTTGAGATGCAACACGAAGCCGACCGCAACCATATTGTCTTCCAGATGATAAAGGAACGAGCCGCCGCCCGTCTTCATGTCGAGCGGCCAGCCGAAGGAGTGCTGGACCAAACCCGGCTTGTGCCTGGAAGGATCAACCTGCCATAGTTCCTTGAGGCCAATACCGTATTTCGCCGGTTCACGGCCTTCGTCGAGCTTGAACTTGGTGATCAGCTGCTTGGCAAGCGAACCGCGCGCGCCTTCGCCGACCAGCGTATATTTGCCGAGCAGCGCCATGCCGCGCGTGTAGTTCGGACCATGCGTTCCGTCGCGCTCGACGCCCATATCGCCAGTGGCGACACCGATGACCGCGCCCTCGTCATTGTAGAGCACTTCGGTTGCTGCAAAGCCCGGATAGATTTCTACGCCAAGTTCTTCGGCTTTGGTGCCGAGCCAGCGGCAGACATTGCCCAGAGACACAATGTAATTGCCATGATTGCTCATCAGAGGCGGCATCGCGAAATTCGGCAGGCGCACTGAACCTGCGGGCCCCAGCACGAGGAAATGATCGGCAGTAACCGGCGTCTTGAAAGGGTGCCCCTCTTCTTCGCGCCAGCCCGGCAGGAGCTGGTCGATACCCACCGGATCAACGACAGCGCCGGAAAGAATATGCGCGCCGACTTCCCCGCCCTTTTCGAGGACGACGACGGACAGCTCGGGATTCGCCTGCTTCAAACGGATTGCCGCAGCAAGGCCCGCAGGGCCTGCGCCGACGATCACAACGTCGAATTCCATGCTCTCGCGTTCGGGAAGCTCCTGGTTCGCATATTCTGGGGCTTCAGACATTCATCCCTCCGTCCGGTGTAACATCGTCTTCTCACTAAGGTAGCCCAGACGACGCATCCAATTGTTTTTGTGCATGATCTAATCGCGAATACCCATGAACCGACTGCCCGTCAGCACTGGCGGTACGAAAAGATCGCCGTTTCCCCGTATTCTGCCTTACCCTGTCGCAGAGTTGGAGACTGTCGCAAATGCGTCCAATTGTCCAAAACAGGCATCCTACGTCCTCAAATTGATTTACCTTAACGTAAACGTCAAATTCATTCCATTCAAGAAGCCGCGATGAAGATTTGTTTGTGATGGTAGAAGAAGCATGTCCTCATGTCATGTCAGGACCATGTTCGCACCTTGCCTGGTTATATGCGCATCAAACAGGGTATGAACTGTCACTAACAGGCCAAACGAACCCTAAATCCAAACCGGGCTCTTGCATTCACCTGCAAAATTCGCCACCTCAGAGGTGAGGTAGATAATGGCTGATAATCGCGAAACGCTGGATATTGAAGGTTTGCTCCGCTTCTATGCGGAGGCAGGCATTGACATGCCGCTTTCCGAAACGCCGATAGACCGGTTTGCAGAGCCTCAACGCCCTGCCTCTTCGCAGCCAACCGCGCAGATGCCGAATTCACCTGAGCGCGCCCGGCAGCAACAACCGCGCCCAGCGCCGGCACCCGCCCCCACCAGCAAGCCTGTGCAAGCCGCAGCCGACCTTCCCGATACGGCGCAGATTGCGCTCGCACGCGAAGCGGCGGCACAGGCTTCAACGCTGGAAGAATTGCGGGAGAAGCTTGCGGCATTCGACGGCTGCAACCTGAAATTCACGGCGAAGAACCTTTGTTTCGCCGATGGTGATCCGTCATCCGACATCATGTTCATCGGTGAAGCGCCCGGACGGGATGAGGATATGGAAGGATTGCCGTTTGTCGGAAAATCCGGACAGCTTCTCAATCGCATGATCGAATCCATCGGCCTGAAGCGAGAAAGCGTCTACATCGCCAACACGATCCCGTGGCGTCCGCCCGGCAACCGCACGCCGACACCGCTTGAGACGGAACTTTGTCGGCCATTCATCGAACGACAGATCGAGCTTGCCTCACCGAAAGTTCTGGTTGCCCTGGGCGGTCCTGCGGGCAAGGCCCTCACCGGCGCGACGGAAGGCATCCTTCGCCTGCGCGGCAACTGGAAAATTCATCATACGCCCAACGGCCTCGAAATTCCTGTCATGCCGACCCTGCACCCGGCCTATCTTCTACGAACGCCGGCACAAAAGCGTTTTGCATGGCGCGATTTTCTGGCTGTGAAGCTGAAATTGGCCGAATTGATGAGTTGAAATCTTTTTAGTTCAGTGGCATCGGCAGGCGACGCAGGCGGCATTGTCACCAACATGCCGCAAACTTGTTCTATTTCGCCGCTTGCCAAACCGCCTTTCGGCGACAAGTAGCCCTAAATTCAGTTTCCCCATGGGATTTCACTGTGGAGTTTTTCATGGCTGGCCAGCTCCTGCCCATAGCCGCTTTGCTTGCAAGCACCTTTCTGATGCTGCTCGCCGGTGGCCTCGCGGGTATTCTTCTGCCCCTGCGGGGCGGCATGGAAGGCTGGTCGACCACGACCATCGGCTGGATGGGTACGAGCTATTCCCTCGCCTTCACGATCGGCTGCATTGTGGTGCCGCATCTGGTGCGGCGCGTCGGGCATGTTCGCGTCTTCTCTTCGCTTGCGACGTTGCTTTCGATGGCGCTGCTTTTCCACGCACTGGTCGTCAATCCTGTCGCATGGATGATCTTCCGTGGCGTTGCGGGCTTTTCGCTCGCAGGCAGCTATATGATTATTGAAAGCTGGCTGAACGAGCGCGTAACCAATGAATCGCGCGGTCGCATCTTTTCGATCTATATGATCATCACTATGCTCGGCCTGCTCTGCGGGCAGTACATCCTGCCGTTCGGCGATGCGGGAACGCAGACGCTCTTCATCATTTGTGCCATCATCTATGCAAGCGCACTCCTTCCAACCGCCCTTTCAAGCGCGCAGTCACCCAATCCGCTGACGCAGGTTTCGCTCGATTTGAAGGGACTTTATCGACGGTCACCTGCTGCGGCTGTTGGCTCGCTGATTGCAGGTATCGTTGCGGGCACCTGGAACTTCCTCGCCGCGATTTACGGTGAGATGAATGGCCTCTCCACCTTCGGCATCGCCACAATGCTTGCCTGCGCCATGATCGGTGGCGCTATCTTCCAGTACCCGCTCGGACGAGGATCGGACTTTGTCGATCGTCGCTATGTCATGGTGATCGCCGGTGTCATCGGCTTTGCTTTGTCGATGGTGATGGTGCTGTTCCATCCCACCTCGCCCTATGCGCTTTACGCGATGATGTTTCTGTTCGGTTCGGTGATTTATCCGATCTACAGCCTCAACGTCGCTCACGCCAATGACTACGCAGATGCCAGCGAATTCGTGAAGGTCTCCGGCGGGTTGCTGATTATTTACGGCGTGGGCAGTGTCATCGGGCCTGCCCTTTCCGGCCCGTTGATGGATCTGATTGGCGCATCGGGCTTCTTCGTAACCATGGCCATCGCCTACGGCTTATACGGCCTGCATGCCTTTTGGCGCATCCGTCGCTTCGAGCGCCCGGCGATCAGCGACCAGAAGACCGAGTACAAATTCCATACGCCGGACGGCCAGTCCACGCCGGAGACCATGCAGCTCGATCCCCGTGCAGAAGGCACACCCGGTCAAAGCTGAATTCATTGCGTCTGCGGTGCGTTGACTTTGTGGGGCGCAATCGAAAGCTTGTGCTCGCGGTAAATGATGAAACCGCCTGCCGCCATGACGATGGCACTACCGGCCAGCATTTCGAAGGTCGGAATATCGCCGAACAGCAGAAAGCCGATGGCTAGTCCCAGCAGCATCGACGTGTATTCGAAGGGCGCGATCGTCGACATCGGCGCATGGCGATAGCACTCGGTCAGAAGAATCTGGCCGACGCCCCCGGCAAAACCAGCACCGACCAGCATGGCAAGCTGCGACCAGTTCGGCACGATCCAGCCAAAAGGAAAGCTCACCAAGGAAATGACGCTCGCGGATATGGAAAAGTAGATCACGATGGTCGAGGTGCGTTCCGTCTGCACGAGGCGACGTACAAGCATCATCGCCACCGCAGACAAGATAGCCGCACCAAGAGCGGCGAACGCACCCATGGCCTCGTCATGCCCCATACTACCGCCGGAAAAAACCGTCAGCCGCGGCCAGATGATAACCATCACGCCACCAAGCCCGATGAGAACCGCGCTCCAGCGATAAAACCGCACGACTTCATGCAGGATGACCGCGCCAAGAATGACGGTAATCAGTGGTGAAGCGTAGTTGATCGCGATTGCTTCGGGCAGCGGCAGCTTGGTGAGAGCGAAAAAGCTCATCGACATGGAACAGACACCCACCAGTCCGCGCCAGAAATGGCTGAAACCGTTCTGGGTGCGGAACACGCCAGAAAGCTGCCCGCGCCACCCCAGATAGAGCAATATAGCGAAGATTGCGAAGAACGACCGGAAGAAGATCAACTGTCCGACAGGCACGCCTTCAGCCGCCTTCAACAAGGTGGACATGGCGACAAAAACGGCAACAGAAGCGATTTTGAGACCGATGCCGAGCATCGGGTTGGTTTCAAGATGGGCAGCCTCGACAGGCGCGCTCGCATGAGCGTTCACAACGCAATTCCTTAAAAACACAAAGCGCAGGTTCGCCCAAAATATTCGAGCGCCTGTTTTCTTATTCCTGTTTGTGAGACAGCACCAGTAGCACAAAGGTCCCGCTGAAAATTATTTGGCAAAGCGCCTGTCGTTTGTTTGTCGCATTATCCGACGCATCGAAGCGGGAATAGAAATCAATCCAGTGAACTGATTTCCCCGCGCAGACGCTTCGCAGTTTTGCTGGAAATGCTCCGGTCATAAAAGGCCAGTTGGTTGTTCTGGAATTGAGTTTCCCTTGGCGACAATTTTAGGTACGAATCCAACATCGTGAGTTCAATGAGAGTTCAGGGAGAGAGTTTCGCTATGCGTACTGAAACCGGCCAGACATTCCGTCTCGAAGATTATCGTCCGACCCCATACGCCATACCCGAGACGAAACTGGACTTCTCCCTGGAACCGGAAAAAACCATCGTCCGTGCGACCCTCACGATTGAGCGTCGCGATGGCACTGCAGCTGGTACGCCATTGATTCTCGATGGTGACGAACTGAAACTTGTCAGCATCGCCATCGACGGGAAGCAGCTCACCGACAACAGCTATATCGCAACGCCCGATCAGCTCGAAATCAGCGACCTGCCAGAAGGCAAGCGCTTCACGCTTGAAGTCGTGACGGAAATCAATCCGACCACCAACCGCCAGCTATCCGGCCTCTATCGTTCAAGCGGCGTCTATTGCACGCAGTGCGAGGCAGAAGGCTTCCGCCGCATTACCTATTATTATGATCGCCCGGATGTTCTGTCAGTCTATACCGTGCGGGTTGACGCTAACGAACAAGCCGCTCCTATTCTTCTGTCCAACGGCAATCCGGTCGAGAGCGGATCGGTCGAAGGCACGCCGGACCGGCATTTCGCCATCTGGCATGACCCGCACCCAAAACCATCTTATCTCTTCGCGCTCGTTGCCGGATCGCTCGGCGTCGTGAAGGATCACTTCACCACGAAGTCAGGACAACCGGTCGATCTGGCGATCTATGTCGAGCATGGCAAGGAAGGCCGCGCACTCTACGCGATGGATGCATTGAAACGCTCCATGCGCTGGGATGAGGAGAAGTTTGGTCGCGAATATGATCTCGACGTCTTCAACATCGTTGCCGTTTCCGATTTCAACATGGGCGCGATGGAGAACAAGGGGCTCAACGTCTTCAACGACAAATATGTGCTGGCCGACCCTGAAACCGCTACCGACGTTGACTATGCGGGCATCGAGGCGGTGATTGCACATGAATACTTCCACAACTGGACCGGCAACCGCATCACCTGCCGCGACTGGTTCCAGCTCTGCCTCAAGGAAGGCCTGACGGTCTATCGCGATCACGAATTCTCCGCCGATGAGCGCTCGCGCCCGGTTAAGCGCATCGCCGAAGTGAAAATTCTCAAGGCGCAGCAATTCCCGGAAGATGCCGGGCCACTCGCCCATCCGGTACGCCCGCGCGAATATCGCGAGATCAACAATTTCTATACGGCGACCGTCTATGAAAAAGGTTCGGAAGTCGTGCGCATGATCCGCACAATCATTGGGCCTGAGCTATTCCGCAAGGGCATGGACCTCTATTTCGAGCGCCATGACGGGGAAGCCGCAACAATCGAGGATTTCATCAAGGTCTTCGCCGATGTTTCCGGTCAGGACTTTTCACAGTTTGCGCTCTGGTACGATCAGGCCGGAACCCCGAAGGTGGAAGCTGCTTTCTCCTACGATGCTGCGAAGGAAACCTTCTCGATTGAACTGGCACAGTCGCTGGCGGCAACGCCCGGACAATCGGTCAAGAAACCGATGCATATCCCGATCACCTACGGTCTTATTGGGTCAGACGGCGAGGATATGGTTCCAACATCCGTCGAAGGTGGGGACGTGCGCGGCGACGTCATTCATCTGCATCGTCCGTCCGAAACGATCGTCTTTCATGGCATCAAGGAACGCTCTGTTCCGTCGCTGTTGCGCGGGTTCTCGGCTCCCGTAAACCTGTCGGCGCCCCTATCGGACGATGATCGTGCATTCCTGGCCCTGAACGACAGCGATCCGGTCGCCCGCTGGCAGGCATTGACCGGAATTTTCAACCAGGCTCTGCTTGAAGGCGCCAAGCGTATCCGCGGTGGTCATGCACCGGCAGTTGACGATAAAATCATCGAACTTGCCGGAAACGTTGCTTCCGACGAAACGCTTGATCCAGCCTTCCGCGCGCTCTGCCTCACGCTGCCGAGCGAAAGCGATATCGCGCGCGAAATGGGCAGCAATGTCGATCCGGATGCGATTCTCGCCAGCCGAAACCATTTCGTGGACGCCATTGCCGCCCGTTATGCTGGCGATTTCACCACGCTCTACGATGCCCTGAAACAGGACGGCGCCTTCTCGCCAGATGCAGGCGCGGCAGGCAAACGTGCCTTGCGGAACGTGCTGCTCGATTATCTGAGCCGTCACGAGAAAAGCCAGAAACGGGCCACCAGCCAGTTCGCCAATGCGGATAATATGACCGACCGCTTCGCGGCACTGGCCGTGCTGGTACACCGCTTTGGTGATACGAACGAGGCAAAGGACGCACTGGCAAGTTTCGAACGCCAGTTTGGTAAGGATGGTCTTGTGATGGACAAGTGGTTCAGTGTGCAGGCGAGCCGTCCCGGCGACGAAGCCTTGCAGGCCGTGCACGATCTTACGAAACACGCCCTCTTCTCGCTCGACAATCCAAACCGCGTCCGCTCGGTGATTGGTTCGTTCTCGGCATCCAATCCAACCGGCTTCAACCGCAAGGATGGTGCGGCCTACGAGTTCTTTGCAGATACGATCCTGTCCATCGATCCGGAAAATCCACAGCTTGCCGCACGGCTTCTGACGGCGCTTCGCTCCTGGCGTTCGCTTGAAGATACCCGCCGCGAACATGCAAGGGCAGCGCTGGCGCGTATTTCGGGCGCGGGCAAACTGTCTACCGACCTGCGCGATATCGTGGACCGCACTCTCGCCTGATTCGCGACCTATCCTGATCGTTGTGATGATTTGCTCGCTCCGACTGCTTAACCGGCAATCGGAACGAGCCTTTTCATGCTGATGAACCCAGAGGCGGTGGACAGTCAGCTTTCGTGAGTCTTTTCATGCCTTTAGGCGAATCAGATGCAATATCGATTCCACTTAAGAGCTTGAGATTCATGAATAAATCGGCTGATGAAAACCCTGATTTTTACGCCTCGTTAACGAATTCGCTGGACAGCGCGAATCACTTTTGATTCATTGATGACATTCGGAGGTGGCGTATTCCGAATCACTTCACTCGCAGGGAATTCACGAGGGACCATTATATGGCGAGCACCGACGCGTATGGCGCGCCGGCGGGGACGCATTGCGAATCCGGTCGGAAAAGAAGGAAAGGCAAGCTTTCGGGCCATGTCAGTCTTCTTGCTGGTCCGGCCTATGGCAAGTTCATCTCAATCGAGCCTATCCTGCGACGCCTCGTTCCAGCGCTCATCATTATCTTTCTGATTATTCTCGGCGTAGCGCGCGTCTTTTCGATGCTGGCGTGGCGGGAAGATATCGAGCAACAGCATAAGGCATTTCTGTCGGCTGCAACCGCCAATCTTGCACAGATGATCGAACGTGTTGCCAACGGCACCGACGCGGGCGCACAGATCGCCGCGAAGGATATTCAGGACACAATAGCCGAGTTTCGTTCGCGTGGGCTGTCCTCGTCCGGCATGACGCTTGCCGTCATCGACCCGCAATCCTCCGTGGTCGCAATATCCGGCCCGATATCCGATCTGTCCGGCAAGCCGGTCGATACGATCCTTACCGAAGCGCAGCCGCTATTCCTGTTTGCAGAACGTGCAGGCGTGCTGAAAGTCATGCTGCAAGGCGAACCGGCTTTTGGCGCCTTGTCCAAGCCGATGACCCTGCCCTATTCCGTTATCGCCGTCGAACCGGAAAGCACGATCTTTGCGGAATGGCGCCGGGCAGTGTCGCTCAATGTGACGCTCTTCGCAGGCACAACCGGCGTGATGTTCGCCATCCTTTACGCCTATTTCAGCCAAGCGGCGCGAGCTCGCGAGGCCGACGACCTTTCCGGCCAGATCCAGCGCCGTATCGATCTGGCGCTGGGGCGCGGTCGCTGCGGCCTGTGGGATTGGGACATGGCACGCGGTCGCATTTACTGGTCGCGCTCCATGTATGAGATGCTGGGCTACGAAGCGCAGGATGCAGTGCTGCCTTTCGGCGATGTGGCTGCAATCATCAACACGGAAGATGGCGACCTCTATTCCATCGCCGAACAGGCTGCCGCGGGCGATATCTCGCACGTTGACCGCGTCTTCCGCATGCGCCATGCCGATGGTTCATGGGTGTGGATGCGCGTTCGCGCCGAGATCGCCAGCGAAGGCGATCTTCATCTGGTCGGCATTGCTTTCGACGTCAGCGAACAGCACCGCTTTGCGCAGCAGACGGCGGAAGCCGACATGCGCATCCGCGAAGCCATCGAGAATATTTCGGAAGCCTTCATCCTGTGGGATTCCAACAATCGCCTCGTCATGGCGAATTCCAAGTTCAGTGAATATGCTGGCCTTCCCGTCTGGACGCTGAAACCCGGCGTGCCGCGCAACGAAGTTGATGCCCATACACGCCCGTTCACTTTCGAACGCCGCATGGCCAATGAACATAACCGCGCCGGTGGTCAGACCTTTGAACGCCAGCTCAGCGATGGCCGCTGGCTCCAGGTCAACGAACGTCGCACGCAGGACGGCGGCCTTGTTTCCATTGGCACGGACATTACCCAGCTCAAATTGCATCAGGAACGTCTGGTCGACAGCGAACGCCGCCTGATGGCGACCATTCACGACCTGTCGATTGCGCGCAAAGGCGAACGGGACCGCGTGCGCGAGCTGTCCGAACTTGCCCGCAAATACGGTCAGGAAAAGGAACGCGCCGAGGCTGCGAACCGTGCCAAGTCCGAATTCCTCGCCAATATGTCTCACGAGCTGCGCACGCCGCTCAATGCGATCATCGGTTTCTCGGAAATGATCCAGGCAGGCACGTTCGGCCCGCTCGGTTCCGACCGTTACGAGGAATACATCAACGACATCCATACAAGCGGCAACTTCCTGCTTAATGTCATCAATGACATTCTCGACATGTCGAAGATTGAGGCCGGGCATTTCTCGCTCGACCGTGAGCAGATCGATCTCTGCCCGCTTATCAATGAAACGGTACGCATGATTTCGCTGCAGGCGGATGAGAAGAATATTGCGGTCAATACACGCATCGAAGAGGCAATGCAGCTCTATGCCGACCGGCGCGCGATCAAGCAGGTGCTCATAAACCTTCTCTCCAATGCGGTGAAGTTCACATCCTATGGCGGGCAGATCACGGTACGGGCGCGAAAGACCGGCTCAGCCCTCTTCATGACTATTCAGGATACCGGTGTCGGCATTCCAAAATCGGCAATCAAGAAAATCGGCCAGCCCTTCGAACAGGTGGAAAACCAGTTCACCAAGACCCATACCGGTTCCGGCCTCGGACTTGCCATCACCCGTTCACTGGCTGAGCTTCACGGCGGCTGGCTTCGCATTCGCTCAACCGAAGGCGTTGGCACCGTGGTTTCGGTCTGCATCCCTGATCGCAAGCCAGGTCATATAGGCAATCACAGCGCCGAAATTCACGCCGCCTGATTAGAACGGCTCCAGTTAAAAACAGAGCTGCTGGAGCCGCTCTAAGTCTTTGTTTCATCGCATTATCCCACGCAAAACCGCTTCGCACTTTTGCTGGAAATGCTCTAGATGTTCAAAAGCTTCTCAAAACTCGTACGCACGTCAACGGCGACTTCCGCCAGATGATGCTCGACGCGCTTTATGTCTGGCATGTCGGCCGCACGGCATAGCAGGTCGATCATGCCGGGTATGAATTCTTCACGTTTGGCATCGCTTCCAAGACACAGACGGATCGTCTGGCTCAGATTGGTATAGAGGCGATGGGCGCCGACAAGGCTATCGGCAAGCGCCGGATCAGCAAAAGACGGGTCGAGGGCCGAAAGGATTTCTTCTGTACCCAAGGGACGCGGTTTCCGGTCGAGCTTGTTTGCCAGCACGGCAAACTGGGCGATGAATTCCAGATCGACAATGCCGCCGGGCTTCAGCTTGAAATCCCAATCATCGGCAGGCGGCTTTTCCTGATAGATGAGGTCGCGCATCTCGCGCACATCCTTGGCGATCTTCTTCACGTCACGGGGAGAGACAAGAACCTCGTCGATCTCGCTTCTGATGTGATTCATAAACGCCTCGTCGCCATGAATCGGGCGCGCACGGGTCAAGGCCATGTGTTCCCATGTCCATGCTTCGCTGCGCTGATACTTGCTGAAGGATTCGATGTGGGTGGCAACCGGTCCCTTGTTGCCGGAAGGGCGCAGCCGCATATCGACTTCGTAGAGCACGCCCTCCGCCGTTGGCGCAGAAAGTGCCGCAATGAGCCGCTGGGTCAGGCGAATATAATATTGCGACGGAGCCAGCGGCTTTTCACCGTCTGATTCATCCGTCTCCTTGTCGTGATCGTAAAGCAGGATCAGATCGACATCCGAACCGGCGGTGAGTTCGCGACTGCCAAGCTTGCCCATAGCCAGAAGAGTCACCTTGGCGCCCTTAACCTTGCCGTGGCGTCGTTCCAGTTCGGCTTCGACAACCTCGAATGCCTTGCCGATCATCAGTTCAGCCAGATCGGAAAACGCGCGACCAGCGCGCACGCCATCAATGGCACTTGTGAGCAGGCGAATACCGATCAGAAAACGATGTTCGGCAGCGAAGATGCGCAGCCGGTCCAACACTTCCTCATAATCGGTCGCAGGTCCCAGAAACACGCGAAGGCGTTCTTCCAGATAGGCGCGTGTCGGCATTTCCGAGAAAATCGCCGGATCGAGCAAACCGTCAAAAACATGCGGGTTGCGCGTGATGATTTCGGCAAGCCGGGGGGCGGCGCTCATAATCATCACGAGAAGGTTCAGGAGACGGGGATTGGATTGCAACAGGCTGAAAAGCTGGATGCCCGCAGGCAGGCCCTTCAAAAAACCGTCAAAACGCAAGAGCGCTTCATCCGCGCGCTTGGTCTCGGCAAAAGCCTTGAGCAGAGCGGGCGTAAGCTCGGTCAGACGCTCGCGCGCTTCTGCCGATTGTGTGGCACGATAACGCCCGAAGTGCCACGTGCGGATCACGCGACATATATCGCTCGGGCGCTCATAGCCCATGGCCGCGAGCGTTTCCAGCGTGCCCGGATCATCCACATCGCCGGTAAAGACCAGATTGCCGGATGAGCTTCCAAGTTCGGGAGCCTGCTCGAACAGGGCCGCATAGTGCTTTTCAACGACCTTGAGCGCATCGAGAAAAACATCGGAAAAGGCCGCCGGATCAGCATAACCCATCATATGAGCGACACGCGCAAAGCCTTCATCGTCTTCCGGCAGAATATGCGTCTGCTCATCGGCAATCATCTGGATGCGATGCTCGACGTCACGAAGAAAATAATATTCCTTTGCCAAGGCATCGCGCGCCTTCTCGGTGATCCAGCCCCGCTCCGCCAGTCGTGCGAGCATCGGCACCGTCTGGTTGCCGCGCAATTCGGGAAATCGTCCGCCAGCGATGAGCTGCTGCGTCTGAACGAAGAATTCGATTTCGCGGATGCCGCCGCGTCCGAGCTTCACATTATGCCCGCGCACGGCAATATCGCCGTGGCCCTTGTGGGCGTGAATCTGGCGCTTGATCGAGTGCACGTCTGCAATGGCTGCATAGTCGAGATACTTGCGCCAGACATAGGGGGAGAGCTCCGCCAGCACCTGCTTTCCGGATTCGCGGTCCCCCGCAACGGGCCGGGCCTTGATCATGGCTGCGCGTTCCCAGTTCTGGCCGCGCCCTTCGTAATAATGAAGTGCTGCACCGACAGGAATGGCCAGCGGCGTGGAACCGGGGTCCGGACGCAGGCGAAGATCAACGCGGAAGACATAGCCATCGCCGGTGCGATCCTGCAGGATGCGGACAAGGCGGCGCGTCAGCCGTGAAAAAGTTTCGACGCATTCATACGGATCGCCGATGGCCGGTCTGGTTTCATCGATGAAGACGATGAGATCAATATCGGACGAATAATTGAGTTCACGCGCACCGAACTTGCCCATGCCGAGAACAATCCAGCCGCTGTCCTTGTCAGGCTGGTTTCGGTCAGGAAGTTTGATCTTGCCCGCATTATCTGCATCAAGCAGCAGAAACCGGACGGCAGCGCCGGTGCAGGCCTCCGCCAGATCAGTGAGCCAGCCCGTCGTTGCTTCCGTATTGAAAATGCCAGCGAGATCGCAAAGCGCGATAAGAACATGCGCCTCACGTTTCAGAACACGCAGGCTGGTCATGAGGGAGGCTTCCGTCACGTCTGCACTTGCAGCACTGACCGAGATTTCAGCCAGAATATCATGTAGTGCAGCCTCCGGCGCCTTGGCGACGATGCGATCAAGAATACGCGGATGACGGATCAGCGCTTCGCGAATGAATGGAGAAAGATCGAGAACGGCGGAGAAGAAACTTTCAGCTTCCGCCTTTTTCAACAAGGCTACGACACTTGTAAGTTCCTCTTCTCCGGCGCGCGCCGCAAGGTCGGCCAGGAAGGTTTCCGCCCTTGCGGGATCAAGCGGCGTCAAAGCACGGATCTCTCTCTCGAAGAATAGTGCCGTTGCGTGTTCTGCCGCCATGATCCCCTCTTAAGTCACGCCATTATTCGACCTTGTCCGATGGCAACGGGAACTCCAGCACGGCGCGCAGGCCCGGATCATTGCCTTCAAGACGAAGTGCGCCACCGTGCAATTTCATCACAGCCTTGGCAAGACTTAAACCGAGTCCCGAGCCCGGCTGTGTGCGGCTTTCCTCAAGACGGACAAAACGTTCCGTTGCCTGTTCGCGTTTTTCTTCAGGAATACCGGGACCGTTATCGGCAACGATGATGCGGACCCAGTTCGGATCACGTTCCATCGAAAGACTCACGGTCGCGGTCCGCTCATCACCACCCGCATATTTAATTGCATTGTCCACGAGATTGGAAATCGTCTGCCCGACCAGTTCGCGATTGATATGAAGCGCAACTTCATCGAGATCGCCAAGTGTCAGGTTCACGCCCACGTCCTCGGCAACGGGCTCATACATTTCGGCCACGTCGCGAAGGATCGGCGCTACCGGCATATTCTCCAGACTTTCGGACGAATAACCTGCTTCAAGACGCGAAATCATCAGGATCGCGTTGAAGGTCCGGATCAGTTGATCCGACTCGCCAATGATATCTTCAAGCGCTTCACGATATTCAGGCCCCGCCTTCTTGCCGGAAAGAGCTTCTTCCGCGCGGTTACGCAGACGCGTCAGCGGCGTTTTAAGATCATGTGCGATGTTATCGGAGACCTGTTTCAGCCCCTCGTTCAATTCCAGAATTTTGCCGAGCATGACGTTGAGATTGCTTGACAGGCGATCGAACTCGTCACCGGAGCCATTGACCGGAAGCCTCCCGGTCAAGTCGCCATCCATAATGCGCTGCGACGCGCGCGAAACTTCATCAATGCGCTTCAATGCACGGCGCCCGACTACCAGCCAGATCAAGAGCGCGCCAACACCCATGATGCCCAGCGCCAGCATCAGCGACTGGCGAATAACATCGCGGAACCGTTCTGGTTCACCCAGATCGCGCCCGACCAGAAGCCGCATGCCGTTCGGCAATGCAATAACGACTGCAATGGCGCGATGTTCCGTTTCCGTGCCCTGCTCGCCATAGCGCCGATATTTGAACCCGCGCTCGATAACGCCATCGGTGTCCAGAACACCGGGTTCTACGCTTTCAACATTGCCTGCAAGGATGCGGCCTGTCGGGTCGGCCACCAGATAGAGGTAAGCACCTGGCTGGCGTGAACGATAGTCGATTGTGCGCACGAGCTGCGGGATGCCGCCTCGCGCATAGCTTTTGCCGATGCTGCCGACTTCTTCGCCCAGCGACTGCTGGGTCTGCGCTGCCAGCATGGAGGCCGATAAATTGGTCATGTAGAAAACCAACGCTATCGCACCCACGATGAAGAGCAGCAGATAGAGCGTTGATAGTCGAACAGCGGTTGTGCGCATGAGCGCTGAGAAGCGGCTCATCAATCCACCTTGGCGGCTGCAGATTGTTTCGCTCGCCCTGCCTTCAACATGTAACCGGCGCCACGCACAGTATGAAGCAGCGGACCGTCAAAGCCCTTCTCGATTTTCGAACGCAGCCGCGAGATATGCACGTCGATCACATTGGTCTGCGGATCGAAGTGATAATCCCAGACGTTTTCAAGCAACATCGTGCGCGTGACGACCTGTCCGGCATGGCGCATCAGATATTCGAGAAGACGAAACTCGCGGGGCTGAAGCGTTATATCTACATCCTGACGGCGCGCAGTATGCGCAAGCCGGTCAAGCTCCAGATCACCGACGCGGTAGATCGTGTCCGCCTCACGCGGGCTGGAACGACGCTGCAGGACCTCGACGCGAGCCAACAGTTCGGAAAATGCATAGGGTTTGGTCAGGTAGTCGTCACCACCGGCGCGCAAGCCCGTGACGCGGTCATCCACTTCGCCGAGCGCGGAAAGGATCAGGACCGGGGTTTCCATACCCCTGGCGCGCAGACCAGCCACGACGGACAAGCCATCGCGCTTTGGCAGCATACGGTCGACTACGAGGACATCGTAGCTTCCATTCTCGGCCAGCGTATAGCCGGTTTCGCCGTCTCCGGCGATATCGGCGGAATGTCCGGCCTCGGTGAAGGCCTTCTCCAGATAGCGGGCCGCTTCGCGGTCATCTTCAATAACGAGAATCTTCATGGCGCTACTTATAATACCGTTTGATGATAAGGCGATGCCAGGCGGAGAACCGCCTGGCATCGAATAGCTCAGAGCCTTAAGGGGCTGCCGGTCATCATCCCTGATCGATCGGCAGGGCCACAAAGCGGCTCTGATCGTTGCTCTGCAATTGCAGCAGCACTGCCTTGCGACCCGACTTGGCGGCTTCGCTGATGGCGTTGTTGATATCCTTGGCGCTCTTCACCGTCTGGTTATTGACGCTCATGATGATATCGCCGGAACGGATACCGCGATCGGAGGCATCGCTGTCGGGATCGACATCGGTTACCACTACGCCGTTACCGTCTTCGGACGGGGTCACGGTCAGGCCATAGGAGTCGAGGGTCTCGTTCTGACCACCGCCATTGTCGCCCAAGGCGCTGGCTGCCTTGCCGAGATCGCCCGGCATCGCTTCAATGGTGATATCGACTTCCTCGGCCTTGTTCTTGCGCCAGACGGTGAGTGCCGCCTTTTCGCCAGGAACAATGCCAGCAACCTTGCGTGCCAGATCGCGCGGATCCTGCACGGTTTCGCCATTGACAGCCGTGATCACATCACCGGACTGGATGCCCGCCTTGGCAGCAGGACCGTCCTTCTGCGGCGACGCAACGATTGCACCCTTCTCTTCGGCAAGGCCGAGCGAAGCAGCAATATCCTTCGTCACCGGCTGAATCTGAACACCGATCCAGCCACGTTCCACCGAGCCCTTCTTGATGAGCTGGTCAACAACCTGCTTAGCGGTCGAGGCTGGGATTGCGAAGGCAATGCCCACGCTGCCGCCCGAAGGCGAGAAGATGGCGGTGTTGATGCCGATCACCTGACCAGACAGGTTGAAGGCCGGACCACCGGAATTACCCTTGTTCACAGCCGCGTCGATCTGGATGAAGTCATCGTAAGGACCGGCGCCGATATCACGGCCACGAGCCGATACAATACCCGACGTCACCGTGCCGCCAAGGCCGAACGGGTTGCCGACAGCCACGACCCAGTCGCCGACGCGAATCTTGTTGTCATCGCCAAATGCAACATAGGTGAACTTCTGCTTCGGATCGTTGACCTTCAGCACCGCCAGATCTGTGCGCGGATCGGTGCCGATCAGCTTCGCGTCAAGTTCCGTGCCGTCATCCATGACAACGCTATATGCATCGCCATCGGAAACGACGTGATTGTTGGTTACGACATAGCCGTCTTCGGAAATGAAGAAGCCGGAACCCTGAGCGACCGGACGTTCATGACCGGGGCGCGGGCCACGCTTGCCGGGGCCGCGGCGATCCGGGCGAGCGTCGGGACGTGCATCGCCACGCGGGTCCATGCCGAAATCACGGAAGAAGCGCTTCAGCGGATGATCGTCCGGAAGCTGATCAAACCCGGGAGGGCCCGAGAACTGGCCACTGCCACCGCGATCAGCAGTTTGCTGCACGTCCTTCTTTACACGAACGCTGACGACAGCCGGACGAACCTTCTCAACAAGATCGGCAAAACCCGCAGCCTGCGGTGGTGGCGTTACCTGCACGGCTTCCGCGCGGGCGTCATTGAGCGCACCGAGCGGGCCGGTCGCGACAAAACCACCGGCGAGAACAGCCGATAGTGCAATCGCGGCAACGCCTTTGCGATAGTTGGAAATCCTGGCTCTGGACATTTATTTCTCCTTACGAGCAGCAATCCGGCCGTCCCTGATCCTTCAGGAAACGTGGACCTGTGAAACCTTTATAGAGCGTAAGATAGTCAGGGCTACCTTACCGCTCCGTTTCCACAACATGAAAGTTTCGTAAGGTTACGAATAACAACCGCAGGCGACCAGCGCTTATTTTCCGTCCAGCAGACGCGCGAGTTCCACCTTTTCGCTTTCGGTGAGCGGTTTAGGCGCTTCGCCTGCCTGTTTGCGTCCGCGAAAGGCAACAACCAGCGCGACCGCACCGATCAGAAGCACGGCGACAGGAAAGCCCCACAGAAGCACTGTGCGCGCATTGAGACGCGGCTTCAGAAGCACGAATTCGCCGTAACGGTCGACGATGAAATCCATGACCTGTTCGTCGCTATCGCCTTCTTTCAGCCGGTCACGGACGAGAACGCGAAGATCGCGGGCAAGCTCGGCATTGGAATCGTCGATGGATTCGTTCTGGCAGACCATGCAGCGCAGTTCGCCGGAAATGGTTCGGGCGCGCTTTTCAAGCGCCGGATCGGACAGGACTTCATCCGGATTGACTGCGAACGCCGCCGTCCCTTGAATAGCCAGAGCAGCACCGAGCAGGAGCGCCGCAAATGCCGAGCGCTTTCTCATGCTGTGGCCTCCGCTTCTTTCGACGCGGACTTGCGACTGCGCGAAGGTGCGCCAACCCGCAGGCGACGATCTGCAAGGGAAAACAGCGCACCCACCATCATCACGAGAGCGCCATACCAGATGAGTGTCACGTCAGGCTTCCACCAGATGCGAACGACGGCTGATCCATCGCCCGGTTCATCGCCAAGCGCGACATAGACCTGACTGAACCACAGGGTTTTGATGCCCGATTCAGTTGTTGGCATCTGGCGTGCTGGGAAAAAGCGCTTGGACGGCTCAATCTGCCCGAGACTGCGCGAGCTGGAATCGAGCAGCGTGAAAGTGCCCCGGTTTTCGGTGAAATTCGAACCGGTCAGCGGGCGCAGGCCGTCGAAGCGAAGTGTGTAATTCTGCACCTTGGCCGTGTCGCCCGGACGCATGATCAACACATTCTCAGTGCCAAACGTGGTCACGCTCACAATACCGAGCAGCGTTACGCCAAGCCCGATATGGGCGAGCGCCGTGCCAAAGACCGAACGTGGCAAACCCTTGAAGCGCGCAACTGCCTTGCCAGCGGATACCTTGCCGATGCCAGACTTGAGAACAAGATCCGTCAGGCTGCCGAAAATCAGCCATACGGCAAGCCCGATACCGCAGGCAGCGAGAACCGATTTCGCCGATGTGCTCCACAGAACGATCGCCGCAGCCAGAAGCGAGAGCGCGAAAGCTGTCATCAGCCGCTGCGACACGCCGTAAAGATCACCGCGTTTCCAGGCGAGCAGCGGGCCGAAGGGAACCGCAAAAAGAAGCGGGATCATCAGCGGACCGAACGTCATGTTGAAGAACGGTGCGCCGACGGAAATCTTGTCGCCGGTCATCACTTCCAGCAGCAGCGGGTAGAGCGTACCGATCAGCACAGTTGCGGCAGCGGTCGTCAGAAACAGATTGTTGAAGACGAGCGCGCCTTCGCGCGAAATCGGGTGGAAGATGCCGCCTGCCGTCAGGCTCTGCACGCGAAATGCGAAAAGCGACAGCGATCCGCCAATGAAAATTGCAAGGATCGCCAGAATGAAAAGACCGCGCCCCGGATCGGTGGCGAAGCTGTGAACCGAGGTCAGAACACCGGAGCGGACAAGGAATGTACCAAGCAGCGACAGCGAGAAAGTGAGGATCGCAAGCAGCACGGTCCAGATTTTCAGCGCCGAGCGTTTTTCCATCACGAGAGCCGAATGAAGCAATGCGGTGCCGACCAGCCACGGCATGAACGAAGCGTTTTCGACCGGGTCCCAGAACCACCAGCCGCCCCAGCCAAGCTCGTAATAGGCCCAGTAAGAACCCATGGCGATGCCACCAGTCAGGAACATCCAGGCCACGAGGGCCCACGGACGTACCCAGCGCGCCCATGCAGCATCGAGACGCCCCTCGAGCAGTGCCGCTACGGCAAAGGAAAAGCATACCGAAAAACCGACATAGCCGAGATAGAGCAGCGGCGGATGGATCGCGAGACCGATATCCTGAAGGATCGGATTGAGATCGCCGCCCTCCATCGGAGCCGGAAAAATGCGGGTGAACGGGTTCGAGGTGAACACAATGAATGCCAGAAATGCGACACCGATCCAGCCCTGCACGGCAAGGACATTGGCGCGCAATGTTTCAGGCAGATTGCCAGAAAATGCAGCGACCAGCGCACTGAAAAAGGTGAGAATGAACACCCACAGCAGCATTGAGCCTTCGTGATTGCCCCAGACGCCCGTGATTTTGTAGAGGAGCGGCTTTTGCGAATGCGAGTTCTCAACCACGTTCAGGACCGAGAAATCCGACACGACATAGGCATGGACAAGCACCGCCGATGCAAGGCAGATCAACGCGAAGACTGCAATTGCCGTCGGCGCCGCGACTGACATGAGCTGCGTATCCCGGCGATGCGCACCAACCACCGGCACGATCGATTGGACAATCGACAGGGCCAGTGCCAGAACCAGAGCGAAATGGCCGATCTCGACACTCATCTGCAGTCTCCATCAAGCATTTCGTATCGGACCACCGGTCCGATACGAAATGCCCTAGTTTTTATTTGCCTTCCCAGACGCCCTTTTCCTTCAGGCTGTCGGCAAGGTCCTTGGGAACGTAATTCTCATCGTGCTTCGCCAGCACATTATCGGCGCGGAACATGCCATCGTGTCCGAAGCGCCCTTCGGCGACAACGCCCTGCCCTTCGCGGAAGAGATCAGGCGGAATACCCTCGAACACGACCTTCACGGTCTTGATCGTATCGGTCACTGTAAAGCGCAGCTCGCTGCCCTCGCGGCTGACGGACCCTTGCTCGACGAGGCCACCGAGACGGAACCGCGAGCCGGAGGCCATATCCTGTTCCGTCAGGTCGGCAGGTGTACGGAAGAAGCGAATGTCCTGACTAAAGGCCATCAGCATCAATCCAACCGCTACGGCCAGAACCGCCAGTGCGCCGCCGATCAGGAACAGGCGCTTGCGCTTTCTTTGGCTGACGGTTCGGGCAAAATTACCCGCCGGTTTGGCACCACGTGCGTTGTCTTCTGCGGTCGCGCTCATTTTTGTGCGTTCCCTGTCTCCAGTCCAAGACCGGCTGCGAAACTCTGCAAGTTCGTCCGGCTTTCGCCCTGAAGGGCTGTCATGCCGCGATTGAGAGCGTCCAGCGCTGCATCGCGACGGTTGAGGATCATATAGGAGCGCACGAGACGCTTCCAGCCTTCGACATCCCCACTATTCTGGCGAAGACTTTCATCAAGACGTTGAACCATGCCTTCGATCATCGCCTGCCGGTCCTCCGGGCTGAGCGACGAAGCGGCATCGACATCATCCGCTGTCGGCCCTTTCGGCTGCTGTTCACCGTTGGAAGCAGGGTTACGAAGCCGGGCGATAGCCTGTTCGATCTGACCGCGCCACGGCGCATCGGCCGGCGCCTTGTCGAGGAACGCCTGCAGGCGATTGGCGGCTATATCCATACGACCGTCCTGCATCTCGCCCTGTGCGAGGTAGAACTGCGGGCGAACATCATTCGGTTCGAGATCGGCAGCTTTCTTGAAAAAGCCTTCAGCCTCGGCGGTCACGGTGCCGCCCGAAGCGGTTGCCAGTGCTTCACCCAATCCCAAAACGCGTGGGAAATTCTCACCGGCGATGCGAATGGAGCTGCGATAGGCATTGACGGCATCAGCGGCGCGACCAAGCCGCAGATAGATCGGCGCCAGCACGTCCCATCCACGCACATCGCCCGGATTTTGCGCCAGATGCGCTTCGGCACGCGCTACCAGTTCATCGACAGAGCCGCGATCCGCACTGGCCGAAAGCCGTTCGGCGAGCGGCATGGAAGGCATGTCAGGTTTGCCGAAAAGCGGATAGATGCCCCAGGCGATCAGCGGCACTGCAAGCACGGCGATGAAAGCCAGCATCCGGCCCGGCACTGCCTTGCCCGCGGCTTCCGCAGCTTCCTTGCCGGACTTTTCAGCATTCAAAATGCGACGCGAGATTTCGATGCGTGCCTGTTCGGCGCTCTGCGGGTCGATCATGCCGCGTGCAGCGTCGGCTTCGACCTCGCGCAACTGATCCCGATAGACCTCAAGATCGTTCTTTTCAGCGGGCAAGAATGCCTGCTTGCGCCGCGTGAGAGGCAACAAAACAGCCAGAGTGGCTGCCAATGTCAGTAATGCTGCAATAAGCCAGAATCCCATGGCTACGACTTAAGCGCAGCCAAGGGAAAAACCAACTACTACCTGCAGTAAGTTGCTACCTAGGGCAATTCGCCGCAAAGGTAGGACGCGAGAGTTACGTCAGAGGAGTCCAGCTGCCGTCTGGATTGCGACATGCTGTTCCACGGGAAGTCTGCTGCGACCCGCCGATGTTGAAGCTGTGCGAATACTGGCGGCAATTCTGAGAGCCGACCTGATAAGGCTGCGCCGCCGTCACGTCGCCGGAATTCGACCCGCTCCCGCTCCAGGATACGGCCTTGCCTGCCGGTGAATATTCAAGCGCACGATATTCAGCCTCAAGGGCCTTCTTGCGGTCGGCTGCGTTCAGCTGATTTGCGGCGCTGCCAAGGAGACCGTTTCCAAGAGACGTCAACAGGCTGGTTTCGGGCTTCTGTGCCGTAGAACCACCGCCCAGCGAAGCAAGACCAGTGCCCTTGCCGGTCGTGCCACAGGCTGACAATGCGAGCGCCACGGCAAGCATCATCGAAGCGACTGAAACTGGGTGAGAAAACCTGGATACCATCATCATAACAACCGGCCTTCATGAACAATTAGCATGCACACTATATCGGCATGTGACTTTTTCAGTTTATCTTCTAGTTGGCTTTCGACCAAAAACAACCTTCAATCTTCCGTCAGCGGCAACACGATCCGAACACCCAATCCACCAAACGCACTCTTGCCCAGATGCAGGCTGCCGCCATATTCGCGAACGGTATCCTGCACGATTGCCAGCCCAAGCCCCGTTCCCGGTTTTGTTTCATCGACGCGGCTGCCGCGCTTCAGCGCTGCCTCGATACTGTCTGATGCCAGACCTGGACCGTCATCTTCTATCAGGACTTCAAACTGCCGTTGCTCCCCAGAAATAGGGGCAAGCCCGATATTGATACGTTTGCGGCCCCATTTGCCCGCATTCTCCAGCAGATTCCCGACGATCTCTTCCAGATCTTCCCTTTCGCCAGCAAAGACCGCATTGGGCAGTTCATTCCTGAAGTTAACGCTGAAAGCCGGATTGAGTTTCGCCGTGACGCGCTGCATGCGTTCGAGAACCGGCGTCACAGGTGTACGGAACACCACACTGTCACGCTGCGCGGCAATGCGCGCGCGCTGCAGATAGTGCTGTATCTGCACCTGCATCGCCTCGCTCTGTTCCTGAACAATGCGTCCATGTTCACCACCCATGTTTCGTGCTTCATTGACCAGCACGGAAAGGGGGGTTTTGAGAGAATGTGCAAGATTGCCGACCTGTGTTCGCGAACGCTCGACAATGCGCCGATTGTTCTCGATGAGCGCGTTCATTTCGGTTGCGAGCGGCGCGATTTCGACAGGTAGCGATGCGTCGAGCTTTGACGAGCGCCCCTCGCGAATATCAGCCAGCGCCAGACGCACTTTGTCGAGCGGACGCAGGCCGAACAGAATCACAGCGGCATTAATGAGAATACTGCCGATACCGAAGATCGCCAGATAGGTCGTGAGGCTGGTTCTGAAATCGGATATCTCCTTCAGGACCTCGCTGAGGTTGCCCATGACACGAAAACGCGCAATGCGATTGGCATTATCCAGCACCACTTCGGTCTCAACGATAAAAAGCTCCTCGCCATTGAGGCCGGGCAAGGTGTAGCTGCGCATGAACGAGCTGTCGAACGGTGCCTGCGTGATCGGCATTTCCGGCACGATGCGCCCGATGAGCGACGGCGATTGCAGCTTTCCGGTTAGGTTCGGCGTGACGGGATCGACAGACCAGTACCAGCCGGAGAGCGGGCTGGAATAGCGCAATTCTCCCAGTTCCGGACGTCCCTGCAGCACGCCTTCACCCGACGTGCTGACCGCACCGACCAGACTGAACAGGTGAGCAGTCAACAGGCGTTCAAAATTGCTGCGTGCCGCATCGCCATACAGTGACCCGATGAAAGTGGCCACCACCACAAGCGCCACGATGACCCAGATCGTCGAAAGCGTGACGACGCGGACCGCGAGCGAACGCAAGGGAGGAAAGACGCGAAGAAGCTTCAGCTGTCGTTGCCTTTCGTTTCGCTCTCAATCTCCCCTCCGGAGCGGATGCGATAGCCCATGCCGCGCACCGTCTCGATCAGGTCCACACCCATCTTTTTGCGAAGACGGCCGACAAAGACTTCAATCGTATTGGAATCGCGGTCGAAATCCTGATCGTAGAGATGCTCGACCAGTTCGGTACGCGAGACCACCTCGTCCATATGGTGCATCAGATAGGACAGAAGCCGGTATTCGTGTGAGGTGAGCTTGAGGGCAACGCCGTTGACACTTGCCTTCGACGTTTTCGTATCGAGATAGAGCGGCCCGCAGACGAGTTCCGACGAAGCATGACCCGCGGCACGGCGGATCAGGGCGCGTAGCCGCGCCAGCACTTCCTCGATATGGAAAGGTTTGGCCACATAGTCGTCGGCACCGGCGTCGATACCGGCAACCTTGTCGCTCCAGCGATCGCGGGCGGTGAGCATGAGAACGGGCATGGCACGCCCGCTGCGCCGCCAGCGCTCCACGACACTGATGCCGTCCATGCGCGGCAGGCCGATGTCGAGCACCACGGCATCATAAGGCTCGGTATCGCCGAGATAATGCCCTTCTTCGCCGTCATAGGCGCGGTCGACCACATAACCGGCAGCAGCCATCGCTTCGGAAAGCTGCCGGTTCAGGTCCTTGTCGTCTTCAACTATCAGGATACGCAAGCGGACATTCTCCCCTCAATTCATGTATAACAACGGTTAAAGCTGTTGTTATTGAGCGGGAACGGCCACTTCAACGCGGCGCGGACGCTCGCCATCGCGGCCCGGCACAAGCACCACAACCACACACACGGGGCGGCCGTTCTGAGTCGCAGCGGTTGCCTTGGCGAGCTGGCCGCCCTGCTGGGCAGCCACCTGTTCGCCGACCGCCGCGCAATCTCCGGCGGCAGCGACGATGAGATTGGACTTCTGCGGCGCAGTTATCGGCAGGGCACCGGCATCGACCGGCAGCAAGCCAATACTAACCGCGAGAAGCGCGAAAACTTTGAGTGCAGAATTTTGTTTCATCATGCCGCCTTATATAGCGCCCTACAGCTGAACGATGCATGAACAACCATTCCTCTTCCGGGCCCAAAGGAAAATTCCGCCTCTGACTATCACGCTTTGTGAAATTATGAAATGCGTGAAGTTACACCAATACGCCCGATTATCGTAACAATTCCGGCAATTGCAGTCGCCAATTATAGCAGAACATCCGTTAAAGCGCCCTGATCGATCAAGCCGGTTACAGGATCGAGAGCACATCAGGATGAAAGAAAACGGAAACGACATCGATTAATTCATATACTCAAAATACAGTCACGTATCTCAACCAACACCCCCACTCTTCTCAGATAATCATTGCCGAAATGCGGTCGACGACGGGTCCACCTGTCCGTTCCTTGTAACAATCCAAACAAAACTGAACTGGAAGCCCATAGCCGAGATCATTCCGTCTTTTCGTTTGCTCATAAGTGTCGACGTTTGACTAGTTCGCATTTATTACACCCCCGTAGGCGAGAGGCACGCGATATCCGAGAAGCTGCTGTCGGGCTCCCTCGAATGCCAATAAGAGCCTTTTAAAATTTCATCCATAATCAGGAATCGTCATCGCTCCTTTTTTCTTCGGGAAGCAGTCCGGGTATAGGCGCGTGTTTCAGCCGCTCGGACAAATGCTGAAAAACCCCGATCGCCGACCACGCCGCCAAGCTTGCAACCGCTGACCCTATCAACATCAATTCCGCCTGGCCAAGCAATCCGCCAAGAGCCAATACTTCGGAAATCTTGACGCCTGCCGCACCACCGAAAACCACGCCACAGATCACGCCGACCGCGAAACGGATCGCCGCGTCACGCTTTCCTCGCGGAAGGATGTAGGCGAGCGACGTGAAAGAGCCTGCCGTCGCACCGGCAATCTTGGCGAACCAGATCCACGTAACCTCTGAAGTAAATATTGTATGGTTAAGGATGGTCATGATGACTTCCTTTCGTGTTGCAGACCCAAATACGATCGAATGTCAACCGCACCATATTTTCTCTGTTTATGAAAAACCAAGCCCCAAGCCCCAAGCCCCAAGCCCACTGCCACAGTGAACTCCGTCCGACGTGTTTAATCGGGAATGGTGCTGCGCTTACCATGCGGCGCAAAATCATCTTTTCGTTGTCCCACGAAAAGAACACGCAACTTGCCCGATACCTCTTTACGTTTATTGCGGCAAAATCTGTATCCGCACCCTTCAGCCAAAAAAGACATCCAAAGGAGTACGCGTGAACAATCACATTTTTCCGACTGTATATAAAACCTAGCAAGGCACCGTTACGCAGTCAAGGATTATTTTCCTATTTTTTGACTTTTTTCCTATAAGCAAAAAGCTGCTTGTGTTTTAACCATTTCACATGAGCTGTTGCTTATTAATCTACTATGATGGATGGGTAAGTTCCGCCTGTCTCCGAAACCAACCATGCCGAAGTCAGTGAATATGCGTAAAACGGCAGAAAAAGATTCCGGAAGCGAGAAGCGCAAACCGTTCAGGGTTTCGCGCCTGATCGGATTCGACGCGTGGATCGATTCCACCCTCTACAGCCTGCGCTACAATCTCGGCGAATGGTGGGAGAACATTACCATTTTCTCACGGCGTTTTCGCGTGCGCGGTTTCCGGCGTTTTGTGGTCGAGGTTCTCGACGAAGGATTTACGCTGGGCGTGGGCGGCGCAGTTCTGATGCTCGTCCTGGCCCTGCCCGCTTTCGAGGAAACCAAGAAGGACTGGCGTGCGCAGGACGATTATGCCGTCACCTTCCTCGACCGCTATGGCAATGAAATAGGCCAGCGCGGTATTCTCCACCGTCAGGCCGTGCCGATTGATGAATTGCCGGATCACGTCATCAAGGCTGTGCTCGGCACCGAGGACCGACGCTTTTTCGACCATTACGGCATCGACTTCTGGGGGCTGAGCCGCGCGTTCAGCCAGAATATGCGTGCCAATGGCGTCGTTCAGGGCGGCTCGACCATCACGCAGCAGCTCGCCAAGAACCTTTTCCTGTCCAACGAGCGCACCATCGAACGCAAGATCAAGGAAGCTTTCCTCGCGCTCTGGCTGGAAAGCAATCTCAGCAAGAAGGAAATCCTGCAGCTTTATCTCGACCGTGCCTATATGGGCGGCGGAACTTTCGGCATCGCGGCTGCTTCGGAATTCTATTTCGGCAAGAACGTCAAGGATGTCTCGCTGGGGGAAGCTGCGATGCTGGCCGGTCTGTTCAAGGCGCCTGCCAAGTTCGCGCCGCATGTCAATCTGCCCGCAGCCCGTGCACGGGCCAATGTTGTGCTTTCCAATATGGTTGAAAGCGGCTTCCTGAGCGAAGGACAGGTGGCCGTTGCACGCCGTCATCCGGCAAGCGTCATCGACCGTGCGAAGAACGAAAGTCCCGACTACTTCCTCGACTGGGCTTTCGAAGAGGTGAAGAAGATCGCCGCCAATATTCCGCAGCACACATTGATCGTGCGCACCACGCTCGACCGCGACCTGCAGAAGGCGGCAGAGGAATCGCTCGAATATCACCTGCGCCAGTTCGGCAAGGACTATAATGTCTCGGAAGCGGCAACCGTCGTTATCGCCAATGACGGGTCCGTCCGTGCACTGGTCGGCGGGCGGGACTACGGCGAAAGCCAGTTCAACCGCGCCACCAAGGCATTGCGGCAGGCTGGGTCGTCCTTCAAGCCCTATGTCTATGCGGCTGCGATGGAAAAGGGCCTGACGCCCAGCACGATCGTTTCAGATGCTCCGATCAGCTGGGGCAACTGGTCACCGCGCAATTATGGCCGCAGCTTTGCCGGTCGCGTGGACCTGACGACGGCGCTCGTCCGCTCGTTGAACAGCGTGCCGGTGCGGCTAGCGCGCGATTATCTGACCACGGCCCCCATCGTTGCCCTGACCAAGGCGATGGGCGTGGAATCGCCGATCTCGTCACACAAGACCATGGTGCTCGGCACATCCGAAATGACGGTGATGGATCAGGCCACCGGCTTCAACGTGTTTCCAAATGCGGGCATGGCCGGCAACCGTCACGCCTTCACACAGATCGTTTCGTCGGAAGGCAAGGTGCTGTGGGATTTCGGGCGCGATGCCCCGAAGCCGCACAGGGCACTGTCGGAGAAAGCTGCACTCGAAATGAATTCCATGCTGGTGCAGGTGCCTGAACGCGGCACCGGACGCCGCGCAGCATTGCCGATGACACGGGTGGGCGGCAAGACCGGCACAACGCAGAATTATCGCGATGCGTGGTTCGTCGGCTTTACCGGAAATTTCACGGCGGCGGTCTGGTTCGGCAACGACAATTTCACCCCGATGAAGGAAATGACCGGCGGCGTTCTGCCTGCCATGGCCTGGCAACGCATGATGGCCTATGCGCATCAGAATATCGAACTGAAGCCCATACCGGGTGTAACCCCCCCATTCCCCGCGCCGCCCAAGAAGAGCGAGCCGCAAGTGGCGAATGCCAAGCCGGCAGAAACCATGGCTGCGCCGCCGCGCGTATTGTCTCCTCTATCGACAAAAGTTATCAAGGAACTGCATGACCGCTTCCTTGCGGCCCCGCCTCTGCCTAAGATCGCCGAGCGCACGAAAATATCGGTTCTCTGAGGGGCGATGTTCAAGAGGATATTCAACACGGCGATTGTGCTTGTGCTGGCGCTTGGCGGCGGCATCTGGAGCGTCGACAGGGTTCTTGACCGGTTTGAAGGTTTCGGTGAGCTCAAGGTCGGGGTCTGGAGCGCCTATCCGGCGGCTGGCACGCCCGATGCCGACCCCTATTCCAAGGCCCGCGCTGCCCGCAAGGCCTATCTGGCGCTTGGAACGGCGGAAGGTCTTCCGTTCTATGCGCGCAGCGACAATAGCGGGCGCGCCCTCCGGCGCGGCTGCACTTATCGCCTGAGCGGCATGACACCGCCTGCCCGCTTCTGGACCGTCTATCCCGCTACGCCTGATCTGGAACCGATCAGGCCGCGTGAAGGATTGCAGGAAGCGCTGCATTCCCGCGAAGTCCTGTATGACGATGACGGTAGCGTCACGATCACCATTGGCCCCGATGCAGCGCCGGGCAATTGGCTGCCCGTCGAAGGCAGCGGCGATTTCGTTCTTGTCATGACGCTTTACGACACGCCTGCGGCATCATCTTCCGGTCTCTCTGATCTGGTGATGCCAGGCCTCGCCCGTATTGCGGGTGCAATCAAGGGGGCGTGCAGTGGCTAGAACTTTGCGCCTCGTTCTCCTCGGCATCGTGGGCGCTGCGATTGTTCATATCGCGGTTCTCTTCCTCGTCCCCTTTTATTCAGACAAAAATGCGTGGTCGCGCATCGAAGCTGGAAGCGAGCCATATCGTTTCCACAGGCTGGACGAAAAGACCGGTCCGGTCAGCGACAGTGACCCGCTGGTGCAGCAAGCCACCTGCCGCTTCGATCTTGCCGACGGGCCTGTGCACATTACGACCGGGGCGAATGTGCCCTATTGGTCGCTCTCAATCTATGCGCCCAACGGGGACAATCTCTACAGCCTCAACGACAGCGTTTCCAACGAACGCAAGCTCGATCTGATCCTTGCCGATCCCATCGGCATGGCAAGTCTGCGCTCGGATGGTTCGCAGGCCAATGCACGTTCGATCCTGATCGAGCCGAATATCGGCGAAGGTGCCGCCGTGCTGCGCGTTTTCGTGCCTGACGCAACGTGGAACATGGAAGTGCAGCGCTTCTTTGCGGAGGCGGGATGCGCGCCGTTTGAAGGGCTCTAGCTGCCTGACCCAAATGCTGTTTCTTTATGGCACGGTTAATGAGTTGCTAAGGCTTCAACGCTACTATCCGGAATACCGACCCATGCGGGGTGCATTTGCGCATCAACCGGCTGCTGCTGGATGCGTGATCTGCAATTTGGGGCGGGTGAGTTGTGTGCCTACCGGAGTATTCTGCGTGACAAATGAACAGTTCCGCGCCCTGGAGGATATTTCAGGCCACCGGAGCCCGTCGAATTCAAAAGCGGGGAGCAGCAAGGCGGACGACCTGCTGGCGGCCGCGATTTCCGCGTTTGCGGGTATCACGCGCCCCGGACGGCAGGATATGCAGCAGCTTGAAGATCTTGCCATGCCACTTCTCCAATGCGCTTCCACCCGCGGCAAGCGCCATGCGGCCAATGCGCTGGCACAATTGGAGGACGCGCCGCGTCGTCTCATTCTGGCGCTGGCCGACGAACCCGTCGAAATCTCCGCGCCTATTTTGCTGCGCTCTCCCCTTCTACGCCCTTCCGACCTCATCGAAATCATCGGCAAGAACGGTCTTGCCCATGCGCGCGCCATTGCACGGCGCCAGTCCGGTGACATCCTTCTGCAAGGCGTGCTGCGCAGTTTCGCCGACCCGGTCATCGACCGTACGCTGACGCTTCAGGAAAATCTCGCCAACATCGAGGCCGAACCGCTCGAAAGGCCGGATGTACCCGATCTTTCTGCAGCCAGAGCGCCGCTGATGAAAGAAGACAGCTCCGAACGACTGGCGCGCGCACTGCAACAGCCTTTCTTCGAGGCTGGCGCGACCACCGGCTCGCAGCATCTCATCGACACCGCGCTTCTGATTGACAGCCAGTTTTTCCGCAATGCGCTGGCCGATGCGCTCGACCTGTCGTTTGAACGGTCCGACGCGATCATCGGGCAATGGCCGGATTCGCATCTGCCGATTGCACTCAAGGCGCTCGGATTGTCACCTGCCGAATGCTATCTCGTCATGACGGCCATTCTGGGTCCTATCGACACCAACCGCGATAGCCTGCGCGAGTTTGTGCATATTTATCGCTCCATCGACCGCGAAAAAGCGATGGCGCTCGTGCGGCGCTGGAAGGCCGATGACATGTCTGCCATGCTGCGCGGGAAACTGCGTGAAATGGCTGAATCCGAAGACGACACGCCGCTCGTGGATGCTGCCAATTCTGATCACCCGTCGCTTCAGCGATCAGTGAAATAGAGCATTTCCAGCAAAAGTGCCAAGCGATTTTGCGTAGGATAATGCGTAAAACAAAAGGATAGAGCGGCTCTACTGATTCCGTTTTTACTGGAACCCGCTCTATCCTCGCCAGTTTATATCGCTTCTCCGTCCTGCGAAATCGAGAACAGTGCCGATGCATCGGCCACATCTTCCAGCTCGACCAGCCACAGGTCGGGATCGAAGCGGGTTTCTCGCGCCATACAGTCGCCTGCCGCCATGTCATCAGCGTCGTGAAGAATACGCAGAAACATGCGTTCTCCGTCATTATCCTCTTCATAGGAGGTTTGTGGCGCAGGCGAATACAGGTCGCATGTACCGAAGCGTGAGCTTACCTTGATGAAAATTGCGCCCGCCTCCGGTGAACCGCGACGGGCGAGATAGGCAAAGCCGCCCTCGCCCTGCACCTTGCGGATCAATGCCGAAACCCAGAAATCGGATGTCAGGCGCATCGGGAATCCATCAGCTTATGAGGCCAATCTCGCGCATCTTGGCGATCAGCGTTGCATCGATTTCGCCGGTTACCGGCATGCTGAACAGCTTTTGAAATTCGCGCACCGCTTCCTGTGTCGTCTTGCCGGATTGTCCGTTCACCGGCACGGTGTCGTTGCCGAATGCCTTCAACCCGGCCTGCACGCGGATAATATCCTGCGAACTGACTTTCCCCGATTGCACGGCGGGCGTTGCTGCCATCTGCTTTTTCGGTGCCGGTTTTTCATAAGATGCGAGAGCGGGTTTTGGCTTGGAATCCGTCTCCGTCTTCAAGACTGCGGGCTGCGGACGCGGCGTCGGAACTGCTACCTCGATGGCTTTCGCCACATCGTCCTGAGCCGGGGTACTGTTTTGGGCATCGGCCTGCAACTGCGCGGGTATGTTTGCTTCCTGCACGCCGAGCTTCTGCTGCAAGGCGCGCCAGCGTTCCACTGCTTCACGCGTCTGCGGCCCAGTGAAACCATCCACCGGTCCCTTGTAAATTCCAAGTGTCGAAAGTCGCTGCTGCAAACGTGCGATTTCCAGATCGGCATTGGGCGCAAGTGCAGGCAGCATGTCGTCAACCGATGCGCTCATGTTCAGCCGGTCCGCCGACAGGCTGGCCGCTTCCAGCGGCTGGGCAGTCTCAGTGTTTGCGGAGCTTGCAGGTTCGGCTGAGGCCGTCGCGGTCGGTTTCGGGGCGCTATCACTTGCTGATGCCGTGCCCGGCAGGACTGCGCGTGGCGTCGGCTTGAACACGAAATCCGGTCTGGTGCGGAAGAACACGGCGTTGTGCGCCTCCGGCTGATACCAGAGCGCATTGGCCGAGACGAAACTCAACACAACCAGAAACGCAGTTGCCCCGCCGGTCAGGACGGGGTTGCGCACGATGAAATCTCCGGCGGCAATCGCCAGCGCGGAAGCCGATGTGAAGAAGAAGTGGAGGAGTCGCGAGCCGAGACTACGCCGTTTTGCGGGTTTGCGCATCTTTCTGCTCCCGGATTTGGCTGTTGTCTTCGTCGTTCTGCCAGTCATTACGCCTTTCCCCCTGGTGACGGTGCATGTCGATCACCGTGCCAAGTTCCTGATATTCATCGTCCCCCATGACAAACTGCGGGCCTGCCACCGGAAGGCGGAGCGTGACGATCGTGCCTTCGCCAGGGCAGCTCTTGAGTTGCATGCTCCCCTGATGCAGTTCCACCAGCCCCTTGACTACTGAAAGTCCGAGGCCACTCCCCTCCTGCGTGCGCGTATAGTTATTGTCGGCGCGCACGAATGGCGTGCCGATGCGCTGCATATCTTCCGGCTCGATGCCGATGCCCGTATCCGACACGATGATTTCCAGCATCGGGCGGCCTTCGGCCATAATGCGGGTTGCATCAATGGTGACGCAGCCGCCGCTTTGCGTGAACTTCACCGCATTACCGGCAAGATTGAGCAGAATTTGCTGGACGGCGCGACGATCCGCTACCAGTTCACCAATGCCTGTGCCAACGCGATGGCAGAAGGCAACGCCTTTCTTTTCAGCCTGCGGCAGCATGACGGCGGTGCACATTTCAGCCGCTTCACGGAAAGCGAAGTTCTGCGGGTCGATGCTGTAATTACCGGTTTCCAGACGCGAATTGTCCAGAACGGCATTCACGAGTTCCAGCAGATAATGGCCGGACTGATGAATGAGGCCCGCATATTCGCGCTGCTTCTCATTGGCCAGCTTGCCACCCATTTCGTGCGACAGCATATCGGAAAAGCCGATGATCGAATTGAGCGGCGTGCGTAGCTCGTGGCTGACGGCTGCAAGCAGACGGCCTTTGCCGATGCGCTCCGATTCCAGCTCGGCTTTCAGCGTTGCAATTTCATCCAGAAGCTTCTGTTCGCCTTCAAGCGAGCGGCCAATCAACGTGATGGCGTGAGCGCTTGCGGCACCTTCGAGACGATAAGTGCGGAAGATCGTATCGCCGTTTTCGATGGAACGCAGACGCACATCAATCTTGCTGGAAGCGGAACCGGCGCGAAGATCGGCCAGGAGCGAAAGATATTGCACACGGTCAGCCACATGAACGCGGTCGATGAGCGCCGTGCCTTCCAGCATTTTGGGCTGTACGCCCAAAAGCTTTGCCGAATTCGTATCGACCGAGGATACCACGCCATCCGAATCAAGACCGAACTGCACGTCGCCTGCGGCAACAGCAACTTGCGGCGCGTGGATCCTGAGCTGCGCGGGCCTGGCGGCGCTCACAAAACCGCGCGCAACTAGGCTTGCAGCATAAAGCATGAGAACAGCGACGGACACATAGCTGCCGCCGGAAATGGCGCCACCGCTTGCCGTCGCAAAATAGCCGAGAATCATGGCCGCCAATGCGGCGCCCGCTGCTGCGGCAGCAGGCTTGCGGGTCGCAAACCAGACTTCAAGCGGCAAACCCGCCACCATCAGCCACAAGACCGCATTGCCATGAGAAAAAGCGCCGATGGCGGCGAGACCCGCGCCATAGGCAGCGAAGTTCAGGCCAGCCAGAACAGGTGCGGCGACGCTCATCAGCGACAGCGCGCAAAGGATCATGGCGACACCTGCAAAACTTGCTGCAAGAATCGCAAATTCCGTAAAGCCCGGCGTTACGCCAGAGGCGAGCACGGCCGCACAAAGCAGGACCGGCGCGGTGATGACCGAACCGATGACACGTATGGAGGCCGCATCGGGACTGGATACCCAGCGGCGGCAGAAACGTTCGTAAAAACGGCTGATCGCCTGCACATTCGTGCGGACGGTCTCGGCTGTTTTCAAAAGAATGGCGTTCAACGTGCCGTACTCACTCAATACTCTTGCATGGTCTAAACCGGAAAACCGTTCGCCGTAACGACGCTCTCCCAGCCAGCAACAGATTGCAGCCGAGGCTTTAAAGAAACGATAAAGCGAGACCGTCCAAAGCGGATAAGTGACGCGTCGGGTCTGCTTTTCTGCCTATGGTAAACAGAGAGTAGCGATCAGGTGGCGAAACCACAGCCACGGCACAATTTTGACGTTCAAATGCTTTACCATGACACGTATCTTGTCCGAAAACAGTTTCACACTTTTCGGGATGCGCTCCAATAAACTGAACAGTTACGGAATCTTTTCCAATTCATCGGACATTGACGCAAACCGAGAGCACGCAACCGCAAGAAGGCAATGATCCGTTTTCTCCTCAAATCCGTATTCTGGCTGTCGTTGGCATTCATCGTGATGCCGCGCTTCTTCCCTGCGGATGAGCAAAGCAAGCCGCAGGAGAAGCCAGCTATTGCCGAGACGAAGCGGGAGCCGGATTCTATCGACCAGCTTCTCGCCAATGGCAAAACCGCCGTGGAACTGGGCAAGCTGTGCATCGACAACCCTTCCTTCTGCCAGAACGGCACCTCACTTGTTTCCAGCGCCGGAAGCGGCCTTCTGGAAGGAAGCCGCGCCGTGCTCGAATATCTGAGCGACCGTTTCGGCACAAAACCGCAATCGCCTGCGAGTGTGGAACCGGTTGCCACCGCACCTGTGCAGGCCGCAATCGGCATTCCCATCCCGACCTCGCGGGACGAAGCCCTGCGCGCACTGGACCGTCGCCTGACTGGTTCCATTCAACGCTAGAGCGTTTTTTAAACGCGCATCTTGTCCGAAAACCGTTTCACACTTTTCGGGATGCGCTCGAGTTTTCCGTGACCTTGCGGTGTTTCATGACTATATAAGCGGCAAGAAACTTCTTTCAGGCGAGTATCATGACCACGACCATCGATAGCATCATGTCCGATTTCGAATTTCTCGACGATTGGGAAGACCGCTATCGCTATGTCATCGATCTCGGCAAGGAACTGCCGCCCTATCCTGACGATGCGCGCGATGCTGCACACAAGGTTCAGGGCTGCGTCAGCCAGGTCTGGCTGAAGACGCTGCCGCAAGACGGCAACGATCCGGTTATCGAATTTCTGGGCGATTCCGATGCGCATATCGTGCGCGGTCTGGTGGCCATCGTGCTGGCGCTTTATTCGGGCCAAAAGGCTTCGGACATTCTCGCCGTGGACCCGGAAGCCATCCTGAAAAAGCTCGGCCTCGATGAACATCTGACACCGCAGCGCTCCAACGGACTGCGCGCCATGGTGGCGCGCATCCGTCGTGAAGCAGAGCTGGCGAAAGAATCAGCCTAAGAGTTTCTCGACCGACAAGGCTGCGGCAAGCAGCCTTTTGTCCGTGCCGCCACGTGCGCTGAGCATGAAGCCGGTCGGCAGCGTCATGCCCGGCATCGGCACAGTGATGCTGCACAGGTCGAACTGGTTTCCAACCTGCGTATCACGCAGCAACAGCCCTTCCACACGGTCATATTCAGCCTCGTCATTGCTGACCGAAGCAATCGTCGGCGCAACAATCGGCGTGGCGGGCGTTACGAACATATCGAAGCCGCTCAGGCGCTCGTCCATTTCACGAACAAGCGTTGCGCGCGTTTCCATGATCCCGCGATAGGTTTCCATCGGAACCTTGACGCGGACAGCCAGCGGGCGCTTCACGCGAATATCGACATTGGCATCAGGATCGCCAAGCCAGGTCGATGCATGGATGTGACTTGCCTCGATCCCGGCGATGGAGCCGACGCGGGTTGCCTCGCGCAGACGCTGGATCAGATCATCGACTTCCAGGTCGGCAATGATCGCTCCTGCTTTTTCAAGAAGCGCAACAGTTGCCTCGAAATGTCTTGCGACGTCCCGCTCCATATCGGCCAGAAGATAGCCTTTCGGCAGTGCAATGCGCAGCCCCTTGAGCGGCAGGGAGTCCGGCAACACGGGCGCTTCGCCTGCCATAATCGCGTCGGTTATAATGGCATCGGCCACTGTCCTGGTCAGCGGACCAACGGAATCGAGCGACGGCGCCAGCGGAAATGCACCGTCCAGCGGAATGCGCCGCGCAGTCGGCTTGAAGCCGACAATGCCGTTCAGCGCTGCCGGAATGCGCACCGATCCGCCGGTATCCGAACCGATAGCGATTTCGCTGGTGCCTTCCGCTGCCGAAACGGCCGCACCCGACGACGATCCGCCCGGAACACGCGTCGGATCAATAGCATTGCCCGGCTCGCCGTAATGCGGATTGAGACCGACCGGCGTGAAAGCGAACTCCGTCATATGGGTCTTGCCGACAATGACCGCACCCGCATCGCGCAGACGCCGGACGATCGTGGCATCCTGCGTTGCCGGAGCCACATCGCGTCGAATAACCGAACCGGCAAGTGTCGGCTCTCCGGCAACATCGAAGAGATCCTTGATCGAAACAATACGCCCATCGAGCGGGCTGACGGGACGCCCGTCGCGAAGGCGCGCATCGGCGGCATCCGCCTCAGCCCGCGCCTGTTGTGCATAGACCTTGCTGAAAACGTGTTCGCTTGCTGCCCGCGCTTCCAGTCGCGTCAGGATGCTTTCCAGCCGATTCCGTACCGAATTCATGTGATTTCTCCCCACTTCCCCAACGGGCACAGAGTCCCTTTGAGAAAGAGGCGATAGACCTGCCTCCGATAGCTGTCAATGAGGGGGCCGCCTCATCATCTCATATAGTCTGCGGTCGCATCTGCGGCCGGTAGTCGTCGGTTCCCCAATGCAGGACAACCGCTCTTCCCCGCTCCTTTTCGAGGTGAGGATTATAGTGCCGGTGCAGCGCGGCCAGACCGACCTTGAGCAGCATCTTGGCCGAGCGAACCGGCCATTGCCGCTCACGTTCCACGGTTTCGAGCCCTTTCAGAAAGCAGCAGACATCGACAAGAACACCGTTCAGCTCCGGTCCGACCGCTTCCAGTGCCCGCTCGACACGGATGCGGCTGGCCAGCGCGATATCCGTCAGCTCTGCCATGCCGCCTGGCCCGCTGCGCCCACCTCCGACGCGGGTGTCCCAGCGCATGGTGACGGATGGCATCAGCGATCCGCGTGTATAGTCAGCACGCAGTCTTTCACCGGCCAGAAACTCGCTTTCCGAAATGAAGGACGAACCATTCGCATTCTTGCGCCTGTAGAGCATGGCAAGCGGCGATTCCTCCAGATTGATCTCAACCCTTTCGCCATGCTCATAGTCGATGGTCTGCAGGGTTCTTGCCGGGCGGGATAATGACTTGCCGCCATTTTTCAAAGGCCGGTTGGCGGGCTGCGATAGAACAAGCCGCTCCTCCTCCCAATGCAGCAATCCCCTTTTTTGCATGGCCTCCAGCTCGGCGCGGGAGGCGGCAATGGATCCCTGTTCCGTCGCAAGCAAAACATGCGAAGCGCGAACGGAATCCTGAACCTCGCAATCGCCATTCTTCAAAAAACGCATGATTCTCGTTTCGGATGCCGGCAATTGGGTGGTCATGCCGCCATCCTCCAGGCCGTGAAGGCACTTTGCGCAATCCGTTCAAATGTCGAGACGATTGCATCGAAATCCGTATCGTCCCGCATGTCTTCCACCAGATGACAGGCATGCATGACCGTTGTCCGGTCCCGCGCAAATCCGGCGGCCACTTCGCGCATGGCCAGCCCGAAAGCCGTATGCGCAACATACATGCCGATCTGCCGAACACGGGCTACCTCACGCCTGCACCGCAGGGGCGACCGCAATTCAGCGCCGGAGACACCGAACATAGCCACAAGCAAATCGATAAGGGCATCACCGAGCACAACATTCTGCTGCTCCCGCGAACGGTCGGCGATACCCTCCACCCTTTCGAGGCTAAGGCTTCTCCCATGCCGCGCAGCAAGCACCTTCAATGCTTCGAAAGCTTCCGCCCGCGTATGAATGACATCCGATAGTTCCAAAGACATTCATCTTTCCTCGCCAGAATAGGAATATCTTCTTATACGGAGGAAAATGCAAGTGTGGATAAGTTTCGTGGAATAATTTGCCGTCTTTGGTTAGTTTCGACACTTCTAACATAAGCTAAGGCCTTGTCATCTCGGCATTAACTTGCTTCGGTCGATTGCGATCCATAACTATTTTAAAGAAAAATCCGGCAAAATATAGGAATATTATCCAACACAATTCTGCATGGCTCATGCTCTTTCGCATCAGGAAATGAGGATAATTGCCATGGAAGCGGATCTGAAACACGCCCGCACACTATTTTTTGCCCGGCAAAAACAGAATCAACTGACCGCGATGCAGCGCATTGCCTTGCAGATCATCGCCGGTATCGACCTCGATGAGGTTCTCACGGCACCGCAGGAAGAAAAAGAGCGCACCAAACGGCGGCTGACGCGCCTTATGGAAAGGGAACGTTTGAAAGGCATGTGTGGTCACCGGAGTTATGACCTGAACCGGCACATTGCGTTGAAACAGGCTTTCGACCGGATCGGTTGAAAAGACCACTTGCTTCCGAAAATGCTGAACCCAAAACAAAATGGCCGCTATCGAAAAGCATAAGCTCAACGATAACGGCCATTTCTATAAAGTTTTCAGAACAGATGCGGTAAAGCGCAGCTCGCTCGAAATATCGGAGCGATTAAGCGTCCTTAGGCTTGCGGCCCAGGCCCATCTTCTTCGCCAGACGCGAACGAGCAGCAGCATAATTCGGAGCAACCATCGGATAATTCGGATCGAGATCCCACTTTTCGCGGTACTGTTCCGGGGTCATGTTGTAATGGGTCATCAGGTGACGCTTCAGCGACTTGAACTTCTTGCCGTCTTCGAGGCAGATGATGTAATCGTCATGAACCGACTTCTTCGGGTTGACGGCAGGCTTCGGCTTCTCAACGACGACAGGCGCTTCTTCGCGTTCGACGTGACGCTTGAAAGCGGCATGTACTTCAGCGATCAGCAGCGGCAACTCGCCAGCGCGAATCGAATTATTGCCGACATATGCGGCTACTACATCTGCAGTAAGGCTTAGAAGCAGTTCTGCGCTCTCGTCGTGCGTGTCCAGATTTTCCATAAGGTAGATTTCCTTCTTACTTTTTATTGTTGCGTAATCGACAACTGGAGATCCCCGCCTGCCATCGTCGTTACGTATTCCAAAACTCTGCCCCATCCGTTCGCGATTGCGAATATCAGTTGATAATGTCATTTGCAATAGAATTGTCAAACCACATTACATTACCAACAAGTCTTTCTTCTTGAATCGGCAAATAGAAAAACTCGAACTCAACCTTACTAAGATAGGGAAACTTTGAATCGCGATGTGTTCGCGTCGCCGCCCCTGTCATTTATTGAAGGATATGGATGAAGCCGCAGTTCACTGCCGTGCTTCCTTTAATTTGCCCGGCCAGCGTTAGCAATAGTTTTCTCCCTCAAGTTTTCTTGTACGTCGTGCAAGACTAACATGTTTCCGTTACGTAGCTTTTGGCCGCAGAATCGGGCCTCAAAAAGGCATTGCTCAAATATATTTCAACGGAATCAACTCGCTTTCGCCTTTTTGGACAACTATATAAACACCAGTATCACCCGCTAGGCGGCGTGGACGAATTGGTTGACGAATTGATCGCAGCTTGATTCAAGACTGCTTTTTGGAGGCAGTCATGAGC
>NZ_JAHWRG010000079.1:0-1324 GCF_024539785.1 Ochrobactrum sp. BTU2 | reverse complement strand
TCCACCCTTTCTATCGGTGGACACCCTTTGCCTCAATCTCGTTAGCCAGAAAAGGTGCCTAGAAATGCGCGCTTACCCTTCACGAGAACTTCGGACGGAATCGCCACGCGCATGGGCGCGTTGAAATCCGACTTCCTTGTCGGAGCATCGGATCGTTCCCAAAAACCGGAAACCACTTTTTGGTCCGATGCTCCTGTGATGAAAGGGGGGGCACGGCCGCCCCTCTAAAGCTCTCCCCATGAAGGAAGGGCGAAGCCCCTCCTTCAAACATCCTCCCATGGAAGGGGGTGTCACACCCCCTTCCAAACCATCCCCATCCCAATACGGACACGGCGTCTGGCCGACGCCGTGGTGCTCCTCTCTCTCTGACTTCCCAGTGTACGCCAGCCCATCCGGCGTCAAGGACTGCGCGGCCCCTCCAATTTTTAGCTCCGTTCCTTTCAGGCCCGGATCAGAAAATCGGTTCCTCCGCTTGCCGCTCGGCGGCCGCGTTCCGCGGTCCCTGACCCCTCTGGGCTACAGCGTGGACACCTTTCGTCAGAAACGAAAAGGAGATTTTCCATGACTGCGATTGAAAACAACAACGTCGATGCGACTAGCGAGGACCATCAAGGACCGCGCGAACCCTTCGATGGCGAAATCCATCTGCCTGCCACGATCTCGAAGGAATTCCTGTCGACCGCCCTGCTATGGGCGATCGAGAACGAGGTTGAGTTCGGTATCTTCCGTGAACCGGACAAGATCGTCATCGCGTACTTCTACGGCGATGAGGAGTTCCTGCCGTCGCGCTGGTCCGACAGGCAATGGCACATCGGCGAGGAGGACATTTCCGACCGGTTCTTCCCCGATGATTATGCCTGACGATTCGATAGGAGGTGGCTTCGGTCGCCTCCTATGAACGCGTCGGGCGGAGTCAGGTCCAGAGAACACCCGGACAATCCGCCGGGGGTCGGCACAGAGCCGGCTGCCGCCAGAAACGGACACGACCCCTGGTCGGGGCCGTGGTTTATCTCTCTCTGACGTCCGATTGTCGCACCGCCTCTCCGGCGTCAAGGACATCGCGGTCCCCCAATTTTCGGCCGCCGCCCGAAGAGGGCGTCGCCAGAAAATCGGCTCCCCCGCTCGCCGCCACCGGCGGTCGCTCCGCGATCCCTGACTCCTCGATGCTGCGGTGCGGCCTCCTTCCGTCAGAGAGACGAAAGGAGAACTTCATGACTTGGGACCAAGCCCTCATGCTGATGGTGAAGCGTAAGCGCTCATTTGAGGGCACATAGTAGTGATATGAGGGTGCTGAATGCCGGTCAGTCTGCCTGTTTATTGAAGT
>NZ_JAHWRG010000078.1:0-1356 GCF_024539785.1 Ochrobactrum sp. BTU2 | reverse complement strand
GAAGAGGCGTGGCAAGGCAGGTGTAGCATGAGGACCACCGCCGCCATACACGTTGCGAAAAAGCAGCTGGACCTTGACGACGATACCTATCGCGCGATCTGCATTCGTGTCACCGGCAAGCATTCGTCTGCGGCCATGACTGAAGGCGAGCGGCTGAAGTTGATTGATGAGTTTCGTCGCCAGGGCTTCAAACCCGCTTCAAAGGGGTCTCGAAAGCGCCTTGAAGGCAAGTTCGCCGGAAAGCTCCAGGCGCTCTGGATCGCAGGCTGGAACCTTGGAGTTTTCGATAACCCTGCCGATGAAGCTTTGCTGGCCTTCGTGAAGCGCCAGACGAAAATCGATCATGTTCGTTTCGTTCATGATTGGGCTGATGCGCGCATAGCGATCGAGAGCATCAAGAAGTGGATCGAACGCGAAGTCGGGCCGGTCTGGCTAGAAGATATGTTTATGCAGGGCTGGAGGCGCGCAGACGGAGCGAAGGTGGCCTCTGCGCAATGGAGCGTTCTTTCGCAGCAAGGCAGACTGCCGGAACCGGGAAGCTTCACCCGCTATGTTCGGGCTGTTCTAAGTCTGGATGACCAGTTCGATTTTGAAGAGCTAGAGCCGCAGCACTGGCAGCCGGTCATGAATGCGCTTGGCGCAGAAATCAGAAAAGTGGCGCGGCCGTGATTTTCACGATCCGCGCCATATCAAAAATGATATCAATTCGCCGGGAGAAATCCGGGCGGGCGGCGCGGCTATTTAATGAAGCCGTAGGTCTTTGCGATGTTCTTGATGGACGCACATTGCGCAGTCTTCTCGGAGCCTGTCATCGTTTGCATCTGATCTTTTCGGGTGCGCGTCCACAGTCCCAAAGTTCCGGGAAAACTAGTCACGTCACTTGGAACAATTTCGGTGACGTACTTTTGTATCGCATCTTGGTCGTAACTCAGACCGCAAGCTTCTTCAGCGGCAAGAACAGTACCGAGGTCGTTAGCGACTTTCTGTTCGTCAAAATTTGCGGACGAGGCAATCGCGCTGCTCGCCAAAAGTACCAATCCGGCCAATGCCAGTTTCATATCAACCCCCTGAAATTTCCTCCAATAAAGCGCGCCATGCGTGTTTTGGCAATGGTGAGGGCATGATGATGGTTCAGCAATCCGCACCTCTGGTTAATCTTCCTTTGTTTATCGCGCCGGAATTGGCCGAGATCGAACGGCTCCAGATAGAGCGTAACACCTTGCAGCAGCGTATCCATGCGCTCCGGCCACACTGCCATAAGCGTGTCGAGCTGGAAGCACGCTTGCGCGTCATTACCGCGCAACAACTGGCGCTTTCCGCAGAGATCGGGAGGCAGCATTGAAGGATCATCGACTT
>NZ_JAHWRG010000077.1:0-1356 GCF_024539785.1 Ochrobactrum sp. BTU2 | reverse complement strand
AAGTCGATGATCCTTCAATGCTGCCTCCCGATCTCTGCGGAAAGCGCCAGTTGTTGCGCGGTAATGACGCGCAAGCGGGCTTCCAGCTCGACACGCTTGTAGCAGTGTGGCCGGAACGCATGGATACGCTGACGCAAGGTGTTACGCTCTGTCTGGAGCCGCTCTATCTCGGCCAATTCCGGCGCGATAAACAAAGGCAGATTAACCAGAGGTGCGGATTGCTGAACCATCATCATGCCCTCACCATTGCCAAAACGCGCACGGCGCGCTTTATTGGAGGAAATTTCTGGGGGTTGATATGAGACTGGTACTGGCTGGACTGACGTTGTTTGGATGTGTTGCTATTGCGTTCGCGGAAGACTTCAACGAAGAACGCATGGGTATTCACTTGGGCACCATCCTCGCAGCGGAACAACCGTGCGGTTTTTCTTACGATCAGTCTGCCATTAAAAAGTACATCGCGGAAAACGTTCCGGCCTCGTCCATCAGTTTTCCCGCAACACTCATGAGATGGACCGAGGCACAGAAAAGCGACGTTTCTGATTTGGTTGGGGCCGAGAAGTTCGCTTACTGCGCTGCAACGGAACACACTGCAAAGTCGTTCGGATTTATTCAATAACCGCGCCGCCCGCCCGGACTTCTCCCGGCGAGTGGATATCGTTTCTGATGTGGCGCGGATCGTGAAAATCATGGCCGCGCCGCTTTTCTGATCTCTGCGCCAAGCGCATTCATGACCGGTTGCCAGTTCTGCGGCTTGAGCTCTTCAAAATCGAACTGGTCATCAAGGCTGAGAACTGCCCGGACGTATCGGGTGAAGCTACCCGGCTCCGGCAGTCTTCCTTGCTGCGAAAGTACACTCCATTGCGCTGCCGCAACTTTCGCGCCGTCCGCGCGCCTCCAGCCCTGCATGAACATATCTTCCCGCCAGACCGGACCGACTTCGCGTTCGATCCACTTCTTGATGCTCTCAATCGCTATGCGCGCATCAGCCCAATCATGAACGAAACGGACATGATCTATTTTCGTCTGGCGCTTCACGAAGGCCAGCAAAGCTTCATCGGCAGGGTTATCGAAAAGCCCAAGGTTCCAGCCTGCAATCCACAGAGCCTGGAGCTTTCCGGCGAACTTGCCTTCAAGGCGCTTTCGAGAACCTTTTGAAGCGGGCTTGAAGCCCTGACGACGAAACTCATCAATGAGCTTCAGCCGCTCGCCTTCAGTCATGGCCGCAGACGAATGCTTGCCGGTGACGCGAATGCAGATCGCACGATAGGTATCGTCATCAAGGTCCAGCTGCTTTTTCGCAACGTGTATGGCGGCGGTGGTCCTCATGCTACACCTGCCTTGCCACGCCTCTTC
>NZ_JAHWRG010000076.1:0-1365 GCF_024539785.1 Ochrobactrum sp. BTU2 | reverse complement strand
AACGTTCTGATTTTCATTGTATTTCTCCAGTGAATTAAGTAACAGACATGAAACTCCCGCTGGCGACATAAGTTCCAAAAAAGTTTTTTAAAGAGGGACCATCAGCGCTTCCCGCGGTGTTTTAGTTCACAGGAGAGTGGTTGCCAGAAAATCATATCGCTCGTTCTTGACCTTCACATTTGAAACGATCTACGTGCGATCACAGTAAGCGTTCGGTGCTGAGCGCAGCTCTCCTTGCTTGACGTTCCATGGAAACAGGTCGTCGACTTTGGGAATGCCCCTTACGATAGTGGTTAGTCTAGCCTTGAGAAAGGTAAAGCGAGCGATGTCGTTGAATTTACAGGTCTCGATCAGAGAAGGGATGCGACCTCAGGCGAAGCCGCCTTCGTCGCTGGGTGAAAACAGGTTTCAACCGTGACGCCGATGATTGGTGTCTGTTTCCGTTTGGCAGAGACATTTTTGTCCCGGTATTCCATTTCAACGACGGTTGCGCCGTCCAGGAGTCCCAACTCCCGTATGCAATGGACGTTCTTTCAGTTTTTTCCAACCCTCGGTTGGCCATAGACCGGAGCTGGAGCTATTACAGATGTCGAAAAAGCAAGCAATATTAATTTGATAGCGGCGCTCCCCTTCGTAAACTAAGACGAACGAACCATTAAGTGGCTAATATATCCCTAAAAACTGAAACAACGTCGCGCGGCTTATTCAGCAAGTCTCTCTTAAAATTTGGAACTTTTTGCCCGCAAGAATTGTTCATTAGCGCCATCCGTAATGGAGGAGACACGATAATGAACTCAATAATCTATCTCGTTGGTCTGGTTGTAATCGTTCTGTTTATCCTGTCATTTCTGGGGTTACGCTAATGGTTGATCAAAACTCAGTACAGAGCGATGGTAATCGCGGTTATGTAGACTGGCCAGCAATTTTTGCAGGAACAGTTGTTGCATCGGCCACCATGACAGTCTTGACAACTTTCGCGAGCGGACTTGGTCTTAGTTCGATCTCATTGGATAACGGAGGCGATATAAGCGTAGCGTGGTTGGTCCTTACTGCGCTGTTTGTCATCATCTCCATGGTTGGTTCTTATATGCTGGGAGGCTATATCGCCGGCCGCATGCGAAGACCTGCGGGTACCGCTACTCGGGACGAACTGACCGTTCGTGATGGCTTGAACGGTCTGGCTGTTTGGGGCTTGGGAACATTAATCTCTGCGCTATTTGCACTTTCAATTTTATCTGGCGGCGCTAAAGCAGTTGGTGGCGCTGCCCAAACTGTCGCAGAAACAGCAGGAACCGTCATTGGAGGAACGGCGCAAGGAGCTGGCCAATTGGCCGGAGGACTAATATCTGGGGCTGGCAGTGCGGC
>NZ_JAHWRG010000075.1:0-1396 GCF_024539785.1 Ochrobactrum sp. BTU2 | reverse complement strand
CACAGGGTTTAATATTTCTGACTTCGACTCAAAAACAAAAGAACTGCCACCAAATCTGCCCCGGTTACAACGATGGGGTAAGCGGGGCATATCCGTTGGCGGTGCTATTTCACTGTGCAATTGCGCGCTGACTTGCAATCTACCATAATCCGGTCTGTGACAGAAGATTGCTTCCCATTGCATTTTGAAGAAGGCGCGGATGACTGAGATCGACATTGATAGTCTGGATGAAGCGATGCTGATGGCGCTGAACCGGCGTATCGTTGAGAGATTGCAGTTTCTGCAGCAGCAAAGGAATGAAGTAGCCCTTCAGGACATCAGGATCGGCAGCGGCGTGATGTTTGAAGGGCCGGATGGTGCCGAGGTTCGTGGTTTTGTAATCCGCCGTAATCGCAAGACAGTGACGGTACATACCGATGGCGACAAACAGTGGAACGTTTCGCCGTCATTGCTGAGCCTGACTGGTCGCCATATTTTAGATGAGGCGCCGACAAAAGCAGGCCGGGTCGTTCCATTTACAAAGCCTGGTCGCCGCCGATAAAGATGAACACTATCGGGCTTTTGCGATGATGAGGCCTGCAAGCTCCGGAATGGCTGGCTTCTGAGTGGATACACCAAGCCGATCGCCGAGGTAGTGCCAGAAGGAAAGCCCGAGTTTCTTGCAGGTCTTCATAAGGCCGAGCATGGTATCGCGGGCGATACGTCCATCCCGGCTCATGGTGCCGCCGGAGATTTTTCGTTTGGTGACGCAGCTGCGCAGATCATTCTCGGAGGCATTGGTGTGCAACGGGATCTCGGGTCGTTCGAGAACTTTCAGCAATTCCTGTCTACGGCGCAGTAAGCGCGCCAGAAGCTTATCCAGATCAGCATATCCGGTGCGGATGGAAAAGATCCGATCGAACCTGACTTCAAGGGCCTGGGCTGTACGACGGCTGGGACTTCGGGCAAAGTCTTTCAAAAGCTTGTAAAAGAGCCAGATAAGTTTGCGCAGCGTTTCAACATGTTTCACCTGCTGTGGTTTCGCCGGCATCAGTTTGTGCAACAAACGTTCCGCATGGACCCAGCACAGGGCATGGTCTCCCACCCGGAATTGACCGGCATCGTCAGAGACAATCACCGTATTGCCCATAAGCCCGTGATATCGGATAGCTCCCCATAGACCAGCTTCACCGAACATGCGGAGCGTATTGTTATCGAAGATATCGACGCCATTTCTGAGCAGATGCTCAAGAAATAGCACCTGATTGGGAAAGTGCTGTGGTTTGCGGGGTTGTAAGCGGGCTATGAGTGCAGGATCCGCTTTACGCGCCAGCAAATACTCGAATGCTGCATCGTTAAGAACATAGTCGGTATAATTGCCACGCAGCAGCGACAGAAAGTTCAGCCGTGATTTCGT
>NZ_JAHWRG010000074.1:0-1411 GCF_024539785.1 Ochrobactrum sp. BTU2 | reverse complement strand
GTACTTGGCGATCTCGTCAGCCAGATTCCCATGGCAGCGCTTGTCGCCATCATGATCATGGTATCGATTGGCACGTTCTCCTGGTCCTCAATCAAGAACCTCACTGTTCACCCGCGTTCTTCTTCAATCGTCATGATAGCGACTGTGGTCGGTGTGGTTTACACCCACAATCTCGCCATCGGCGTTCTCATCGGCGTGCTTCTTTCAGCCGTGTTCTTCGCATGGAAGATTTCGAAAATTTTTCGCGTCACCTCAACGCTCTCACCAGATGGTTCGCATCGCACATACACTGTCCAGGGTCAGATTTTCTTCGTATCAGCAGACGATTTCAACAAAGCTTTCGATTTTAAGGAGTCTCTGGACAAGGTCACAATCGACGTCAGTCACGCTCATATCTGGGATATTTCCAGTGTCTCCGCTCTCGATATGATCGTCCTGAAATTCCGCCGCGAAGGCGCAGAAGTTAACATTCTGGGCATGAACGAGGCGAGTGAGACCATTGTCGACAAACTCGCCATTCACGACAAACCCGGCGCCATGGAACGCCTGATGGGTCACTGAGGGAGGAACGCTAATGACTAATATACTCGGATTGATCGACGGCTCGACCTATGCACAGAGTGTATGCGACCATATCTCGTGGATAGCATCTAGAACGAAAGTGAATGTGGAACTCATTCACGTGATTGGCCGACGCGATACTGCTTCAGAACAGGTTGATCTTAGTGGCAGCATTGGACTGGGTGCTCGTACCGTCCTTCTTGAGGAATTGGCAAAGCTCGATGAACAGAAGACCAGAGTCGCCCACAAGCGTGGTCGTTTGCTGTTGGACGAAGCGAAGGCCCGACTACAGGAAGCAGGCCTTGCCAACGTAGATACGAAGTTGCGTAACGGTGATCTGGTTGAAACCGTACGTGAATTCGAAACCGTTACGGATATCATCGTCATCGGGAAGCGCGGTGAAGGAGCTGACTTTGCGAAAGGGCATCTTGGCTCAAATCTGGAAAGGGTGGTTCGTTCCACGCATAAACCCATTCTGATTACTTCGCGCGGGTTCAATCCAATCAATAAACTATTGATCGCTTATGACGGCGGAGCAACGGCCTTGAAAATGGTCGATCAAATCTCCCGGAGTCCGATCCTCAGTGGCCTTGACTGCAAACTGATCATGGCAGGAGAGGAGAGCCCGGAGAACCGCAAAAAGCTCGATGATGCGGCTGTTATGCTTAAGGCAGCTGGCATCGTTCCTGAAGTCGCCATCGTAAAGGGGGCGGCTGACAAAGTGATTTCGGAGACGGTGGACCGAGAGGTTTTCGATCTGCTTGCGATGGGTGCTTTCAGTCATTCGCGGCTCCGCAACCTGTTCATCGGTTCCACAACAACGGAGACAATCCGCTCCTGCAAGGTGCCG
>NZ_JAHWRG010000073.1:0-1638 GCF_024539785.1 Ochrobactrum sp. BTU2 | reverse complement strand
GTCTTGCCGACGCCGCCCTTCTGATTGAGGAACGCGACGATCATCGGCTTCCTCCCGGCGGATCGAGAGGAAGTCCAGGTGTTTCGGGATCGACGGATGCAGCCGTGTCAGCGTGATCGGGAGCCGCTGGGCGCGCGGATGGCGTGACCGGAATGCTCGTCTTCGCGGCTGTGCTGAGGCTTCTGGCGGCGTCGCGGATGAGGTTTTCCACATCGCGCGCGCGCTCTTTAAGGTTAGTTTCTTGGTTAGACTCTAAGTTAAGGGCGCGATTTCGTGTTTGATTTCTGTGCGTTACACCCTGTTTGGGTTCCTGATAGCACGAGCCTCCGGTTCCCGATAGCACGATAGTCCGGGTTCCCGATAGCACGAGGCCGTCCACAGGTTTTCCACAGGGCGCGGCTGGCTCGAAAGCGAGTAGCATCCGCCCACCGATCTCTGCTTCGAGGAAGAGCGTGTAGCCGGGCAGAGGTTGGCGCCGGATGATGTCGCGCAGCTCGAAGGCAAAGCGCTTGAACGGCGACAGGCTGCCGGATTTCTGGTGAAGATGGCGGAAGTCGAAACGCCAACCGTCGCGCTGGCGGCCGCCGTGCTTGCGCACGATGCGGTAGAGCCAACGGTCGAGGCCGCCGGTCAGATCGAAATAGGCCCGGTCGATGGTGAGCACCAGCGCGTCATCAAGGACGGCCTGGTAGAACCAGTCCGGCACGATCATCTCGATGCCCTCGGGGCGGCCGTTGCGGTCGGTGCGCTCCTGCCACTCGTTGATCCACGAGAAGCGATGGCGGCGGCCCTCGGCCGTCTGGCGGATCGAGGTGGAGACCGTGGTCGACTGCAGCCGGTCGAGCGCGGCCTTGAGGCGCTGATAGTCGCGCGCGCTGGTGCCGCGCCCGACATAGGAGAGGATTTCGTAAGGGGTGGCGGCCATCAGCCTGGAGGTGCGAAGTCCGGTGTCGCGGGCTTCGACGATCTGGCTTGCCGCCCAGATCAGGATGTCAGCGTCCCAGATGGTCGCCATGCCGTGATCGGGGACGGCCTCGACCCGGATCGTCACATTGCCGGCGACGAAATCAATCGGCGCGACGCGATGGGTCTTGGAGAGGGAGAAGAAGGGATAGGCCATGAGATCCTGCGCGTCTCTTGGCGCGAAGTCGCCGGGGAGCGCCCGGAACAGATCGAGCTGCCCGCGCTCCGAGAGGGACCTATGCCGCGCCGCCATTCGAAAAACCGGCCGCGATCAGCGTGCATAGCGGCCGGGCTGCGGAACGGCGGGGAGCGTCTGGCGCTTCGCCGGCAGCACCTGGCCGCGCGGATCGGAGGTCGAGGTGACGGCGCCGCGCTCGGCCCAGGCTTCGAGATCGTCCACGGCATAGACGACGCGACCGCCAAGTTTGCGATAGGCCGGTCCTGTGCCGTAGGTCCGATGCTTCTCAAGGGTGCGGGCGGACAGGCTGAGGAATTCGGCGGCTTCCTTGGTGCGCAGGTAGCGCGGCGGCAAAACGGCGAGATCGGGTCGCATGGGGCGAGCCTCCGTGGGGTTACGGGCGGCCGCTGCGGATCAGCGGCGGACGGCGACCACGGTGGCGGAGGGAAACCTTTTGGGGGGATGGGAAACAAAGGGGGACGAAAATCCCCACCCCC
>NZ_JAHWRG010000072.1:0-1664 GCF_024539785.1 Ochrobactrum sp. BTU2 | reverse complement strand
AGGCTTGTCGAGATACGGTTATATTCCGCAACGATAGTCTGCACGGCCCGATGTTCGGTTGTTTCCATCGGCAGGTTCAGGGCGTCCGGGCCGGTCAGTTCCGGGATCCATTTGCGTGGGTCAATGAACTTTGGGCCAATGATCAGAGCCGTAAGATAACCATCGAGACCGCTCATTGACCAGATTGGCGATGCCGGACGGCGTCCCCTGATAAAGGCTTCGAACGCCTCGTCATCGAGCTTCGGACGTGCCGTCATCTCCTGGCTGTTGTGCGTCATGCCGCCCGTCGCTCCTGCTGCATCATCGCTTCACGCTCAGCCTTCCAGGTCCACGGCAGGAGGCTTTCCATTTCAGTGGCTTTCACTTTGCCGCAGATGATGCGCTCCAGCACATCGGCAAGCCAGGTCTCAGGATCCACACCATTCAATTTGCAAGTATTGACGAGCGATGCGATGACCGCGAAGGACTTTCCACCCCGCTCGTTGCCCACGAACAACGAATTCTTCCTCGTCAGGGCCACGGACTTCATTGAACGCTCGACGACATTGGAGTCCACCTCGACCCGGCCATCATCAAGGAAGGCTGTCAACCCGCTCCAATGGTTGAGCGTGTAGCCGATGGCCTTGCCAAGCGCCGATTTCGCCGACACCTCCTCGCGCAGTTCAGTGAGATGGGCTTTCAGCTCTCTCATGACTGGAGCGGCCTCGCGACGTCTCACGACGAGCCGGGTATCGGCACTTTCGCCGCGCAGTTTTGCTTCAATCCGATAGATTTCCGCAACCCTGGCAAGAACCGACAAAGCCTCCGAAGAGCCCGTCAGCTTGACGACATCGACAAACTTGCGCCGAGCATGGGCAAGGCAGAAGGCCAGCCGCATGGGGGCGACATTGCTTTTGCCCCGACGTTTGACCATGGTTTTATAGGCTTGGTATCCATCGACTTGAAGCACGCCGGTAAACGACGACAATTGTCCCTCGATCTCGCGGGCGCTGCGGCTTTCGGCAAAGATATAGGCCACGGCCGGTGGTGCCGGACCATTCCATGGACGGTCGTCAACCGCCTGCGCCCATAACTGGCAGACCTTGGTTCGTTTGCGCCCCGGATCGAGCTGCGGCAACGGCGTCTCGTCACAGAACACCCTCGGCTGTGAGCGGATAAAAACGGTAAGCGTGTCATAGAGAAGCTCCAGCCACCAGGCGACCCGCGTGACCCAGGTGCCAAGCGTGCCACGATCAATACTGACACCACAGGAGGCCAGCATCTGTGCCTGGCGATTGAGCGGGAGATGCCAGGCAAACTTCGAAACAGCGACATGCGCGGCAAACGCCGTGGTCACCATGCCACCGTCCATCACCCGCGCCGGTGCAGGTGCTTGCACGATGGCACTCTCACAGGCCCGGCATGCATAGCGCGGCCGGATCGTCCGCTTGACCCGGACAACAGCAGGTACGATGTCGAGCGCCTCGCTGACGTCCGTGCCGATGCAATGCAGTTCGAACGAACAGCAGGGGCAAATCTTGCTCTCCGGCTCGATGATCTCTTCATAGCGCGGAAGATGCTTCGGCAAGCGGCCGATATTGCGGGCAGGTGACCGCCGTGCCTGTGTTTTGTCTTCACCGACCGGTGCGGCATCGTCATTGGCTGCAACGGGAATATCGCTTAGA
>NZ_JAHWRG010000071.1:0-1711 GCF_024539785.1 Ochrobactrum sp. BTU2 | reverse complement strand
AAACCACGCCTATGACCGATGCCCCTTCTCTCAATCCAAGCCGCTTCCCTGCCCTGCGCGCGGCAGCGCGCAAACCACAAACCTTTCGATAACGGGGATTAAGGTAAATTTCAAAAAAGAGAAATGGATGGTCCGCAAAACAATGATCTCTAATGCACCAACTGACAATCTATATAAATTTATCACTTTCCTCGGCATTACTCTATTAATGTTCAGCATTTGGACCTTGTCCGAAATCGAGAAAAAAAATTCAGAAAATAGATTAAGAGCTGAGTTGGAATTAATTTCTAGGGCCGACAATAAAGAGATAGACCTCGCTCCAATAAATAATGAATACCGTAGATTATCGATCCTGACACAAAAATATGAAATTTTGGAAGATGGAGAGCATCGGCGAAGAATTGAAAATCAGATACAACAGTCTCAAGAGCGTATTGACTTGTTGCGCTTTGAGCTGAACTCATACATTACTAAAATCAAGGAAAAGAACGAAAGCACGCTAATTCCCGGCTTATACGCTGTTGCGCCTAATCCGCAGAAAACCATACTTTATTTAGAGTCTGATTCAAAACTATCTCGTGTAATTTCATGCTCTTGCGATACGGCGTGTGAAGAGCTGGATTGATGCGATGAACAGCCAGGCGGTTGCTGAGGCGATGGTTTGTTCGAAGTCCTTGGCGAGACGTCGGTTGCGGCTGAGCCATGCGAAGGTTCGTTCCACCACCCAGCGGCGCGGCAGCACCTCGAAGCCTTTCGCGGCGTCGGACCGCTTGATGATTTCGATGGTCCATTTGCTCTTTCCGATCTTGCGCAGTGCCTCCCGGAGCTTGTCACCGGCATACCCACCATCGGCGAAGACGTGCCGCAGCCACGGGAAGCGGCGGATTATTTCGGCGAGGACGAACGGTGCCCCGTCGCGATCCTGGATGTCGGCGGTGTGGATCACAGCATGAACCAGGTTGCCGTCTGTGTCGGTCAGGATGTGGCGCTTGCGCCCCTTGATTTTCTTGCCCGCATCGTAGCCCCGAGGCCCGCCGCTCTCGGTGGTTTTGACACTCTGGCTGTCGATCACTCCTGCACTGGGCGACGCTTCGCGCCCTGCCGCTTCCCGGCCGATCAGAAGCAGAGCATGATTGAGCGAAAGCCACAGACCATTGTCGCGCCACAGGTAGAACCAGCGTCGTACCGTCGAGACCGGAGGAAAGCAGGGCGGCAACATCCGCCAAGGCAGCCCTCCGCGCAGCAGATACAGGATCGCCTCGACGATGCGCCGCAGCGGCCACTTCCGCGGACGCCCAACCTGTGAAGGCTGCGGAAGAAACGGCTCCAGCACGGCCCATTCCGCGTCAGTCAAATCGCTTGGCAAAGTCAGCTGTGCACGGGCATACTGCGCCCGAGTGGTGTCGGTCCACATCGTCGAACTCCGGAAGTTTGTTGCAAAACCCCGTGAATCAGCGACTTGGGATGGCGTCAAGCTAACCCGCTGACACCACTCAACTTAATTTCGGATCAGGCTCTAATAGGTTTTTTTACTTGGTATCTCTTTCATCAAAAATACCAAGATATTCTGCTTCGTCGGCAGGTACAAAACAGAGATGAAAATACCCCGGAACTTTAATTCCGGGGCTTTAAAAGGGCTTGTCGCAAACTTTCGGGCTTAACCGTATGTTGACCATAGGCATGGAATTTGCCGCTCCGAAAGTTGCGGAGC
>NZ_JAHWRG010000070.1:0-1911 GCF_024539785.1 Ochrobactrum sp. BTU2 | reverse complement strand
CATCGAAGTTGCTCATATGATCGGTAAGAAGCAATTCGCTAATGAAAATCGGTCGCCATTCGAGGTGTTTGCGGAGCACGCTGCATAACTGTGTCCGGAGATAAGGCCGCTTATACCCCACTTAAAAATTTGCGACTAAACCACTCATGCCTCTGCCGACTTTACGACGGCAGAAGCAGGCTTTGCCTTGCCCGATAATCATATTATCGGGGCTGAAACAATTGACGGTGGGTGCGGGGCTCGCAGCGCAGATACTGCGGAGCTGCCCCAATCTGCGCACCGAGATGTGCCGCCGCATGCCAGGGCCAGCGTGGATCGTAAAGAACTCCTCGTGCAAGTGCGATCATATCGGCGTCACCTGTTGCCACAATTGATTCCGCATGTTCGAAGTCCGTGATCATTCCCACCGCTACCACTGGTATGTCGACTGCCGACTTGACCGCACGAGCCAGCGGTACCTGATAGCCTGGAGCAAGCGAGATCTTCTGGCGAGTGTCCAATCCGCCGCTGGACACATGAATGGCCGCGCAGCCGCGAACCTGTAATGCCTGTGCAAAGGTGACGGTCTGATCGATATCCCAGCCGCCATCCACCCAATCCGTCCCCGAAACTCGGACAGAAACCGGGTAATCATTCGGAACAGCGGCTTTTACAGCTTCGAAAACTTCCAGCGGAAAGCGCAAGCGGTTTTCAAGGCTGCCACCATAAGCGTCCTCCCGATGGTTCGACAAAGGTGAGAGAAACTGATGCAGCAAGTAACCGTGTGCTGCGTGTAACTGGATAGCATCAATGCCTAATCGCACGCTACGGCGTGCCGCCTCAACGAAGGCATCACGGATGCGCTCCATCCCTGCCTTGTCCAAGGCTTCGGGTGCATGGTCATCCGGAGCGAAAGGTAGCCTACTGGGTGCAACAGTCTGCCAACCATTTGGCTGATCGGGCCGGATTTGCCCGCTACCGAGCCACGGCTTCTCGGTCGACGCTTTGCGTCCGGCATGGGCAAGCTGAATCGCAACCGGGATGTCAGACCATTGCCGGATTGCCTCCAGAACAGGAACCATGGCCGCTTCGGTCACATCATCCCACAGGCCAACATCGCCATAGGTGATGCGTCCTTCGGGGCTAACAGCGGTGGCCTCAATGGTCAAAAGCCCCGCTCCCGATAATGCAAGTTGACCAAGATGTATCATATGCCAGCTCGTCATCCGACCTTCTTCGGCTGAATATTGGCACATCGGAGCGATAACCACGCGGTTCGGCATTGAAAGGCTGCCTGTTGAGATGGAAGTGAAGAGCATGCTCATGTTTTGGAGTCGTCCAGCGAAATGAGAAAAAGGATGCCGAAACATAGGAGATCAGCCGGTGCATTGGAAGCCCAGTGAGTGGGCGAAGAAGGATGCGGCACCTCTCGCTGGAACTGCTCCAGCGATTTGAAATCGGCATTTGCGACCCAGCGATGCAACAAGGAGCGTGATCAACTGTGCCACATGCTGAGCTTTGCTCTTTTATGCGCCCTCCGAAATCCGGACGCAGGAGCGTTTCTGTAGTGCCAAGATGAGATTTGCAAGAAGTGCGGTTCGTGGCACAATGCTTGATATCAGAGCATGCTCATTATATGTATGAGCACCAGCGCCATCTGCACCAAGACCATCAAGTGTAGGAACTCCAATAGCTGCTGTGAAATTACCGTCCGATCCGCCACCCGTTTCCATACCTTCGAGGTGAATGCCAAGCGCCTGCGCGATCCGCGCCGCTTCGTCGAATAGCGCCCGACCCTGCTCGCTTTGCGCAAAAGGTGGTCGATTAAGAAATGCCTCGATCTCAAAGCTGATATCTAGGCGGCGTGGACGAATTGGTTGACGAATTGATCGCAGCTTGATTCAAGACTGCTTTTTGGAGGCAGTCATGAGC
>NZ_JAHWRG010000006.1:0-249780 GCF_024539785.1 Ochrobactrum sp. BTU2 | reverse complement strand
GGACTTATTCATATTGATACCCGTCACATGAAATCCCGTTGCATCATAAACATGCCTGGCACGCGCGTTGTCAGCGGCGACGCGGAGCTTGATTTGCTGAAAGCCTTGACGCTTTAAGTCGACCTCCAGGGTTGTTAAGGCCAGCTTGCCGTATCCCTTCCCCTGTAAAGAGGGAAAGATGTAAAAGTCCATAATGAATGCTACCTGTTTCGCTGGATCCTGTTTGTACCAGAGATAGCCGAGAAGCTTTTCCGGACTGCAGGCAGGGTCGATCAAACACAGCAAGATCTGGTCAGTCGTATTGACACCGTCGGGCAAGTCCGAAGCCATTTCTCGTTTTACCTGATCAAGAGCGGCTACGTCGGAAAGACGATAACTTGATGCAACCTCCGCTGCGTAGTCAGGAATGAAATAGCCGAGATAAGTCGGGAACTCATCCTCTCGCATAGGTCTTAGTTGGAGCATGAAGGATTCCTTTCGTCGTACAGACGGGGATCGTGTCACGCCCCGTGCCCTTGCAGGTGAAGCTTGTGAAACAATAACCCAACCAGCCTATCGTTTGTGTAGCCTTGACGGAGCGTGAACTGTATGCGGTCCATCGGTTGAACAGGAACTTTACGTCCCGGGCTCGACTTCCACCACAAGCGGAGCATTGGGAGCAAGCGCATTGCTCGATGGGGCGGCTTCTGTCGATTGCGATACACAAGCCGCTTCCCCTTGAAGTTCGTGGGCGTCGATATGCATCGATGAGTTCTTTTTCCATCCGCCGTGAAAATAAAGGACCGTCGCCATCAGCAGGGTTGATACCATTGCAGCTGGAAAACTCAGCCAGAGCGCATCGGAACCAAACTGTTCACGCAGACCAATGGCGACACCGAGACGCACCGGGTACATGGATACGAAGAGAATGATGAGCGGCCAGATAACCTGGCCGTTTGCTCTTACAGTTCCGAAAAGAACCATCGATACGCCGAAGGCGATGAAGCCCCAGGTCGCGATCTGCCCGATGTGCTGGCCTATCGCGATTGCCGGACTGTCCGCGCCGAGAAATATCTGCATGGCCTGTCGATCCGCGAGAAGCAGCAGCACAACCAGGGCTCCCGTCATCAGAACTGCATAAATCGCCCCTATACGCGTTATCGAACTCACGCGATCCCATTTTCCCGCACCGATATTCTGGGCAGCCATGGCGCTGACAGCAGCGCCAAGCGCCATTGCCGGCATCTGCACATAAGTCCAGAGCTGCTGCGTAGCGCCGAAGGCGGCTGTCGTATCGACCCCCTCCTGATTGACCAGCCGCATCATGGTCAGCATCGAACTGGAAACCACAATCATCTGGACGCCCATTGGCAGTCCTTTGGTGAAGATCAGCTGCAGTAATTCCCGGTCCGGAACTAGAAGCCATAATTCCTCGCCGCGCAGGCGCAAAGGCAGATCACGGTAGTAGATATAATAAAGCATCGCTGCGAGGCTTATGTAATTGGCGGCAGCCGTCGCCAGGGCAGACCCTGCGATACCGAGTGCGGGCAACGGCCCCCAGCCCAGAATGAAAAGGGGATTGAGCGCTATATCCAAAAGAACGGCCATTCCCATGAATATGAGCGGGGTCATGGCGTCGCCGCTGCCGCGCAATGCCATCATCAATGTCGTCTGCATCAGAATCGCCGGCATGGCGAGGAACGTAACTTGCAGAAACGCGCGCGCCAGCGGTTCAATTGCTTCAGGCGTTCCGAGCAAATCCAACACCTTTGGGGCGAGTAGCCAGCCGATGATGGCGACGACAATGCTAAGCGGCACGAAAGTACCAACCGTGGTGCCCGCTATTGCGCGCGCTGTCTCGACATCACGCCGCCCGAATGCCTGTCCGATCAGGATCGTCGATGCCATGCCGAAACCGAAGACAAAGGCGGTTAGCAGAAACATGACCAGGTTGCCGTTTGTCGTCGCAGCAAGTGCATTCTCGCCCAGCAACTGGCCGATCCAGATCGTATCGATCGAACCGTTGGCCGATTGCAATATGGAAGAGCCAAGCGTCGGCAACGCAAAAAGCAGCAAAGCCTGATTGATCGGGGCTGTTGTCAGGTCGATGCCTTGTTTCATGAGACCTCGTCATCGGAATGTTTTGTTGTGAAAGAACTGCCTAAATGAAACTGGATGTTCGTCCCCGTTACCGGAAACCTAAATGGTTGTACTCCGGAGTGATGTTGGCAGTTTGCACACCACACGTAAAGTCACGGAAAAGAGTATCGGATGTGACGCAAAGCGATGGTACGACCGTTTTATGCCATTCCCACTAATCAAAAGATTGCTAATATGGTCATGAAAGCATGGAGGGGCTCTATCCATTAAAGGTCTGGCAAATAAGGCATTGCAAGATGCCGATAAGAATGAGGGTGATCTACATCCTGCTCACGCGGGGTGTCAGCCATCACAACTGAACCCGGGCGATCACGCCTGTGCAGGCGAAGAGCAGCTCAATTGGCTCGTCGCAATGATCAATCACGTGCCAGATTTCATCTATGCCAAGGACCTGCAGGGTCGGTTCCTGTTTGCCAATGATGCTGTGGTTCGCAACAACGGACTATCGGACATCAGAGATCTGGTCGGACTGACCGACTTCGAAATTCATGGTGAAGCTGCGATCACTGCTCGCATTTCCGAAATCGAAAAGCAGGTCATGGAAAGCGGCCAGCCGGATCTCGGTTATGAAGAACGCGCCATGCGCGGCGGGGCTGATCGCTGGCTCATGATCTCGCGCGTGCCTTTGCGCGATAGAAGCGGCAATATTATCGGCGTCGTGGGTGTGTCTCGTGACATTTCCATCAAGAAAAGGGCTGAACGCTTCATGCAGGTTCAGGCCCGTATTCTGGAAATGACGGTCAGCGCGGTTGCCATACCGGAATTTGTCGATCAGCTGGCACATTTGCTGGAAGATATTACAGCTGGTGTTCACTGTGTTGCCATGGTTACCGGGGAAACGACTGACGAAGTCGTCATATCCGCGCCTTCGCTGCCTCAACTGGTGACCGGTTTGAGAGGTGGGCTTGAGCCGCTTTCTGCCGCGAGTCTCGAAGTGGTGTTGAGGACATTGCTTCCAGACAGCCAAACCATATTCTGCATCGAGATTCCGTCTGCGGACGCTGAGGGGCACGGTTTTCTAGGCTTGGTGGCCGATGTTGACGCTTCGAAAGACCTTGATCTCAGGGAGTTTTTCACTACTGCAGCGAGGCTGACCGGCATTGCCATAGACAGGCGCATTGCCGATGAGCGCATCCGCTATCTGGCCGAACACGATACGCTGACGGGACTGGCGAACAGGGCCTTCCTGGAGCGAAGGCTCGACGAGATTCTCCAACAGGCAGCTTCCCGATCTCGGAGGGTGGCTGTTGGCTTTCTCGATCTGGATCAGTTCAAACCGGTCAACGATACGCTCGGCCATGCAGCGGGAGACAAGCTCCTGCAACGGATTGCCGGACGGATTTCGGTGCTCCTGCGCGACGGTGAACTAGCCGGTCGCATGGGAGGCGATGAATTCATTCTGGTTTTGCAGGCGGATGAAGGTGATTTTTGCTCCCGGCTGGACGAAATCAGGCGGAAGATCAGCGAGCCGGTCGAACTGGACGGGGCATGTCTGGAGGTCACCTGCAGTATCGGCGTCGCCTGTTTCCCAAGACATGGCGGTGCGGCGGGGGAACTCTTGGCGGCTGCGGATGCGGCCATGTATGACGCCAAGGCGAAAGGGCGCAATGGCCTCAGTGTCTATTCCGGCGAAATGTTGCGCGGATCCACTACAGGCGGGAGCGACCAGTCATAATTGCTGCATGATGTTCAACTCAGCTTGGCTTTGACGAACACATCATAGCGCGTGCTTTTGCCGAGTATCTGGTGGGAAGGTTTGCGCAATCCGACCATTGGGTCGGCACGCAGGGGCCATTTCAGCACCACGCGGTTCTGCGCGGCTTCCAGCGCCACTTGCATCAGTCTTTCGGCATCCGGATCTGTGCCGACGATCTCGCGGATTTGCCGCATTTCCTTTTTGACGAGCGCACTGTTCCCGCGCGGAGGGTGCATCGGGTCAACCAGCACGACCTGCGGCTTCAGATCCGGCAGGAGCAGGCTGGAATCACCCAGCAGAAGTGTCATGCGCGCGACAGTCTCGGCATAGCGACCGCCTTCTTCAGCAGCGCGCGCCAGCCCTTCAGCGAGAAGAGCGTGCATCTTTTCGGAACGCTCGATCAAAGTTACCTTTGCACCCAGCGATGCCAGCAGAAATGCGTCGCGTCCGAGCCCCGCCGTCGCATCCACGATTTCCGGCGTGGCATCGCGTGTCAGACCTGCGGCCTTGGCGAGAGCCTGTCCGCGTCCTTCGCCGGAACGAAACCGGTGGCCGACAGCGCCTCCGACGAAATCAACGACCAGTTCCGATGTATCGATTTTCTGCGACATGGATGCTCTCAGAAGGGGCAGGGCGCGGTAAAGGTCACGGAACGACCATCGGGATGCTGGAAAGACAATTCTTCCGCGTGCAGCAGAAGGCGATCTGCAGCAGCCAGCGCTTCACCTTCGGCATAGAATTCGTCGCCAAGGATCACGTGGCCGAGCGCTTTCATATGTACACGCAGCTGGTGCGTGCGCCCTGTGAGGGGATGGAGCCGCAGACGCGTTGTGTTCTCGTCCCGATCCAGAACCCGCCAACGGGTTTGTGCTGGTTTGCCATTTTCACGGTCGACACGATGACGCGGTTTGTTGTCGGGGTCTATGGCCAGAGGCAGGTCGATCAGCCCTTCGTCATCTTCGACAAGCCCCCAGACCACCGCGACGTAGGATTTTTGCGTCGTCCGCGCTTCAAACTGCGAGGCGATGGCAGCATGTGCCTTGCGGTTGAGCGACATCAGCACAAGGCCCGACGTGTCCTTGTCGAGACGATTGATCATCTGGGCTTGCGGAAACTGTTCCTGAACGCGTGTTGCGAGACTGTCCGACAATGCAGGGTGACGCCCCGGTACGGATAAGAGGCCGCTCGGCTTATCCAGCACGAGAAAGCCTGCATCGCGATGAAGGATCGAGAGGTAGGGTTCCAGCGGAGGGTGATAGACGGGAGTAACGGCGGATAACACAGTCATGATACGCTTCTAGCATGGTTTACGTGTCGCGGAGAAGCGGGCCTTTGTTGACAGCAAGACCGGGTCGCTCTACCGTATATAAAGATGCTCTAAAATACATTTTTTCCTTTTTATTTTCATGGTGATACGATGATGACCCGTCGCCAAACCTTGTTGGGTGCTGCCGCTGCTGCCGTTGCTATGTCTACGCAGTCACAGAGAGGGCAGGCTGAAGGTCAATCGGCTCGTTCTGCCGGTTTTTGGTATCCGGAAGAAACAGAACCGCATGAACGCACTTTCATGCAATGGCCGGTGAATCCGACGGTCTATGACGATCCTGATTTTCTGGATGACATTCAGAAAACGATCGCGAAAATCGCCAACACCATTGCTGAATTCGAGCCGGTCGTGATGCTGGCGGCGGCACAGCACCACCGCGCAGTTCGCAAGCTTGTGTCGCGGAATGTGGAATTATGGGACATTCCAACCGATGATTTGTGGTGCCGTGATTCCGGTCCCTCCTTTGTCGTGAATGGCAAGGGTGGTCTCGCCGTCACGCAGTTCAACTTCAACGGTTGGGGCAACAAGCAGACCCATGGGGCAGACGGTCAGATCGCCGCGCGGATAGCCGAACGGCTGGGGTTGCAGGTTTTCGACACCGGGCTGGTGGGGGAAGCCGGCGGTGTTGAAACCGACGGCCATGGCACGCTGATCGCTCATGAAAGCACCTTCGTCAATGGCAATCGCAATCGGGGCAGCAAAGCGGAAATCGAGAAGATGCTGCTGGATACGATGGGCGCCCGCAAGATGATCTGGGCGCCCGGAATCATTGGTGCCGATATCACCGATTATCATATCGATGCGCTTGCCCGTTTTGTTAAGCCGGGACAGCTGGTAATCCAGATGGGAGATAAGATCGATCCCGACGACCCCTGGTCGGCTGCTGCCTTCGAAACGCACGACATTCTGGCCGCAGCCACCGATGCTGAGGGTCGCAAACTCGATATGGTTATTCTGCCGGAGCCTTATAATATCCGCTCGAAAAGCCACGATTTCGTGTCTTCCTATGTCAATTACTACGTTTGTAACGGCGCGGTGATAGCTGCCGAGTTCGGGGATCGTAAAGCCGATGAACGGGCTGCTGCTATTCTTGCAAAACTGTATCCCGGTCGGGAGATTGTTACATTGAATATCGATCCAGTGGGTGAGGTTGGCGGTGGTATCCATTGTGCCACCCATGAGCAACCCAAGGTCTGAACATGTGGAACTGGTTGCGGCGTAATACTGAACCGTTAACCGCTCTGGGCGGGATTGCTACAGCCTTTGCCGCGCTCTCGGCGCTGGTTATCATTCCCTATCAGGTCGGTCAGGCTGATCTCATTCAGCGCGACCAGACAGCGCGCGAAATATATCGCGAGTTTCTGAATCTGACGGTGCAAAAGCCCGAGCTGGCCCAGGCCGATTATTGTGCGCTGAGAGGCACGACGCAGCTCACGGCCTATGGGGCATATGTCGAATATCTGCTTTATACATCTGAACAGATGATCGAAACCTCGCCTGACTGGCGTGCGCCTATGGCCGGATATTTGAATGATCACATGGAATATCTGTGCGACCCCGAGGGGCTGGGCGCACGTGATGGCGTAGCTGGTCTGCTGGCGCAGGCCGGACTGGTCTGCAAGCCCGAGAATACCTGTCAGGAAGACACGCAACCTTGAAGTGATATGGCGGAGAGGGTGGGATTCGAACCCACGGTGGAGTTACCCCCACGCCGCATTTCGAGTGCGGGGTTTTGGATATGTTCCGCTAACTTACCGTTTGCTGCGTAGTAGTCCGGAAGCGGGGGGCTGCGAATAGCGTTAGTCCGCGAATCTGCGGCCGCATGGTTCCTGAAGTAACTGTGGCCGAGGTGTGGCTTAGTGGACCGTTATTCACTCATAACCTTGTCGTAGATGTATCCGCAGTATCCGCAAAGACCTTCATGTTCACTGTAGATTCTCTCACTGAGAGAGATCGAATTGCCACAACGGTTGCAGTCCTCTTTCCCATATTCGTATCCACAGACGGCGCAGGTGCCCTCGAAATCTACGTATGTGTCATTTCCGCATTCGGTGCAGTGGTATTGCGGGCCATCTTCTCCCGCGTCCTTGACCCTCAGATAGACCTCGCCTTTCAGTGCTTCTGTCAACGCAACTTCGATTGCCATCTCGATGTTCGGTTCAGCTTCACACGCACGACAGAAGAGTTCGATATTAGTTTGATCAGTATTTGCTGGATCTGATTGACGAACCAGCTTCGAATCGCAGTCTGGGCATATTAATCCATTTTCTGCTATTGTTCCCGATATCCAGCCGACTGAGGCAAAGGTGTCTCTGCAGGCCTTTAATTCCTTTTCATAAAGCGCTTTCGCTTCAAGCATGATTGTCCAGGCGCTACCAAGGTGCGTCCCCGGTAACTCGTGAATATGCTCGAACAGTTGCACGACGACTGGAAAAGCGTTAGCTATTGCTTCTCGCACGGCTTCACCAGGCTTTTGAGTAAATAGGTGCTCCACGTCGTTTCTGATACGATTGAGTTCCTCAAGGGATTTCTGGTCGATTGGCAGCCCAAAATCTTTGAGCCGTTTTCCTATCGTCACGAAATCAATTGTGTTGTGACCGTCAGCTATAAGTTCAACGCCACCCGCTCCATTGGGCACAGGCTTGTATCTGGCAGCGATAAGGTCTTCCATGTCGGCATCCGGCGCTGCTCTAACGAGCGCCTCTTTGGCTAGTAAGAGCACCCCGGCATAGAAATTTCTGACGGCCGATATTGCTCGACGGGGATCGTTGGACTGGTAATCCTCGACCCCTAGCTGTATCGACACCACGGCGTTTCCGAATAGTTTGCTCATATCTTTTGCGCTTTACCCGATTGCGACCTGAATCACTTCATTCTTGGGCGAAGATTACTAAAAGCGCATGCGAGAGCAATATGCGTTTATGACCGCAGTTAAAATACATACGCAGCTTTAGCTGCTATTTGTATTCGCACGCGGTGTATTTGCTTAAGAGTATTGGAAATGCCAAACGAGCTAGCGAATATTTTTGACCAATTTAGTGACATTCGGAGGTGGAAGTTAGTTTGGCGAAGAAGACCGTGCGTGACAATGTGTATTTTGAAGATCGTCTAAAGCGTGATCACCCAACGATCTATGCCGATCTTAAGGCCGGAAAATATCGAACAGTCACTGATGCCGCATTGGCTACCGGACTGAAGACGAAGCGCACTCGGTTGCATGAACTGAAGAACGCGTGGGAGAAGGCCAGTCGAGCTGAGCAGCGAGAGTTTCTGAACTGGCTGCGCGAAGATATAAAAAGCAGCCCACCGGTTGTCCCTTCAGGTCCATCAACGCCGATTGCAATTGAACGCAAGCTTATTCCCGATGCCGCTGCACGTATTAGAGATATCATGTCCAGGCGGGCTCTCACGATGGGTGATGTGATGGCCGAGATTGGATTCCTTCGTCTGGATGCATCTGTGGGCATGGCACTGCATCGAGGAACGAAACTTCAGCCGGAAATGATTGCTGCTTTGGAAAAGTGGCTGGATGCGAATACTGCGGTGTAGATCTGATCAACAATCGAGCGAGAATCTGCGTTCCTTTATTTTCTGCGGCGGATAAACTCAGGAACTGGATAGAAACTCGCATACCTTGATCGTTGCCGAAATCTCAGATTTGAAATGTCTCGTTGGCTCTGCGCCGAAGAGAACGATATTAAGATCCGGCAGATTGTTTTTCGAGGGAACGCTCAGCGTGATGGGCATGCCTTCATACCAGGATCGCCCGATGGCTCCTGCCTTGTCTCTGATGTCCATCGAGAGACTAAGCCCGTTGCTCAATGGTGTCGCGATTAGATTGCCAGTAAATGGCTCAATCCCTGTTACGCTCTTGACCTCGACCGTTGTGCGCACCTCATCTTTGATGGCCGACCAGGGATTCAAATCTTCCGGTATCGAGAGATGAAGCGTCTGTAACTGCTTATCGTTACATGCCAGCATAAGGCGAGGCCGTTCAGTTAATGAGCGTTCCTTCAAATCCTTATCAACAAGCTCGCTTCGAAAACTCGCACTCATCGCATCGATTGTAGTTTCTGCGGTTGGTGCATCGAGAAAAAGGTGGACGTTGGCTTGTGCGGCCATTGATGCGTTCGTTGTGCAGAGAGTAATCGCGAGGACTGTGAACACTGGCGAAACGAGCTTCATATGCGCGACATTCATGATGTTTGGGCTGCACGAAAGGGAACCTTTCTGACATGAACGATCCTGCAAACTCGTCATCACTGTAAGTTGCTGATATCCTTTAGTCAGCTTTCCGTGGTCAACAGAAAACCCGCTCTGCATGAAAAGGTTCCTTTAAATCAATCCTTTACCGGGTATATTCGCTGCAGGATCCCGGAATAGTAAGGCTCGGCGCAGAATGCGGAATTTTGGATATGCTCGCGTGAGCACCACTGAACAAAACCTCGATTTGCAGCTGTCGGCACTGCGTGCGGTTGGTTGCCATGATGTGCTGACAGACGAGGGTATATCTGGATCCGAGTTTTCACGACCAGGGCTTTCGAAATTGCTCAAGCGATTGCGCGCCGGTGATACCCTGATCGTCTGGCGGCTCGATCGATTGGGGCGCTCATTATTCAATCTCATTAAGCTCGTCAGGGAGCTTGAGGAGCGTGGTATTCAATTCCGCTCAATGAGTGAAAGCATTGATACGGGGACGTCAGGCGGGCGGCTTCTTTTCCATCTGCTTGCCGCTATGGCCGAATTTGAGCGATCATTGGTGAGCGAGCGCACTCGAGCGGGAATGGCAGCTGCCCGCGCCAGGGGCAGCCGTATAGGTCGTAGGCCAGCTATGTCACCGGAACAGATAGCCGAGGCGACCAGCGCATTTGTTGATCACGGCCTTAGCCTCGTGGATATTGCCAGGCAATACTCAATTCATCCGCGGACGCTTAAGAGTAAGATGAGACTGACGACGTCAGATCGTGGCGGTTCCTGAAAGCCGACTAGCTGGCATATCCATATTTGACGGCGGGATCTCTTCACCGCGCAATAATGCGGATACCCAGCGTCCGTTGGGGCGCAGCACACCGTGTTCAAACGCATTCAAACGATAGGCGAGCAGCCGTGCGACATCACCATACGTCCGCGACTCGCGAAGCCAGATCAGATACTCGTGACCGCAGACCTTCCGAAAGTCCTGATCGTAATTACGCGGAAACGGTTCGATGTCGTCTTCGAGCAGCTTGCAGACATTACCGAGAGTTAACGGCACGCCATCATTTACATGGGAACCGGAGGCGTCATCGTGGTCTACGAATGTCTCAAACCGGTTACGGAAAAACCGGCGGAGGTCTAATGTCTGGTATTTCATGGTTTATGCTCCTGTTAGATATGCGCTGCCCGTTCCGGAACTAACGCGTTTCATGGTTTGGTTTTGCTGGGGTTCGTTTTGTCCGTTGAAAGGAAATGCATTTGCAGAATCCGCATCCGCGTCTCTTATGAACCGGAGTGTTTTCGCATCTAAAAAGAGGTGAAGCGTCTCATGTTCGCCCGAGGATGTAAGCGCTTCCTATGTTATTATTCTCTTCAAAGAATATAAAACCGTAGGCGGCGCTTACATCCTCCGGCAGACAGATGTCACACCGGTTCAGAAAGAAGAGATTTATCCACTGTTGCGGCAGCTTCTTTCCTGTGCCGGCAGTTGGCAGTATTCGTCCGGTTGCGTTTTTTCTCATTGTGCCAGGCTGGCGACGAGAACCCGGTCAAGCGTTCGGTTTCAGTCAAGGACCGCTCTGCAAAACGCAAACACTGTTTGATCACCGGACAGTTTGAGCAGGAAGACTCCTGAGCATTGATCGCTTCCAATACTCCGAAGCAGCTTGGAAGCAGGTTCACAACTTCCAGCTTCGTTTCTGGTTCAGCTGACCAAGTCCCATCCTTGAATGAGGACATCGCGCTTTTTGCCACTTCCTCCCGGTATTCTTCTTTCACAAGCTCGAGTGCTGAGGCTATATCGATATGACGCTTGGCGTGAACGCGTTCACTGATCTGGTCAGACATCACGCGTTTTGAATCCTTCAGCACCGCCAGCATGATTTCACGAAATGCGTTTTGCGCTGGCAGGTTGATATTATTTTCCAGTCGATAATGGGGGCTATCTCCCGCTCTTAGGATCAGGTGCGGTATGCGATCTGCATAAAACTTGTCAAAGTATTCCAGCCAAGCTTCTTTGTTTGCTGGTGACGGATGAAGCTGACTTGGCAACATCGTCCAACGCCGTTTGCGGCGTGAGGAAAAGTCAAAGCAGAACTCAATGTATGCATCGTAGGGGAGAAAGAACTCGTCAGCTCTCTGCCTCGCCTTCCAAAGAGCCGTAAACCATGCCTCTCTAGTAAATGGCAGATCCGTTTTTGTGCCATTTACTGTATTGGCTTTCATGACATCTTCGTGTCGGCGAATGTGGGCACGCAACTTTTCCTGATAGATGCGAGCAAACAGTAAAGTTAACGATAGGGGCGAAGTGAAACGGTAGTCGAACCACCGGTTCATCATCAAAGCGCTTTCGTTCTTCCAGTCTCTCGGGAGCAGGATAGTTCTCATTTTTACAAGATCATTTAACCTGTTCGATAAAGTCTGATCACTTGGGGGCATAACTTCTCCTTCAGACAGGGGTGACCTGGCCGTTGTGAATTTTGATCATTTTGCAGCGCTGCTATTTACGTTGTAACGGATAAGCTGCTGAGATGCAGAAAGTCGTGAGCGGAAAAATCACGTGTCGCCAGCGGACTTCATTCACGCATCGTTCTTACTTGCGTTATAGCGAATGTGTGGTGTGAGCGCATACGCATGTTCGCGTGGGTATCAATGCTCTTTGACTCGAGGTTGCTCACCAGCGCGCTCCGTGCTGTCGGTCGCTACAATGTGCTATCTGAGGGCTGGTGCTCGCCAGTGAGGCAGTCTGGTCATTTACCGGGTATGGGAGGTTTCAGCCTTGAGAGCTCGGTGGTGCCATAAGGCATCCCCATCGCTACTATTGGTTTCTTCTAGGACTTCGACATCCGCGTCATCGATGACCTGAGGGGCGGGTGCTTGAATGAGGAGGTTGCATTTCACCGACGCAGAAGAAAGTTTCGAGCTGCGCGTCTCTGGCAATCGTCCATATCAGTCTGACAGGTTCGATTTTTATCTGCTAGTCGTCATCTCGGCTCGTAGGCGAGCCCCTGAAGATGCGACCGGTTTAAGTTGTCCCGCTGATTGCCTATCGCGGCAGGAAAGCCAGCGAATTTGTTTTCGGCGCTGCGCCGCAAGGGTTCGAAGAATCGAGTTTTGGCGGTGACGTTTAGGTTTCCTTCGTAGATGTATCTACGTGTTGATTCATCGTGGTTTGGAAGAGGCTTCTGTTCTTAAACCGAATGCCCTGGCAGACGCCAATGTTGACAGATTTCCAAAAAACATGAAATCAGGCCGAAAATGACAACATAGTGTAAACATTTGTCAACATAGCGCACCTACGGCGCGAAGTTTCGTCAACATTCTGATCGTTTTGGTTGGCATTTATGGTTGTAATCAGTCGATTTTGAAGCGCTATGTTTACATCGGTAGGTGATTTATTGGTTGAATGTAAACATTTTAAATCGACTAAAGGTTGCATCAGCCAAGGCGACTAACAAGACTGTCGGCGCTCAAATGCGTGTATCGCTTCAGCATTGATAGCTCTTTATGACCGGATATGGTGCTCACTTCCATGATGTTCAGTCCGAGTTCAAAGAAACGGCTGACGGCTTCGTGACGAAGGTCGTGGAACTTCAGATCCACGATCCCGGTTCTCTTGATGATGCGCTTCCACGTCTGCTCAAACGCTGAAATTGTCATGCGGAAAGGCATAGATTGATCTACAGATTCGCTCTGCTTCAGCGTCATCAACGCTTCATAGGCGCACTTTGACAACGGAATTTCGCGGCTGGAGCCATTCTTGGTCATCGCCAGTGAAATGACGCGCCGATTATGTGAAATGTCAGTCCACTTCAGACCAAGTATCTCTCCACGACGCATCCCGGTCTCGATTGCCAGGACGACCAGCGCACGGAAGCATTCGACTCTACCGTCGTCACAAGCTTCCAAAAGACGCCGCTCTTCGGACGCACTCAGGCGGCGTGAACGTGCATTATTGATGGTCGGTCGTCGGATCATCTTCACGACGTTCTGGGCGAGGGGATAGCCCCAGTCACGCATGGCGACATCAAGAACGTGGCTGAGGATCGCAAGCTCACGCACAGCAGTAGCTGGCTTCACGGTTTTCAGGCGTTCGTCCCTGAATGATGCAATGTCTTGCTGAGACAGTCCGACCAGCGTCCGGTAAGCAAGTTCATGACGCTGAAGCACCCCGAGGCGTTGTATCTCTTGCGTAGCGCCCCGCTTTGCTGGCGACACCTCTTCGGCGTATCGCTTCATCAGTGCGCCGAGCGTTGTGCTTTCGAGAACGCGTGTGTCTGGTGCTGCGCCGAATTTGTCGACTTGGCTTTCCAGATCACGCGCCCATTTTTCGGCCTCTGTCTTACTATCGAAAGATTTGCAGCGTGGCTTCATTCCACGCCTGCGCACCTGTGCTTGCCAGCGTCCTCTGAGCTTTCGTATCGTTGCCATGTGATCTCCAATTTGTTTCGAAGATCTCGCGTAGGACGCCCCGGATAGGAAGCCAAGATTTATCCCGCTATTATACCTTCCACAAATATTAGTGGTTTTTTACTAGAGATCTATTGAAAGTTGATCTGGATACTGGATTATAAATCACAGAGATATTTTCTCCTGATTCTTTGAGGCTTTGATGTCGTCTGATGCACCCACCCTTAAGTTGTCTCTCAATGCATTCATCCGAATATACTCCATGGATACTGCAAGACAGATTGCAGAGGTAGCGCGCCGCATGCAGCCCAGCGCAGGGTATGACTTCTATCGAAGCCTAAATATGGCTATACAGGCTCATATAGACAAGAAATCGCAGGACGAAGTAGATTATATTCTCAATAAATCTTCGCGACCTGGAGAGGTGAGCTACAATAAGACTGCATTTAGCACATTTATAGCTAAGTTCGGAAAAAAGAAAAAAATCTATAAGTTTGAAAAGAAAGGGTCTGTTAGTTTAGCTGATGGAAGGTTAGTTATTAGGGTTGCTCCCCAGTTTATGGTGGAAAACGCAGGTGTTATGAGTGTTTACCATGTTTGGGCTATGCAGAACCCTCCGATGGATAAGGCTAGGGCTAGTTGCGCTTGCTATATACTGCAGGAGGCATTCAAAAAGACTGCACCAAACTATCAATACAAGCTGTTCGACGCCGTGTCGGGAAAAGTATATTCCGGAACGAGCAATACAGCGGCTTTAGCTGTCGATAGTGTTGCAGAGAATATGGCGAAATGGGCTGCGATGTAGGTGGCCTATGAGAAAGATTTTCATCTTCGGCAATGGCCTCGGAATGTCTCTTGCACCTGATGTTTATAATCTGACCAGCGTTATGACTTCAGTTTGGTCGGATGATCTTCTGTCTGAGGCGCAAAAAAAGCTGATCCTTGCTTGCCTGCCAGAAGGAACTGATAGGCCCTCTCAAGAGGAACAGCTAGCTAAACTCCAAGAAATAGTAGGGGCCTGCGAGGTTCTGTTAGGGATCAATCCCAAGGATCATGGCCATTGGCTGTCTCCTCATGGCAGGGATTTTCCGGATGCAGTTCATCGATTTGCGTTCGAGGTTGCGAGAAAGATGTTTCTTGCAAAATATACGCACGGTGAAAACGCCGGTAATCCATGCCGGTTGCCTAACGAATTTGTTTTCAGTTTGGTAAATACCATTCAAGCCACCCAGTCACATGTGGCGACACTGAACTATGATGGTCTGTTATCGTCTTCGTTTGAAGTGGCCGGGATACTCGGAGCAGATAAGCTTCTACGAGATGGATTTTATGAACAGAAGTTCGATATCAAAAACATGTTTCGTAACAAGGAGCAGGGCGGATGGTATCTGCATCTGCATGGTTGCCCTTTATTTGCAGACAGAGATAAGTCAAAACCCCATAAACTGTCGTCTTCAACCTTAGGAAAAAGCTCACGGAACTTAAAACACGTAGGGCAGCACATCGTATTAACGCATGTCGCACACAAGAGGGCGATCATCGAGGCCTCAGAAATTCTGCAGGCTTATTGGCAGTTTCTCGGAAGGGCTGTGGATGAGAGCTCGGAGATTGTTCTGTTTGGCTATTCCGGTAATGATTTGCATCTTAATCAATTGATTGCTCAGAAACGCAGCGGGAAGACTGTGAAAGTCGTAGAGTGGTTGGGCGCAGGTTTTGATAATGTTCGTCAACCTTTTTGGAATGAGCAATTGGGTGGCCCAGTGCAACTAGTGCTCAAAGAGGATATTCTAACGTTCAGCAATTGGTAGAGCGCCTTGAATGTGGCCCAGCGTCAATTTAGCTCTAAATCGCCTTGTTTTCGACTTGCGAAAAAATTTGAAGAGAACCTTGTCACCCAAGATAATATGGCGGAGAGGTCGAGTTTCTAGCGCGTTGGAGGAGCGCCCCTGGTAACAATCAGTTGCATTCCACAGAAGGTATCCTTGTCTGCACCTCATGGTTGATACTAGATCACCTGAAAATGGGGTGGGTCATGCGTAATTCTTTTGTTTGCGCCGTTGCGGGCATGTTATTCCGGCAAGAGGATAGTTCGGGCTTCGTCAAGGTCAATCCATCTTGTTTTCGACACCATGGCTCGATGAATAAGACGATGGCAGCAGGCACATAGCAAAGCCAAGTCAGCCAATTTCGTCTTGCGCTCACCGGCTTCCGCGAGCGGCACCAGGTGGTGCGCTTCAAAGATAGCCTCCCGAAGAGGTTCTTCTAGATCGGGCCGAGTCAGATTGCAGATCTCGCACCGGAATCCAGCTGCACGACGGTTGTCTAGGAGCATCCTGCGAACTTTGGGATTTCTTTCTCGACGAATGTGAAGGGCTGTAAGGAGCCGACCTTCAGGCAGTTCTTGCTCGACGTCCGGCAATTGTTCTGACCCGATGACCGTGATTCCGGCCTTGATTGCTTCAGCAATCTCGCGCACCTCGTCCGGTCGCTGCCCGAACTCAGCCCATATCTGGCGATCCATATTTGAGACGTTGCCAAGGCCTTTACCGGTGGCCACCTGGCGGATGTTCATTAGCTTGAAACCGACGCCGTCCGGGTTCCGGAACGTAGGCTGCTTGGCTGCCTCCGCATGGTAAGGCAAGGATCGCAGCAGGATCGACAGATCTAGGATCTCAGAGGCCTTAGGTGATGGGATTTGCCCTTTGAGGGCGAGATAAAGATCCAATGCGAGAAGCGTCTCGTCGCGAGTCCAATGGGGATTACCATGCCCTTGTGTAACTGCCATAGAGAAACCCTAATCGGTGATTCAGCTTTTTCAGTTGGTGATCTCGACAAACCTTGCATCAAGAATCTTATCGATCTCGCCTCGTTTTCCATCGGCCACGAAATTGAGCATGGTAATGAGATCAGCGTCTTCGAGAACTAGCATATATCCCCGCTGGTCGTTTGCGGTGTCACGGCAGCGCTTAATGATCGCTGCTCTGTCGTCCATCGACCGGCAAAGCAAAAGACCGAAGAAACCGCGTTGATGACCGAAACGACCAGCAAGCTGATCCAACTCTGGGTTTGCAATCTTTTTCTGATAGTTCTTACATTCAACCGGGACGTTCATAGCACGCGTTTGATTACCGACGATCATCTTGTGAAAGAACCCAGTCTCGGCAGAGTTAGAGAACCTTATATCGAGACGTTTACGACCTTCGTGCAACTCCGCTTCTTTTACCGGGGTGATGAGATGGGGATAGAACAAGAACGTGCAGATGGCGAGCGAGTGGTTATGATAGTTGCTCGCATCCTTGCTTCCAGCAGGAATTTCCACCAGAGCACTTGCGAGCAGCAAGGCATATTCACGCTCGTTGAAAAACTTATCAATGTCTTCCGAGGCAATTGGCCCCGCAGCGCCTTTCAATGATTTGTATAACTCGAGAACATCTGGATGTTGAGCAGCAAACGCGGCAAGATCATCTTTGATTAGCGGATGCTTTTCCTCGACCTTATATTTATAGACGACCTTCTTTTTGTTCTTGAGTGTCTCAACGAGCGCCCCACCAGCCTGGAGGTATTCGGATCTAAGATACTCTATCATGTGCTTATTGTAGAATTCTTGGCTATTCAGGCTTAACCGAAAGCGCACCGAAAACTTTGGAACTAGAAGTATGGGTCGCTGTGCGTGCCGCGGGAGCATAAGTTCCCGAGCTTCCCAATCTTGCCTTTGCGGGTTCCAGACTGGCCCAAGCGCATTTGCGGGACGAAGTGGCACACCATACAGCTCGCATTGATCAGCGGTATAGTCGGCCAGGAGGCCGCGTAGCACGTTTGTGGTTAGATCAGAGATCATGTCCGGACCGACGCCGCGGATGAACATTTCTGCTTCCGAAATGTCGCTAATCAAGCCTGTATTGAAGGCCTGGCTGTTACGAAGAGCCTGGGCTAGCAACGCAGCTTTGTCGTTACCCCACCCACGTCCGCTAGGCTTTCCCCTGGACTCTCCCAAATACGTCTCATTGGGTTCGTGTAGCTGGCTGAGCAGGTGAATTACACGATGATCGTTATTATCCCTTAGCGCTCCCAGCACTTCAACAAAAAACGAGCGAATATGATCACCACACCTGGCTGACCATTCATCGTCACGGATCTGGATAGCATACGGATCGAGGTAAAGGCGGGTGTCTTTACTCAGATCTATGTCCACAAAGTCTAATGTAGACTGGTTCCCAGAAATTTTGAATACTTTGCTGAAGCGAGCCATGATTCTACCCCCTTAAGCCAATCCTCCCGGTGGAGCTAGAAAGAGCAAGACCCAACGGTTGCAATGATTAGCCTGTCCACAACCTTCGGACCTATTTACCTCACCATTGCTGCACTTCTTCCGGTTCATCGTTGAGCGTAGTTGAAGTAGGCTGTGCCTCCAGCGTGGCCAAGCCAATTTTAGCAAAGGGACAGAAGAGGAATAGAAATCAGAAGATCGAGGGGAAACACTGGCTACCCAGGTTCAAAATGGCGGAGAGGGTGGGATTCGAACCCACGGTGGAGTTACCCCCACGCCGCATTTCGAGTGCGGTACTTTCGACCACTCAGCCACCTCTCCGCATTGTGCACTACGGTAAAACGATCTATAAAAATCGCGCCGTTGAAAAGCATCTAAAGCGAATGCTAAGTGTGTAGCGGCTCATTAACGAGCCAGAGGCAATTAGACAAGACCTAATTTGCATTCCGTTGTGAAAATTGTTGACTTTTCTGCCGCTTCACACCTATAAGCACCAGACCTTAGGCGTGGGGTAGTCCGCGCCTATTGTTTTGATTGCAGATTTCGGACTTTTCCGGGCTGCGATCAGGGGCCAAAAGCCCGCTCATCAACCGACTGATAAAAAGACGGCCCATCACTTCGACGCCAATGTCGTGGAAATGAGAGCCGGACCGAACAACCGAAAGGACAACAAATGTTCGCAGTCATCAAGACCGGTGGCAAGCAGTATCGCGTTGCCGCAAACGACCTCATCAAGGTCGAAAAAGTTGCTGGCGAAGCCGGTGACATCGTAGAATTCGCAGAAGTTCTGATGGTCGGCTCGACCATTGGCGCCCCGACCGTCGCCGGTGCTATTGTCACCGCCGAAGTCGTCGAACAGGGCCGTGCCCGCAAGGTCATCGCGTTCAAGAAGCGTCGTCGTCAGAATTCGAAGCGCACCCGCGGTCATCGTCAGGAACTGACGACCATCCGTATCTCGGAGATCCTCACCGACGGCGCAAAGCCTTCCAAGAAGGCCGCCGAGAAGAAGGCTCCGAAGGCAGCGCCTAAGAAGGCAGCAGCCAAGGCCGAGTCGGCTGAGTAAGTAGAGAGATTAAAGGAGAACACCAATGGCACACAAAAAAGCTGGCGGTTCCTCGCGTAACGGTCGCGATTCAGAATCCAAACGCCTTGGCGTGAAGAAGTTTGGCGGCGAAGCTGTGCTCGCCGGCAACATCATCGTGCGCCAACGCGGCACGAAGTGGCATCCGGGCGCCAATGTTGGCCTCGGCAAGGACCACACGATTTTTGCAACCACGAACGGTTCTGTATCTTTCCGTACGAAAGCCAACGGCCGCACGTACGTATCGGTAGACCCGATCGCGGAAGCAGCAGAGTAAGCCGGGCACTCTCTAAAGCACCGGCGTCCCATCGGACCCGGTGCAAATGGCAGCCTAGCCAAAAGATCGAAGGGAAGATGGGGCCACCATCTTCCCTTTTTGCATCTGGAGGAACGAAAAATGGTTGTCGAAGTTCTGGAAGAAGATTGTTACGACGCAAGCAGTAGCGAAAGAAGAGACAGTTACACCGATCTGTCGCCCGGCCAGGCTGTCGGCTTGGCGACCAGTCTGGCAGATGATCTGGCCCCCGATCTGGCTTATGAACTAGACTGTCCTGTCCTCGTCACTGAAAGGCTGGTCCTGCGCCCGCCGCATGTCGAAGACGTGGATGCGATTTCCTATCTTGCCAATAACGCCCGCGTCTCCGGTATGCTTGCCCGCATGCCGCATCCATACACGCGTGAAAATGCGGTCGATTTTGTCGAGCGCGTGCGAAAAGGCGAGATGGGCAATTGCATCTACGCCATCACGCAAGCGGAAACCGGCATCTTTATGGGCTGCTGCGGCATTCATGCGCATAAGCATGGCGAGGGGCTGGAAATCGGCTACTGGCTGGGTGAGCCCTATTGGGGGCACGGCTTTGCCACCGAGGCCGCTCACGCCCTGATCGATTTGGCTTTCCGTGCAACTGCCATCGAGCGGCTGCATGTCTCGTGCCGGGCCAGCAATGGCGGCTCCCGCCGGGTGATCCACAAGTGCGGGTTCCAGTTCAGCAGCATGGGCATGGCGGATTCGCTTGCCGCAGGCAATGTGCCGGTCGAGCGCTATGTCCTTGATCGTCGCACCTGGATCGGGCTGAGAAGCTGGCAGTCGTAAACAAAAGGTCCTGCGTGCCAAACCTTATAGGTCGCAGGACCAACAATAACGGGGAATGAAATGATGGATACTCATGCAATCGCACGCGAGAAGATCGTGGTGCGTGCGCTCGAAAAGGGCGATCTGCATCGCTATCGAGCCATAAGATTAAGCGCTTTGCAGCGTGCGCCAATGGCCTTCGGTTCGAGTTTCGAAGAAGAGAATGCCTATTCGGACAGCGTGTTCGCACGCCGTCTGGAGCAGGTGGACGGCAATGTGGTTTTCGGTGCCTTCGACGGTGAAAACCTGCTGGGAACGGCTGGCCTTTTCCGCCACGACCGCAAGTCCGAACGCCATCGCGGCACGCTCTGGGGTGTCTATGTGGCCCCCGAAGCGCGCGGGCTGGACTTGGGCAAGGCTCTCGTCAGCAAGGTCATCGACCATGCCGCAAAGCAGGTCGTCGTTCTGGATGCCAAGGTGGTGGCCACGAATGAAGCCGCCAAGCGCGTCTATTATGCGCTCGGTTTCAAGACTTTCGGTGTCGAACCCAAGTCACTTTACGTGCAGGGCCAGTATCTGGATCAGGAATTGATCTATATCGATTTCACCGATCCGGTCTGGAAAGACAAACTCGGATGAAATCTGGCCTCCTCGACTGTTTGCAGGAGGCCGCTTTTGCTGTAATTGCAACACACCACATGCGGGCACAGGCCCGCATGTAACAATATTCAGGGCGTCTGCCGCCCAAAAGCCCGCCAGAGTGCGGGCATCCAAGAAGGTTACGTTCAGATGAAGTTTCTCGATCAGGCAAAGATCTACATCCGCTCCGGCAATGGCGGTGCGGGGGCGGTTTCGTTCCGCCGCGAGAAATTTCTCGAATTCGGCGGCCCCGATGGCGGTGATGGTGGACGCGGCGGCGATGTCTGGGTCGAGGCTGTAAACGGCCTCAACACGCTGATCGATTATCGCTATCAGCAGCATTTCCGGGCCAAGACCGGCATGCATGGCATGGGCCGCAACATGACGGGCGGCAAGGGCGACGACGTTATTCTCAAGGTGCCGGTCGGCACGCAGATTTTCGAGGAAGACGACGAAACGCTGATCTGCGATATCACCGAAATCGGCCAGCGCTACCGGCTGGCCAAGGGCGGCAATGGTGGCTTCGGCAATCTGCATTTCACGACCTCGACCAATCGCGCGCCGCGCCGCGCCAATCCCGGACAGGAAGGCATCGAGCGCACCATCTGGCTGCGCCTGAAACTGATCGCCGATGCTGGTCTGGTCGGTCTGCCCAATGCCGGAAAATCCACCTTCCTTGCAAGTGTGACAGCTGCCAAGCCGAAGATTGCCGATTATCCGTTCACCACGCTGCATCCCAATCTGGGCGTCGCCCGCGTGGATGGCCGCGAATTCGTCATCGCCGATATTCCGGGCTTGATCGAAGGTGCGAGTGAAGGCGTCGGTCTTGGCGACCGTTTCCTCGGCCATGTCGAGCGCACGCGCGTTCTGCTGCATCTGGTTTCGGCGCAGGAAGAAGATGTCGCCAAGGCCTATCAGGTCATTCGTGGTGAGCTTGAGGCCTATGAACACGGGCTTGCCGACAAGCCGGAAATCGTTGCGCTGTCGCAGATTGATACGCTTGATCCTGAAGCGCGCAAGGCCAAGGTCAAGGCGCTGAAAAAGGCATGTGGGCGCGACCCGCTGCTGCTTTCAGCCGTCAGCCATGAAGGTCTGAACGATGCTCTGCGCCAGCTCGCAAGCGTCATCGACCAGAGCCGCGCCGCAGAGGCCGGTACGGCGGAAGCCGAAGAATAAGCGTCGGATTTTATTTGGGCGCGCATCTTGTCCGAAAACCGTTTCACACTTTTCGGGATGCGCTTTGGATGCGGCGAGGGGAATGAAGGCATGCTGAAGCAACTGAAAAACTATCGCCGCATCGTTGTTAAAATCGGGTCCGCCCTTCTTGTGGATCGAGCAGCCGGTCTCAAGCGGGACTGGCTGGAAAGCCTCGGGCAGGACATTGCCGCTCTGCATCATGCAGGCGTCGAGGTGCTGGTGGTTTCTTCCGGTGCTATTGCACTTGGACGCACCGTTCTGGGGCTGCCGAAGAAGGCGCTGAAACTTGAGGAAAGTCAGGCCGCAGCCGCCGCAGGCCAGATCGCGCTCGCCAAGGCCTATGCCGATGTACTTGGCGGTCATTCCATCCGTTCAGGCCAGATTCTCGTCACGCTGTCCGACACCGAGGAGCGCCGCCGCTATCTCAACGCGCGCGCGACCATCGAGACGCTGTTGAAGCTGAAGGCCGTGCCGGTCATCAACGAGAACGATACGGTGGCAACCACCGAAATTCGTTATGGTGACAATGATCGTCTGGCCGCACGTGTAGCGACCATGATGGGCGCGGACCTGCTTGTCCTGCTGTCGGATATTGACGGGCTTTATACGGCCCCGCCCCACAAGAACCCGGACGCCGAGTTTCTGCCGCTGGTCGAAACCATCACCCCGCAGATCGAGGCCATGGCGGGAGCGGCGGCGTCGGAACTGTCGCGCGGCGGCATGAAGACGAAGCTCGACGCGGGCAAGATCGCCAATGCGGCAGGGACCGCGATGATTATTACCTCGGGCACGCGTTTCGGCCCGCTTTCGGCAATTGATCGCGGGGAGCGCGCAACGTTGTTTGAACCGGCGCGTGCGCCGGTCAATGCCTGGAAAACCTGGATTTCCGGCAATCTTGAACCGGCCGGCCGTTTGACGGTGGATGCCGGTGCGGCCAAGGCGCTGAAATCGGGCAAGTCGCTTTTGCCAGCGGGCGTGAAGGAAATCGACGGCCAGTTCGAGCGTGGCGATACGGTTGCGGTGCTGAACGAGGACGGACGCGAAATCGCGCGCGGACTGATCGCTTATGATGCCGAGGACGCGCGCAAGATCGCAGGCCATAAAAGCGATGAGATCAGTGAAATTCTTGGCTATGATGCTCGCGCGGCGATGATCCATCGCAATGATCTGGTTGTGCGTGCTGCCAGCAATGCAGAAGTCGCATAGGAGAGATGGGATGCTGACCAAGGCAGAAACGGCAAACGACATTGCTGCAGTGATGGCGGAAGTGGGCCGCAAGGCGCGCGCTGCCGCAGCCCCTCTTTCCATCGCTACCACTGAACAGAAGAACAGGGCGCTGATTGCTGCCGCCGATGCGATGCTTGAAGCGCGTGGCGATATTCTTGAAGCCAACAAGCTTGATCTGGCCAATGCGGAAAAGAACGGCATGGCAGCCTCTTTCGTTGACCGGCTGGCGCTCGATGACGGCCGGATCAGTGCCATCGCTGACGGTATTCGCGCTATCGCAGCCCTGCCTGATCCGGTGGGCGAAGTGATTGCCGAATGGGATCGTCCGAACGGGCTCCATATCGAACGCGTGCGCACGCCGCTCGGTGTGATCGGCGTCATTTATGAAAGCCGCCCCAATGTGACTGCGGATGCCGGTGCGCTGTGCCTCAAGGCAGGCAATGCCGTTATCCTGCGTGGCGGTTCGGATTCGGCGCATTCGTCGGCTGCCATTCATAAAGCACTGGTCAGGGGGCTCGAAGCAGCCGGCCTGCCAGCCGATGCGATCCAGATCGTGCCAGTGACCGACCGGGCCGCTGTTGGTGAAATGCTGAAAGGTCTGGACGGTGCGATTGATGTGATCGTGCCGCGTGGTGGAAAAAGCCTTGTTGCGCGCGTTCAGTCGGAAGCGCGGGTGCCGGTCTTCGCGCATCTGGAAGGCATTTGCCATCTTTATATCGACAAGTCCGCCGATCTCGACATGGCCCGCAAGATTGCGGTCGATGCCAAGATGCGGCGCACCGGCATTTGCGGCGCGGCGGAAACGCTTCTGGTCGATCGTGCCGCAGCTGCGATGCATCTGGTGCCGATCCTTGAAGACTTGGCTGCCAAGAGTTGTGAAATTCGCGGGAGTGCGGACGTGCTGGCGCTCTATCCGGCAGCAAAGCCTGCAACCGAAGAGGACTGGTCGACCGAATATCTCGACGCGATCATTTCCGTTGCGCTGGTTGACGGTATTTCGGGCGCCATTGAGCACATCAACCGCTATTCCTCGCACCATACGGAAGCTGTCGTGGCTGAGGATGCGGCAGCGGTTGCGCGCTTCTTCAACGAGATCGACTCCGCCATTCTCCTGCACAATGCCTCGACGCAATTTGCCGATGGCGGCGAGTTCGGCATGGGCGCGGAAATCGGCATTGCCACCGGCAAGATGCATGCGCGTGGACCGGTCGGCGTGGAGCAGCTGACCTCGTTCAAATATCGCGTTCGCGGTGACGGTCAGATCCGTGGTTAGGTTCGAATGAAATTCGGCTTCGGGCTTTCCGCATTGAAGGCGCAATATCCTGGTGTCGATGCGCATTATCTGCGCATGCCTTATGTCGAGAAGGGCATGGCGGTCGGGCTGTTCGGCGGCTCGTTCAACCCGCCGCATGGCGGGCACGCGCTGGTGGCGGAAATCGCAATCCGGCGGCTCAAGCTCGACCAGCTCTGGTGGATGGTGACGCCCGGCAATCCGCTGAAGGACAGTCGCGAACTGGCGCCGCTTGCCGATCGATTGAAACTGAGCGAGGAAATTGCATCCGATCCGCGCATCAAGGTGACGGCGCTCGAGGCAGCCTTCAACGTGCGTTATACGGCGGATACACTGGCGCTCATCCGCGATGCCAATCCCGGCGTCCATTTTGTCTGGGTGATGGGGGCGGATAATCTCGCCTCCTTCCATCGCTGGCAGCGCTGGCGCGAGATTGCGCAGAATTTTCCGATTGCGGTTATCGACCGGCCGGGTTCGACGCTGGCCTATCTGTCGTCACGCATGGCGCAGACATTCTCCGACAGTCGCGTCGATGAACAATATGCGCCGATGCTGGCGCGTCGCACACCTCCGGCCTGGACCTTCATCCATGGACCGCGTTCGTCGCTCTCATCCAGCGCGATCCGCAAATCCCGTACATGATCTTGATGCTTTCATGACGATTTCGACAAGATATATGCAAAACGGGCGGATAAACTGAAAAAGTGAACGGTTTGGAAAAGCCGATAGTCTTGAAACAAAACAGGGACTCTGCCTATTTTAGGGAGTGTGGTGCTTATAACTGCCACACGGCGTTGTTCTGCTGAGAAAGGGAATACACTGAGAACAGCAATTGAGAAGAAGGCTCATCACGCGCCTTCAACGGTCAGGATGGACGAGTCCAATCTCGTGTCCCAGACCTTCGACGCGGCCTTGGCCAGTCTCGAAAACTCCAAGGCAGAATCCATCATCCCCATCGACATTCGCGGAAGATCAACGATCGGCGATTATATGATCGTCGCGTCGGGCCGTTCGCATCGCCATGTGACGGCGGTTGCCGACCATCTCCTGCAGGCTCTGCGTGAAGCAGGCTGCAAGGATATACGGGTCGAAGGTCTCGAGAGTGGCGACTGGGTTCTCATCGACACCGGCGACATCATCGTCCATGTCTTCCGACCGGAAGTCCGTGACTTCTACAATCTCGAGAAGATCTGGCTCGACGAGGGTTTCGACGCGTTCGACACCGAACGTGCGCCGGGATTGGTGCATTAGAGCGCCGTGCGTCCTTAAGGACGCACAAAGGTCGCTCTAAACTATAGAATCTACGCATCGTACTTTCCAAAAGTGGGAACGGTTTTGGGATAAGACATGCGCGAAAAAAGAAGATTAAAGCGTGAAACGCTTTAGTTCGATGAATTGAGAGCGTCATGCGTGTGAGTGTTTTTGCCGTGGGCCGGATGAAAGCCGGCCCCGAACGGGAGCTGGTCGAGCGTTATTTCGACCGATTTTCGAAAGCTGGACCGCCATTGGGGCTTGAATTCGCCGGTGTGAGCGAAATTCCCGAAAGCCGGGGCCAGACGGCAGAGCTGCGCAAGGCCGAAGAAGCCCAGCGCATCCATGAAGCTCTCGATAACGGAGCTGCCTTGATCCTTCTCGACGAGCGCGGCAAGGCGCTCGGATCGGAAGCTTTTGCGGATCGCATCGGGCGGATGCGGGACGATGGCAAGCGCCAGCTCATCGTCGCCATTGGCGGGCCGGACGGCCACGATCCGGCATTGCGAACACGCGCCGACCTCGTTCTGGCGCTGGGCGAATTGACGTGGCCGCACCAGATCGCCCGCATCCTGATTGCCGAGCAGCTTTATCGCGCCGCCACCATTCTGGCCGGGCATCCGTATCACAGGTCCTGATATGGGGGCTGGTTGTAGACTGCGCCCCTCAGCGTGAAACTCTTACCGCTTTCGGGAATGAGAACGGTAAGGCCATCTGCTGCTTGCCGGGTGATCTCCAGACCGGCCTTAGCAAGAGTTTCAACGATGAAGGCGCGGTCGGAACGCTTTGCCGCCATGATATGCTCGCAAATATAGGTATGGACATAGCCGCGCCCTTCGCGCCAATCCTCCGTCATCGTTTTCAGTGCTTTTGCATTCATGACGACCGGTTTATCGTGCGAAAGCCGGTTTAACCAGCGATCCGTTATCGGCGGTATTTATGGTTGATGGTTCGTTAACGGGTTCAGTCTAGTTTCGGCTCTGAATTTGGCCTTGTTTCGTCCTGATAGAACACGCATGAGTCCTGAACGCCTTTTCAAAAGACCACGATTGCTTGCTTTCACGCAGGCTGGCCTCGTTTTGGCTGGCGTGTTCGCGTGCGCGCCGTCGGTTCTTGCGCAGGAAGCCTTGCAGCAGCAGCGTGATCAGGCGGCGAGCGAATATGAAAAGCTCAGCAGCGAACTCACCGTCACCGGCGACAAGCTGAAACAGCTTGAAGACGAGGTGGCCGGGCTCAAGAAGGACCAGACCACCATTACCGCAGCACTGATCCAGTCGGCCAAGACCGACAAGAAGCTGCAGCAGGATATTGCCGATATTGCCGACAAGCTTACCGCGCTGCGCGAGCAGGAAGATGGCATTCGCTCGTCGCTGCGCGCACGGCGCGGCGTTCTGGCGGAGGTGCTGGCCGCATTGCAGCGCATGGGGCTGAACCCGCCGCCTGCCATTCTGGTGCGGCCTGACGATGCTCTGGCTTCAGTGCGCAGCGCCGTGCTTCTTGGTGCTGTCGTGCCTGAAATGCGTGAGCAGGTGGAAGAGCTGACGGGCGACCTGAAGGATATGCAGCGGGTCACTGCCTCCATCCGGCAAGAGCAGGAAAAGCTGAAGGCGACGCGCACGGTTCAGGCCGAAGAGCAGAAACGGCAATCACTTCTTCTTGAGGAGAAGAAGAAATTGCAGTCGCAATCGGAACAGGAAATCGATGCGCAGCGCCAGCGTTCGGAAGAATTGGCGGCCAAGGCAGGCAGCCTGAAAGACCTTATCGACGGGCTCGACAAGCAGATGGCGGGCGTGCGCGATGCAGCCGAATCCGCTCGCAAGGCCGAGGCGGATCGCCTTGCCGCAGCAAGGGAAAAGGCCGGAGAAGCAACGCCGAACGACAATCATCTGCGAGCCCAGATTGATTTTGCTTCGCTACAAGGCAAGCTCGCTTTGCCTGCAGCTGGCAAGACGATGCGTCGCTTCGGCGAGAAGGACGGTGTCGGCGGCAGCATGATGGGGCAGGTCGTTGAAACCTTGCCTTCTGCCACGATTACGTCACCTTCCGATGGCGTGATACTTTACGCAGGCACATTCCGTTCTTACGGGCAGCTCTTGATACTCGACGCGGGCAATGGATATCATGTCGTCATGGCTGGCATGGGTCGAATCGACGTATCGCAAGGCCAGTTTGTACTTGCGGGAGAGCCGGTCGGCGCGATGGGAGAAAAACTTCTGGCAAGTGTTGCACCGATAGAGGTGGGCAATGGTGCGCCATTGCTTTACATTGAATTTCGAAAGGATGGAAAACCCGTCGATCCCGCCCCTTGGTGGACCGAACGGCTTTCTGGAAGGACGTGAAAATGATACGTAAACTATCGCTGCTGTTCGCCGGGGCCCTTCTGGGGGCGTCAGCCATGGTGATGGTCCAGGGCGCGCCGGCTTCCACTGCTTTTGCGGCAGGGAAAGATAGCGATGTCTACAAGGAACTGGCCCTTTTTGGTGATATTTTCGAACGGGTGCGCGCGCAATATGTGACGCCGCCGGACGACAAGAAGCTGACCGAAAGCGCGATCAACGGCATGTTGACCTCGCTCGATCCCCATTCCTCCTATCTCAACCCGGAAGCCGCGCAGGACATGCGCGTGCAGACCAAGGGTGAGTTTGGCGGTCTTGGCATCGAAGTGACGATGGACAACGATCTCGTGAAGGTCATCGCGCCGATTGACGATACGCCCGCTTCCAAGGCCGGTGTGCTGGCAGGCGATCTCATCACCAAGATTGACGGGCAGGAAGTTCGCGGTCTTTCGCTGACCGATGCGGTCGACAAGATGCGCGGTGAAATCGGTTCGTCTATCGAGCTGACGATCCAGCGCCAGGGCGTCGACAAGCCGATCACGCTGAAGATCGCACGCGCTGTCATCAAGGTGAAGGCCGTTCGCTATCGCGTCGAGAACGATATCGGCTATCTGCGCGTCATCTCGTTCACCGAACAGACATCCGAAGACCTCAAGAAGGCGATCAAGGATATTCAGGACAAGATTCCGGCCGAAAAGCTCAAGGGCTTCGTGCTGGATCTTCGCCTCAATCCGGGCGGTCTGCTCGATCAGGCTGTGGCTGTTTCCGACGCCTTCCTCGACAAGGGTGAAGTCGTCTCGACCCGTGGTCGCGATCCGCAGGATGTGACGCGCTTCGATGCACGCAAGGGCGACCTGACTGACGGCAAGCCGGTTATCGTTCTCATCAATGGCGGTTCGGCCAGTGCGTCGGAAATCGTTGCCGGTGCATTGCAGGATCATCGCCGCGCCACGGTGCTCGGCACGCAGTCCTTCGGCAAGGGTTCGGTGCAGACCATCATCCCGCTTGGCGAAAACGGTTCTCTGCGTCTGACGACGGCGCTTTATTATACGCCGTCGGGCAAGTCGATCCAGGGCAAGGGCATCACACCCGACATCAAGGTCGACCAGCCTTTGCCGCCGGAACTGAAGGGTGAGGACGTCGTTCGCGGCGAATCCGAACTCAAGGGCCACATCAAGGGCAATGCCGAGGATGACAATGGCTCTGGTTCGTCGGCTTATGTCCCGGCTGATCCGAAGGACGACATCCAGCTCAACGAAGCCTTCAAGCTCCTGCGTGGTGAGGTGGCCAATGCCGCATTCCCGCCGGATCCGAAGAAGGGTGTGTTGAACTGATCGCTCCATGCTGGATCTGAACAGCCCGTTAGGACTGGATAAGAAACCGCAAAAGCGCGGGGGCTCACGCTCCCGCGCTTTTCGTTCGTTCATGACAGGCCTTGTCATTTTAGGCGGGCTTTGCCTTGCCGGGGGCGCGGTATTCGCCATCTGGCAGAACAATCAGGCAGCTTTTCGCAAAACCGAAACCGCCGCCGTGGACCCGACGCAGATCGAAGCGCCAGTCGCCAACAAGACTGAAGCGAAGCCCGTAACCGGTAATACGCCGCCGCCCGGCAGTGCGCTGCGCGGGGCAAGCGGTCAGCCGGGGCCTGCCATCATCAAGGTCACGCCGGATATGCCGCCCGGTATGCCAGGTGCCGCCACCGGTATGGCGGAGGGTAATGTGGTCGTGGTGCAGAACACGCATCAATCCGGGCAGGATAAGCGTGTTGCCCATCTGCCGGAACAGGCGCTGGTCGAGCAAAGCCCCACCGGCCCGCTTCCGGTGCGTGGTGCAGACGGTCTGCGCCCCATGGATGCCTATGCAGCCGGATGGTCCGGCGCGCGGGGCGCGCGGATTGCCATCGTCATCGGCGGTCTTGGGCTGTCACAGACCGGCAGCATGGAGGCGGTCGACAAGCTTCCGCCGGAAGTCACGCTCGGATTTGCGCCGCAGGGCAACAGTTTGCAGCGCTGGATGCAGGCAGCCCGGCAAAACGGTCATGAACTTGTGCTGCAATTGCCGATGGAGCCTTTCGACTATCCGCGCATTAATCCCGGTCGCAATACGCTGACGGTGGATGATGGTGCCAGCAAGAACCAGGCTTTCTTGCTGTGGGCGCTGTCGCGGATGACCAATTATGCCGGTGTGATGAATTATATGGGCGCGCGTTTTACATCCGAGACCGAAGCCTTTTCGCCGGTGCTGGGCGAGATTGGAAAGCGCGGCCTGTATTATCTCGATGACGGCACCTCGGCGCGCAGTCAGGCTGACCGGATTGCAGGAAGCGATGCGGTGCCTTTCGCGGCGGCGGATATTCTGATCGATGCGGCGCAGGAGCGCGGCGCGATCCTTGATCGTCTCGATGAACTGGAGCGGACTGCGCGTGCCAATGGCAGCGCCATCGGCACCGGCTCGGCCTTTGCGGTGACCGTCGATGCAGTTGCCGAATGGGCCAATGAGGTCAAGAAACGCGGCATTGAAATCGTGCCGGTCTCGGCGCTGGTCCGCGACCCCGAACGGCAGTAGAGTATTTCCAGTTTGAACTGAATCGTTGGAAATACTCTATCTCTTTGTTTTTACGCATTATCCTGCACAAAACCGCTTCGCACTTTTGCTGGAAATGCTATAAGTTTGCATATCATGGAGAATGTCATGTCGAAGCACAAAGGTCCCGTCGATCCCGAAAGCTTGCCTTACCGTCCCTGTGTCGGGCTCATGGTGCTGAACAAGGCCGGTCTGGTCTGGGCTGGCCGTCGTATCGTCATTCCGGGCGACGAGATGGATGGCGCGACCCAGCTCTGGCAGATGCCGCAGGGCGGTATCGACAAGGGCGAGGAGCCGCTCGAGGCAGCTATCCGCGAACTTTACGAGGAAACCGGCATGAAGTCGGTATCGCTGCTCGAAGAAGCGTCGGACTGGATCAATTACGACCTGCCGCCGCATCTGGTCGGCCAGGCGCTCAAGGGCAAGTATCGCGGCCAGACGCAGAAGTGGTTTGCCTATCGTTTTGAAGGCGACGAGAGTGAAATCGCCATCAACCCGCCGCCCGGCGGACACACTGCCGAGTTCGACCGCTGGGAATGGAAACCGATGGTCAAGCTGCCGGAACTGATCGTTCCCTTCAAGCGCAAGGTTTACGAGGAAGTCGTCGCGGCTTTCAGGCATCTGGTAGCCTGATTTAACAGGGGGAGGACCTTCCGCCCCCTTGTGCCGCCGCCCAACATATAGTCAACTCGCTTCAGGCGCACCGAACGGTTGCGTTTTGAGAGGGAGAAAAACGCATGGATGTTGGAAGTCTTCTCGTATTTCTTTTCGTAGGTCTGATCGCCGGCTGGCTGGCTGGCAAGGTCGTGCAGGGTGGTGGTTTCGGCCTGATCGGCAATATCATCGTCGGCGTGATCGGCGCATTCTTTGCAGGCTGGTTGCTGCCGCGTCTCGGGTTTTCCGTTGGTGGAGGGATGATTGCCTCGATCGTCAACGCCTTTATCGGCGCGGCCATCCTCCTGATTATCCTGCGCATCGTCAAACGCGCCTGACTTGTAAATATTCTTCTGAACAGGCCCGGCTTCCCGCAAGCCGGGTTTCTTCATTCCCAAGTTCAATCCCATGACACCGAATTCCAAACTTTCGCTCGGTCTGGTTCTGACTGCATCGGCTGGTTTCGTCGATGCGATTGCTTTCCTGCAACTGGGCGGCTTCTTCGCATCCTTCATGAGCGGCAACACCACGCAGCTTGGCGTCGCACTCGCGGGACAGCCCGGCGTGCAGGGCACTGTGCTGGTCTGGTTTCCCGCGATCCTGATCGTGCTGTTCTTTTCCGGCGCCTTCTTCGGCACGCTTGCGGTGCGCGCTTACGGGCGATGGGGCAGTCTTTATGTGATGGCAAGCGTGGTGGCGATCCTGCTGCTGGTCGGCGTGCTGCGGCGCGAGGGTGCATTGCTGGTCCAGCCGGTGCTGCTGCTTGCCGCAGCCATGGGCGCGCAGAATGCTGCGGTGCAGCCCATCGGAGCTGCGCGTCTCGGCGTGACCTATGTGACCGGTACGCTTTTCAACGCTGCCGCCGATCTTGCCTGTTCGCTGCGCGGTGAAACGCCGAAATGGCGCTGGCTGCAGCATGTGGCGGTCTGGCTGTCCCTGATGCTGGGTGCTGTCGGCGGCGGTCTCGGCCATTATTTCATCGGTCTCGACGCCTTGTTCGTTCCGGCTGCAATGATTGTCGGCGTCATGGTCGCCTATATGCGGCTCAATTGATTTAGCATGATCTGATCCGAAAGCCGGCTTCCACTTTTCGGGATCATGCTTAACTGAACAGCGATTTCTCGCTTTCCACCAGTTCGGAAATCAGTGCCGATATGGCGGTGACGCGCCGCAATGTGCGGGCAGATTCATGATAGGCGAGCCAGTAGGCGCGCCGGATTACCCGATCCGGCAGAATGGGCACGAGATCGGGATCGGCGCGGGCGATGAAGGCGTGCAATATGCCGATGCCTGCACCGGCGCGCACGGCCTCGACCTGTCCAAGCGCGCTCGACACTTCGAAGGCCGGTTTCCAGTCGCGGCTGATTTCCGGCGCATAGGCCAGCGACGGGTTGATGACGAGATCCTCCACATAGCCGATGAGCCGGTGCCGCGCGAGATCGTCGGTGTTTTCCGGCGTGCCGTTCGCCTCCAGATAGCTGCGATGCGCATAGAGACCGAGCGTATAATCGACGAGCCTGCGCGCGATCAGCCTGCCTTGTTCCGGACGTTCGACGGTAATGGCGATATCGGCTTCACGGCGCGACAGTGAGAACGAGCGCGGCACCGGCACGAGCTGGATGGTCAGGTCCGGATATTTCTGTGTCAGCCGCGCCAACCGGGGCGCCAGAAAGTTGACCCCGAACCCGTCCGGCGCGCCGATACGCACTGTGCCCGACACGGCAATATCCGCATTGCCGACATGCGAGCGGGCGGAAAGCATTTCGGCTTCCATGCGTTCGGCGGCGAGCAGAAACTCCTCGCCCGCCTGTGTCAGCGTCGAACCGTTGGTGCGGCGTGTCAGAAGCGTGGTGGACAGCGCCGTTTCAAGCGCGGTCAGCCGCCGGGCAACCGTGGTGTGGTTGAGGCCGAGCCTTTTGGCCGCGCCCAGAATTTGGCCCGAGCGAGCAACAGCGAGGAATATGCGAATATCGTCCCAGTTCATGATGCTCTCTGCATAAGGATGTATTCTGATTACTATAAAATTTGCACAACGGATACGCTTTTCATCGCCTTGCAATCATGAATTTGCAGAGTCAAGATGATGTCAACGATGGGAGCTTTGCAGGCTCCTCAAAGCGATCATCAGGGAGGTTCTTCGATGCGCAATATCGGACATTTCATCGGCGGCAAGCATGTGGCAGGCAAGAGTGGCCGCACGGCAGACGTCTTCCAGCCGCTCGACGGCTCGGTGCAGGGCAAGGTAGCGCTCGCCACCAAGGAAGAAGTGCGCGCGGCTGTCGAAAACGCCAAGGCTGCACAGCCAGCCTGGGCTGCGACCAACCCGCAGCGTCGCGTTCGCATCCTGCGCAAGTTCGTCGAACTGGTCGAAGCCGAATATGACAGCCTGGCCGAATTGCTGGCCCGCGAACATGGCAAGACCATTGCCGACGCCAAGGGCGACATCCAGCGCGGCCTCGAAGTGGTGGAAGTCTGCCTCGGTGCGGCGCACATGCTCAAGGGCGAGTTCACCGACAATGCCGGTACGGGCATCGACACTTACTCCATGCGCCAGCCGCTCGGCGTTGTTGCTGGCATCACGCCATTCAACTTTCCGGCCATGATCCCGCTCTGGAAGGCCGGTCCGGCGATTGCTTGCGGAAATGCCTTCATCCTGAAACCATCCGAACGTGATCCGGGCGTACCGATGCGCCTTGCCGAACTGTTCATGGAAGCCGGTCTTCCGGCAGGCATTTTCAACGTCGTCAACGGCGACAAGGAATCGGTCGATGCGCTGCTCGACGATCCGGACGTCCAGGCCATCGGCTTTGTCGGCTCCACGCCGATTGCCCAGTACATCTATGGCCGCGGCTGCTCGAACGGCAAGCGCGTGCAGTGCTTCGGCGGTGCGAAGAACCATCTCCTCATCATGCCGGATGCCGACATGGATCAGACCGTCGATGCGCTGATCGGCGCTGGCTACGGTTCGGCTGGCGAACGTTGCATGGCGATCTCGGTTGCCGTTCCGGTCGGTGAAGACACCGCCAACCGTCTGATGGAAAAGCTCATTCCCCGTGTTGAATCGTTGAAGATCGGCACCTCCACCGACAATTCCGCCGATTACGGCCCGCTGGTCACCAAGGCTGCGCTCGACCGCGTGCGCGGTTATGTGGACCTTGGTGTTGAAGAAGGCGCGAAGCTGGTCGTCGATGGCCGTAACTTCAAGATGCAGGGCTATGAAGATGGCTTCTACATGGGTGGTTGCCTGTTCGACAACGTGACCAAAGACATGCGCATCTACAAGGAAGAAATCTTCGGTCCGGTTCTCTCGGTCGTGCGCGCCAAGAACTACGAGGAAGCGCTGGCTCTGCCGAACGATCATGAATATGGCAACGGCGTTGCGATCTTCACCCGTGACGGTGATGCTGCCCGCGATTTCGCCAGCCGCGTGCAGGTCGGCATGGTCGGTATCAATGTGCCGATCCCGGTTCCGATCGCCTATTACACCTTCGGTGGCTGGAAGGCTTCTGGCTTCGGCGATCTCAACCAGCATGGCCCGGATGCATTCCGCTTCTACACCAAGACCAAGACCGTCACCTCGCGTTGGCCGTCGGGCGTCAAGGATGGTGCGGAATTCGTCATCCCAACGATGAAGTAATAGGCAGCCTTACTGTCCCCCAAGCGAAACCCCGCCCTTGTGGCGGGGTTTTTATTTTACGGATGCGGCAGCGGAAAGCCGTGCCGCTCCGCAAGGACGGCCAGTATCTTGTGCGGGTCGCCGATCAGCGAACGCCCTTCGTGCCTCCCGGTCTCGAACGGGAACCGGTCGCCATCCTTCAGTACCAGCAAGGGCAGGTTTTGGTTGTCTTCGCCTGCCAGCTCTATGACGGCCCTGCGCGGGCGCTGCCAGTCCACGCGCTCTATATCCAGCCGGTCTCCCAGTGCCGGAAAGGACGCCAGAACACCCTCGATGAGGGCACAATGCCAGCAATAGAAAAGCTGGCCGGGATAAGCCGGATCTTCAAACCCCGGTTTCAAGAGAAAAAGTCTGTCCTGATTCATGTCGTTTGTCCCAAGGCGCAAGGCCGCTGCAAAGAGGGTGATGCACAGCGCAAATTCGCTAGCTTTGGAACAGCTTTCCAAGCCAAGCGTTCACAACGGATGTATAGCTTGATTTTGATTGCAAAAGCTCAACTTTTCCGATCATCGCCCTAAACTAATAATATGTAGCTCGAAGCCCGATCATTACTGTCAGGAGTTCCGTTCATGAGCGAAAAGATCAATCGCCGTATCGTGCTGGCATCGCGCCCGGAAGGTCGGCCAACCGCAGAAAACTTCCGGCTGGAGGAAGCGGCGATCCCGAGCCCCGGTGACGGTGAGGTTCTCCTGAGACTGCATTATCTGTCGCTCGATCCTTATATGCGTGGGCGTATGAGCGCGGCCAAATCCTATGCCGCGCCGGTGGCAATTGGCGATGTGATGGAGGGTGGCACGGTAGGCGAAGTCGTTGAAAGCAAGAGCGCAGGCTTTGCTCCGGGTGATTTCGTGCTTTCCCATTCCGGCTGGCAGGATTATGCGGTTGCCGATGCCTCGACCTTGCGCAAGCTCCACCCGAAGGAAGCACCTGTAACGACGGCGCTTGGCGTTCTTGGCATGCCGGGCTTTACCGCCTATTCTGGCCTGCTTACCATCGGCCAGCCGAAACCGGGCGAGACCGTCGCGGTTGCGGCCGCAACCGGTCCGGTCGGTTCTGCCGTCGGGCAGATTGCCCGGATGAAGGGCGCACGCGCTGTCGGCATTGCGGGCGGAGCGGATAAATGCAAGGCGTTGATCGATGAATTCGGTTTCGATGTGGCTATCGATCACCACAGCAAGAATTTCGCACAGGAGCTGGCTGAGGCCTGCCCGAAGGGCATCGACGTTTATTTCGAAAATGTCGGCGGCAAGGTCTTCGACGCGGTGTTTCCGCTGCTGAACCAGTTTGCGCGGGTTCCGGTCTGTGGTCTGATTGCGCAGTACAATCAGAGCGGCCCGTTCGATGGACCTGACCGGCTGCCGCTGGTGATGCGGGATATTCTGTCGAAAAGCCTGACCATTCGCGGTTTTATCCAGCGTGATTTTGCCGATCAGAGGCCAGCCTTTTACCATGACATGGTGAAGTGGATTGCCGACGGTCAGGTGCGTTATCGCGAAGACATTGTCGATGGATTGGAAAATGCGCCGAAAGCTTTCATTTCCCTGCTGGAAGGCGGTAATTTCGGAAAGCTGATCGTGAAGCTCGCATGAGACTGCAATATTCTGCTTGCAGAACTGCGACTTGAGCGTGATGCTGTGCCTGTTTCTTCTGTTGGAAACTAGTGTGGTTTACGGATTTGAAGTTCCTGGACGATGATGCCATGCAAATGACAGGAACTTCAAATCCACCGCACTAGGTCATTACAAGGGGCAGGCAGAGCATGGGCGAGCGCCAGCAGGCGGGCATAGGGGAAGGCGGCGGGCCAGGACGCGAGCGTCAGGAAGAGGCCCGGCGTATTCTCGACAGACTCGAACGCGAGCAGACCGGTGCCGAAGGCATCGTGCGGCGCGGATTTTCCCGCACTGCGCATCATCTGGCTGCCACTGACGCCCCCGAAAATGATCCTATCGAGCTTTGGGCCACGCGGATCGGGCGCGGGCTCGGCTTCCTCATCACGCTGGCGATTATCGTCTGGCTCATTCTCTATCTCATGCAAAGCTAGGTACTCAATGACGCTTTCTGCGCCTTCGGATGCGACAACCGTTATTGTCATCTCAAGCCATGTCGTGCGCGGTTCAGTTGGCAATAGAGCCGCCGTTTTCGCGTTGGAAACGCTGGGTTTTCCCGTATGGGCCGTGCCGACGGTGGTGCTGCCCTGGCATCCGGGTCATGGGGTTCCAGGCGCTCCGGCTGGACGCATCGTGCCACCGGCGGAAGAGTTTTCGCGCCTGATGCAGGATCTTCAGCGTGCACCGTGGCTTGGCGAAGTGGGCGCTGTTCTGACCGGCTATCTCGGTCATCCCGAGCAGGCGGCAGTCGTTGCCGAACTGGTCAAAGCCGTGAAGGTGAAAAATCCGGGGGCGGTCTATCTGTGCGATCCGGTCATCGGCGATGAAAAGGGGCTTTATGTGCCCGAAGCAACCGCCATGGGCATTCGCGACAAGCTTCTGCCGCTTGCCGATATCGCAACACCCAATCGTTTCGAGCTTTCATGGCTGACCGGCGTTCCGCTGGAAGACAATTCCGCCTTGATGGAGGCCGCTTTGGAAGCCGGTCCGGCAACCATGCTGGTCACCTCGGCCTTTCCGCTGATGAGCGGCAGTATCGGCAATATTCTGCTCACGCCGACCATGGCGCTGATGGCCGAACATCGCCGTGTCGATGGCCCGACCAACGGTCTCGGTGATCTGACCTCTGCCGTGTTTCTGGCGCGTCGCCTGTCCGGCATGGCGGAGGAAAAGATGCTGCAGAGCACTACTGCGGCAGTGTTCGAAATCATGGCGCGTTCGGCAAAGCGCGGGGCGGACGAGCTGATGCTGGAGGCCGATGCGTCGAGCCTCGCCACGCCGATGGCCATGGTGCAGACGCGGCGGCTGATGCATCCGACCAAGGGGTTCCGCGCTTGACACATGTGGCTCCAGTGCTTGCTGGTGTTGACGGCTGCCCGCGCGGCTGGATCGCCGTGATCGGGGATGGCGGCGGTTTGCGAGTGGAAGTGTTCGGCTGTTTCTCCGCCCTGGTGGCGTCGCTTCCGGACAAAGCGATCATTGCCGTCGACATGCCGATCGGACTGCCGAAAAAGGGCGGTCGTTCTGCGGAGCGGGCCGCACGGGCTCATCTTGGCGAAAGGCAGTCGAGCGTCTTTTCCATTCCACCGCGTGCTGCTGTCTATGCCGAAGATTATCGCGAGAGCTGTTCTTTGTCGCTGGAACGCACCGACCCGCCACGCAAGGTTTCCCGGCAGGCTTTCGGGCTTTTCCCGAAGATCTGCGAGGTTGATGAATTGTTGCGCTCCGAGGTGGGGCTGGCGACCCGCATTATCGAATCGCATCCTGAACTGGCTTTTGCAGCGCTGAATGGCATGAAGGCCATGTCCCTGCCGAAGAAGATCAAAAGCCGGGTAAATCCTGAAGGTATGGCCGAGCGCCGGGCATTGTTGCAGCGCAGTGGATTGCCGGAGGATTTTTTGAAAAGTCCCGTTCCGCGGGGCGCCAAGGAGGATGACTTTCTCGATGCCTGCGCCATGTATCTCGTGGCTGGTCGTCATGCGCGTGGTGAAGCGCGTCCGCACCCCAACCACGTGGAGCGCGACGCTTTCGGTCTTCGCATGGTGATATGGGCTTGAGAAGCTTGCATGAAAGCGAAAGGGATCATGCGTCCAATTGGACGCAGTCCGTTCAGTGCATTTCGATTGATCTCGGTTTTCGATAGGGATATTGGAAAAATATGGTTGATCTTCCAGACTCACTTCTCGCCGGTTATCGAACCTTCATGCGCGAGCATTTTGCCCACGAAACTTCACGATATCGCCATTTGGCCGACAAGGGGCAATCACCGGAAACGCTGGTTATCGCTTGCTGTGACTCCCGTGCGGCTCCCGAAACCATCTTCAACACGGCGCCCGGCGAAATCTTCGTCCTGCGCAATGTTGCCAATCTCATTCCGCCTTACGAGCCCGATGGCGAATACCATGCTGCTTCGGCAGCACTGGAATTTGCGGTTCAGAGCCTAAAGGTGAAGAATATCGTCGTCATGGGCCATGGCCGTTGCGGCGGCATCAAGGCTGCGCTCGACACCGAAAGCGCACCGCTTTCGCCGGGTGACTTCATCGGCAAATGGATGAGCCTGATCGCGCCTGCAGCCGAAGCCATCAGTGGCAATCAGCTCATGACGCAGAGCGAGCGCCAGACCGCGCTGGAACGCATCTCGATCCGCTACTCCATCAACAATCTGCGCACATTCCCTTGCGTCGATATTCTGGAGAAGAAGGGCAAGCTCACTCTGCACGGCGCATGGTTCGATATCTCGACCGGCGAGCTGTGGGTGATGGATCACCAGACGGGTGATTTCAAACGGCCAGACCCGGCCTGATCCAGATTTAAAAAACGCTTCCTGAAACGGCTTCTCTCAGATCGAGAGGGGCCGTTTTGCCATATTTTGGCCAGCCAAAATTGACGTTTTTGTCTTCCAAACGCGAAAATTCGCATCAAAACATACAAAAATAGCCCCAAACTTTGGGGCTATTCTATGAAGCATGAGGCTTTTCTGCGGCAATTTCAGAGCGAAATTGCGATTTCAGCCTTCAGTTCTTACTTGCCGTCGATGGCCTTGCCCATGACGGCGATGGCGCGCTGGTAAACCTGTGCAGCATTCCAGCCCTGGATCGCGCCGTAGTTCGGTTCGCCCGGCTGATAGCCTGCACCGCGCTGCCAGCCATGGCCGACAAGGAAGTTCGCGGTCGAATAGAGAGCATCCGCCTTGGAGCGGGCCATGTCGATATGGCCGCTGCCGTCGCCGTCGACGCCGTATTTCAGGACGTTGACCGGCAGGAACTGCGTCTGGCCGATTTCACCATGCATGGCGCCAACCGCATTCGGATTGAGGTCCTGACGGTCGATCAGCTTGAGCGCTGCATAGAGCTGGTCGGTGAAATAATCGCTGCGGCGGCAGTCATAGGCGAGCGTCGCGACAGCCGACAGCGTATGCTGCTTGCCGAGATAGGCGCCGAAGCCTGTTTCCATGCCCCAGATCGCGAGCAGCGGGCCGGCTGGAACGCCATAACGCTTTTCGATCGCAGCGAAGAGAGCAGCGTTCTGCTGCTTCTGCGCGCGACCGCGCTTGATGATGGTATCAGCGCCGCGCTTCTGCATGAACTGTTCGAAGGAGAGCTTGAAGCTCTTCTGGTTGCGGTCGGCATTGATAGTGGCCTGCGCGTATTTGGTATTGCCAAGCGCACCGATCGCGGCCTTGCCAATGCCACGCGAAGCGGCTTCCTTCATCGTCTGCTGGAGCCAGGCATTATAACCGGCGGCATTATTGCCGCACTGGGCTGCCTCGGCAATGCCTGTTCCCGTCATCATGCCCACTGCAAGAACTGCTGCTGCCGTCCAAGACCGGCCCTTGGCAACCAATGCCATTCGTTTCTCCTTTGGAGTTGATTCGACCTCAACGCGAATTTGCCATTCCTTACACCAAATGTCATGCGGCAACGGCAAAGCGGGACGAGGCAGGTGCGAAATGCCGCGTCTCAAGCATTTTTGCACAAAAACAGCAAGCTTTTGTTGGTCGCAAAACCTTGATCGGAATTTTTCGCTTGGAAGCTGTGGCTTTCATACCTATTGCTTATGGTCTTACTGGTAAAACTTCTTTACCAGCGTTTCATAGTTGACTTTCAAAGTTCGTGACATTGACGGGGAGGACGCCACATGTCGAACGGATTTCTTGCATTATTTGCATTTCTGCCAATTCTCGTAGCCGGCGTGATGCTGGTCGGATTTCGTATTCAGGCCCGCATTGCGATGCCGGTGACCTATGTGCTGACTGTCGTGATCGCAATGGCGGTCTGGGGCATGAGCGGCAACCGGGTCATTGCCTCGACCATTCAGGGCCTGATCCAGACCGCAGGTCTGCTCTGGATCATTTTCGGTGCGATCCTGCTTCTCAATACACTCAAATATTCTGGCGGCATTTCTGCGATCCGCTCCGGCTTTGCCCAGATCAGCCCTGACCGCCGCATTCAGGTGTTCCTGATTGCCTGGCTGTTCGGCTCGTTCATCGAGGGCGCATCCGGTTTCGGCACGCCTGCTGCTGTCGTGGCGCCGCTGATGGTGGCCGTCGGTTTTCCGGCGCTTGCCGCCGTTACTTTCGGATTGATCATCCAGTCGACGCCCGTGTCGTTCGGTGCTGTCGGCACGCCGCTCATCGTCGGTGTCCAGTCAGGTCTCAATCGCGAGGCGCTGACGGCGCAATTGCAGGGCGCCGGATCAAGCTGGGAACAGTTCTTCCATATCATCACATCGGAAGTGGCTATACTGCACGCCATCTGCGGCACGTTCATGCCGCTGTTCCTCGTGGTCATCATGACCCGCTTCTTCGGGCGCAACCGCTCCTGGACGGAAGGTCTTGCCATTCTGCCCTTCGCGCTGTTTGCGGCCTTCTCGTTCACCATTCCTTATGTGCTGAGCGCGGTTTTCCTCGGTGCTGAATTCCCGTCCATGATCGGCGGTCTCGTCGGGCTTGCGCTGGCGACGTTTGCTGCACGAGCCGGTTTCCTGATGCCGAAGCAGAGCTGGGATTTCCCTCCCGCTTCGGAATGGCCTGCAGGCTGGGTCGGCACCGTCCAGATCAAGCTCGATGAACTGACCTCGAAGAAAATCCCGCTTGTTCTGGCATGGACCCCTTACATTCTGCTGGCGATCTTTCTGGTGGTCAGCCGTACGTTCCCGTCGGTTGGCAATGCGCTGAAGTCGATCACGTTCGTTGCCAAGGACATCATGGGCGAAACCGGTATAGGTGGTGATTTCACGCCGCTCTTCCTGCCGGGCGGTCTTCTGGTCATCGTCTGTGTGATCACCTTCTTCCTGCATCGGATGAACGGCGGACAGTTCGCCAAGGCTTTCGGTGAAAGCACAAAGACGCTGGTGGGCGCAGGCTTCGTGCTTCTGTTCACCGTGCCGATGGTGCGCGTCATGATCAATTCCGGCGTCAACGGCAAGGAACTCATCAGCATGCCGCTGATGGTTGCCGACTGGGTGGCGGTGGAAGTCGGGAATGTCTATCCGTTCTTCGCGCCGTCCGTGGGTGCGCTGGGTGCGTTCCTCGCCGGGTCCAACACAGTGTCGAACCTCATGCTCAGCCAGTTCCAGTATGGCGTGGCGGAAGGGCTTGGCATTTCCGGTGCGTTGATGGTCGCCGGTCAGTCAGTGGGCGCCGCCGCTGGCAACATGATCGCGATCCACAACGTGGTTGCAGCTTCCGCGACGGTCGGCTTGCTGGGACGTGAAGGCACGACCTTGCGCATGACCATCATTCCCACGATCTATTATGTGGTTCTGGCGGGAACGCTGCTGATGATCGGCCTTTATGTGCTGGGCATCGGCGATCCGCTTGCCGGTGTGGCCGCACAGTAAAACAAAATCGAAACCGGCCCTGTATTGGAGCGCATCCCGAAAAGTGTGAAACGGTTTTCGGAACAAGAAGCGCCCAAAACAAACTGGGCCGGTTTCAGTGAGTTTCAGGCCTTTTGCTTGACATTGCGGGCTGATCACCTTAAAGCCAGCTCCAATCTATCCGCGATCTTCAGAACGCGAGCCACCGACCGGGACCCATTTGGTATAAAGCGATCCCGGAGGTCCACATCCGACAGCGCGATGCGCCCTCGGGTGCTGTATCGCTTTGGTTGCTTCTTGAACTGGCAGATAAGCGGGACGATTTATCCCTGACGAAGCATAAGCCTCTTCTCGGATTAAAAGGAAATTCGATGTTTGAATCACTTCAGGAGCGTCTTGGCTCCATCCTGAACGGCCTTACCGGACGCGGCGCTCTTTCTGAAGCCGACGTGGCCGCGGCGTTGCGCGAAGTGCGTCGCGCGCTGATCGAGGCTGATGTTTCGCTGGAAGTGGTTCGCTCCTTCACCGACCGCGTTCGTGAGAAGGCCGTCGGCGCAGAGATTCTGAAAAGCATCAAGCCCGGCCAGATGGTCGTCAAGATCGTCCATGACGAGCTTATCGAGATGCTTGGCACCGAAGGTGTCGCAATTGACCTGAACGCGCCTGCACCTGTCGTCATCATGATGGTCGGTCTGCAGGGGTCGGGCAAGACGACCACCACCGGCAAGATCGCCAAGCGTTTGACGGAGCGCCAGCGCAAGAAGGTGTTGATGGCGTCGCTCGATACGCGCCGTCCTGCCGCACAGGAACAGCTTCGCCAGCTCGGTATTCAGACCAGTGTCGACACGCTGCCGATCATCGCCGGCCAGTCGCCGGTCGAAATCGCCAAGCGCGCCGTACAGGCTGCAAAGCTTGGCGCACACGATGTCGTCATTCTCGATACCGCAGGCCGCACGCATATTGACGAGCCGCTGATGGTGGAAATGGCGGATATCCGCAAGGCCGCCAATCCGCACGAAATCCTGCTCGTCGCCGACAGCCTGACCGGTCAGGATGCAGTCAATCTGGCGCGCAATTTCGACGAGCGCGTTGGCATTACGGGTATCGTTCTCACCCGTATGGATGGCGATGGCCGTGGCGGTGCAGCGCTTTCGATGCGTGCCATCACCGGCAAGCCGATCAAGCTGATCGCCACCGGCGAAAAGATGGATGCGCTTGAGGAATTCTATCCGAAGCGTATCGCCGACCGTATTCTCGGCATGGGCGACATTGTTTCGCTCGTGGAAAAAGCTGCCGAAAACATCGACGCGGAAAAAGCCGCGGCGATGGCCAAGAAGATGCAGTCGGGCAAGTTTGATCTCAATGATCTTGCCGATCAGCTGGGCCAGATGAAAAAGCTCGGCGGCATGGGCAGCATCATGGGCATGATGCCCGGCATGGGCGGAATGAAGGACAAGGCAGCAGCAGCTGGTCTCGACGACAAGGTGTTCGACCGCCAGCTCGCCATCATCGGCTCGATGACCAAGGCCGAGCGCGCCAATCCCGACCTTCTCAAGCACAGCCGCAAGCAGCGCATTGCCAAGGGTTCCGGCACGACTGCTGCCGACATCAACAAGCTTCTCAAGATGCACCGCCAGATGGCCGACATGATGAAAGTCATGGGCAAGGGCAAGGGCGGAATGATGAAGCAGATGATGGGCGGCCTTGCCAACAAGATGGGCCTTGGTGGTCTCGGTGGCGGTATGGGCGGCCTTGGTGGCATGCCTGATCTCTCGAAGATGGACCCCAAGCAGCTTGAAGCGCTTGCCAAGCAGGCGGAAGCAGCCGGTCTGACGAAAGGCGGCGGTTTGCCGGGCCTTCCGGGCGGTGGTCTTCCGGGCTTGGGTGGACCGAAACTTCCCGGTCTTGGTGGCGGCCTTCCAGGTCTGCCGAAGAAGAAGTGAGCATCATGAGCGACGAACAGAACACTGCACCGGCTGAACTTCTGGCACTGCGCGCCTCCATCGACAATATCGATGCTGCGCTGATCCACATGCTGGCCGAACGTTTTCGCTGTACCAAGGCTGTCGGTGTACTCAAGGCCGAACGCGGCCTCGCACCGGCTGATCCGGACCGCGAAAAACGTCAGGTGGAACGTCTGCGCGCTCTGGCAACCGACGCCCATCTCGATCCCGATTTCGCCGAAAAATTCCTGAACTTCATCGTGAAGGAAGTCATTCGGCATCATGAGCATGCCGCCGCAAACCACGGCGGAAAGTAAAGCGCATCCCGAAAAGTGTGAAACGGTTTTCGGGTAAGATGCGCGTCAAAACAACAACCGTAGCTACGGTTTAACCCGTTTTGCCCCGGCCATCCCTCGGGCGAAGCAATTGTCTAAAGGAAAGAAAAAATGTCTCTCAAGATTCGTCTGGCCCGCGCTGGCTCCAAGAAGCGTCCTTACTACCACATCGTTGTTGCCGACGTCCGCAGCCCGCGTGATGGCCGCTTCATCGAAACCGTTGGCGCATGGAACCCGATGCTGGCCAAGGACGCTGAACGCGTGAAGCTCGATGCCGACCGCATCCAGCATTGGATTGCACAGGGCGCACAGCCGACCGACCGCGTTCTGCGCTTCCTCGACCAGGCTGGTCTTGCAAAGCGTCCGACCCGCAGCAACCCGACCAAGGGTGAGCCGGGCAAGAAGGCTCAGGAACGTCTGGCCATGGCCAAGCAGGCTGAAGAAGAAGCTGCCGCAAAGGCCGCTGAAGCTGCCGCAGCCGCTGCTGCTCCGGCTGAAGAAGCTGCAAGCGAATAATCTTCGCGCAGCTTGCATTTTGAGAAAGCGGCGGAGCAATCCGCCGCTTTTCTTATGGGCTGGTCTTATGGGCTGGCTAAGATGTTGCCGGTCGAGCCTTACCTCAGGTCCAGCTCCCATGTCTGACCGGTGAGATCCGCGCCGAAGGAATGGTGCGGTGCTTCATCAATGAGCCGGAATCCGGCGCGTTCGTAAAGACGCCGTGCTGCCGTGAGAACACTGTTCGTCCATAGAGTGATGCGCTCATCGCCGACAGTGCGCGCGCGTTCGATACAGGCGTTCACGAGCTTTGCACCGACACCGGCCCCGCGCGCACCCGGTTCGACATAGAGCAGGCGCAATTTGCCAAGCTTTGGCTGGTCCCCCTTGACCAGAAACACCGATCCAACCACACGACCGTCGAGTTCAGCTACCCACGCCGCATCGTGGGTGGGATCGAAGGCTTCAGAGAAATCGGCAAGAATGCGGGCAACGAGTGCCTCATAGTCGCTGTTCCAGCCATACTCGTCCGTATAGAGCACTGCCTGCCGGTGAATGATCCACCCCAGATCACCGGCCCGCAGATTGCGCAGCTGCAAATCCTTGGGGTGCTCGTCATCAAATATGCGCTTGATCGTACCCGCTGCTGCCAGCAGATTTCTGCGCTGATCCGGCTGCAGTCCGTCGAGAAGTTCGCCAACAGCGTCGCAGGTGTTACGTTCCAGTGCGCCGAATGTCTTGCGACCGGCATCGGTCAGTTGGATGGGACGGCTGCGGCCTCCGTCGGGATGCTCTGACGTCTCGATCAACCCACGTTCGGTGAAGCGTTTCAGTGTTCTGCTCAACTGGCCCCGGTCGAGCCCGAGCGCTCGCATGATGTCTGCCGCCGCAGGTGCTGTGCGATGGGCGATCTCGTAGAGGATACGCGCCTCGGTCAGCGTGAACGGGCTCTTGTCCAGATGGGCGTTCAGCAGGCCGAGACGGCGCGTATAGACACGGTTGAACGCCCGTAATGCACTGATGTCGTCGAGATTGTCTACTTGCGTCATGTCTGCTTACGCCCCGGCGCGGCGTCTCCCTATGTTGACACTATCAATATCTATTGTGTTGACTAAGTCAACATATTCGTAAGGTGAAATCCATTCGGGAAAGACCTCGCTGCGGCGCCGTGCGCAGGCGGTTTTCTTTGACTGTTGTGCATGCGCTGCAATCAGGCTGGACGATGCGCGAAATTGCGTTATCTTGTTGATTTGACGGCTCGCATTTGCGTGAACGCACATATGCGGGTGATGAATTTGTTTCCCCGGCGCTTGGCAAAGCGCTCTTTTCAGGAGAAGTCCATGTCGGCTGCGACGGTTGCCACTTCTTTCTCTTTTCGCCGTATTTTCATCGCTCTTGGTCTGGCTGTTATGGTTCCGCTGCTATCGGCATGCGGTTTCAACACGATCCCGACCAATGAGGAAAAGGCGAAGGCTGCCTGGGGCGAGGTGCAGAACCAGTACCAGCGCCGCGCCGATCTCGTGCCCAATCTGGTCGAGACCGTGAAAGGCTATGCCGCTCACGAACAGGAAACCCTGCAGGCCGTGATCGAGGCGCGCGCCAAGGCGACGCAGGTGCAGATCACGCCGGAAACGCTCAACAATCCGGAACTCTTCAAGCAGTTCCAGGATAATCAGGCCAATCTGACAAGCGCGCTGTCGCGCCTGATGGTGGTGGTCGAGCGCTATCCGGACCTGAAAGCCAACCAGAACTTCCTTGCATTGCAGTCGCAGCTTGAAGGTACTGAAAACCGCATCGCCGTCGCACGCCGCGACTATATTGAGGCGGTTCGCGTCTACAACACGGCGCTGCGCACCATGCCGACGATGATCTGGACGTGGATCTGGTATCGCGATGCACAGCCGATGCAGAGCTTCAGTGCCGATGCAGGCAGTCAGGCCGCGCCTAAAGTCAACTTCAACTGACGGCGCGTTTCATGATGCGTTTCGAGGCGGGTGCAGCACTCTCGCGTGATCGTCGCGGTCTTGGCTGGTTGGGCTGGCTGCTATATCTCCTTGCGCTCGCTTTCCTGTTGTTTTCCGCAGCGCTGACGCTGCACACGGCGGCCCTTGCACAGGATGCGTCGAAGCCCGCACAGGCCTTGACCGGTCGTGTGGTGGATGCGGCGGGCATCATCGACCCCGCAGAGCGCCAGCAACTGACCCAGAAACTTGCCGATTATGAAGCGAAGTCGTCGGATCAGGTGGTCGTGGTGACGGTCCCGAGCCTCAACGGCGAAGACATCGAAACCTATTCCAACCGTCTGTTCCGTGCCTGGGCGCTGGGGCAGAAACAGGAAAACAACGGCATATTGCTGGTGGTTGCGCCCAATGACCGTAAGGTGCGGATCGAGGTCGGCTATGGTCTCGAAGGCGTCATGACCGACGCGCTTTCAAGCGTCATCATCAATGGCACCATCATTCCCGAATTCCGTACCGGCAATTACTCGAACGGCATCGTACAGGGTGTTGACGGCATTCTTTCGGTGCTTTCCGGCGATGCCGCCGAACTTGAAGCGCGGGCCAAGCGCAATGTGCAGTCGAGTTCGGATGATGTCGACTGGGTTTTTGTCGTCTTCATCGCCTTCTGGTGCCTGATCTTCTTCGGCGGCTTCGGCATGGCGATCCTGACGCCGGTTTTCGGACGCAAGATCGGGCCGGGCAAATATCAGTGGCTCGGCATGGTCGTCGATTACAACAATCGCGGCGGCAGCTCTGGCGGCAGGAGTGGTGGCAGCTGGGGCGGCGGCGGTGGCTGGTCGTCCGGCGGGGGAGGCGGTGGTTTCTCCGGTGGTGGCGGTTCATCCGGTGGCGGTGGCGCCTCGGGTAGCTGGTAGGGAGACGCAACGATGAAGCATCACACGCTGATTGGCGCCGAGGACCATGCCCGCATTGCCGAGGCCATCCGCAAGGCGGAAGCAGAAACCAGCGGCGAAATCTATGCCGTTCTGGCGCGCTCGAGCGATGACTATTTCTTTGCGGCGGGCTTTGTTGCGACTTGCGGCATCCTGATTGCTTCGGTGATCGCGGCCTTTCTCGCCCATTGGTACTGGTTCGATATCCGCCTGCCCATGTTCGGACTTGCGGTGCTGGCGGCGTTCCTGACTGCGATGCTGGTGCTCTGGTTCTTTCCGGCCATTCGCATGTTGCTGGTGCCGCGCCGCATCCGTTACAAGCGCGCCCATCTCAATGCGCTGCAGCAGTTTCTGGCGCGCAATGTCCATATTACGGAGCATCGCACCGGCATTCTGCTCTTTGTCTCGATGGCCGAACATTATGCCGAGGTGATCGCCGATGCGGGCATTCATGCGCGTGTCGAGCAGGACGAATGGAATGCAATTGTCGCGACGCTCATCCATCACGCTTCCCGCGCGCAAGTGGCCGAAGGTTTTGTATTGGCCATTGGTCAGGCCGGGGTGTTGCTGGAAAAGCATTTTCCGGCAGGACCGGACAATATCAATGAGCTGGACGATCACCTGATCGAGCTCTGAGTGTCTGTTCCAAAAGTCGCCATGCCGGGCTGCAAATGACGTTTTCGCCACGGCCTGACGCTTCTTGATTCAGGCACTGACAGGCCGCTTCATTTATCAGAATCATCTGCAACTTTAGTCGGAAATGAGGCGAAGCAGGGCTGCTGCTTGACCCTTTTGGCAGCACTTTTGAGCTGCGCGGAGAAATCCGCTGGCATATTCCGAAATTTCGCGGGAAGTTTTCGAAGTTTTGTTCCAAATTAAATGGATTAAATGCGGTCTTTCTGACTTTCCGGGAAATTTTTCGTTATTTTCAACGAATTGCCATCGAAACCAATGCCTAATCTGCTAGTTTGGCGCGCATTGCCATCATGACAGGAGTATCCGACGTGACTGCAAAGCAGGATCGGTCGAGCAAGGTTAAAGGTTCCAAGGCAAGCAAGGAGGAGAAGAAGGGAGGCAAGTCGAAGGCGCTTACGGCCTTCTCGCAGCTTCTCTTCGAATGGGCGCCGCCAGAAGATCTGGCCGCTTACGATGCTGCCGCTCTCGACAGTTCAGCCCGTCACGGCTATGCCGCCCTCGAATCCTATCGCAAGGGCAAGAGCATCATCAGCGTCGATAATGGTATCGAGCGCCATGGTCGGCCGGTGAGCGTCATCACCATCGTCAACGACAATATGCCGTTCCTGCTCGACTCCATCATGGGTGAGCTGAATGATCATGTCAGCCAGATTTTCATGGTCGTGCATCCGGTTCTGGACATTGCGCGCGAAAAGGACGAGCTGGTCATTCTGGGCGAAGCATCGCAGCTCGCGCCTGCCAAGGGCGTCGAGCGCGTCAGCCTGGTACAGATTCATCTTCCAGCCCTCGACAAGCAGGTCAAGGCCGATCTGACTGCCGCCATCAAGCGCGCGCTCGGACAGGTTCGTGCCGCTGTCAGCGACTGGAAGCCGATGTTGAAGCGCCTCGATGGTGCTATCGCCGATTACAAGCGCGTTTATGAAATGACGAGCGATCCGGCCATGCCGGAGGCCATCGCGTTTCTGGAATGGCTGCGCGATGATCGTTTCATCTTCCTCGGACTTCGCGAACTCACCTTCAAGGGCAAGGGCGACAAGCGCGAACTGGTTCCGGTCAAGGAAACGCTCGGCATTCTCAACGACAATGAAGTCCGCGTCCTGCGCAAGGATGACGACGACACGGTGACGCCGCGTGAGGTAACGGAATTCCTCGACAGCAACGAGCCGCTGATCGTCACCAAGGCGAATTCGCTTTCGCTGGTGCATCGCCGCTCCTATCTCGATTATGTCGGCGTGAAGATATTCGGTGAGAAGGGCGAGGCCATCGGCGAACTGCGCCTGGTCGGTCTCTTCACCTCGGTTGCCTATACGAGTTCGGTTGCAGGCATTCCGTTCATCCGCTCCAAGGCCGATGCCGTCATCAAGCATCTCGGGTTCAACCGCGAGGACCATTCGGGCAAGGCGCTCATCAACGTGCTGGAAGAATATCCGCGCGACGAGCTTTTCCAGATCGATGTGGAAAGCCTGACGGCCAATGCCGAGCTGATCCTTGCGCTCGGCGAACGCCCGCGTGTGCGTGCCGTTCCGCGTCTCGATCGCTTTGGCCGCTTTGCGACCGTGCTGGTCTATATCCCGCGTGACCGTTACGACTCGGTCGTGCGCGAGAAGATCGGACACTATCTCGTTGATATCTATGGCGGCGACAGTTTCGAATTCCACCCGGTCTTCCTGCAGAACGGCCTGACGCGCGTTCAGTTCGTCATCCGCCGTCATGAGCGCTCCACACCGCATGTGGATCGCGAAGCGCTGGAAGCCGAAGTGCGCGCCATTGTCCGCACATGGGACGATGCGGTTCGTGAAAGCTCTGACAGTGCAGACGCAAAGACCGTCGCGCTTGCTGCAAGCTTCCCGCCATCCTATCGCGAAATCTTCACGGCACCGGAAGCGCTGGTCGATGCGGAGCGCATCGCTGGCCTCAGCGCAGAGGCTCCGCTTTTCGTGGACTTTTATCGCTATCGTACCGATGGTCCTGATGCGGTTTCGCTGAAGCTTTATCATCACGGTGCGCCGGTTGTTCTGTCGCAGCGCGTGCCGCTTCTCGAAAACATGGGTTTCCGCGTTGTTAGCGAACAGACCATTGATCTGCCGCAAGCAGGCAAAGATGGCGCTCCGGTCTATGTCCATGACATGCAGCTTGTGAATGCTTACGGCGCTCCGGTCGATCTTTCCGACGATGGCGAGATGCTGGAAGATGTATTCCGCAATGTCTGGGACGGTCTGGCTGACAATGACGGCTATAACGCGCTGGTGCAGACCGCACGCCTGACGGCACGCCAGATTATGATCCTGCGTTCCTATGGCCGTTATCTGCAACAGGCAGGCATCGCCTATTCGCAGGGCTTTATCGCAGCCGCACTGAACCGTTATCCTGAAATCGCCAGCGATCTCTATTCGCTGTTCGATCTGCGCTTCAACCCATCGGCCAAGCGCCGTGATGCGGCTGAAAAGAAGCTGGTCGATGCTATTGAGACCGCATTGCTTGGCGTGCCGAGCATCGACGACGACCAGATTTTGCGCCGTTTCCGCAATCTGATCGAAGCGACGCTGCGCACCAATGCCTATCAGCCGGATGCCGACGGCAAGCCGCGTGTCACCTTTGCCTTCAAGCTCAATCCGCGTCTGGTCGAAGGCCTGCCGGACCCGCGCCCTTATCGCGAAATCTTCGTCTATGGGCCGGAAGTGGAAGGCGTGCATCTGCGCTTCGGTGCTGTTGCCCGCGGTGGTCTGCGCTGGTCGGACCGCGCACAGGATTATCGCACCGAAGTGCTGGGCCTCGTGAAGGCACAGCAGGTCAAGAATGCGGTGATCGTGCCGGTTGGCGCCAAGGGTGGCTTCTATCCGAAGCGTCTGCCGGTCGGCGGCGATCGCAATGCCGTGTTTGAAGCTGGTCGCGATGCCTACAAGGTGTTCATCTCCACGCTTCTGTCGGTCACCGACAATATCGAGGACAATCATGTCGTGCCGCCGGCGGAAGTCGTGCGCCATGACAATGACGATCCTTATTTCGTCGTTGCTGCCGACAAGGGCACGGCCACCTTCTCCGATACGGCCAATGCCATCAGCCAGACACATGATTTCTGGCTGGACGATGCCTTCGCATCCGGCGGATCCGCCGGTTATGACCACAAGGGCATGGGCATTACCGCGCGCGGCGCATGGGAAGCCGTGAAGCGGCATTTCCGCGAATTCGACATGGATATCCAGACCGAGCCTTTCACGGTTGCCGGTGTGGGCGATATGTCGGGCGATGTGTTCGGCAACGGCATGCTGCTTTCCGAACAGATCAAGCTGGTGGCTGCGTTCGACCATCGCGATATTTTCATCGATCCAAACCCGGTTCCAGCCGACGGCTTTGCCGAACGCAAGCGGCTGTTCGAACTGCCGCGTTCGAGCTGGCAGGATTATGACCGCTCCAAGCTTTCGGTTGGCGGCGGCATCTATAGTCGCAGCCAGAAGACGATTACCCTGTCGGCAGAAGCTGCTGCAGCTATCGGCCTTGGAAAGACCTCCGGCACGCCGCAGGAAATCATGACCGCGATCCTGAAATCGAAGGTCGATCTCCTCTGGTTCGGCGGTATCGGCACCTATATCCGCTCCTCCGCTGAAACGGATGCGCAGGTTGGCGACCGCGCCAATGATGCGATCCGCATCACCGGCTCGGAAGTTGGTGCGCGTGTGATTGGTGAAGGCGCCAATCTCGGTGCAACCCAGCGCGGGCGCATCGAATATGCGCTGGCAGGCGGTCGTGGTAATACCGATGCCATCGACAATTCGGCGGGCGTCAACTGCTCGGACGTCGAGGTCAACATCAAGATCGCTCTGGCTGCTGCCATGCGTTCGGGCAATCTCAAGCGCCCGGCACGCAACAAGCTTCTGGTCAGCATGACCGACGATGTGTCCGAACTGGTTCTGCGCAACAATTATCTGCAGCCGCTGGCGCTTTCGCTCAGCGAAAGGCAGGGTCTGGCAGAACTGCCCTATCAGGCGCGGTTCATGGCGGAGCTGGAAAACCGCAAGCTTCTCGACCGTAAGGTGGAGTATCTGCCGTCCGATGCGCTGCTGGCCGAACGCCAGAAGGCAGGCCAGCCGCTGACACGGCCGGAACTGGCGGTTCTGCTTGCTTATGCCAAGCTGTCGCTGTCGGATGATCTGGTGGCAAGCCAGCTTCCGGACGAACCTTACTTCCAGTCGCTGCTGTTCGGCTATTTCCCGAAGCGCATGACCAAGACTTACGCCGAGGAAATCTCCGGCCATCGTCTGCGCCGTGAAATCGTTGCTACTTTGCTGGCAAACGATGTCATCAACCGTGGCGGTATCACCTTCATCAGCCGTCTGGCCGATACGACGGGCAAGTCGCCTGCCGATATCGTGCGTGCCTATGTGGCAGTGCGCGACGGTTTCGAGATCGATGCGATCTATGATGCCATCGATGCACTCGACAGCAAGGTGCCGGGCGATGTGCAGAACCAGTTCTACCATCTCGTCGGCGAAATGCTGCAGGCGACGACGGCCTGGGTGCTGCGCAACGATACGACACGCGCCAACCTGACGGAACTGGTGGATACGATCACCAGGGCACGTGCCGAACTGGAACCGCGTTTCGACGGTCTGATGCCGGAATATCTGAAGAGCACGCTTCAGGCCGACAAGGCCGCTTTCGTGGAAAAGGGTGCACCGGAAAAGCTGGCTCAGCGTCTTGCCAATCTGCAGCTTGCAGGCATCATGCCGGACATCGCGCTGATCGCGCATCTGGCCGGTGCCGACCGGGTGGTAACCGCCAAGACCTATTTCGGTGTTTCGGAAGCCTTCCGCATTGGTCGCATCGAGGAAGCTGCGCGCTCCATCCCCGTCACGGACTATTATGACGGGCTTGCCCTGTCACGAGCAAGCGATACGATCACGCAGGCCGCGCGCGGTATCACCATTGCGGCGCTCAAGCGTTTTGCCAAGGACAAGGATCCGGCAGCAGCCTGGTTCGCAGCCGATGGTGCGCGTATCGAGCAGGTGAGAAACCGTATGGTGGCGCTGACGGAAGGTGGTGACCTGACAGTCTCGCGACTGGCGGTTGCAGCGGGCCTGATGTCCGATCTGGCGCAATAGAAAACAACGACATAATCTTGCAAAAGGGCGGCTTCGGTCGCCCTTTTTGTTTCTTTTGAAACAGCATTTCGGGTTATATGGTGCCGCTGATAAAAGCGAAGTATCCAACCGACTGGCCGGTCAATGGTTGGACCAACTTCTTGTCCGGGGGAAGGAACAAACAATTGAGCGATCAGGTTCTGCCTGCTCGGGGCTATGCCTCGCGGCGCGGCGTATGGGGCTGGATATTTTTCGACTGGGCGGCACAGCCATTTTTCACGGTTATTGTCACCTTCATTTTCGGTCCATACTTCATCTCCCGCATGGCCGACACACCTGAAGCCGGGCAAATTGCCTGGGGCTATGGTATCGCTGCCGCAGGTTTTGTGATCGCTGTTCTTTCGCCTGTTCTGGGGTCGATTGCCGACAAGACAGGCTCCCGCAAACCATGGATCGGCTTTTTTGCTGTCCTCAAGATCGTTGGACTCATGACGCTCTGGTTTGCGGTGCCCGGTGCGAACCTGTTCTGGGTGCTTCTGGCTTTCAGTATCGCGATGGTGTCGGCGGAGTTTTCAATCGTTTTCAACGATTCCATGATGCCGCGGCTCGTCCCGCGCAGCGAGATCGGCAGGGTGTCCAATCTGGCCTGGGGGCTCGGCTATCTGGGTGGTGTTCTGGTGCTGATCTTCGTGGTGGTTTTTCTGGCTGCATCACCCGACACAGGCAAGACGCTGATTGGGCTTCCGCCACTCTTTGGCCTCGACCCCGTCAGCGGCGAAGATGCCCGCATCACCGGCCCCATAGCGGCACTCTGGTATCTTGTTTTCATCATGCCGATGTTTCTGTTTACACCCGATCAGGCGCGCGGGCAGCCGCTGCGTCAGGCAATCGGCAGCGGTCTGGCGGAACTCAAATCGACGCTGCGGGAAGTGCGCGAACATCCGGGGATCACGCGCTTTCTGGCCGCCCGCCTTTTCTATCAGGACGGGCTCAATGCCATTGTCGCGCTCGGCGCCGGTTATGCCGCTTCATTGTTTCAATGGAGCATCAACGAGATTGGCCTCTTCGGCATGATCACCAATGTGTCGGCGATCCTGAGCTGCCTTGTCGCGGCGCGCCTCGATATCAGGCTCGGCTCCAAGATCATCGTCATCGGATCGCTGGTGCTTTTGCTGCTGGCTTCGCTCGGTATCGTTTCCACCGGAACGCATTATCTGCTGTTCGGTCTGGTGCCTGTCAGCTATCCGGATGCAAAAGGCTTGTTCTCGACAGCTTCGGAACAGGCTTTCCTCATCTACGGGCTGACGATCGGCGTCGCGCTTGGGCCTATACAGGCCTCGTCCCGGTCGTGGTTTGCGCGCAGCATCAAGCCGGAGGAATCGGGTCGATATTTCGGCATCTATGCGCTGGCGGGGCGCGCGACGAGTTTTCTCGGACCGTTTCTGGTTGCGACAATTACCGCGCTCAGCGGCTCGGCTGCACTTGGCATGTCAGTGCTGCTGCTGTTCTTCGCCGTCGGGCTCTATCTGGCGGCCATAACGCCTTACCCCGCCGACAAGCCGCTTACATCCGGCCCGCAGTAACGGGCCGGAATCTGACTTTTATTCGATCCAGCCGAGTGAACGCTGAACCGCTTTTTCCCATGCGTTGAACAAGCGCGTGCGCTCGTCTACGGGCATTCGCGGATGCCAGCGATGGCCCACCTGCCAGTTTTCCACGATGTCGTGCGTGGATTTCCAGTAGCCGACGGCAAGCCCGGCCGCATAGGCAGCACCCAGCGCCGTCGTCTCGATAATTTTCGGGCGCACGACCGGCACGTCCAGAATGTCGGACTGGAACTGCATGAGCAGTTCGTTGATGGTCATGCCGCCATCGGCGCGCAACTCGGTGATTTCGACGCCTGAATCCTTCACCATCGCATCGAGCACTTCGCGCACCTGATAGGCGCTCGCTTCCAGGGCCGCCCGGGCAATGTGCCCCTTGTTGGCGAAGCGGGTGAGGCCAGCAATGATACCGCGCGCTGAATCCTGCCAATGCGGTGCAAAGAGGCCGGAAAAGGCGGGAACGAAATAGACGTCGCCATTGTCCTCGACGGTGCGCGCCAGCGTTTCGATGTCGCTGCTTTTCTTGATGATGCCGAGATTGTCGCGCAGCCATTGCACCAGGGCGCCGGTAATGGCGATGGAGCCTTCCAGCGCATAAACCGGCTTGGCGCCGTCGAGCTTGTAGGCAACCGTGGTCAGCAGGCCGTAATTGGAGGGCACCAGTTTCTCGCCGGTGTTCATCAGCATGAAGCAGCCCGTGCCATAGGTGTTCTTGGCTTCGCCCGGTTCCAGACATGCCTGACCGAAGAGCGCTGCCTGCTGGTCGCCCAGAATGCCCGCAAGTTTTACACCGGAAAGGGAGGGCAGGGTGATCTCGCCATAGACCTCGCTTGAAGAGCGGATTTCCGGCAAGCAGGCTGACGGAATATCGAAAAGACGAAGTATGTCTTCATCCCATTGCAGCGTCGAAAGATCCATCAGCTGGGTGCGGGAAGCATTGGTCACATCGGTGATGTGGATGCCGCCCTCGGTGCCACCGGTCAGGTTCCAGACCAGCCATGTGTCGATTGTGCCGAAAAGTGCGTCTCCGGCTTCGGCCTTTTCGCGCGCACCCGGAACATTGTCGAGTATCCAGCGCAGCTTGAGCCCGGAGAAATAGGTCGAGATCGGCAGGCCGGTCTTGGCACGCAGCTCGTCTGCGCCACCGTCCTTCGTGTACCGGGAAACAAGTTCGTCGGTGCGCGTATCCATCCAGACGATTGCATTATAGAGCGGCGCACCGGTTTTCCTGTCCCAGAGCAGTGTGGTCTCGCGCTGGTTGGTGATGCCGACGGAAGCGATATCACTTGCCTTCAGTTTTGCTTTTTTGAGTGCTGCGGCAATGACGTGCTGTGTGTTGCGCCAGATTTCTATCGGATTGTGTTCGACCCAGCCCGCCTTTGGATAAATCTGCTCATGTTCGCGCTGGTCGCTCGCGACGATATCGCCCTGCCTGTCGAAAATGATGAAACGCGAACTCGTGGTTCCCTGGTCGATGGAACCGATAAACTGCGTCATGGGGCGGGCTCCTCCGTTGATCCGGTCTATGCTGAAAACGAATTTAAACGAAACAATATGAAACTCAATGAAAACGAGGCCCCGGAATGATCGGTTCCGGGGCCTCGATAAATACTTTTTATAAGGGGTTAGAGCATTTCCGGCAAAAGTGCGGAGCGGTTTTGCGCAGGATAATGCGTAAAAGCTCTAATGGCGGAAGTGACGCATCCCCGTCATGACCATGGCGATGCCATGTTCGTCGGCAGCGGCGATCACTTCATCGTCCCGCATGGAACCTCCCGGCTGGATGACCGCGGTTGCACCGGCCTGAACGGCGGAAAGCAGACCGTCGGCAAACGGGAAGAACGCGTCGGAAGCGACCACGCAGCCCTTGGTGAGCGGTTCTGCAAGACCGGCGGCTTCTGCCGCGTCTTCAGCCTTGCGGGCTGCGATGCGGGCTGAATCCACGCGGCTCATCTGGCCTGCGCCGATGCCGACCGTTGCGCCGTCCTTCACATAGACGATGGCGTTCGACTTCACATGCTTGCCGACGCGGAAGGCGAATTTCATATCGTTGAGTTCGGCTTCGGTCGGCGCACGCTTGGTGACGACCTTGAGATCGAGATCGTCGACCACACCATTGTCGCGCGACTGGACCAGCAAACCACCGGCGACTGTCTTGGCGGCGATGCCCTTGGCGCGCGGGTCCGGCAGGCCGCCGGTGACGAGCAGACGGAGGTTCTTCTTGGCAGCAACGATGGCCTGTGCACCTTCGGTGGCATCCGGAGCGATAATGACTTCGGTGAAGATCTTTACGATCTCTTCAGCGGCTTCCTCATCGAGCGTTTTATTGAGCGCAACAATACCGCCGAACGCCGAAACCGGATCGCAGGCGAGTGCCTTCAAATAAGCTTCCTTGATGGTGGCTGCTTCTGCAACGCCGCAAGGATTGGCGTGCTTGATGATGGCGACGGCTGCGGTGCGGGCAGGATCGAATTCTGCGACGAGTTCGAAAGCCGCATCGGTGTCGTTGATGTTGTTGTAGGAGAGCTGCTTGCCCTGAAGCTGGGTCGCGGTGGCAACACCGGGGCGCTTCTCGCCAGTGAGATAAAAGCCAGCCGTCTGGTGCGGGTTTTCTCCGTAGCGCATGACGGAATGCAGCTTGCCTGCGACCGAGCGATAGACCGGAGTTTCTTCGTTGATCGCTTCGGCAAACCAGTTGGAAATGGCTGCGTCATAGGCTGCCGTGCGCGAGAAGGCCTTGGCGGCAAGCTTCTTGCGGAAGGCAAGCGGCAGGGAGCCCGCATGCTTTTCCAGTTCAGCGACGACGTTGGCATAATCGTCAGGATCGACGACCGTTGCGACATAGGCATGGTTCTTGGCGGAAGCGCGGATCATAGCCGGGCCACCAATGTCGATGTTTTCGACGGTCGTGTCGTAGTCGCCGCCCTTGAAGCGGACTTCCTCGAACGGATAGAGATTGATGACGGCAAGATCGATGCCGCCGATGCCGTGTTCTTCCATGGCCGCGACGTGTTCCGGATCGTTGCGCACGGCGAGCAGGCCGCCATGGACTGCCGGATGCAGCGTCTTGACGCGTCCGTCCATGATTTCCGGGAAGCCGGTTACTTCGGATACATCCTTCACCGGAATGCCTTCAGCGGCAATCGACTTGGCGGTGCCGCCGGTCGAAAGGATTTCGACACCTTGCGCGTGAAGCGCTTTGGCGAAATCGATCAGGCCGGTTTTGTCGGAAACGGAAAGGAGGGCGCGGCGCACCCGATGAAGATCGGGAGCGGGAATATGCTTGGAGCTGACAGCCATAGGGAGTTGGTCTCTTCGTTGCTGAAACGGATGCGTTCAGGAAAGTGGACGGCTCGCCCTAACACAGGCGCGCCGAGAATCCTACCGCAAAAGGCCGGAAAAGAACGGTGAAGAGGTATTTCTTGCCCCGCATTCGGTCCCATTGACCCTCGACCCTTCGAGACGACGCTGCCGCGCCTCCTCAGGGGGAGGGGTGGAGAGCGAATTATACGTAACTGCCAAGTGCGACGCGGCTGAACTGCCAGTTCACTTCCGGTAATTCGGAAGCCGGGAAGGAGAGCACGATCTGCTTCGATGTCACGGGGCCGCGGAAGCCCGCAAAGAAGATCGAATCTTCCAGTTGCGGCGCAACTTCAAAACAGGAGAAGACCCAGGTATCGTCGCGATCCGCCGACAGAACGATCAATCCGTTCTCATCGAAGGAAATATCGACCGATGGATGCAGATGGAAACGCACCGCGATATTGTCGCGTCCGTTCGCCTTCAACGGACGGCCATCGCCGCGATAGAAGCGGTCGGCGCCCTGAATGACGCTGCCATTGTGCGACAGCACAAGGCGACGTTCGTGATAGATGCCGAACAGGCGCGCATAGCCGTCATGGCTGGCAACAAAGCCCTGTCGTCCCATTTCCTCGATCCGGTCACGCTGCACGCGGGTTGGTCCTGCAATGATCGGCGTGCCGATCATGTTGGAGAGACCCGCATTGAGGCTGAAGCGGCACGATGAGGTGTCGTTGATGGTGGCCGTGGAGTGCGCAGCCGTGGAACGGCCTAATGGACGAAATTCCGGCGGACCGAAACGGTCAATACCGGAATTGACGATATAGCGCTGGCGCCCGGAGGACATTTCGAAGGCGAGGCAGCCGGCATGGGCATCCCGCGAAGCTGTGACCGGCGGCGGCAGTCCGGTATCGGCGATGATGGTGGTCGAACCCATCGAGAGCCGTTCATAGCCGGAATAGGGCGCATGGGTCAGCGGCGATCCGGCAGTCTCGTCATGCCTGAGAACCGAGATGATGCGTTCCGGCATGGTCGGGCCAACGCCGTTGAAAAGCGCAAGGCTGCCATCCTGATGACGGAAGAAACGCAGGGCTGGCAACATGCGCTCGACGGCTTCGATCAGCGCCTTGGGCGGTGCTTCCGTGCCGTTGGCATAGGTCTGGCGGAGCGGCAGAAGATCGGCCAGCAGTTCCAGAACCGTAACGGGATTGCGCGAGATATGCCCGCCATCGGGCAGGATCTGGCGTTTCAGCTCATATTCGAGATTGCGCCGGGCGGCGCGTGCAGTCGGCGGCGAAACAGGCAGAGCCAGAGCGGCGAATGCCAATGCGATGCGGGCGCGCAACCGTTCCTCGCCATCATCCATGGCGGCGGCAACGGTGCGCAGATAACGCACCTGCATGGCAAGCGAGCGCATGAAGCGGCGATAGGCGGGAAGTTCGGCGCCTGACAGAATAAGGTTCGAATGTTGAAGCCAGGCGATGATGCGTTGGGCAGTGACTTCCGGTGACCAGGCGATGCCGCCGATCCGCTTGCCGAACATGCGCATCCAGTCATCGACGAGCGCACGCGCATTGGCGGTTGCCAGTTCGCTATTGGCGCTTTTCAAATGACGCAGCCAGCCGAAACTCTGAAGCGCTGCTTCCCATTCTGGCGTTGGCGGTTCGACGGCGAAAGGCGACAATCCGCCGGTTTCGACCAGACGACCGGCCAGCGCAAAACGGCCATGATAGAATTCCTGTGCCAATTGCGGGTCTGCTACGCGCAGATCAGGCGGTGCGATCAGGATACGGTCGGGGGTGAAGCCGGTGAAGCGCCAGCGATAAAGCGGCCCCATGCGCAGACGGCGGCTGAATTTGCGCCAAGCCTGTGCAACGGCCAGTCCCCAAAGATGTGGGGTTTCGCTGAGGGCGACTGCCACCCGGTCTTTCTCCGTATCGTTTGTCATTATTGTTTGGCCAGATCGAGCAGCCAGTTCCTTTGATACAATTGTACAGAAATGGTGAATCGAGCGTTAACCATAACGGGTATCGCGACCCGTTATGGCAAATTATACGATTTGTTTGCTTATATCCGGTCTCAGGCCCGGCGCTTGAAGCGGGCCGCGAAGAAGCCGTCCATGCCAGCCATGTGCGGATTGCCTTCAAAACGATCCGGCGGCAAGTCTGCCGGAGTGGATCGCAGAAAGCCTTCTGCTGTGACCAGCCCATCCAGAAGCCCGTTCAGACTGGGGCAATCCTGCTCCGTGATCGGGAAAGGTTCCAGCAACGGATTTTCCGCTGCCTTGCGTGCCATTTCCTCGCCTTCGAGCGGGTGCAGCGAACAATTGGAAAAGACGATTACGCCGCCGGGTTTGACCAGAGTGGCCGCGTGCGCCAAAAGTTTGCCCTGAAGTTCGGCAAGCTTTGCTATGTCCTGCGGCGTCTTGGTCCAAGGCACATCCGGATGACGGCGCACAGTGCCGGTGGAAGAGCAGGGCGCATCCAGAAGCACGGCATCGAACAGTTCGTCCGGCTGGAAATCCATCAGATTGGTGGCAACGGTCTTCGCCTCGAAGCCGAGACGTTCCAGATTGCCGCGCAGGCGCTTCAGCCGATTTTCGGAAAGGTCGAGCGCGGTCACATTGGCGCCCTGAAGTACGAGCTGCGCCGTCTTGCCGCCGGGGGCGGCGCACAGATCGGCAACCCGTTTGCCCTTGATATCACCCATCAGGCGCGCAGGCAGGCTCGCGGCCACATCCTGCACCCACCAGTCGCCTTCGGCAAAGCCGGGCAGGTCGGTGAGATTGCCTTCGACCGTTTGCAGGCGCACCGAACCGTTGGGCAGTGCGACGCCACCGAGCTTTTCGGCCCATGCCTTTGCGTCACCCTTGACCGTGAAATCGATCGGCGGCTCATAGGCATGCATGGCAAGAATGGCTGCTGCTTTTTCCGCGCCATAGGCGTCGGTGATGCTTTTGGCAAACCACTCCGGCACATTGGTTTCGGGCTCAAGCGTGTGGGCGAGAGCACGTTCCTTGTTGCGCGAAAGGCGACGCAGCAGCGCATTGACGAGACCGGCATATTTGCGATTGCGCGGATCGGCATTGGCCGCTTCCACCGCCAGATCGACGGCGGAATGATCGGGCAGATTGAGATAGAAAATCTGGGCGATGGCGACATGCAGAAGATGTTTCAGCGCCACGGCGTTTTCCGGCAATGGCCGGTCCAGACGCTTGTTGATGGCGCGTTCGATGCTGCCGCGATTGCGGAGCGCAGAACCCAGAATGGCGCGAACCAGCGCGCGGTCGCGCGGCTCCAGCGCCAGATATTGCGGATGGCCGTGCGTATTGTCGGTCAGGCCGTCGAGCGAGGTGTTCTTTTCGATTACCGCGCCAAGAAGGCGTGCCGCACACAAACGCGCCGCCAGACCGGGGCGCAGGTCTGCGGCATTGGTGTTCATTTGCGGCTTTTTATTTCCACGCTTCGGCGCGGGCTTTTTATCGTTCACACTGTTCTACTTTATTTAGGACCACGGCCCCCGATAACCGGAACCGCCATTGCTGTTACCGCCTGCATTACCCCATGGACCGCTGCTTTGGGAAGGGGCAGCGGCACGCGGTGCCATTCCAGCGGAGCGGATGCCCATTTCGGCAGCCATCTGTTCAAGTGCGGCGATGCGGTTATCGGTATCAGGGTGTGTCGAGAAAAGATTGTCCGCACCACGTCCGCTCAAGGGATTGATGATGAACATATGCGCGGTTGCCGGGTTGTGTTCGGCTTCCTCGTTCGGGATGGCCTTGGCGCCGCGCGCGATCTTGCCCAGCGCCGAGGACAGCCACAGCGGATTTCCGCAGATTTCCGCACCGCGCTTGTCGGCGGCATATTCGCGGGTGCGGCTGACGGCCATCTGCACGATCATCGCGGCAAAGGGCGCGACGATCATGGCGAGAATGGTGCCGACCACACCCATAATGCCGTTGCCGTTCTCGCGATTGCCGCCCAGGAAGAAGGCAAAATTGCCGAGCATGGATATGGCACCGGCAAGCGTTGCGACGATGGTCATGGTCAGTGTGTCGCGGTTCTGGACGTGCGCCAGCTCGTGCGCCATCACGCCTGCGACTTCTTCCGGCGTCAGGCGGTTGAGGAGGCCAGTCGTGGCTGCAACGGCAGCATTTTCGGGATTGCGGCCCGTGGCAAAAGCGTTCGGCTGGTCTTCATGGATAATGTAGACCTTCGGCATCGGAAGGCCCGCATTGGCGGCGAGCCCACTCACCATGCGGTAATAGTCCGGTGCGCTGCGCTCATCCACTTCCTGCGCATTGTACATGCGCAGCACCATCTTGTCGGAGTTCCAGTAGCCGAACAGGTTCATGGTGACTGCAATCACAAGCGCAATCATCATGCCGCCGCCGCCGCCCAGCAAATAGCCGATGCTCATGAACATGACCGTCATGAGGGCGATCAGCATGGCAGTTTTTGTCATATTCATCTGCGGCGGTCTCCAAATCCTAGGCTGCATGACCCGCAAGGGTTTTGCACGGCAAGCCTTTCTGCCTATATGATGGGTATGAACAGGCTTTGCTTCAATGTTCGAAGCAAAAACCGAGAACGGGATTGTGACCGATGAGCGAAAAAACCGAAAGCCCGCAAAACGTCGACAAGCGCACGTTCGAAGACCTGCCGCCTGCTGCCCAGCGCGCATTGAAGGAAGCTGAAGCGCGCCGCGCTGCCGAAAAGGCAAACGAAGCGCCCCGCGAAATCGGTGGTCGCGGCGGCAAGGACCCCGCCCGTTTCGGCGATTGGGAGATCAAGGGTCGGTCGATCGATTTCTAATAAGTTTGGGATATTGTCGCCCTGCTGGCCTGCAAATCGCGCTCTTCTGCGCTTCCGGTGCTCATGTACTTTTAAGTACACTCCGCTCCGGTTCTCAAAGATCACGATTTTCGTCTCAGCAGGACGACAATCTCATCAAACTTGGGCGCCTTCTCAGACCGCGTTGTTAAAAAAGCCCCGGTTTCCCGGGGCTTTTTATTATTTCTTGTTCTGGCGATTTTCGATCAGGTCGTCCACGACGCCCGGATCGGCCAGCGTCGAGGTATCGCCCAGTGCACCAAACTCGTCTTCGGCGATCTTGCGCAGGATGCGGCGCATGATCTTGCCCGAGCGGGTTTTCGGCAGGCCCGGCGAGAACTGGATCTTGTCCGGCGTGGCAATAGGACCGATTTCCTTGCGCACGTGCTGGGTCAGCTCCTTGCGCAGGGCGTCTTCGTCCTGAACTGCTTCGCCGGTCATCAGCGTGACGTAGCAATAGATGCCCTGTCCCTTGATCGGATGCGGATAGCCCACGACAGCGGCTTCTGAAACCGAGTGATGCGAGACGAGTGCCGATTCGATTTCTGCCGTGCCGAGGCGATGGCCGGAAATGTTGAGCACGTCATCGACGCGGCCTGTGATCCAGTAGTAACCGTCTTCGTCGCGACGGCAGCCGTCGCCGGTGAAGTACTTGCCCTTATAGGTCGAGAAGTAGGCTTCGATGAAGCGCTTGTGATCGCCGTAAAGCGTGCGCATCTGGCCCGGCCAGCTGTCGATGATGCAGAGATTACCGTCCACCGCACCTTCAATGACAGCGCCTTCATTATCGACCAGTTCCGGCTTGATGCCGAAGAACGGTCGTGTTGCCGAACCTGGCTTGAGGTCGGTTGCGCCGGGCAGCGGGGTGATGAGAATGCCGCCGGTTTCCGTCTGCCACCATGTATCGACAATCGGCGACCGCTGGTCACCAACGACGTTGTAATACCATTCCCAGGCTTCCGGGTTGATCGGCTCGCCAACCGAACCGAGCAGGCGCAGCGTCGAACGCGACGAGCGGGTGACGAATTCATCGCCGGCGCCCATCAGGGCGCGGATGGCCGTAGGCGCAGTGTAGAAGATATTGACGTGATGCTTGTCGACGACTTCCCAGAAACGTCCCTGATCGGGGAAGTTGGGCACACCCTCGAACATCAATGTCGTCGCGCCGTTGGCGAGCGGGCCGTAGACGATATAGGAGTGACCTGTCACCCAGCCCACATCCGCCGTGCACCAGTAGATGTCGCCGTCATGATAGTCGAAGACATATTGATGCGTCATCGATGCATAGACGAGATAGCCGCCGGTTGTGTGCAGCACGCCCTTCGGCTTGCCGGTGGAGCCGGAGGTGTAGAGGATGAAGAGCGGGTCTTCCGCATTCATCGGTTCCGGGTCGCAGGTCGGTTCGACGCTAGCAACTTCCTGATGATACCAGAGATCGCGGCCCGGTCCCCAGCTTACCTTGCCGCCGGTGCGGCGCACGGTGAGAACCTTGTTGACCATGACATATTGCTTGGCCGCAATGTCGATGGCGGTATCGGTGTTTTCCTTCAGCGGAACCGGCTTGCCGCCGCGCACGCCTTCGTCGGCCGTGATGACGAAAGTGGATTCGCAGTCGACGATACGACCGGCAAGTGCTTCCGGTGAGAAACCGGCGAAGACGACGGAATGCACAGCGCCGATGCGCGCGCAGGCCAGCATCGCATAAGCCGCTTCCGGGATCATCGGCAGATAGATCGTGACACGGTCGCCCTTCTTAACGCCGTGCTTCTTCAGCACATTGGCGAGGCGGCAGACATTCTCATGCAATTCGCGATAGGTGATCTTCTTGTCGATATAGGGATTGTCGCCTTCCCAGATGATCGCAACCTGATCACCACGGCTCTTCAGGTGGCGGTCGATACAGTTATAGGAAACGTTGGTAACGCCGTCCTCATACCATTTGATGGATACGTCGCCGTTGAAATCGGTGTTCTTGACCTTGGTGAAGGGCTTGAACCAGTCGATGCGCCGTCCGTGCTTTGCCCAAAAGCTGTCCGGGTCGCTCACGCTTTCCTGATACCATTCGAGATAGGTTGCGTTGTCGATGAGCGTGTTTCTCTTTGCCTCGGCAAGGACCGGGTAAAGCTTTTCCGACATGATTTCCTCCTTCAGCATTCCGCGAGCCGGACGATATCCCGCTCGTATAAATGCACCCAAAAACTGACCGGCACCTCCCGCCGGATGAGACGGTCCACCGTGAAAGGCGAGACCATCGGGTGCCCTGTCTACCTTCCATTGCGGGCAAGGTAAATTAGACAATCGGCGCGTCTAGGATCCACAATGACGCATCGTCAGAAATAGCAACTGGCAGCACTCGCTGTCGAATGGTGCTAATATATTGTTTTTACAGTTTAAAAACCATTTGGAGTGATTATCTCCTATTCAGGAGCCTGACAATAAGGCTCTTCACAAAAAGGGGAAATCGCCATGACGACGTCCGCTTTGAACGCAAAGTCAGCCTTCGAACTCCAGCTCGCCGGTTATGGTCTGACGACGGCGAAAGTTTTCTACCACTTGCCTGATCACCCGCATCTGCTGCAGCTTTTCGTCTGGCAGGATTATGACCTCGCGCCCGATTTTCCGGTGCTCAATCATTTCATCGAATTCTGGAATCGGGAAATCGACGGGCCGTTGCATTCGGTCAGCTATACGCATTTCCGGCTGCTTGGCCCCTCGGACTGGAGGAATGTGCAGGGCGAGATCGTCCTGCATTAGGAGCATTTCCAGCAAAAGTGTGAAGCGGTTTTGCGTAGGATAATGCGACAAGAACAAACAGTAGGGGTGACAATTCAGGTGGGGTTGGCATAGCTCCGTCCGCCGAAGATGGCCGAGCCGACACGCACCGATGTCGCGCCGAAACCGATGGCGGTTTCATAATCGCCCGACATGCCCATGGAGAGCTTTTCGACCTGTGCCTCGCGGGCGAGCTTTTCCAGAAGCGCGAAATGCGGCCCCGGATTTTCATCCGCAGGCGGGATGCACATCAGCCCCTCGATGGCGAGGCCGTGTTCCTTGCGGCAGCGCTCGACAAAGGCGACGGCTTCCTTCGGCGCAATGCCGGCTTTCTGTTCTTCAAGTCCGGTATTCACCTGCACGTAGAGCTTTGGGGCCTTGTTCTGCTTTTTGATCTCGACAGCGAGAGCTGCGGCGATCTTTTCGCGGTCGACGGTTTCGATGACATCGAAGAGGGCGACGGCATCGGCGGCCTTGTTGGATTGCAGCGGGCCGATGAGATGCAGTTCGATGCCGGAATAATCGTCGCGCAGTCCAGGCCATTTGGCTTGTGCTTCCTGCACGCGGTTTTCACCGAAGACGCGCTGGCCTGCGTCGAGGACCGGGCGAATTTCTTCGGCATCGAAGGTTTTCGATACGGCGACGAGCGTCACGGAAGCCTTGTCGCGCTGTGCTTCCTCTTCGGCATTGGCGATTGCGGCCTTGACCGTGTTCAGGTTCGCTACGATATCTGACATGAAACTCTCGCTTTCAGGCTTTTCATCCGCAAAAGGTTGACGCTTTCGCCAATACGTGGTGAAGGTCGCCATTAAACATCGACTCTCCTTATTGCATCACCTTCGTACGAGTAAATACGGTCATGGCAGCCGAACGTTATAATCCGCGCGTGGCGGAAGCTCATTGGCAGAAAGTCTGGGAAGAAGACCGGACCTTCGAAACCGACAATAGCGACAGCCGCGAGAAATATTATGTGCTCGAGATGTTCCCCTATCCATCGGGGCGCATCCATATGGGCCATGTGCGCAACTATGCGATGGGTGACGTTGTCGCCCGTTACAAGCGCGCCAAGGGTTTCAACGTGCTTCATCCGATGGGATGGGACGCGTTCGGCATGCCTGCGGAAAATGCAGCGATGCAGAACAAGGTTCATCCGAAAGAATGGACCTACCAGAACATCGCCACGATGCGCAGCCAGCTCAAATCGATGGGGCTTTCGCTCGACTGGGCGCGTGAATTCGCGACCTGCGATGTGGAATATTATCATCGTCAGCAGATGCTGTTCATCGATCTTTTCGAAAAAGGTCTGGTGACGCGCAAGACCTCCAAGGTCAACTGGGACCCGGTCGACAACACCGTGCTTGCCAACGAGCAGGTGGTGGACGGTCGGGGCTGGCGTTCGGGCGCGCTGGTCGAACAGCGCGAACTGACGCAATGGTTCTTCAAGATCACCGATTTCAGCGAGGAATTGCTGGCCGGTCTCGACACGCTTGACCAGTGGCCGGAAAAAGTCCGCCTGATGCAGCGCAACTGGATCGGCAAGTCGGAAGGCTTACAGGTTCGTTTCACGCTCGACGGCAAGACGGCGCCGGAAGGTTTCTCGGAAGTCGAAGTCTATACCACACGCCCCGACACGCTGTTCGGTGCGGCTTTTGTCGGGATTTCCGCCGATCATCCTTTGGCCAAGAAGCTTGCCGAAAACAATGCATCGCTGACCGGCTTCATCGAAGAATGCCACCAGCACGGCACCTCGCTTGCAGCGCTTGAAACCGCTGAAAAGAAGGGTTTCGATACTGGCGTCAAGGTCAAGCATCCGTTCGACGAGAACTGGGAACTGCCGGTCTATGTCGCCAATTTCGTCCTGATGGAATATGGCACGGGCGCGGTGTTCGGCTGCCCGGCGCATGATCAGCGCGACCTGGATTTCGCCAACAAGTACAAATTGAAGGTTACGCCTGTCGTTATGCCGAAGGGCGAGGATGCGGCAGGCTTCAGCATCGGCGAAACGGCCTATACCGACGATGGCGTGATGATCAACTCACGCTTCCTCGACGGCATGACGCCGGAAGCGGCCTTCAATGAGGTGGCGAACCGTCTGGAACAGACCAGTCTCGGCAACAGCCCGCAGGCAAGCCGCAAGGTGCAGTTCCGTCTGCGTGACTGGGGCATTTCGCGCCAGCGCTATTGGGGCTGCCCGATCCCGATGATCCATTGCGAAAGCTGTGGCGTCAATCCGGTGCCGCGCGCCGATCTGCCGGTCAAGCTGCCGGACGATGTCGAGTTCGACCGTCCGGGCAATCCGCTCGACCGTCATGCAACATGGCGCCATGTGAAGTGCCCGAAATGCGGTGCCGATGCGCGTCGTGAAACCGATACGATGGACACGTTCGTCGATTCGTCCTGGTACTATGCGCGCTTTACGGCACCATGGGAAAACGAACCGACCGACCGCAAGGTCGCCGATCACTGGCTGCCGGTCGATCAGTATATCGGCGGTATCGAACACGCGATCCTGCATCTGCTCTATTCGCGTTTCTTCACCCGCGCGATGAAGGTGGCCGGTCACGTCGGCATCGACGAGCCGTTCAAGGGCCTGTTTACGCAGGGCATGGTGGTGCACGAAACCTACAAGGCCAACGGCCAGTGGGTGGCACCTGCCGACATTCGTATCGAGGAAACCGACGGCAAGCGCAGCGCGGCCCTGCTCTCGACAGGCGAGCCGGTGGAAATCGGTTCCATCGAGAAGATGTCGAAGTCGAAGAAGAATGTTGTCGATCCGGATGACATTATCGCTTCCTACGGTGCTGATACCGCGCGCTGGTTCATGCTGTCTGATTCGCCACCCGAGCGTGACGTGATCTGGACGGAAGCCGGTGCCGAAGGCGCCCATCGTTTTGTGCAGCGCGTCTGGCGTCTGGTGGCGGAAGCTGCCGAACATCTGAAGGACGTTGCGCCCAAGACCGGGACGCAGGGTGAAGCCCTTGTTGTTTCCAAGGCTGCGCACAAGGCGGTCAAGGCTGTCGGTGACGATATCGAGAAGCTCGCCTTCAACCGTGGCGTTGCCCGTCTTTATGAGCTGGTCAACACGGCTGCTGCATCCCTGCAGCAGGTGGCTTCGGGCAATGCGGATGACGAGTTGAAGAGTGCCGTCCGTGACGTCACCGAAAAGCTCATCCTGATGCTGGCGCCGATGATGCCGCATCTGGCTGAACAGTGCCTGGCCGTACTTGGCGGCAAGATTGCCGGTCGTGAAACGCTGGTTGCCCGCAGTGCCTGGCCGGAATTCGATCCGGCATTGGTGGTGGAAAACGAGATCGTTATGCCGGTGCAGATCAACGGCAAGAAGCGTGGGGATTTGACAATCGCCCGCGACGCTGATCAAGCTAGCATCCAGCAGGCGGTGCTCGAACTTGACTTCGTCAAGGCTGCGCTCAACGGGAGCTCGCCGAAGAAGGTTATCGTGGTGCCGCAAAGGATCGTCAATGTCGTTGCCTGACCGCTTTTTCTCCGCAATCAAAGCTTTCCGGGTTGCGTTTTTCGCACTCGGGGCCGCGGTTCTGATGGCTGGATGCACCGTGCAGCCGCTTTACTCCTCCGGCGCTGGTGCCGGTGGAACCATAGGCGGCAGCGTGACGCCGGACATGCGCACCAAGCTTGCTTCGGTGGCCATCGATCCGGCCGGCGATGTGTTTCAGCAGCAGGTCCGCAATCGCCTGATCTTCCTGCTTGGCGGTGGTGCCGGTGAACCGGCCAACCCGACCTATCGGCTTGGTCTTGGCCTGAGCAGCAATACGATCTCCGCGGTGAGTGTGGATATTGGCGATCAGACCGACCGTACAGGCCGTCCATCGGCTGGTATCGTCAAGGCGACGTCGAACTTCGTGCTGCGTGACAAGGACGGCAAGCCGCTTGCCGCAGGCACCCGCACGGTTGGCGCTTCCTTCGACCGTCCGCGTCAGGAATTCGCAAACCTTCGTGCTGAACGCGATGCGCGCAAGCGCGCTGCCGAAGAACTTGCCGAACAGGTGTTCCTCGCTCTGGCGCAGAAATTGTCGAAGCTCTGATTGGGCTTCGACCTGACATCGAAAAGCGGTGCCGCAAGGTGCCGCTTTTTTTGTTTTAGATACTAGAAAAATTGCAGTAAATTCAGAAGGGTAACATTGCTGTGCCTTGCCAACATTCATGTGTCTTCTTGTTTTTCATGAAGTGATTGGCAACCTGAATGCTTCTGCGGGCGCATGATGCGTCCGCTGGTTCAAACCAGTTTTTACAGGAGTAGTTGGATGAAGCGGTTTTCCATGACGATGGGCAGTCTCGCGATTTTGGCCGGGCTGGCGGTTGCCGGTCCTGCGATGGCACAGGAAAAGACAGCGCCGTTGCAATGGCAATATTTCCAGGCGGATGAGAATGGCTTCAATCGTACGCCTGTCCTTCTGACCGGAGACAAGGAAGCCATCCTGCTCGATGGCGGCTTCACGCTTTCGGACGGCAAGGCGGTTGCCGAGAAGATCAAGGAAACGGGTAAGAAGCTGACCACGATCTATGTGAGCCAGAGCGATCCGGACTATTATTTCAGCCTTGGCCCGATCAAGGCCGTCTTTCCTGATGCGCGCATCATCGCAGCCCCTGAAACGGTCGATGCGATCAAGGGTAATATCGAGGCGAAACTGAAGGTCTGGGGTCCGCAACTCAAGGACAATGGCCCGCAGAAACTGTCGGATGTCGTTATTCCCGAAGCTTCCGATGTGAAGGCGCTGGAGCTTGAGGGCAATGAGATTGAAATCGTTCCCGCCGAAGGCATGACGAACAGGCGTTATCTCTGGGTGCCTTCATTGAAGGCGGTGTTTGGCGGTGTTCTGATAACGGCAGGCGAGCATGTCTGGCTTGCCGATACGCCCGATCTTGCCCAGCGTGAGGCATGGATCAGAAATCTCGATACGATTGCTGCACGCAATCCTGAAGTGGTTGTTCCGGCGCATATGAAGCCCGGTTCGGCGACGGATGTTTCGGCAATCAAGTTCACCCGCGATTATATCGCGGCCTTCGACGAGGAAGCGGCGAAAGCCAAGGATAGCGGCGAACTGATCGCAGCAATGAAGAAGCGTTATCCTGATCTTGGCGGTGAAAGCAGCTTGGAACTCGGTGCAAAGGTCATCAAGGGCGAGATGAAGTGGGAATAAGCTGGAGCATTTCCAGCAAAAGTGCGAAGCGGTTTTGCGTAGGATAATGCGTAAAAACAAAAAGATAGAGTATTTTCAACGATTAAATTTAAACTGGAAATGCTCTAGTCTCAAATTGACAGGCGGCTATAAAGGCGGTGTGGATTTCACGCCGCCTTTTCATTTGCAGGGGCCCGATCAAACCATGCGTCTCGTTTCGTTTTCTGCCAAAGGCTATCGCTCGCTGCGTTCCGTCCGGTTTGATCTCGGACAGGTGACGGTTTTCGTTGGCGAGAATGGTGCCGGAAAATCCAATCTCTATCGGGCGTTGCAACTGGTGAAGGCGGCGGCGGAGGGCAATCTCTCTACTGAAGTGGTGCGCGAAGGCGGGATGCAATCGGCCATGTGGAGCGGCAATCGCCGCAAGCACGAATCGGCGCGCATCATTCTGGAAGCGGACTTTGAAGACGAGCGGCTCGCCTCGCGTCTTTCCTATCGTGTCGAGGCAGGTCTGCCGCCGCCGGTTTCCGGTGCCTTTCCCTTCGAGCCGCAGATCAAGGAAGAACAGCTCAATCTCGATACCGGTCGTCGCCCCGTGGATCTGATGGATCGGCGCGGACCTGCGGTTTTCGCGCGGGACGGGGAAGGGCGGCGCATGGAGCACCCGGCGCGCCTGCTGACTTCGGAAAGCGGGTTGGCAGTGCTTGGGCAATCCGGCCATTATCCGGAGATAGGCGATCTTTCCGCGCAGATACGTGGCTGGCGCTTTTACCACGGTTTTCGAAGCGACCGTGATGCGCCGGTGCGTCAGCCGTCCATAGCCGCAACTGCTGCGATGCTGGACGAGGACGGTGGCAATCTTGCCTCCGTCTTTGCCACGCTTGCCCATATCCGGCAGGATACGGTCGACCTTGATCGTCTGGTTGCCGACGCGCTGGAGGGTGCCAAGCTGGTCGTTCCCTATCCGGAAGAAACGGCGACTTTCGGCCTGAATTTCCCGGCTTTCCCGCCGCGAACATTTCGCCCCGGAGAATTGTCCGATGGACAGATTCGCCTGCTGGCTCTGGCGGGTGCACTGCTTTCCTATCGCGTGCCGCCACTGATCGCGCTCAACGAGCCGGAGGCAAGCCTGCATCCCGATATGATCCCGTCACTTGCCCGCATGATCGCGCAGGCATCCGAACGCAGCCAGATATGGGTGGTGACTCATTCAGCCGCCCTTGCCAGTGCCATTGCGGAGCAATGCGGCGCAAGACCGATCCGGGTGAGCAAGCAGGACGGGGAAACGGTGCTGGAATAAAAAAGGCGAGCCGATGGCCCGCCTTTTCATGTCTCTGAAAATCGTCGATCAGGCGATCTTCTGACCGGTCTTCGCCCAATCGGCGAGGAAGGTTTCGAGGCCCTTGTCGGTCAGCGGATGCTTGACCAGTGCCTTGAGCGTTGCCGGAGGCGCGGTCACGACATCGGCGCCGATGAGGGCTGCTTCCTTGACATGATTGACGGTGCGAACCGAAGCGGCAAGAATTTCGGTGCGGTAATCGTAATTGTCGTAAATCGTGCGGATTTCGGCAATCAGCTCCATGCCGTTGATGCCGGTATCGTCGAGACGGCCAATGAACGGCGAAATGAAGGTCGCGCCGGCCTTGGCTGCCAGAAGCGCCTGATTGGCCGAGAAGCAGAGCGTCATGTTGACCTTGTGACCATCAGAAGACAGAGCCTTACAGGCTTTCAGTCCGTCGAGGGTTACAGGCAGCTTGATGCAGATATTGTCAGCGATCTTGGCGATGACGGCCGCTTCCTTCATCATCTGCTCATATTCGGTCGCGGCAACCTCGGCAGAAACCGGGCCCTTGACGATGTTGCAGATTTCCTTGGTCACTTCGATAATGTCACGACCCGACTTCAGGATGAGGGACGGGTTGGTGGTCACGCCATCGACCAGCCCAAGGTCGTTGAGCTCGCGGATTTCCTTGACGTCCGCAGTGTCCACGAAAAACTTCATAACAGCGTTCCTCCATAATGAGCGCGGGTGGATTTGAGGAATTTAAAACCATTTAATTCCCGGAAGGTGGCTTTTCTTTAGCGCAAAGCCGCGCCAAGGTCACGCGATCATGTCGAAAGATTCGCACGATATTGCAAACCCCATTTCTGGTCTGTTTCCGGAGCTCGCACCACGGGTCGTTCCCGTACTCGTGCCCATGCCCGCGGAGCGGCCTTATTCATATATGGTTCCGGAAGGGATGAACGTCCAGCCCGGATCGATCGTGCGCGTGCCGCTCGGACCTCGTGAGGTGGCGGGGATCGTCTGTGAGGGGGAAACCGACGCCGTTGACGCCAGAAAGTTGCGGGCGATTTCCGAAGTTTTCGACTGCCCGCCGGTGGGAGCCGACATGCTGCGCTTCATGCGTTGGGCAGCTGACTACACGCTTTCGCCGCCAGGCATGGTGGCGCGCATGGTCCTGCGTGTGCCAGCTGCATTTGATCCCGAACCATCGGTGCCGGGTCTTCGCTATTCCGGCGGTGAACCGGAGCGTATGACCGAAGCGAGGTCGCGGGTGATGGAGCTTGCCCGCGACGGGCTTGCATGGACCAGATCCGGCCTTGCCCATGCGGCGGGTGTCTCCATGACGGTCGTGGACGGGTTGAAGACGCAAGGTATTTTCGAGGAAGTCATGCTGCCGCCGCCAGCCGTGGTGGCAAAGCCCGATATCGACTATGCACGGGCCACGCTTTCGGAAGACCAGCAGGCGGCGGCTGAAATGCTGTCGGAAGCTGTCGAAGCCGATTGTTTTTCGGTTTCACTGCTCGATGGCGTGACCGGATCGGGCAAGACCGAGGTTTATTTCGAAGCCGTTGCCAAGGCGATCGAGCAAGGCAAGCAGGTGCTGATTCTCCTGCCTGAGATCGCGCTGACACAACAGTTTCTCGACCGGTTCCACGATCGTTTTGGGGCAAAGCCTGCCGAATGGCATTCCGACCTTGCACCCCGCACCCGGGAGCGCGTCTGGCGGCAGATTGCCGAGGGCACGGTGCGGGTTGTGGCGGGCGCGCGGTCGGCGCTTTTTCTGCCCTTCAAGGAACTGGGATTGATTGTCGTCGATGAAGAACATGACCCGGCTTACAAACAGGAAGACCGTGTTTTCTACAATGCGCGCGACATGGCAGTGGTGCGCGGCCATATCAGCGGCTTTCCGGTGGTGCTGGCATCGGCCACGCCATCCATCGAGAGTCAGGTCAATGCGGAGCAGGGACGCTACAAGCGAATCAAGCTTTATGGTCGCTATGCAGAAGCCGCACTGCCCGATCTGAAGACCATCGACATGCGGCGTTCTCCGCCACCGCCGGGCCGTTTTTTGTCGCCCGCACTGACCGAAGCTGTCGGCAGGACGGTGGAACGCGGAGAGCAGGCGCTTTTGTTCCTCAACCGGCGTGGTTACGCGCCTTTGACCTTGTGCCGGGTCTGCGGCCACCGCTTCCAATGTCCGCAATGTTCAAGCTGGCTCGTGGAACATCGTTTTCGCGGGCAGCTGATGTGTCATCAGTGCGGCTATCATGAGCCGGTGCCGGAGGCTTGTCCCGAATGCGGTACGCTGGATCATCTGGTTGCCTGCGGTCCCGGTGTGGAGCGCATCGCGGAAGAAGTCGCGGCAACGTTCAGCGAAGCGCGAATCATAGTTCTTTCGTCTGATATGGCAGGCGGCGTGAAGCGGCTGCGGCTGGAACTCGATGCTATCGCAAAAGGCGAGGCGGATATCGTGATCGGTACGCAGCTTGTTGCCAAGGGGCATAACTTTCCCAACATGACATTGGTGGGTGTCGTGGATGCCGATCTGGGGCTTGCCAATGGCGATCCCCGCGCGGCTGAGCGTACCTTCCAGCTTCTCAATCAGGTGACTGGACGTGCCGGTCGAACCGGTCGCAAGAGCCTCGGACTGATCCAGACCTACCAGCCGGATCATCCGGTGATGCGGGCAATCGTCAGCAGCGATGCAGGCGCATTCTATGCCCGTGAAATTGAGGAGCGCGAACGCAGTACTTTGCCGCCTTTCGGGCGGCTCGCCGCGTTGATTATTTCCGCGGACAACCGGCCCGAAGCCGAAAATCATGCGCGTGCGCTTCGCCGTGCGGCACCCTCATCCCCGGAGATTTCCGTGCTCGGGCCCGCCGAGGCACCGCTTGCGCTCGTGCGGGGAAGACACCGTTTCCGCATTCTGGTGCACGGGACCAAACGCGCCGACATTCAAGGATTTATCCGCGTCTTGCTCGCCGCCGGGCCGAAGGAAAAAGGCTCGATAAGGGTGCAGGTGGATATCGATCCGCAAAGCTTCCTTTGACATGCCTTTGAGATGCAAAGGCGTGGAAGATAGCCGAAAATTCCGCTACAGATTTCCAGTTTGGTTTGATTGTGGGGAATATTCTATCTGATTATCTCTCCGCATGTCTTGATCCCAAAACCGGTTCCCACTTTTGGGAGACATGCTTATACGGCAAGAAACGACGAGGGTAATTGCGATGGAATTCTATCTTCCTGCCACGACCGGAGAATGGCTTGCCTGGGGCTCTGCCGCCATCACGGCGCTTGCTGGTCTTGTCATGCTTTTTGCGCCCGGCATAACGATGAAGCTGTTGCGGCTGCAGCCGATCAATGGCCGTCCCGAAGGTTACGGTTCCATCCGTGCGACGCTCGCCGGACCCTATCTCGGCGTGGGGATCGGATGCCTCGTTTTCGCGCAGCCATTCCTCTGGGTCGTATTGGGTTCCGTCTGGGGATTTGCGCTGTTCGGACGCTTCATTTCGATGATGTCGGATGCGGGTGGGCGCAAGGGCGGACCGAGCGGCGGACGCTTCTATGGCGGTCTCGCAGCGCTGGTGGAGTTCGTGCTTGCAGCAGGTCCGCTGCTCTACGCTTTCGGCTTCATTTCCTGATCGGAAAGAGCTCTGTTCTGCACTTCTGACGTGCAGGCTGCGCAGGGGAAGATAGCATCGCTGCGGTGGATGCGACTTTTTTGACCGCGAAAGGCGGCAAATCTTACACAAAAGTGCCGGATTCGCGTGTTGCGAGTCCTGTTCGTCTATGCTAGACGGCAATCACATTTCGGTGTTGACGTGCTCGCGCGTCAGTGGTTTTCCGGAAACATTCAATAAAATCATCCGCTTGGCGTCCTGAATAAGATTGGGTTCCAAAAGGATGGTTTCAACGTAGAGAGCAGGTTGTTCGTGGCTGAAACGTCTTCGCTCATTTCAGGTGTCGCACAGCGTTACGCCGGATCTCTTTTCGAGCTCGCACTCGACGCGAAATCCGTTGCGGCTGTGGAAAAAGATCTTGACCGTTTCGAGGCGCTTCTGAGCGGAAGCGAAGACCTCAAGCGACTGATTTCCAGTCCGGTATTTTCTTCGGAAGATCAGCTTCACGCCATCGGCGCTCTCGCCGACAAGGCGGGCATCAAGGGTCTGGTCGGAAATTTCCTGCGCGTTGTCGCGCGGAACCGTCGTCTCTTCGCCCTGCCGGGCATTATCGCCGCTTTCCGCAAGATTGCTGCCGAACATCGCGGTGAAGTCTCCGCCGATGTCATCTCCGCGCATGAACTGAGTGCTGCGCAGCAGAACGAATTGAAGGCAACGCTGAAGGGCGTGGCCGGCAAGGACGTGACGATCAATGTCACCGTCGATCCGTCGATCCTCGGCGGTCTTATCGTCAAGATGGGTTCGCGTCAGATCGACACGTCCCTTCGCACTAAACTTTCTTCTCTCAAGCTTGCACTGAAAGAGGTCGGCTGATGGACATCCGCGCCGCGGAAATTTCCGCTATCCTGAAAGAGCAAATCAAGAACTTCGGCAAGGAGGCTGAGGTCTCCGAAGTCGGTCAGGTTCTTTCCGTTGGCGACGGTATCGCCCGCGTCTATGGTCTGGACAATGTCCAGGCCGGTGAAATGGTCGAATTCCCTGGTGGCATTCGCGGCATGGCGCTGAACCTTGAAAGCGACAATGTCGGCGTCGTTATCTTCGGTGCCGATCGTGACATCAAGGAAGGCGACATCGTCAAGCGTACCGGCGCAATCGTTGACGTTCCGGTTGGTCCCGGCCTGCTCGGCCGCGTCGTCGACGCTCTCGGCAACCCGATCGACGGCAAGGGCCCAATCGTTGCTACCGAGCGTCGCCGCGTCGACGTGAAGGCACCGGGCATCATTCCGCGCAAGTCGGTTCATGAGCCAATGTCGACCGGCCTCAAGGCTGTTGACGCTCTGATCCCGGTTGGCCGTGGCCAGCGCGAGCTGGTCATCGGTGACCGTCAGACCGGCAAGACCGCTATCATTCTCGACACCTTCCTGAACCAGAAGCCGATCCACGACAACGGCCCGGACAGCGAAAAGCTTTATTGCGTTTACGTTGCTATCGGCCAGAAGCGTTCGACCGTCGCTCAGTTCGTCAAGGTTCTCGAAGAACGCGGCGCTCTGGAATATTCGATCGTTATCGCGGCTACCGCTTCCGATCCGGCTCCGATGCAGTATCTCGCTCCGTTTGCGGGCTGCGCCATGGGCGAATATTTCCGCGACAACTCGATGCACGCCCTGATCGGCTACGACGATCTGTCCAAGCAGGCTGTCGCTTACCGTCAGATGTCGCTTCTGCTCCGCCGTCCTCCGGGCCGCGAAGCTTATCCGGGCGACGTTTTCTATCTGCACTCCCGTCTTCTCGAACGCGCTGCAAAGCTCAACGACGAAAACGGCGCTGGCTCGCTGACGGCTCTGCCGGTCATCGAAACGCAGGGCAACGACGTTTCCGCCTTCATTCCGACCAACGTGATCTCGATCACCGACGGCCAGATCTTCCTCGAAACCAACCTGTTCTACCAGGGTATCCGTCCGGCTGTTAACGTCGGTCTGTCGGTTTCGCGCGTTGGTTCTTCGGCGCAGGTCAAGGCCATGAAGCAGGTCGCCGGTTCGATCAAGGGCGAGCTCGCCCAGTATCGTGAAATGGCCGCCTTCGCACAGTTCGGTTCGGATCTGGATGCCTCGACCCAGCGTTTGTTGAACCGTGGCGCACGTCTGACCGAGCTTCTCAAGCAGCCGCAGTTCTCACCGCTCAAGACGGAAGAACAGGTTGCTGTGATTTTCGCCGGCGTGAATGGCTATCTCGACAAGATCGCCGTCAACCAGGTTGGCAAGTTCGAAGCAGGTCTTCTTTCTTCGCTGCGCACCGAGCACAAGGATGTGCTGGATGCGATCCGCGACGAAAAGGCGCTCACCGACAACATCAAAGCAAAGCTCAAGGCAGCGGTCGACGCGTTCGCCAAGTCTTTCGCTTGAATTTTGTGACGGGATGAACGGATGCCTTCACTAAAGGATCTGAGAAACCGTATCGCCTCGGTCAAGGCGACGCAGAAAATCACCAAGGCGATGCAGATGGTCGCCGCGGCGAAGCTGCGCCGTGCCCAGGAAGCCGCGGAAGCCGCAAGGCCTTATTCGCAGCGCATGGGTGCCGTTCTCGCAAATATCGCACAGAACGTAACCGGCGAAGATGCGCCGGCTTTGATGGCCGGTACGGGCAAGGACGACGTGCATCTGCTCGTCGTCTGCACCGCAGAACGTGGCCTTTGCGGCGGTTTCAACTCGCAGATCGCGCGTCTGGCGCGCGATCATGCCCGCAAGCTCCTCGCTGAAGGCAAGACGGTCAAGATCATCACGGTCGGCAAGAAGGGCGCAGATATTCTGCGTCGCGAGTTTGCCTCTCTGATTATCGACCACGTCAATTTGCGCGAAGTCAAGCAGCTCGCTTTTGTGCATGCCGACCAGATCGGCCACAAGGTGATCGAGCTGTTCGAACAAGGCGAATTTGATGTCTGCACCCTGTTCTATTCCGAATTTAAATCGGTGATTGCACAGATTCCAACTGCACAGCAGATCATTCCGGCTTCGGCTGGCGATGTTGCGCAGGCGGAGACTGCAGGCGATGCGATCTATGAGTACGAACCTGATCCTGCGGCGATCCTGAGTACGCTGATCCCGCGCAACATTTCGGTCCAGATTTTCCGCGCTCTGCTGGAAAATGTGGCGGGCGAAATGGGTGCGAAGATGAGCGCGATGGACAATGCGACGCGTAACGCCGGTGACATGATCAACAAGTTGTCGATCACGTATAACCGTCAGCGTCAGGCTCAGATCACCAAGGAACTGATCGAAATCATTTCGGGCGCGGAAGCGCTCTAATCGGAAGGTAAAGGATCGATGGCAAAAGCAGCGACCCCGAAAACTACCGCCGCGGCCGAAGCGAAGCCAGCAGCGGCGAAAGCTCCAGCCAAAAAGGCTCCGGCGAAGACAGCCGCCGCTAAGTCCGATGCAGCTCCCAAGGCTGCAAAGACCGGCGCAGTCGGCAAGATCACTCAGGTCATCGGCGCTGTTGTCGACGTACAGTTCGAAGACGGTCAGCTTCCGCTGATCCTCAACGCTCTGGAAACCGACAATCTCGGCAGCCGTCTGGTTCTTGAAGTTGCGCAGCATCTGGGCGAGAACACTGTTCGCACCATCGCCATGGACTCGACCGAAGGTCTGGTTCGCGGTCACGAAGTGCGTGACACCGGCAACCCGATCATGGTTCCGGTTGGCGAAGAAACGCTCGGCCGCATCATGAACGTTATCGGTGAGCCGGTTGACGAAGCTGGTCCGATCAAGACCACTGCCCGTCGCGCGATCCACCAGGAAGCTCCAGAGTATATCGAACAGTCGACCGAAGCTGAAATCCTCGTAACGGGCATCAAGGTCGTTGACCTTCTCGCTCCTTATGCAAAGGGTGGCAAGATTGGTCTGTTCGGCGGCGCAGGCGTCGGCAAGACCGTTCTCATCATGGAACTGATCAACAACGTCGCCAAGGCGCACGGCGGTTACTCGGTATTCGCAGGCGTTGGTGAACGTACCCGTGAAGGTAACGACCTTTACCACGAAATGATCGAATCGGGCGTTAACAAGCTCGGTGGCGGTGAAGGCTCGAAGGCCGCGCTCGTTTACGGTCAGATGAACGAGCCTCCGGGTGCGCGCGCTCGTGTTGCTCTGTCGGGTCTGACGGTTGCTGAAAACTTCCGTGACAAGGGTCAGGACGTTCTGTTCTTCGTGGACAACATCTTCCGCTTTACGCAAGCTGGTTCGGAACTTTCAGCTCTTCTCGGCCGTATTCCTTCCGCTGTGGGTTATCAGCCGACGCTGGCAACCGACATGGGCGCGATGCAGGAACGCATCACCACGACGACCAAGGGTTCGATTACTTCGGTTCAGGCAATTTACGTTCCTGCCGACGACTTGACCGACCCTGCACCGGCAACGTCGTTCGCTCACTTGGACGCGACCACGACGCTGAACCGTTCGATCGCTGAAAAGGGTATTTACCCGGCTGTGGATCCTCTTGAATCCACGTCGCGTATGCTCGATCCGATGATCGTTGGTGAAGAACACTACGCCGTTGCCCGTCAGGTTCAGTCGATCCTTCAGCGCTACAAGTCGCTTCAGGACATCATCGCCATCCTTGGCATGGACGAACTGTCGGAAGACGACAAGCTGACCGTTGCGCGCGCTCGTAAGATCGAACGCTTCCTGTCTCAGCCGTTCTTCGTTGCTGAAGTCTTCACCGGTTCGCCAGGCAAGCTGGTTGACCTCGCCGACACCATCAAGGGCTTCAAGGGCCTTTGCGCAGGTGAATACGATCATCTTCCAGAACCGGCTTTCTACATGGTCGGATCGATTGAAGAGGCGATCGAAAAGGCGAAGAAGCTGGCAGCTGAAGCTGCTTGATGAATTGAATTTCCCGGTGGGTCGCAAGGCCCGCCGTGAAAGCCAATCATTTTGTTTAAGCATGTTCTGAAAGTCGGTTTGTTTTCGGGATTGTGCTTTTGAATTCAAGTGAGAACCATGGCTCAAGCTTTCCAATTCGAACTCGTGTCGCCTGAACGGCTCCTGCTGTCCGCGCAGGTGACGGAAGTCGTCATTCCGGGTAGCGAAGGCTATCTGACGGCTCTCGCCGGTCATTCGCCTCTGATGACGACGATCATGCCGGGTGTCGTTTCGGTGAAGCTTGCCGACGGCAAGTCCGACTCCTACGTGGTCTTCGGCGGTTTCGCCGATATCACCCCGCAGGGTTGCACCGTTCTGGCCGAATCGGCGACCCATGTGGACGATATCGACCCGGCAGATATTCAGCGCCGCATTGAACATGCCCGCAAGGCTCTGGACGATGCTTCGTCGAACGAACACCGCACCAAGGCGGAAATCTTCCTGCACCAGCTGATGACGCTGCAGGGAACGATCATGCCAGCCTGATCGGCAGCATTCTATCGTTTTTCGGGAAAGCGGGCTTTTGCCCGCTTTTTCTTTTTCAGATCATCTGCTCTCCAGTGAATTTGTTCGCAGAACTGTCATATTGCCGCTAAATCCCATCACGCTTGCGTGAGTTCAGGAAGTTCGCTTGAAAATAGTTCGCCAGCGATTTATCCAAATCCGTAATCATTAGTTTACTAATATATGAGGCGGTTGGCATGGATACGGCAGATCTTAAAGCTGAAATGATTGATGCCATGGCGAAGGTTAATCGCAGGCTCCGCACTGTTTTCGACGCGCGTGTGAAGGAACGGGGCCTGACCCTGGCGCGGGCGCGCACCCTGCTTGCCTTGATGGAACAGGAAGGCCTCTACCAGAAAGAACTGGCAGAAGCGCTGGAAATTGAGAATGCGACTATGGTCCGCCTGCTCGACGGTCTGGAGCGCCAGTCATTCATCGAACGGCAAACCGTTCAGGGTGACCGCCGCGCCAAGCGCGTGGTGATGACGGCGGAAGGCAAGATTCTGGCTGAACAGGTCGTGAAGCTCGCCGGTGATGTCCGCGAGGATTTGCTGGAAGGTGTAACCGATGAGGAGTTGAGCATCGCGCTCAACGTGCTTCGCAAAATGTCAGAATCGATGAACAAGACCCACTGATCGGGTTGTTTTGCCGTAAGTTTTCATCAGTGTCAGCTACGTCGTTACAACCTGATACGATAACCGTGATGACAATTTCGGCGCATCTGTTCAATTCGTAGCAATTGACGTTTGGCTACGTTCCAGTGAGCCGGTCACCTAGTGCATGTCTCCCCAAAGTGGGAACCGGTTTTGGGAGACATGCGTAAGAACAAAGAGATAGAGTATTTCCAACGATTCAAATGAAACAGGAAATGCTCCGGCAATCACGATCTTGCGAGGACATGCCGTCCTTGTCGCAGATCAAAGATCGCAAGGTCGGTGAGGTCTTGAATACCTGAGTAACACCATTGCTCAGGAGTTCTCATGATACGCCTTTCCAGACCCTCGTACACAGCCGTGGCACTCGCATTTCTGGCGGTGACCGGGACATCAGCCCTCGCATCTGGTTCGCACGAGCATCCGGCGGAAAACGGCAGTGTCAAAGCTCCACTCAACATTGTCCGTCCGGCGAATGACCTGGCATCGCCAATTACAAGAAGCGAGCCAGCGACCATCAAGGTAAAGCTCGATACCGTCGAGGTGACGGGACAGCTCGCAGACGGCGCAGCCTACCACTATTGGACGTTCAACAAGAAGGTCCCCGGCCCGTTCGTGCGCGCCCGAGTAGGTGACACGATCCTGGTGGAGCTCTCCAACAAGGCCGACAGCAGCGAACGTCACAGCGTAGACTTCCATGCTGTGACCGGACCAGGCGGCGGAGCGGCGGCGACCGATGCCGCACCAGGCGAAACCAAGGCCTTCTCGTTCAAGGCGCTGAAACCGGGGCTGTACGTCTATCACTGTGCTGTGCCAATGGCCGCACATCACATCGCCAACGGTATGTATGGCCTGATCCTCGTCGAGCCGGCAGACGATCTGCCGCCCGTTGACCGGGAGTTCTATGTAATGCAGGGCGAGCTCTACACGTCGCAGCCATACGGATCCAAGGGGAAGCTGACCGAGAGCGTCGAACGCCTGCTCAAGGAGGACCCGGAGTACTATGTCTTTAACGGGGCTGCCAATGCACTCACAGGCGACAATGCCCTGACGGCGAAGGTCGGCGAAACCGTACGCATCTACTTCGGTGTCGGCGGACCCAACAAGACGTCGAGCTTTCATGTGATCGGAGAAATCTTCGACAAGGTTTATCAGCTGGGCTCCTTGACGACGGAGCCGCTATCCGATGTCCAGACAATTACGGTCCCACCGGGAGGCGCGGCGGCGGTCGACATCAAGCTGGAAGTTCCCGGCGAATACACTCTGGTGGATCACGCGCTGTCGCGAGCGGCACGCGGATTGGTCGGAACGCTTGTCGTGAGCGGCGAGAACCGTGCCGAACTTTTCCAAAGTGCCATGCCTGTCACGACCGAAGTGGAGCAGGGCGAACACAAGGCTCATTGATTGGGATTGGTTCTTGTGGGATGGACGCCCTTCCGACGGCCTTAGAGCGCATCCCGAAAAGTGTGAAACGGTTTTCGGAAAAGATGCGCGTAAAAACAAATGATTAGAGCGCCGATCTGATTCAATCAGATCGAAACGCGCTCTAATGTGGCAGAATGGATTTGTTGAGCACCATTGAGGAGAGGGCGTCCATCCCTACAAAGCCATATTGGTCGGACGCCGGGTGTCAGGGTGCAAGAGTGCGCAGATAGGCCATCAGTTCACTGGCCGTGTCGCTGGCCCGTTCCGGCTGACGGGAGACGATCGCCTCGATCAGTGTCGCATGGGCATTGGCAGAACCGGCTATGCCGGTCGAGGGGCGAAGGCGGAACCAGAAGCGGCGGCTGTGGGTTTGCAGGGGGGCTGCAATACGCGCGGCATAGGGATTGCTCGCCGCCGCGCCCAGAACAATATCGAATGCCTTGTCGGCATCGAGAAACAGGGCCACATCCTCGTTGGGGATGGCCTGCCGCATGGCGGCTGCAGCGGCTTCAAGCCGTTCATAATCGCGAGGGCTGCCAAAGCGTGCGGCATCGCGCGCCAGAACGCGCTCGACACCTTCGCGGGCATCCAGCACCTTGATGAAATCCGTCGGATCGATGGCCGCGATGGCAATGCCCGAGCGCGGACGCACTTCCACGAGACCTTCCCAGGCGAGCCTCTGAATGGCTTCGCGCATCGGCGTGCGGCCCATACCGGTCAGCTCGATCAGCGTGCGCTCGTTGACAACGGTGCCCGGTTCGAGTTCCAGTGTGACGATGGAGCGCTCCAGAATGCGATAGGCTTGCTCGGCGAGGCTTTCGCTACCCCAGCTGTCCATGGTCGCCAACGGCATGTTTGCCGGGCTCCGCGTCAACCTGTCTCGAACGTTTGCTTCTTCCATGCCTGTCCATGCCCTGTGGTTACGACGATTGACATAGTGCAATCTTACAGATATATCTCTGATATATCAATATGAGGTGATTTGAGTTTGTCGATCCCTAACTTTGCCTTTGTGGCTTTTTCAAGCGATGGCGAACTTTCAGCACAGTGTCATTCCAAAAAATCGATGGACAGAGCCGAAAGGCTGGCATTGAACATACTGAACGCCAATTGCTCGAAGCGTCGACATTGTCCGGTTCTTTGGCAAGGCTATAGGCAAAAATGAATCCGGTGGGGAGCCGCACAAGATGAAATCTGATCCGCAGGGTCAGCAGGATATTCTCATTATCGGTGGCGGTATTGTCGGGGTTGCCACTGCCGCCCTGCTTGCCGAGGCTGGACGCGAGGTTTTGGTCGTCGACAGAACCGGTATTTGCGAAGAGACCAGTTCTGGCAATGCTGCGGCGCTCGCTTTTTCGGACATTCTTCCGCTGGCCTCCAAGGGAGTCATGCGCAAGGTGCCAGGCTGGCTGATGGACCCGCTTGGTCCGTTTACGATCCGTCCTTCCTATTTTCCCAAAATGGTGCCGTGGCTCTACCGCTTCTGGCGCGCAAGCAGCGCGGATGCATTGGCGAAAACTGCAATTGCGCAGGCTGACATCATGCGTCTTGCCGGCAGCGAGATGATGGCGTTGATCGACAGGGCAGGGCTGCGCGGAAGATTGCGCGAGAATGGCAATCTGGAGCTTTATGAAAGCGAAGCCGAACTCGCTGCCTCACAGCCGGGCTGGGATGTTCGCGAACAAGCCGGAATTGCCTATGAACATGTGCGCGGTGACCGGCTTGCCGAACTGCAGCCCGGCCTGAACCCGCGTTTCGTTGCCGGAACTTTCGTTCCCGGCTGGAAGAATGTCAGCGATCCGAAACTGTTCGGCAAGGCGATCTGGGCTTATGCCCAGAGCAAGGGTGCGCGCTTCCTTCAGGCCAAGGTCACGAATGCAAAGCCGGGCCATGGCGGGGCGAGCGTTCATCTTGAGGATGGAACGAAAATCAAGACGACGCATCTTGTCCTTATGGCGGGCGCATGGTCTCGCGATCTTGCCAAGGGTTTTGGTGATGCGGTGCCGCTCGATACGGAACGCGGCTACAACACGACGCTGCCAGTGGGCAGTTTCGATGTGAAACGGCAATTGACCTTTCCTGGCCATGGCTTTGTCATCACGCCGATGGAAACCGGCCTGCGTGTCGGTGGTGCGGTGGAATTCGGCGGGCTCGACCTGCCACCAAATTTCGCGCGATCTGAAGCCATGCTTAAGAAGGCTTCCATGTTTCTGCCGGGCTTTCGGACAGAGGGCGGGCGACAGTGGATGGGCTATCGGCCATCCATGCCGGATTCCGTACCGGTCATCGGCCGGGCCTCGGCAGGTGGCAACATCTATTACGGCTTCGGCCATGGCCATCTCGGCCTCACGCAATCGGCGGCAACCGGGCGGCTTATCCGTGATCTCATCACGGGGGCTGCGCCTGCAATCGATATCGAACCTTTCAAGCCACAACGTTTTCGGAACTGACCATCATGGCAAGACATTCCTTCTTCTGCGTCGACGGACATACATGCGGCAACCCCGTGCGTCTCGTGGCTGGCGGCGGGCCGAACCTCGAAGGTTCGACCATGATGGAAAAGCGCGCGCATTTTTTGCGCGAGTATGACTGGATCCGTACTGGTCTTATGTTCGAGCCGCGCGGCCATGACATGATGTCCGGCTCCATTCTCTACCCGCCGACACGTCCCGATTGCGATGTTGCGGTGCTTTTTATTGAAACCTCGGGGTGTCTGCCGATGTGCGGTCACGGCACCATCGGAACCGTGACGATGGCGATAGAGCAGGGGCTGGTGACGCCGAAGACACCGGGCAAGCTCAATCTGGATACGCCTGCCGGTCTGGTGGCGATCGAGTATGAGCAGAACGGCCAGTATGTCGAGCGCGTTCGTCTCACCAATGTTCCGGCTTTCCTTTATGCTGAAGGACTTGAGGTCGAATGCCCGGACCTTGGCAACCTCAAGGTCGATGTGGCTTATGGCGGCAATTTCTACGCTATCGTCGAGCCGCAAGAAAATTACACCGATATGGAAGATTATTCTGCGCTGCAGCTGATTGCCTGGAGTCCGATACTGCGTGAGCGGTTAAATGAGAAGTACAAATTCCAGCATCCGCTGCTGCCGGATATCAACCGTCTGAGCCATATTCTGTGGACTGGGAAGCCGAAACATCCGGAAGCGCATGCCCGCAATGCCGTCTTCTACGGCGACAAGGCAATCGACCGTTCGCCATGCGGAACCGGTACGTCTGCTCGCATGGCGCAACTGGCTGCCAAGGGCAAATTGAAGCCCGGCGACGAGTTTGTGCATGAATCCATCATCGGGTCGCTTTTCCATGGCCGTGTGGAACGTGCTACCGAAGTTGTAGGCCAGGACCGCACATTGCCGGCGATTATTCCTTCAATTGCGGGCTGGGCACGCATGACGGGATATAATACGATCTTCATCGACGACCGTGATCCCTTTGCACATGGGTTTACGGTCGCGTAAAGTGGGTACGGTCGGTAATTTTAATGCTGGCCCCCAATTTTTTGGCTTTTCGGCCATGTAGAAAGTATGGAATAAGGCGTCCTGGGTAGGAGAAAAAAACATATACAGGACGTTTAGTAGGGGACATAACTAGTTTGTGGAGGGATGATGCCCTTAGTCTTTTGTCTGAGGCAAAAGGGGGTTGCATTCCTCTATACAGCCGTTAGGTGTAAAGAGCCGGGAATAAAATGAAGGCGCACGAAATAAAGATGCGTCAATAAAATCCCGGGCGGTAAAATGGGTGGCTTCTCGATGGAATATTTCTTCCAGCAGGTGATCAACGGGCTCGCGCTCGGCTCGATCTATGGCCTGATCGCCATCGGCTACACGATGGTCTATGGCATTATCGGCATGATCAACTTTGCTCATGGCGATGTCTTCATGCTCGGCGCCTTCATGGCGCTGATTGTTTTTCTCATGATCACAACCTTCATTGGAGCATTGCCGATTGCGCTGATGCTTCTTCTGATGATGATCGTCGCCATGTTGCTGACGGGTTTGTGGAGCTGGACGATCGAGCGCGTGGCCTACCGGCCGCTGCGTGGTTCGTTTCGCCTCGCACCGTTGATCACGGCTATCGGCATGTCGATTGCCTTGTCCAACTTCGTACAGGTAACGCAGGGTCCGCGTAACAAGCCGGTGCCTCAGCTGCTGAACGGTTCCTACAATATCATGGGAACCAACGTGACGATCTCGCTGAAGCAGATTGTGGTCATTGTGGTGACAGCCGTGCTGCTGACGATCTTCTGGTATATCGTCAATCGCACCTCGCTTGGTCGCGCGCAGCGTGCCTGTGAGCAGGATCGCAAAATGGCAGCGCTTCTCGGCATCAATGTCGATCGGGTCATTTCGCTCACCTTCGTGATGGGTGCGATGCTCGCGGCTGTGGCCGGTACGCTCTACCTCTCCTTCTACGGTGTGATTTCCTTTGCCGACGGGTTCATCCCTGGCGTGAAGGCGTTCACGGCGGCAGTTCTGGGCGGTATCGGATCGCTTCCGGGTGCTGTGGTCGGTGGCTTGCTCATCGGTCTCATCGAGGCATTGTGGTCGGCGTATTTCTCGATCGACTACAAGGACGTTGCCGCGTTTTCGATCCTCGCCATCGTGCTGATCTTCATGCCGTCCGGCATTCTTGGCCGTCCTGAAGTCGAAAAGGTTTAATCATGGCTGCACAGTCGAGTTCACGCCCGGATTCCCTTTTTGGCCGGGCCATTCGTGAAGGGTTCTTCGCCGGTCTTCTGGCTCTGGGTCTCTTCTGCCTCATCATCGGTTTCAAGACCGATCAGAACATCAACAACGAACTGGTGCTCGTTCAGCGCTGGGGCACACTGGCCGTCATGGTCGCGCTCGCTGCGGTTGGTCGTTTCCTGTTCGTTGCCTTCCTTCAGCCAACGCTGGAGGCGCGCAAGCTTGCCAAGAGCAAGCAGCCGACCGCTGCGGTCGACGAAAGCCCGTCTTTCGTGCGCCGCAACTTCTCGCGCCTCGGCGTTGCCTTCCTTTTTGTCTACCCGGTCCTGATCGTCACCTTTCTGGGCTGGCAGGGATCGCTCAAATGGGTCGATAATTTCGGCGTTCAGATCCTCATCTATGTGATGCTGGCCTGGGGCCTCAACATCGTGGTGGGCCTCGCCGGTCTTCTCGATCTGGGTTACGTCGCCTTCTATGCAGTCGGCGCCTATTCCTATGCACTCCTGTCGGCCTATTTCGGTCTGTCCTTCTGGATGCTGCTGCCGATTGCCGGTATTCTTGCTGCAACATGGGGCGTCATTCTGGGCTTTCCGGTCTTGCGTCTGCGCGGTGACTATCTTGCCATCGTGACGCTTGCCTTCGGTGAAATCATCCGTCTGGTGCTCATCAACTGGACAGATGTCACCCGCGGCACCTTCGGCGTTTCCGGCATTGCCAAGGCAACCTTCTTCGGCCTGCCTTTCAATGCCAGCAAGGACGGTTTTGCGGCCCACTTCGGCCTCACCTTCTCGGCGGCGCATTACAAGTTCTTCCTCTATTACGTCATCCTTCTGCTGGCGCTGCTGACGGCCTGGGTCACCATCCGTCTGCGCCGCATGCCGGTTGGCCGTGCTTGGGAAGCACTGCGTGAAGATGAAATTGCCTGCCGTTCGCTTGGCATCAACACCACCACGACCAAGCTCACGGCCTTTGCCACGGGCGCGATGTTCGGTGGTTTTGCCGGTTCCTTCTTTGCAGCACGCCAGGGCTTCGTCAGCCCGGAATCCTTCGTGTTTCTCGAATCCGCCGTCATTCTTGCCATCGTCGTTCTGGGCGGCATGGGCTCCCTGGTCGGTATCGCCATTGCTGCGATCGTCATGATCGGCGGCACTGAAATCCTGCGTGAAATGAGCTTCCTGAAAGCGATTTTCGGCCCAGATTTCACGCCGGAACTCTATCGCATGCTCATCTTCGGCCTTGCCATGGTCGTGGTCATGGTCTGGAAACCGCGCGGTTTCGTCGGAAGTCGAGAACCCAGTGCCTTCCTGCATGAGAAGAAGATGGTGTCGGGTGCCTTTACCAAGGAAGGGCACGGCTGATGGCGGAGATAAGCACTATGTCTGGCACTGCGCCTGATAAAGCCGAATTGGGCAACACTGAAAAAGACACGATCCTGCAGGTCGAGCATCTTTCGATGCGCTTTGGCGGTCTCGTCGCCATCAACGATCTGAGCTTCAATGTGAAGCGTGGGGATATCACGGCGATCATCGGCCCGAACGGTGCAGGCAAGACCACGGTCTTCAACTGCATCACCGGCTTCTACAAGCCGACGGGCGGCATGCTGACGATGAACCGGAAGACGGGCGACAAGTTCCTGCTGGAACGCCTGCCCGACTTCCAGATCACCAAGCAGGCCAAGGTGGCGCGTACCTTCCAGAACATTCGCCTGTTCTCGGGTCTCACTGTTCTGGAGAACCTGCTGGTCGCGCAGCACAACACGCTGATGCGTTCGTCGGGCTTCACGATCCTCGGTCTTCTCGGTTTGCCCGGCTACAAGTCTGCGGCGAAGGATGCGATTGAAAAAGCGCGTCACTGGCTGGAGAAAATCAACCTGATCGGTCGTGCGGACGATCCGGCAGGCGATCTGCCTTATGGCGATCAGCGCCGTCTGGAAATCGCCCGCGCCATGTGCACCGAGCCGGAAATTCTTTGCCTCGATGAACCGGCCGCCGGTCTCAATCCGCGTGAATCGGCAGAGCTCAACAAGCTCCTGCTCGATATCCGCAAGGAAACCGGGACGTCAATCCTGCTGATCGAGCACGACATGTCGGTGGTCATGGAAATCTCCGATCATGTGATCGTGCTGGAATACGGCACCAAGATTTCTGACGGTGCTCCAGAAGCAGTCAAGAATGATCCGCGCGTTATTGCCGCTTATCTCGGCGTCGATGACGAAGAGATTGCCGAGCTTATCGAAGAGGCGGACAAGCCGGGTACCGGTGATGCGGCGGACTTCGTGGCGGCACAACTCGCCGAGGAAGCCATCGAGGAAGAAATTGCCGAAGAGACAGGTGAAGCATCGTCCGGACGCGTTTCTCTCACCGGTGGTCTGGCGGAGGCACGTGGTGGCAAGGCCGATAACCTGACCCTCATCAAGGGTATCGGCGCGGTCAACGAAAAGAAGCTTCACGAACACGGGATCTATCATTTCGATCAGATTGCCGCCTGGAGCGACGCGGACATTGTGGACGCTGAAACCTATCTGGAATTCGACGGGCGTATCGCGCGCGAAGACTGGGTCGGGCAGGCCAAACAACTTGCCGCTGGTCAGGCGACAGAGTTCTCCGAGCGCGTTGAACAGGGTGATGTTCCGACGAGCCATAAGACTGCTCCCGTAAAGGCTGCCAAAAGCGGTGGTGCGAAACGCGCTAAAGCACCGACTAAAACCGCGGCCAAGCCCAAGAAGGGAGGCGAATGATGCAGGCCGAAACCATGCAGAAAAAGCAACCGCTTCTGGCCGTCGAGAAGGTCGAGACCTATTACGGCAATATTTGTGCCCTCAAGGGCATTGACCTTACCGTCGATGAGGGCGAGATCGTCGCGCTGATTGGCGCTAACGGTGCCGGCAAGTCGACGCTTATGATGACGATCTTCGGCTCGCCGAAGGCGCGTACCGGCCGCATTCTCTTCAACGGCATGGATATTACATCCATGCCGCCGCATGAGATTGCCAAGCTGCGCATTGCGCAGTCTCCGGAAGGCCGTCGCATCTTCCCGCGCATGACGGTTTTGGAAAATCTCCAGATGGGCGCAAGTCTCGATCATCAGCAACACTTCGAAGAAGACGTGAAACTGATGTTCGACCTGTTCCCGCGCCTGAAGGAACGCATCAACCAGCGTGGCGGCACGCTTTCGGGCGGCGAACAGCAGATGCTGGCCATTGCCCGCGCGCTGATGGCGCGTCCGAAGCTCTTGCTTCTGGATGAACCGTCGCTCGGTCTGGCACCGCTGATCGTGAAGCAGATTTTCGAAGCGATCAAGGAACTGAACCGCACGCAGGGGCTGACGGTGTTCCTCGTTGAGCAGAACGCATTCGGTGCTCTCAAGCTCGCAGACCGTGGCTATGTGATGGTCAACGGCTCGATCACCATGAGCGGCGCTGGCCGCGAATTGCTGGCCGATCCGGAAGTCCGCGCCGCCTATCTCGAAGGCGGAAGGCACTAGGAGGATAAGATGCAGGGTATTCTCTACGAAGAATCGTCATTCTGGTTGTTTTTCCTCATCACCTGTCTGCTGGGCGGCTGGGCCGCCTGGATGACGGGGCGTGCCTGTGCTTCGACGTGGCGCACCTATCCGCAGCTTCTGCTCTATCTGATCCCGCTGGGAGCTGCGGTGCGCTTCATCCATTTCGCACTGTTTGAGGGAACGCTTCTTTCGTTCCACTATTATCTGGTGGATACGATCGTCCTGATGATCATAGGTACGGTCGGCTTTCGCTTCACCCGCACCAAGCAGATGGTGCGGCAATATAGCTGGCTTTATGAAAAAGCTTCGCCTCTCAGCTGGAAGGCAAAATAATTTTAAAGCTTCGCCGTCATGCGGCGAAGCTTTTTTGTAAGATCACGTTGACAGTAATAAGATTCAGCGTAGATATTGCTGAGTATTCAGCAAGAAAATAAGGCGATGCAAAACATCGTTTCGGGGTAAATACAATGATGGGAGTTCCAACAATGAAGAAATCACTTTTCTCAGGCGTTGCTCTTGCAGCAGTTATGGCTTTCGGGGGCTCGGCTTGGGCTGATGTTCTTGTCGGTATTGGTGCGCCACTGACGGGCCCAAATGCCGTTTACGGTGCGCAGATCCAGAAGGGCGCGGAAGCGGCCATCAAGGAAATCAACGATGCGGGCGGCATCAACGGCGAAAAAATCGCGATCACTCTCGGCGATGACGTATCGGATCCGAAGCAGGGTATCTCGGTTGCCAACAAGTTCGCAGCTGATGGCGTGAAATACGTTATCGGTCACTTCAATTCGGGCGTTTCGATCCCGGCTTCGGACGTTTATGCCGAAAACGGCATTCTCGAAATCTCGCCTGCTGCGACCAACCCGGTCTATACAGAGCGCCAGCTCTGGAACACGTTCCGTACCTGCGGTCGCGACGATCAGCAGGGCATCGTGGCCGGTCAGTATATTTTCGACAATTTCAAAGACGGGAAAATTGCCGTCATTCACGACAAGACCCCTTATGGTCAGGGCCTTGCCGATGAAACCAAGAAGAAGCTCAACGAGCTTGGCGTCAAGGAAGCCGTCTATGAAGGCGTGAATGTTGGCGAGAAGGATTTCTCGGCTCTGATCGCCAAACTGAAACAGCAGGGCGTTACGGTCCTTTATTGGGGTGGTCTGCACGCTGAAGCCGGTCTGATTATCCGTCAGCTTGCCGATCAGGGGCTGAAGGTCCAGTTTATCTCTGGCGACGGTATCGTTTCCAACGAGCTGGCCTCCATCGCAGGCGATGCGGTTGCCGGTACGCTGAATACGTTTGGCCCAGACCCGCGCAATAACCCGAACAATGCCGATTTGGTGAAGAAGTTCCGCGATGCTGGCTTCGAACCGGAAGCCTACACGCTTTACTCTTACGCTGCCGTTCAGTCTCTGGCTGGGGCTGCGAAGGCTGCCGGAAGCAACGACCCGCAGGAAGTTGCCAAGGCGCTTAAGGAAAAGGGTCCGTTCAAGACCGTGCTTGGCGACCTGTCCTATGACGAAAAGGGCGATCCGAAGCTTCCAGGCTATGTCATGTACAAGTGGGAAAAGGGCGCTGACGGGAAATATACTTACATTCAGCAGTAAGTTTCGCTTACATTCTTTCCCGATGAATGGAAATGCCCGGCTTCAAGCCGGGCATTTTCGTTTCGATGGCGTCGGTCCGCATAAAGTCATGCGGAAAAAGCAAGATATAGACTAAATCATTACTTTACTTCGGTATTGAACGTGATTGTATCTAGCTTGACGGCTGAATATAGGGCGAATCTCTATATCCAGTCTCGCGTTCTGGTGGGAGGAGCAGTTTCAGCGCGGGCAGTTTCAAGCCCGAATTGCGTTTCTGGCGCTGATGCAGTCTCCCATTCGAATATCAGGTTTATGCAACGCCTCTGGTGTTGCTGTTCATGCCTGCAAAAAATGGCGGTCATCTGATCCTGTCAGACTGCCGCTCTGAATGACTATTTTGACGTGTGTCTCGAAAATCGTTTCATACCTTTCGGGATGCGCTTAGTGGGAGCAACTGAAATGAAGAAATCCTTATTCTGCGGCGTCTGCCTTTCGGCACTGGTTGCGATGGGTGGCGTGTCTTCTGCCGACATCCAGCTCGGCGTCGGCGCACCGTTGACCGGCAGCCAGGCAGCTTTCGGCGAGCAGATCAAGCGCGGTGTCGAAGCGGCTGTCGCAGAAGCCAATGCCAAGGGCGGCATGAACGGCGAGCAGATCACCATCGTCTATGGCGACGACGCTGCCGATCCGAAGCAGGGCATTTCCGTTGCAAACAAGTTCGTGGGTGATGGTGTTCAGTTCGTTATCGGTCACTTCAATTCCGGCGTCAGCATTCCGACGTCGGACATCTATGCTGAAAACGGCGTGCTGATGATCGCGCCCGGCACCACCAACCCGACCTTCACCGAGCGCGAACTTTGGAACACGTTCCGCACCTGCCGTCGCGATGACCAGCAGGGCATCGTTGCCGGCAAATATATCGCCGACAATTACAAGGACGGCAAAGTCGCAATCCTTCACGACAAGACCCCTTACGGTCAGGGCCTTGCCGACGAAACCAAGAAGTCGCTCAACGACAACGGCATGAAGGAAACGCTCTACGAAGGTGTAAACCAGGGCGACAAGGACTTCTCCGCGCTCATCTCCAAGATGAAGGCTGCTGGCATTACTGCTGTTTACTGGGGCGGCATGCATCCGGAAGCGGGACTGCTCATCCGTCAGATGGATGATCAGGGCCTCAAGGCACAGTTCATTTCGGGCGATGGCATCGTGTCCAACGAACTTGCCTCGATTGCCGGTGATGCTGTTGGTGGTGTCATGAACACTTTCGGTCCCGATCCGCGCGACGACAAGTCGAATGCGGAACTGATCAAGGCATTCCGCGACAAGGGTTTTGAGCCCGAAGCCTATACCTTCTATGCCTATGCCGGTGTGCAGTCGCTGGTCAATGCCGCCAATGCTGCCGCAAGCAACGATCCGCAGGAAGTTGCAACCGCGATGAAGGAAAAGGGTCCATTCAAGACCGTGCTTGGCGACATCTCGTTCGACGCCAAGGGCGATCCGAGCCTTTCGCCTTACGTCATGTTCGAATGGCGCAAGGGTGAAGACGGCAAGTATAATTACTTCCAGAAGTAATGGAGCATTTCCAGCAAAAGTGCGAAGCGGTTTTGCGTTGGATAATGCGAGAACACAGATGCTTAGAACGGTTCTGATGATTGCTTCATAATAGGAACCACTCTTGTGCCTGATATATTAGCATAAAGTGCTACAAAATTCATCAATCTGCCCGGCATTTAGTCGGGCATTTTGTTTTTATCTCCCTGTTGCACAGTTTGTTTGCGCTTGTGTCTATTGCAGGTTAAGCAATGGCGCCTTTGTCATTGCAGTTAGGGAGATCTGCCTTGTCTTTCGCCCAAAAGCCTATCCGGAAAATTCTGGTCGCCAACCGATCTGAAATCGCAATCCGCGTATTCCGCGCCGCCAATGAGCTGGGGCTCAAAACGGTGGCCATATGGGCTGAGGAAGACAAACTTTCCCTGCATCGCTTCAAAGCTGATGAAAGTTATCAGGTCGGTCGCGGTCCGCATCTGGATCGAGATCTTGGTCCGATTGAAAGCTATCTTTCTATCGATGAGATTATCCGCGTCGCCAAGGTTTCGGGCGCCGATGCGATCCACCCCGGCTATGGCCTTTTGTCCGAAAGCCCGGAATTTGCTGAAGCCTGCGCTGAAAATGGCATCATCTTCATCGGCCCGAAGCCGGAGACCATGCGCCGCCTCGGCAACAAGGTTGCGGCACGCAATCTCGCCATTGAAATCGGCGTGCCGGTGGTTCCAGCCACCGACCCGCTTCCCGACGATATTGAGGAAGTGAAGAAACTTGCGGCAGAAATCGGCTATCCGCTGATGCTGAAGGCAAGCTGGGGCGGTGGCGGTCGCGGCATGCGTGCTATCCGCGCCGAGGCTGATCTTGCCCGTGAAGTGACGGAAGCCAAGCGCGAGGCCAAGGCCGCATTCGGCAAGGATGAGGTTTATCTCGAAAAGCTGATTGAACGCGCGCGCCATGTCGAAGTGCAGATACTGGGCGATACCCATGGCAATGCGGTTCATCTTTTCGAGCGTGACTGCTCGATCCAGCGCCGCAACCAGAAGGTCGTGGAGCGCGCACCGGCGCCCTATCTCGATGACGCGCAGCGTCAGGAACTGGCAGGCTATGGTCTGAAGATTGCCCATGCGACCGATTATATCGGCGCGGGTACTGTCGAGTTCCTGATGGATGCCGATAGCGGCAAGTTCTATTTCATCGAGGTCAACCCGCGCATTCAGGTCGAGCACACGGTGACCGAACAGGTGACCGGTATCGATATCGTCAAGGCGCAGATTCATATTCTCGAAGGCTTTGCCATAGGCACGCCGGAATCGGGTGTGCCGCGTCAGGAGGATATTCGCCTTAATGGCCATGCGCTCCAGTGCCGTATCACCACGGAAGATCCGGAACAGAACTTCATTCCTGATTATGGACGCATTCAGGCCTATCGCTCGGCGTCGGGCTTCGGCATTCGTCTGGATGGCGGTACGGCCTATTCGGGTGCGTTCATCACCCGCTACTACGATCCGCTGCTGGTCAAGGTGACTGCTTCAGGCGCAACGCCTCTGGAAGCCATTCGCCGGATGGATCGCGCCTTGCGCGAATTCCGCATCCGTGGCGTGGCGACGAATCTTACCTTCCTGGAAGCGATCATCAATCATCCGAAGTTTCAGGCAAACGACTACACGACGCGCTTCATCGACACGACGCCGGAACTGTTCGAGCAGGTCAAGCGGCAGGATCGTGCCACCAAGCTTCTAACCTATATCGCCGACGTGACGGTCAATGGCCATCCAGAAACCAAGGGGCGCGCAAAGCCGGCTAAGGATGCCGCCAAGCCGCGCGTGCCGTGGTTCGGCGATAAGCCGGTCGCTGATGGCACCAAGCAGCGTCTGGACCAGCTTGGGCCGAAGAAGTTCGCGGAATGGGTGCGCAACGAAAAGCGTGCGCTGATTACCGATACGACCATGCGCGACGGCCATCAATCGCTTCTGGCGACGCGCATGCGCACATACGACATTGCCCGCATCGCCAATTCCTATGCGCAGGCACTGCCGAATCTGTTTTCGCTGGAATGCTGGGGCGGTGCGACATTCGACGTTTCGATGCGCTTCCTCACCGAAGACCCGTGGGAGCGTCTGGCGCTGGTGCGTGAAGCGGCGCCGAACCTTCTTTTGCAGATGCTTTTGCGCGGTGCAAACGGCGTCGGCTACAAATCTTATCCCGATAATGTCGTAAAATATTTCGTGCGCGAGGCAGCACGCGGCGGCATCGATCTGTTCCGCGTTTTCGACAGTCTGAACTGGGTCGAAAACATGCGCGTATCGATGGATGCGGTGCTGGAGGAAAACAAGCTCTGCGAAGCAGCGATCTGTTACACAGGTGATATTCTCAATCCGGAACGCGCCAAGTATGACCTCAAATATTACGTCAATCTGGCGAAGGAAGTTGAAAAAGCTGGCGCGCATATCATTGCGGTGAAGGATATGGCGGGGCTTTTGAAGCCTGCCGCGGCCCGCGCCCTGTTCAAGGCGCTACGCGAGGAAACCGATCTGCCGATCCATTTCCATACGCATGATACGTCGGGCATTTCGGCGGCGACCGTACTTGCCGCGATCGATGCGGGCGTGGATGTGGTCGATGCGGCGATGGACGCTCTCTCCGGCAACACATCGCAGCCTTGCCTCGGTTCCATTGTCGAGGCACTGCACGGTTCCGAGCGCGATCCGGGCCTTGATCCGGATTCGATCCGCCGCATCTCTTTCTATTGGGAAGCCGTACGCAACCAGTATGCCGCCTTCGAAAGCGACCTCAAGGGACCAGCTTCAGAAGTTTATCTGCATGAAATGCCGGGTGGTCAGTTCACCAACCTGAAAGAGCAGGCCCGTTCGCTGGGACTTGAAACCCGCTGGCATGAGGTGGCGCAGGCCTATGCTGATGTGAACCGCATGTTCGGCGATATCGTCAAGGTCACGCCATCCTCCAAGGTTGTGGGCGACATGGCACTGATGATGGTCAGTCAGGACCTGACGGTTGCCGACGTCGAAAATCCGGCAAAGGACATTGCTTTCCCGGATTCCGTGGTGTCGATGATGCGCGGCGATCTTGGCCAGCCGCCATCGGGATGGCCGAAGGCGCTTCAGAAAAAGATTCTGAAGGGCGAAGAGCCGTTTACCGTGCGTCCCGGTGCCCTGCTGGAACCTGCCGATCTGAACGCCGAGCGTGAAGGGTTCGAGGAGACAGTCGATCGCAAGATTTCCGATCAGGAATTCGCGTCGGCACTGATGTATCCGAAGGTCTTCACCGATTATGCATCCGCGCAGGAAACCTATGGTCCGACAAGTGTTCTGCCAACGCCGGTCTATTTCTACGGCCTGAAGCCGGAAGAAGAAGTCTTCGTCGATCTGGAGCGCGGCAAGACGCTGGTGATCGTCAATCAGGCAATGAGCGAAACCGATGAGAAGGGCATGGTGACGGTGTTCTTCGAGCTGAATGGTCAGCCGCGCCGCATCAAGGTGCCGAACCGGGCCAAAGGCGCTTCTGGCGGTGTGCGTCGCAAGGTGGAAGCCGGGAACGACAGGCAGGTTGGTGCACCGATGCCGGGTGTCGTATCAACGGTTGCCGTGGCGACCGGCCAGGCGGTTACGCAGGGTGATGTGCTGCTTTCCATAGAGGCGATGAAGATGGAAACCGCCATCCATGCCGAACGCGATGGCACTATCACGGAAGTGCTGGTACGTCCCGGCGAACAGATCGATGCCAAGGATTTGCTCGTCGTCTACTCGTAACAGTTATGGGCTTCTGTCAAAGTGGATCGATCTTCGGATCGCGTTCCAGGTCTCCTTTTCCCTCATCCTGAGGAGCCGTTGAAAACGGCGTCTCGAAGGGCGAGGGAAATGCACAACGCCTACCCTCGTCTTTCGACAAGCTCAGGATGAGGGGGAAGCGTAGCGGCCCATCAGAGACCGTAACTGTCGCTTTCGAGTCGTTAAAAGCATCAGAAACGTTAATGCCGTGCCTGTCAAAAGGTACGGCTTTTTTTGCGCTTGCAGGGTTCCCAAAATCTGATATGCATGTTTGTGCCGATTTATGCATGATTGTGCATGATAAGGAGGGTGGTGGTGACAGAGCTTCTGCTTCACGAAAGACAGGCGCGCATTCAGGAACTGCTACAGCAGTCTGGTCGTGTACTGGCTGCTGAACTGGCTGAAAGTTTCGGCGTGTCCGAGGATACGATCCGGCGCGATCTGCGCGAGATGGCGGCGGCGGGGCTCTGCAAGCGTGTCTATGGCGGCGCGTTGCGTGCCGTGCCCGAGCCTTCTCCGCTCGCAGAACGGGATTCCGAGCGACCACAAGCGAAAGCCGCCCTGGCTGCGGTCCTTGCGGAACTGGTCGAACCCGGCATGACGGTGTTTCTCGATGCATCTTCGGTGAATACGGCTCTGGCGCGGCTTTTGGTCGAACGCGGTGAAGCCATCACCGTCGTCACCAATACGCCGTCTATCGCTGCAATTCTTATGGGCTCGCCGGAAATTGAGCTGATCATGATTGGTGGTCCCATCGACCGGCGGGTGAGTGCCGCCGTCGGCGCGCGCGCGTTGCGTGATGCGGAACTGCTGCGGCCTGATCTTTGTGTTTTGGGCGCGTGCGGTATTGCCGCCGAAATCGGCGTAACGGCGCTGCATCTGGACGATGCGGAATTCAAGCGAGTGATAGCCGGACGCAGCCGGGTGGTGGCATTGGCCATTACGAGCGACAAGCTCGGTACGGTTGCCGCCCATGATGTTGTTCCCCTGGACGATGTCGGTGTCATGGCTGTCGAGTATGATGCGGATGAAGCAGCGCTTGCGCCCTATGCGACATCGGATATGAAGATTTTACGTGCGGCAGCGGACCGCAACTGAGGGACAGATGGAACAGGTTTCCGGACGCGAAGATGCGGCGCCTGCGCGTGCGCCGATTGTAACCAGAGAGCGGATTGCCGTTGCGCTACTCTTTCTGATGAACGGCTATATTTTCGGCGGCTGGGCCCCGAAAATTCCGGAATTTGCCGAACGCCTCGGACTTGATAGTGCAGGCATGGGGTTGATGATCCTCGTCTTCGGCCTTGGTTCTCTGGCCATGATGCCGGTCGCAGGTGCGCTTTCAGCACATCGCGGTTCGGGCATGGTGGTGCGCATTTTTGCACTCGCCTTTATCCCGGCGCTGCTCATCATCGCACTGGTGCCGAATGTGGTCACGGCTGTGATCGTGATGTTCTATTTCGGCGGGACCATGGCTGCGATGGATGTGTCGATGAACGCCAATGCGGTCGCGGTCGAGAAAAAAATGCGCCGGGCAATCATGTCGTCCTGCCATGCATTCTGGAGCCTCGGCGGCCTTATCGGTGCTGCGACAGGCGGCTTTCTTATCGCGCAATTCGGATCGACCGTTCATGCGCTGGTGACAACGATTGTCGCCGCAATCCTGATTGCTATCGCATGGCCTTCGATCATCCCGGACACGGAGCATCATCATCCAAGCGGCGAAAAGCAGAAGCTGACCTTGCCGCGCAATCCTCTGCCATGGCTTGTCGGTGTCATGGCGCTGTTTTCCATGGTGCCGGAAGGGGCGATTCTCGATTGGGGCGCCTATCATATGCGCCAGGATCTGGGCGCCTCCGTCACGGTGGCAGGCTTCGGCTTCGCAGCCTTCTCGGGTTCAATGGCTATCATGCGTTTTGCAGGCGATCTGGTCCGCGACCGGTTCGGTGCAGTCAAAACCCTTCGTGCCTGCACGATCATTGCAATCATCGGCATGCTGATCGTCGGTTTCGGAAACAGCTCAGCAACGGCGATTATCGGCTTCGCGATCTGCGGGATCGGTATTTCCAACATGGTGCCGATCGGCTTCTCGATGGCTGGTAACATGCCGGGCGTCAATCCGAGTGTCGGCCTGTCCATCGCAACGACGCTCGGCTATTCGGGTATGCTGGTGGCACCGTCGCTGATCGGTTTTGTTGCCAAGCATAGCGGCTTTGGCGTGGTGTTTCTGGCGCTTCCGGTCTTGCTGCTGGTCGTGCTGGCCTTTTCAAGTCTGGCCCGATACGCGGATCATAAGCATTAAGCTTTCTTATGCCGCGCATCTTATCCGAAAACCGGTTTCCACTTTTCTGGATGCGCTATTCTGCTGTCCAGCCGCCATCGACAGGAATGGCAGCGCCATTGATCTGCGCTGCCGCATCGCTTGCGAGGAAAGCGGCAAGGGCGCCGATCTGTGCGGTGGTGACGAATTCCTTCGTCGGCTGCTTATCTAGCATCACTTCGCGGATCACGGTTTCGCGGTCCATGTGGTAGGCCTTCATCTGGTCCGGTATCTGCGCTTCGACAAGCGGCGTCAGCACATAGCCGGGACAGATGGAATTGGCCGTGATCTTTGCGGTTGCAAGTTCCAGCGCCAGTGTTTTGGTAAAACCGACAATGCCATGCTTGGCGGCAACATAAGCCGACTTGAACGGCGATGCCACGAGGCCGTGGGCTGAAGCGATATTGATAATGCGGCCCCAGCCGGTCTTGCGCATATGCGGGATCGAGGCAGCCGAGGTGTGAAAGGCCGATGTCAGGTTTATCGCGATGATGCGGTCCCATTGTTCGGCCGGAAACTCCTCGACGGGAGACACATGCTGGATACCGGCGTTGTTGACGAGAATGTCCACACTGCTGAACTGCTTTACCGTTTCTGCGATCAGTGCGCGGCATTGGTCGGCCTTCGACATGTCGGCCGCAATATAGACCACGCTGACGCCATGTTCCTCGCCGAGCTTGCGTGCGAGGGTATGATCCTCCTCACGGTCGGTGAAAGAGTTGATCACGACGTTGTGTCCTGCCGCCGCCAGCGCATGGGCTATACCGAGGCCGATCCCGGAATTCGATCCGGTGACGATTGCGGTCTTGCAGGCAGATGCAGCATTCATGCGTGATTTCCTCCTTGTTCCCGGCGACATAATGAGAGGGCGACAAGGCAACGGCAAGCGATTATATAAAGCGAGAGCCGGATATACGCAGACCCAGATATATGCGGGCCTCAATATACGCGGGCGTTGACATTCGCGTCGCGCTGCGCCACCTGAGAACAGGTACAGTTAAGAACAGAGCAAAATGTCTTCCGAGGCCGTCAGCTATTTTTCGCATCCATTTCCTCGTCGCCAGTCGGTTGGCGTCAGTGTCGGTGGCGTTATCGTCGGCGGCAGTGCGCCCGTCGTCGTGCAGTCAATGACCAACACGGACACAGCGGATGTGGACTCTACGGTCGCGCAGGTGGCTGCACTTCACCGTGCCGGTTCGGAAATCGTGCGCATCACGGTGGATCGCGATGAATCGGCTGCTGCCGTGCCTAAAATCCGCGAACGGCTGGAGCGTCTGGGGCATGATGTACCGCTGGTCGGCGATTTCCATTATATCGGTCACAAACTGCTGGCCGATCATCCGGCCTGTGCGGAAGCGCTTGCAAAATATCGTATCAATCCGGGCAATGTCGGCTTCAAGGACAAGAAGGACAAGCAGTTCGCTGATATCGTCGAAATGGCGATCCGTTACGACAAGCCGGTGCGTATTGGTGTGAACTGGGGATCACTCGATCAGGAACTCCTGACCACGCTGATGGATCGCAATCAGGACGCTGGCGCGCCATTGAGCGCACAGGAAGTCATGCGCGAGGCCATTGTGCAGTCGGCTCTGATTTCCGCCAATCTTGCCGAAGAGATCGGTCTTGGCCGCGACAAGATCATTCTGTCGGCCAAGGTCAGTCAGGTGCAGGACCTGATCGCCGTCTATACGATGCTGGCGCAGCGTTCCAATCATGCGCTGCATCTCGGCCTCACCGAAGCAGGCATGGGCACCAAGGGCATTGTCGCTTCGTCGGCGGCTATGGGTATTCTGCTGCAGCAGGGCATTGGCGACACAATCCGCATTTCGCTTACCCCTGAACCCGGCGGCGACCGCACCCGCGAAGTGCAGGTTTCGCAGGAGCTTCTGCAGACCATGGGCTTCCGGCAATTTATTCCGATTGTTGCGGCGTGCCCCGGTTGCGGTCGTACGACATCGACCGTGTTTCAGGAACTGGCCCAGACCATTCAGGACGATATCCGCCGCAACATGCCGGTCTGGCGCGAGAAATATCCCGGCGTAGAAGCGCTGTCGGTTGCCGTGATGGGCTGCATTGTCAACGGGCCGGGCGAATCGAAGCACGCTGATATCGGCATCTCGCTTCCCGGCACGGGCGAAACGCCGTCCGCACCGGTCTTTGTCGATGGCAAGAAAGTCACGACGTTGCGCGGTCCTGCTATTGCCGAGGACTTCCAGAAAATGGTTGCCGATTACATCGAGAACCGCTTCGGACTCGATCAGAAAATCGCTGCTGGCCAGAACTAAGCGGTACAGGTGACCGCGCGCGTAGCGGTCTCTGGTGTAGCCTTTAATGTTGCTGCCCAGAAGATGAGCGTGACAAGGCTGATGCCTGCGCCAAGCAGGCAAACGCCATTCCAGCCTGCATAAGCATAGACCCAGGTTGAAACCGCCGAACCGCTTGCGCTGCCGATGGAATAGAAAACCATATAGGCGGCGGTGAGCCTGTTCTGCGCGTCTGGGCGTACACGGTAGATCATCGCCTGATTGGTGACGTGGACAGCCTGAAGGCCGAAGTCGATAATCAGCACACCTGCGATCAGCCAGAGTAGCGAATGTCCCAGCAGGGCTATCAGACCCCATGACATGAACATCAGCAGCAAAGCGATGCCTGTCATTCGCTGGGCATAACCCCGGTCGGCAACACCGCCAGCACGCGACGCGGCAAGCGCTCCTGCAGCACCTGCCAGTCCGAACAGACCGATCTCTGCATGGCTCAGTTCGAAGGGTGGTGCACTGAGCGGCATGACCAGTGGCGCGAGCAAAGTGGTAATATTGGCGAAGATCAGCATGGCGATGATGGCGCGAATGCGTAGTACCGGCTCGGAGCGAAACAGCGTCACAAGCGACAGAATGAGTGCCGGATAGCTAACGCTGGTCGGCTGCCGCTTTTGGTCGGGCAGGCTGCGCCACAGCAGGAGCGCGATCAAAAGCGTGAGAATAGCGGAAACGAAGTAGACGCTGCGCCAGCCGCCAATGTCGGTGAGCGCGCCGGCTATCGCGCGCGCCAGCAATATGCCGAGCACGATGCCGCTGGTTACGATGCCAACCACATGGCCGCGTCGCGCCGGTGCTGCGAGGCTGGCCGCATAGGCGACAAGTGCCTGTGTGACGACGGCGAGCAGGCCCATAGTGGCCATGGCGACCAGAAGCACGGTGGCATTGGCCGCAAAGCCGATTGCGATCAGGGACAGGACCGACAGAAGGAAATGCGTGATGATGAGTTTGCGCCGGTTGAAGAGGTCGCCAAGCGGGACGAGAAAGATCAAGCCGATTGCATAACCGAGCTGGCTGGCGGCGACGATGAGACCTGCTGTTGAGCGTTTGAGGCCAAGGTCATCGGCCATCACATCGAGCAGCGGGTGAGCAAAGTAGACATTGGCTACCGCCAGTCCGCTTGCAGCCGCAAACAGAAAAAGGGTAGTCGAGGAAAGCAAAGGGCGTGCATCAGGGTTCGCGGACAGCGTTGCTGCCGCGCCGGTTGAAGGTTGCATGACGGACTCCTGCAAAACGGTTTTAAAATGAAACCATTTTGCTTGTAGCGAAAAAGGTTTTATATTGCAACCAGATTGCAATCTGTGGAGTTAACATGGTTCGAAAGAAAAGCATGAAAGGCGATTATTGCCCGAGTGCGCGCGCGCTTGATGTGATCGGCGACTGGTGGTCGCTGCTGATCGTCCGTGAAGCCTTCGACGGCGTGACACGTTTCAGCGCCTTTCAGAAGAATCTCGGAATCGCCCGCAATATTCTCTCGGAACGTCTGCGCAAGCTGACGGGAGAGGGAATCATGGAATCCGTGCCAGACCCTAATGGTGGCGCGCATCAGGAGTATCGCCTGACGGCAAAAGGGCGCGATCTGCTGCCTGTCATCGTGTCGCTCAGGCAATGGGGAGAAAAGCATCTCTTTGCGCCGGGTGAAACTCATTCGCGTCTTGTCGACAGCGTTTCAGGCGAGGACGTGGCCGCGCTTGATGTGCGTTCTCAGGACGGGCGCATGCTTTCCGCTGACGATGTGGTTATCGTCAAGGTACGTGAAGACGATATTTAAGTCGTTGTTTTTACACATTTTCTTGAGAAAAATCGGTTCCCGCTTGCGGGAGACATGCTTTAGCTCTGCCGTTCGGCGATGAAGCGGGCGGCCTGCTTCAGGATATCCGCATCCTTGCCAAAAGGTGCCAGCAAGCTTTCCGCCTGGGCAACCAGTCCGGACAGTTGCTTGCGGGTCCAGTCGATGCCGTGGAGTGAAACCAGCGTGGCCTTTCCGGCGGCGGCATCTTTACCAGTGGCCTTGCCCATCGCCTCGGCGTCGGCGGTCACGTCCAGAAGATCGTCCGCCAGCTGGAAGGCAAGGCCAATAGCGGAGCCGAATTCGGCCATGCGCTCGCGGTCTTCGCTGGATGCATTGGCGATGATGGCTCCGGCCTCGCAGGCGAAGCGGATCAATGCGCCAGTCTTCATTGCCTGCAACGTGATGATGCCGGCTTCGTCAGGCTTGCTGGTTTCGGCCATCAGATCGAGAGCCTGTCCGCCCACCATGCCACCGAGACCGGATGCACGGGCGAGCGCTGAAACCAGTTGCAGGCGAATTGCTGCATCGAGATCGGTTTCATCCGACGAGATGATATCGAAAGCATAGGTCAGAAGGCCGTCACCGGCCAGAATGGCGGCAGCTTCATCAAATGCCTTGTGCACGGTCGGCTGGCCGCGCCGCAGGTCATCGTCATCCATGGCTGGCAGATCGTCATGGACAAGCGAATAGCAGTGAATGCATTCGAGCGCGGCTGCAACACGCAGAACGGCGTCGCTACCTTTGCCGAACAAAGCGGCACTTTCGACAACGAGAAAAGGCCGGAGGCGCTTGCCACCGTTCAGGACACCATGCCGCATGGCGGCGAGCAGCCGTTCCGGGCGGGCGATTTCTCCCGTCTTGAGGCGCTGGTCCAGAAGGCCCGTCAGTGCCATTTCTACTTCCATGGCACGATGGTTGAGAATGGCGGTGAAATCGGTCGACAGCTTTTCCATGTCAAAGGGGATGGACGAAAGCGCTGATTTGGTCAACTGGCCACAACGATCAGCACAGGCTTTTTCATTTGAACGTCACGAAACGGCGTGTTTCGACTTGTTTCCCCGGTTGGATTATGGAATCCGGTTCAAACTTATTAAGGAATGGTTTATGTCGCTTGGGGGAAGGTAGCAGGCGGTGGCAGTGGCAAAAATCATCATCAAGAGCAAAGATGGACGCAATTATCTGGCGGATCCTGTTTGGGGTGCCCGGATTGCTCTCGCGCTCAAGATTCTGGTGATTCTGGCCGTGCTGCCGATTTTCCTGCTTTTCGTCTATTCCGTACCCTTTGTCCGCCCGATCTCGACCCTGATGGTCAAGGACTATGTTCTGTTTCAGGGCGTGGACCGGAGATGGGTCAGTATCGACGATATCGCGCCGGTTCTTGTCAATTCGGTAATGATGGCCGAGGACGGCCAGTTCTGCAGCCATGGCGGGGTGGACTGGCATCAGCTGGGGCTGGTTCTGGACGATACGGGCGAGGGTGGTCCGAGCCGCGGCGCTTCCACGATCACGATGCAGACCGTGAAGAACCTCTTCCTGTGGAATGGGCGCTCCTATGTCCGCAAGGGGCTCGAATTTCCGCTGGCGCTGGCTGCCGACGGTATTCTGTCCAAAAAGCGCATTATGGAAATCTATCTCAATATCGCCGAGTGGGGACCGGGCATTTACGGAATCGAGGCCGCAGCCCAGCATCATTTCAAGCGCCCGGCAGCAAAACTCAATGCACAGCAATCCGCGCTACTTGCCGTCACGCTGCCAAACCCGGCCTTGCGCAACCCCGCCAAGCCGACGCGCAACATGCAGCGCATTGCCCGGATCGTCGCCGGACGCGCCGCACGGTCAGGTCCCTATGTGGTTTGCGTGCAATAAATGCATGATACGAAAAAAAGATAAGACTCCCGCTGGTCAAATGCCGTTAGAGCGTGTATAGGCACGTGACTTTCCGGAATTTTGTCCGATGTGACAGGCTCTTCGGGGCCGTGCCGGACGTTTATTGACCGATCAGTGGAGCTGAATCCATGGCAGTACCAAAACGAAAAACGTCTCCGTCGAAGCGTGGCATGCGTCGTTCGGCTGACGCTCTCAAGGCCCCGACCTATGTCGAGGACAAGAACTCGGGCGAACTTCGTCGTCCGCATCATATCGATCTGAAGAGCGGTATGTATCGCGGCCGTCAGGTCCTCGAAGCCAAGGAATAAGTCTGACGCTGCATTGCAGCCGAAAGATGGTTTTCAAAAACGCCGTTTCCGGTTTCCGGAAGCGGCGTTTTCTTTTGTGCGGTCTTCTCTGCAAGCTGCATGAAAAAGGCCGCATAAAGCGGCCTTGATCGTGAGCTTTTGCTGAAAATCAGCCTGCGTCTGATGCAAAGCCTGCGCCTTCGATACCGGAAATGGCTGCAATTTCGTCATTGTCTGATGTATCACCGGAAATGCCGACGGCACCGAGGATTTCGCCGCCTGCATCCTTGATCAGAACGCCGCCCGGCACCGGCACGACCTTGCCGCCGGACACGCCCGACAAACCTTCCAGGAAGTGTGGACGGTCCTTGGCCTGATTGTGCAGCCAGCGCGAGCCCGTTCCGACGGCGAGTGCACCGAAAGCCTTGCCCGAGGCGATCTCGAAACGAAGGATCGAAGTTCCGTCCTGCCGCTGAAACGCTTTCAGGTTTCCGCCTGCGTCAAAGACGGAGACAGCCAGCGGCTTCAGTTTCAGCTCGGCTGCCTTGGCAAAGGCACCAGCAATAATCCCATTGGCTTGTTCGAGCGTCAGTGAAGTCATGAATATCTCCTATTTATAGCTAAATGCAATTTAGCGATCATGACCGGCAATGCACACTCCAATGCTGCTCGTCATGGGAAAAACACTTTATCGATTTTCATGAAGACGGTTGCGGGCACACGGCAAAGCTTGCCAAGGCCGGAATTTTGGTCTTTGTGTTGCGCAACATTTCAAGGAGGAAAGAATGTCCGACCAGAAAGCCATCGTCATTGCCAGCGCGGCGCGTACCGCAGTGGGCGCTTTCAACGGTGCGTTTGCCAATATCCCCGCACATGAATTGGGCGCGACGGTTATCAAAGGAGCGCTGGAACGCGCCGGTGTGGCGGCGACGGATGTGGACGAGGTTATTCTCGGACAGGTGTTGACGGCAGGCGAGGGCCAGAACCCTGCGCGGCAGGCGGCGATGGATGCCGGTTGCCCGAAAGAGACGACAGCCTTCTCGATCAACCAGCTATGCGGTTCCGGTTTGCGAGCGGTTGCGCTCGGCATGCAGCAGATTCTTTCCGGCGATGCCAAGATCATCGTGGCAGGCGGTCAGGAATCCATGTCCATGGCGCCGCATTGCGCGCATTTACGGTCCGGCGTGAAGATGGGCGACTTCAAGATGGTCGATACCATGCTGAAGGACGGCCTGATTGATGCCTTTCATGGCTATCATATGGGGATCACTGCCGAGAATATCGCCAGCCAGTGGCAGTTGACCCGCGCCGATCAGGACGAGTTCGCACTTGCTTCCCAGCAGAAGGCAGAGGCGGCACAGAATGCGGGCAGGTTCGAGGATGAAATTGTTCCGTTCACTGTAAAGGGTCGCAAGGGCGATATCGTCATTTCGGCGGATGAATATATCCGTCCCGGCACGACGATTGAGGCATTGACCAAGTTGAAGCCCGCTTTCGACAAGGAGGGGACGGTTACTGCAGGCAACGCATCCGGGATTAACGATGGTGCTGCGGCTGTCGTGCTGATGGATGCGGATGAAGCCACCAAGCGTGGTGTGAAGCCGCTTGCGCGCATCGTTTCCTGGGCAACGGCTGGCGTCGATCCTTCGATCATGGGAACAGGCCCGATTCCGGCGACGAAGAAGGCGCTGGAAAAGGCAGGCTGGAGCGTCGGCGATCTCGATCTGGTCGAAGCCAACGAAGCCTTTGCAGCACAGTCCTGTGCTGTTGTGCGTGATCTTGGTCTCAACCCCCATATCGTCAACGTCAATGGCGGAGCAATCGCGATCGGTCATCCGATCGGCGCATCAGGCGCACGCGTTCTGACGACGCTGCTTTACGAAATGCAGCGCCGCGATGCCAAGCGCGGTCTGGCGACACTTTGCATCGGCGGCGGCATGGGCGTTGCCTTGTGCGTCGAGCGCGACTGACCTTCTCCTTCACTGGAACAGAGGCGGACGGAGATTTGGCTCCGTCCGCCTTTTTGTTTCCGCAATGAGACGTTTGAAATCGCTGGCGTCGGTATGGTGGCTTTGTCAGAAAGTTAACGCGAAACCGATGAGACGGTGCTCAAAGTCTGTTTAATACTGGTTTTCTATGGCGCATTGCGATCACGGACTACCAGATGTGGTGAGAACAAACGGAGAAACTTTGCAGATCAGCGATTCGTCGCCGATTCGTTCCGGCTTTGGCCTGAAGGTTAACGAGAATCGAGTTTCCATCCGCTTCGGCATTAACGAACTATCAGTAATCATTAAGATTTTCTGAAGAATTGCATTGTAATCGGAACAGCCTGTTGACAGGTTTTGCCAAAAGTTAACGGCGGTGTTGTTCCGCGTCGGGAGAACGAGGAAAAGCGGAACATCCGATTCATTATGTTGTGGGGTTTTGTGTTAGGCTTACTATATGTTGCCGTGAACAAAAGGCGAAGCTCTCTGAGTCAGCGATTCGTCGCCGATTCGTTCCAGAGTCGTTCCAATCGTTAATCGACAAGTTATTGACCGGCTGCAGATCGGTCGCCGAAAGGTTGGCAACTCGTCCATACTGAAACTTAACAGGAGCGCTTTCGGTGCAGGTCGTATAGTGCTATCGCAAGAACCAGCATCCAGCCCGTGACGGGCGCTTGTACCGGGAATCCGATTATTGGCATGAACCAACTCCCTGCCCATGATTTGCCGCTGACCTTGAGTGGCCGCGATGTGACTGCGGTACTTGGGCCGACCAATACCGGCAAAACGCATCTGGCCATCGAACGCATGCTGTCGCATGGAAGCGGGATGATCGGCCTGCCGCTGCGCCTTCTGGCGCGCGAGGTCTATAACCGCGTGGTGGAACGGGTCGGGGCGGCCAATGTCGCGCTGGTCACGGGTGAGGAAAAGATCGTGCCGCCTGGCGCGCGCTATTCCGTCTGCACGGTCGAGGCCATGCCGCGCCGCACTGATGTGGCTTTTGTGGCTATCGATGAAGTGCAGCTCGCCGGTGATCTGGAACGCGGGCATATATTCACCGACCGCATCCTGCATTTGCGGGGACGGCAGGAGACGCTCCTGCTTGGCGCTGGGACGATGCGCGGCATTCTGGAAAAGCTCTTGCGCGGCATCAATGTGGTAACGCGTCCGCGCCTGTCGCATCTGGCCTATGCTGGGGCCAAGAAGATTACCCGCCTGCCGAACCGTTCCGCCATTGTCGCCTTTTCTGCCGACGAGGTTTATGCGATTGCTGAACTGATCCGCCGCCAGCGCGGTGGTGCTGCGGTGGTCATGGGCGCGCTCAGTCCGCGCACGCGCAATGCGCAGGTAGAGCTTTACCAGTCGGGTGACGTCGATTTTCTGGTGGCGACCGATGCCATCGGCATGGGGCTCAATCTGGATGTTGACCATGTCGCCTTTGCGCAGAACCGCAAATTCGACGGTTATCAGTTCCGCGATCTGACGCCTGCCGAAGTTGGGCAGATAGCCGGGCGCGCTGGACGTCATCTGCGTGACGGCACATTCGGTGTGACCGGGCAGGTGCATCCATTCGACGAAGAACTGGTCGAACGGGTGGAAGCGCATAATTTCGATCCGGTGAAAGTTCTGCAGTGGCGCACGGCCCGTTTCGACTTTTCATCGCTCGATTCTCTGCGGTATTCTCTGGAAACGCCCGCACCGATTGAAGGATTGGCCAAGGCTTTGCCTGCCGTTGATCAACAAGCGCTTGAAAATTTGTCGAAAGACGAAGAGATTGTGCGGCTCGCCAAGACACCGGCACGCATCGAGCTTTTGTGGGACGCCTGCGCGCTGCCCGATTATCGCAAGATCGCGCCGGCGCAGCATGCCGATATCATTGCAACCATCTACCAGGATCTTGTCCGCCGAGGGAGCGTCGATGAAGATTATATGAGCGAACAGGTGCGCCGCGCCGATAGCACAGAGGGGGAAATTGACACCCTGTCGCATCGTGTGGCGCAAATTCGAACCTGGACTTTTGTGTCGCACAGGCCGGGATGGCTTGCCGATCCGACACACTGGCAGGAAAAGACGCGCGAAATTGAGGACAGATTGTCCGACGCGCTGCATGAAAGGTTGACGAAACGCTTTGTAGACCGCAGGACAAGCGTGCTTATGAGGCGCCTGAGAGAGAATGCCATGCTTGAAGCAGAAATCAGCCCGGCCGGAGACGTGATTGTCGAAGGCCACAATGTCGGGCAACTGGAAGGATTCCGTTTTACCGCTGACGTTCAGGCCGAGGGGCCGGACGCCAAGGCGGTGAAGTCGGCTGCACAAAAGGCGCTGGCCGCCGAGTTCGAACGTCGCGCGGAGCGCTTTGCTGCCGCGCCGAATGGCGATTTCGCGCTGGGCTCGGACGGCGTTATGCGCTGGGTTGGTGCAACGGTCGCAACGCTGGTTGCGGGTGATGACCTGCTGAAGCCGCGCGCGGTGATCCTGGCCGACGAACAGCTTACCGGAGCAGCACGCGACAAGGTCGCCGCGCGTATCGAACGGTTCGTCGCTCATCATATCGAAACCATTCTGAAGCCGCTCACCGATCTGGCTGCCGCCGATGCTCTGACCGGCATGACACGCGGCCTTGCTTTCCAGATCGTCGAGAATCTCGGCATTCTCCCGCGCCGCGATGTGGCAGAGGAAGTGCGCGGGCTCGATCAGGATTCGCGTGCGGCGCTCCGTCGTCTCGGCGTGCGTTTCGGTGCCTATCACGTCTTCATGCCCATGCTGCTGAAACCCGCTCCGGCTGGCCTCATCACGCTGCTCTGGGCGCTGAAGAACGATGGCCGCGAACGTGCCGGTTATGGCGATGTCGTGAACGTGCTGGCCGCTGGTCGCACTTCGGTCGTCGTCGATCCGGCTTTCGATCCGATGTTCTACCGTCTGGCAGGCTATCGTGTGCTGGGCCGTCGCGCTGTGCGCATCGATATTCTGGAACGTCTTGCCGATCTCATTCGCCCGGCGCTTGCCTGGCGACCGGGTTCCGGTGCGCGTCCGGATGGCGCTTATGACGGCGGACGTTTTATCGTCACGCCTGCCATGATGTCGATTCTCGGCGCGACGACCGACGACATGGAAGAAATCCTGAAGAGCCTCGGCTATCGTCACGAGGCTATGGAAGCCGCTGCGGTCACGGCGAAGCTTGCAGAACTGGATGCTTTCGCGGCTGAAGCTGCAGCCAAGGAAATTGGCGCTTCGCCGGTCGCAGAGGCTGAGAAACCTGCTGTGCCAGCGGCTGAACCTGTGCCAGCACCGGTTGTTGTCGCCGAGACGGAAACTGAAGCCAAAACGGAAGAAGCTCCGGTGGCTGCAGAAGCCGCACCGGTAGGTGAAACCGCAGAAGCGGCAGCTGAAGAGCCAAAGCCTGTTCTTCTGTGGCGTCAGGGTCGTTTCGAAGGCCGCAACCGCAATCAGGACCAGAACCGTCAGCGTCAAAATCGCGGCAACCAGAATCGCGGTCATCAGAACCGTGATCAGGGCGGTGAAGCACGCAAGTCTGAAGGTGGTGCAGACCAGCAGGCGCGTAATGATCGCGGTGGCAAGCGCTTCGACAAGCAAAAGCGTCATGACGGCGAAGGCAAGCGCGAAGGCTCCAAGGGTGACTTCCGTGGTGGCAATCAGCGTCAGCCGAAGCGCGATCACGGCCATCAGGGCGGCAAGCGCGTCGAGCAGGAACGTCCTGCACGTATCGATCCCGATTCGCCTTTCGCCAAGCTTCTGGCTCTGAAAGAACAGATGAAGAAGTAAAATGACTGTAGATGCGGGCGCAAGACAGCGAATCGACAAGTGGCTGTTCTTCGCGCGCGTGGTCAAATCAAGATCGCTGGCGGCGAAACTCGCCGTCGGCGGCAAGGTCCGGGTCAACCGTGACAAGATCGAGCAGGCGGCTCATCAGGTGAAGGTTGGCGATGTGCTGACCATTACCCTCGACCGACGCATCCTCGTTTACAAGATACTCGCTCCGGGGGAGCGTCGTGGTCCGGCGCCCGAAGCCCAACTGCTTTATGAAGATCTTACGCCTCCACCTGCATCCACTTCTACGATATCGTCGGAGGCCGTAGCGCCGCAGCGCGAAAGCGGAGCCGGGCGCCCGACCAAGAAAGAACGTCGCGAAACGGATCGTTTACGCGGAAGCTGACACGGACGCGTTGCCGCAGGCTCGTTACGGCAGTGATGGAAATTGCGCATCAAACCGTTCTGGCGAAAGCGTTTTCCAAGCAAAAGCCGTCAAACGAAATGCTGTTTCAGATGTGCGTTACTTCGTGACATTGCGGCGTTTGTACCCTTGTCATGGCAGGATAAAATCGTTACCTCACGCATTGTCATAAAAGGGCATGGGCTGAGGCTAGTGGTCTGATTCCGACATTTGCGTCCCACTGATACAGACGTTGAGCAAATGTCGGAAGCTAAAAGACCACTAATAAACCCATGGATCTAGTGGATTTTTCGAATTTGACGTTTGAAATGAGATTGATGTCGGACGGGTATCAAACGTCAAATTCAATCCACTAGCAACCATTTCCGTGCACAGTGACTTCGTGGCGAGATATTCCAAAGCCCCGAGCCGATTGTCGGCTTGCCGGAGTATCGGCGCAAAGCTGTAGGATAGATAAGCCGCCTGTTCTGGAATTCGGGCGGCAACAGGAGTTCGACGATGACGTATGTCGTGACCGATAATTGCATTCGCTGCAAATATACGGACTGCGTCGAGGTCTGTCCGGTCGATTGCTTCTACGAAGGCGAAAACATGCTCGTCATCAATCCCGACGAGTGCATCGACTGTGGCGTATGTGAACCGGAATGCCCTGCCGAGGCGATCAGCCCCGACACCGAGCCGGGCCTCGACAAGTGGTTGGAATTGAATACGGAATATGCGGCAAAATGGCCCAATATTACCGCGAAGAAGGATGCCCTGCCGGAAGCCAAGGAAATGGACGGTGTGGCTGGCAAACTGGAGAAGTATTTCTCCGCCGAGCCTGGTAGCGGTGACTAATACCCGGCCAGCATTGCGGGTACTGCTTGCAGGCTGTTGCGAGCTGGACGGTATTGTATAAGTATGTCTTCGTTCCGGAAGACTTTGCGCTCCAGGAACGTGTACGTTCAGCCTGGCAAGACTGCCAGGTTGTCCGACATTACAGGAATGCAGGATTTATCACTTGCTTTTTCTGCAATGCATCGGCAAAAGACGAATGAAATCACGGGAAAACGCTCATATTTTAGGCGTGTTGCATTGCCAGATACGACATATTTGGCAATTTGTTGATTCTTTCGCGAAATTGTGTTAGGTTGCTCCAATAATTTCGGTGACTGGACGTCAATTCGTGGCGCTATGCGTTAATCTCTGAAAGGGCTGATCTTTAGTACCGGGCTGATGGCACCGGGGAAGATGATTGCGATTTGGCGTCGTCCCCCTCACCGTACACCCGGTCGGCTAGATTTGCCGTCAGATACGTTTTCAGTTCCAAGCCGACAAACAACTTCCGTGCTTCATTTCTCCGGAGCGCGGTCGAACATCATGTGTCAACCGGCGGGTCGCGCCGGGCACAACAGGGAGTAATGAAGCGTATGTCATCCCAGCAGAAAAAGTCTCCAGTAGCGCGTGGCGGTTTCAAGGCCGGTGAGGCCATCGTGTATCCGGCTCATGGCGTTGGTCAGATCGTCACTATCGAAGAGCAGGAAGTGGCAGGCCACAAGCTCGAGCTTTTCGTAATCGATTTCGAAAAAGACAAGATGCGCCTGAAGGTGCCGGTTGCCAAAGCCGCTTCCATCGGTATGCGCAAGCTGTCGGAGACCGACTATGTTGAACGTGCACTCAAGGTCGTACAGGGCCGCGCACGTGTGAAGCGTACCATGTGGTCGCGCCGCGCCCAGGAATATGATGCAAAGATCAATTCCGGCGATCTGATCTCGATCTCGGAAGTCGTTCGCGATCTTTTCCGCGCTGAGAACCAGCCGGAACAGTCTTATTCGGAACGCCAGCTCTATGAAGCTGCCCTTGATCGTATGGCGCGCGAAATCGCTGCCGTGAACAAGCTTTCGGAAACCGAAGCTGTTCGTCTGATCGAAGCGAATCTCGCCAAGGGACCGAAGCGCGGCAAAGCCGACGCTGAAGCGGACCTCGATGACGATGAAGTTGAAGCGGCATAAGCAGCTTTACTTCTCTTTCTTTCAAAAAGGCCCGGCATTATAGCCGGGCTTTTTTTCTCCATTGAGAAGAGTTCGCCTGCGTCATTCTCCGTGTGATGGAAAGCAGATTGCTTCAAAATGCATCGCGTCGAGCGGCTGGCCGACTTGCTCGATCTGTTGGATCAGCGCTCATGAGTTGTTTGCCCTTGTATGTCTGGGGATGTCGGTGTCTGACCTGCTAAGATATTGTTTGGCCATTCAATAGCCCCACAAATCCCTGTATTGCCCTTCGCACGTGATCGCATAGCAGGCGGACGCGCCTTGTTTGTCGGGTATCGCTATGGGTCAGTAGCCAGATATCGCCTACACAGGAACTGGCAGTTCCGGGTACGCGGATGAGTTTCGGTTCGCTATCGCCAAGAAAGCATGGGAGAAACGAGATGCCCATCCCAGCCCGCGTTGCTTGAAACTGTGATCCTATCTCCGCAAAGCGGACCGGATTGGCAGCCATTTTAATCCCGGTCGCTGACTCCCAATCTGATGGGGCATTTTCGTTTGGTCCCAGCAACCAGGTTGCGGAAGCTGGTGACGGTTGTGTCATCAGATTTCGATGAATGTAGAATGCCATATGGAATTGGCAGAGTCTTGTTCCGTATAAATTGTCGGGTGGCGTCTTCCCGCCAACGACCACACGCAAAGCGACATCAGCTTCGCGGTTGACGAGATTAATCATTGACGTCGAGCCCACGATTTCCAGCCCAATGTCTGGATAGGCGGCCTTGAAATCTGCGAGGGATGGCATCAGCAGGTCAGTCGCCATTGAAATCGGGAGCGTGAACCTCAGAGGCCCGGAGACACGCTGATCGCGCCCAAAAATCCGAGCCTCGATCTGGGATGAGGCTGTCGCCATCTGTCCTGCGAGTTCAACAATGTCGCTTCCCGCATCCGTAAGCCGGTATCCGGATGCCAGCCTGTCGAACAGTTTTGTTTCCAGTGTTTCTTCCAGCCGACTGATACCACGTATGATCGTGGCATGATTGACGTCCAACGCATCTGCTGCAGCGCGAACCGTGCCGCCCTGAGCGACCGCGAGAAACATGCGAACCTCATTCCAGTGATCCATGGTGCGTTTTCTCACGAGGGTTGTGCGTTTATCTTCAGTTTAAACCTCCACGGGTTCGTCATATCTAGCTGTCAGGCAGGGTATGCGCAATATCGCGCATGGACCTGCGGCTCCCTGTCGTTCAACGAACCCAAGCGAGGATTTCATGGGTAAGCTCGTTTCCAAAGTCGCCGTTGTCACAGGTGGTTCCAGCGGTATTGGATTTGCCATCGCACAGCGCTTTATCAAGGAAGGCGCGACTGTCTATATTGCTGGTCGTCGCAAGGCGGAACTTGAAGCCGCCGTAAATAAGCTGGGACGAGGTGCTACGGCAATTCAGGCCGACATATCCGATCTGGGTAGCTTGGATCGGCTATTTGAAACAGTCCAGAACGAGGAGGGTGGTCTCGATATTCTTGTCGCCAATGCCGGCGTTGTGGAATTGAGTTCGATCCGCGATGCTTCGGAAGATCACTTCGACAAGATGTTCGATATCAATGTGAAAGGTACATACTTCACCGTCCAGGGAGCTCTTCCCGTGATGCGTGACGGCGGTTCGATCATTCTTCTTTCTACATGTATGACAAGCAAGGGAACGCCGGGCTACAGCGTCTATAATGCTACGAAGGCGGCTGTGCGATCTCTCGCGCGTTCGGCGGCGGCGGAACTACTTGCAAACAAGATAAGGGTGAACACGCTAAGCCCTGGGCCGATAGACACTCCCATTATTGAGTCGCAGGTCACAACACCGGAGGAAGCAGCGGCGTATCGCACGAACAGTGCCGCTTATGTGCCGCTGGGACGTCTGGGACGCCCGGAAGAGCTGGCATCTGCAGCCCTTTTCCTTGCATCGGACGAAAGCAGCTTCTCGACGGGAACAGACCTTGTCGTCGACGGAGGGTTGACGCAGATCTAAATGAGATCTGACAAGTGGCCCGCTCTTTGAGTGGGCCACTTAGTTAAAATTCTATTGAATTTTGCAGCCAGTCATTAACCTTCCTAGTCATCTTCCTGCATTGTCAGAGATTTATCCTTGCTTGGTGGGAACCTGATCGCAGCTGACGCGTTCTCCCAGACACCAGTTCGTAAACGGGTTTGTTTTGCGGCGTAACTACTTTGGCCAAAGAATAGGCCTAGCGGGGAGTTTTGGGCGAATTCGCAAGTTTGTCCAATGAGTCTTTGTGGGACTGGCATATCCTTCCACTGAACGCCCGATGGGCGTGAGTTCAGAACAGGAGAACCAGATGAAGCAGTCATCCATGAGCAGTTCTTCCGCAGTTCCAGCCAATCGCATACCTATGGTTGCGCGTAGCCTCCCAGCGACAGCAGCCTCTTCTCAGTCAATGATCCGCAGCGCAATGTCGGCTCCCTATCTTGAGCGCGAAGAGGAACGAGCCCTCGCCATTCGCTGGAAGGAACTGAAAGATCAGGACGCACTTCACCGCATAACATCCGCACATATGCGACTGGTCATTTCCATGGCCGGGCGCTTCCGCAAGTTCAAACTGCCGATGAACGATCTCATCCAGGAAGGCTATGTCGGCCTTCTTGAAGCTGCTGCCCGTTTTGACCCCGAACGGGAAGTGCGCTTCTCGACCTATGCATCGTGGTGGATTCGTGCGTCTATGCAGGATTATATCCTGCGTAACTGGTCCATCGTGCGCGGCGGAACAAGTTCGGCGCAAAAGGCGCTGTTCTTCAATCTGCGGCGGCTTCGTTCAAAATTGGCTCAGTCCGACGACAATATGACCAAGGCCGAGATGTATCGCGAAATTTCCGATCAGCTGGGCGTTTCGACAAGCGATGTCGAGATCATGGACAGCCGTCTTTCGGGGCCGGATAGCTCCTTGTCGGCACCAGTGAACAACGAGGAATCGGGTGCAGTGCGTCGCATGGATTTTCTGGTTGACGACCATCCCTTGCAGGATGAGATCGCCGAAAGTTCCATCGATATGGAACGTCGCAATCAATGGCTCAATGTTGCTCTCGATACGTTGAACGAGCGCGAATTGCACATTATTCGCGAGCGTCGCCTTGATGATGACGGCGTGACGCTCGAAGCGCTGGGCGAAAAGCTTGGTATTTCCAAGGAGCGGGTGCGACAGATCGAAAGCCGTGCGATGGAGAAGCTGAAGATTGCCTTGTTGAGCCAGCACGAACTGGCAGCCTATCAGGCGTAAGCTGTTACAATCAGCGCAACACAAGTAGAGGGGCCGAACGGCTCCTTACTTTTGTGGTTCGGTGGCCTTGCCTTCAAGCCGTGACGACCAGTCCTCGACCTTGCGATTTTCGAGGCGGCGCACGGCATAGCGTTTCCAGCTGTCGGCGAGGTGCGAAAGCTCCGCCATCACGGACAGTTCGTCATAGTTCAACGTGTCGACATAAAGCAGGTGCCAGACACGATGCAGTGTCCAGTTTGGTGAAAGGCGGTCGGCGAGGATCATCGAATCGCCAGCTTCAACATTGCCTTCTTCCAGAACACGATAATACCAGCCTGTCCGCCCCGTCTTCTGCACGCGCACGGCCATGTCGGCGGTTGCAAAGCGTTCGTTCAGTTTCCAGCAGGGCTGGCGGCCCTGTGAAACCTCGACAAGTGCACTGCCGAGCCGGAACCTGTCGCCTACGGCGACATTGTGCTCGTTCAGACCCGATGTGGAGATGTTTTCGCCGAAAGCACCACGCGCGCTCAGACGCGGGTTTTCGCCGATCTCTTCGCGCCAGACCGCATAATGATCGTGCGGATAATGATGGAGCGCTTTTTCCGGTCCACCATGCACTTTCCGGTCGCCCTGCGCATCGCAGTCCAGCCCCTCGAAAGTCACGCGGACTTTGCCAGTAACTGGCTGTTTGTCGATGCCGCTTGGAACGCTACGCGGTCCGAGAGGAGCGATTTTTCCGGCAAGGACAGAGTGGATGCATGTTTCCGTCATCACGACCTACTCGCTGATCAGCTTCACGCGGTCACCGACCGAAACCGTCGCCCCTGCCGACATGGCATTGAGAAGGCGGAACAGTTCCAATTTGCGGGTGGTGCCCTGCATGCGTGCCGACAGGCTGGCCAGCGTGTCGCCCGGCTTCACCGTCACGACGCGGATGCGCAGCGGCTTGATGGCGTTCTGTTCGGCAGGCGACAGCAAGCGGAAGGATTGCGTGACCGTCTGCGAAGCAGGCAGAAGGGCGTTGCTGCCTTTCGGTGCTGCTGTCAGGAAGCGATAGACCTTGTTGTTTGCACCGATGACCACAATGTCGAACTGCCACCGGTCGGCGCTGGCGCGCGCAGTCGCGGCGGGCAACCCGTTGATGGTGGTGGTCTGGATCGAACTGTCGTCGAGACCGGTTACCCAGCCCGAGCGGATATAGTCGGCAAGGTTTGATCCCGCCGGAAGAGATGCGCCATCGAAACGAATGGCAACTTCGCCGGGGCCGCTTGCCATGACCGCATTGGCCGAATTGTCGATGGTGAAGCCATCTGGTGCGCGGAAAGTGACACCGAGCTTCGGATGGATGAAGGTCTGTTCGCGGACATAACCTTCATTGGGCGAGTCGCCGTAGAGAAGGCCGTCAATTCCGTTGAGGAAGGAATCGCGATCGGTTGTGCCGACGCCGGGTGCGCCGATGCGGCGTGCATGACCAAGCGCAAGCTGGATGCGCTGCGGCGTTGCCGGATGGCTTGCAAGAAAGTCGAGGCTGGCATCGGTCGCGCCCGAAACCGAACGAAAGCCCTGATAGGCTTCCATAGATTGCAGGAAACGCGCCGAAGCGAACGGATCGTAACCGGCTTCGCCGATCATCTTGATGCCGATGGCATCCGCCTGCAATTCCTGATTGCGCGAGAACTGCGCAAGCCGAAGCTTGCCGCGCAGGGCTTCCTCGCGGCTGGCAGATTCATTGTGTAACACTTCGCTGGCGACACGTCCGGCGATGGCCGTTTCGGCTTCCTTCTCCTGGCGCAGAATGCCGTGATTGGCGATGACATGGCCCATTTCGTGGGCAATCACGGCGGCGACTTCGGAAGAGTCGTTGGCGAGTGCAAGCAGGCCGCGCGTAACGTAGAGATAGCCGCCCGGCAATGCGAAGGCATTGATATTGGGACTATCGAGAATGGTGATGCGATAGGTCTGGTCCGGCTTGTCGGTAACCGTCGTCAGCTTGCCGACGATCTTGGCCACCATACGTTCAAGCCTCTGGTCCTTGTACTCGCCGCCATAGGTCGCGAGAATGCGCGGATGTTGTTGCGCACCGAGCTGCGCCAGCCGGTCATTGCGCGTCACATTGTCGACCGTCACGGGATTGTCGGAAGGCTGCAGTCCAAGATCCTTGCTGGAATTGATCGACTGGCAACCTGAAATCAGGGCGACCGCAAGCAAGCCAAGACCGATGGCTGGTTTCCGCCAATTGTGCTGCGTCCATTCTGGCAGGGAGATGGGTAGACACAGGAAGGCCCGGGAACGGGTCGATTGACGGAACAGTATTTTATCCTCGCTTCTGAATCAGATTGCTTGATCCGGGGCCAAATCTAGCCACAGACCAGAAAGCGTACAAGCCGTACATGGGCACTATAAGAAAGCTGTAGCCGGTTCTTCCGGCAGATTGCGAACAAAATATGTCCGCAACCGTAACTCTATTTGAGGTTTAGCGCCGAATTCTGCTTTTCGCCGATATAGTGCCGCAATGCTTCCGGTCCAGTCGGAGAGAGTAGTTCAGTGGCGGGGCCTATTGCGGAAATCCGGCCACTGTCGAGAAAAAGCAACACCGCGTCGAGATAGAGCGCATCTTCAGGCGTATGGGTCACCATCAGCACCATCATACGGGTTTCAAGTTGAAGCTCCCTGACAAGATCCAGCATCTGGTGTCGTAGCGCTGGGCCAAGCGAGGCAAAGGCTTCGTCAAGGAGCAGAACCGGGCGCTGGCGTATAAGAGCCCGGGCAATCGCCACGCGCTGGCGTTCGCCACCGGAAAGCGCTTCCGGCTTGCGCTGTTCTTTGCCTGCGAGCCCGACACGCGACAAAGCCTCCGCAATATCGGCGTGGTCTTGCGCGGAGAGCTTCAGGTTCGGCGAGCGTCCGAGGCCGACATTCTGTTCGACGGTCAGATGGGCAAACAGGTTGTTTTCCTGAAACACCATCGAAACAGGCCGGTCCGCTGGCGAAAGTTCACTGACGTCTTTATCGCCGATGAAGATGCGACCGGATTGCGGAAATTCGAAACCGGCAATCAGGTTAAGAAGTGTCGACTTGCCCGAACCGCTTGGTCCGACAATTGCAGCAATAACACCGCCCTCTATCGTCGCATCGAAATGCATGGCGGTTTCACCATAGCTGAAACGAACGTCATCAAGGCGAATTTCGGCGAGGACGTTTATTGGGGCGTTCATCGAGGCATCCATCCGGGCATTCATAGAGAAGGCGTTTCCTTTCGGGATGCGCGATCCGCGATCATCATCAATACGAGGCAAAGCAGCCCGAGAATAAGCGCCAGACCTGCCGCGTCGAATGTGCGATAGCTGCCCATGCGCTGCAAGAGGAGATAGGGCAGCGTCAAAAGCGCGTCACTGCCAAACAGGGCAATCGTGCCGAGATCGCCAAGGGAAAGTGCCATGGCAAAGGCGAAGGCCATGCCGAAAGGTTTGCGGATCGAAGGCCAGTCGATGAGCCGGAAACGGCTGATGCCGCGAATGCCCAACTGTGCGCAAAGCCGGTTGTGGCGGCTTGCTGCCGTATCCCACGCGGGGCGTAGAAGACGCACGGCAAAGGGCATGGCCATGGCCGCATTGACGCTGACGACCATAAACGGTGCCATCGCGAACGGATCGGTGAAATGACGAAGCAGGATGAACCAGCCGGCACCGATGACGATAGGCGGCATGACGAGGATCAGGCTGGCACCCGTATCGAAAATACTGGCGACCTTGCTTTTTTTCATCGCTTCACGTGCCGACACAAGCGCAAGTGACAGGATGACCGAGAGCAATGCCGCAGAAAAACCGAGGGCCAGACTGGTGCCAATGGCGCGCCAGACTGTTCTCTCGGTCAGAAGTCGCGCAAGATCTGCGGCGAGGCCGGAGATGACAACGCCGGCAATCGGCAGTGCGACATAGAGGAAACCTATGCCGATGACGATGACGTTCGTAACACGTTCAGCTGTTGACATCTTGCCGTAGCGTCGCGGTGTCGCCGCGTGGGTGAAGCCTTCTTCAGACGGACTACCGGTCATCCGCAGGGCCAGAAGGACCAGCAACGTCAATGCAAGCTGCGTGAAGGTGAGGGCGACCGCGCGACCCGGATCAAAATCGAAATGCAAGCTTTGATAGATTGCGACTTCCAGCGTGGTGGCACGCGGGCCGCCGCCCAGCGTCAGCACAGTTGTGAAACTCGTCACGCAGAGCATGAACAGGAGGCCGATCATGCCCGGCAGATTGCGCCGGATTACGGGCCATTCGATGAGCCGGAAGCGCGCTCCATTGCCCATGCCAAGCTGCGCGGATAGTTTCCAGTAATCGGTTGGTATCGAGTCGTAGCCTGCAAGAATGAGACGGACAGCGAGCGGCATGTTGAAGAAAACATGGGCGATCAATATGCCCGTAATACCGTAAATGTCCGGTTGGAACGGATGTCCTGCGGCTTCTGACAGATGCGCAATGAACCCGTTGCGACCATAGATACTGGTGACGCCGAGCACTGCGACGAGTGCAGGCAGAGCAAGCGGCAGGGCAAACAGGCGCAGAATAAGCCCGCGCCCCGCAAAGCTCGCTTCGGCATAAAGTGCACGGGCGACCGGAACCGCAAACAGCACGGAAAGCAGGCTTGAAGCGATCGCCTGCAGGATCGTGAAGCGCGCAACCCGCCACAGATAGGTGTCGAAATTAACCGCGGCGTCAAAACCACCGCGGCCCGCTTCGAATGCCAGTGCGACAAGCGCACCACCGGCAAGCACGACCAGAAAGACAAGCGCCAGTACGCCCGCAGCCGGTCTGGCGGCGGGTGCGTCTTTCGAGCGGTGCTGTGCCGGGAATGTCGTCATTTACTGGTCGCCGCCAGCCATTCATCGACCCATGACTTCCGGTTCTTGGCTACTTCGTCGGAAGGCAGGAGAAGAGTCTTTTCCGGCTTCGGCATCGCGTCGAAAGCGGCTGGAAGCGGGGTGGATGTCTTGCTCGCTGGATACATCCAGTTGGTTTCAGGAATAACATCCTGAAAGCCGGGGCTGGTCATGAAAGCCAGGAACTTTTGTGCCAGTGGATTTTTCGCACCAGTGGTGGTCTGGGCGGCCAGCTCGATCTGGAGATAATTACCTTCCGGATAGGCCAGAGCCTTATAGCGCTCCGTCTTTTCCGCAATCATGTGATAGGCGGGAGACGTTGTATAGGACAGCACCATCGGCGCTTCACCCTTGGTGAAAAGACCATAGGCTTCCGACCAGCCGGGTGTGACGGTGAGAACACGCTTCTGCAGTTTCTGCCAGGCCGCTTCCGCTTCGTCGCCATAAACCGATTTCATCCAGAGCAACATGCCCAGCCCTGGCGTCGACGTGCGCGGGTCTTGCAGCACGATCTTCTGGGAAGCATCGCCTTCCACCAGTTCTTTCAGGCTCTTGGGCGGATTGGGCAATTTTTCCGAATCGTAAACCACGGCGAAGTAGCCATAATCATAGGGAACGAAGATATCGTCCTTGAACCCGCCCGGAATGCTCACATTGCTTTGGTCGATGCCGCTTGGAGCAAAAAAGCCGGTGGCGCGTGCTTCGGTCGTCAGATTGGTATCGAGACCGAGGACGATATCGGCTTTGGTATTGCCACCTTCAAGCTTCAGGCGGTTGAGCAGCGCGACACCGTCGGCCGAAGCGATCCAGTCCACTTCGCAATCGCATTCCTTCTCGAAGTTTTCCTTGATCTTCGGGCCCGGACCCCATTCGGAAACGAAACTGTCATAGGTATAAACAGTGAGCTTGTCCTTCGCCTGCGCAGAAGGCGTGAAAGCGAGGGCTGTGGAGAATGAAAAGGCCAGCAAAGATAAAAGCCGCATCACGGCACTTCCTTTCTTTTACAACAAGAGGATTGAGCGCCGTTTATGGAGCATCTAATCCCTCCGCCGGTGCAAACCGGATCAGGTTCAGCGGGTTGGCCGGGAATGCGACCTCTCAGCCATCCGCGAAAGCAGACGGCACCCCGTTAGAGCGGTTGCGACAATAATCTTTCGCAACGGGAAGGGCAAGGGAGCGCAATGGCGGCGAATGCAGGCTTCCGGCATGGATTTGCCCGTGTTATGAGCGGCTTATGAGCACATTCGTCATTCTTCTCGGCGGTGATCTGGTCGTGACCGATCGCCTGAAACGCCAAATTGCAGGTGCGCGTATTCTCGCTGCCGATAGCGGGATCAGGCACGCTGCTGCTCTTGGTGTCGAACCGGAACTTTGGCTTGGCGATTTCGATTCGGCTTCTGCTGAGCTTCGCGTGCAATATGGACACGTGCCGCAAAAGAGGTTCCCTGCTGCCAAGGACATGACGGACGGGGAACTGGCCTTCGAGGAGGCCTATATGCGGGGTGCGGATCGGGTGATCCTTTGCGGAGCCTTCGGCGGTCAGCGCACCGATCACACGCTTCTGCATCTGACCATGGCAACAGCGCAGGCTGCAAAAGGGCGGAACGTGCTGTTGTCCAGCGGTTCCGAGGAGGCCTGGCCTTTGCCGCCCGGAGATTATGTTTATGATTTTCCGGACGGGACGCCGTTCAGTGTGATTAATTTCAGCACTATCGAAGGCCTTTCGATCACGAATGCGGAGTGGCCGTTAGATAATGTGACACTGCCATTCGGCTCTTCATGGACAGTTTCCAATGTAGTTCGTGGAACACTTCGCGTTACTGCGAGTTCTGGATTAGCGATACTTATCGCCAACTTGGCGATGGAGGAAACACCGCTCCGGGGCCGATAACCTTATCAATCGAAAGAGCTTGACGCTGGCAGGCGAAACGTATTGTAAATGGGCCAAGCGGGTGTCATCTGCTTTACGCCGAAATTGGGGACGCAAAGTCGGTGATTAGTTCAACTCTTGTAGGAGATGTTTCAATGAAGTCACGTCTTACGATGATTGCTGTTGCTGGCGTGCTCGCGTTCTCGACGGCTGCATGCACGACGAATGAACAGCGCACGGCCGGGTACGGCGTTGGTGGCGCAGCACTCGGCGCACTCGCCGGTGGTGCAATTGGCGGCAATGGCCGTGGCGCTCTTGCCGGTGCTGCTATCGGCGGCGTTGCCGGTACGCTCCTTGGTGCAGCCCAGACGCGCAACGGAACGCAGTACTGCCGTTACCGCGATCCTTATGGCCGCGTCTACGAAGCGCCTTGCCAGTAACACTGGGCCAGTGCTGACTGGGCCAGCAATAGCTGGATAAATAAGTTTGCTGACAGGTCGGGGAAACCCGGCCTGTTTGTTTTTCACGGGTCTTTTCGTGCCGTACCATTTGACAGAACGGCTTTTGTCGCGGACAAGCAGGGCGGAATTTTTAACCCTGTTTATCGAAGAGAACCATGGCACCACCGCTCCTTCGCCTCGACGAGATCAAGCTAACCTTCGGAGGCACGCCGCTTCTGGAAGATGCCAGCCTTTCGGTAAGCGAAGGCGATCGCATCGCGCTGGTCGGACGCAATGGTTCGGGTAAATCCACGCTGCTCAAGATCGCCGCCGGTATGGTGGAAGCGACGTCGGGTGAGGTTTTCAAACATCCGGGTGCAACTGTCCGCTATCTCCCGCAGGTGCCGGATATGGATGGCTTTGCCAATGTTCGCGCCTATGTGGAAGCGGGGCTGGGGCCTGCCGATGACCCGCATCGTGTCACTTATCTTCTCGAGCATCTCGGACTAACTGGCGACGAAAAGCCGGATCATCTGTCCGGCGGCGAGGCACGCCGTGCCGCTCTGGCGCGAGTGATCGCGCCGCAGCCCGACGTTCTGCTGCTGGATGAACCAACCAACCATCTGGATCTGACCACCATCGAATGGCTGGAAAGCGAACTGCGCCAGATTCGCTCGGCGATTGTGCTGATCTCGCATGACCGCCGCTTTCTGGAAAATGTCAGCCGGGCGACGGTCTGGCTGGATCGCGGTCTTACGCGTCGTCTGGAGCAGGGCTTTGGCCATTTCGAGGAATGGCGCGACAAGGTGCTGGAAGAGGAAGAGCGCGACCATCACAAGCTGGGGCGGCAGATCGCGCGCGAGGAGCACTGGCTGCGCTACGGGGTCACCGCCCGGCGCAAGCGTAATATGCGCCGTCTCGGCGAACTGCATTCCATGCGTGCCGATTTTCGCAATCATCGCAAGGCACAAGGGACGGCGGTACTGGCGGCAAGCGATACCAAGGAATCCGGCAAGCTGGTGATCGAAGCCAAGGGGTTGAGCAAGGCCTATGGCGAGCGTGTTCTGGTCAAGGATTTTTCGATCCGTGTGCAGCGCGGTGACCGTATCGGTCTCGTTGGACCCAACGGTGCCGGAAAGACCACGCTTCTGTCGCTTCTGACTGGCAAGCTTGCGCCGGATTCCGGAACATTGCGGCTTGGCGTCAATCTCGAAATGGCCGAACTCGACCAGAAGCGCGAAAGTCTCAATCTGGATGAGACATTGGCGCATTATCTGACGGATGGGCGCGGCGAAAGCCTTGTCGTCAACGGCGAGCAGCGGCATGTCGTATCCTATATGAAGGACTTTCTGTTCCAGCCTGAGCAGGCGCGTACCCCCATTCGGGAGCTTTCCGGTGGTGAACGTGCGCGATTGATGCTGGCCCGTGTTTTGGCGCGGCCCGCCAACCTGCTTATCCTCGATGAGCCTACCAACGATCTTGATATGGAAACGCTCGATCTGCTGCAGGAACTGGTCGCAGGTTTTCCCGGCACAGTCATTCTGGTCAGCCACGACCGTGATTTTCTGGATCGCACGGTTACGTCGGTGATTGCGCCGGAAGGTGACGGGCGCTGGCTCGAATATGCAGGCGGCTATGCCGACATGATGGCGCAGCGCAAGGAGCAGGCCTTGAGCCGCCGCTCGGTCAAGGTCTCAGGCGTCCGCAGTGACGAGAAGTCGGAAGAGGACGCGCCACAGCCCAAGCGTGAGGAAAAGCGCAAGCTCTCCTACAAGCAGAAATTCGCGCTCGAAACGCTGCCCGGCAAGATGGACGCTCTCTCGAAGGAAATCGTAGTGCTGGAAGGCAAGCTCGCCGATCCGCAGCTTTATGCCAAGGACCCGGCGCTTTTTGCCAAGACTGCCGATCTTCTTGAGAAGAAGCGCTCCGAAAATGCGGCCATTGAAGAAGAATGGCTGGAGCTGGAAATGCTGCGAGAGGAAATCGAAGGGTAGGGCTACCCTTCGACATAATCTTCGAACTTAACTGCTCGCCTTGTTCAGCAAGGCGATTTCATTGTCGCTGAGTTTCAGTTCGGCTGCGCTAATCAGCTCACCGAGCTGAGCCGAGCGTGTGGCGCTGGCGATAGGGGCTGTGACTGATGGCTGCGCGATGAGCCATGCGATTGCAACCTGCGCAAGCGTGACATCGAGATTTCGTGCTACGTCATCGAGTGCCGCTATGATCCGCGAACCACGATCCGTCAGATATTTTTCGACCGATTTGCCGCGTGCGCTTTGTCCGAGATCGTCAGCAGAACGATATTTCCCGGTCAGGAACCCTGCTGCGAGCGAATAATAGGAAATAACGCCAAGCTCGTTTTCGTGGCAGATTTTCTCCAGCCCATTCTCGAAATCTGCTCGATCATACAGATTATAAAGCGGCTGCAGGCTTTCATAGCGCGGCAGATTGTTGGTCCGGGCGACATCAAGCGCTTCAGTCAGTCGCTCAGGCGTGAGATTGGACGCACCGATGGCGCGCACTTTGCCTGCGTCGATCAGCTCTTTATAGGTGCCGAGCACATCTTCGAACGGTGTTTCGGGATCGTCCCAGTGCGATTGATAGAGATCGATATAATCCGTCTGCAGCCGTTTGAGGGAGGCATCGACCGCTTTGCGGATATAGGCCGGGGAAAGACCTTTTTCGTCAGGCCCCATTTCGGAGCCGACCTTGGTGGCAATGACGACTTTGTCGCGCAGGCCGCGAGATTTCAGCCAGTTGCCGATAATGGTTTCGGATTCGCCGCCCACATTTCCGGGCGCCCAGGCGGAATAAGCATCCGCTGTGTCGATGAAATTGAATCCGGCATCGACAAAACGGTCGAGAAGCGAAAAAGACGTCGCTTCATCGACCGTCCATCCAAATACATTGCCACCGAAGCAAAGTGGCGAAACATTGAGTTCGGTACGTCCGAGCTTCCTGAACTCCATAGACCTTATCCCCTTCCTCTGAATACGAATCGCGGACGATCCGTCGGGTTTCGATTTCGGGAAGAAGGAAGGCTCCGGGAAGAGCCGAAATCAGCTCATGCCAAGCGCATCCATATAAAGCTGCAGCATGGCTTCTTCTTCCTGACGTTCATGGTCTTCTTTTTTACGCAGACGAATAATGGTCCTCACGACCTTGCTGTCAAACCCCGAGCCCTTCAATTCCGCGTAAACTTCCTTGATATCGTCACCGATGGTCTTTTTTTCTTCTTCCAGGCGCTCGATGCGCTCGATGAAAGCACGCAACTGGCCGACAGCAATGGTTTGGGCTTCGCTGGTAATGTCGTCGCTCACGAGGAGTTCTCCAATTCAAAATCTGTGATGATGCGGACACGCATTGCGTGAAAACCGCTTATCGAAAGTCTGGACCGTTTTTCCCGCGAGTCGCAGGCAAAATTAAGAGCCTTTTTCGATGCACGACCCGATTTGGCGGGTCAAGCCCTGTGGATAGCGGGTAAAGCCTCTCCTGACAGGCCTGCTACTCACTGCGATCAGCACGTGAGCCGAAATACTGGGCCGCATGAATGCCGGGCAAGGTGTTGATGTGCGCGATCATTGGCGTCAGCCTGTCAGCCCATTCAGCTGCTCCTTTGTCATCGGCAATCAGGTCCTGTCGTACCTCGATCAGGACATGGGCGAAGCCCTTTGCCGTCGCGTGGCGATACATGGCATCGTTCTTGAGGGCGCCGTCATAAGGTTCGTTATCGCCAACCGTCAGATCGACGTTTTCACGCAGCAGCGACAAAAGCGGCTTTACGGCGCGGTCGTCCTTGTCCCAGAGAAGGCCGATCTGCCAGGGGCGGGACTTTTCCTTCCAGCGCGGCGTGAAGGAATGGATCGAGACGATGAAAGGCGCTGCCCTGCTTTCAGCCACCACGCGTTCGCTCGCTCGCGCGACCGTGTCGTGATAGGGACGATAGAAGCGTTCAAGCCGTTCCTCGCGTTCACCTGTCGACATTGGGTAATTGCCGGAAATGACCGCCCCATCGGACAATTGCATGATAAGCGTCGGGTCGTCTTCGCCACGATTGGGATCGATCAAAAGGCGTGAAAAGCCGCCAAGGACGGCAGGCGCGTTCAGGCGGGTTGCAAGTTTGCGGGTCAGATTCTCGACGCCAATGTCATAAGCGATATGCCGGTCGAATTCACTTGTCCGCAAACCAAGCGTGCCATATTCGGCTGGAACATCACGCCGTGCATGATCGGCGGTCAGGAGCAGGCCGAGACTAAAATCGCCGTCGACACTGTATGCCGGTGAGAATGGCGGCGAAGCGGTTGATCCGGATTGAAGCGGCATGGAGCGAAATCCGAGGCTAAATAAGGGGATTATTTCTGTGTTGTGCGGGAAGCTGTTTCAGGTCTGTCATGAGAAAGCCCGGATTGCAACGATCATTCTTTGATGAAGAGTACCTGTTCTCAATGGGATTGCGTTGACATCAAAGGCGAAACTGCCGAAAAGAGAGCGACCCGAGATGGGATTTGCCCGAGATGGGATTTCCCTGTGCAATATAAATTGTTCGATAAAACCGATAGCGGGCTGAAGGGGTTCTGCGTATGCGACTTCCACTATCTCTAGTTTTGTTTGCCGGTGTGCTGATGACTGCGCTGGGCATGACATCCATAGAGGCTCGTGCGGATTTCCGCGTATGCAATGCAACCCAGAACCTGGTTGGTGTGTCCATCGGCTACAGAGCCAAAACCGGCTGGGTGACCGAAGGCTGGTGGCATATCGACGGATCAAGCTGCAAAACCCTCATCGAGGGGCCGCTGACATCGCGCTATTATTACCTCTATGCCGAAGACGCTCAGGGCGGCGGACGCTTGGAGGGCAAGGTCAATATGTGCGTGGCCGAGAAAGAATTCCGTATTACTGGCGTCCAGGATTGCTTCGCGCGCGGTTTCCAGCGCAACGGCTTTCAGGAATACGACACCGGGGAACAATCGAGCTGGATGGTTCAGCTCACCGATGAAACGCCGACAGCAAACCCCACCGTTACAGGAACGAATAGTCAATGAAGCGCAACCGCAAGGTCAAGATTCTCGCCACGCTAGGTCCGGCGTCGGGTGAAGAAGCCGTCATCCGCAAGCTGTTTGAGGCAGGCGCGGATGTGTTCCGCATCAATATGAGTCATGCCGACCATGACCTGATGCGCACCCTCGTCAAGCGCATCCGTAATGTGGAAAAGGAACTGGGCCGCCCTATCGGCATTCTCGCCGACCTTCAGGGCCCGAAGCTGCGCGTTGGCAAGTTCAAGGACGGTAAGGTCGATCTCGTTCCCGGCCAGACCTTCACCCTCGACAACAATGAAGCGCCTGGCGACGAACATCGCGTCTATCTTCCGCATCCGGAAATTCTTGAAGCTGTTGAACCGGGGCATCGCCTGCTGATCGATGACGGCAAGCTGCATCTGGTTGCCGAGGCAAGCGACGGCAAGTCGATCCGCTGCAAGGTGATTTCCGGAACGCGTATTTCGGACCGCAAGGGCGTCAGCTTGCCGGACACGACGCTCGGCGTCGGTGCGCTGACGGAAAAGGACCGTAAGGATCTCGATGCCGTCCTGAAGGAAGAAATTGACTGGGTTGCGCTTTCCTTCATCCAGCGTCCGGAAGATCTGGCCGAGGTACGCAAGGTTTCGCGCGGCAAGGTCGGCCTGATGTCGAAGATCGAAAAGCCGCAAGCCGTGACGCGTCTCGATGAAATCATCGAGCTTTCGGACGCATTGATGGTTGCGCGCGGTGATCTTGGCGTTGAAGTGCCACTTGAAAGCGTTCCAGGCATTCAGAAGCAGATTACCCGCAAGGCGCGCCGCGCTGGCAAACCGGTCGTCGTCGCTACCCAGATGCTGGAATCGATGATTACGGCTCCGGTCCCGACCCGTGCAGAGGTGTCCGACGTTGCGACGGCAGTGTTCGAAGGCGCCGATGCGATCATGTTGTCGGCGGAATCGGCTTCGGGCCAGTATCCGGTCGAAGCCGTTGCCACCATGAACCGCATTGCCGAACAGGTTGAAAAGGAACCGACCTATTCGACCATCATCGATGCGCAGCGTGCTGCACCAGAACCAACGGGTGCCGACGCGATCTCGCTTGCTGCACGCCAGATCGCAGAGACGTTGAAGCTTTCGGCCATCGTCACCTACACCGCTTCCGGCACGACCGGCCTGCGCGCCGCTCGCGAGCGTCCGCGCACGCCGATCATCGCCCTGTCGCCGGTCGTCGATACTGCGCGCAAGCTGTCGCTCGTCTGGGGCCTGCATTGCGTGGTGACAGCCGATGCGCATGATTTGGAAGATATGGTCAACCATGCCTGCGAAATTGTCTTCCATGAAGAATTCGGCAAGGCTGGCGACCGCGTCATCATTACCGCGGGTGTCCCATTCGGCACGCCGGGCGCGACCAACATGCTGCGCATCGCCTATATTGGACCAGACGGAAAGTCAGGCATTTAAACTGAAAATATGCCAGCCGTGACGGCCGGCAAATGGCGTTGTTTTGCGCTTCCGGTGTTCATGTACCCAACAGTACATTCCGCTCCGGTTCTCAAACTCCACCAGTTTGGTCGCTAAAGCGCCCATCTTCGATTCCGGCTCGCCACAGCCGAAATCTCATCCAGTTATGGCGGACGGCATCTAAAGAAACGCGCTCCTTTGGAGCGCGTTTTTTGTTTTGGTCTTGCCGAATTTTGAGAATGTTTTGTGGGGAGGCAGAAGCCGTTCTAAGAGCCTGAATCAAAAAGCGATACAGGCGACTTCTGGAACAGGCTCTAAGTCCGCGTATCCGTCAGTTCGTCGGCCAAATCGTTGAAGTTCTTCTGTGCGTCGCGCATCATCGGATAGACGATGAGAGCCTGCTCATAGGCTTTTAGCGCCTGTTCCTTGAGGCCGCGCAGGCGCAAGATGGCCGCCATGCCGGTCAGGGCGCCATAATGGCGCGGTTCCAGCTCCAGGGTACGATTGATATCGTACATGGCGTGGGCGTAGTCTTTTTGCAGAAAATAGACCGTAGCGCGGCGGTTCCAGGCCTCCGCATATTCCGGGTCGAGCGCGATCGCTTCATTCAGGAAGTCGATTGCCGAGGGATAACGCCGCTCGAGCATCGCCGCATTGGCCCATTGCATCAGAAGATCGACTGTTGCGCTGCCTGACTGCGACCACAGCGTATTGATCTGTGAAGCAATGCGCCGCGCCTTGGCTTCGTCCGTCGTGCGGCGAAGATCGGCAAAGAGCTTGTCGAGACGCTCTTCAGGCGTCTGGGTTGCCGCTGGTGCGGGCTTTTCGGGGGCAGGTTTCTGTTCGCTGTCGGGACCGGTTTGAACGGGTGTCAGAGGTGCGGTGAGCGGTATTTTGCCGGGTGCCACTTCGGCATAAGCCAAAGGCATCGTCGTACCAAGCGACGCGAGTACAGAAAAAGAAACCAGACATGCAAAAACGTTCCGCATGCGCATAGATTTTACCATGCGCAGCGAAACGTCAAATGCAAAATCAGAAATAAGATTAGCCCTGACGAGCCTTGTAGCGCGGGGCGGTCTTATTGATGATGTAAACGCGGCCCTTGCGGCGGACCAGCTGGCAGTCACGATGACGGCCCTTGAGCGCTTTAAGCGAGTTCTTGATCTTCATGTCAATCACCGGTCTTGTTGGCCCGTTGACGTGCAGATGCCGCGGGGCTTCATAAAAACAGGCGCTCGAGGCGCCAATTGATTACAGGCACTGTTAGATGCCCGAAGGGTTGGCCGAAATACACAAGGTTTCAGGCAAATGTCAACTCCTGAGCCGCAGATTCAGGGCACTGGAGCTGAAATTCTTGGCAGGTGGCAAAGATTCATCGGGAATCGACGGGATTCCCGATGAACATTATTTCCCGCGGGGGTGAATGCGCGTCACATGGCCCATTTTGCGGCCCGGACGTGCTTCCTTTTTACCGTAAAGATGCAGCACGGCATCCTTTTCAGAGAGAATCGCTGGCACCTTCTCGACATCGTCGCCGATCAGGTTTTCCATCACGCAATCCGAATGCCGGTCGGTGTTACCCAAAGGCAGACCGGCGATGGCACGGATATGCTGTTCGAATTGCGAAATGGCGCAGGCCGCTTCCGTCCAGTGGCCCGAATTATGGACACGCGGGGCGAATTCGTTTGCCAGTAGCGTGCCATCCTTCAGGACGAAGAACTCAAGTCCGAGCACGCCAACATAATCAAGCGCGTTCAGAAGCTTTGCAGCGGCCTTGCGAGCCGCTTCGGCCGTGTTTTCGGAAACGGCAGCCGGTACGGTCGAAGTCGCAAGGATGCCGTCCTTGTGAACGTTTTCGGCAATATCGAAGATTGCGACATTGCCGGAGCGGTCACGTGCTGCGATCACCGAAACTTCGCGCTCGAAATCGACGAAGCCTTCGAGGATGGCCGGGGCACGATTGATCGCGAGAATCGCCTTGTGAGCTTCGGACTCGTCGAGTGATGTCAGGCGGACCTGTCCCTTGCCGTCATAACCAAGACGCCGCGTCTTCAGGATGCCGCGCTCGCCAAGTGCGCCCAGAGCTGCAATCAGGGTTTCTTCATCGTCCACAAGACGCCAGGGTGCCGTCTCGATGTCGCTGGAGTTGAGGAACTGCTTTTCTGTAAAGCGATCCTGCGAGACTTCAAGCGCTGCCGGGGGAGGAAAGACCAGAGCGGTTTCGGCCAGCCTGTCGGCAGCGCTGACCGGCACGTTCTCGAACTCGTAGGTAATGACGTCGGACGCTGCTGCAAGTTCTGCAAGCGCTTTCGGATCGTCATAGGCGGCAATGATCTGGCGATTGGCAACCTGTGCTGCCGGGCAATCGGCCTGTGGCTCCAGGATTACCGTTTCAAAACCGAGATGTGCTGCGGCCATGGCAAGCATTCTGCCGAGCTGACCGCCGCCGATGATGCCGATGGTTGCACCAGGCCTGAGTACAGAATTGAGTGCGGAGTTGTTCATATCAGGCCTCGTTTGAAGGGCGCTCAGCCACGCTTTCCGTTTGCGCAGTGCGCCATTCATCGAGGCGGGCTGCAAGCGCCTCATCGTAAAGCGCCAGAACGGCGGCGGCGAGAAGGGCGGCGTTGACCGCACCGGCGCGACCGATGGCGAGCGTGCCGACGGGAATGCCAGCTGGCATCTGCACGATGGAGAGGAGCGAATCCTGACCCGAAAGCGCCTTGGACTGGACCGGAACGCCGAAGACAGGCAGCGGTGTCATGGCTGCAGCCATGCCGGGCAGGTGAGCCGCGCCGCCCGCGCCTGCGATAACGACCTTGAACCCTTCCGCTTTGGCACCTTTGGCAAAGGCAACGAGCCGGTCAGGCGTGCGATGCGCGGAAACGATCCGGGCATCGAAGGAAATGCCGAGTGCTTCCAGTGTGTCCGCTGCATGGTGCATGGTTTCCCAGTCGGACTGGCTTCCCATGATGATGGCGACATCGGCAGTAACGCTCATTGATCTTCCTGCTCCGCTTCTTTCGTGCATGTTTCGGGTGATATTAAAATGATAAAGCCGGGCGAACCCCGGCTCTATCATCGATCATTATGGACATTCAGGCGATGATGTCGGGGATCACCCGATCTTCCATCTCCTGCAGCTTGTCCTTGATTGCGAGTTTTTTCTTCTTCATGCGCTGGACGCGCAATTGGTCGCAGCCAACCGCTATCATGGCGTTTATGGCAGCATCGAAATCCGCGTGTTCCTGTTTCAGTCGTGCGACGGCCAATCTGATTTCGGCCTGTTCCTGATCGGACATGCGGTGCCCCGTTCTGTTGAATAGTTTTACGGGCCGCGCCAAACCATAAAAGGTGCGGCGTCAGCCCGTTTCCGGCGAAGCCCTTATCACATTTTTCGCGTCAGGAAAATGCTACCACGACAAAATCGACTTTGCACCAAACTCATGCCAAACTGTCATGGTTCTGTCATGGACGGCGGCTGTCGAAGGCGACAAGCAATACCGCATCCAAGGCAGCCGGGACTGCGTGTTTGGACCGGAATACAGGAGGTTTGCCGGGCGTTCATGCAGGTTGAATGACGGGATAGCGGGTAAACGGACAAACGAGGTCTGCGCTGTTCCGTAAATAAGGGAAATCAACCAAAGGAGATCTGATGATGGCTATCGAGTCCCATCTTGCCACGCTCGAAAAAAAGCACGGCGCTCTGGAGCAGGAAATTTCCGAAGCCATAGCGTCACCGGCAATGGACGACCTGCACGTTGCATCTCTCAAGCGCAAGAAGCTTATGCTCAAGGACCAGATCGAAAAACTGAGATCCCAGGTAACACGTCACTAACAGGGAAGCCGCGCTTAGATCGCGGTTTGATAAGGCGTCTCAAGCCATCGACATTGGAGACCGAACGGCTCTGACGAGCTGGTATTTCTTTGTCGTGAATGCAGTTTGCATTCCCAAGCGAAGATGCCAAAATTCAGTATTGGCGGCTGTGACACAGCCGCCGAACATATTGATTCAACTATTTAACCGGCTCTATTTATCGACGGTCATTTTCAGCGCCCGTCACCCTTCCGTCTCAGCTCTTGGATCGAGGTTCAGCGCTTCCGGTGTTGCCCCACGTTCGGAAGGCATGCTCTTGAACTGGTCTTTCTCTTCTTTCGGGACGGATGCACGCTTGCGTGAACGGAACAACGCATAGCCGGTGATGGAAATATGCGCGAGCATGGTGATGGCGAAGAGGCCGGACGGCCAGAAAATATCCATGGCCGCTGCTGCCAGCAGTGGCCCGAGCATCGTGCCGAAGCCGTAAAGCAGCAGAAGCCCGCTCGATACTTTCACAAAGCTTTCCGATGTCGCATGATCGTTGGCGTGGGCGACGGCAACGGGATAGAGTGCATAGGCAAGTGCGCCATAGCATCCGGTCATCGTAATGATGACCGGGCCGCTGGATGGAGCGACGAGGAAGGCTATGAGGCCAACCAGTGCCGCCAGCGCCGCAACGCTTGCCAGAACGAAACGCCGGTCGACCAGATCGGAAATGCGTCCGATCGGAATCTGCATCAAGGCACCAGCTGCAATGGTGACACTGACCATCAAGGCGATTTCGGTGGTCGAAATGCCGGACTTCGCACCGAAGACAGCTCCGAGCGTACCCCAGGCGCCATTGGCGATGCCGATCAGGATGCAACCTACGAAAGCTGCAGGTGAGTTATTGTAGAGCGCCTTGAGATCAAGCTGCACTTCCGTCAGTGGCTTGGGGCTGACGGCTGTGGAGATCGCGGTCGGGATGAGAGCCAGGCAGAAGAATATGCCGCTTATCATGAACAGATGATCGGAGCGTACGTCGCCTGCCGCTACCAACATCTGGCCGGACATGGTGGCCCCGTAATTGACCATCATATACATGCCGAAAATCTTGCCGCGCGATTCGTTGGTCGCACGCTCATTCAACCAGCTTTCAATGACCATGAAGGCGCCAGCCATCGAAAAGCCGGTGAAGGCGCGCAGGATCACCCAAATCGTGGCATCTACGAAGATGCCGGAAAGCAGAGCGATAACCGCAGCCGATGCGGCAAAGCAACCGAATGCCCGCACATGACCGACACGGCGCACAAGGCGCGGTGCAAACAGACAGCCGGCAACGAAGCCGCCTGCCCAGGTCGTGCCGAGCATGCCGAGCGATGCCACTGAGAAACCTTCCACACCGCCGCGCAGCGGCAATAGAAGACCGTGAAGTCCCGAAGCTATGAGAAGGAAGGCTGTTCCGCAGAGAAGGGCCAGAACCTGAATGTAAATGCGCAAAACTCTATTCCCGAAGTCTGAAGCCGAACTGTCAGTGCTGAGGCTGATGAGCGATCGCTGCGATCAATGATTGTTGTTCCTAAAGCGCGTCGCTCGGAAATGGTTCCGGTTGCTTTGCTCCGGTATCCATTTCCGTTGACGACCCCATTCCTATCGAAACAATGCTTCTGCCGCAGCGCGGCTATCGTCCTTCTTAAGGCGTTCTGTCTTCAATCGCTCTATTTCGGATTGCAGCAGGGCTATGCGCTGGTCAATCTCGATGACCGAAAGCAGCGATAGCTCCTCTTCGCTTAGCGCCACGCTGTTGCGGGGCTTTACCACATCCTCATCGAAACCGCTCATAGCCGTCCTCCGTGGTCAATGATGGCTCAGAAAAGATTTAACACCTTGAATCGTCGCATATATATTTGAGAAAATCGATGACGATTTCCCTAACGTGACGTCTTGCGTCCGCCGTGCGGCATTTCTGCGACGATGCTTAGGGCCAGAAATCTGAATGGAGTTTTGAATATGATGGCCGACTTGCCTTCCCAGATGACTGCTATCGAAATCTCCGAACCGGGCGGAGCCCATATGCTTCGACCTGTTCAGCGCTCGGTGCCTGAACCCAAGGAAGGTGAAATTCTGGTGCGGGTACGCGCCGCCGGGGTTAACCGACCGGACGTCCTGCAGCGACAGGGACAATATGCGCCGCCACCCGGCGCATCGGATATTCCGGGACTGGAGATTGCCGGTGACATTGTTGCCGTGGGCAGCGACGTCAAGCGGTTCAAGACCGGCGATCAGGTGGTCGCACTGCTGGCGGGCGGCGGCTACGCTGAATATGCCGTCGCGCATGAAACCAACGCACTGCCCTTGCCTGCCGGCTATGGCTACATCGAAGCGGCGGCGATCCCTGAAACTTTCTTCACCGTCTGGCACAATGTGTTCGAGCGCGGCGGGCTGAGGAAGGGCGAGGTTTTTCTGGTTCACGGCGGCTCGTCCGGTATCGGCACGACGGCTATCCAGCTTGCAAAGGCATTTGGTGCGACCGTCATTGCAACGGCGGGCTCGAAAGAAAAATGCGAAGCGTGCCTGAAACTCGGAGCAGATCGCGCCGTCAATTACGGGCAAGAGGATTTTGTCGAGGTCGTAAAGGAAGTGACCAGGGGCAAAGGCGCCAATGTGATTCTCGATATGGTCGGCGGCGATTATGTTGACCGCAATTACAAGGCTGCAGCCGAGGATGGCCGCATCGTGCAGATTGCTTTTCTCAACGGTGCGAAAGCCACGGCCAATTTCGCAATATTGATGAGCAAGCGTCTGACCCATACCGGCTCCACGCTGCGTCCGCGACCAGTTGACTTCAAGGCTGGCATTGCGCGGGAACTGGAGACAAAAGTCTGGCCGCTTCTGGCGCAACGACGCGTCGCGCCGGTGATGGACATGATCTTTTCGCTGAAAGATGCCTGGCGTGCGCATGAACGCATGGAGGAGGGCAGGCATATTGGCAAGATTGTGCTCGATATCGCTTAAGCTTCAGAGCCATTCTTGCTCTGGCGATAAAAAAACGATATATAGGCCGTGATTTCCCGGAAATTGTGGTTTTGCCCACGTCCCGCGCCACCGGAGCGGACGAACAGAAGGATTATATCTAATGGCCACCCAGCTTCTTATGCCGAAGGCAACGGCCGTTTGGCTTGTCGATAATACGGCTCTGTCTTTTGACCAGATTGCCGCTTTCTGCAAGCTGCACCCGCTGGAAGTGAAGGCTATTGCCGACGGTGAAGCCTCTCAGGGCATCAAGGGTCTGGACCCGGTCATCACGGGTCAGATTTCGCGTGAAGAGATCGCGAAGGGCGAAAAAGACCCATACTATCGCCTGAAGCTTTCTGAACCGAAGGTTCGCGTTCCGGAAGCCAAGCGCAAGGGCCCGCGTTACACGCCGCTTTCCAAGCGTCAGGATCGTCCGAATGCGATTCTCTGGCTGGTTCGCAATCACCCTGAGCTGAAAGATGCGCAGATTTCCCGCCTGATTGGTACGACCAAGTCGACCATCGAACAGATTCGCAATCGTTCGCACTGGAACTCGGCAAATCTGACGGCGATGGACCCGGTTACGCTTGGCCTCTGCTCGCAGATCGATCTCGACATCGAAGTCGAACGCGCCTCGCGCAACCGTCCGGCGACACCGGAATCGGATAGCACCTTGCTGCCAGCTTCTGCGACCGAGAATTTCGATTATCGTGACGAGCAGCCTGCAGAAGAAGAGCTCGACGCAGACAAGGTCTTTGCCAAGCTCTCTTCGCTCAAGAGCTCGACGCCGGACGAAGACGAAGAAGAATAGTCGGGACGGGAAATCGTTTTACCGAACTGCCAAAAAGCCCGGCTTCATCAGCTGGGCTTTTTTGTTGGCTCAAGCTGCTTTCTCACTTGCGGGAACAGGCGTCGTGGCAATCCAGTGCTTTCAGCACATCGGCATAGCAGTTGGCCACCCTCTCAAGCGCTTCGATCGAAAGCGTGTCGGCGGCGTAGAGCGCCAAGGGTTCCGTGTGGGCTGGCAGTGCTGGAATTTGCCACTCTATGCACCGGTGCGAACAGGTCAATCATCACGAACATTTTCTGCCGTCACTGCAATTATGAGCGGCGTTGCTCAGATCGCAATGCTTTCTTTTCGAGATATGCCCTGATCCCAAAATCTGCGCGATTTAAAAGAATATAATAATATACTTAGACATTATATAAGTATAACTAAAATATAATAGAGCTTATACGTCTTGTTAAGGCATTGACTGCTAGCATATTTTGATGAAATAACGGAATTATTTTAAAAATAGTGGCCTTGATTCCACCTTTTATTACGAGATGGAAAATGATGTTTCACTATAATGTTGATTAGAGATGTCTTTTTTGCGCGTTGCAACGCGCTTTTGCCAAGGGGCCTTACGGCATGAACGACTGCTGCTTTGCTGGAAAATTCCGCGACGAGAACACCCAGACCCGCGTTTCTCGGGAAGGTCGGATCGAGATGTCGATGCGTGGAATTGAACGTGCTCCTTGGGCGCGCGCTTTTACCTTGGGGCAGGCGAGCGGAGCTGTCGAAGGCAGGCTAGAGCGTGGCGGCAGTCTTTTGGCGCAGGTGGCGCTGGTGCTGGCGCTCTCTGTTTCCGGTCTGGCGCTAAGCAGTCATCGGGCGGCAGCGACGGACTATACGACCCAGGTGAAGAATACGAACCTGAATGCAGGTGACACTGTCACTACGACGGCTGACAGTGCCGATGGGTTTCGAGTTGATAATGGGACTACGATCACTGCTCTTGGCAATAACAAAATCACGACAAGCGGGGTCGATGCCTGGGGCTTGTTTGCAAAGGGTGCCAATTCCGTTCTGAATGCCACTGACGTCACTGTCATAACGACGGGTTCGACAGGTACGGCTGCGGGAGGGCGTTCTGGAGGTAAGGTGACCGTTAATGGCGGTACATTTACTGTCTCTGGAGATAACGCCTACGGGGGGTACGCCGATAGCGGCACCGTAAACTTAACGAATGTTGTGATTAATTCTCAGAGTACTACGGGTGGCGGAGGGGTATTGTCTGCTGGAGCGACGGGGGTAGCCAACTTAAATAAGGTTACCATCAGTACAACTGGCAATACAGCCTACGGTGTCCTTGTGAATACGGCCGGTAGCCTGACTTTATCCAATGGCAGCTCTATCACGACAGCAGGTGCCTATGGTGCTTATGGTGAAGAAGGGGTTCTGACAATTCAAGACAGCACCATCACCACAGGTGCTGCAACCGCAGTCTATTATACTGGCAAGAATGCGGGCTCCTCCCTTTCGATCACGGGCGCCACTACTCAGATTACGGCCACCGGGGGGGATGCTGTGGTTATTGCAGGCGGAAAAGCTGCAACAATCGGTGATGGCGTCACGATCACGGCCAAATCTGACGACAGAAGAGGTGTTTTAGTAAGCGGCGGTGGGCAGCTGACAATCGGTAGTGCGAATGTCTCGACGGAAGGCTCGGGCGGCCTTGGCCTTTATGCGACTGGAGCGGGCAGCTCAATTACGGCCACTGGAACACAGATTGAAACAAAGGCGACGGGGGCAGCCAGGGCACAAGCAGTCGTGGTTAACTATGGGGCCAGCATTACTCTTAAAAACGTCGGTATCTCGACTGTTTCCGCGAATGGACATGGTGTCTGGATACAGGGCGCCGGTTCAGATGTTCGGATGAATGCGGGGACTTCAATATCCACGACGGGGGCGACTGCATATGGTGTTCTCGTTCAAAATGGCGCCACCAAAACGTTCACGAGCGGAAATAGTGCCGATGCCTTGCCGGGAACAATGTCGATTTTGGGCAATAATGCGGCTGCGTTCGGGACCGTTGGGTCAGATGCTAATATTATTTTTGACGGAATAGACTTCGCCACCGCGTCGACCATCACGCTCGGAGATGGGGCATGGACGGTGATTTCAGCCAGCACGAGCGGTGTCGTTGAATTCAAGGGCGCCACCGCTGCAACCAACACCAGGCTGCTTGCACAAGGTTCAGGCACGCTTTCATTCACCGGGGCGGCTACGGCAGCCGGTGCCCGGGTCAAGACTGACGGAGCCGGTAGTGCGTTTGATATAAGCGGCAGTACGCGTACTACCGATTTTTCGATAGGCTCGCTGGAAGGAACAAGCGGCAAGGTCGTCTTGGGCGCGAATATGCTCACGATCGACGGTGCAACATCCACAAGCTACGCTGGCATTATTTCCGGCACAGGTGGATTGACCCGCGCCGGCACTGGCACGATCACGCTGACGGGTGCAAATACCTATTCAGGCGGAACGACTTTAAAGGGTGGTGTTCTCTCCGTTGCTGCCGACTCTGCCCTCGGGGCGATGACAGGTGGGCTGACGTTCAATGGTGGCACGCTTCAGATTACGGGAACGACTTACACCTCAACGAGCCGCGCGATCACGTGGGGTGCGGGTGGCGGCACGTTCGATGTGAGCACAGCGGGCAATACTTTCACTGTTGCCCAGAATCTTGGCGCGGGCGGTGCTCTGACCAAGATTGGTGCTGGCACATTGGTTCTGTCTGGAACCAATCAATATACGGGTGGCACGAATATCAATGGCGGCACGCTGGTTGCCGGTTCGAATGGCAATCTTGGCGCCACCTCTGGCGGTCTGAACCTCAACGGCGGCACGCTGCGTCTTTCGTCTGCCTTCGACAATGCGCGCGCCGTGACGCTTGGCGCAGGCGGCGGCACGATCGAAACGGTCACTGGCAGCAGCATTTTTTCAGGCGCCATCAGTGGCGCGGGTGCGCTGACCAAGACGGGCGCGGGCACGATGATTCTGACCGGCGCCGACAGCGCGACGGGGCCGACGACGGTTGCAGCAGGCGTGTTGCAGATCGGCAATGGCAGCACAACGGGTTCGATTGTAAGCAATATAGCCAATAGTGGTTCGGTGGTTTTCAATCGTTCCAATGACTTGGCTTATGCTGGCGTCATCAGCGGTGGCGGTAGTCTCACCAAGTTGGGTGCCGGAACGCTGACGCTTACGGGCGACAGCACCTATACGGGCGCAACAACGATTTCCGCCGGAACCCTGCAAGTCGGCAATGGCGGTACGACTGGCTGGCTTGCCAGCAACGCGGTCACGAACAACGGTGCATTGAACTTTAACCGCAGCGACAACAAGACCTATTCCGGTAGCATCAGCGGTACTGGCTCGGTGGTCAAGAGTGGAACCGGTACGCTCATTCTCGACGGTACGAACAGCTATTCCGGCGGGACGACCATCAGCGGTGGCACACTGCAGGTCGCCAGCGATGCCAAGCTTGGTGCGACAACCGGCAACGTGACACTGGATGGCGGCACGCTCAGCCTTGCAGGTACGATCACGTCCGGGCGTGCATTCAGTATTACCAACAAGAACGGCACAATCGATACGGGCACTGATGCGGATACGCTCAGTGGTGTTGTAAGCGGCGCAGGCAAGCTGACCAAAACGGGTAGCGGAACGCTGGTTCTGACGGGCGCCAATACTTACAGTGGTGGCACGACAATTTCCGCAGGTACATTGCAGCTCGGTAGCGGGGCGGCTGCTGGATCGATTACGGGAAATGTTGTCAACAACGCAACGCTGGCGTTCAACCGCAGTGACTCAAGTACATTCTCAGGAGTGGTCAGTGGTTCCGGTGTACTGAAACAAAGCGGCACTGGTACTACGATTCTGACTGGTGCAAACACCTATACCGGCAATACTGTGATTGAGCGTGGTGTGCTGCAGGTTGGTAACGGCGCAGCTACCGGCGCCATATCTGGTAGTGTCACCAACAGCGGCACTCTGGCGTTCAATCGTTCCGATTCCTACACGTACTCTGGCACAATCACCGGCACAGGTTCGTTGAAGCAAATTGGTACGGGCACGCTCATTCTGACGGGTGATAGCACCTATACTGGTCTTACGACGATTGACAGCGGTACGCTTCAGCTGGGCGCCGGCGGCACCAGCGGAAAACTCAACAGCGATATTGTAAACAATGCGGCGCTTATCGTGGACCGTTCGGACGATCTTTCTTATGACAAGAAGATCAGTGGCTCGGGTACATTTGAAAAACGCGGTGCGGGCAAGCTGACAGTCACCGGCAACAATGATTATGCAGGTACGACCACCATCTCGGCAGGTACGCTTCAGATCGGCAATGGCGGCGGCACTGGCTCTATCAACGGCGATATCGTCAACAACAGTAAATTGATTGTCGATCGCAGCAATAATATTGATTTCACCCATGTTCTCAGCGGCACTGGTACGCTGGAAAAGCAGGGCACGGGCAGCCTCACTGTAAGCGGAGACAACTCGGCCTTCTCCGGTGCCACGACGGTGAGCGCGGGGGGGCTTGTCGTCGACGGGAAGCTTGGTACCGGAACTGTTACGGTTGCGAGCGGTGCATCGCTTAGCGGTAATGGTAGTGAAGGTACTATCGGCGGCGATACGACGATCAACAGCGGTGGCATACTTATAGGAGCACAAGGTTCAACGCTTAACTTCGGAAGCAACCTGACGCTTGCTTCGGGAGGTGTGCTGAATGTGTCCTACGGTGCATTCGATGCCAGTGCGGGTACGCTGTTCAACGTTAGTGGCAATCTGAACTTAAACAACAATACAGTGAATATCAGTTCTCTCGGTGGTTTTGGCCCGGGTCAGTACAACCTGTTCCATTTTGGCGGAACGGTTTCTGGTACATTGCAAGTAGGCACTCTTCCACAAGGTGTAGTTGCTGGAGATATTGATCTCCATAGCGATGGCAATGATTTCTATCTCACAAATCATCAGGGAATGGTTCTCGGATATTGGGATGGTTCTGTAACCAGCTCTGGTTCATCGGTGACGGGGGGCGACGGTACCTGGGACGCGGCGACAACAAACTGGACAGATGTAGATGGCGGTCTGCATGCAAGTTGGGTTGCTACTCAATATGCGATGTTTAGCGGCCAAGCCGGTACGGTTACGGTTAGCGGTCCGGTTACTACTGCAGGTATGAATTTTTATACTGATGGTTATATAATTAACGGGGATCCACTGACGCTAGCAAGTGGTTCTACAGATGCGCCTATCATACGTGTGGGTGATGCCGGATCGTCAGACTTCTCGGCTACCATTAACGCGGTACTATCCGGTACAGACGGTATGGAAAAAACCGATCTTGGTACCCTGATACTCACTGCAGCCAATGATTACACGGGCCAGACCACCGTTCAGGCTGGTACGCTTCAGCTTGGGGACGGCGGAACGACCGGCAGCGTCACCGGCGGCATCACGTTGGGAAAATCAGATGAGGAATATATTCCAGTTCTGGCGATCGATCGTTCCGACAATTTCACGCTGGGCAACATAATTGATGGTCGCGGAACGCTGGTTCAGAAGGGCACTGGCGCGACGACGCTTGCCGGAGCCAATAGCTATAGTGGCGGCACGGATATTCTGGGCGGCAGCCTGATCGTTGCTGCCGACAATAATCTTGGCAATGTTGCAGGCGTCGTCGATATCGATGGCGGTGCACTTCAGTTTGCTGCTGATCTGTCATCGACGCGAGGTTATTCGATTGGCGCCTCTGGCGGTACCATCGATACAGGCACTTACAACGATACGATTACAGGTGTCATTGATGGCACCGGGCAATTCAACAAGTCGGGCACGGGAACGCTTGTTCTGGGCGGTGACAATACGTTCACCGGCAATTTGCATGTGAATGCTGGCACCTTGCAGATCAGCGACAATAGCAATCTGGGAAATCCCACGAGCCATTTGTATGTCAAGGATGCGACGTTGCAGTTTGGTGATGCTTTCATCATGACGCATGACCTGACGCTTGACGGCACCGGGGCGACAATTGATACGAATGGGAATGACAATTCGATTTCAGGCGTGATCGACGGAGGCAACCTTACCAAGACAGGTTCCGGCACACTTACCCTGACCGGTATCAACACCTATACCGGCGATACCGAAATTGATGGCGGTACGCTGGCGGTTTTTGAAGATGCGAACTTTGGCCAGGATGTCAGCAACAGCATTATCATCGGTGATGCGACCCTGCGTCTGGATGAAAGTTTTGATACCACGCGTGGCATCAAACTCACCAATGCCAATAGCACGATTGATGTTTTTGATGATGGCGTCAACACACTCACCGGCAAGCTGACCGGAACCGGTGCGTTGAACAAGGCTGGAACGGGTACCCTGGTTCTTAGCGGAACAAATGACTATCAAGGTGGAACCGATATCAAGGCGGGTATCCTGCAGATTTCGGACGATACCAATCTTGGTATAGCTACGGGAGCCGTCACGATTGACGGTGAAGCCGAACTGCAGTTCAGCCAGGGCGTGACGAGCGCCAGAGGCATTACGCTGGGAACGACGGGTTCCACTATTGATACCATGGCGGGTACCAGCACACTGAGCGGTGTCGTCGGTGGTGGTGAATTGCACAAGTCCGGCGTGGGTACACTCGTTCTTGCAGGGACCAATACCTACAAAGGCACGTTCCTTGACGGCGGTATCGTTCAGATCAGCAAAGATGAAAATCTTGGTGCAACCAGCGGTGCGGTCACTTTCAACGGTGGAACACTACAGTTGTCCGCTGATGTCACGACTGCAAGAGCCATGACAATCAACGATGCGGGAGGTCTGATCGACACCCAGGGCAATACGGGCACACTTGGTGGTATTCTCTCCGGCACTGGCGAATTGACGAAAGACGGCACTGGAACACTGGTTTTGACAAATGCCGGCAATTCCTACAGCGGCAATACCTTCATCAAGGAGGGTACGCTTCGTCTCAGCGGTGCTGGCTGGATAACAGGTGATGTGACCAATGATGGTACTCTCGAATTTAGCAGCAGTGCAGATCAGGAGTTTACCGGGGTCATTTCCGGAACGGGGTCGGTCGTTCAATCGGGAACGGGTACCACCATCACCCTTTCCGGTCAAAACGCCTATAGTGGCGGCACCTCGATCACGGCTGGAACACTTGCTATCAGCGAAGACGACAATCTGGGCACCGGTGCGCTAAGTATCGCCAACGGTGCGACCCTTAAGCTGACAAATTCTTTTGCGTTCAGCCACGCTGTTACTCTCAATGATGGTGGTGTTGTCGACACCGGAACGAACAGCAACACGCTTGCTGCTGTTGTATCCGGTACCGGTGGTCTGACGAAGACAGGTAGCGGCTTGCTTACGCTGTCGGGGACCAACACCTATGCTGGCGGCACGACGATCAACGGCGGTATTCTGCAGATCAGTGCCGATGCCAATCTTGGCGAGGCGAGTGGTTCCGTCACCATGGCTGGTGGCACCACGCTTGAGTTGGCAAATGGCGTTACAATGGACCGCACCTTCACGCTGAACGGGGATGCGACGATCCAGACTGATGAGGGAACATCGACGATCAGCAAGGTGATCAGCGGTGATGGCGGTCTCACGAAAGCTGGTGAAGGCGCGCTCGTACTCGAAGGTGTCAACACCTATAAGGGCGGTACGTCTATAAATGACGGTGTGCTGCAGGTCGGCAGCGATGACAATCTGGGAGCTTCGACAGGCAACCTCTCCTTCAATGGCGGCGAGCTCCAGATCACTGGCAGCGATTTCAAGTCGAACCGTGAGATTGCGCTTCAGGCCGCGGGCGGCACAATCGACACCTTGATGAACAGTCCAGAACTGGCGGGCGATATTACCGGTACGGGCGGACTGACTAAAATTGGCCTAGGCAAGCTTACGCTTTCGGGAACCAATACCTATAGTGGCGGAACGTCCATTGAGCAGGGAATACTGCAGATCGGCAGCGATGACGGTTTGCGCGGGAGTCTGACGGGCAATATCGAGAACAATGGCACTCTGATCTTCAACCGGGACACACTGACCTATGGAGGTGATATCGCCGGAAGCGGAAAACTGGAGCAGACTGGTGCAGGCACGACGATTCTGACAGGTTCTGCGGTTATCGACGGCGGTACGACCATCGATAGTGGTGGAAAGTTACAGATCGGTGATGGATCGAATAATGGTTCTCTCGCAGGCGATGTGTTGAACGATGGCACGCTCGCTTTTGATGCTGCTGCAGATACCAACATTAATTTTGATGATGTCTTAAGCGGTAGCGGCATTCTGGAGCAGAACGGGCAGGGATCGTCGACGTTCACGGCTGATAGCAGTGCCTTCGAAGGAACAACGAATGTCACCGCAGGAAGTCTCTATGTGAATGGCACCCTTGGCAGCGCAGCATCATCAATGAGTGTGGCAGCCGGTGGAACCCTTGGTGGTAGCGGCACAATCGGAGGCAATACCACGGTTGCCGGAATGCTGAAGGGCCAGGATGGCGCGACACTGACCTTCGGTGGTAGCCTGACTATGCAGGCAGGCAGCACGATACAGGTTGCTTACGGAGCTCCGAACAGCACAGGTCTGTTTAATGTTCAAGGTGCGCTGAGCTTCCAAGGCAGTACCGTGAATATTCAGGATTTTGGCGGTTTCGGCCCCGGAGCCTATCGCCTGTTTGATTATCAGGGCACAGCTACCGGAACCGATCCCGCAAACTTGAAGATAGGTACCGTACCGGGCGGCCAATCATCTGATGCCTATATTGTCTATGATGATGTTAACAAGCAAATAAACATTATGAACTCTGCTGGTGTTGTTCTGAATACCTGGAAGGGTGGCGACGGCACTTGGAACCAGACTGATCCGAGCTGGCATGACTCAAACGATCTAGGCATTACAGGTCTCTGGAACAACTATGAGTTTGCTCTCTTTAACGGGCCGGCTGGAACAGTAGCCGTTGATACGGGTATTCAAGCGTCCGGTATGGCGTTCCAAGCGGACGGATATAGTCTGACCGGTAACAATCCCATCACACTTGCTCATGACCCAAACACTCCCTCAACTGATAAACCCATCATTCGTGTAGGGGATACAACCGATGCCGGCAAGGCCATGACGGCCACGATCGCAGCGCCGATTGCTGGTACGGAAGGCCTGCAGAAAACCGATTATGGCACTCTGGTTCTAACAGGTGCCAACACCTATACTGGTGGAACGGATGTTCTGCAGGGTTCGCTTGAACTCGGCGACGGCGGCACGATCAATGAAGCTGATGGAATTTCCGTCGATGCCCAAGGGCCGCAGATAGCAACATTCGCTATTAACAAAACTGGAACATTTACCTTCGGTGGCGTGATCTCAGGGGCCGGTCAGTTTGCGCAGAAGGGTACCGGCGAAACGATCCTCACTGGGAACAACACTTACAGCGGCGGCACATCGATCACGGCCGGAACGCTTTCCGTAAGCAACGAGAACAACCTCGGCAATGTTAGCGGTCAGGTTAGTATTGACGGTGGGACTCTCAAATACAGTCAAGGCTTTGCCAGTGCCCGCGCCTTTGCTCTCGGAGCAGGCAACGGTACGATCGAAACGGATGACACGGTCAATGACACGATTGTTGACGGCGTTGTCTCAGGTAATGGCGGCCTGACGAAGAGCGGAGCTGGAACACTGGTTCTGGCCAAGGACAACACTTATGTTGGCGATACAACAATAGCTGGCGGCACGCTCCAGCTTGGTAATGGCGGGACAACCGGAAAAATCCTGGGCAATGTCAATACCGGTGCAGATGCAAACAATAACGGCACGCTTGTCTTCGACATGTCGAGCAATCCGGTCTTTGCGGGAACGATCAGTGGTTTCGGCAATGTCGAACAGTCCGGCAGTGACGCGCTGACATTGAAGGGCACCAACACCTATAGCGGTGGCACCACAATCAACAGCGGAACGCTGGCTGTTTCGGCTGACGCCAATATGGGCGACACAAGCGGTTCTCTGACAATCAAGAATGGCACGTTGCAGAATACCGCGCAGTTCACGATGGACCGTGATGTGGTTGTTGGCGATGCCGGAGCGACATTCCAGAACGATGCCGACCTGACATTGGCTGGCAATATGACCGGAACCACGGATTGGTCGAAGGATGGAAGCGGCAAGCTGATCATCAACGGTGACGCAAGTGCCGCTACCGGGACCGCGTCTGTCAACAACGGCTATCTGCAGGTCGACAATGAACTGGGCGGCAATGTAAATCTCGTCAACAGCACAGCCGGAGTTGGCGGTGCTGGCAAGATCGACGGCAATGTCGATGTGGCAAGCGGAACTCTCTACGGTAAAGGCGGGCAGACGCTGACTATCGGAGGTGATCTGACCCTCGCCGCTAATAGCACAACCAGCGTCCAGTGGGGCAGCGTGTCCCAGCAGGCTGCTTTCCATGTGGATGGCAGTCTGACGATGGATGGTACCCTCAATGTGGTCGATACTGGCGGTTTCGGTTCAGGGACCTACAAACTGTTCACCTATGATGGCACACTGACGGATGATGGCCTTTCGTTCGGTACCGTACCGGGAGGACAGGCGGCGAAGGACCGTATGTCGGTCGTGACCGCCTATACCGGCTCAGTCTATATCGTGAACACCTATGGCGCAAAGGTTCAGTACTGGAACGGGGAAGGGACTATCGCCGATATCGAAAGTGGTAACATTGTCGGAGGTGATGGTACCTGGAGCGCGACCAATAAAAACTGGTCCGACGATAAGGCCAGTGTGCTTGCGCCTTTCGATGATGGCTCATTCGCTTTCTTCGGTGGCAAAAAGGGTAATGTCACTGTCGATGACACTGCTGGACAGGTTAATGCGGCCGGTATGCGCTTCGTTGTCGATGGTTATGTGATTAATGGCGGCTCTCTCAACCTGACGAGCACGACGGGAGCGCCGATCATTGCGGTTGGCGATGGAACCGTCGATGGCGCCGCGATGACTGCAACCATCGGGTCCGTGCTTACCGGCAACCAGGGTCTCGATAAAACCGAACTCGGCAAACTGGTCCTTACCGGACAGAACACCTATACCGGCGGAACAACCGTCAGCAACGGTGTGCTCCAGCTTGGTGACGGAACCAACTCGGGTGACATAAAAGGTGACGTGACAGTTGCCAATGATGTTAACGGAGAGGGAACGTTGTCCTTCAAGCAGGGGGGGGACTACAATTTCGCCGGAAATATTGCCGGCGGTGGCAAGGTCACTCAGGACGGTGCGAATACAATTCTGACGTTGAGCGGAAACAACAGCTTCAGCGGCGGGCTGACGGTCAACAGCGGTACCGTAAAGGCGGGCAGTGACAATGCTTTCGGCACCGGGGTCCTGACTGTCGGGGATAATGGCAAAGTAGATCTCGGAAGTACCAGCAACACGGTTGGCGGTCTCAGTGGGGCCGGAACGGTCAACATTGGCTCAGGAACCTTCACCGTCAATGAAGCTGCGGACTCGACCTATAGCGGCGTATTGTCCGGCACTGGCAGCTTCACCAAATCCGGTGCGGCTGACCTGACGCTCACTGGTTCCAACCAGTATACCGGTGCAACGCTTGTCAAGCAGGGGACGCTGGCGCAGGGAAGCCAAGGTGCATTCAGTTCGGCATCGGCCTATACGACGACGCGCAACGGGACGCTGGATATTGGCGGGTACGATACGACTGTGGCCTCCCTCGACAATGGTGGCACTGTTACTCTGAGTGACATGACAGCCGGAACCACTCTGACGGTAGCTGGTAACTACACCGGCTCCAATGGCACCCTCGTCATCAACACGGTGCTTGGTGACGACAACTCCAAGACCGACAGATTGAAGGTTGCTGGTGACACCTCAGGCACTACCAATCTGCAAGTAGTTAATCGTGGTGGGCTTGGTGGCCAGACGGTCAACGGTATCGAAGTTGTCGATGTTGCCGGGCAGTCCAATGGTACCTTCTCGCTTGTCAGCGATTACACAACCAAGGATAACAAGAAGGCTATCTGGGCTGGCGCCTATGCCTATACACTGCAGCAAGGATCGGGCAGTGGTAACAAGGATGGTAACTGGTATCTCGTGAGCCGTTATGGTGATACGGAACCAAACAACCCAGACAACAATGGTCCCCGTTATGGCGCTGGCGTGCCGGTCTATCAGGGGTACGGCCAGAACATGCAGGCCTTGAACAAGTTGCCGACCTTGCAGGAACGTGTGGGCAACCGGTACTGGACGGGCGAGAATGGCGACGGCCAGACGAACGGCGCCATGGTCGACGGAAATGGCATCTGGGCGCGTATCGAAGGAGCGCATAACCGGCTTGAACCGCAAAGCGTCACCGGCATGAAGCAGGACATCAATACCTTCATCATGCAGGCAGGCGTTGACGGTCAGTTCTACGAGGATGACAACGGAAAACTGGTTGCTGGCATCACCGGGCAGTACGGTACGGCCCATGGCAATACCAGCTCGTTCTTCGGTGACGGCTATACCGACACGCGTGCCTGGAGCCTTGGTGCAACAGCGACCTGGTATGGCAACAATGGCTTCTATGTAGACACGCAGGGCCAGCTTACCTGGTTCGATAATGACCTGTCTTCCGATGATATGAATTCGGCACTGGCTACCGGCGCGAAGGCCTTCGGTTATGCCATGAGTGTGGAAGCAGGCCAGCGTGTCGCCATCGATGATCATTGGTCGCTGACGCCGCAGGCGCAGCTGATGTGGTCGTCGCTGGATGCGGACGCTTTCCAGGACATTATGGGTAACCGGGTTGGTCTCGACAATTCCAACAGCCTGACGGCGCGTCTTGGCCTTGCTGCAAACTACCGCAACGACTGGACGGGTGAAGACGGCCTCATGGTCAACACCTCGGTCTATGGTGTCGCCAACCTCTACCAGTCCTTCCTTGGCGGAATGCGTATCAACGTGGCCGGTGTTGATATCGACACCGACAACGACAAGACCTGGGCAGGCATCGGTGCCGGTGGCACCTATGCCTGGGCGGACCAGAAATACGCCGTCTATGGTGAGGGCTCGATCAACACCTCACTCAATCACTTCGCTGACAGCTATGCTCTTAAGGCAACCGTCGGCTTCAAGTTGAAGTGGTAAGACCCAGGCCTGGGCTATGAGCTCTGCAATCTGAGGCTCCCGAAACTCCAATGGAGGACCGGGAGCCTCACTTTGAATGCGAGAAAGGAAAGACCGATGGCGGCCTTTGTTGACGCGGGTGGTGACCTTGTCCGGTCCGAGCCGTTCATCGATCTGAGGTGGCGGCCTGGCACGCGCCTGACCATATCCAAGATTTGTACTGCGGGCATTTGCCCCTCTGGTCGAGGATATTTCTGGACAGTTGCCTACGCCGAAAGCTCTGCTGTGGTTCGCAGGCATCAGCACGGCCGGCATCGTTAGCATCGTGTAGCCACGCGGCGACTGTGTTGAGAGCGTGCTCATCGTAACGGACAAGGTTGCGCCGGGCCACGAACTGATTTCCATACCAGAATACAACACCAGCCAGTCAGGATAAAACCATGACCGATATTGAACACCTTCATCAATTGATCCTGAACCTTGCAGCGCGTCTGCAAGCAACCGAGGCGATAGCCAATGCGGCGATCTCCATGGTTTGCGCCATAGATGAAAAGAAGGGTGGCGCCCGGGAAAAGTTCCTCAAGGAAACCTTTCCGCTTCTTCTGCTGAATGCCGCTAATGCGCCGTCTCAAGCGACCAAGCCGGAACTGGACCAATGGCTGCGCCAGCGTGAGCAGGACTTCCTCAACGAGGATTTAAGCAAGATCACGGCCCAGATTGAGCAACTGCGCGGACAAACGAAAGCTACCGTCAATTAGAGCGTATTCCGAAAAGTGTGAAGCGGCTTTCGGACAAGATGCGCTTTAAAACAAACAAAGCGTCGATCTGAATCGATCAAATCGAAACGCGCCCTAACGCATTCGCCAGTCGCATGGAACTTCCACCATCGTCTGTAGGCGATGAAAACGATCAAGTGTCCCTGGCATTCATTACAGGGGCGCATCAAAACAATATTTTCACAAGGGCATTTCTATGAACTATCGTTATTCGTTCCTCTCCGCCGCCGCATTCTTGGCTCTCACGGCAACAGCTTCGGCAGCGCCGTTACCCGGAGGCGCCAGCACCCTCACAGAAACCTATCAGGACTGGTCCATCTCCTGCCAGGCGCAGAAAGAGAGCACAAACTGCATCATGAACCAGATGCAGAACTCCTCCCAGACTGGCCAGCGTGTCCTGACGGTCGAACTGCGCAATGTCGCTGGCGGCAAGGTTGAAGGCGTGCTTTTGATGCCGTTTGGGTTGAATCTGGCGAAGGGCGCCACATTGAAGATCGACGAGGGAGAAGCACCCGCGCTCACCTTCTCGACCTGCCTGCCGCAGGGTTGTCTGGCGCCACTTTCTTTCGATGCCAAGCAAGTCGGTAAGCTCAAGACGGCAGCCAATCTCAATATCACTGCCACCGCACTTGAACCCAGCCAGCCAGTTGCTTTCAAGGTCTCGCTCAAAGGTTTTGGAAGCGCTCTTGATCGCATTGCCGCTCTGACGAAATAAGCCGGGTTCAAAAATTCCTCTCTAGTTTCGCGCGTCGATCTGCTTCAAGCATATCGGCGTGCGAAGCAGAGCCGTTCCACATATTCTGAGTGTGACACCGGCAGAAACAGCAGCAAGGACGCGGGTTCAAAGATCAACCGAACGGGCATTTTGCCATATCTGTCGACCGTCAACGTTAGCCAGATCGCGTCAGAACCGAACTCATTTGAAAGTTCATACAATTCATTCTGCTCGGAAAGCGATAGAAGAGCCAGTCCCAGAACGGCTTAGCGGTCATCTTGGGCTTGGAAGGCAATGATCAGTCTTTAAAAGCGTTATATTCGCTCAGTTCCATGAGGCGGTAGAAATCGCCCAGCGTCTTGCCGCGTTCGGCCCGGAAGAGGCGGCCTGCGTCGCTGGCCTCAACGATACGGTCGGTCCGGAATGTGCGGAAAGCATTGCGCAATTCGCACCAGCCGATAACCGTCCAGACCTTGCCCCAGAACCACAGACCAAGCGGGCGAATATCACGCTCGCTTTCGCGCGATTCCAGATCTCGATAGCGGATATTGAGTACATTGCCCTGATCGACGGCGCGTTCCACCGCGTCGATGATACGGCGTTCGTCCATGCTGATGCGGGCCGTGGGCGCATGTATCTGAGTACTTGTGATACGAGCGCGTTCTTCCTTGGGCAGAACGGCTTCGATCTTGACCAGAGCCTCTTCTGCACCACGCGCCATGGAAACGCCGCCCCAGGCGCGGATGAGGCGCGCCCCGGCAACCAGAGCGACGATTTCATCGCGCGTGAACATAAGCGGCGGGAGTTCGAAGCCTTGCCGCAGAATATAGCCGACACCGGCTTCGCCATCGATGGGGACGCCAGTCGACTGCAGATCGGAAATATCGCGATAGATGGTGCGTTCGGAGACTTCCAGCCGCTCGGCCAGCTGGCGCGCGGTGACGAGCCTGCCACCGCGCAGGTGCTGAACAATCTGGAAAAGGCGGTCTGCACGGCGCATTCCGTTTTATTCTCCGTTGCAGTATTTGGTGTTGCGCTGTTCCAGATAGCGATCCGGCCAGCCCAGATCCTTGCGCAGGTCTTTCGGCAGTCCATCGATCACACGCTCGGTGCGAATGAAACGACGGCGTTCATCATGCCTGCGCCTGTATTCCTTCAAAACTGCGATCAATGGTGCGATTGCGAGTGCCATGGTGAAATCTCCCTCATCCTTGGATACGCAGTATCGCACACCCCTCCTGACAGCTTTCTGTCAGGAGCAAATCCTTATTTCATTATCTTCCTAATATAGCGGGGCCGCAACATCATGCCTTATAGCGTGGTGCTGCTGTATAGCTGAGGGGCAGACGCCCACCATCCGCATAGATGGTCTGGCCTGTTACATAGCTCGCATCCCGCGATGCAAGAAAAGACGCTATCGAAGCAATTTCAGAGGCTTGGCCTATGCGACCCAGTGGTGTTCTTGATAGAATCCTGTTGCGGGCATCGGCGTCTGTGTTCACGGCGGAAAGCATGTCGGTCTCGATGGAGCCGGGGCCGATGGCATTGACGCGAATCCCCCAACGGGCGAGCGCTACTGCCATGGTACGTGTCAGCTGGTTCAATCCGCCCTTGGAAACGGAATAGGCGAGCTGCTCCGGCAAACCGAAGATTGCGTTGACCGATGACATGTTGATGATCGTGCCTGGATCACCGCCCGATTCGACTCGCTCCACCATGCGTTTTGCCACGGCCTGTCCGCACAGAAACGCGCCTTTGAGATTGACACGCATGACACGGTCAAAATCCTCTTCCTTGAGGTCAAGGAAATCCGCCTGATGCACGATACCCGCGTTGTTGACGAGAATATCAACCTCACCCAGATTGGTGATGGTGAAGGTCAGGAGATTGTGGACATCGAGCTTGTCCCCCACATCCGCCGCCATATGGCGAACCGGGCCGAATTGCTCCAGATCCTTGGCTGCGCGCATGGCGGCGGCGTTGTCGATGTCGGACAGGACTACGCTTGCGCCATCCATCAGGAAGCGCTTTGCTATGGCATAGCCAATACCGCGGGCAGCGCCGGTGACGATTGCCACCTTGCCTTCTAATTGCATGATCGATCTCCAATTTGCATGGAGAGTGGACCGGCGGAAACCGCCGGTCAATAGTCGGGACGGTTAAGATCAGGCGAAGGCGAGACCGGTGTGACGCTCGCGCAGAACGGTGCTGATTTCGTCCAGAATAGCCGGATCATCGATTGTGGCCGGCATCTTCCATTCTTCGCCGTCGGCAATCTTCTGAATGGTTGACCGTAGAATCTTGCCAGACCGCGTCTTGGGCAGACGCTTTACGGTCAGCGCCAGCCGGAAGGCTGCAACAGGTCCGATGACGTCACGCACCATGCTGACGCATTCCTTCTCGACCTCTTGCGGATCGCGGTCGATGTTGGATTTCAGCACGAGGAAGCCGCAAGGCACCTGACCTTTAACCGGGTCCGAAATACCAAGCACAGCGCATTCGGCAACATCGGGATGGCTGGAAAGTACCTCCTCCATCGCCCCGGTCGACAGGCGATGGCCAGCGACATTGATGATGTCGTCAGTGCGGCTCATGATGTAGAGATAGCCATCTTCATCCATGTAGCCGGCATCGGCGGTTTTATAGTAGCCGGGGAACTCGTTCAGATAGGCTTTGCGGAAACGCTCATCGGCGTTCCAGAGTGTTGGCAGGCAACCGGGCGGCAGGGGCAGCTTGATGAGAACATTCCCGAGCTGGCCGCGCTCGACTTCGTGGCCTTCATCGTCCAGCACGCGGATATCGTAACCCGGAAGACAGACAGCGGGTGAGCCGTATTTGGTTTCCAGAAGACCGAGGCCGAGCGGATTGGCGACCATCGGCCAGCCGCTTTCCGTCTGCCACCAGTGATCGATCACCGGGCAGCCCAGCAGATTTTCTGCCCAGTGAATCGTGTCGGGATCGGCGCGTTCGCCAGCGAGATAGAGGGCGCGGAACTTTGAAAGGTCGTAGCGACGCACGAAATTGCCGTCCGCGTCGTCTTTCTTGATTGCACGCAGCGCCGTCGGTGCGGTGAACATTACTTCAACGCCATGTTCGGCGATGATGCGCCAGTAGGTGCCAGCATCGGGTGTGCCGATAGGCTTGCCTTCGAACAGGATGCTGGTCGCGCCATGGATCAACGGGGCATAAACGATGTAGGAATGGCCAACCACCCAACCCACATCGGATGCGGCCCACCATACTTGTCCCGGTTTCACGCCGAAGACATTCTTCATGGACCAGTCAAGCGCCACCATGTGTCCGCCGTTGTCGCGCACGACGCCTTTCGGCTCACCGGTCGTGCCGGACGTGTAGAGTACGTAAAGCGGGTCGGTAGCATCAACCGGCGTGCAGGGAACATGACGACCGCGCGCGGCATCAACGGCCTCGCGATAGTCGAGGTCACGTCCTGCTACCGGTTCGTGCCGGTGCTGCTCGCGCTGCAATATGATGCAATGATCGACTTTGTGCTGCGCAAGTGAAATCGCCTTATCGAGCATGGCCTGATAGGGCACGATGCGGGTAGGCTCGATACCGCAGGAACTGGTGATGATCATGACTGGCTTGGCGTCGTCAATACGGGTTGCGAGTTCAGTGGCGGCAAATCCGCCGAAGACGACGGAATGGACTGCACCGATACGGGCCGATGCCAGCATGGCGACAGCCGCTTCGGGGACCATCGGCATATAGATCAGAACGCGGTCGCCTTTCGATACACCATTGTCGAGCATGACGGCGGACAGCGCTTCCACTTCTTCCAGCAGTTCGCGATAAGTGAATTTGCGCATCGTGCCGGTGACGGGGCTTTCATAGATGAGCGCAACCTGTTCACCGCGCCCTTTGGCGACATGGCGGTCGAGCGCATTATAGCAGGTGTTGCACTGCGCACCCTTGAACCAACGTCCATAGACACCTTCGTCGCCCGCAAAAACCTGGTCCCATGGCTTGAACCAGTCGATTGCCTGCGCCGCTTCAGCCCAGAAACGTTCAGGATCGGCCTGCCATGCGGCATAGGTTTCGGCATATTTCGAAGTCATGCTCTTCCTCCCAGAAGCATGCGCAACGCCACCCGTCGGGCGGTTGTCGCTTCCTGATTAGTCTGCTGACGAAAGCGCAAGATCGACCTGTTCTGGTCTATCTCCTCCATGCGCTTTTCATCACCTCCGCATGCAGTTTACGCCGCCCGGCGGCGGCTCGTCCATGAAACTTAAGATGAAGATGGAACCTTGTCGGTAAAAGGGTTGTGTCTGTTACACGCATCTTGCAGCGACGGCCTGTCTGCGTCACAAGGAGGCAGAGAGGTGATTTGTGACCAAAATTCTGCCTGTGCTGCTTGTTCTTCTGATGGGGCTGCACATCATCAAACCGCTTGGCCTGCCGGGCCTGAAGCAGCGCGGCGATTTCTGGAAGATCGCAGTCATCGCCATATTGATCATGGCACTGGCGGTGGGGTTCCACTTGCACGAAGGCTGAAGAAAAGCCCGGCTGACATGGCCGGGCTCTTGTTTCTCAAGACAAGTCAGGCTGCTTTTTCAAGATCTTTTTTCCAGCCGCCGGTGGCAGCCAGACCGTTCATCTTTGCCCGATGTGCGAAAGCCCGCTGACCAGCAGCGATGTTTTCATCCTTGCCGCCCCAGGCGTCCAGCGCTGCCGCCTGCAGGGCACGGCCATAGGAGAAAGTCATTTTCCACGGCATGTCAAAGCCCGCATTCATCGCAGAAAGGTGGGCGGTCGCTTCCTCGCCTGTCTGGCCGCCGGAAAGGAAGGCGATGCCGGGCACTGCTGCCGGAACTGTGTTGCGGAAACAGCGGACAGTTTTCTCCGCCACTTCCTCGACGGAAGCCTTGCGCGTTTTCTTGCCGTCGATGACCATATTCGGCTTCAGGATCATACCTTCGAGCCTGACGCGAGCATCGTAAAGTTCCGTAAACACTGTCTTCAGAACCCATTCCGTCACTTCGTAACAACGGTCGATGGTATGATCGCCCGGTCGGCCGTCCATCAACACTTCGGGTTCGACAATCGGGACGATGTTTGCTTCCTGGCAAAGCGCTGCATAGCGGGCGAGCGCCTGTGCATTCTGTTTCACCGCGCCCCAGCTGGGCAGGCCATCGGAAATCGAGATCACTGCGCGCCATTTGGCGAAACGGGCTCCAAGTGCGTAATATTCATTGAGCCGTTCGCGCAGACCGTCCAACCCCTCTGTGATGGTTTCACCGTCGAAACCAGCAAGCGGCTTGGCACCAGCATCGACCTTGATGCCCGGAATAGAACCCGCCTTGCGGATGATTTCGACAAGCGGTGTATCATCCTTGGCCTTCTGCCTTATGGTTTCATCATAGAGAATGACGCCAGAAATATAGTTCTTCATCGCTTCGTCCGAGCGGAACAGCATTTCGCGATAGTCGCGGCGCGTTTCTTCCGTCGAGGCGAGATGAATCGAGTCAAAGCGCTTCTTGATGGTGCCCGAGCTTTCATCGGCGGCGAGAATACCTTTTCCTGCTGCCACCAGTGCAATCGCAATGTCTTCAAGACGTTCAGTCATATGCAATGCTCCTTCTATCAAAGCGATGAGGGAGTGTTGGTTAAAACTATGGCGAGCGCAAGCCATTGAAACGGTTGAAAAAAATTCAAACGGTTTAGGTGAAGCAAGTTTTCCTAAACGCCGTCAGATTGGTTATCTCAGGTTTTTCCCGAAACTCGTTTTGATATCCGCCTCTCAACCCCCATGTAAGAAACCAGTGAGAAAAACCTCGCCCGTTTTCCATTGTCCAGATTTGAGGAGGAGATATGCGACGCGCCCTTTTGAGCCTGCCGTTTGTTCTGGCAGCATCAATGGTTGTCCTGCCGGTGCTGGATGTTTCGGCTGAGAGCATCAATGCCGGTGGCAGGAAGGCCGAAGCAAGTGCTCCGTTTACTGCAACGTCGGTTGCCGAATTCGATACGCCCTGGGCTATCGCCTTTCTGCCCGATGGCAGACTTTTATTGACGGAGAAGGGCGGCAAGATTTTCATCGTCACGCAATCGGGTGACAAAACTGCTGTCGATGGTGTGCCGGAAGTGGCATTCAGTGGCCAGAACGGCCTGCTCGATATTGCGCCTGCTCCGGATTTCGAAAAGGGCAAGGCAGTCTACTTCTCCTATAACGAACCGGCGAAGAACGGCAGCAGCGTCGTTCTGGTGCGCGCTGTGCTGGATGAAGGTGACGGCAAGGCAGCGCTGCAGGACAAGACCACGATCTGGAAACAGGATGCGGTGGCTCGCGGCGGACAGCCGGGCGGCATTATTGCATTCGAGCCGGATGGCAAACATCTGTTCCTTTCCGTCGGCGACCGCATGTTGCCTGCAACCGCGCAGGACGATGAGGCTCCCATGGGGAAAATTCTCCGCATGAATCTCGATGGTTCCGTGCCGAAGGATAATCCGCATGCGGATGCGGGAGGTGTAAGGGCATTGACCTGGTCAACCGGCCATCGCAACCCGTACGGACTGGCCTTCGGCCCCGATGGAAAGCTCTGGGAGCACGAGATGGGCCCGCGTGGCGGTGACGAGTTCAATCTCATCAAGCCCGGTCTTAATTATGGCTGGCCTGTTGTTTCCAATGGCGACAATTATAGCGGCAGGCCGATCCCGCGCCATAGCACACGTCCGGAATTCGAGCCGCCATTGGTGTACTGGACGCCGGTTATCGCTCCGGCCGGGCTTGCCTTTTACGAGGGAGACATGTTCCCCGAATGGCGCGGCTCGGCTTTGATCGGAGGGCTTTCGGTCATGTCGCTGGTGCGTGTCGTGATCGACAAGGATGGCAAGGCGGACGAAGCCGAGCGCTTTGAAATGGAAAACCGTATCCGCGATGTGGCTGTCGGTCCCGACGGGGCCATCTGGCTGATCGAGGATGACAATCCGGGACGTCTCCTGAAGCTGACCCCCAAAGCATGAAGAAAAAGCCCCGGATTTCCGGGGCTTTATTTGTTCTTATACATTCTTCCGCGCAAAACCGCTTCACGCTTTTGCTGGAAATGCTCTACTTCTTCAGCACATCAACGCCGGGGAGGGGCTTGCCTTCCATCCATTCGAGGAAGGCGCCGCCTGCGGTCGAGATATAGGTGAAGTCGTCGGCTACGCCAGCATGATTGAGGGCTGCGACCGTATCGCCGCCGCCGCCGACCGAAACCAGCTTGCCAGCCTTGGTGCGGGCGGCGACGTGTTTTGCGGTCTTGACCGTCGCGGTGTCGAACGGACGCAGTTCGAACGCACCGAGCGGACCGTTCCAGACAAGCGTGGCCGCATCATCGATGGCCGAGGCGATCAGATCGGTCGAGAGTGCCCCGGCATCGAGAATCATGCCGTCGCTTGGAACTGCATCGACTCCATAGGTCTTGTTCGGCGTATCGGCTGCAAAGTGCCAGCCCACGACAGCATCGACCGGAAGGATGATCGCGCATTTGGTGGTTTCGGCCTTGGCCATGATTTCGCGGGCGGTGTGGGCCAGCTCGTGCTCGCAGAGCGATTTGCCGACATCGTGTCCCTGCGCTGCCAGGAAAGTATTGGCCATGCCGCCGCCGATAACGAGCGCATCAACCTTTTCGATCAGGTTGGACAAGAGGTCGAGCTTGGTCGAAACCTTTGCGCCGCCGACGATGGCGACAACCGGACGAGCCGGATTGCCAAGGCCCTTTTCCAGCGCTTCAAGCTCGGCCTGCATGCCGCGTCCCGCATAGGCGGGCAGGACGTGTGCGAGGCCTTCGGTCGAAGCATGGGCGCGGTGGGCAGCCGAAAACGCGTCGTTCACATAAAGATCGCCATTGGCTGCCAGAGCCGCGACGAATTCCGGATCGTTCTTTTCCTCGCCCTTGTGGAAACGGGTGTTTTCCAGAAGCAGGACATCGCCGTCCTTCAGTGCATCAACGGCGGCCTTGGCGTGTTCGCCGATGCAGTCTTCGGCAAAATGGACACTCCGGCCAGAAATATGGGGTCCCAGCACCTTGGAGAGCGGCTTCACGACATGCTTCAGCGAATTTTCGTCCGAAGCAACGCCCTTGGGGCGACCGAAATGGGCGAGCAGAACTACCTTTGCGCCTTTCCTGGAAAGCTCGGCAATGGTCGGAACGATACGCTCGATACGGGTCAGGTCGGTGACTTCGCCATTCGCCATCGGCACGTTGAGGTCAACGCGGACCAGTACGCGCTTGGACTTGACGTCAGCATCGTCGAGAGTGCGGAAACTCATGATCTTTCTCCCAGAACTGTCTTTCGGGTGCCGGTGGAGCAGGAGAGCTCAAACAGGCAGGCGCCGGAAAAGGGTTGGATAGTCGGTGACAAGCCCGTCCTCGTCGACGGGCAATTCGGCGGTGAAGGTGCGGTCGGCGGCCTCGTAGCGATAGCGCCGCCCTTCCTCAAGGCAGGTATAACGCTGCTGGTCGCGCAGCGGACGGAAACTGTCGAACGGCACGTAAAGCATGTCGAGCTGAACGGTGCCGCTTTCCGGTGTGAGGCCAAGGCGGCGGATGGGCAGCGTGTTGGTGAAGGGCGTTCCTGCCAGATCGATATCGATGCAGCCATCGAACTCCGGCAATGCATCGCCAGCCATCGTGCTCCAGCGACCGTCGCCGTCGGAAACAAGCTCCAGCCGGTGCCCGGCTGTAGTTTCGATCAGGAAATGGAGGACATGCCAGACGCTGTTGCAGTCGATGCTGTAGCGCACGCCGTAGGGATTGTCTCCGCGGTCGCCAATCACCACGCTTTCAGCACGGATCGTGCGGCCTGCGGGGCCGATATTGAGATGTTCGAGCCCTTCTCCTTCCAGCGGACGCCAGCGCGCAACGGTGGGGAGAAGGGCGCGAAACATGGTCGGAGGCTTAGATCAGCTTGCCAAAGGCGACAGCGGTATCGCCCATGCGGCTGGAGAAGCCCCATTCATTGTCGTACCACGACAGGATGCGCACCATGGTGCCTTCCATAACCTTGGTCTGGTCCGTGTGGAAGACCGAGGAATGGGAGTCGTGGTTGAAGTCGTGCGAGACGAGTGGCTCATCTGTGTAGCCGAGGATACCCTTGAGGCGGCCATTGGCGGCTTCACGGATCGCGTTGTTGACTTCATCGACGGTCGTTGCGCGCTTGGCGATGAAGGTCAGGTCGACAACCGAGACGTTCGGGGTCGGAACGCGGATGGCAACGCCGTCGAGCTTGCCCTTCAGTTCCGGCAGAACGAGGCCGACAGCCTTGGCTGCGCCCGTCGAGGTCGGGATCATCGAAAGAGCTGCTGCGCGCGCGCGGTAGAGATCCTTATGCATGGTGTCCAGCGTCGGCTGGTCGCCCGTATAGGAGTGGATCGTGGTCATGAAGCCCTTTTCGATGCCGATAGCATCGTTGAGAACCTGAGCCACGGGGGCAAGGCAGTTGGTGGTGCACGAAGCGTTCGAAATGACCAGATGGTCCTTGGTCAGCTTGTCATGGTTGACGCCATAGACGACAGTCAGGTCCGCGCCGTCGGCAGGAGCCGAAACGATGACGCGCTTTGCACCAGCTTCAAGATGAAGCGCAGCCTTGTCGCGCGAGGTGAAGATGCCGGTGCATTCCAGAGCGATATCGACGCCTTCTTCCTTCCACGGCAGTTCAGCCGGGTTGCGAACGGCATGAACCTTGATCGGGCCGTAGCCGACGTCGATGGTGTCGCCTGCAACCTTAACTTCCTTGGGGAAACGGCCATGAACGCTGTCATAACGCAGAAGATGTGCGTTGGTTTCGACCGGGCCGAGGTCGTTGATGGCCACGACCTGAATATCGGTGCGGCCCGACTCGACGATGGCGCGAAGGATGTTGCGGCCGATGCGGCCAAAACCGTTAATTGCGACGCGAACTGCCATTTTCTCTTAATCTCCCGATAGGGTACTGCACATGCAGTGCTTCAAAACTCCGTCGGAACGGACAAATCGAACAGGATTCGTCCGGCCGGACTGGAATGGAAACTCAAACGCCGGCGTTTTTACGACGCCGGCGTTCTTAAAATCATGCGGCGTTGAGCTTCTTCTCCGCAGCTTCAGCGGCATGTTCTGCCGTGATGCCGAAATGCTTGTAGAGATCGTTGATCTCGCCCGAAGCGCCGAAGCCCTTCATGCCGATGAATATGCCGTTCTCGCCGATGAAGCGTTCCCAGCCGAGTGAGATTGCCGCTTCGATCGCCACCTTGACCGGCGCATTGCCGATGGTCGCGGTCTTGTAGGCATCGCTCTGCTGTTCGAAAAGCTCGAAGCAAGGAACCGAAACGACACGGGTGGCAATGCCTTTGCCTTCCAGCAGGTCGCGGGCCTTGAGTGCGATTTCCACTTCCGAACCGGTCGCGAAGATCGTCACCTTGGCATCCTTGCTTGCCGCAGCAAGTTCATAGGCGCCGAAAGCCGAAAGGTTTTCGTCGCGATGCTCGGTACGGACCGTTGGCAGGTTCTGGCGAGTCAGAGCCATCGTCGATGGCGTCTTCTTCGATTGCAGGGCAATCTGCCAGCATTCAGCCGCTTCGACAGCGTCGGCAGGGCGGAACACATTGTGGTTCGGAATGGCGCGCAAGGCGGCAAGCTGTTCTACCGGCTGGTGGGTCGGGCCGTCTTCACCAAGACCGATGGAGTCATGCGTCATCACGTAAACGACGCGGATGCCCATCAGCGAGGAAAGGCGCATAGCCGGACGGCAATAATCCGAGAAGGTCAGGAAGGTGCCGCCGTAAGGGATCAGCCCGCCATGCAGCGTCATGCCGTTCATGGCTGCTGCCATGCCGTGCTCACGGATACCGTAATGGACGTAACGCTGGCCGTAGTCTTCCGGCGTTATGGCCTTGGTCTGGCTCGTCTTGGTGTTGTTCGAACCGGTGAGATCGGCGGAGCCGCCGATGGTTTCCGGCACGACACCATTGATGACTTCCAGTGCCATTTCCGAAGACTTGCGGGTTGCGACCTTCGGCTTGTCCGCGGACAGCTTCTTCTTGTATTCGATGATGGTTGCATCGAAGTTGGAAGGCAGGTCGCCACGCATCCGGCGCTCGAATTCAGCGCGGGTGTCCGCTTCGACGGCAGCAAAGCGCTTTTCCCATTCCTGACGCTTCCTGGCGGCATTCAGACCGGCAACGCGCCAGCCGTCCAGCACTTCTGCCGGAACGACGAAGGGTTCAGCATTCCAGCCGAGCGCCTTGCGGGTTGCAGCGATTTCTTCAGCACCGAGCGGCGAGCCATGCACCTTGTTGGTGCCAGCCTTGTTTGGTGCGCCGAAGCCGATGGTCGTCTTGCAGGCGATGAGCGTCGGCTTGTCGGAAACCTTGGCCAGTTCGATTGCCTTGGCAATCGCATCCTGATCGTGACCATCAACAGCCATGGTGTTCCAGCCGGAAGCGGCGAAACGGGCTGGCTGATTGGTATTGTCGGAAAGCGTGACCGGGCCGTCGATCGAGATGTTGTTGTCATCCCAGAACACGATCAGCTTGTTCAGCTTCAGATGACCGGCAAGCGCGATGGCTTCCTGACTGATGCCTTCCATGAGGCAGCCGTCACCGGCAATCACATAGGTGTAATGGTTGACGAGGCTGTCGCCGAACTGTGCATTGAGGATACGTTCGGAAAGTGCCATGCCGACGGCATTGGCGATACCCTGTCCGAGCGGGCCGGTCGTCGTCTCGATACCGGCGGCGTGACCATATTCCGGATGGCCTGCTGTGCGCGAACCGAGCTGACGGAAATTCTTGATCTCGTCGATGGTGATGTCTTCGTAGCCCGAAAGATAGAGCAGCGAATAGAGCAGCATCGAGCCGTGGCCTGCGGAGAGCACGAAACGGTCGCGATCCGGCCAGTGCGGGTTCTGCGGGTCGTGCGAGAGAAAACGGGTATAAAGCGTCGTCGCTATATCGGCTGCACCCATCGGCAGGCCGGGATGGCCCGAATTGGCTTTCTCTACCGCGTCCATAGAGAGGAAGCGGATCGCGTTGGCCATCTGGTTTTGTTTGTCGGAATTGGTCATGGTCTCAGCCGTCTTTCCTTGGGAGGGGTTAACGGGGTTGCGGCGATGCCTTTTGCCTGAGCACGATCCGTGTCCAAAACGGCTTCATGCGTTTCGGGATCACGCTCCAGAAGGCATCGGGACACATAGCACCTGCGTATAAGGAGTCAATAAACCGATGACTTTTGGGCAATAAACTGTCCGCGACTAATCGATTGAGTTGTGTGGAAAGCTGTAGAACAATCACCGAAAAGCCGTTTTTGCACCGATAACGGTGCATGAACGTTTAGATGCGCCCCTCATTTGTTGCTTATCGGGCGGGTGATTATTACAATCTTTTCAAAGATGCCCGTCCCGCAGGCGCGATTCGATCCCCATAAGTTGGCCCGCGAATTGGCATTGGAAAGGATATGGATGGCACCCGAAACGACCCTCAGGCAAGTCTTGGAACGGCTGGAAAAGGCACTCAATACGCTTGAACAAGCGGTCGATCTGCGGCTGGACAAAGAAGGCGACTTCGCCGAGGCCGAGGAGGAGGTGCAGCGTATGAATGCGGATCGCAGCCGTCTCGCCCAGGAACTCGATCAGTCGGAAGCGCGCGCCGAGCGGCTGGAAGCTGCTAATCGCGAGGTTTCACGCCGCCTTGTGACTGCGATGGAGACAATCCGCGCCGTTCTGGACCGATAGGAGGCTACCATAGCGACCGTAACCGTTACCATTGATGGCAAGGCCTACCGCATGGCCTGCGACGAAGGACAGGAAGAACACCTGTCCGGGCTTGCCGACCGTTTCGATCAATATGTCACGCATCTCAAAACGTCCTTCGGGGAGATAGGCGATCTGCGCCTGACCGTCATGGCCGGGATCATGGTGATGGACGAAATGGCCGAGATGCAGAAACGTATCAACGGTCTGGAAAGCGAAGTTGAAACGCTGCGCCGTGCACGTGATGAAGCGCTTGGTCGCGCTGATAGCAACGATGCTGCCTTGACAGGCATGCTGTCGGATGTGGCGTCGCGCATCGAGCAGGTGGCTTCGCGCATCGCACCACGGAACAGCTGAACTTCGTTCAGATTTTTCTGAAAAGTTTTCCTGTTAAGCCGGTGTAAGCCACTGGCGTTCCCATCGGGCAGGTACTATATTGGGCCTTGGCGAACTGCGCTTCCCGACAGGTGTAACAGCATCCCCGGGGCCTTATTGATCTCTAAGGGAGCTGTCCCTGTGAAGGCTTGCGGGCTTTCGCATATGGCGCCCACCTACTTTGTAGGTTCCCGGGATCAATCACTACCATCGGTCGTCGTGGTCGCCGCTTTCTTTTCCTCTGGCTGTCGCAGGATAGCTATGAGCTTGATCTAACGGACAATTTGTTCGTAAACATGCGCAAAGCTCCAACGATTTGCGCATCTTGATGAAATCTCCTGAAACAGCATCGCCCGATTCATCGGAAAGACTGGCCGTCGCGGTACCCATCGCATTCGTCTACGGCCTTCTGCTCTATGTCATGATCTGGTCGGGCCAATATGCGGATGCGATGCCCGTCATTGCGGGCCTGATGCTGTTACCGATGGCTGTTGCCAGCCTTGCTTCGAGCCTTTCCGACCCGCGTGCGCAAAAAAGCCTGTGGCGGCATGTCCGTATGGGATGGGCTATCATCGCCGGGCTTGTCGTTATCAGCATGGTCTTTTTCCATGAAGCAGGAATTTGCGTGGCCATGGCCGCTCCGTTTTTCATGGTGTTCTCGGCGCTCGGTTCGACGGTGACCTTGTGGATCATCCGGCAATTTCGTTCGCGTCGCACCACGACGCTGGTGATTGCGCTGCCGCTGCTCGTTCTGCCAGCCGAACTTCAGATGTCCTACATCCCGCATGATGGCGCTGTAACCACGGTGATCGAGATCGCAGCGCCGCCGGAAGTCGTCTGGCAGCAGACGGTTGAAATCCGCAATGTGCGCCCGGACGAACTGTCGTGGACATTCAGCCATGGCATTCTTGGCGTGCCGCAGCCGGTGGATGCAAGGCTGAACGGTACTGGTGTTGGAGCGGTACGCGACTTGCAGTGGACGCATGGCGTCAATTTTCAGGAAATCGTCACGCAATGGGAAGAAAATCGGCTTCTGGCGTGGGATTTCCGCTTCGGCCCTGGCTCCATACCGCCCGAGGTGGAAGCGCATATCAAGGTCGACAGCACCTATCTGAAGCTTGCGCAGGGTGATTATCGTCTTGAGCCTCTCACGAATGGTCACACGCGTCTCACGCTGACGACCCATTATCAGATCGCCACGCCGATCGATTTTTACTGTGACCTGTGGGGCAAACTGTTCCTCAATGACTTCCACGGCGTTGTTTTGAAGGTCATTCGTGACCGCTCGGAGAAGGTCGCGTATGGCGCGGGCGGGGTCACTTGACGGATTGGCTCTTTGCGGTTCCACTGCATGGTGAAAAACGGCAGCAGGGAGTGGCTTGGAATGACGGCAACGGAGCGCAGCCCCGGTCTGGAAAAGCAGGAGCTTAGACGCAAGGTTCTGGCGGTCCGTGATGCGCTTGATCCGCGCTTTCATTACGAGGCTTCGCTGGCGGCAGCCAAAAAAGGTGAAGCTGCAATTGACGTTCCCAAAGGCACCTTGATTGCTGGTTATTGGCCGATCCGTTCTGAAATCGACCCACGCCCATTATTATCGGCGCTTCGCGCCAAGGGTGCCCGGCTTTGCCTCCCCGTTGTTCTGGACAAGGAAACGATTGCCTTTCGTGAATATCTGCCTGATGCCAGATTGCGTCAGACGGGTTTCGGCACGATGGGACCGGGAGCAGATGCGCCGATTGTCGATCCTGCGATCCTGTTGATGCCACTTGCAGGTTTTGATCAGCGTGGGCATCGACTTGGCTATGGTGCAGGACACTACGACCGCGCGCTGGCGCGGTTCACGGAACGCGGATTGCAGCCACTTCTGATCGGCATGGCCTTCGACTGCCAGGAAGTCGAGCATGTGCCAAATGAGCCGCATGATATCGCGCTCAACCAGATCCTGACGGAGAGCGGCTTGCGTTCGCTTGGCGCAGGTTTATAAGGCACTCCCATGAGATTGCTTTTTCTTGGTGATATGGTGGGCCGGTCGGGCCGGAATGCAGTTTATGAAAAGCTGCCGGGGCTGATTTCCGATCTGAAGCTGGACTTCATAATCGTCAACGGCGAAAACGCCGCGGGCGGCTTCGGCATTACGGAGGAGATTTTCCACGATACCATTCGTGCTGGCGCCGACGTCGTCACGACCGGCAATCACGTATGGGATCAACGCGAGGCGCTGGATTTCTCCAAGCGCGAAGACCGCTTTCTGCGCCCGGCAAACTTCCCGAAAGGCACAGCCGGAAAAGGCGAGGGGCTTTATATCGCCAAAAATGGCGCCCGCGTTCTCGTGTCGAACGTCATGGGCCGGGTGTTCATGCATCCCGATCTCGATGATCCGTTTATCGCGGCCGAGAAAATTCTGGAAGCCTGTCCCCTTGGCGAGCAGGCTGATGCCGTGTTCTTCGATTTCCATGCTGAGGCGACGAGCGAAAAGCAGTGTTTCGGTCATTTTGTCGACGGTCGCGCCAGCGCTGTTGTCGGGACTCACACGCATGTCCCGACTGCCGATTGCCAGATTTTGCGCAATGGCACAGCTTATATGTCTGATGCAGGCATGTGCGGTGATTATGATTCCTCACTCGGCATGGACAAGGAGGAGCCACTCAACCGCTTCCTGTCGAAAGTGCCCAAAGGACGGTTCGAAGCGGCGAATGGTCCGGCTACCGTCTGCGGTGTGGGCATAGAGATTTCGGATCGCACGGGGCTTGCAGAAAAGGCCGCTCCCTTGCGCATCGGTGCGCATCTGGAGGAAACTATTCCGGTATTCTGGCGATAACGTCTTATTTTAGCTTGAAGTATGATGTTATCTATAATTAGGCCGCTATTTTAATCCGGCAGCTTTCTGCCAGTTGAATGGATTTTCCAGACTACTATCTCCTTGCAACGAGTTTTTTTGCAAGGGGACGCAACTCAATGGATTTTTTTGCCGAGTATCTGGGATTTCTTTCGACCCCTGCCGGCTGGGCCGCGCTGGTTACGCTGGTGACGATGGAAGTCGTCCTCGGTATCGACAATCTGATCTTCATCTCGATCCTTACCAACAAGCTGCCCGCCTCGCAGCAGGCGCGCGCCCGCCGCATCGGCATTGGCGCGGCGCTCATCCTGCGCCTGGCGCTTCTTTTCACGATCTCGATCATCGTCCAGCTCAAGGATCCGATCTTCGAGGCGTTCGGTCATGGCTTTTCCTGGCGTGACATCATCCTGATTGCTGGCGGCCTGTTTCTTGTCTGGAAGGCGACCAAGGAAATTCACCACACGGTCGATCCCGATGATGGCAAGGAAAATATCGGTGGCAAGGTGGCTCAGCTCACCATGGGTGCCGCCATCGTGCAGATCCTGATCCTTGATCTGGTTTTCTCGGTCGATTCGATCATCACCGCCGTCGGCATGACCGATGAGATCGCCATTATGGTCATTGCCGTGGTCGCAGCCGTTACCGTCATGCTGCTTGCAGCCGATCCGCTTTCGCGGTTCATCGCGGCGAACCCAACCATCGTCATGCTGGCGCTGGGCTTCCTGCTGATGATCGGCATGACGCTGATTGCCGACGGTTTCGGCTTCCACGTTCCCAAGGGCTATATCTACGCCGCCATGGGCTTTTCGGCGCTGGTCGAGGCGCTCAATATGATGGCCCGGCGAAAGCGCAAAAGCCAACAGTAAAAGCCAGATACAACAAGGCCACCCGTCTCATCCTGAGGCGGGTGGCCTCGTTATTTTAACGCCGTGAAACTGGTCTGTTGTGGCAATTCTCGTGCAGAGGTTCGACCATTCGCAACGCTCGCAGGCTTTGCGTAGTGTGCCTTCTGCAAAAGCGCTGCGCATTACGGCAAGCCGCTCTGCGTCGAGCCCGAAACGGTTCTGCGTGGAAAGCGTCTGGCCGAGAAGTTTGCCTACGGCCTCCAATGCCAGCCGGTCACGCTCGCGAACACTCGCTTCGTAACAATGGCAATCGCCCCCGCAGAGCAGGGGCGCGCAAATGTCGTCCGGGCCATCGACGAGAAGAATATCTTCTCCTTCGCTCAGCCGCCCGGCAATCCTGTCGTAGTTCTCGACGAAAGCCGGGCTGTAGCCTTTGCCGACAAAAGTCAGCATGCAAAGGAGGTGATGGCCGCGCAGGCGTACTGTCACCTGGCAGATCAGGCCTTGCCGTCGCGGGCGATGGCCTTGAGGATCGCAGCGCCGAGAGCCGACTTGATGAGGGCGCCGACGAGGAACGGCGTCACGCCGAAGGCAACAGCCTTTTCAAGGCCAATGATGCTGGACAGCCAGGCCGCGCCAAGAGCAAGGCAGACCACATTGGCGGCAAGGAACGAAACGAAGGCGAGGCCGACGCGGTTACCGTTCCAGCCGCGTTCGGCCAGATAGCCGGTCAGCGCGGCGATGATCGGGAAGGAAACGAGATAGCCTGCGGTCGGGCCTGCGAAATGCGGAAGACCACCAGCGCCGCCTGCAAGGACCGGAAGTCCGAGCATGGCTTCGCCGAGCCAGGCCAAAACCGTGGCCATGCCAAGACGCCAGCCATAAAGCGCGCCGATCAGCGGAACGATCAGGGTCTGCAGCGTGATCGGAACCGGAATCATCGGAACTTCGATCTGCGACGAGATGGCGAGAACCAGCGTACCAAGCGCAACGGCCGCAAGGCGCATCGCAGGGGAGCGGGATTCCAGATTGAGCGGGCTGAAGGATGGGCGCGTCTGGGTGATGGTCGTCATAGCTTCCTCAAATTATAGATAAAATTGAGATTCGATCTATATCTTCTTAAAGCTCCTGACGATAAACGCAAGAGGTGGTGCAAAGAGAACGGCGCGTGGTTGTGGGAGACGCGCGCCGAGACTCTGTCGCGCAGACGAAAATCTGCACGAGTGACCAGAATGGCGACGATGAAAAAGAGGTGCTTATCTGTGCAAGCGCCTGATCAACCGACAATCGCAAACGAATCGCGCGTCTTGCCCGATGCGGTCTTGACCGGACGGTGTCCAATCCATTGTACATGACGAGCGAGAATGGTCACTGCGCTCTCGACATCGTTCTGGCGCAGCGCCTGCAATATGGCGCGATGGTCGTGGTCGGTGCGGGTTTCCCATTCCGACCGCCAGGTCGCGAAGAGAAACCGGGCGCTGGCAGCGTGAAGATCATCGATGGCTGCAAGCAGGCGCGGCATCTTGCATGGTTCGAGGATGAGCCGATGGAAGCGGCGATTGGCGTCTTCCCAGCTTCTGACATCGCGTGACTTGTCGCCTTCCAGTGTGGCCTGTTCGGCGGCATCAAGCGTTGCCTGCGTGATGTGCGGGGCTGCATGGCGCAGCGCCAGGACTTCCAGAGCGGCCCGCATTTCCGCCACTTCCCTGATTTCGCCGATGTCGAACGATGCAACCCGAACGCCACGCCGAGGTTCGGAAACAGCAAGCCCCTGAGCCTCCAGTCGCCGGAATGCTTCGCGCACCGGCACATGGCTGGTCTCGAACTCTTCGGCAATGTGATCCTGTCGCAGTTTCGTGCCGGGCTCGATCTCACCGGCGATGATGCGGTCGGCAAGAATGCGGCTGATACGGGCTGCGATGGTTTCGCTGGGGGTGTTCTGGGCGGGCTGAATCATGAATTTATAGATAATCCGCTTTGCCTGGCGGGTCGAGCAATATTGCTTTTGTTGACAGAGATTCGGGGGGCACCGGCGCTTTTGCTGGACGAATGGGCCTGAATTCCTTATAACGCCGCCATTCTGCACGGAAAGCACTGTGGCCCGGCATGTGGCCCTTCTCTGCTTGATCTCTGTTTCATGCGTGACGCTTTCTCCGTGCACAGCATTTTAAACAGAACAGGGGTGCCATGGCCGGCCATTCACAGTTTAAGAATATCATGCACCGCAAGGGCCGTCAGGATGCGGTGCGGTCGAAAATGTTTTCCAAGCTCGGACGCGAAATCACCGTCGCTGCCAAGCAGGGTCTGCCTGACCCCACGATGAACCCGCGCCTGCGTCTGGCGATCCAGAACGCCAAGGCGCAGTCCATGCCGAAAGACAATATCGAGCGCGCCATCAAGAAGGCCGCGGGTAACGACGGCGAGAATTATGATGAAGTGCGCTACGAGGGCCGTGGCCCCGGCGGCGTATCGGTTATCGTGGAAGCACTGACGGACAATCGTAACCGCACGGCATCGAATGTGCGTGCAGCCTTCACGAAGTCGGGCGGTGCGCTGGGCGAAACCGGTTCGGTGTCCTTCATGTTCGACCGTGTTGGCGAAATCGTCTACAAGTCCTCCGTCGGCGACGCCGACAAGGTTATGGAAGCGGCCATCGAAGCCGGTGCTGACGATGTGCAGTCCGGTGAAGAAGAACACGTCATCATCTGCGCGTTCGAAGATATCGGCGAAGTGTCCAAGGCTCTGGAAGCTGCTCTCGGTGAAGCCGAATCGATCAAGACGATCTGGAAGCCGCAGACCAATACCGAGCTGGATGAGGAAAAGGCGCGTTCGGTTCTCAAGCTTCTCAACGTGCTCGAAGACGATGACGACGTGCAGAACGTTTACACGAACTTCGAAGTCAGCGACGAAGTGATGGAAAAGCTGAGCGCCTGATTTCTCGTGCTCACAACAATGATGCAAAACTCCCGGTTATCCGGGAGTTTTTTTGTGCCCTGATGAATGAAATTCAGGCATAAAAAAACCCCGCCGAGGCGGGGCTTTTCAACCAGATGCAATATCAGATTAGATGCCGAGATTGCCGAAACGGTTCTTGAACTTCGTAACGCGACCGCCGCGATCGAGCAGGGTCTGCGAACCGCCCGTCCAGGCTGGATGGGTGGTCGGGTCGATATCGAGGTTCATCGTATCGCCTTCTTTGCCCCAGGTCGAACGGGTCATGTATTCGGTGCCATCGGTCATCACGACCTTGATGGTGTGGTAGTCGGGATGGATATTGGCTTTCATCTTCTCAATCCTGAAAGTCTGGGGTGAAAAGCGCAGCCTTGACTATCGAAACTGCGGCACTTTCGCCCAATGGCAGATATGAAGACCCATTACCTACAGGCAACGGCTTCCAAAAGGGTTGGCGAGCCTATACATCAGGCGCACGGCAATAACAAGGGCGCAAACACAAGAATGGCCGACCGGGATACTGAAATTGATATGAATCACGAATTGACTGCAGAAGATGGCCGCAAACGCCGCACGCTGAAGCCGCTGAAGAGAGTTTTGCCGTTTCTGGCACCCTATAAGGTCCTGGTTGCAGGCGCGCTCTTTTCGCTGGTGCTGGCCGCTGTAACGACCCTTGCCGTGCCCGTCGCGCTGCGTCGCATGATCGACCATGGCTTTACGGGTTCGAATGCGATCTTCGTCAATAATTACTTCGGCATGCTCGTGTTGCTGGCGCTCATTCTCGCGCTGGCGTCGGGCCTGCGTTATTTCTTCGTGATCTCGCTCGGCGAGCGAGTGGTCGCGGATTTGCGCAATGCGGTCTTTTCGCATGTGACGGCGCTTTCGCCGGAATTCTTCGACCGGTCACAGTCGGGTGAAATCGTTTCGCGCCTGTCGTCGGACACGACGCAGATCAAGTCGGTGGTGGGCGCTACGGCCTCTGTCGCGCTGCGCAACATGATTCTGGGTGTCGGCGCGCTGGCGATGATGGTCGTGACCAGCCCGAAGCTTTCTGCGCTGGTCATTGCTGCCATCCCGATCATCGTTGTGCCCCTGATCGCCTTCGGACGCTCGGTGCGTCGCCGTTCCCGTATGACGCAGGACATGCTGGCGAAGGCCAATGCCTATGCCAGCGAACAGATCGGCGCGATGCGCACGCTGCAGGCCTTCACCAACGAGAATATGGTGGTCGGGCGTTTTGGCAGCGCGGTAGAAAAAGCCTTTCAGGCGGCGCGTTCCTCCATTCAGGCGCGTGCGATCCTAACGGCCTTTGCCATTTTCCTGATCTTCTCCAGCATTGTTGCGGTGCTCTGGTTCGGTTCGCGTGATGTGCTGGCCGGCACGATGTCTGCCGGTACGCTCGGTCAATTCGTGCTTTATGCCGTGTTCGCAGGCAGCTCCTTCGGCGCCTTGTCGGAAGTGGGTGGGGAACTGGCGCAGGCGGCAGGGGCTACGGAGCGGCTTGTCGAAATTCTGGACGAGCAGCCGGGTATTGCCGCGCCTTTGAAACCTGTTGCCATGCCGGTGCCGCCACGCGGTGAGGTCGTGTTCGATTCCGTGCATTTTTCCTATCCGACGCGTCCGGATGCACCGTCGCTCAATGGCGTCAGCTTCACTGTGAAGCCCGGCGAGACTGTTGCGATTGTCGGTCCCTCGGGTGCAGGCAAGAGCACGATCTTCGCGCTCGTCATGCGCTATTACGATCCGCAGTCAGGCAAGATCCTGATCGACGGCGTGGCTTTGCCTGATGCTGACCCGCAGGCCGTTCGGGCGCGCATCTCAACCGTGCCGCAGGATGTGGCGATTTTCGCCACCAGCGTGCGCGAAAACATCGCCTTCGGTAGACCCGGAGCGAGCGACGAGGAGATTGTGGCAGCGGCAAAGGCAGCCCTTGCGCATGATTTCATCATGGCGCTCGACAAGGGCTATGACACGGAAGTCGGCGAACGCGGTGTGACGCTTTCAGGGGGGCAGCGCCAGCGCATCGCCATTGCGCGGGCAATCTTGCGTGCTGCGCCCATCCTTCTTCTTGATGAAGCGACATCGGCGCTTGATGCTGAAAGCGAGATGCTTGTGCAAAAGGCTCTGGACAGTCTGATGGCTGATCGCACGACGCTTGTCGTCGCGCACCGGCTTGCCACCGTGCTCAAGGCCGACCGCATTCTGGTGCTCGACCATGGCCATATTGTCGAAGAAGGCACACATCAAAGCCTTGTCGAGAAGGGCGGCATCTATGCCCGTCTCGCCAAGCTGCAATTCGAGGCAGGTGCTGGAGCCTTCGCTGCGAAGTGAAACGGGGGGCGTTGCCCCCGTTATTTCTTCTTATCGTTCGGTCAGCTTCAGCTCGATGCGCCGGTTCTTAGATCGGGCATCGGCTGTGTCGGAGGCGTCGAGCGGTTGATATTCCCCGAAACCTGCTGCAACGAGCCTATTGGCGGGGACGCCATTGGCGATCAGGAATTTGACCACTGCGGTTGCGCGGGCTGACGAAAGCTCCCAGTTGTCGCGGAAGCGTCCCGTGCCAGTCAGAGGCACATTATCCGTGTGACCGTCGACACGCAGTACCCAGTTGATGTCATCCGGGATTTCCTGATTGAGCTGGATCACCGCGTCGGCAAGTTTCTTCATCTCGTCCTGACCGGCAGGATTGATATCCGCCGAGCCTGTCGGGAAAAGAACTTCCGACTGGAAGACGAAGCGGTCGCCGACGATACGGATATTCTCCTTGTCCGACAGGATTTCACGCAGGCGTCCGAAGAAGTCGGAACGATAGCGGTTCAGCTCCTGCACACGCTGCGCCAATGCGACATTCAGGCGGCGACCGAGATCGGCGATCTTGGCGTTCGATTCGCGGTCGCGACTTTCTGAAGCGTTGAGCGCATCTTCAAGTGCTGCGATCTGGCGGCGAAGGGCTGAAATCTGCTGGTTCAGCAGTTCCACCTGACTGAGTGCACGAGCGCTGACCTGCTTTTCGGCATCAAGGCTTTCGGACAGTTCGCCAGCGCGCTTTTCAGCGGCAGCACCTGCGCCGCTGCCTTCGTTCAAAAGGCTTTGCAGACGTGAACGCTCGCTTTCCGTGCTGGACAGCGAAGCCTGCAGATTGGCGATGGTGTCCTGCATGTCCTGCGAATTGCTGCGCTCCAGCGACAGAAGCTGTGTCAGTTCCTGTATCTGGCTATTGAGCCGTGCGAGAACGCTATCCTTGTTGTTCACCTCGCGGCTGAGCAGGAATTGCGCCAGCACGAAGACGGTAAGCAGGAACATGATTGCGAGCAGCAGCGTCGTCAGGGCATCGACGAAGCCCGGCCAGTAATCGACATGCCTCTGGGAGCGGCGGTTGCGGGCGAGGGACATGGCTGCTTACTCCGCCTTGTCCGTGCGATCGGATTTGCGGTCGTGCGAGCGCTCGCCGATGGCCTTGGTGAGACGATCAAGCGTCTGGCGGATAGCCTTCTGCTCGTCCGCTTGTTTTTCCACCCAGTCGCGCATGATCTGCTGCTCGCTGCGCATGTTCTTGACGAGGCCCTGTATGCCTTCGGCAAGATTGGCCAGCGCTGCCGTGGTGCGCTGCGTGGATGCGTCGCCGCCATGCAGGTTCTGCAATCGGTCGGCCAGAACGCGGATTTCTTCCGTGCCTCCGTTCTGGTCGGCACCGATATCGGAACCGAGATCGGTGACGGAGGAAAGCCAGTTTTCCAGTTCTGTATAGAAACGATTTTGCGCGCGGCCCGCCTGAAGGTCGAGGAAGCCGAGAATCAGCGAGCCGGAAAGACCGAACAGCGAAGACGAGAAGGCTGTGCCCATGCCGGAAAGCGGAGCTTGCAAGCCTGCCTTCAACGCATCCAGCACATCGCCGGTGCTTCCTGAATTCGGGTCGAGGGTCTGAATAGTGCGCCCGATGGAGCCGACCGTTTCGAGAAGGCCCCAGAATGTTCCGAGCAGACCAAGAAAGACCAGAAGTCCGATCAGATAGCGCGATATATCCCGGCTTTCATCAAGACGTGTCGCGATGGAATCGAGGATCGAACGCATGGAGGCAGTGGAAAGCGCCATCGACTGGCGGCGGCCGATCAAAGCCCGCATCGGTGCAAGCAGGACGGGCGGTCGCGTGGTGCCGTCGCGGTCACCGTCGCGGAATGAGTTGACCCAGCGAATCTCTGGCAGAAGTCGCAACACCTGTCCGAAGGCCAGCAGAATACCGACCAGAAGAACGCCGAGAATGAGCCCGTTAAGGCCGGGATTGGTGACGAAGAACGTATGGATCTGCCGCATCAGGATCGCGGCCAGAAAAGCCACGATAATAAGGAAGATCGCCATGGAGAGAATGACAATGCGCGGGCTCGACAGGCGGTAGGGGTCGTAATCGCGTCCCTCGTCCAGACGGTCCCGGGAAACTCTCAAATCGCTCATGCGTTCCGCTCCATGGTCGCGTGTTTGAAAAGAAGCCTACTTCATTAATTCGTGAAGCGGAATCATTGGAACAAGAAAATTACGCGGATTTGTGGAGTGTGCTGTCAGGCTCGCGGGATGGTCTGAATATCGTAGAGCAAAAAGTTTATAATATTAAATCCCGTGATCTTAATATAATTTATTTCTTATATATACCTATATAATTGATGGTAATAAATAAATTATAAGTTGCTATTTTTAAGTTTTCTAATTTTGATAATTATTGCTTCGTACACTCAACTTTGTGAGAGGGACTAAGCATGAATTGGTGGAATATTCTTGGGAATATACTTGAGGCTCTGGGAAAGTTTCTCGGCCAACTGTAGCATAATTTTCTATAGATACGCTCTAAATTAATAAAAAGGCCGAGCCATTTAAGCGCTCGGCCTTGTTTTTAGATTGCTGGAGATGACCCAGGTGAAACAAACCATTGGATCGACAAAGCAGCAGGTCTTTTTTAGATCGGTTTGTTGATCGTTTTCAGCAATGCCTTCTGAATGATTTCATTGCCTGCAACGATGGTCTTGGTGCCGAAAATGTCCTGACCGCCATTCTTGTCCGAGACGAAACCACCGGCTTCGCGGATCATAAGAATGCCTGCGCCGAGATCCCACGGATGCATGCCATCTTCCCAGAAACCATCCAGACGGCCGCCTGCAACATAGGCGAGGTCGAGTGCAACAGCGCCCATGCGGCGAATGCCTGCGGTTTCGGCCATGACATTGCGCAGTTCGACCAGATAATGCCCGTGATGGCCGCGACCCAGATGCGGGATACCCGTGCCGATAACGGAATCGACCAGCTTGTTGCGTGATGCGACGCGCAGGCGACGGTCATTGAGGAATGCGCCACCGCCGCGTTCTGCGGTGTAAAGCTCATCCATGGCCGGATTGTAGATGACGCCGGCGACGATCTGCCCCTGACGCTCGAGAGCGATGGAGACTGCGAAAACTGGAATGCCGTGCAGGAAATTTGTGGTGCCGTCGAGAGGATCGATCAGCCAGCGGTGCTGTCCGTCCTTGGATTCAACCTCGCCGGATTCTTCCATCAGGAAGCCATAATCCGGGCGGGCGCGGCTCAATTCCGTATAGATGATCTGTTCGGCGCGGCGGTCTGCTTGGCTGACATAGTCGCCGGGGCCCTTGAGAGAAACCTGAAGATTCTGGACTTCACCAAAATCGCGAGCGAGGCTGCGGCCGGCCTTCATAGCGGCCTGTACCATAACGTTGAGAAGGGCTGAGCGGGCCATTTCATTGTCCTTGTAAGCACGATCCCGAAGCGTGGATTTTGAAAGGGATCAAGCAGTTAATCATAAACAGAATGTCGAACATCCGAACCGAAACACATTCGGTGGAGGTCGAGGAATTGAGCGATCTGAGAAAGAACGGTCGCAAACTTTGCGACATGGATAAAGTGGTGCCTGATTCAGGCACCACAAATCTCGTTTTTCGTATTAAGCGCGGCTGACGTAGGTCAGTTCGTTGGTATCAACGATCACGCGTTCGCCGGATGCGATGAACGGCGGAACGAGGATGCGGATACCGTTTTCAAGCACAGCCGGCTTGTAGGACGAAGCAGCGGTCTGGCCCTTGACGACCGGATCGGCTTCGGTGATGGCAAGCGTGACCTGATCCGGAAGGCGGATACCGATTGGCTTTTCTTCATAGAGTTCGACAGTAACCATCATGCCGTCCTGAAGGAAAGCGGCACGGTCACCGACGAAATCCTTGGCCAGCTCAAGCTGTTCGTAGGATTCGGTGTCCATGAAGATCAGCGCTTCGCCCTGTTCGTAGAGGAACGAGAAATCCTTCTGTTCCAGACGAACGCGCTCGACGGTTTCTGCAGCGCGGAAACGTTCGTTGAGCTTGGTGCCGTTGATGAGGTTCTTCAGTTCGACCTGATTATAAGCGCCGCCCTTGCCAGGCTTGACGGCGTTGGTCTTGACCGCAACCCACAAGCCGCCAGCATGTTCGATGACATTGCCGGGGCGGATTTCGTTACCATTGATCTTCATGAGCTTGATCCGGAATGAAAATGTGAAACCATGTGCGGTTCGACGCATGACGACGAAAAGGCAACCGTCCGGCATTATTCCGGAGATTGCGCACCTGCCTTATACTCGAACCACGATAATCGGCGTCTCAAGACCATAAAAAGGCGCTTGGCGCAAGCCTGAGCGCGAAAAGAGAGCCAATCCAGCCTCAAAATTCGCCCAAAAATCAGCGGACGCGCAGATTGTTGGCGGTTTCTATGGCCTGTTTAATCTGGTCATCAGCCAGTCCGTCCATCATGTCGTTGAGGTCTGGTGAGCGAAAACCGGCGCGCTGGGCAACAATATACCAGGCCGCTGCTTTGACGAGATCGCCTTCTGTGCCAATGCCATCGCGATAGAGGCGGGCGAGCCAGGCCTGTGCCATCACCATGCCGCGCTGTGCGCCAAGACGCATCCAGCCAAACCCCTGTTCGTAGTCGCGGTCGCCACCGCGGCCCTCAATCAGCCAGCGGCCCAGATCGAACTGCGCCGTATCATAACCCTGTGCGGCAGCAAGCAGGAGATAGACGCGCGCTTTCTTGTCGTCGCGGGGGATGGTCGGGGTACCGTTGGCATAAATCTGGCTGAGTGCATATTGTGCATCGGCCAGCGTGGCCCCGGCCGCCTTCTCGAACCACGGGAAGGCGAGATCGATGCCCGGCTTGCCCGGCGTTTTTTCCATCAGCATCTGGCCGTAGTTGAACTGCGCCATGGCATTGCCACCCTCGGCAGCCTTCTTCATCAGTTCCTCTGCCTTGACGGGGTCTTTCCTGGCGTAGGTGCCCTGAAGCAGAAGTGCGGCATAGCGGAACTGCGCTTCTACAACACCGTTATTGGCTGCTTTCTCGTACCATTCCGCCGCCAGTTTCTGGTTGGCGGGGATGCCAAGGCCGCGCGCATAAATTTCTGCAATGAGTGTCTGCGATGCTGGGTCGCCCTTTTCAGCCTGTGGCTTGGCCAGATTGAAAGCGGTCAGATAAAGGCCACGCTGAAATGCACCGAAAGCCTCGTCTGCCGGTTTGTCGCCGAAACGGCTTGGGTCGATGTGGGGCATCGGTTCGGTCGTTGCCGGTTGCGGCAGCATCACCGGCTTGGCAGGCTTGTCGGCTTTCTTATCCTGACGATCACCCTGATGGCTGTTCTTTTGACCGTGCACCGGCTCGCCCGCTGCCAGAGCAGGCAGGACCGGCAGCGCGATTGTCAAAATGGCAGCGAGAAGAAGTTTGTTCTTCATGGGCATCGGCAAGACCTTGATGAAGGGATCAGTTTTCAAAGCGTGGCGCGTTCTCATCGAGAAGCCGGTTGGCTTCCGCGACAGCTTTTGCAGGGTCTTCGGCGTCGAAGACCGCCCGACCGAGCGCAACGAAATCCGCGCCGGTTTCGGCTGCGGGGATGATGCTTTCCAGTGTGCTTCCGGCTTGCGCGATGCTGGGAATTTCCACCATCTGCGACCACCATTCGGCCAGCGACAGGTTGCGCGGATGGGCATCCGGCTTGTTATCCGCACCGATCTTGCCGAAGAAAACATAATCGGGCTGCAACTCGCCGATTTCCATTGCGCCATGGCGGTCGCGCAGATTGCCGGTGCCGACGATCATCTTCGGCGTATGTTTTTCGATCGCATCTGCCAGATCGGCAGCCTTGCCTTCGATATGAACGCCATCTGCACCGACGCGACCCGCGATGCGCGTATCGTTCAGGATAAGCGCGGCGGCGCCTTTTTCCTGAATGACGGGGATGACCTTTTCAGCCGTGGCCTGAAAAGTGGCTTCGTCGAGATCGCCGGTGTCGAGAATGACGCTTGCAACGTCACCGCCCGAGAGTGCAGCCATCAAAAGCTTTGCGAGGGCCGCGCCGTCGGCAAGTGGAGGCGCAACCAGCACGATGCGGCAGCGTTCGGTTTCAGTCTGGTGAGCGGGCGTGTTCATGAGCCAAGCCTAACGGGAAAAACGTGATGGAATTCGGGCAATAGAGGCGTTCTGTTTACCGGAAACGGAAGCGGGGCTCTATCTATTTGTTTTGTCGCATTTATGCGACGCAACCGGGCTTCGGCAAGTATTCATTGGCGAAACCTTCTCGGGCCCGCGCCTGTCCGGGCTGGCATAATGTTATCCACTGGAACGAAAGTTGATCGGAACCAACCCGGTTCTGCCGGGATTAACGCGTATATAAGCCACACCAAGACCGGGCGCTGAACGCTCCGGCAGAACGTGTGAAACTGTTCCGGCACCCATCCGGAATGACACGAAGAAAAGTGGAAAGGCTCGCAATCCCAAGTGCAGGCACTTTCCTTCAAAGATAGGCAGGCTGGTAAATGAATATTGCGACCGCTAGAGAAGCGATGCCCGCACAACCGACGAAAATGCGCGACACGCGCATCGACGTGTTTCGTGCGCTCGCGCTGCTAACGATCTTCATCAACCATGTGCCCGGCACGATCTACGAGCATTTCACGCACAAGAATCTGGGCTTCTCCGATTCGGCTGAAGCTTTCGTGCTGATTTCCGGCATGGCCGTGGCGCTTGCCTATGGATCTAAATTCGCTCCCGGCAATCGCCTGCTTCTGTCGCTGAAAATGTGGCGCCGCGCTGGTGTGCTCTATACGACGCACATCATGACGACCATGGCGACCATCGCCATTTTCGCCGCTGCCGCTATCTTCCTGAAGCGTTCGGAGTTGCTTACGCAGATCAACATCGCGCCGCTGGTCAAGCACCCGGTCGAAGCGCTGTTCGGCATCGTCACGATGGGTCACCAGCTCGGCTATAACAACATTTTGTCGATGTATGCCGTGATGCTGGTTTTGACTCCGATCCTGCTTCTGCTGGCGCGCATCAGTCTGCCGCTCATGCTCGGTGTTTCCGGCACGGTCTGGTTCCTGTCAGGCCTCTATCACGTTGCGCCGGTAAATTATCCGACCGAAGGCGTCTGGTTCCTCAATCCGCTGTCGTGGCAGTTCCTGTTTGCAATCGGTATTGCAGGCGTGATTCATGTGCGTCGCGGTGGCGAGCTGCCGAAGCATCCGCTGCTGATCGGCCTTGCCGTTGGCTATCTGGTGCTGGCGCTGGCATGGGTGCGTATTCCGCTTTGGGGCATCGATGCGTCGATGGGCTTGCCCATGGTTCTTACCGGCTTCGACAAGACTTTCCTGTCGGGTCCGCGTCTGCTGCACGTGCTGGCGATTGCTTATCTCATCGCCGTCGTTCCGACGCTGAACAATATCGCCCGGACTGCGCCGGATAATCCTCTCGCCGTTCTCGGCAAGCATTCGCTGCCGGTCTTCATTGCCGGTACGCTGCTGGCAATGGTTGCGCAGGTGATGAAGCTCGTGAACCCGGGCGGCCTGCCTTATGACACTTTGCTGATCGCAACCGGCATCGTGATGCAGTTCGCACTGGCCTATTATCTGGAATGGCTGCCAACCATCGGTTGGGGCAAGAAGGGGGCTCCCGTTTCGGCAAAGCCCGCTGTTCCTGCTGCCGAACCCGTCAAGATGCAGGTTGCGTCAAACTCCAAACCCGCGATGCAGCGCTATTAACCACTACTGATCAGCCGCCCATTTCGGGCGGCTTTTCTTTGAGTGAAAAGTGCCGGATTGCGTGAGATTATCCACAGCGCTACGCAGAAATTAACCATTCATTAATCTTAAGAATGTTAAATGGTTTACATCCAGTTCGGCTGGATTCTTACCGAGTGGTTTAGCCACTCTGTTTGACGCCTCCCTGTTAAACTCCTGAGAGCCGCCATTGCGGCTCTTTTTTTGTGCGCTTTTTGCTGCATATCGGGGGAATATCGATTTCCACATGCAGGCGCGCGGAACGGAACAACTGCCCAATCCGTTCTATTTACAAGCTTTCGTCAAAAGCCTCTGAAAATGTTAACCGAATGTTAAACATAAACTTGCGCGACGGTGTATGAAGGTGCAGTTTATCGTGGACTTGTTTAGCACAGCTGTTCCGTCTCAGCCTCCCCCATGGTCGAACAGCGGTTCAATGGTTTCATTCGTATCCGTCTGGCATATCCCACTGGACGAATACGGCAACGGAATGGGCCGCCGATACAGGCGGTCATGCAAGGTGGCAGAGCAGTGATTAGCGAACAGAGCCAGATGCCGAGCAATATGATCAGCCTCGCAGAGCGCATGGTTTTCTCGGATTCGTTCAAGCCGATCTATGCAGAAGGCATGGATATGGTCGAGGAAGCGGCAAGCTATCTCGACGGCGAAGGCCGTGAGGATGCGCGCAATCTTTCGCGTGTGGCTGCGACGCTCTATGCCGCCGAATCGATGCGTCTGACCACGCGCCTGATGCAGGTTGCTTCGTGGTTGCTGCTCCAGCGCGCGGCGCGCAACGGTGAAATGACCCGTCAGCAGGTTGCAGCCGAGAAAGCCAAGGTGCGTCTTGATACGCCATCGGCGGGTGAAATCGCGCAAGGCTGGTCCGAACTGCCTGCAGCATTCATGGAGCTGGTCGAACGTTCCATGCGCCTTCAGGCGCGTGTGCGCCGTATGGATCGCGAAGTTTACGGTGAAGTGGTTTCGCTGCAGGGCGTTCCACGTGGCAATCCGGTTTCCGAACAGATCGTATTGCTCAAAACTGCTTTTGGCGCTTCATAACGATTGATCATGTGCGCCCTTCGTGGCGCATGTTTCTCTTTTGTTCACTTTTCTGCTGTCAAGTGAATCCGTCTGAGGATAGGGTTCGCTTATGAAAGAAACGATTCGCATCATTGGTATCGATCCGGGCCTGCGCCGTACCGGCTGGGGCATTGTCGAATCGTTGGGCAATTCACTGCATTTCATCGGTTCGGGGACTGTGACCTCGAATGCCGAGATGGATCTCGCATCGCGCCTCTGCCAGTTGCATGAAGGACTTTCTAAAGTCCTGCATGAATATATGCCGCACGAGGCGGCGGTCGAACACACCTTCGTCAACAAGGACGCAACGGCGACGCTCAAGCTTGGTCAGGCGCGCGGCATTGCCTTGCTGGCGCCCGCGCAGGCTGGACTGCCCGTTGCCGAATATGCGCCGAATGCTGTGAAGAAGGCTGTAATCGGCGTTGGACACGGTGAAAAACAGCAAATCCATATGATGGTGAAAGTGCTGATGCCGCGCGCATCGTTCGATACGAGCGATGCCGCCGATGCGCTTGCCATTGCCATTTGTCATGCGCATCACCGGCAAAGCATCGCAAGTGCGCGCCGGTTGCAACAACTTATCGCGTAGGTGGCCATGATCGGTAAGCTCAAGGGTGTGATCGATGAAATTGCCGAGGATCATGCCGTCATCGACGTGCATGGTGTTGGCTATGTTGTGTTTTGTTCGGCGCGCACGCTCGGCAATCTGGGCGGTGCGGGCGAGGCGGCCATCCTGTTTATCGAAACCTATGTTCGCGAAGACATGATCCGCCTTTATGGCTTTGCCAATCAGCTTGAGCGCGAATGGTTCCGCCTGTTGCAGAATGTGCAGGGCGTTGGCGCCAAGGTGGCTCTCGCCGTGCTCGGCACGTTGTCGCCGTCGGAACTCGCCAATGCAATTGCACTACGCGACATCGCTATGGTTTCGCGCGCGCCGGGTGTCGGCAAGAAGGTTGCTGAGCGCATCGTGACCGAACTCAAGAACAAGGCGCCTGCCTTCGCTGGTGATGCGAGCGGCACGATCGGACTCAAGCAGGAACTTGGCGCGGGCGCTGCTCCGGCGCCGGTTGCCGATGCGGTGTCGGCGCTTTCCAATCTCGGCTACTCGCGTGATCAGGCCGCCAATGCCGTCGCCGCGGCCTTGAAGGAAGCGGGGGAGAATGCCGATTCGGCCAAGCTCATCCGCCTGGGTCTGAAGGAATTGTCGCGGTGATTTACTTGCCTGAGCGATATGTTCATGCGAGGAGGATGGCATGAGCGACCGCAACCCTCTCATTGATGCTGACAGACGCGTAGACGAAGACAATACGCTGCGCCCGCAGACGCTTGACGATTTTGTCGGCCAAGCGGCAGCGCGCGCAAATCTGAAAGTCTTTATCGAGGCCGCCAAAGTGCGTGGCGAGGCGCTTGACCACGTCCTGTTCGTTGGCCCTCCGGGTCTAGGCAAGACGACGCTGGCGCAGATCATGGCCAAGGAGCTGGGCGTCAATTTCCGTTCCACATCCGGCCCGGTTATTGCCAAGGCGGGCGATCTTGCGGCTCTGCTGACCAATCTGGAAGAGCGCGACGTTCTGTTCATCGACGAAATCCATCGTCTCAGCCCGGCAGTGGAGGAAATCCTCTATCCGGCCATGGAGGATTTCCAGCTCGACTTGATCATCGGCGAGGGGCCTGCCGCGCGCTCGGTGAAGATCGATCTTGCCAAGTTCACGCTGGTTGCGGCAACGACCCGTCTCGGGCTTCTGACGACGCCGTTGCGGGACCGCTTCGGTATTCCGACACGGCTCAATTTCTATACGGTTGAGGAACTGGAATATATCGTGCGGCGTGGTGCGCGCATCATGCAGATGGGTATTTCGCCGGATGGTGCGCTGGAAGTCGCCCGCCGTTCGCGCGGCACACCACGTATCGCCGGACGGTTGTTGCGCCGTGTGCGCGATTTCGCGCTGGTCGCCGGCGCCGATGTCATCGATCGCAAGATCGCTGATGAGGCGCTGTCACGCCTTGAAGTGGACAACCGCGGGCTGGATCAACTCGACCGGCGTTACCTCAATATTATCGCACGCAATTTCGGCGGCGGTCCGGTGGGGATCGAAACCATTGCCGCCGGCCTGTCTGAGCCGCGTGACGCAATTGAAGACATTATCGAACCCTATCTGATCCAGCAGGGTTTCCTGCAGCGCACGCCACGCGGTCGCGTCTTGACGGCTGTCGCCTGGCAGCATCTCGGATTGCCCGCGCCTGCTGAAATCATCCAGCAGTCGCAATACGGCCTCTTCATGGAAGACGAATGATGGAACGACAGGAACAATTGGCGCAGGCTGCTGTGTCTGGCGAACTGAAAGACGGCGCGCATCTGCTCTATGCGCGCATCTATTATGCCGATACGGATTTTTCCGGCTTCGTTTATCACGGTCGCTATCTGGAATTCTACGAACGTGGACGCACGGATTTCCTGCGTTTGCAGGACGTTCATCATATCGAATTGGCTGAGGGCGCGCTTGGTGAAGAAATGGTCTGGGTCGTTCGCCGCATGGAGATCGATTACAAATCGCCCGCGAAGATGGATGACCTTATTCTGATTGAAACCCGCGTCAGCGAAATTCGCGGCGCGCGGGTCATCATGGCGCAGAAAATTACCTGCGGTGAGCGTCTGCTGTCGGAGGCGAAGGTAGAGGCCGTGATGATAACCAAAGAAGGTCATCCGCGCCGCATTCCCGACGAATGGCGGGAAGCCTTCACCAACAACCGCAAGAACTGAGTCCCAGGACCGCTCCAATGACTGTCTTCACTGGCATGTTCGTGCGGAATTCGATGCGCTAGCGGCAAATATACCTATTTGGGCGAATGCTAACGCATCTTTAACCATAATATTCCATTAATCACCCTGACGGAATCGGTGGAGAGGCAGGCTTGAAGCGCAGCGCCTTCCTTTCACCAAAATTAACCGTAACAAGCGCGTGATGGATTTAAAGTTGAAATCCGGAATGGCGGTTGCGGTGCGAAGTGTCGGCCGCTCGTCGGGCAGGTACGGCTTCAAGTTGAAAAGCTGCGCAGGTTTGGAGCGTCTGTTTTCAGACGTTGAGTAACGGATTTGCGATACCGCCCGGTCATGTGGCCGGGCGTTTGGATTCGAGGACGGTAGATCGATGGAAAATGTTGCGTTAGCGGCCCCCGCCGCCGATGTTACCCTCTGGGGCCTGTTCATGCAGGCGAACTGGGTCGTCAAGCTGGTTATGCTTGGCCTGCTGTTCGCCTCGATCTGGACTTGGGCTATCATCGTGGACAAGACGATTGCTTACGGACGGGCACGGCGCGCGATTGATCGCTTCGAGCAGACGTTCTGGTCCGGCCAGTCGCTGGAGGAACTCTATCGCAATCTTGGCGAACGCCGTACCACCGGCATGGCGTCCATCTTCATGGCCGCGATGCGTGAATGGAAGAAATCATTCGAGAAGGGCGCTCGCTCGCCCATTGGCCTGCAGATGCGTATCGACAAGGCCATGGATGTCGCGCTGGCGCGCGAAAGTGAAAAGCTCGACTCGCGTCTGGGCTTTCTGGCGACCATCGGCTCTGCAGCCCCCTTCATCGGTCTGTTCGGTACGGTTGTCGGTATCATGACCTCGTTCCAGGCAATCGCCGCTTCCAAGAACACCAGCCTTGCCGTTGTGGCGCCGGGTATCGCCGAAGCGCTTCTGGCAACGGCAATCGGTCTTCTCGCCGCTATTCCTGCCGTTATTGCCTACAACAAGCTGTCGGCGGATGCGGGCAAGATCGGCGGACGGCTGGAAGGTTTTGCGGATGAATTCTCCGCCATACTGTCGCGCCAAATTGATGAGAAGCTGACGCCGCGTAATTAAGCGGCTTCAAGCATCGAGAGTAGTTTCAGCCTTCGGGAATCTTGCAATGGGCATGTCGGTAGGAAATCAGGGAATGCAGTCGGGCGGGCGCCGCAGGCGCGGCCGCAAGAAGGCATTGATGAGCGAAATCAACGTGACGCCATTCGTCGACGTGATGCTCGTTCTCCTCATCATCTTCATGGTCTCCGCGCCGCTGCTGACGGTTGGCGTGCCGATTGACCTGCCCGATACGCAGGCCAAGGCGATGAATGCCGATACGCAGCCGATCACTGTTTCGGTTAACAGCGAAGGCAAGATCTTCCTGCAGGAAACCGAAATTCCGATCGATGAAGTGGTGCCGAAACTCCAGGCTATCGCCAAGACGGGCTATGAAGAGCGCATTTTCGTGCGTGGTGACAAGGCTGCCGATTACGGCACCGTCATGAAAGTCATGGCCCGCATTTCCGCCGCCGGTTTCAAAAATATCGGCCTTGTGACCCTCCAGGAGCAGGATAGCTGACGCCATCATGAAGGCTGGCCTGACATCTTCTGTTGCCTTGCATGCCGTTGCGGTCGCGCTGGCAGTGGTTTCGTTTTCCTCGCCGAAGGCTTTCGACGTGCAGGATTCGGAATCGTTCCCGGTTGATATCGTACCGATCGAGTCGATGACGCAAATCCAGCAGGGCGAAAAGACTGCGCCCATGAAGGAAAAGTCGGCTCCTGTGCCGACAACCAAACCGCAGACTGTTCCAAACGCCGAGAATTTTGGCGATCAGGATATCGATACCCAGACGCCGCCAAAGCCCGATGCAAAGGCGAAGCCAATCGAGGCGGCGGAAGAACCCAAGGCGCAACCGGAACCGGTAAAAAAGCCGGAACCGAAGCCTGATCCGAAACCGGAACAGAAGCCTGAGACCAAGCCGACGCCGGTTCCGGCGACGGAAGTTCAGGCTAAGCCGGAAGAAAAGCAGGAAGTGAAGCCTGATCCGGTGGCGGAAGCCATTGAGAAACAGGCGGAAACCCCTGACGCTGAAACGCCGAAGCTGCCGGACAAGGTGCCAGCGCCCGACGCCAAGCCGAAGCCGCCGCAGGCGCAGACAGCAAAGACGCCGGACCGCAAACCGACGGAAGATAAGAAGCCGACGCAGAACGCCGCTCAGACTTCGAAATCGAAGAATGATGCGATTGCCGATGAGGTTGCTGCCCTTCTGAATAAGCAGAAGGCGGCAGGCGGAGGAGCCAAGCGTTCCACCGATCAGGCATCGCTGGGCGGCAAGAAGAATACTGGCGGCTCCAAGCTCAGCCAGAGCGAAATGGATGCGTTGCGCGGTGCGATTTCCAAATGCTGGAACGTGCCTGCCGGTGTGGCCGACGCGCCGGGACTGGTCGTGACCGTCAAGATGAAGCTGAATCAGGATGGCTCCATTCAGGGTGTCCCTGAAGTGACATCGGGCGGCGGCGGTGACGGTGTTGGTCGTGCAGCAGCCGAGAGCGCCAAGCGCGCTGTCGCACGCTGCGCGCCGTACAATCTGCCAGTCGACAAATATGATTCATGGTCGGAAGTGATCGTCAACTTCGACCCGAGCGAAATGTTCTGACCGGGTTTCCGGTCGCCAACCAACTTACTGCAAGGACAAAGAGGTCCCAGAAGACATGAAAATCGGCATCATCAATACAAAGATCCGGACGGTCTTTTCGGCTTTCGCGTGTATGATTGCCGCAAGCCTTGTCTGCACCATGCCGGCGCGCGCCGTCGTGGAAATCAACATCAACAAGGGGGTGATCGAACCGTTGCCGATCGCCATCACCGATTTCCTTTCGGCTGATCAGCTCGGGCCGAATATCACGTCGGTCATCGCGGCCGATCTTGAGCGGTCTGGTCTTTTTGCACCGATCGACAAGGGCGCCTTCATCGAGAAGATCTCCAATCCGGACGCGGCTCCGCGTTTCGAGGACTGGAAGGTCATCAATGCGCAGGCGCTTGTCACGGGCCGCATCACCAAACAGCCGGATGGCCGTCTCAAGGCTGAGTTCCGCCTGTGGGATACGTTCGGTGGCCAGCAGATGATCGGCCAGCAGTTCTTCACCACGCCGGACAACTGGCGCCGCGTCGCCCATATCATCGCTGATGCGATCTACGAACGCCTGACCGGTGAAAAGGGCTACTTCGATACGCGTGTTGTTTTCGTCGATGAATCCGGCCCGGCACAGAAGCGCGTCAAGCGTCTTGCCATCATGGATCAGGACGGCGCCAATGTGCGTTACATTTCCGACGGTCGCGCCATTTCGCTGACGCCGCGTTTCTCGCCGAACCGTCAGGAAGTCACCTATATGTCGTTCGAAGGCGGTTCGCCGAAGGTGTATCTGCTACAGCTCGAAACCGGCCAGCGTGAACTCGTCGGCAATTTCCCCGGCATGACCATTGCTCCGCGTTTCTCGCCCGATGGCCAGAAGGTTGTGATGAGCCTGCTTCAGGACGACGGCAGTGCCAATATCTATACGATGGACCTGCGCAATCGTTCGACCACGCGCCTGACCAACAGTCAGGCGATCGATACGAGCGCGTCCTATTCACCGGACGGATCGCAGATTGTTTTCTCCTCCGACCGTGGTGGACGTCCGCAGCTCTATGTCATGGGTGCTGATGGCTCCAATCCGCGCCGTATCTCGGCCGGTGACGGCAGCTATTCTACGCCGGTTTGGTCTCCGCGCGGTGATCTCATCGCCTTCACCAAGCAGTCGCAGGGCCAGTTCTCCATTGGTGTGATGAAAACTGACGGTTCGGGCGAACGCCTGCTGACCTCGGGCTTCCACAATGAAGGCCCGACCTGGGCTCCGAACGGTCGCGTGCTGATGTTCTTCCGCAAGGCGGCGGGTGCAGGCGGTCCGAAGCTTTTCACCATCGACCTGACTGGTCGCAACGAGCGCCAGATCCAGACGCCGAACTTCGCATCCGATCCGGCCTGGTCGCCGCTGCTCGAATAGCGGATTCGCGGATAGTTATGGAAAGTGAAGGCGCGAAACTCCGGTTTCGCGCCTTTTTCATGGATAGAACGGTTCCGGTTCAACCGGAAACGGGAAACCGTTCTATCTCCTTGTTTTATCGCATTATCCTCACGCAAAACCGCTTCGCACTTTTGCAGGAAATGCTCAAATTGCCACAATCATTGCCAGGAAGCCGTGTTTCTGCCGTATTTTGCCCCCAAGGGCTAACACCAGAACTGCTGCCGGAAATCGCCGGTTGCATCTGGCCGCAAGAAAATATTAACCATACTTCTTGAGCCTGTCTTAACCTCAATATGATTATTGGATGGTTACGCAGGAACATCAAATCTTAAGGAGCTCCGGCCCATGCGCCGTATCCAGTCGATTGCACGTAGCCCGATCGCTATTGCCCTTTTCATGTCGCTCGCCGTTGCCGGTTGTGCGTCCAAGAAGAACCTTCCGAACAATGCCGGTGATCTGGGTCTCGGTGCAGGCGCTGCAACGCCGGGTTCCTCGCAGGACTTCACGGTCAATGTTGGCGACCGCATCTTCTTCGATCTCGATTCTTCGCTGATCCGCGCCGATGCACAGCAGACGCTTTCCAAGCAGGCCCAGTGGCTGCAGCGTTATCCGCAGTACTCGATCACGGTCGAAGGCCATGCCGACGAACGCGGTACGCGTGAATATAACCTTGCTCTCGGCCAGCGCCGTGCAGCTGCTACCCGCGACTTCCTCGCTTCGCGTGGCGTCCCGACCAACCGTATGCGCACCATCTCCTACGGTAACGAACGTCCGGTCGCAGTTTGCGATGCCGACTCGTGCTGGTCGCAGAACCGTCGCGCCGTCACCGTTCTCAACGGTGCAGGCAGCTAATCTGCGGGCACCTGACAGTGTTACGGAAAAGCGGCTTTCGAGCCGCTTTTTTCGTTTTTGACCGCCTGTTTGGTCGTTTCGACAAACTTTGGCCGAAGTCGCACTTGTCATAGTGAGCGTCAAAAGGCCTTCGCTTTTCGCATTATCCGACGCAAAACCGCTTCGCACTTTTGCGGGAAATGCTCTAAAAGCGGAGCTGATCGTGCGGCAATCATGTTCAGCGTCTGTTCAGGCGCGACACTCGATCATCGTGTTCGCCCCGAATTGGATGGGTGAATCGGATGGATGAATTAGCAGGGGCAAAAGGGAATGAGGAAACCAATGAGGAAAGTGACGCTGGCAATTGCCATGCTGCCGCTTTTGGTGAGTGCTCCGGTTCTGGCGGCATCTGTTTCTTCGCAAGGGGGGATTCAGCTCGCGCAGGCAGGTGTTCCCGGCGGCGATCAGTTTTCGCAGCAGGTCTGCAATCTGGCACATCAAAACGCCCAGTCCTATGCGCGCATCTTGCAGCTTCGCGACAAGATGCTGAAAATCCAGCGCGACAACGAAGCGCGTTTTCAGGCCTTGGAGAAGGGCCGTGGCGGCGCCCAGAATCATGTCAGCATCGGTTCGACAGCAATTCTCGATGACGCCATGCGTGATAATGGCAGCGGCGGCGGTCAGGGCGGCGGCTATCAAAGTCCCGGCCTGCAGCAGGAACTGGTGCGCAACCTGACCGGAAAGGTCGAGGACGTGGACGCCCAGATTTCTTTCACCGACAATCAGCTGCAAAAGACGCAGGAAGACAATGAATTCCGGTTTGAAGAACTGGAAAAGAAGAATGGCGTAACCTCGCCTGCTTCCAGTGGTGCAGCTCAAGCGGCTCCCGCTGCAGCATCGCCGGGAGCCGATCTCTGCGCGCAGGGCATGGGCAACCCCGCTGCGATAGCAGATGCGCTGGGTGCGCGTGCGGAAGCCATGAACTTTCAGATCCTCGAAATGCAGGACCAGATGCAGAAGATGCAGGAAGCAAACGAAGGCCGCTTCCAGTTTCTGGAAACCGGCAAGCGCGCCGATGCGGAAGTGCAGCAGGCTGGCGGCGACACGTCGCTCGCCGATGCCGGTTCCAGCCAAGGGGCCAGTCAGGGCAATAACGGAAACCTCGTTGGCGGGGTTTCCGGAAGCGCCCCGCAGAACGGTGGATACAACGCTTCTTCGCAGACTGCGGCCAACCAGTCTTCTGGCGCCGATTCCATGGCTATTGGTTCGAACGCACCCGCACAGGGTGGACCGGAACGTGGCGAGCCGCCGCAGTCGCTGGGTTCCATCCGGTTCGACGCCAATGGCAATGTAATCGGCGAAACGCTTGATGCCACACCGCGCACGGCACAGCCGGGTGCGGCACCCGGCGCCACCTCGGGAGGAAATGCTGCAGGCGATACGGTTGCATCCCTTCCGACGGACGATAATCCCAGTTCGCTCTATCAGGCTTCCTATCAGTATCTGATGTCGGGCGATTACAAGGCAGCCGAAACCGGCTTCCGCGAGCATGTGAAGCGTTATCCGGCTGATCCCAATACGGCGGAAGCACGCTTCTGGCTCGGAGAATCGCTTTACGGTCAGGGCCGTTATCCGGAAGCGGCGACGGTATTCATTGATACGCAGCGCGATTATCCCGATTCGAAACGCGCGCCGGAAAACATGTTCAAGCTCGGCATGACGCTTGAAAAGATGGACAATCGCGATGTCGCCTGCGCGACCTTCGCGCAGATTCCAGAACGTTACCCCAAGGCAGCGCCCGCGATATTGAAGCGCGTTGCCGATGAGCGCAGCCGCGCAAAGTGCTGATTGCGGAGTTATTTCGTGGGGCTTAGCCCAAGCAATATTTCCAAATTATTCGAGCCATTCGGATTTGAGCAGGCCAAGGCCGTCATAGCCGCCGTTTCGGGCGGCAGCGATTCTCTCGGCCTGCTTTTCCTCGTCCGGGATTATATGGCCATGCTCCAGAACCCACCCCGGCTGATTGCTGTGACGGTGGATCATCAACTGCGCGCCGAATCGAAGGCCGAAGCCGAAAATGTCGGGCTGCTTTGCCGGCAATACGGGATTGAACACCGCATTCTCGTCTGGGACGAGGCCAAGCCCACAAGTGGGCTTGCCGCTGCTGCGCGGACGGCGCGCTATCGGCTGCTGGTGCAGGCCGCGCGGGATGTTGGCGGAGCCTTCATTGTCACCGGCCATACGCAGGACGACCAGATCGAGACCTTTCTGATGCGCAAGGAGCGTAGCGCCCACGCCGAGGCGCGCGGGCTTGCGGCCATGTCGTTGCGCTCGTTGCTGGACGGTCTTGGGCTCGAAGGCTCGGTTGAACTTGATCGTCCTCTGCTTTCCGTTTCCCGGCAGACACTGCGCGATGAATTGCGGGGCAGGGGTATCAATTGGGTGGATGATCCCAGCAATGCCAACACCGAATATGAACGACCGAGAATTCGTCATGGCATTGCCGCCGAGGCTGACAGGCAGACGGTTCTCGACCAGATCGCCGAGGCTGGTGCTGCGCGCGAGCGGGACAATGCCGCCTTGATTGCTGCGCTGGGCAACCCGGCGAGCCTGCGCGCTGATGCGAACGGTGCCTTGCTCGTCGATCCGCAGCTTTACGCCGCGCTTCCCGGCAATGCGAGGCGGTTGTTCTCAGGATTGCTTGCGGCCATCGCTGGCGGACGCCGTTTCCTGCCGGGCGATAGCGAGCGGTCGCGTATTGAACGGGTTCTGTCTGGAGATGATGACACTCATCGCCTGACCGTATTCGGCGCCCTCATCGAGCGCGGCGACAGTGGCTCACCGCATCGGTTTCTTCGTGAAAAACGCAATCTGCCAAAGCTCCATCTGGAGCCGGGCAAGCCAATTGTCTGGGACGGGCGATTCCGTTTCTTGAACGAAGGCATGATGGATTTTGAGCTCGCTGCACCGGGACGGCAGGAACTTGCCGACTTCCTGAAGTCGCAGAATATCGAAATCGAATCTCGAAAACGTGAGGCCTTGCTGGTTTCACCTGCTCTTTATAGGGAAGGCAGGCTGTTCGCCTTGCTGTTTCTGCAGGATGGAGAATTTCAGCAAGACATTCATATCGAACGGCATTTTGCGATCTTCGATCACGTGTTGCCGGGGCATGATTTCGATCTTGCAAGGGCTGTGGAAGCCCGCATCGGACGTATCTGCGCGGAAATGTCCTAATTTTTGTAAACCAGAGTGAGAAGAATCGAGGATGCGGGGTCGAACGCGCCTTGGCAAGGCCATCCTTCGATCCTATGTTAGACCGAAACATCGTTCCGTGCCCGCGGAATGGCCGTGGTATCGATTGGACCCGATATGAATCCGAACTATCGCAACTTCGCCCTTTGGGCGATCATTGCTCTTCTTTTGATCGCGCTGTTCAACCTGTTCCAAAGCCCAGGTCAGCGCTCCAATTCCCGTGAAGTTTCCTATTCGCAGTTTATTGACGACGTTTCCAACGGTCGCGTGAAATCGGTCACGATTACCGGCCAGCGGATCAGCGGTACGTTTGCTGATAATGGCTCGACCTTCCAGACCTATTCGCCGGGCGATACAGGTCTTGTTTCGCGCCTTGAAAGCAAGGATGTCGCGATTACTGCGCGCCCTGAAACCGACGGTTCCAGCTCGCTGATCGGCATTCTCCTGTCGTGGCTTCCGATGATCCTGATCCTCGGCGTATGGATTTTCTTCATGCGCCAGATGCAGGGTGGCTCGCGCGGTGCGATGGGCTTCGGTAAGTCCAAGGCCAAGCTTCTGACGGAAGCACATGGCCGCGTGACTTTCCAGGATGTGGCTGGCGTTGACGAAGCCAAGCAGGATCTTGAAGAAATCGTCGAATTCCTGCGCGATCCGCAGAAGTTCCAGCGTCTCGGCGGCAAGATTCCGCGTGGCGTGCTGCTCGTGGGCCCTCCCGGCACCGGTAAGACGCTTCTGGCGCGCTCCGTAGCAGGCGAAGCCAATGTGCCGTTCTTCACCATTTCCGGTTCGGACTTCGTTGAAATGTTCGTCGGCGTCGGCGCAAGCCGTGTCCGCGACATGTTCGAACAGGCCAAGAAGAATGCGCCTTGCATCATCTTCATCGACGAAATCGATGCCGTCGGTCGTCATCGCGGCGCGGGTCTTGGCGGCGGCAATGATGAACGCGAACAGACCCTCAACCAGCTTCTGGTGGAGATGGACGGTTTTGAAGCCAACGAATCGATCATCCTGATCGCGGCGACCAACCGTCCCGACGTTCTCGATCCCGCGCTCTTGCGTCCGGGTCGTTTCGACCGTCAAGTTGTGGTTCCGAACCCGGATATCGTCGGTCGCGAACAGATTCTCAAAGTGCATGTGCGCAATGTACCGCTTGCACCCAATGTCGATCTCAGGGTTGTCGCACGTGGCACGCCGGGCTTCTCCGGCGCCGATCTCGCCAACCTCGTCAACGAAGCTGCCCTCATGGCTGCGCGCCGCAACAAGCGTCTTGTGACCATGCAGGAATTCGAAGACGCCAAGGACAAGATCATGATGGGTGCGGAACGCCGCTCCGCCATGACGCAGGAAGAAAAGGCCAATACGGCCTATCATGAAGCCGGTCATGCCATCGTTGCGATCAACGTGCCGAAGGCTGATCCGGTCCACAAGGCAACGATCATTCCGCGCGGTCGTGCGCTCGGCATGGTGATGCAGCTTCCGGAAGGCGACCGTTATTCGGCCACCTATACCTGGATGGTATCGCGTCTTGCCATCATGATGGGCGGTCGTGTGGCCGAAGAGCTGAAGTTCGGCAAGGAAAACATCACTTCCGGTGCTTCCTCCGATATTCAGCAGGCCACCAAGCTTGCCCGCTCGATGGTGACCCAGTGGGGCTATTCCGACAAGCTTGGCCGTGTGGCCTATGGCGACAATCAGGAAGAAGTCTTCCTTGGCCATTCGGTGTCCCGCACGCAGAATATTTCGGAAGAAACCGCGCAGATCATCGATGCCGAAGTGCGTCGCCTGATCGACGAGGCGTATGCCGAGGCGACCCGCATCCTGACCAAGAAGAAGAAGGACTGGATCGCGCTTGCCGAGGGTCTGCTCGAATATGAAACGCTCTCCGGCGACGAGATCAAGGAACTGATTGCGGGCAATAAGCCGTCGCGCGATCAGGGCAACGATACGCCGTCGCGTGGTTCGGGTGTGCCGAAGGCTGGAAGCCCGCGCAAGCGCAAGGGCAGCGAGCCTGGCAACGAACCGGGTATGGAGCCGCAGCCGCAATAAGCTGTCTGAAAGCGAAATCAAGAAAGCCGGGCTTGTCCCGGCTTTCTTGTTATCTGGCTTTGTTTGGGCTTACCGCAAAGGCTCATTAAGGATTTCGGCGCATCATATTGCGTCAGATTACGACTTAGGACGTGGGAACGTTAAACCTGCCGCAAAAGGCGAAATTGCATTTGTGGGTGTTTTCGCGTTAAGAACAGCGAAAATCTGCTGTCCGGCAACCGGCAGCCATTGCTCGCCGATCAATTCAGGCGGCATATATTTGAAGACATAGAGAGCGGTTCATGGCTCAGCGCAAGGCGAAACAGATGACACGGAAATATTTTGGAACCGATGGCATTCGCGGACAGGCAAACAGCTTCCCGATGACACCGGAAGTTGCCATGAAAGTCGGTATGGCTGTCGGTCACATCTTCCGCCGCAAGGGCCAGACTTCGCGCGTTGTGATCGGCAAGGATACGCGCCGTTCGGGCTATATGCTCGAAAACGCGCTGGTGGCCGGTTTTACCGCTGCCGGTATGGATGTTTTCCTGCTTGGCCCGATCCCGACGCCTGCCGTTGCAATGCTCTGCCGCTCGCTGCGTGCCGATATTGGCGTCATGATTTCCGCATCACACAATCCATTCTATGACAATGGCATCAAGCTTTTTGGTCCGGATGGATTCAAGCTTTCTGACGAGATCGAGCTGAAGATCGAGGCGATGATCGATGGTGATCTGACCCCTTATCTGGCCAGCCACGGTGATGTTGGCCGCGCCAAGCGCGTCGATGGGGACATCTATCGCTATATCGAATTCGCGAAGCGTACACTGCCGCGCAATATCGACCTGAACGGCCTGCGCATTGTTGTCGATTGTGCGAATGGCGCTGGTTACAAGGTTGCCCCTGCTGCCCTGTGGGAGCTGGGTGCGGAAGTCATCACCATCAACAACGAGCCAAACGGCATCAACATCAACGAGGATTGCGGTTCGACGCATCCGATCGGCCTGATGAAGAAGGTTCATGAAGTGCGCGCCGATGTCGGCATCGCGCTGGACGGCGATGCGGACCGTGTGCTGTTGGTCGATGAAAACGGCACCGTCATCGATGGCGACCAGCTGATGGCCGTGATCGCTGAAAGCTGGGCTGCAAGCGATCGTCTCGAAGGCGGCGGCATCGTGGCAACCGTCATGTCCAACCTTGGACTGGAGCGTTTCCTTGCCGACCGTCATCTGACGCTGGCCCGCACCAAGGTGGGCGACCGCTATGTGGTCGAACATATGCGCGAACATGGCTTCAATGTCGGTGGCGAGCAGTCCGGCCATATTGTTCTGTCCGATTATGCGACGACGGGCGATGGTCTCATTTCGGCATTGCAGATCCTTGCTGTCGCGCAGGAGCAGGGCAAGCCGATCAGTGAAATCTGCCGCAAATTTGATCCTGTGCCGCAGCTTTTGAAGAACGTTCGTACCTCGGGCGGCAAGCCGCTGGAGAACAAGCGCGTGAAGAGCGCAATTGACGAAGCTACCGAGCGTCTTGGCGTTCAGGGCCGTCTGGTTATCCGCCCATCCGGCACGGAGCCACTTATCCGCGTCATGGCAGAAGGTGATGATCGTGGTCTGGTGGAAAAGGTCGTCAACGATATCATCGACGTGATCTCGTCCGAGGGCAGCGCTGCGGCCTGATGACTTTAAAGATAATGCGAGCAAAGGCGCGGGTTTTGTCCCGCGCCTTTTGCGTTTGGAATGCATTTTATACATTAGCGAGTGTTAATGAACTTGGTAAAAAAACAAGGTTAAGTTGTATTTAACTTTTGCCGAATAGTCTCCCCTCAAACATCCGTACCCGTCGCTTTCAGCGGCGCGATTCTCCGATGGGGCAGACATATGAAAAGTTTTACGAAAGCTCTTTTTGCCGGTGTGGCGGCATCGGTTGCCCTGATGGCTGCGGCGCCTGTCGCACTTGCTGCGGACATTCTGGAACCAGTTCCAGAAGTTCCGGAAGTCGTTGTCGCTCCGCCCGCCGTTGGTGGCTGGTATTTGCGCGGCGATATCGGTTACTCCAAGGCCAAGTTCAAGGACGCTGATTACGCGACCATCGATAATTGCGCGACCTGCGGCGGCGGCTCGCCGACCTTCGGCAGCAACACGCTTTATGGCGATCTCAAGGGGTCGTTCCTCGTGGGCGGCGGTGTCGGTTATCAGGTGACGGATTATTTCCGTACCGATCTGACGGTCGACTACATGACCCGCGCCAAGTTTGATGGCCACACTTATGGTTCGGCCTGTAACGGTGACATCAACTGCGCTTCCGACGAACGCGGTCGCTTCTCGGCTCTCTCCATTCTGGCCAATGCCTATGTCGATCTCGGCAATTTTGCCGGCTTCACGCCTTATGTCGGCGCTGGCATTGGTGGCACGCGGGTGAAGTGGGGCGATCTCGACGATGTTCGCTATGGTGGTACGCAGGAAGGCGCTGCCAACTGGCGCTTTACCTACGCGCTCATGGCCGGTGCGTCGGTCGATCTCACACAGAACCTCAAGCTCGATGCGGGCTATCGTTATCGCCATATCAATGGCGGCAAGATGTTTGAAGGCAATCAGTGGATCGGTGACGGATACGACAACGGCATGAACGTGCATGATGTGCGCGTTGGCTTGCGCTATATGTTCGGCGGTGCAGGCCCGGCCTATGCTCCGCAGCAGGTTTCGACCATCGTAGACGGTCCCGTTTACAAGTAATTGCAAATCGCGCGATGAAAATAAGGCCCGGTCATCCGGGCCTTATTTGTTTAGAAGTACAGTAAACATATCCCTATATTTATGCGATCTTAACCATGTTCATTCATACATGATGATACATTCATAAGCGGGGATATCATCATGTCTATGCAATGGCGTGCTTTCTGTTCGTCGGCTGCTTTGCTGGCCGGATTATGCGTCGCATCGCAGTCTTTTGCCGCCGATCTCGATATGATCAGCTACGAACCGGGCGCTCCGGTGCAGCAGCCGGTCGAGGTCGGGTCCGGTTGGTATCTGCGCGGCGATATCGGCTACAATCTCTCCTCCAAGGTCAAGGTTCAGACAGAGACATCTTTCTGGAGCGCATCGCAAAGCTATGATCTGGACAAGAATGTCGTGCCGTCCGTCGGTGTCGGTTATCAGTTCACGGATAATCTGCGCGGCGACGTGACGCTTGGCTATTCCAAGCAGAGCTTCGACGACCTGGACGTCGATGTTCGTAGCTGGGACATGATGGCCAACGCCTATGTCGATCTCGGCAATTATTACGGCTTCACACCTTATCTGGGTGCAGGCCTTGGCTTCGCCAATGTGCGCTATTCCATTGATACGGCCTATGGTAACTACAAGACCGACGATGATTATCGTCTCGCCTGGGCGCTGATGGCGGGTGTGGGCATCGACGTGGCATCCAACATCAAGCTTGATATCGGCTATCGTTATGGGGTCATCGAGGGTGCTGATATTGCAAGTGCTGCAGGCCTCACGCTCAGCGATAAGGATATTCAGTCCCATCAGCTGCGCGCCGGTGTGCGCTTCACGACCTGGTAATACCAAGTCTCATTGAGTTTGGCTCATCGAGACTTGGCTAAGCCCGTGCGGTAATTGAGCATTTTCAGGGTGTGATGTGTTAGCATCTTAGCGCCCTGCTATAATTGCAGCGGGCCTTTCGGCCCGCTTTGCAGTTTATTGTTTTAGTTGCGTCGAATTTTTCGTTTTCATATGCGACCCGAATCCTTACAGGTGAAAGAACGCGTCGAGCGCGTTTCCTGAAAAGGGGAGGGTTATGAAAGCAATTGCAGCATTTTCAGATTTCGTAGGCCGGACTTTTGCCATCTGGGTCATTGTCTTTGCCATTCTCGGCTTTGTTCTGCCGTCTACGTTCAGCGTATTTGCGCCATGGATCGTGGTTCTGCTCGGCATCATCATGTTCGGGATGGGCCTGACCATTTCCGGCAAGGATTTTGCCGAAGTCGCCAAACGACCTTTCGAGGTCGCCATCGGTGTGCTGGCCCAGTTCATCATCATGCCGCTTCTCGCCGTGTTGCTGACGCGCATCATCCCGATGTCACCGGAAGTGGCTGCAGGCGTTATTCTGGTCGGTTGCTGCCCCGGTGGAACGGCCAGCAACGTCATGACCTATCTGTCGAAGGGCGACGTGGCATTAAGTGTTGCCTGCACGAGCGTCACGACCTTGCTGGCGCCTCTCGTGACGCCTTTCCTGGTCTGGTTCTTCGCCAGCCAATATCTGCCGGTCGATGCGATGAGCATGTTCATCAGCATCGTGAAGGTGATTCTCCTGCCTCTGGCGCTGGGTTTCATCCTGCAAAAGCTGGTGCCGGGTTTGGTCAAGGCGGCTGTGCCCATGTTGCCGCTCGTGTCAGTCATCGGCATTGTGCTCATCGTTTCCGCCGTCGTGGCTGTCAACAAGGCTGCTATCGCCCAGTCTGGCCTGCTGATCTTCGCGGTTGTCGTTTTGCATAACAGCTTCGGTCTGGTTCTAGGCTATTTCGCAGCGCGTTTCGCGGGTCTGTCGCTTGCCAAGCGCAAGGCGATCAGCATCGAAGTCGGGATGCAGAACAGTGGTCTTGGAGCGGCGCTCGCCAATGCGCATTTCTCGCCGCTGGCGGCTGTGCCGAGCGCTGTTTTCAGTGTCTGGCACAATATCTCCGGTGCGCTGATTGCGAGCTATTATGCGCGCATGGAAGAAGAGCCGTCTGAAACGAAGACAGCGACGCGATAACGAAATTCTACCCGCCCGAAGCGATTCGGGCGGGTTGGGTAAAAATATTCCCAGAAAGGCGTATTGATGAAAAATGCGCTTTCAGCTATCCCAGTAAGTGGGCCACGTCTCCCCAACGAGACGCGTGCTATCTGAGAGGATAGAAACAACATGACGACGATTGCGAAGCCGGCAGTTCGCCCGGCTAATCCTAATTTTTCATCCGGTCCCTGTGCAAAACGTCCCGGCTGGTCGCTGAATGCGCTGGTCGATGCGGCGCTTGGCCGTTCGCACCGTGCGAAAATCGGCAAGACAAAGCTCAAAGAGGCCATCGATCTTACCCGCGAAGTGCTGCAGGTGCCTGCCGATTACCGTATCGGTATCGTGCCTGCTTCCGACACCGGCGCTGTCGAGATGGCGCTGTGGTCCATGCTCGGCGCACGCGGCGTCGATATGGTCGCGTGGGAAAGCTTCGGTTCGGGCTGGGTCACGGATGTGACCAAACAGCTCAAGCTTGAAGATGTTCGCACCTTCGAAGCGCCTTATGGTGAGATTGTCGATTTTTCGCAGGTCGATTTCGACCGCGATGTGGTCTTCACCTGGAACGGTACCACGTCCGGCGCGCGCGTCCCGAATGGCGATTTCATTCCGGCTGACCGCAAGGGCCTGACCTTCTGCGATGCAACATCTGCCGCTTTCGCGCAGCGTCTCGACTTCCCGAAACTCGATGTCGTGACCTTCTCCTGGCAGAAGGTTCTGGGTGGCGAGGGTGCACATGGTATCCTGATCCTCAGCCCGCGTGCTGTCGAACGTCTGGAAAGCTACAAGCCTGCTTGGCCATTGCCGAAGATTTTCCGCATGACCAAGGGCGGCAAGCTGATCGAAGGCATCTTCGTCGGCGAAACCATCAACACGCCGTCCATGCTCTGCGTGGAAGACTACCTCGATGCGCTGAAATGGGCGAAATCGCTCGGTGGTCTCGATGCGCTGGTTGCGCGCGCCGATGCGAATTTTGCAGTTCTCGACGGCTTTGTCGCAAAGACGCCGTGGATTGCCAATCTGGCCGTGAAGCCGGAAACGCGTTCGAACACTTCCGTCTGCCTTACGATTGTCGATCCGGAAGTAACGGCCTTGTCTGCCGACGAGCAGGCCGCTTTTGCCAAGGGCATCGTCACTGCGCTCGACAAGGAGGGCGTTGCCTATGACATTGGCGCTTATCGCGATGCACCTTCGGGTCTGCGCATCTGGGCCGGTGCCACGGTGGAAACTTCCGATCTGGAAGCGCTGACGCATTGGCTGGATTGGGCTTTTGCAACGCAGAAGGCTGCGCTGAAAGCTGCTGCCTGAGCATTTCGTGCATGACGCCGTGGTCCGCGTTGGGGCGGCCACGGTCCGCATCCCCCATTATTCATAGCATTTCCTGAAGCAGATCGGTCTGTGTTTACAGGAAATGTTTGGTCTGAAAATGTTTGAAGGAGGCCTCCATGGCACCTCGCGTTCTCGTATCCGATAAGCTTTCGCCCACTGCCGTCCAGATTTTCAAGGATCGCGGCGTGGAAGTCGATTACCTGCCTGATCTCGGCAAGGACAAGGAAAAGCTTCTCGAAGTCATCGGCGATTATGATGGTCTGGCGATCCGTTCGGCCACCAAGGTCACGGAAAAGCTGATTGCAGCTGCCAAGAAGCTCAAGGTCGTTGGTCGCGCCGGTATCGGCGTGGACAATGTCGATATTCCGGCGGCTTCGCGCCGCGGTATCATTGTCATGAATACGCCGTTCGGCAACTCGATCACCACTGCCGAACATGCCATTGCGCTGATGTTCGCCGTGGCGCGGCAATTGCCGGAGGCAGACACCTCCACCCGCGCAGGCAAGTGGGAAAAGAACCGCTTCATGGGCGTGGAAATCACCGGCAAGACGCTGGGTGTCGTCGGTTGCGGCAATATCGGTTCGATTGTCGCGACCCGGGCCATCGGCCTGAAGATGCATGTGGTGGCTTTCGATCCGTTCCTGTCCGAATCTCGTGCGCAGGAACTGGGCGTTGAAAAGGTCGAGCTTGACGAGCTGCTTGCCCGCGCCGATTTCATCACGCTGCACACGCCATTGACCGACAAGACCCGCAATATCATCAATGCGGAAAATCTTGCCAAGACAAAGCCGGGTGTGCGTATCGTCAATTGCGCCCGCGGCGGCCTGATCGTGGAAAAGGATCTGGTGGCGGCGCTGAAATCCGGCCATGTGGCCGGTGCCGGTATAGATGTTTACGAAACGGAACCGGCGACGGAAAACGAACTTTTCTCGCTGCCCAATGTCGTCTGCACGCCGCATCTCGGTGCATCGACCTCGGAAGCGCAGGAAAATGTTGCGCTTCAGGTGGCCGAACAGATGTCGGACTATCTCGTGAAGGGCGCCGTTTCCAACGCGATCAACATGCCGTCGATCACGGCGGAAGAAGCGCCGCGCCTCAAGCCGTTCGTAAAACTTGCCGATGTGCTTGGCGCTTTCGTCGGTCAGGTCACGGATGAGCCGATCCAGGAAGTGGAAGTGCTGTTCGACGGTTCCACCGCCACGATGAACACACGCGCATTGTTGAGTGCGGCTCTGGCCGGTCTCATCCGTCCGCAGGTTGCCGACGTCAACATGGTTTCCGCACCGATCATGGTGAAGGAACGCGGCATCATCGTTTCGGAAGTCAAGCGCGACAAGTCCGGTATCTTCGACGGCTATATCAAGCTGACGGTAAAGACCACCTTGCGTGAGCGCTCCATCGCCGGAACCTGCTTCTCGGACGGCAAGGCGCGTTTCATCCAGATCAAGGGAATCAATCTCGATGCCGAGGTTGGCCCGCACATGCTTTACGTCACCAACAAGGACGTTCCGGGCATGATCGGCCTGCTTGGCACGATCTGCGGCAAGCATAATATCAACATCGCAAACTTCTCGCTCGGACGTGACCATCCGGGTGGCGATGCGATCGCCATGCTCTATGTGGATGAACAGATTCCACAGGCAGCACTTGACGAACTGACGGCTCAAGAGGCAATCAAGGCGGCAACACCGCTTGAGTTCAACGTCGGAGAAGTTTGAGAAAATGGTTGAAGAGATGGTACAGCCGGAATGGCGGCGCATGCACGAGCAGGATATTGCGGGCGTGACTGCGGTTGCTAATGTTGTCCATCTCGACTTCTTTGAAGATGAGGCGGTCTTCCGGGACCGCTTCAAACTCTATCCGGCGGGCTGCTTCGTGCTCGCCCGTGATACCGAAATCCTTGGTTATGGCATCAGCCATCCGTGGAAGCTCGATACGGTTCCGGCTCTCAACGCCGTTCTGGGCGAACTGCCGGATGATACCAACACCTACTATATCCACGATATCGCGCTTCTGCCCGACGCCCGTTCCAGCGGCGCTGCCACACGTGTCGTGGAACTGATGGCCACGCAAGCCGAACGCGACGGCTTCGTCACCATGTCGCTCGTTGCAGTCAACGGCTCGCAAGGCTTCTGGGAAAAGAAGGGCTTTGTCGTCCGCGATCTTCCGGCACTTGAGGAAAAGCTCAAGAGCTATTCGGATGATGCGCTCTATATGGTCCGCGCCGGCTAGGTTCGGTGATATTCAGTCTCTGGCGGTCTGCAAATGGCGCTCTTTTGCGCTTCCGGTGCTCACGTACTCATAGTACGTTGCGCGCCGGTTCTCAAAGATCACCATTTTCGCCTCCCCAGAGACTGAATCTCTACCGACCTAGTTCCGCGCACTAAAAATCGCGAATTTATTGCACGAAAGAGTCGCGCAATCCCGTTTCAATCTGTATAGAGACGAGGGATCAGCACCCTGTAGCCTCAACTGGCGATGACCGGGCCGCTTCGATCCTTGGATTTTCAAATAGAAGCCAAGGAGTTTCTTCAATGGCAAATGTGGTTGTCGTCGGATCGCAATGGGGCGATGAGGGCAAGGGTAAGATCGTTGACTGGCTGTCCGAACGCGCCGATGTCATCGTGCGCTACCAGGGTGGTCATAACGCAGGTCATACGCTTGTTATCGACGGCGTCAGCTACAAGCTTTCGCTGCTGCCATCCGGCCTTGTGCGCGGCAAGCTGAGCGTCATTGGCAACGGTGTCGTTGTCGATCCGCATCATTTCGTTGCTGAAACCGAGAAACTGCGTGCGCAGGGTATCGACATCAACCCGGATGTGCTGCGTATTGCTGAAAATGCTCCGCTCATCCTTTCCATCCATCGCGATCTCGACGCCATGCGCGAAGGCTCCAATTCGGGTCTCAAGATCGGGACGACCAAGCGCGGCATCGGCCCAGCCTACGAAGACAAGGTTGGCCGTCGCGCCATCCGCGTCATCGATCTGGCCGAGCCGGAGACGCTGCAGCCGAAAGTCGAACGCCTGCTCGCCCACCACAATCTGCTGCGTCGCGGCATGGGCCTTGAGGAAATCGCGGTTGAAACCATTTTGACCGAACTGACCTCGGTTGCCGATCAGATTCTGCCCTATATCGATCAGGTCTGGCGCGTTCTCGACGAACGTCGCAAGGCGGGCGATCGCATCCTGTTCGAAGGCGCGCAGGGCGCACTGCTCGACAACGACCACGGCACGTATCCGTTCGTGACGTCCTCCAACACGGTTGCCGGTCAGGCTGCCGCCGGTTCGGGCCTCGGCCCGACGGCCATCGGTTATGTGCTCGGCATCACCAAGGCTTACACGACCCGCGTTGGCGAAGGTCCGTTCCCGACCGAACTGAACGACGAGATCGGCGAATTCCTCGGCACCAAGGGCCATGAATTCGGCGTGGTGACGGGTCGCAAGCGCCGCTGCGGCTGGTTCGATGCCGTCATCGTGCGCCAGACGGTTCGTACTTCCGGCATCACCGGCATTGCGCTCACCAAGCTCGATGTTCTCGATGGTCTGGATGAAATCAAGATTTGCGTCGCCTATGAACTCGATGGCAAGCGCATCGACTATCTGCCGTCCTCCATGGGCGCGCAGGCGCGGGTGAAGCCGATCTATGAAACCTTGCCGGGCTGGTCGGAAACGACCGCAGGTGCGCGTTCGTGGAATGATCTTCCGGCGCAGGCTGTCAAATATGTCCGTCACATCGAAGAACTGATCGGCGCGCCGGTGGCGATGCTCTCCACCAGCCCGGAACGCGAGGACACGATCCTCGTCACCGATCCGTTCCACGACTGATTGTTTGCAGTCAATGAGCGATATGTTCGGAGCAGCTTTTCCGGAAGCTGCTCCGATTTTTTTTCGACCGTTGTACAAAGAACGCAATCGGCCGTACAAAGCTTCGCATCAGGGTGAATTTTGCCACTATTTCACCGCATCATTTTGAAAGTCTTCGCTAAATCGTAGCCAGAGACTTTGCTTTCCCTTGATTATTGTGATTATTGGGACATTTATTGCATCCTGTGCTTATTGTTCATCTGGACGGGCGGAAACCGGGTAAGACGGAATGGCGGATTTTGTAGCGGTACTGAAAAAGACGATCGATGCGCAGGCGGACAAGTCGCCCGAATTGCGCCAGCGCGTTTACGCGAAAGCGCGCGCAACGATCGAGCAAAAGCTTGTTACGGCAAATGCCTCGCAGGCTGTCGCTGTCCGCCAGCGTAATATTCTCGAAGATGCCATTGCCGAGGTCGAAGCTTTTTATGCACCGCCAGCCGCTACCGCGCCGGAAGAGCCGGTCGATGATGCGCTGGAAGATTTCCTGCAGGAGGCGAATCAGGACGCAGCAGAGCGCGTACCGTCGCATGAAGATGATGACGAACCCGCATTCTCCAGTGCACCGCGCGATGAGCGTCGCGACAATTTCTCCAGTGAAGTTGATGACGCACCGGCCTTTGCAGCCGAGCGCAGCGACGACTGGAAACTGGACCGCGCCAAGGAAAAGGCGCAGGCCCGCCGCAGCGAATATATCGAACGCACCTCCAAGAAGGAGCAGCGTTCCTATAAGGGGCTGATTGCAGCTCTGGTCGCCGTTCTGGTTCTCGGCGGTGCTGGCTATGCGGTCTGGGCCAACAAGGGCAAGATTCAGGAACTGGCGTCGAGCCTTGGACGCAGCGATGCGCCTGCGACCGGTTCCGATACCGGGACGCATCCCGAAGATTCGACGACTCCGCCAGCCGACACCAACACGGCGACAACGGGTGGCGAGCAGACACCGGAACAGCCGCAGCAGCCTGCAGGCGAACCTAAAATGACGCAGCGGCTGATGCCTGATGGCAGCGAAACCGATAGTGGATCTGCCGGTGCTGCAAACGGTATCGGCGAGGGTACGTCGACCGCTGCTTCCACGCCTGCACCTGCTGAAACCAATACACAGACCGGTGCGCAGCCCGGACAGAACCAGACCGTTGCCGTCGGCCAGCAGGCGCTTCTTTATGAAGAACGCGGTGGCGCCGGTTCGGATTCGGTCGAGCGTGGCAATGTGGTCTGGTCGACGATCGAGGAAAGCCCGGAAGACGGTCAACCCGCTGAACCGGCAGTCCGCGCGACCGTTACAATGCCGACCAGCAAGGTCGAGCTGAAGATGACCATCCGCAAGAATACGGATCAGTCCATCCCGGCGAGCCATCTGATCGAGCTGGTCTTCACCGTGCCAGAAGGGTTTACCGGCGGCGTCGTGGACAATGTACAGCGCATTACCTTCAAGGACACGGAACAGGCGGCAGGCAATCCGCTGATCGCCGTGCCGTCGAAGATCGGCGACAACTTCTTTATCGTGTGGCTGAACGACGCCCGCACGGCGCAGGACACCAATCTTTCACTGATGCGCCGCCTGCAGTGGATCGATATTCCGATCTCCTATCGCAACGGTCGCCGCGCCCTTATCAGCCTTGAAAAGGGCGTGCCGGGCGAGAAGGCGTTCAACGACGTGCTCGGCACGAACTAGTCTTACATATCGAAACAGAAAAAGGCCGCTTTAAGCGGCCTTTTTTATTTTGACGCGAGCCGGGATGGTGCCGGTTACTTCTTTTCAGCGAAAGCCTTGATGGCCTTGGCGATTTCGTTTCGGGCTGCTTCGGCGCTGTCGAAGCCGCCCAGTTCAACGACCTTACGGCCTTCCGGCAACTGCTTGTAGACGCGGAAGAAAGCTTCGAGACGCTGCTGTTCGATCTTCGGCAGATCGGTGATTTCCTTGATGTTGTCATAGGTCGGATCGATGTCCTTGGTCGGGACGGCGACGATCTTGTCGTCCTGGTCGCCACCATCGATCATCTTCAGGACGCCGATGGGACGAACCTTGATGATCGCGCCGGGAACAATCGGTTCACGCGTATAGATGAGCGCGTCGAGCGGATCGCCGTCGCCAGCAAGCGTGCTGGTGATCGAGCCGTAATTGGCCGGATAAATCACAGGCATGGACTGGTAGCGATCGACGACGATGTGACCGGTCTTGTCATCGATTTCATATTTGGTGAAGCTGCCTTGCGGGATTTCGATGGCTGTGAAGAACTCCGTCCCGTCCTGTTCCTTCTGCGGATAATCGAGGAAGGAGACATATTCGGAAGCAGATGCGGCGGTGGCAGCGGTAAGCGCAAGAGCTGCGGCGAGCAGGAGCTTTTTCATGGGATGACCTTCGGGCTGAAGCATGTCTCCCGAAAGTGGGAACCGGTTTCGGAACAAGACATGCGTAAAAACAAAAGGCTGGAGCGGTTCCGACGAATCCGTTTCAACTGGCCCGCTCCAGGGTGAAACACACCCTCGTCCCTAAAGCCAATCCATTACAGTGATTTGACGGTTTTATATTGCTTGGATGACAGTTTCCGCGAGGAACCGCCTGCGATATTCCGCCGGACTGATCCCGATCTTCTGACGGAAATGATGGCGAAGCGTGTGGGCGCTTCCAAAGCCGACTGAAGCAGCAACATCGTCAATGCTCGCCTGTCCCTGAGAGAGCAATTCCCTGGCAGCCGCAATACGCTCCATGGTGAGCCAGTCGCCGGGCGTGGCGCCGGTTGCCTCAGTAAAGCGCCGCAGGAATGTGCGTGGGCTCATCCGGCACGCAGCCGCCATGCGCTCGATTGTCCATTCCGTGGCAAGATTGGCGCGCATCCTGTCCAGAACCGGGCTGATTGCGGTGCCTTCGCGCCTTGTGACTGGACGCTCGAGAAACTGTGCCTGGCCGCCCGTGCGATGAGCAGGCATGACCAGCCGTCGGGCAACGGAATTTGCGGCGGTGGCTCCGAAATCCTGTCGAACGATTTCGATGAGGAGGTCTATTCCGGCTGCGCTGCCGGCCGAAGTGAAGATGCGATCATGTTCGCGATAGAGCGACGCATCATCGACATCTATTGCGGGGTGTTTGTTACGCAGCGCGTCGGCATAGCGCCAGTGCGTGGTGGCGGTGCCACCGTCGAGCAGTCCCGTCGCAGCCAGGACGAAAGCCCCTGAACAGATGGAGGCGAGGCGCGCTCCGCGCTGGTGGGCGTGTCGCAGCCTTTCGCTGATGGCTTCCGGCACCGGAATGTCCGCACCTTTCCAGCCCGGAATAATGATGATGTCGGCCTCGTCAATGAGATCGGGACCGCCATCGGGCGTGATGACGAACCCGCCATGTGCACGCAACGGGCCGTCTTCAATCGGGCAACTGGCGAAGCGATACCATCCCGGTCCCATTTCAGGGCGGGGCAGGCCAAAGATTTCGGCGACTATACCGAATTCAAAGGTGCAAAGCCGGTCATAGAGAAGCGCTACGACGAGTGGGCCTTTAAGGTCTGGTATTTGGTTTGTCATTATCTTTACGTACATTGTCAATCACGCCAATTGCAAGTGAATTGGATTATGGGCGACAATCTTTCCGAAGACAAAGGAGATCGCCCATGGATAGTGTGACAAAGACTGACAGGAAATCAGCCGTAACTGCCATCCCGCCAGCGCCAAGCGCATTGGCGCGGGATCATTTCGCAGCCGAATTCACATTCGAGACGGATTGCTGGGACGTGCACGATGCCTTGTCCAAAGGAGCCGATTTCGTGCTTCTCGACGTGCGTAGCCCTGTGCATTTTGCAGAGGCGCATATTCCGGGCGCAATCAATCTGCCGCACGGCAAGATTATCGAGTCCAAGATGGCGGAATGGTCGCAGGAAACGATTTTCGTCACCTATTGTGCAGGACCGCATTGCAATGGCGCGGCGCGTGGCGCCTTGCGGCTCGCCAATCTCGACCGGCCGGTCAAGATCATGGCGGGCGGGCTGACAGGCTGGATAGATGAAGGATTTGAACTCGCCAAAGGCGAGGGGGCTCAGTAACGCCCAAATAATTCTGCCGCAGAACGGTTGTCCGTCTGCGGCAGAAAGAACTTGTCAGCGTCGGTTTGGTGCCTTGTGACTTTAGGCGTGCGCTTCCTCGACATGGTTCAGCGCCTTCTGCTGCTTGTAGGCAGCGGCCTTCACCGCGGCCTGCACCTTTTCAAACGCACGCACTTCGATCTGGCGCACGCGTTCGCGGCTGATACCGAACTCGCTGGAAAGGTCTTCCAGCGTCATCGGGTCGTCCGAGAGGCGGCGCGCCTCGAAAATGCGGCGTTCACGGTCATTCAGCGTATCCATCGCCTGTTCGAGCATGGAGCGGCGGTTTTCCAGCTCGTCCTGCTCGATCAGAACCTGCTCCTGGCTGCTGCTGTCATCGACCAGCCAGTCCTGCCATTCGCCGGATTCGCCTTCCGAAGCGCGCAGGGGCGCATTCAGCGACGCGTCACCGGACAGACGGCGGTTCATGGAAACCACTTCGTCTTCGCTGACCTTGAGCTTGGTTGCGATCTGCTTGACCTGATCCGGGTTAAGATCGCCATCATCGAGCGCCTGAATCTTGCTCTTCATCTTGCGCAGATTGAAGAACAGGCGCTTCTGATTGGCGGTCGTTCCCATCTTCACAAGGCTCCAAGAACGCAGGATATATTCCTGGATCGAGGCCTTGATCCACCACATGGCATAGGTGGCAAGACGGAAACCGCGTTCAGGTTCAAAACGCTTCACGGCCTGCATGAGACCGACATTGCCTTCGGAAATTACTTCACCAATCGGCAGGCCGTAGCCGCGATAGCCCATGGCGATCTTGGCCACGAGACGCAGGTGGCTTGTCACCAGCCTGTGGGCAGCCTTGGGATCGGTATGTTCGTGGTAGCGCTTGGCCAGCATGTATTCTTCCTGCGGCTCAAGCATGGGAAAGCGACGAATTTCTTCCAGATAACGGGTAAGGCCACCGTCACCGGACGTGATGCTTGGGAGATTCATCTGGGCCATAGAGCACCCTCCTTTATAATTTCAGGTTCCCGTTTGGCGAACCTGTCGCGGGGGCTGCCTCCTGCACTTCCCTCTCGCGAGCCCTCATATATAGGCATGATTTTGGCGAAAACACGATCCTTTAACTCATGAAACAATCTGTCACTACAATGTGAACGCTGCTCAGGGCCAAAGGTTGCGTGGCTGGAGCATCTTCTGCATTTCCTGAAACACAGAAAATACCCTGTCTTTTTATTTTGCGCGCATCTTGTCCCGAAAACCGGTTCCCACTTTTCGGGATGCGCTTTGGTCTGAAATGAATTGTTTTTTGCGGCAAGAGAGCGGCTTTCACTGCAGCCGCGCCCCCCGATCTTGATGATGGAAACAGCCTGTTGTTTATCAGCTATCCATCCTTTCGGCCAACCACGATAGTTGCCAGTATTATATAGAATGCTTCCGGAAATTTTCCAGGAGGTGCTCCATATCTTCCGGCACCGGCGCTTCGAAACGCATCAGTTCCTCCGTGGCCGGATGGGTGAAGGCGAGCAGCCAGGCATGCAGTGCCTGCCGGTGGAAACCGCGCACGGCCTCTTTCAACGGTTCCGGCAGCTTGTTGGCCTTGGTCTTGTAGGCGCTGCCATAGTCCATGTCGCCGACAAGCGGATGGCCGATATGCGCCATGTGCACGCGGATCTGGTGGGTGCGGCCGGTCTCAAGGCGGCATTCGACGAGCGAGGCCAGTGCGGTTGCATCTTCAAGGGGGGCGAATTTTTCGACCGTCACATAATGGGTGATGGCGTGTCGGGCATCCTCGCGCTCTTCATTGACCACGGCCTGCTTGGTGCGGTCGCGATGCGAGCGTCCAAGATGCGCATCGATGAAGCCCTGCGGGCGCTCTGTCATGCCCCAGACGAGTGCGAGATAGGCGCGTTCCAGATCGCCGGTGCGGCCATGGTCGGCAAATTGTTCGCTCAAATGCCGATGCGAACGGTCATTCTTGGCCACGACCATGACGCCGCTCGTGTCCTTGTCGAGACGATGAACGATGCCGGGGCGGCGAATTCCACCGATGCCCGACAAGCTATCGCCACAATGATATATAAGGGCATTGACGAGTGTTCCCGTCCAGTTGCCGTTGCCTGGGTGAACGACAAGCCCGGCGGGCTTGTTGATCACGATGAGATCATCATCCTCGTAAAGAATATCGAGCGGTATGTTCTCGGCGATGGGTTCGGCTGGTTCCGGCTCAGGCAGCACGATGGCGATTGTCATGCCTTCGCGCAGCTTTTGCTTGGCTTCACGGGCGGGTGCGCCGTCGATGGTCACATGGCCTTCGGCAATCAGGGACTGAACGCGGCTGCGCGAGAGTTCCGGCCCCAATGCTGCGGCCAGCCACTGGTCGAGACGCTTGCCTGTGGCATCGGAGTCGGTCGTAAGCTCTTTCACTCGTGTCTTTCCTTTAAGAGAATGGGCCTCTATGAGAGCGGGCGTGTTTTAACGAAATCGTCAGAACAGCTCTATCTCTTGGTTTTACCGCATTTATGCGGCGTCAAATGTTTCCATTTGGCTGCAAAATGCTCTATCACGCGGCACACGCCATAACATGGCGAAGTTCGAACCGGAGTCGTTGAATGCAGGATCCACACTATCCGAGATACCAGAATAATCAGGATTCAGGCTATCAGGACTATCAGCAGGGCTATTACCCGGAAGAACAGGCCGAGCCCCAGCTTGATCCAGCCATGGAACGTGTGCGCCGCAAAATGATCCGGCTTCTGGCCGTCTCCATCGGTGTCATGCTGATCGGTCTTATGGCCGTGCTTGTCGCCGTTGTCTACAAGATCAATCGCGCGCCGGAAACCCCGCCAGCGGAAGAAGCCCGTTCGGATATCCCCGGACAGGCTGCGTCCGCTCCGGCAAAGCCGGAACCGCCGAAGCTGATCGAATCGCAGATCAACCTGACGCCGGGCACCCGTCTTCTCTCGCAAAGCCTTTCCGGCAATGAACTTTCGCTGGAAACCCTGCTGCCGGATGGCGGTACGGAACTCATCATCTATGACTATCGCGAATCGCGCATCATCGGGCGCATCAAGCTCGGCAATGTCGAATAATACCAAGTCGCGTTGAGTTTGACTCACCGAGACTTGGTTAAGCCCGTGCGGCGACTGAGCATTTTCAGGGCGTGGATAGCGTTAGCATCTCAGCGCCCTGCTATGAAGCGGATAGAGGCTGATCAGGGCGGCATGATTGCCGCCTTGTTTGTTTCTCCCTTCGAGGATTGCACTTTTTCTCTTTGGCGATTATATCAGCGACATGGCTTAAGCGCCCATCGTCTAGCGGTCAGGACGGCGCCCTCTCACGGCGCAAACAGGGGTTCGATTCCCCTTGGGCGTACCATCACTTCTTCCGGAGACAGTATTTTACACTTTCGCGGATGCGCGTTAGGGTCGATCCCGACAAGAGATCAATCAGGCGCGGAGGAACGATGAGCGTTTCAATCAAGACCGGATCGGCGAACCTCATCTGTGATGGTATCGATAAAGGTGCGGTGGAATATAGCGTCGCTATTCCCGATGACGGCGTGGACCTCACAAAGCGCGGCAAGTTCTGGGGCAGCAAGGATGCAATATCCGACGCGATGGGGGCATCGGCGGTCGGCCTCCGATCACATGAAGGCGACATCTATCCGGTGGCAGTCAAAGAGCTGGATCGTGATGGAGCTGCGCTCTTCACGGTACTTGCACCAGCTGACTGACGATCACTGGCAATGGCTCTGGATAAAGCGGGTACGCACCGATTAGTGCGCAAGCGGGACTGGTGCTTTTCTGCTGTGGTGTCGCTGGCTTTTGGTGCTGCGACGGCACTCATATTCTTCTATATCGTGCTTTTTGGCGTCGGCGATGATGGATATATTGTCATATTCAGCATCTATACTGCGCCTGTGGCGATAGTCTTCGGCCTTTGGGGCCTGTTTTACTGGCGCAGTTTTGTTGCGGTCATCGGCCTCTTCCTCTGTCTGTCTCCGCTCATCTATCTGAGCATTTTCTGATTTTTCCATGCCCTTCATTCGTGGATTTGGGAGAAGAGTTCCGCCGTTGCGGAACTCTAAACAAGGGATCACTTCTTGACGGGAGGCGGATCAAATTTAGTACATGCGTAATAGCCATTCCGGCATTTCTTGCAGATGCCCATGTCGCATTGGCTTACGCAGTCAGTACCCGTGGCGTAATAGCATTGGCCAGACTGTCCGGGAACTATCAGCAGACTTGCGGTCTTGTATGGCGTCGGTAGTTTTGTTTGGTTTGGCGCTATATTGCCGTTGGACTGGGCCATCGCACCGAAAGACGTGAGAGCTGCAATTGCCATTCCAAAGAATAAGATTTTTGCTTTCATGAATTTCTCCGTAGTTACCGGATAAGCGTATTTCACAATCCGATACAGCGCATTCGCAATAGAACGGGAGACAAAAAGTAGCGCTAGATCACAGATGATTACATGAGCGTTTTGGCGGCGAAGTCTGGACGTTATATTCGGAAAATCTGCAATTATCCCGTGTTCGCGGGATATGAATGTTGCGCGTGCTGGTGGTAAAGTTAATGCATGTGGAAAAATGGATCGAATATTTATCCTCAAATCCATAATGCTGTCCGGGTGAAAGGTATTCTTTCCGAACCTTTCTCGCCTAGAGATGTGCGCCGGGTTGCTCCAGGCTGGCCTTATTCCAGATACTTCTCGTTCCTTGCCGAAAACTGCACAGACAACCAACCGGAAGGCAACGCGCTTTTCGTGCGGGTGGGCAGGGGACAATACCATCTGAACGACAAGGCTGTCGGGTTCGAATTCGAACGGTTAGTGGATCTTAGTCACTAAAGTACATTCACAGGAATGGGTTGGGGAGATTGGGGTTGGTCCAGTTGCAAAAATTTGCAACTGGCGGTGCGACGGTGCATAATCGGGGCATGAGTGAATCATACAAGAAACCCGATTATGAACAGGAACTGCGCCAGGCAGGTGTCCGCATCACGCGGCCGCGCCGGATCATCCTGAACATATTGACCGAGACGGAAGATCATCCCGACGCGCTGGAGATTTTTCGCCGCGCGGTCGAGATCGACAGCAGCATCTCGCTTTCGACCGTTTATCGCACGATGAAGCTTCTCGAAGAACGCGGCGCCATCCACCGGCACGCCTTCGCCGGAGGGCCTTCGCGTTTCGAACAGGCAAGCGGCGCGCATCATGATCACATCATCGATATGGATTCCGGCGATGTGGTGGAATTCCGCTCCGACAAGATCGAAAAACTGCAGGAAGAGATCGCCCGATCGCTCGGTTACGAGATTGTGCATCACCGGCTGGAACTTTATTGCAAAAAAATACGAAACTGACGGAACCAAGTTTCTTCTGCGGCGTTAAGCGCGCATGAAGGTCGTGACCCCGCCCCCACAACGCGGCCTTCAGAGTTCGCCTCAACCTCCCCGCACGAGGCGAGCGGCGAGAATGCCGCGCTAACCGTCAAACGTTATGCAGCTGGCGTTCCGCAAATTCAGAGCAAGCCGCCGTGGTTCAGGCCCAGGTCTGACCATGGCGGCTTTTTTTGTGGCCGTTGAGGAGCTAGCGCCTGATCAGGCGTCGAACTGTTCGGTCGGGATGACGAGCGAATAAACGGCCCCGGTTCCGTCGATACGATAATCGGCGTGACCATTGACGGAGGCGGGGACGATGCGTTGCAGCACCGCGCTGCCGAAGCGCGGATCGTGCTCGAAAACCTCGGGCATTGCCGGATTGGTTTCTTCCCAGCGGAATTCCAGCCTGTCATCGCCGCTGGCGACATGGATGACCTTCGCCGAAATCTTTACCCGGCCATAAGGGATCGAGAGGCCGCCGAAGGAAGTGGCGTTGACCACCAGTTCATGCAGCGCGAGGCCGACATGCAATGCGGCGCCTGGGAACAGATAGGGATTGTCGCCATCGATGCTCAGGCGTTCGTCGCTGACGTCGATATATTTTTCGACCTGTGAATGCACGAGATCGCGAAACAGTGCGCCGCGCCAGTTCGAATCGGTCACCAGATCCTGTGAATAGGATAGGGACTGGATGCGTCCGCGGAACTTCAACAGAAAGTCGTCGATGGAATCGGTGAAGCGTGCCGTCTGGCTGGCAATGCTTTGCACGATGGCCAGAAGGTTCTTGGAGCGATGGCTGACTTCACGCAAGAGGGTCTTCAGCACCTGCTCGCGTCGCTTCAGTTCGCTGATTTCAATAGCCGTGGTGACAAGGCCCAGTATATTGCCGTTATCATCACGATCGCAGTCGATGTGAAATTCGATCCAGCGCAGCTTGTCGCCATCATTGATGGCGATCTCCACATTCTGCGCTTCGCCGGTATCCAGTGCCGCGCGCTTCGCGCCGTCGAGTTTGTGCAAGGTGACGGAGAAAATGAAATCGCAGTCACTTCCACCGATTTTCCACTTTTCCTGCCAGTAGAGCGGGATGTTTTCCCCCCAGGAATAGATCAGATCGGGTGTCTGGTAGAGAACGCAGACATTGCTGTTGCGCACGGCCCTCAGCAAGGCTCGCAGCCGGGCTGCGTCAGGTTCCGTTTCTTGCAGGGTAACTTTTGCGCCAGCGGTCATGTCTGCCCCGATTATCCCGCAACCGAATTCAGAGCATTTCCAGCAAAAGTGCGAAGCGGTTTTGCGTAGGAGAATGCGACGAAACAAATATTTGGGTCGCGCATTGGCAAAGCGGCAAAAGCTCCGGAAAAGTTATGCGGAAATTTGCGTGCCATGGCATCCATTTCATCGACTGGTCGGCGGGTCTCGATCGAGCGATCGTCTTGTGATCCTTGAACTGGCCCGAATTCTGGAACCGATAAACCGCCGCATGACGTGATGCGGCGGCGAATTTCATTAAGAAGCAATATAGGCTGGTGAGTCAGAAGGTCAAAAACAGCCTTTGATTTTATATCTGTTACGCCTTGCGGATCGCCGAAGCGATGAGCGAAATAACGAGCAGAGCAAGGAACACGAAGAACAGAATCTGCGCTATACCGGCTGACGCACCAGCGATGCCGCCGAAACCGAGCGCACCTGCTACGAGTGCCACCACAAGAAATACGAGCGCATAATAAAGCATGTCCGGTCTCCTTTTTATTGTGTGAAGGAGAAACGACATCCAGGCCAGGTTGGTTCCGTGCTTCCGGGTAAATTAAGGCGCTCACAACTCTAAATACTCATGTCAGGACCTAAGGCGGTGTGATTTGGCGGTGTATTGAAGCGCCAACATTAAACTCCCGAAAGCTGTCGCCTTTCGGGAGTTTATGACCTTTGAATTTAAGCTGCGACCTGCGAGGCTTCTTCGAAGAAGAGTGCCTGGCTGATCAGCGCCTTCACCATATCCGGATTGAACGGCTTGGTGACGAGGAAGGTCGGTTCCGGGCGCTCGCCGGTCAGCAGACGTTCCGGGAAAGCGGTGATGAAAATAACTGGGATCGTGTCGTTCTGCAGAATTTCATTCACTGCATCGATGCCCGAGCTTCCATCGGCCAGCTGGATATCAGCCAGAACCATACGCGGCTTTTCCTGTTTGTAGAGCGCCAGAGCCTCATCCTTGGTGCGCGCAATGCCGACGACTTCATGGCCGAGACTTTCCACCATCTGCTCGATATCCATCGCGATCAGCGGTTCGTCCTCGATAATCATGATGCGCGTTGCCACCTGACGCGAAATCTCGGTCGATGCAGCCGAGAGAACACGGCTCAGTTCAACATCGTCCAGTTCGAGAATTTCGGCGGCTTCCTTGTCGGAAAAACCTTCCACCGCCACAAGCAGGAATGCCTGTCGCGGAAGGGGCGCGATATGCGAAAGATTTCTTGCAGCCTGCTGTTCCCATGCAAATTCCGATGCTGGTTCCGGTACGCGAACCGAGGCCGTCTTATAAAGATCGCAGAAAAGGCGATAGAGGCCGATCCGGTCGGACGAGGCGTCCGGAAAAATGCTCACATCGGCAATCAGGGCTTCAAGGGCAGCCGCAACATAAGCGTCGCCGGAAGCCTGGGAGCCGGTAAGAGCACGAGAAAAACGACGGAGATAGGGAAGGTGCGGCGCGATACGCGTCGATAACGTCATGGTATTGGAACTCCTCAACTGCCGCTTTCGTTCATTGAATGCACATTGGCGGACACGGTTCTAGACCCCTCCCGCCCATGCTTTGAGCGCAGCATTATGGTACTCTAAACGGGGCGCTTTGAAAAAAGTTCCGAGATTGGGAGATATATTAGGGAACTTTTTGGTAAGCCGCGCATTTTCCGGACAAGCAGGGGCTTAGATTAATAGGGTAGGGCATTGAGCCCGGAACGATCAAGATATGGCAGAAAAAGAGAACCTTCACATGAACGGAGCCGGGGTCAGGTCGTCCCGTCGCGTTCAGAAGGATATACTAGGACCAAATTGTGAAGTCGGATTGAAACTAAAGGCACTGTACACCTCGATACAGGATGAGACGATCCCGGATCGCTTCCTCGATCTTCTCCAAAAACTCGATCAGGCTGAACAGGAGAGTATGCGTGAACACAGCACCCGGTCCGTCGGTTGAGAGTAATGCACAGTTCAAGCGAGAGCTTCTGTCATCGCTGCCGAGCCTGCGCGCCTTTGCGGTGTCGCTGATTGGCCAGCACGACAAGGCAGATGATCTCGTACAAGATACGATCATGAAAGCATGGGCCAAGCAGGAGTCCTTTGAAATGGGGACCAATATGAAGGCCTGGCTTTTCACCATCCTGCGCAATGAATTCTACACGCAGATGCGCAAGCGTGGCCGCGAAGTGCAGGACACGGATGGCGTGTTCAGCGAACAGCTCGCCGTGCATCCTTCGCAATATGGCACGCTTGATCTGCAGGATTTCCGCGCAGCATTAGAGCAATTGCCCGACGATCAGCGCGAAGCGATCATTCTGATCGGCGCTTCGGGCTTTGCCTATGAGGAAGCTGCGGAAATCTGCGGCTGTGCTGTCGGCACGATCAAGAGCCGTGTCAGCCGTGCTCGCACGCGCTTGCAGGAAATCCTCAAGATCGAAGGCGAAGGCGACTACGGTCCGGATGCCGATTCATCGCGGGCGACCTTGAGAAGCTTTGCATAACGCATGATCAATTGCCCCTCTTTCCCATGAAAGGGGGGCTTATCGCGCTAAAACCTCAAACCTTCGCCTGTTTTCGCCCACAACGATTGCTTTTTATCCTGCCACTTGTAGGTTAGCAGCTGCTGATATTTCCTGTCGGCAAAGTGATCGTTTGTTTGTGGGTTGCGTTCTTGCCATCAGCCTTGTTGCAAAAACTGCTTCAATCGTCATCGAAGCCGGTTGCGGTTATCGTTTCGCTCGGCCTTGTGCTGCTGTCGGCCATCATGACGTTGTTTCTGTCGTCCGGGGTCAATCATCAGGTCGTCGATATTTCCCGCAATTATGCGTTGCGCCAGCAGGTCGACAAGGTTGCGCGCCTTGCCAGCAATATCGAGATGAGCCGTCGCGGCTATCTTCTGACGCTGGATGAGACTTATCTCGATCTGTATCGCAATACGATTCTGAGCGTCGACAAGACGCTTGCCGACCTCGAAGCCCTGACAGATCAGAGCCCGCTGCAGGATGCGCGGGTTCAGCAGATCCGCGCGCTGGTCGAACGCGAACAGGAAGATGTGCGCGAGACGGTCAATCTTGCCCAGTCGGGTGATGTGGCGGCAGCGGTTGAAAAAGTGCGCGGCGATGAGGGCAAGGTGCTGATGGATCAGCTTGCCAATACAGTCACGCAATTCATCGATGCGGAAGAACAACAGCTTCTTGAACGCAACAAGCGGATCAACCGCATGCGCTACTGGATGACGGCGACGTCTATCGTGGCGCTGGCTTCAGCTGCCATGCTGGCGCTTCTGCTGTTCAGCCGGGTTCAGCGTTATGCGCGGTCCATGTTCGAGGGGCAAACGGCGCTGCGTTCGGAAAAGCAATTGCTGGAACAGCGTGTGCAGGAACGGACCGCCGAGCTTGAGCACGAGCGCCGCATCGCCGAGCGGGAGCGCCAGCGGGTCGAGCTTCTGCTGCAGGACACCAATCATCGCATCGGCAATTCATTGGCCACCGTTTCATCCCTGCTTGGCCTTCAGATGCGGCAGACGCGCAGCGAGGATGCTCGCGCGGCTCTCGCAGCCGCTCGCGATCGCGTCCAGACGGTATCGACAGCGCATCGGCGCTTGCGTCTGGGCGAGGATATGGAATCGGCCCGCGTCGACGATTTTCTCGGAACCGTCATCAACGATATCCGAACCGCTATCGGTCAGGATCGCAAGATCGAATTTTCGACCGATTTCGCGCCGCTTGATCTGAAGGCGCGCGATGTGACGACAATTGGCATCATTCTGGGCGAGCTTGTCACCAACGCGATCAAGCATGCTTTCAAGGGACGTCCGGAAGGGCATATCCGGATCAGCCTGAAGCCGGGTGAAGATGCAATCCCGGTGCTGGTCGTGGAAGATGACGGTGTGGGCTTCGACAAGGACAAGCAGAAATCCGGCGAGAAGAACGGTCTCGGTACGCTGGTGATCGAACAGCTTTGCATGCAGTTCGGCGAAAAGCCCGTCTACTGCAAGACCGATGATGGTGTCGGAACCAGAGTGATTGTCCGCTTGTCGTCGCTGGTGGATTGAATTTGACGTTTGATATCCGTCCGATACAAATCTCGTTTCAAACGTCAAATTCGAAAAATCCAGTAGATTCATGAGACCACTAGCCGAAGAAGGCGAAATGCCGGTTGGCAAATAAAGCTGGCGGTGAAGGCGGAAAACAAAACGCCGGCTTGAAGCCGACGTTTTTGCGTTTGCTTGAAGCTATCAGCTCTGCGGCGGGCGCTTTTTCTTGTCAGAAAGCAGCGAGACCAGAGCAATGCCTGCAAGCGGCAGGGCGGCGGCGAGTATGGGCCGTTTGAGGATGGCAGGCACGGTCGCGATTGCTGCCGCTGCTACCATCGCCGATTTGTCCGCCTCCATTTTCTGCTTGCGCTTTTTGGCCTCGGACGCAGCCTGAATTTTCAGGACTGCGAGAATGAGAAGCGCCGCGATCAGCGACAATGCAGCGAGAATGAGAGCCGCCAGCGGCCCGCCATAGTTCTGCGCCAGTGCCAGAAAGGCGGCGACGCAGAAAAAGGTGATCGCGATGATTGCGAAGACGGCGATGGCCGCACCGAAAATCGCTGCACGTTTCGTTTGACCCGCGACGAATTTCAGTTCTTCGCCTGCCATCGCAGACAATAGGGGCATGAGAGCTTTCAGCATGATCCGCCTCAGCGGCGCGAGAGCAGGGCCAGCAGATAGCCGACGCCGAGTGCAGTGGCGAGTGCGGCAATCGGGCGTTCGCGCACCGTTGCCGTCAGCTGGGCTTCAACATCCTGTGCCTTGTTGCGCAGATCATCGATGGCGTCCTCGCCCTGAATATAAGCGCTCTTGTAGGTTTCCTTCGCACTGCGTTTTGCGTCGCGGACGGTCTGCGAACCGAGATTGGCAAGTGTTGCCGCAATGGCAGCGATATCTTCCTTCAGCTGCTCGACCTGGGCCTGCAGGTCTTCCGTGCTGGCATCGGTCAGCGCTTCCTCGATCTTTTCTTCGATCTTGCTCGTTTTCGCGGATGCACGCGCCATATCAGCTCTCCTGTTCAGTCTCTGGTTATCGTTTGGATAACGTGCGGCTGGCTTAATGGTTGCATGCCAAGCCATCAGCGGCAACAAGACCAGCCGGTTGTTGCAAGTCATGGTAAATGGCAGGGTAAATGGCGGGAAAGTGCGGAAGCACTACAGATAATGCCTCCGCAAATATCGTGAAGCCTTACTCCGCTTCGCCATGAAGGATCGTGCCTTCCGGGTCCTTCTTGTAGGCTTCGTCCGAATAGGCGGACTGTGCCTGCAGCTGTTCTTTGGTGAACTGCGTGAAGACGTTCAGCTTGTCGTCCTTGCCGGTAGCAACGTCGAGATTGGCGATGGAAACGGCCACCGGCTTGGAATTGATGCCAAGGAAACCGCCCACGTCGACAACGAATGCCTCTGTCTGCCCGTCGGCGGTCATCAGGACATCGCCGACCGTTCCGATCTTCGTTTCATCCGCACCGAAAACCGTGGCTCCGATGAGCTTGTCCGCACTTAGTCCCTCGGAGGGAACCGGCTTCATGCCATCAGGCATGATTCTGTCCGCCTTCTGCGTGGTAATGGTCTTTTCGGCGGCTGGCGGTTCGGCGCGCGGTACGCCATCTGCTTCGAAAGCTGCGCTGCGGTCGAATGCCGGCGCCTTTTCGAGCTGTTCCTTGGTGGCGTCCACGATCAGCCAGCGCTTACCGTCTTCACGAACCACCCACGACACGTGATCGAAGCCGATTGCGACGTTCTTTTCCCCGACACCGAGAAAGCCGCCGACCCCGATCACCACCGCCTGCGGACTGCCATCGGCACCGAGGATCATGTCATTGACCGTCCCGATATTCGCGGCATCGTTGGATGGGCCGTTATAAACCGCCTGTCCGATGAAGCCTGACACCAGAAGCTGGCCGGGGGACGCCACGAAATACCCGTTCTCGCTGGCAATCGGCTTTTCCTGTTTCTCGTCGGAGAAGATCGGTGAACCACCCTGCGCGAAGGCGGGCAAGGCAATCAGCGCGGCAAGAGCCGTGGAGGCGAGAAGTCTTTTCATGGAAACTCCTGTCGGTAATTAAGGCAAACCGAAGGCGAGAGGCAATCTCACCGTCTACAGGAGAAAAAACGAGGGGAAACGGTTTCCGTTCCGCTCAAAATCTGTGTTATTCAAACGTCAAAATTGTGAAACCCGCGTCTTTTCAATGGCAAAAATGGGGCAAACAACGCTTTTGAGTTGAAAGTTTCTGGCTCAAGCAAGCATCAGGCCAGTATCAGGTAAGCCGCACCGGCCAGCATGATAAAGGCCAGTCCCACATGTGATGGCTTCAGCGAACGCTGTTGTACCGGCAGCGGATCATCATTTCCTGCCATGGCAGTACGGGCCGCATGTTCAAGTGTCTGGATATCCTTGAGCATCATAGGCATGTCCTCCGGATTCCGGCTTGGCCGGAACTGCATTTCCTCCCGAGCACCCGGAATTTGTTCTTAAATCCAATCCTCAAGCGCTGCGGTTAACCATATCAGGTCTGATTTGGCACGAATGTGCAACTGGCAAAAAGCCGAGAGGCGAAAAATGTTCGCTAATCCTTGGATTGCAAGACGAAAATGCCCTTAAAATGAAAACATGACTTGCGCCATCATGTTATTGGGAGTTAAGAAGAGGCCCAACAAGCGGCGCGACGGCCTGCATGAGGGTTTAGTCATGTGCTCGCGGATTTGAACAATCAAAAGGCGATCAAAATGACTGGTTTCTGGCGAAAAGGCTTCATGGCTGCGGCGATGGGCATCGGCTTGCTGGGTGCGGCTTCTGCATTGGCCCAGGACGTAACCCCATCGACGAATGCCCCGGCCGCCCCCGCCGCAGAGGCGCCTTCCAGTTCTGCACCAGCCAATACAGCGCCTGTCGCTGCTCCGGCGCCTGCGAACGAACCGGGAGCGTCTGCCCCGGCCGCAACCACACCGGCTACGGCACCTTCGCCTGAACTGATCCAGTCCCAGACAGCTGCGCCTGCTGCTGCACCTGTCGAAAGTGAGAACGGTTTGATCCTTCCGCACGACCTGTCGCCATGGGGCATGTTCATGGCTGCGGATTGGGTCGTGAAGGCCGTGATGATTGGTCTCGCGATCGCTTCGCTCGCCACATGGACGGTCTGGGTCGCCAAGACGCTTGAACTGGCCGGTGCGCGTCGCCGTGCTACCAAGGCATTGAAAGTTATCGGTCATTCGGCAACGCTTGCCGAAGCAGTCCATGCGTTGGACGGTGCAAAGGGACCGGGTGCAGTTCTGGTCCGTGCTGCAGAAGATGAGGTGCGCTTGTCGGGTCCTGCGCTGGCGCGCGCCGGTGGCGAAGGCCTCAAGGAGCGTGTTTCCTCGCGCCTGTCGCGTATCGAGGCCAAGGCCGGACGCCGTCTTTCCAAGGGCACTGGCATTCTTGCGACCATCGGTTCGGTTGCGCCGTTTGTCGGTCTGTTCGGCACGGTCTGGGGCATCATGAATTCGTTCATCAATATCAGCCAGGCGCAGACGACGAACCTCGCCGTCGTTGCGCCGGGTATTGCCGAAGCCTTGCTTGCAACTGCCATCGGTCTCGTCGCAGCTATCCCTGCTGTGGTTATCTACAATGTGTTCGCCCGTTCCATCACCGGCTACCGGTCGCTGCTGGCCGATGCTTCGGCAGGGGTCGAGCGCCTTGTCAGCCGCGATCTGGATTTCAGAACGGCCGGTGTGCGTGAAGGCACGCTGCACGCAGCGGAGTAGGCACCATGGCTGGTAAAGTTCGCGAAGGCGGCGGTGACGATCTCGAGCTGAACCACGAGATCAATGTGACGCCATTCATCGACGTCATGTTGGTTCTGCTCATCATTTTCATGGTGGCAGCGCCTCTGGCGACTGTGGATGTGAAGGTGGATCTGCCTGCCTCGACGGCAGCGCCTGCACCCCGTCCCGACAAGCCGCTTTATGTGACCCTGAAGGACGATCTCAGCATCAGTGTCGGCAATGACACCGTTGCCCGCGAGCGCCTCGGTGTGGCGCTGGACAGCCTGTCGGAGAAAAACAAGGAAGCGCGTATCTTCCTGCGTGCCGACAAGAATGTCGGCTATGGCGAATTGATGCGTGTGATGAATCTTCTGCGTGAAGCCGGTTATCTGAAGATTGCGCTGGTCGGTCTTGAAACCGTCGGTGCGGATCAGAGCGGAGCCGCACCCACCGGTGTGCCTGCGCAACCGGCCCCCGCCTCGCAAACTCCCGCAGCGCAGGGAGCCGCGCAATGAACGCACTTCCGCCCGACCATCCTCCTGTAAAGGTGGCTTCGGCTGACACTCATCATCATTCCTTCTGGCATGATGCGGGGCGCTGGCTCGGTGCGGGTATTCTTGTCCTGACCGTTCATGCTGCCGGTGCCTATGCCATCCATATGGCGCAGGAGCAGGATCAGCCTGACGGTTCGCAGGTTGCCGCCATGGTGGTGGAACTTGCGCTGGAGCCGGAAGCGCCGATGGAAGAACAGGTTGCGGAAGAAGCCCAGCCGGAAACGGCTGAAGCACCGCAGGAACAGGCAGAGCCGGAACCGGCCCCGCAGCCAGAACCGGTGCAGGAAGAACCGACACCACCTGAACCGGAAGAGGTGAAACCGCCCGAGCCTGAGCCGGAACCACAAGCCGTTCAGGAACCGGAAGAAGTCATTCCGGATGTGGTCGAGGCAGAAAAGCCCGAAGTGGCTGTTCCGTTGCCGGTCGAAAAGCCGGAAGTGAAACCGGAACCCAAGCCGGAGCCGAAGCCAGAACCGAAAAAGGTTGAGAAGCCGAAACCGGAAAAGCCGAAGCAACCTAAGGTCGAGAAGCCCAAGCCCAAGAAGGCCGAGAAGGCGCCAGAAACCCGTCAGGCTGCTGCGCCGCGCATGGATGCAGATGCGGGCGAGAAGGCTGCTGCGAACCGTCGTGGCGAGAATTCTGCGTCGGCGGGCGTCGCCTCCAACAAATGGCAGGCGAAGATGAATGCGCATATGGCGCGTAACACGCGTTTCATGCAGCGCAAGGCACGCAACGCCAAAGGACGCGTGGTCATCAACTTTGTGATTGATCCGTCTGGCAACGTGCTTTCGGTCAAGCTGGCCGGTTCGTCCGGTAATTCGGAGGTCGATCAGCTTGCACTGGAAGCAGCGCGTCGAGCTTCGCCTGTGCCTGCCCCGCCGGCAGCCATTGCCAAGGCGCGTATGCCAATCACCTTGCCGCTGCTGTTCAAGTAAGCAATGCAGAATGCATTATCTGAAAGGCCGGTCTGGAGATCAGACCGGCCTTTTCATTTTCTGCCGATTCAACATTACTCCACAAACCCGAAGATCGGGCCGTAACCGCCGTGCCACGAGACATCATTCCGTCCCAGCGCTGGAACGTAAATGCCAGCGCCGCCACCGCCATCCAGAAACAGGGCGTTGGGGCATTGGAGATGGTCTCGAAACAATTTTGCGAAATCGTGGAAATTGACCGCGTCTTCGCTGACTGCGAATCGGATCGCGCCGCCACTGCAAATGCCGACACCGCTGCGCCGGGTCTTGTCGGTTGAGCCGACGATGAAAATCGGATTGATCCGGTTGCGGATAACCAGCATCGGCCCGGACTGGGTGGCCAGTTGCGGCTTGATCTTTTGTTTCAGAAAACGGCCTGTCGGCAGGATTTCGGCACCCTTGTCGCCGAGGTAGAAGATGCCGTTCGGCTTCTTGTAAAAGTTCGGTACGGGCCCGGACCCACGAACAGGTGTCGTCTTGCTTGCCGGGCGAAGCTCACGGCCATTTTCGACGTAGAGACCCATCGGCGAAAAATCAGGCTGATACATTCCGGCATTGAGCGCGAAAACGAGTGTCTCACCGCGGCTTGCGGCAGCGTCGGCTATTTTCGAAAAATTGCGATAGGGCTCGTCGTCGCCATTTTTCCAGAACAGATGCAAGCTTGTGCCGTCCGCCTTTGCATCGCAGATGATGTAGTTTGTACTTTCAAAGGTTTGGCGGTTGCAGGTCTCCGTGCGGCCGGGCTGCGTCAGCGCAGCTATAGCAGCGAGCGCTATGGCTGCGACGGAGAGGCCTCGCTTCAGGAGAATCATCGCTGCACTGCCTTCCAATCAGTGTTTTTCTATTCAGAAGACAGTGCCACAGCCGGGAGCAGGCGAGAAGCCTTGCGCGCAGGCAGGAAACCGAAGATCAGGCCAGTGGCGAAAGCACAGGCGAAGGCCAGCAGGACGGGTCCCAAGCTGTAGCCGACTGAAAGCCCGGCCCAGCCTGCGACGGCAGCAGCGCCCAGTCCGATCACGACGCCGAACGCCCCGCCAATGGCCGATACGGTCAATGCCTCGGTGATGAATTGCAGCAGAATATCGCGCCGCCTTGCGCCGGTTGCCATCCGCACGCCGATTTCGCGGGTGCGCTCCGTCACGCTCACCAGCATGATGTTCATGACCCCGATGCCGCCGACCAGAAGCGAGATTGCAGCGACGGAACCCAGAAACAACGTCATCGTATTGCCCATCGCCGTCGCATCCTCGCGGATGGAGGACATGTTGGTTATCATCGTGTCCTGCTTCTTGTGGCGCTGGTCGAGCAGGTCCTGAATCTGTTCCTGCGTCGTGTTGATGAGGTCGGAATCCTTCACCTGCACCGTGATGGTGCGCACGTATTTCTGGCCGAACAGCCGCAGATTGCCGGTGGAGAGCGGTACGATCACCACGTCGTCCTGATCCGAGCCGCCAAAGCCTGCGCCCTTCGGTTCCAATGTTCCGATGACCTGAAACGGAATCTTCTGGATCAGGATATACTGCCCGATAGGATTGCTGCCATCGGGGAACAGCGTGTTGACGACCGTTTTGCCCAGAACTGCGACCGGCGCATAGTTGTCCAGATCGCTCTGGCTGATGAAGTCGCCGGTGGCAACCTTCCACGATTTGGCTTCGGAAAAGGCAGGGACAGTCCCGTTTGCCTGCGACTGGTAATCGACATTGCCACGCCGCAGCGTCACGGTGCCGGTGACTTCGGGGACGGCGGTTTTGATGTTCGGCAGTTCCAGAATGGCAGTGGCATCTTCGGGGACCAGTGTCGCTATCGAGCCTGTTCCCCGGAAGCCCGCCATGGACGGACGTACCAGAATGAGATCGGTGCCCATCGCATTGATGCGGTCGAGAATCGAGTTCTGCGCACCGGTGCCGATGGCGAGCATCGTCACAACGGAACTGACGCCGATGATGATGCCGAGGAGAGTAAGGATCGTTCGGAAGATGTTGGCCCGCAAGGCGCGCATCGCCATCTTCACCGCTTCCGAAATATCGGCGATGCGGGCGGAACTGCCTTCAAGGCTCTCCCGCAACCGGAACGGCGCCTGCGTATCGGGAATAGCTCGTTTTACCGTATCCGAAAGGATCTGGCCGTCGCGGATTTCGATCAGCCGGTCGGCGCGTTCGGCCACTTCGCGGGCATGTGTGATGACGATGACGGTATGACCCTGCGCGTGCATGGAGCGCAGCAGTTCCATCACATCTTCGCCGCTCTGGCTGTCGAGTGCGCCTGTCGGCTCGTCGGCAAGAATGATGCGCCCGCCATTCATGAGTGCACGGGCGATGGAAACGCGCTGCTGCTGGCCGCCTGAAAGCTGGTTCGGGCGATGATCGAGGCGGTCACCGAGTTTCAGCGAGTTGAGCAATTCGGCGGCACGCGCATGGCGCTCCGATGCGGGCAGGCCTGCATAGATCGCGGGCACTTCGACGTTTTCCTGCGCGGTCGAGGTCGAGATGAGGTTGTAGCTCTGGAAGACGAAGCCAAAGGTTCGGCGACGCAATGCTGCCAGCGCATCGGCATCCAGTGTCGAGACGTCCTCGCCGTCGAGCAGATATTGTCCGCCGCTCGGGCTGTCGAGACAGCCCAGAATGTTCATCAGCGTCGATTTGCCGGAGCCCGACGCGCCCATGATCGCGACGAACTCTCCAGCCTGAATATCGAGCGTGATGCCGTGCAACACCTCAACAGCAAGGTCGCCATTGTGATAGGTCTTGCGGATATCATCCAGTCTGATGAGGGGCGTGTCAGTTACGGGATTTTCGGTCATGAGACGGCTCATCAGAACAGGCGCATGCCGGGCCTGCGGCCACGCTGTCCTGCGGCGGCTTCAGCTCCGCTGGACGCGCTGGTGACGACGACCTTGTCGCCTTCCTCAAGGCCGCTCTTGATCTCTGTCTGCACGCGATTGCGCACGCCGATCTGAACCTGACGTTCGGTGATCGAGCCGTTGTCGCTCACGACCTTGACCGAAATCTGCGGCTTGCCTCTCTGGTTCTGGGGGCCTTCGCGCTTGTAGTTCAGCGCGGAGGAGGGGACGATCAACACGTCCTTCGCCTCATCGAGAATGAAATAGACCTGTGTGCTCATGTTGATCATCAGCTCGCCGGTCGGGTTCGGGACGTCGAACAGTGCATAATAGAGCACGACATTGTTCTCGGTCGCAGGCGTCGGCTTGATCTGGCGCAGCGTGCCGGTAAAACGCTTCTCCGGCTGGCCAAGCAGGGTGAAATAGACCGGCATTCCGGGCTTCAGCCTGCCGATATCGGCTTCCGAAACCTGCGCTTCCACCGTCATGACCTTAAGATCGGCCACGGTAACAATGGTCGGCGCGCTTTGCACGGCATTCAGCGTTTCGCCTTCCTTGGCGGCCTGATCGACGACTGTGCCTTCCATGGGGCTGTAAATCTTGGTGTAGCCGAGATCGACCTTGTCGCTGGCAAGCTGGGCTTCCTGCTGGCGGATTTGCGCGCCGAGCGCCTTCACATCCGCATCGGCCATGGCGAGATCGGCATCGGCCTGATCAACGGTGGATTGCGATACGCCGCGTGTGGCCAGAAGCGAGCGTTGGCGTGCCGCATTGGCCTTTTTCAGGGTAAGCTGAGCTTGCTTGCTGAGAAGCTGTGCCTTGAGATTGTCGAGTTGAGCGCTTGATATTTCCACCTTCTTCTCAAAGGGCGATGGATCGATTTCGGCGATAAGCTCGCCCTGCTTGACCTGATCACCCACTTCGACTTTCACGCTTTTAAGCTGGCCCGAGACCTGCGCGCCGACATTGATGCTGCGCAGCGCGCTGAGTGTGCCGACGGCGGTAATCGCGTTTTCGATATCGCCGCGCGTGACCGTTTCGGCGAGATAGCTGGTCTTCTGGCCCCCAGCTTCACCGGAGCCGTAAAAATACCAGCCCGCGCTGGCCACGATTGCCGCGATGGGAAGCCAGAGCCACCAGCGGCGCGCTTTGCTGCGCGCGCGCTTCTGCGAAGGTGCTGTTCGCTGCCCGGTTTTGGAAGAATCGGAAGATGTAAGCACCGTCAAACCCTCTAACTTTCAGAACCTCCGATCTCCGGAGATTTATCAATATGTCCCGCCAATTCTCTGTCGCATACAACCAAAGCGAGACAATACTTGCCCACTATGGATTGCTAACGGGATATCTATGCTTCTCCGCTCAGGATTTCATCTTAATTATTTGTCATGCAATAATTGTCGGTGACACAAAGGGATGGATGCTTCTGGTTCCTTCCGGTCATGGTGCGAAAGCAAGCGATGAAGAGAACCAAGTTGGCACCAATATACAACTTGCAGTTATTCTTTTGGAAGTCGCAAAATAAAACAGGATTCTTAAAGTAATTAAGTGTTCTTAAATTATCTCCTGATTAAATAAGATCGGGAAATCACATCTGAAAGTAGATGGAAGAATTTAGAACGTGACCTGTCCGCAAAGGCGGATGGTCGGCGCATGCATGATGCATGTTGCTTCGAATTGACGTGGGAATAAGGTTTCAATGCTCTTTGACGGGAGGGCAAATGGCTTACCTTATTATGGGGCGAAAAAGGTTTTCATTCATATCGGACAGGTTTTCAAACCTGCATCGAAGAATACCTTCATTGTTATTTTTCAAGCGAAATAAAAGCGGCACGGCAGCAGTCGAATTTGCAATATTGGCGCCGGTTTTTCTTCTGATCCTGATGGGTATGATCGCCTTCGGTCTTTATCTGGGCGTGGCGAATGCCGTCCAGCAGCTTGCGGCAGATGCCACGCGGACGGCGCTGGCGGGTATCGATCCCCCAGAGCGGTTGACGCTGGCGACAACCTACATCCAGAAAAACGCGGCAAAATATTCACTGATCGATCCAGCCAAGATGCAGGTGAGTGTCGACAATGCCCAGTCCGATCCGAACCAGTTCACGGTAACGATCCGCTACAATGCGCAAAACCTGCCGATCTGGAACCTGATGACGGGGCTGCCGCTTCCAGACACGACCATTACAAGGGCATCGACGATAAGGCTTGGCGGAATCTGACACAGGGTGGGGGTATTCGATATGCGGGGTCTGGTATCGCGTTTCCTGCGTGCGCGGGGCGGCAATCTGGCGACAATGGCGGCGCTGGTATCCCCCATATTTCTGGCGGTGGCGGCTTTCAGCGTGGACACAAGTTCGCTGTTTCTGGAGCGGCGCCAGCTGCAGAGCATGGCGGATTTTGCCGCCGTTGCCGGTGCGGCTTCCCTTTCGCAGGCCAATGATGCGGTACTGCGGCAATTACGGGCGAACGGTCTTGATCCGGTGCTGATGACCGGCGCTTACGATCCGTCCGTCGTCAACGGAAAGACCGACAACAAGACGCGTGTCTGGGTGGAGAAGGGCAATTATTTCCCCGATAAAAGTCGTGCGGTTGAGAAGCGTTTTGTCGCCGGTGGTACCAGTCCCGATGCGGTTCGCGTCCGGCTGGCACGTCCGGGCAATCTCTATTTTGGTCAGGCATTCATCAATCGCCCCGCGCTCGGCGCTACCGGCATGGCGGCCACGAAGGCGGAAGCCGCGTTTTGGATCGGTTCGCGATTATTGAGCCTGAATACCGATCAGAGTGTGTTGAACGGACTTCTCGGTGGCTTGTTGGGGACCACCCTCAATCTGAAGCTTGTTGATTACAATGCACTCGCGGCAACCGATATCAATCTGCTCGGCTTTCTGGACAAGCTGGCTCCAAAGGTGGGATTGACGGCCGGGACCTATAACCAGCTGCTAAACACGGATGTTTCAGTCGGGATGCTGGCAAGCGTTATGGCGGAGGTCACAACGAGTAATCCAGCAGCAAAGGCTGCTCTGACCCTTCTCGGGAAGAACGCCGGTGCGCTTAACACGAAGCTACCGGTTGGAAAATTGCTAGGCCTTGGATCAATAGCCGACGCATCGCTCGGATCATCTAATAACTACAATATCACCGCTAACGTGCTGCAGATGATAACCGCAGCGGCAATGTTGGGGGGAAACAATCAAATCAAGCTTGGTCCTGGGCTAAGCTTGCCTGGTGTACTTACGCTTAAACTGGACATTGCCGTTGGAGAGCCAGCACAAAAGACCCCGTTCTTCACTGTTGGAGGGGTAGGTGCTTTGGTCCGCACTGCACAGATACGCCTGCTTCTGGAACTTGAGGTCGGCAATAACGGTATTGTTTCCTATCTGGCCAATGTTCACGTGCCGATCTTTATTGACGTGGCGAGCGGTGAAGCCGAACTCAAAAGTATAAGCTGCCCGCAGGGACCCGGAAGTGCCACGGTAAAACTTGGTGTTAAACCGGGCGTGGCCGGTGTCTATCTTGGCGATACCGATATCGATTTGATGAAGAATTTCAGCAAAACGCCGACCGTCAAGAAGACGGCGATCGCCGTAGTGAAATTGGGACCTCTGGACATAGCCGAGCTTCGCGGACGTGTTGAATTGCCGCTTGGCAATCCTAAGCAGGAAATTGTGACCTTTACTCCTGCCGATATTGCCGCCAAACGGATCAAAACCGTGGGGACCAACCAGCTCGTGGGGTCGCTTTTTGTCGGGCTGGTAAAGGGGCTTGATCTCGAGGTCGTTTTGATAGGATTGCTGCCTTTGCCTCTGCCCTTGAGTGGGCTTACCCAGCTCCTAGGCACCTTGCTAACGCCTTTGGGCCCGGTGGTGGATGGCCTGCTTTTCGGGGTGCTGGATATGCTCGGGGTCAAGATTGGACAAGCCGACGTTCAGGTCACTGGCGTACTTTGCCAGCGCGCGGCTCTGACGCAATAAGAAATCGGCAATAAAAAAGCCCGGCTGAGCCGGGCTTTTTCGTGCGATTTGTTCGCTTATGCCGTGCCGGTCGAACCGAAGCCGCCAGCGCCGCGCGCCGTCTCGGTTACTTGGGCGCGCTCTTCAATCTTCGGCTGGACGACTGGTGCGAAAACAGCCTGTGCAATACGCATACCGCGTTCGATGCGGAAATCGTCATCGCCCAGATTGATGAGAAGAACCTTCACCTCGCCACGATAATCGGAATCGATGGTGCCGGGCGTATTGAGGCAGGTGATGCCGTTCTTGAAGGCAAGGCCCGAGCGCGGACGAATCTGCACTTCAAAACCTTCGGGAATTTCGAAGATCAGCCCTGTCGGCACCAGCGTGCGACGTCCCGGCAGGAGAACGATCTGGCGATCTTCGGCAACGGCTGCCCGCAGGTCCATGCCAGCCGAACCCGTTGTCTCATAGGCCGGGAGTTCGAGGCCTTTCGCATGTTCGAGGCGGATGATGCCGAGCGTTGGCGCTTGTGCGGATGCTACGGTCATGAGGGGGCCTTTCTTGCGGAACATTGTTTCATCGCGCATCTTGTCTGAAACCGTTTCTCACTTTTCAGGATGCGCTCTAAATTGGCGACGCTCATACGTGAAAACCAATGAAAGGTGTACCGTCTATTTGCTGTTTTGCAATGATAGTGCGGCACAGGATCATGCTTTTACACGATGAGTTGCCCTCCGCGAGGGATTTAATCCCGCTCCAACGGCACGGCGGTCGTTTCCTTGATCTCTTCCATGACGAATGAAGCCGAAACATCTGACAGGGGAACGCTGGCAATCAGTCGCTGATAAAGCCGGTCATAGGCTTTGACGTCGGAAACACGCGCCTTCAGCACGTAGTCCAGATCGCCGGTCATGCGATAAACTCCGACGATCTCCGGAAAGCGCCCCATGGCACCGCGAAATTTCGTCAGCCAGTCGGGATCGTGGCTCGACGTGCGTACGAGAATGAAGACGGACAGGCCGCAACCGGCCATCTCGGCATCGACCAAAGCGACGCGCGCCTTGATGATCCCCTCATCCTCCATGCGCTTGACCCGGCGCCAGCAGGCATTGCGCGATAAGTGCACCCGCTCAGAGAGAGAATCAACGGACAGGGTCCCATCGATTTGCAGCTGATCCAGGATTTTTCGATCAATTTCGTCGAGAACTGGTTTCATAGTGGGATAATTGTCCCAATAAATAGTAATTATCAAGGATATTTTGAGATTTCATCTCAGATGCATTTGCTAGAATGATTTTCCAGAAAGGCGCGATATGCGCCGTATAACGGGAACAACTTACTCATTGACGGGAGTATTTCCAATGACCACTCGCATCACGCGCCTCTTCACCGAACACCCTCAGTCGGTTGACGAGACCTATTTCGAACATATGGCCTTTGCCGGACGTTTTTCGTTCAAGCTTTTTTGTGCGGCCTTTGCGGCACTGATCCATGCAATTTTGCCATTTTTGTTCGAGAAGACGGCGAGCACAATCGTTCGCCAGCTTTATGAGCGGACGCATAACCGGGGCCGGTAAACACCGGATCGCAAATGTGTCGTTGGGCCGCCTATCTCGGACCTGAAACCTATCTGGAAGACATCATATCGTCTCCCTGCCATTCGCTCGTGGCGCAAAGCCACGATGCGCATGAAGCCAAAACACGTACCAATGGCGACGGCTTCGGCGTTGCCTGGTATGGCAATCGCGATGAACCGGGCCTTTATCGGGATATTCTGCCCGCATGGTCCGACCAGAATCTTCGCAGCCTTGCGCGGCAAATTCAGTCGCGCCTTTTCCTTGCGCATGTGCGGGCCTCGACCGGCGGGCTGACCAGCCGTTCCAACTGCCATCCCTTCGTTTCCGGACGCTGGAGCTTCATGCATAACGGCCAGATCGGTCATTTCGACCGGCTGCGTCGCAGGCTGGAAAGCCATTTGAGCGACGACGTCTATGGCCAGAAGCATGGCGCAACCGATTCGGAACTGATCTTCCTGCTGATGCTGGAATTCGGCCTCGACACTGATCCAGTGCTGGCCATGAAGCGCATGGTGGCAACGGTTGTCGAGGAAGCAGTTCGCGGCGGTGTGCCGCCATTTCTGCGGCTGACCGCGGCGTTTTCCGACGGGAATCAGCTTTACGCGATCCGCTATGCCACCGATGCTTTCGCGCCGACGCTTTATACCGCGACACTTGGTGGATCGTCCGGCATATGCGTGGTGTCAGAGCCACTGGACGGTGAAGCCGCCAACTGGATGGCGGTGCCGGCAAACAGTTTTGTCACCGTTTCCCGGCAAGGCCGCATTGCGATCGAGACTTTCGAAGAACCGATTTCCCGACCGCAGGATGCTGTGACGGTTTAGGCGTTCCCGATCAATATACCTGCCGCCAGCACGAGGCCACCGCCCAGAACCACCTGAAGCACAGAGCGGAGGAACGGTGTTTCCATATAGCGGTTCTGGATGAATGCGATGGCCCAGAGTTCGAAGAAGACCAGAATCGCTGCGATGCTTGTGGCGGTCCAGAAATCCTTGATCAGGTAGGGCAGGGTATGACCAAGGCCGCCCAGCGTCGTCATGATACCGCAGGACAGGCCGCGCTTGATCGGCGAGCCTCGGCCCGAGAGCTTGCCGTCATCGTGGATGGCTTCGGTGAACCCCATCGAAATACCGGCGCCGACCGAGGCGGACAGGCCGACCAGAAAGGTCTGCCAGGTATCCTGGGTCGCAAAGGCGGCGGCGAAGATCGGGGCAAGCGTTGAAACTGATCCGTCCATCAGGCCAGCAAGCCCGGGTTGGACATAGGTGAGGATGAACTGCTTGCGCTCGGCGGCGCGCTCCTCATCCTGCACATCGTCCGGCGTCAGTGTGTGTTCCAGCGACTCGGCCTTGGCTTCATGCTGCTTTTCCTGCTGGGCAAGGTCGCCCAGCAATTTGCGGGTGTCTGCATCGCTGACGCGTTTGGCCGCCTCGACATAGAAGCGGTAGGCCTGTTCCTCCATTTCCGATGCAGCTTCACGCACCTTGTCGATGCCAAGCGGACGCACCAGCCAGTCCGGCTTGCGATCGTAATAGCCGCTGACATGCTCGCGGCGGATCAGCGGAATCCGGTCGCCAAAGCGGGCTTTGTGGCGTTCGATCAGCGCATCGCGATGTCCGTGTTCTTCTGCCGCCATCTGTTCGAAGATTTTCGCCGATTGCGGAAACTCGTCACGCAAGCCGTCGGCATAGGCGAGATAGATGCGTGCGTCGTCTTCTTCGGAGGATATGGCAAGCGCCAGAATTTCCTGTTCGGAAAGCGAATCGAAAGGGCGACGGTCGTTGCGGAAGAATCGGCTGAGCATTTCAGGAATCCAAAGTTTAGAATAGTTCTAAAATATGCTTCGACATCTGGAAGTCAAGCCTTGCAGTGCATGCACAATTGGCGCATTAAAACCCACCCGAAAAGATCGGCCCCACTGCGTAAACCACCAGAAAAGAATCGAATCGATGGCATCGACGAATCTCCACGCAAGCAACAGTCCCCGTCCGCTTAACCGGCAGGATTTCCGCACGCTCGGCCTTTCGGCTCTTGGTGGTGCGCTGGAGTTTTATGATTTCATCATCTTCGTGTTCTTTGCGAGTGTCATAGGTCATCTGTTTTTTCCGCCTGACATGCCCGACTGGCTGGTGCTGATCCAGACGTTCGGTATTTTCGCAGCCAGCTATCTGGTGCGGCCCATCGGTGGCATTGTACTGGCGCATTTCGGTGACAAGTTCGGCCGCAAGCGCGTCTTCGCCTTCTCGGTGTTTCTAATGTCGATCTCGACATTGGCCATGGCCTGCCTGCCAACCTATGCGACGCTGGGCGTTGGCGCGCCGATCCTGCTGATCGTCTTCCGCATGTTGCAGGGTGCTGCCATTGGCGGTGAAGTTCCGGGCGCATGGACCTTCGTGGCGGAACATGTGCCTGCCAATCGTGTCGGCATGGCGTGCGGTTTCCTGTGCTCTGGCCTCACGCTTGGCATCATGATCGGCTCGCTTATTGCGACGGCTATCAACTGGATTTTCACCCCGGAAGAACTGGCTGCTTATGCATGGCGTATTCCATTCTTCATCGGCGGTATCTTCGGCCTGTTTGCCGTTTATCTGCGCCGCTGGCTGGCTGAAACGCCGATCTTCACCGAGATGAAGAACAGCCATCTGCTCAAGGATAAGCTGCCGCTCGGCACTGTTCTGCGCAACCACATGCATGGCGTTATCATTTCCGTGCTGCTGACATGGATCTTGTCGGCAGGCATCGTGGTCACCACGCTGATGACCGCAACTTTCCTGCAGAAACTTTATGGCTACACGCCTTTGCAGTCGCTTGCCGCCACAAGCTTCGGCACGCTGTTCCTGATGTTCGGAACTGTGAGCGCAGGCGCGATTGTCGACCGCATTGGCAGCGGACGTTTCTTCGCTGTTGCAGGCATTTTCTTCGGTGTTGCGACTTTCGTGTTCTACACCTATGCGGCGGTTTCCCTGCCGGTCCTGTTTGCACTTTACGCTGTGATGGGGCTTTCGGTCGGCATGGTTGGTGCAGTGCCTTATGTGATGGTACGCGCATTCCCGGCACCGGTTCGCTTCTCGGGTCTGTCGTTTTCCTACAATGTTTCCTATGCGGTCTTTGGTGGTCTGACGCCGGTGATCGTGACGTCGCTTCTGGCGGTCAATCCGATGGCACATGCCTGGTATCTGGTGTTCATCGCTGCCCTGACCTGTGGCCTTGGTCTTTACCTGATGGCTCGCAGCGATCAGGTTGAAGGTGAGATCGGTCTGACGGAGCTTTCGACCGGGACTGCGGTTCCACAGCCGAACTAATAAAAAGGGCCGCGAAAGCGGCCCTTTTTCAATCAGAGAATTTTCTGCATGAAGGTAAGATCGAGCCAGCGCCCGAATTTCTGGCCGACCTGTTTCAGTGTGCCGCAATCCTCAAAGCCCTGCGATTTATGCAGCGCGATGGAAGCGGCATTGCCCGCTTCGATACCGGCAATCAGCACATGCACCTTGCGCTCGCGCGCTTCGTCCACAAGCTCGGTCAGGAGCGCGCGTCCGATGCCGCCGCCGCGGGCGTCACTCGCCACATAGATCGAAAGTTCGGATGAGTGGCGAAAACCCTCGAACGGACGGAACGGGCCATAGCTCGCATAGCCAACGACCTGCCCTTCGCGTTCGGCCACCAGAACCGGAAAGCCATCGCGATTGCGGCCCTTGAGCCATTCGCGACGGTTTTCCAGATCGACGAGCGTTTCATTCCAGATGGCGAGCGTGTTCTGAACTGCATCATTATAGATGGCGAGCAGGGCAGGGAGATCGGTTTCCGTCGCGTGGCGGATGAGGAGGGTCATTTCAGAACCTTATTGAACAAGAAAACGGCGGGATTTCTCCCGCCGTATCCGATCATTTGCAAGTGAAAAGAATCACCCTTGAGCTTTCAGTTCCAAACGGCGGCGATGCAGGACTGGCTCGGTGTAGCCGTTCGGCTGCTCGCGGCCCTTGAAGACCAGATCGCATGCGGCCTGGAAGGCAATCGACTTGTCGAAGTCAGCGGCCATCGGGCGGTAGAGGGCATCGCCTTCGTTCTGCTTGTCGACGACGGCTGCCATGCGCTTCATGGTTTCCATCACTTGGGCTTCCGAAACGACGCCATGATAGAGCCAGTTGGCGATGTGCTGTGCGGAGATGCGCAGCGTTGCGCGGTCTTCCATCAGGCCGACATTGTTGATGTCCGGAACCTTCGAGCAGCCAACGCCCTGATCGACCCAGCGCACGACGTAGCCCAGAATGCCTTGCGCGTTATTGTCGATTTCGTGCTGGATATCTTCCGGCGTCCAGTTCGGGCGGGTTGCGACCGGCACCGACAGAATGTCGTCGAGCTTGGCGCGCGGACGGCTCTTCAGCTTTGCCTGAACGGCAGCAACATCCACCTGATGATAGTGGGTCGCGTGAAGGGTGGCAGCGGTCGGCGACGGCACCCATGCGGTATTCGCTCCGGCCTTCGGATGGGCGATTTTCTGTTCCAGCATGGCTGCCATCAGGTCCGGCATGGCCCACATGCCCTTGCCAATCTGCGCATGGCCGGAAAGGCCGCATTCGAGACCGATATCGACATTCCACTGTTCGTAAGCACCGATCCAAGCGGCCTGCTTCATATCGCCCTTGCGGATCATCGGGCCTGCTTCCATCGAGGTATGGATCTCGTCGCCGGTGCGGTCAAGGAAGCCGGTATTGATGAAGACGACACGTTCCTTGGCGGCGCGGATCGCTTCCTTGAGGTTAACCGTGGTGCGGCGTTCCTCGTCCATGATGCCGATTTTAAGCGTGTTCGGCTTCATGCCGAGCATTTCTTCGGTACGGGTGAAGATTTCGTTGGCGAAAGCCACTTCTTCCGGGCCGTGCATCTTCGGCTTTACGATATAGACCGAGCCTTCGCGCGAATTCATGTGGCGACCATTGGGGCCGATATCGTGCAGCGCGATCAGGCTGGTGAAGGCTGCATCCATGATACCTTCCGGCACTTCATGGCCGTCGGCATCAATGATTGCCGGATTGGTCATGAGGTGGCCGACATTGCGCACCAGCATCAGGGAGCGGCCCTTGAGCGACAGCGTGGAACCGTCCGCAGCCTTGTAGCTGCGGTCGCCATTGAGGCGGCGGGTCATCTGCTTGCCGTTCTTCTCGAACGTGTCTTCCAGCTTGCCGTTCATCAGGCCGAGCCAGTTGCGATAAACCGCAACCTTGTCTTCGGCATCGACGGCAGCAATCGAATCTTCGCAATCTTGAATCGTGCTGACGGCAGATTCCAGAACCACATCGGCAATATGGGCCGGATCGGTCTTGCCGATCGGATGGTCCGCATTGACGACGATATCGACATGCATGTTGTTCTTCGCCAGCAGTACATTGGTCGGGGCGGCTGCGTCGCCATTATAACCCTTGAACTGGTTGGCATCCTTCAGCGCCGCTGCCGAACCGTCGGTCAGCTTGATTTCAAGTTTACCGTCCTTGACGGCGAGACCGGCGACATTGGCCCAGTTGCCGGTGGTAAGCGGTGCGCTTTCATCGAGGAAATTTTTCGCCCAGGCGATGACCTTTTCGCCACGCTTCGGATTGTAGCCCTTGCCCTTTTCCGCACCGTCGGCATCGGAAATCGCGTCGGTGCCGTAGAGCGCATCATAGAGCGAACCCCAGCGCGCATTAGCGGCGTTGAGCGCGTAGCGGGCATTCATCACCGGAACGACAAGCTGCGGGCCAGCGATATGGGTGATTTCCGGATCGACATTGGTGGTCGAAACCGAGAACTCACCGCCTTCCGGCAGGAGATAGCCGATGTCCTTCAGGAACTGCTGGTAATCCGCCTGGCTGTAGCCCTTGTCGCGGTTCTGCTTGTACCAGGCATCGATCTTGGCCTGCAGGTCGTCACGCTTGGCAAGGAGGGCGCGGTTCTTCGGTGCGAGATCGCGGATGATGGCGGCAAAGCCCTTCCAAAACTTTTCCGGCTCCACACCGGTTCCGGGAGCAGCTTCCTTGGCCAGAAATTCCACCAGTTCAGGGGCAACGCGCAAGCCTTCTATCTCAACGTAATTACCGGCTTTCTGAGAAACCATGGCTCTGCCTCCTTCAAAATAAACAAATCTACCGCCGGCACTCTTCAGTGCTAGCTATCATGTTGCCTTTGAACCGCTTTGGTGTGCTTTCGTCAATCGGTGCGTGGGCACATCATCTGTGACGCTGCGGCGAAAATAGCTTTTATAGGGACAGCTTGGCGCGAATATCGTCGGGCGTAAAGCCTTGTTCGCGCAATGATGCGAGCGCTGTATCCTGCCGGCTTTTCGATAGTTTCATCCCGTCGTCGCCCAGCACCAGATCGTGATGGTGATAAAGCGGCTCGGGCAGGCCGAGCAGCTTCTGCAGCAGCCGGTGCACGGATGTCGCGTGAAACAGATCGTGCCCGCGCACGACATGGGTGATGCCCTGCAAGGCATCGTCCACGACAACGGAGAGGTGATAGCTGGTTGGTGTGTCCTTGCGGGCAATCACCACGTCGCCCCATTGCGCTGGATCGGCGTTCACGCGTCCGGTCTCGCCATCCGGCCCCGCGCCGCTTTCGTTCCAGAAGAGCGCTTCGCCAGCCATGTCGAGTGCTTTCTCCATATTGAGCCGCCAGGCATAGGACATGCCTGAGGCGATACGCTCCATCTGTTCCTTTTCGGTCAGATCGCGCTCGCTTTGCGGATAGAGCGGTGTTCCATCCGGGTCGGAAGGCCAGTCCTTGCCCTTGGCGAAAGCTTCGCCGATCCGCTCGCGAACTTCGCCCCGGCTGAGAAATGCCGGATAGACGAGGCCCTTGTCGGCAAGTTTGGTCAGGGCGTTGCGATATTCGCCGAAATGTTCCGACTGGCGGCGCACAGGGGTTTCCCATGTCAGGCCAAGCCAGCGGAGATCGTCGTAAATGCCTTGTTCCAGCGCAGGCGTACAGCGTGCTGTGTCGATATCTTCCATGCGCAGCAGGAAGCGCCCGTTGCTCTTTTTGGCCATATCTGCGTTCAGAAGAGCGGAATAGGCATGGCCAAGGTGAAGCTGGCCATTGGGACTCGGAGCAAAGCGGAACACAGGTGCGGTCATGGTGTTTTCAATGTCAGTTGCCGGTGTCAGTTGAATGTCATCTGATTCCATTGGTACGTTGTGCACCGAGAGAATGAAAGGCTGTGCGATGCGGCGGATCGATACATTGAGCGATATTGAGGCGGGGCTGGAGGCTCTGGTTCTCGCCGATATTCGGCTGGCCGATATTCGGAGCCGGTCCCATGCGGTGCCGCTACGCCGGTCCGAACCCGGATTTGAAAGTCTGGCATCCATCATTGTCGCACAACAGGTTTCGACGGCCAGTGCCACCGCGATCTGGGCCCGGCTGAAACAGGCCATCGATCCGCTGACGCCCGAAACCTATATTGCGGGCGGGGAGGAGGCTTGGCGTTTTGCTGGTCTCTCGCGTCCCAAGCAGAGAACGCTGTTTGCCTTGAGTGAAGCTTTGGCAGAAGGGGCAATCGACCTGCATGGGCTTTGCGATCTGCCTGCCGAAGAAGCGATCGCGGCACTGACGGCCATCAAAGGCATCGGCCCATGGACGGCGGAGGTCTATCTTCTGTTTGCTGCCGGTCATCCGGACGTGTTTCCGGCTGGCGATGTGGCCTTGCAGACGGCTGTTGGCCACGCCTTTGCACATGAGATCCGGCCTGATGCTGTTGCCCTTCGCAAGCTGGCGGAAGACTGGGCGCCATGGCGCGGCGTGGCGGCGCGATTGTTCTGGGCTTATTATGCGGCGATCAAGGGGCGTGAAGCGGCGCCACTTTTATAGATGCTGCTGTAAAACTTGCGTGTTTCCCGAAGCATAAATGCGTTTCCGCTTCACAATCCTGTCACGTCGGGCTTACATTATCCGCATCGGCTGATGACGGAATTTCGATTCGCGGAAGCTTGATTTTCTGCTGATTGCAGTCCCGTCCTTAGAGCGCCGTGCGCCCTATGGGGCGCACAAAGGTGCTCTAATTATTTGAGAATACGCATCGGGCTTTTCAAAAATCGATTTCGATTTTTGGACCGATGCGTGGAAGGTTGGAGCGTCGTTGTTGCGCCCAAATGGACGCGCGGCGCTTCGATGAAAGCGCAATTCCGCATGGAGAGCCATTTCGCCCTTTTTCGGAGTTGCTCTGAAGGAGGTGCGCCCTTGACTGTTGCCGTCTCGCCCAGAACCGTCTCGACCAGTGGCTTGCCCGCGCTGGTTCTGAACGCTGATTACCGTCCGCTCAGCTATTATCCCCTGTCGCTCTGGTCCTGGCAGGATGCGATCAAGGCGGTGTTTCTCGAACGCGTGAACATTGTGGCGGAATACGATCACATCGTTTCCTCACCATCGTTCTCCATGCGCGTTCCGAGCGTGATTTGCCTGAAGGATTATGTGAAGCCGCCGCGCTATCCTGCGTTCACGCGCTTCAACGTCTTTTTGCGTGATCGTTTCGAGTGCCAGTATTGCGGCTCGCCGCATGACCTGACTTTCGATCACGTTACCCCGCGTTGCCATGGCGGCGAGACGACGTGGGAAAATGTGGTCGCCGCCTGTTCACCATGCAATCTGCGCAAGGGCGGCATGATGCCTGCCGTCGCGCATATGTGGCCGCGCCAGAAGCCAGCCATGCCGACTGTGCAGGACCTGCACAATAACGGCCGCCTTTTCCCACCCAACCATCTGCACGATAGCTGGCTCGATTTTCTGTACTGGGATGTCGAACTGGAGCCCTGATCCCTATAGTTTCCCGCTTTTACTTCCCACTTTTCGCAAAAGCGCCGTAGTAGCCGATAGCTGCAAAGAGCAGGCTTGCGACGACGTTCCATCCGGCAAAGGACAGGCCGAGGAAGTGGCCCGGCGCGCTGTCGCATGCGGGCGGACGCGTCGAATTGAGGTCGCTCAGGAGATTGCCTGCATCCAGCGTGACTTTCATTGTCGCGGCACTGCAATCAACCGGTCCCGGCCAGTATTTCAGTTCAACGCCGGTATGATAGATGGCAAGCGCCAGCCCGAAGGTCATCAAGAGTGCGCCGATCAGGATAAGACCGCGCGTCAGGATCGGGGGCCATTTCAGGCCGTAGGAGACCCAAGCTGCAGCCAGAACCGGAACGCCGATATAGTAAGGCGTGCGCTGTTCGAGACAGAGCTTGCAGGGCATGAAGCCAGCCAGATGCTCGAAGCCCAGTGCCGTGCCGACAGTTGCGGCGAGGCCGATGGTCATGATGCCTGCGGTCCATGCCTGTGTTTTGCCGACCGGATTATTGAGTGCAAACGCCATATGGGATTCCCTGAAAAGGCTCTCTTATTCTTAAGGCAAACTGCTTGCTTGTCTCCAAGCAATTTATTTTGACCGAGTTTGGGCGAACCGCTCAGGCGTGAAGATATTTCACAGCAAAGAAGAGCGCGATCAGGACGACAGCTACGAGACTTGCGATCAGGCCAAGACGCTTTTCGATGAAATCGCGGATCGGTTCGCCATAACGGCGCAGCAGCCAGGCGAGGAAATAGAAACGCGCACCGCGCGCAACGATCGCCGATGCGATGAAGAGCCAGATATTGATGCCAGCTGCACCGGACAGGATCGTCACCACCTTGATCGGCGGCAGATGTGCAAGGCCGGAGGTGATCAGCATCAATAGAATGGTGTCGGCGCTGGTTGTACCGCGCAATTGCTCGAACGTGTCGAGCTTGTCGTACATCTCGAGTACCGGTTTGGCGATCTGCTCGTAGGCATGATAGCCGAGATACCAGCCCGCAATGCCGCCAAGGACGGAAGCCACTGTTGCGATGAAGGCATAACGCCAGGCGCGTTCGGGGCGGGCAAGTGCCATGGGCAGAAACAGGACGTCGGCGGGGACAAGAAAGACCGAGCTTTCTACAAAGGCGATGATGGCGAGCCACCATTCGGCGGATTTTCTTGCGGCAAGCGAAATCGTCCAGTCGTAAAGGCGGCGCAGCATATATTTTCCGGATTATCTTTGGCGGAAGCCATATTAGTAGTTGCACCGTCTATAAATAAAAAAGATGGCGCGAACAATGCGCGCCATCTTTTTTGACACTGCTTTCCAGGGAACGGTATGGAAAACAGCGGTTTTTAACGCTTGTAGGCGCTGCAGATATATTTGGTCTCGAGATATTCCTCGATGCCGTATTTGGAGCCCTCGCGACCGAGGCCTGACTGCTTCACGCCGCCAAAGGGCGCGACTTCGTTGGAAATGAGCCCGGTATTGTGGCCGACCATGCCGTATTCCAGTCCTTCGCTGACACGGATCGCACGGCTGAAATTCTCCGTATAGAAATAAGCCGCCAGACCGAAGATCGTGTCATTGGCCATGGCGATGACTTCTTCTTCCGTGTCGAAGGCGAAGAGTGGGGCCAGCGGGCCGAAAGTTTCTTCCTTGGCTACGATCATGTCAGGCGTTACGCCCGTCAGCACGCCTGGTTCGAAGAACAGGCCGCCCAGTTCCTTGCCGCCGGTGATGAGCTTCGCGCCCTTGGATACGGCATCGTCAATATGTGCCTTGACCTTGGTGATGGCCTTCGGTTCGATCATTGGGCCGATGACGACACCCGGTTCTGTGCCATTGCCGACCTTGAGTTCCTTGACCTTGGCCGCGAGCTTTTCAGCGAACTTGTCGTAGATCCTGCGCTGCACATAGATGCGGTTGGCGCAGACACAGGTCTGGCCCGCATTGCGGTATTTGGAAATCATGGCACCGTCGACGGCGGCGTCCAGATCAGCATCGTCGAACACGATGAACGGCGCATTGCCGCCAAGTTCCAGCGAGATGCGCTTGATGGTCGGGGCGCATTGCGCCATCAGCAGGCGTCCGACTTCCGTCGAGCCGGTGAAGGAGAGCTTGCGCACAATATCATTGCTTGTCAGTTCGGCACCAATTTCACGCGCCTTGCCGGTAACGATCTGGAGAACGCCAGCCGGAATGCCTGCCTTTTCGGCAAGAACGCCAAGCGCCAGTGCCGTCAGCGGCGTGAGGTCGGCGGGGCGCACGATCATGGTGCAACCGGCCGCAAGAGCAGGGGCTGCCTTGCGGGTAATCATCGCTGCCGGGAAGTTCCATGGTGTGATTGCAGCGGTGACGCCGACCGGCTGGCGGATGACCGTCAGGCGCTGTCCCGCCTGCGGGGCAGGGATAGTGTCTCCATAGACGCGCTTTGCTTCTTCAGCGAACCATTCGATGAATGATGCCGCATAGAGAACTTCGCCGCGTGCCTCAGCAAGCGGCTTGCCCTGTTCCGACGTCATGATAAGAGCGATATCGTCGGCATTGGCAACGATGAGATCGAACCATTTACGCAGGATCGCTGTGCGCTCCTTGGCGGTCTTGGCGGCCCATGCCGGGAAAGCCTTTGCGGAAGCGTCGATAGCTTCCTTGATGGTCGCGACAGAAAGAGAGGGAACTGTGCCGATGACCGAGCCGTCTGCCGGATTGGTCACGTCGATCTTGGTGCCGTCCGTGGCGTCTATCCAGCGCCCGTCAACAAGGCATTGCGATTTGAGCAGCGAGGGGTCTTTCAAAGCGAGCATATTGATGTTCCATCCCAGTCTTGCAGAGAAAGCTCGTTCAGTATATTGAACGGCTTACGATATTTTGAATTAAACAGCCCGTAATAATCAAAGTCAAACGGTTAATCAGGCGGTCGATCAGGTGAACGCAAAGCTATGACGAAAACGGTGAGCGACGAAGAGAGTTCCCAGAAACTGGTGCCGGCAGTTATGCGTGCGGCGCAAATTCTGGATCAGATCGCGAAATCCACGCAGGAAGGCGGCAAGGGGTCTGCGGACGGGCTCAAGCTTTCCGATCTGGCCCGTCGGACTGGCTTGCCGAAAAGCAGTGTGCACGGACTTTGCCAAACGCTGGTGCATCTCAAGCTGCTGAAGCTCAACGGTGACGGAAGCTTCAGCATGGGATCGCAATCAGTGCGCTGGGCCAATGTGTTCATGGCTGGCAGCGACATTGTCGATGCATTTCATGAGGCGGTTGCGGATGCCGATGGGCTTGGCGCGCATACATTGACGCTTTCGCATCTGGAAGGACCGGATGTCATTTATCTTTCGTGCCGCAACTCGACCGCGCCATTGGGAATCACATTCCGCATCGGTATGCGGGTTCCCGCTGTCTTTACCGCGACTGGCAAGGCCATGCTGGCAGCGATGTCGCCGCAGGAGTTGGCCCGTCACCTGCCGCCCGAATGGCCCGAGCTGATCACGCCGGCCAGCGCGCCTTCGCTCAAGGCACTGGAGGCCGAGATGGCAGAGGCGAAAGCAAGAGGCTATTCACTGGATAACGGCCAGTTGCGCGAAGGCATGTTCTGCATCGGCGCTGCGATCTGTGACCGGCCTTTCCACCCAACGGCCGGTATCGCTCTGTCCATGATGGCGGCTGAGGCTCGTCCTGACATTATAGAAGATATGGGCAAGCGTGTGCGCGCTCTTGCGAATGATGTGGCGGATCGCATGGGATGGCTCTCTGCCTAAAGCGCAATGGGTCTGCTTTTTGATCGTTGGCTGTGGAAAGAAAATTCCTTCTTTTTTACGAAACTGCGTTGACAGTTTGGAATGATGGGGTCTATATGGCGCC
>NZ_JAHWRG010000069.1:0-1995 GCF_024539785.1 Ochrobactrum sp. BTU2 | reverse complement strand
TATAGTCCCGCGGCAAGCCTGCCAAACCGTCGGCAGTGGTCCGGTTCTCGGTCGAGTAGAGTTCTTCGCCACCATTGCCGCGATCTCGGGTCTGAAGCGCATAAATCAATGCTCCACCGATGCCGAGCGACGCGACCAGACCAAGGCCGGCGAGCACCTTGCAGGATAGCCGGGTGACGCGCGGCGGTTCTGCCCGCAAGCGCATGCGTGGAACAAGACCGGGGGCCTGGATTGCATCTTCGCGGTTATCGGCCTCGCTCATGACGACCGCCCTCCTTCCCTGGTTTGGACTGCCGGCGCCTGCACGACTCCGCTTGTTCGGACGATCCTCACCGTCTGCTGATGCTTGCCGCTACCCAGGCGCAATTCCGCCGCACCGAAGAGGCGATCCACGATCAGGATGTTCCGATAGATTCGGGTATTGGCGATCTGTGCCTCACCTTCCGGACCGATGACGAAGAGCGGCGGGAATTCCCCTTGCACGATGCCGCGCGGGAATTCGACATAGACCTTGCGGCCGTCGTCATAGACGGAGACCGGCCGCCAAGGCGGCGTGTCGCCAGTGAGACCATAGCGGTAGTTGCGCCCCGCCACGGCTGGAATCGCCGGCGCGTCGGGAATGGATAGCCGTGAACCCGGCACCTGCGGATAGGACCAGGCGACCGACGGCATGTAAGGTGTTTCGTCGGATCGCAGTTCGAGCATGTAGGTGCGCCGATCGGTGGAAATCACCAGATTGGTGGTGATGTCGGGGCGCGAGGGCTTCACCAGCACATGGACGCGCCGGGTCGTGCCGCTGCCGCTCTCGGTGTCGCCGATGATCCAGCGCGTGGTGTCGCCGGCCGCGATCGGTCCGGCGCCGGTCAGGCTTTCACCGGGTTCGAGCGCGATGTCGGTGATCTGGCCCGGTGCGGCATAGACCTGATAGAGCGCGCCCTCGCTCCAGGGATAGATCTGGATCGCATTGTAGTAGCCTTCCCGGCGCGGCTCAACGCGGGCCGCCGCGTTGGCGTTCTGAACCCGGCCGGTCGGTGTGGTCGCGTTGACGCCGCCGCGCGCTGGCGTCCAGCCCGGAGGAATGTGCAGCGGCTTCGGGCGATCGTCGGTCAGCACGGCGGGAACGGCCGGCAGCGCCGGCACATCGGCATCGTAGCGGATCTGTGGCGGCTTTTGCGGCGTGGCGCAGCCGGCCAGTGCCGCGGCGGACAGGAGCACGGCAGCAAATGCGGGTTTACGGAAAGACGGGTTTCCGGCTCTGCGGATTGGCGGCTTGTTCATTCGCCCATCTCCCTCGACCACGAAATCGCGTTGACGTAGATGCCGAGAGGATTGGACTTGAGCCGTTCAGCATCGCGGGGCGGCTGGATCACGATGGTCAGGATCGCGGTCCAGCGCTCGGTGGTGGAAAGCTGGCCGTTCTCGTAGCGGCGCTCGACCCAGGCGACACGGAAGCTGTCTGGCGACGCGCGAATGACGCTCGACACCTCGACGGCGACCTGCTGCTTGCCGACCTTGGTGAAGGGGTCATTAGACCGCGCATAGTCATTCAGCGCTGTCGCGCCGCGATCCGTCGTCCAGTCATAGGCGCGCAGCCAGTTCTGGCGGACGATGATGGGATCGGCGGGAATGCTCCTGACCTGCTCGATGAATCGCGCCAGATGCCATGCGACCTGCGGATCGGTGGGACGGTAGTCGGCGGTGGCAGCGGCGACGGTCTGGGCCTGGCCGAGCTTGTCGACCTGTACGACCCACGGAACGACGGTCCCACGTGTGGACTGCCAAACGAGCGCGGCAGCAAAGCCCGCCGAAAGGATCAGGCTTCCGAACGCCATGAGCCTCCAGTTTCTCGCCTGCACGCGGGCCGAGCCGATACGCTCGTCCCAGACCTGCGCGGCCTTCTGATAGGGTGTTTCGGGTTGCGGAGTCTTGCCGTAATGGGCTGCCGGTCGTTTGAAGAAGCTCATGAGCGGTCACTTTCGGAGAGATTGACGGAAG
>NZ_JAHWRG010000068.1:0-2109 GCF_024539785.1 Ochrobactrum sp. BTU2 | reverse complement strand
TGATAAAGCTATGATGAGCCGAAAATCCTCTCTTCTCAGTTAATACAATTTGGTCTCATGGGCGTTGATGTCGGACACTGGCCACGCAAATGACACCGCTTGGCGATGGTTTTATCAAGCTTGTCAAGATGTTGGTACCGGCAATTGTCTTCTGTGTCGTCGTGCATGGAATAGCTGGTGCCGGTAGCCTTACAAAGGTGGGTCGCGTCGGTGTCCGCGCGCTTATTTATTTTGAGGTTGTCACAGCCATTGCCCTCGCGCTCGGTATCGTCGTCGCCTATTTTTTTGGTCCCGGCCACGGCATGAACATCGACGTCAGCAAGCTGGACGCCTCTGCACTTTCTGCTTATGTAGAAAGGGCGCATGAAGTCTCCAGTGGAGGCACTATTGAATTTCTGATGAAGCTCATTCCGATCACACTGGTCAGTGGTTTTGTTCAGGGCGATGTCCTACAAGTTCTCCTTGTCGCTATTCTGTTCGGCTGTGCACTTGCGCAGGTTGGTGAGCGTGCCAAACCACTTCTTCACATCATCGAGATGGCTGGTGATGTCGTCTTTAAGATTATGGCATTTATCGTTCGTCTTGCGCCACTTGGGGTGTTTGGCGCAATTGCCTACACCGTGGGCAAGTATGGTATCGGCTCGCTGGCGCAAGTCGGTTATCTTGTCGTCCTGTTCTACTTAACGATCGCGCTTTTCGTCGGCATTGTGCTCGGCTGGATACTAAAGGCAGCCGGATTTAGCATCGTGCAGCTTCTCCGCTATCTGCACATCAGTATTGTTGCAGGCACCGCCTCTAGTGTGATGCCGTACTGCCCCAAACCATGCGCAAGCTTGAACATCTCGGCATAAGAGATTCCACTGTTGGTCTGGTTGTCCCCACCGGATACTCGTTCAACCTGGACGCATTCTCCATATACCTAACGCTCCCAGCCGTCTTCATCGCCCAGGCCACCAATAGCCCGCTGGCTTTCACCAACCTCCTGGCCATACTCGGCGTGGCGCTGGTCACTTCCAAGGGTGCTCATGGGGTACCTGGTTCTGCAATTGTTATACTTGCTGCGACACTTGCAGCAATTCCGAGTATTCCCGCAATAGGACTTGTTCTAGTGCTCTCGGTTGACTGGTTCATGGGTATCGCTCGTGCTCTAGGAAACTATATCGGCAACTGCGTGGCAACGGTCGTGATTGCATCGTGGGTGGGAGATATCGACAAAGATCGCGCCAGACGGATACTGAGTGGAGAAAGCGTAATACCAGAAGAGTGTCCGATTGAACCCTTCCCGGAGGATGTTAATGTCAATAAAGTAGACATGATCGAGGGGGAGGTAAGGCACAGCCAACCAGCTCTTATCGCCCAATCCTTCAGTTCGGCAGTGCTATAGTAAAATAGTAAACATTGATGCCAGCACAAAGCGTGCCTTATTTGGATGAAAGGTAGCTCTGAGTATCCTCACAACAAGGACAAGTGAAAATTCTACCTGAGTTCTGTGAAGATGCGAGGGAAGCTGAAGGTTACAGGAACTTTTAAAGAAACGCGGGATGAGGTGCGGGTATCTAATATGCCACCGAGCTGACAAAAGGTTAAGCATTGAGGCGATCTGCCACCGTGGAGTGCTCCCCATTTCACCGTCCAAACGGCTGTGTTGCAAAAATTTGCTTGACGTGCACCCAGAATTTGGACCACGGAGAACTGGAATTTTCTGGGTTTAAGGCTCAAAGCGGCGGGGATGCCGTTGAGCCATTCATAAGCGAAATCGGCGACCATTTGCTTGATCGTTGGCGCGCGATAGGCTGACGATACACAATCGATTAAACCGTCGAGCATTCCATCCGCCGCCTTGAAGGGATAGGAACTCGCGACTAGAATTATGAAGGCTATCTGTCTGAAATCACAGAAAAAAGAATTTAAGATCAATGTTGATTTAAGTCCGGAAACAGACGGTTCGGTCCAGCGTAAAAGATTTGGAAGCTACTGTTATTGCCTGGTGGCGCATCTGTGTGGATTCCATGTCAGGAACGTTTACATCATATATGAAATCCAGGCCATACTGCATCGAAATCTGAAACGATCAAAGCAAAGATTAAAACGGATCCCTGACCCAATCTT
>NZ_JAHWRG010000067.1:0-2153 GCF_024539785.1 Ochrobactrum sp. BTU2 | reverse complement strand
CGAAACAGCATCGCGCAAAAGCGGCTCAGCGCATGAAGCCGATCCAACGCGGCGGCATCGAGGATCAGAACAGCGACGAGGATACCGTCGGATGGGGCATCGATACGGGTGATTTCAAGGCGTTCACCGGCAACGTCGATTCGCAGATGGAGAGCATCGATGCGGTCAAAGGGGTGCGCGCGGATGAAATCCTCAGCAGCGGCGGAATCGCCTGGAGCGAGGGACATCCTGTGGAGCAGAATTGCCCCAGGGTCGGCATTCGGGGTCCAGAAGATAGGATGATCGAGTGCTGTGTGCTGGGGATCGGCGGCGAAAGCACAACCCCCATTGTTCGGCGACGGCGCGAGCCTGATCGCTATCAAGCTGCCCGCGCGCAGCGAGGCTCTCGTAGGCTTTCCGGTAATCCTCGTTTCGCCGAAGGAATTCCCAAGCAAGCTCGGACGTTGTCAATCGATCGATAAAGTCATAGTCGGCGTCGGTCCGCCAGTCATGTTGTTCAGGCATCCCCTGACCTCCACATACGCTTTACGACTGTGGGCAATGCAAGGGTTACGATCTCAAGTTGCTTTTGTTTTGGGAACAACGAAGGTAGCGTAACGTGATGCGGGTTCTGCACCACCTGGATCGAAGGTCAGTGAAGGGCGGCGCGTATCAGGCCGGAATAGCCCTGCTCGACCATCCACTTCGCCCGAGCCAGATGCGAGGCGTAGATTTGATGAGCGCGTTCTGCGTCTTTCCTGGGATCGAGGCGCAAGACCAACTCGGCAACCTCCTGCCAATCCGCGCCATCGGCATCCGCATCGAGAAGACGCAGATACAGCTTTAGATGCGCCCGGTCGTAGGCGGTGAGCTCCGCGTCAGCCGGCGGATGGTCCATGAGCAAGTTTTTGGTCACACGATCCCCACTACTGAATCCTATCCAAGGTATTGGTGCTTGTTAACGGATTTGTGATGGCAAAACAGAGGTGGAAGCCGCGAATACGGCGCCTCCATACAGTCGGGACAGGATTAGAGCATCTCGCGAACAAGCATAACTCCCACACCACGATCGGAATTGAGGAAGACGATGCCATTGTCTTCGAAAGACCGACGAACCTGATCGCGCGTGGTCTCGTATACCTCGAAGCCGCTTTCGGATTCGAGGCGTTTGAGGGCGGTCAATGATACACGGGCCTTGTCGGCGAGCGTCTCCTGCGTCCAACCAAGCAACGCGCGCGCGGCCCGAGATTGTCGGGCGGTGATCATGCATGATCACCTCCCACATGGACCTACGCACATTCCAAAACTACGACTATTTTAGTCGTTCTTGCTGTGAAACTCCAGCAAAAACCCTATTTGATTCAGCGAATCCGGCGTACGGCCGCGAACTGATTCGGTTTCGGTAAACGCCGCCCGGTTCAAGCGAACGGGTCTATCTCCTTGATGATGGTATCGTCTTCTCCGTCGTATTCGGCGGCGGGCATCACGCTGAGCGTGCCGTCGCCGGCGCGGAAGACAACGATCGTGACCATCAGGGTGGCGGCGAGGCTGAAGGCGAAGGCGTGGGCATCTGCAAGGGACATTTTCCGGCTCCTGTTTGGAGGCGGAGACCATTCCCCGCTCGACAGGCGCCCGATGTGTTTTGGTCCCGGCCGCGATCACCGCCGAGGCGAAGCCTCGCGCGGCGGCATGCTTCGCATAGTCCGACCCTTCATGGGTTGATCGTGGAAGGCCGGGATTGAAACCAAGGTTGCGTCTCAAAGAGCGGGGCAGTGCGCGCTGACGTGAGCCGGAAATCCCTGCATTGCCGGATGTTCGAGCCTGCCGACGGCGCCACCCTGATGGTCTCGATTATCCTTGCGCCATTGGCGACGGTTGCGTGATGCCCGCCGCCGAATATGACTGGGCCGGATCAAGCTGTTCCCGTTCGCCCGAGCCGGATGGAGGCCTCGGCTCGGCCACACCAGGGCAAGCAAACAGCGATCACGATATGATGCGAACATGGGAAAACCCGGCGGCTTGCGCCGCCGGGCCTCTGGCCACCGCTCAGAACGGGATGTCGCTGTCGTCGATGAACTGACCGTCCTCGTTTTCGGTCTGTAAGCGCGCATTTCTAGGCACCTTTTCTGGCTAACGAGATTGAGGCAAAGGGTGTCCACCGATAGAAAGGGTGG
>NZ_JAHWRG010000066.1:0-2297 GCF_024539785.1 Ochrobactrum sp. BTU2 | reverse complement strand
CCCATCGTTGTAACCGGGGCAGATTTGGTGGCAGTTCTTTTGTTTTTGAGTCGAAGTCAGAAATATTAAACCCTGTGCATATCGCGTGTTCCGCATCGATATTTCATGGCTATGGGATTCCTGATTTTGGCAAATCATGATTCTCTTTTGGTATGCCGAAGAGAACGCTTCCCTCGCCTGAGCATGCTGACACGCTTTCACTGAATGCGTTGCGCAGTCTGGTCACGGGTTTGGTTGAAAAGGCAGAACATGCAGAGGCTCGACTTGAGAAACTGGAAGCTGAGAATGCAGCACTCCGTGAGGAGAATGCCGAGCTGCGTCTGGAAAACACCCGGCTTAAAGTTGAGAACCAACTCCTTCGCGATGAAATTGCGCGGCTGAAAAACCTGGCACCACGACCGCCGTTCAAACCGTCAGGCATGGACAAGGCCACAGACGCGAAGGTTCACGACAGCAGCGGCGGCAAGAAGAAACCTCGTGGGCCCAAACTGGACGCGGACCGCGTTGACCGCGACGTTGTTCTTCATGCCGATGTTCCGGCTGGATCACGCTTTAAGGGCTACAAAAGCTATTACGTGCGCGACGTGGTTTTGCGTGCTGAAGTTATTCATTACCGGCGCGAATGCTGGGTGACCCCGGACGGTAAAACAATCCTTGCGCCGCTGCCTGCCGGAATTGTCGGCGGCTACGGACCCAATCTGCTGCGGTTGTGTTTAATGCTTCATGCACAGGGCCAGGTGACGATGGAACGACTATCGACGCTGTTGAACGATATCGGCGTGGATATCTCGAAACGACAGGTTGTTCGTCTGCTAACCAGGAACCTGGATGGTTTTATCGCTGAGGATGCTGCGGTTCTGCATACTGGTCTTGTGTCGGCAGACTATGTAACGGTCGACGACACCGGTGCTCGTCATGCCCGCGATAATTTCTATACTACTCATATCGGCAACGCGCATTTTAGCGTCTTTCGCACCACAAAGACGAAATCACGGCTGAACTTTCTGTCGCTGCTGCGTGGCAATTATACCGACTATGTTCTTAACGATGCAGCATTCGATTATTTGCAAGCCCGTAACATTGATCCTGCACTCATAGCCCGCTTACACCCCCGCAAACCACAGCACTTTCCCAATCAGGTGCCGTTTCTTGAACATCTGCTCAGAAATGGCGTCGATATCTTCGACAACAATACGGTCCGCATGTTCGGTGAAGCTGGTCTATGGGGAGCCATCCGATATCACGGGCTTATGGGCAATACGGTCATTGTCTCTGACGATGCAGGGCAATTCCGGGTTGGGGAGCATGCATTGTGCTGGGTGCATGCTGAACGCTTGTTGCACAAGCTGATGCCAGCAACGCCCCAGCAGGTCGGACATGTCGAAACTCTGCGCAAACTCATCTGGCTCTTTTACAAGCTTTTGAAAGACTTTGCCCGAAGTCCCAGCCGTCGTGCAGCTCAGGCCCTTGAAGTCAGGTTCGATCGGATATTTTCCATTCGCACCGGATATGCTGATCTGGATAAGCTTCTGGTGCGCTTACTGCGCCGTAAGTACGAATTGCTGAAAATTCTCGAACGACCCGAAATCCCGTTGCACACCAATGCGTCCGAGAACGATCTGAGGAGTTGCGTCACCAAACGCAAGATCTCTGGCGGTACCATGAGCCGGGATGGGCGTGTCGCCCGCGATACCATGCTCGGTCTCATGAAGACCTGCAAAAAGCTTGGTCTGTCCTTCTGGCATTATCTCGGCGACCGGCTTGGCGTGCCCGGTCAACAGCCAGCGACCCCTGAACTTGCAGCTCTCATTATCGCAAAAGCCTGATCACGCTTACTTGCGACCACCAGGCTTTGAAAATGGGACTACCTGCCCTGCTTTTGCCGGCACCTCATCCATAATATGGCGGTCTGTCAGTGTCAGTAATGACGGTGAAACGTTCCACTGCTTGTCGTCATCCGTATGCACCGTCACCGTCTTACGATTGCAGCGCAGAACAAAGCCCCGATTTACGGCTCCATCCGGCCCTGTAAACGTCACGCCGCTGCCGATCCTGATATCCTGCAACGCTAAAGCCGTCTTTTGCTGATGCAGATATTGCAGGCGCTCAACGATGCGACGGTTCAGCGCCATCAGCGTTGCTTCATCCAGACTATCAATGTCGATCTCAGTCATCCGCGCCTTCTTCAACATGAAATTGAAGCAATCTTCTCTCACAGACCGGATTATGATAGATTGCAAGTCAGCGCGCAATTGCACAGTAAAATAGCACCGCCAACGGATGTGCCCCGCGTACCC
>NZ_JAHWRG010000065.1:0-2343 GCF_024539785.1 Ochrobactrum sp. BTU2 | reverse complement strand
CACAATGTCCGGATGTTTCATGAATGCCGGTCCGGATGCCCGTTCAGCCATTTGAAGGAAGGAGCATAATCATGCTGTCACATTGCCTTCGCGATATGCGCACCGAGCTTGAAAAGGTCTCGTTCCGCTCCGGAGCTACCGTCGAGTTAACCGCCGCAGAGGTCCAGTCTTACATTCTCGCTCTCATCACATATGAGCGCATGGTCCGTCAGATGGAAAAGCAGCTTTCTGCGCTTCCCGCTGCGCAATCTGCGCCCTGCGACGTTCTCCCCTTTCCACCCCGCACATTCAACCGTCCGCAGCTGACCGTCATCCATGGTGACGGCGGTGATGTGGCCTGATTAAAGAGGAATGCATCATGGCCAAGGCCAAGAAAACCAAATCCAAGGCTCTCCCACGTGTCCCACAGTCGCGCGAGGATGCCGTATGGACCATCGGTCGTATCGGAACACTGCAGCGTGAAATCGCGGCACACAAGGCGGCTGCAGATGAAGTGATCCGTTCTGCCGGGGAGAAATTCGACAACGATGTTGCTGATCTGGCCGAGGAGCTTGCGCAGCATGAAGACGGTATTCGTGTCTATTGCGAAGCAAACCGGATGAAGCTCACAGATGACGGCAAGGTCAAATATCACAATTTCGGCACTGGAACGGTGAAGTGGCGTTTACGTCCTCCGAGCGTGAAGCTCAAAGGCGTTGAGTTGATTATCGAACAATGCCGCAAACTCGGCTTTCTTGCCTTTCTCAATGAGGAAACCAAGATCAACAAGGACGCCATGCTGGCTGATCCAGACAAGGCGCGGCTGGTTGCTGGTGTTTCAATCTCATCCGAAGGCGAGGATTTCGTCGTGGAGCCAGCCGAACTCGAAACCGCTCAGCCAGTGAAGTGAGGCGCAATCATGTTGGTTACAGAACGCCAGAACCGCCTTTTCAATGTCCAGGCAAACGTGGTTGCGATCTATCCCTTGCAGGGACAAGTCACCGAATACGTTCCTGATTGGCTCAAAGACTTCATCGACTATCTCAATGATCACGATCTTGATGATCCCCTCTTTGACGCACTCCCCGCATTGAAAAATCTTGTCGACCAAGAGGATTGGCCGGAGGAAAGCGATTTTCTCGACGCGCTTCAATATAGCGATCAGAAGGGGTTTCTCTTCTACGGCGAATGGGAAATGCGGACATACATTGATGCAAGCAGCTTTTATGGAGGTCCAGGCTGCCGAAGGATGCGCTGGGTTTATGCCGACGACATCGACGCTGGTTTTGCAGCCATCATCGCTGCGGCAGAGGCGGATCATGAACGCCAGAAGGCCAAGGCAGGTGCGGCATGAGCAATCATCCTCAACCTGCCACTTGGACGGAAGAGCGCAAGAGCGCTGTTGCTAATCTCCTGCGCGAAGGTTTGTCGGCCGGACAGATCAGCACCCGCCTTGGCGTCAGCAGAAATGCAGTCATTGGCGTCATCCACCGCGACAAAACACTGAGCGAGATCGGGCTTGTTCGCGGTGCCGACCGCGTGAGGAAACCGAAGGCGGAATCGTCACCTTATAAATCCGGCCGTATGAAAACAGCTGCTCGGTCTCCAGCTCGCCAGTCACAGCCCGCGCCGGTCGTCGTCGTGCCAGTTATCGAGCCGGAGCCAGTGTTTATTTGCGAGGACGTTGCCGAGATCGAAACGCCGATTGATCCGCTCGGCCTGCCGTTATCGGACCTAAACCTTCGCCAATGCCGGTTCGCGGTCAACAACGCAGCCAAGGGCGAGCAGCATCTGTTTTGCGGCCATCCGGTGAAAATCGGTTCCAGCTTCTGTGATCATCATCACGGTCGCGTATTTGTACGTCCGTCGAAGGCAGGTGCAAAATGAAGCGTCAAATTGCCGACCTTCCCGAAGTCTTCGGTATTTGTTTGCAGCACAACTGTTTGATTGTCACTCCCGACGGCGTCGAACTGCATTCAGTGCCGTTAACCGTCGACAGAAAGGCCTTTCTCAAAGAACTGATCGACAATCGCGAGCGCCTTCTCAACGAGAAGAAGTTCAGTTTCAGGATCAAGCGATTCATTAGAGTGAGTATTTTTCAGGTCGCTTCTTATCTGATCAATCAAACCCGAAACGTCCTCCGGCGATGGTTTGGTGGCAAGCCAGCGCTCAAGAATGCCGCGATTGATTGCCAGATAAGCAAGAGTTGTGACGAGCAAACCTCGATCGATTTCGTGCACAATGAATTCCCCCTGACCGTTTCAGATCAGCAACTTCCATCTGAGTCGAAGAGGCGTGGCAAGGCAGGTGTAGCATGAGGACCACCGCCGCCATACACGTTGCGAAAAAGCAGCTGGACCTTGA
>NZ_JAHWRG010000064.1:0-2576 GCF_024539785.1 Ochrobactrum sp. BTU2 | reverse complement strand
GCAAAAGATTAACAAAGCATGAAAATGAGGACGCTCAGGGGATAATCGCGCGCTCCGAAAATGTTTGCGACAGGCCCTTGAAATGAGCCCGGTAAACACGGTATGGCTCATCGGCGAGGCTGCCCGCTCGCAAAGTGTAATGGGAGCAGGCATTCGTCATGCAAGGCTTCCTCTGGAAAAATTCAGAGGCGGATGGGCAAGACTGGTAATCTGCGATGAGAACAGCAAACGTGCCTGGAGCAATCCTCTCCATCTATCATCGAAGTCGTGAGATTGCTGGCTACGAGATCACGGGCCACGGGGAAACCCCTCTAACAAAAGGGGTTTTCAACCCTTGGAGAGCAGAAATGACAGACACATATCCAGTTCCCCGTCCGAAAATTGCCGAGACGGTTATTCATCCCTCGGTACAACTGAGGGACGCCAGAATAGGAACCTGCTGCGAAATACTGGACGATACTTCACTCCACACCGTGGAGCTGGGCGACTTTTCATATCTCGGCCAACGTTGCATCGTCGAAAATGCGGTGATTGGAAGGTTCTGCGCTGTCGCTGCCGAGGTCAGGATCGGAGCGCCCAATCACCCGATGAACCGCCCCTCCATGCACCGGTTTACCTATTGTCCAGAATATTATTCGCATGACGCTGACCGCGATCTGACTTTTTTCACAAGACGCGCCGCTGATTGTGTGACTATCGGACATGATGTCTGGATCGGGCACGGGGTCATCGTACTGCCCGGTGTGAAAATAGGTAATGGCGCGGTTCTGGCGGCTGGCGCGGTCGTCAGCAAGGATGTTGCGCCTTACACCGTGGTCGGCGGTGTGCCGGCCAAGCTCATACGGAAACGCTTTGAACCTGTAATCGTTTCGAAGCTTACCGATATTGCCTGGTGGGATTGGCCCTTTGCAACAATTATCGAACGTCTTCCAGACTTCCAGTCAGAGAACATCAACGCATTTTGTGATCGTTGGTGGGGCAAAAATGCCAACGAAAATGGCAATAGCCAATCGTAATCAAGTATGGGGCAATAATTGTTAGTGAGAAAGTTTTGATTGCCCCCCTTCAAAAGAACGCCCTCGGGGCGCGCTCCGCCTTCAGCTTGGCGACCTCTTTCCGAAGCCTCTCGATCTCAAGCTGCTCCGGCTTCATCTGGCCTTTTCCAGGAAACGACTGGCTGGGATCGTCGCCGTATTCACGAACCCATTTGCACAACACATTCTCGTGGACATCAAGATCACGAGCAGCCTGCTCAACAGTGACCCCACGTTCCCTGACAAGCTTCACAGCCTCAAGCTTATACTCGCGGCTGAATATTCGTCTTTGCATTCATGCTCTCCGGTTTCAGGAGGAATATCTTACCTCGATGTCCATGAAACCGGCGGCAGGCCAAACCGCCACCTTATCATTATAGCGGCGGGTCAATTTTTTAGTTGAAGCATGAGTTCGTCTTCAGTCATGCCCGCTCATGATCCGTTCAATGACACTGCAATGAACGGACCATGACGTTTGTGTAAACTTACATTCCGCTTTAAGATTTTAATTTAGGCAATTGTTTTAATGCTAATTTCCTGCAGATGACGCAGGAAGGCATCTGTGGAAGCAGCGACTTCCCCTGAATTGTCTATTATGACGACATCGTCTGCACCGTCATCGAAGCTCACTTCGCGCTTAAGTCGCAAAGCGATTTCTTCTCGACTTTCACGTCCACGCGATGCAAGCCGCTCTGCAAGTACTTCCGGCCTAGCCGAAATGACGACCACGGACCGTTCCGAATAAAGCCTGCGGATATCGCCAAGTACACGCCGCGAGACATTCGCAATCACCACGATACCGTCGGCGATTTCATCATCAAGCGATTTCGGCAATCCATAGCTCAGGCTATGCGCCTGCCAGTGCAGCGCGAAAGCACCCTCGCCTGCGGCTTTAGTAAATGCTGCTTCATCCAGACTGTCGTGATCTTCCGTGCCCGGCATTTGCGGACGCGTGATGATCCGGCGCACAAAATGAAACCGCGTGTCGCCCGCAAGAGCCACACGCGCTGCATCCATAATCGTGTCTTTGCCGGCCCCGCTGGGGCCGACAACGGCAACGAAACAGCCTTTCGGCGTATCGGATTGCATCTGCATCAAAGCACCCGTTCGCCTTCGCGCCAGACAGTGCGCACAACCGGAATTGCACCTTTCGGCCGCACGCGAACCAGATCGGCACGCTTTCCGATAGCGATTTCGCCGCGATCATCCATCGCCATGGCATCAGCCGGGTTCTTGGTTACGAGGCGGACAGCCTGTGGCAGCGCAATCGGACGCTCCCCCGAAGCAAGGCCGAAAGCCGACTGAATGAGGCTGAACGGAATGTAATCCGAGGACAGAATGTCGAGGCTGCCATTATCGACGAGATCGCGTGCAGCAATATTGCCGGAATGCGAGCCACCGCGCACAATATTGGGCGCGCCCATCAGAATGGAAAGGCCTGCACCTTTTGAGGCACTGGCTGCTTGGGCCTGTCGCAAACATTTTCGGAGCGCGCGATTATCCCCTGAGCGTCCTCATTTTCATGCTTTGTTAATCTTTTGC
>NZ_JAHWRG010000063.1:0-2588 GCF_024539785.1 Ochrobactrum sp. BTU2 | reverse complement strand
TCCACCCTTTCTATCGGTGGACACCCTTTGCCTCAATCTCGTTAGCCAGAAAAGGTGCCTAGAAATGCGCGCTTACAAAAAGAGTTTGCCTACCTGTGATACATTGATCCGCTCGAGGACCGCGCCGAAGCTGGAGGAACTGTTGGTTTCACGCGGAACTGAGCCCATCCAGCAACGGCCGACATTTGGACGACAAATACAGGAAAAATTTCAAGCTCTCGCGCCAGCTGTACCTTCCTAACACCGCAGCTGTGAAGGCCTATCCGTTATCATTGGAAGCCAAAGGCTGTTCCGCTTGGCACAGGTGATAGCCTCTGCGTAACCCGCATCAGCGCGATGATCTCGCAGCCGTAGCGGTCATTGCCCTGCTGGTCGGTCCACTTGGTGTAGTGGATGCGGCCGCGAACCAGAACCTTCATGCCCTTTTCGCAATGCTCCTCGATCGTCGTGCCAAGGCCGTTGAAGGCGGTGATCCGGTGCCATTCGGTGTCCTGCACCCGGTAGCCCCTTTCGTCGCGGACGACCTTGCCTTCCGAGTAGCGGGGGCGCGAGGTCGCGAGGGTGAAGTGGGTGATCCTGGTGCCGCCCTGGGTGGTGCGGGTTTCCGGGTCTTGGCCGATGTTGCCAGCGAGGATGACGATGTTCTGCATTTTCGGTCTCCGTTGCTTCTCGGAGGAACCATTCCCTCCGACGAGACCCGGCCAAGGCCGTCTGGAGACTCCTGCATCGTCGCCTTCGGCGGCGGCTCGACCCCCAAGGTCCGGGTGGAGCGGGCAGCCGCGCCCCGCGCGGCAACACGGCCGGAAACCGCGGGGGTTGCCGGAAGGAATCAGAACGGACTTAGGGGATCAGTCAGTCGGAGGGGTTGGTGCTTCCATAAGCCCGATGGAGACCGGGCCAGAACAGCATCCTTGCTGGTCGCAGATGAGACAGGGCCAGACGCACCGCCCCGGCGGAGCACCGGCCACGTCCCCTTCGCCTGCCAATCCGCGCCCCGGCTTCGGAGGCAACCCAGGATTTCCGCGAAAACGAGACGCCTGCCGGGTTGTCCGCACGAATTGTCAGATCATCGTTTTGACGGCACGAGACTCGATTCAGCGCATTGCAGGACGGCATGAAGATGTTCGCGGCGCAGCTCGTCGCGCACTCCATAGGCCGATCAGCACCGCTTCGACCGCCGCGCTCGCAGATCCGGCCTGATACCGATGTACCATGCCTGATGAGGCGACCGATGCCGCAACGGCTCTTCAGATGGAGAGCACTGCTTTGGCTTGAACGGAAGGCCGGAACGTTGGCGACCCCGCATGCCGGGATGCACAGGGGAAGGAAGGATATGTGGAAAGGCCGCAAGCCGTTATGGCGCTGACTGGTTGTCAGGGACATTCTAAATATTGCGGCGGCGCCCTTGGCGCGGCCGTTTAATGGAGAATCCGTTCTCGTGCCGCAATGATCGGCGTCGCTTCAGGATTCCAGCGGCGTTTGCACCAGCCGCCCTCCGGAAACATGAAACCGCGTGTCGCCGATGCGCGCCGCATAAGGTCCGAAAGGCTGGACCTGCTCGCGGTCGATCTCGTCGCAGAGGATCAGGCCGGAAGGTTCTGTCGCGAATTTTTCACTTCTGCTGCGTTATTGTCGCTTCGGTGCGCATAATTGGGCGAGGTGACTGGGTATGGCGATCGATTTCAAAGGGTCTCATTTCCCCAAAAATGTCATCCTTTATGCGGTGTTCTTCTATGTTCGTTATTCCGTTTCCTATCGTGACCTTCAAGAAATCATGGCCGAACGTGGCGTGAACGTTGACCATGCAACATTGAACCGCTGGGTTGTCCGTTACGCGCCACAGATTGCAGATCAGGCACAGAGACGTAAGCGTCGAACGCTTGGCTCATGGCGTGTTGACGAAACCTATCTAAAGGTCAAAGGCAAATGGACATATTTGTACCGGGCCGTTGATCGTGACGAACAAACGCTTGATTTCATGCTCTCCGAACGCCGAAATCTCGGTTCTGCACGACGTTTCTTCAAGAAAGCCATCGCAGCCAACGGTGTTCCAGACAAGATTGTCATTGATAAAAGCGGCGCCAATCTGGCGGGAGCCCAAGCTGTAAATACAATCCTTAAAATCACAGGTTACAGCAAGATGATTGAAATCCGGCAGATCAAATATCTCAACAATATTCTTGAACAGGACCATCGTTTCATCAAGCGGATTACCAATCAGATGTTGGGGTTCAAGGCATTTCATTCAGCCGCAGCGACAATCGCGGGTATCGAAGTTGCGCATATGATCCGCAAGAGGCAATTCGCAAACGACAATTGTTCACCATTCATGGTCTTTGCGGAACTCGCAGCATAATTGCGCCCGGAGATACGCCTGCCTTTAACCCGCTGAAAATTTGCGACACAACCCCCCAGAACCGCTTGACCAGAAAATCCCGATCGAAAGTAAAAACGGGCGTACCAGATAGTGTTGAGTTTCATCTCAGTATGGACCGGTGCCCGCGCCGCGTCGAACCGGTCGGACGTCACGTTTTATCAAACGCGGGATTGATAATCCCGGATCATGGGCAGAGGAGAAACGGAAGTAT
>NZ_JAHWRG010000062.1:0-2609 GCF_024539785.1 Ochrobactrum sp. BTU2 | reverse complement strand
GTAAGCGCTCATTTGAGGGCACATAGTAGTGATATGAGGGTGCTGAATGCCGGTCAGTCTGCCTGTTTATTGAAGTTGAAGGGCAGCAGATCTTCAATATCAGCATCGTCTGTGCGCTGCGGTAATTCGGTTAGGACGTGCTTAAGCCATGCAAATGGTTCAACGTCACAGGCGCGGCAGGTCAGCATCAAACTGTAGACGATAGCGCTGGCCCGTGCCCCATCCACGGTGTCAGAGAATAGCCAACTCTTTCTTCCGGTTGCAAAAATTCTGATGTCACGTTCCAGAAGGTTGTTGTCTATGGGCATTCTGCCGTCTTCGGTGTAGCGGGTCAGGTACTCCCACTGGTTCCGCGTATAGGAGACCGCATCCTCCAGCTTGCTTTCCGGCAAAACCTTGGGCGCAATGTTGTCGAGCCATTCCTTGAGGGCATTGAGGACCGGAATGCTGTGTTGCTGGCGAAAGCGGCGAATACAGTCCGCCTGCGTTTCACCGTCATTCGGTTTTTCGTCGCGGACCTGCTTTTCGATCCGGTAAAGCTGCTCGTAGAATTTCAGCGCCTGTTCTGGCGGGCCGCCGCCTTTTTTTCTGGCGCGCAGCGCTTCGACAAAGCGCCGTCTGGAATGGGCCATGCACCCGATATGCGTGGCTTCTTTCAATGTGCGCCAGGCTGCATAACCATCGCTTACTAATATGCCACGGTAATCACTGAGAAAGGCTTGCGGATATTGTTGCCCGCGACCAGGTTGATAATCGAGCAGCACGATCGGTTCAACACTGTCCTGGCTGCTGCGATAGGCCCACATGTAGGATATGCTGGTGGCAGCCTTGTCCTTTTCCTTGAGCACCTGAACCGTGGTCTCGTCGCCATGAACGAGGGGCTGCAATCTGAGCCGCAGTTTCAGGGTGTCGTAAATACGAGAGAGATGCTTTTCGCTCGAACCGATCACCCAATGCCCCAGTGCACCTCGGCTAACGGGCACACCTGCGCGCTCGAAGGCTTTCGCCAGGCGATAGAGCGGCGTGCCGTCGACAAATTTATGAACGAGCGCGAAGGCCAGGGTCGAGGCCGTAGCAATGCTGCCCGGCAAAGGCTGCACAGGCATCGGGGCGATGATGATCGGTGTTTTGATGCCGGTACGGTCGCAGTTGCGGCACGCATATTTGAACCGCGCATTCTGCAGGACCTTGGCTTTCACCTCGATATGAAGCTGTTCGGTGACCAGCTCACCCATGCGATGCATCCGATGACTACAGCATGGACACATCTTCTGATCATCAGGCAGGTCATATTCGACACGCTCGCGCGGCAGATTGGCAGGAAGCGGTCGGCGTCCACGCTTCTTGCCTTGCGGCGCTTCGGTATCTGGCAATCCCGTGTCGGGCAATTCAACCGCTTCTGCGAGATCGTCGTCTACATCCACCGCAAGGGCAGCCTGCTCAGCTTCGTTGAAGACACGATCAACACGCTTTTCGCTGTGCGTTGCAAAACGATGTAACCTTGCGAGCGCCAGTTCTTCCTCAAGCTTGAAGACGCGCTCGTTCAGTTTCTGGTTTTCCGCCTGCAACGCTGCTATATGCGCCATCAAATCTGCGACGGTGGGTTGGCCGGTTCGATTCATTCCAATGCTTGAATCGAACACAGTCAGCGACGTCAATAAATTAATTCATGGGTTTTTATATTTATGCGCCGGGCTTAAACCCATTATCCGGCAATTCTATATTGTCGAACCGGATGACGAACCATCGCATCGATATCAATGCCATCAAGCAACCAGTGCAATTGCTCCGTTGTAAGCTGCATGATTGTGTCCTGACGCTGCGGCCAACGGAATTTGTCGTCAGTCAACCGCTTTAACAAAAGCACAAAGCCTGATCGATCAAAGAATAAGATTTTCATCCGGTCACGACGGCGGTTGCAAAATGCGAAGATCGCAGGTGCAAACGGGTCGAGTTCCATCTCCTCCTGAACAAGTACCGCAAGGCTATTGATCCCACCCCGGAAGTCGATAGGATCACGGTGCAGATAGACCTGAATGTCAGGGACAAGTCTAAACATTGCTGACCGCTCCGATGAGCGCCGTCAATGCACGAGCATCGTCGCATTCCAGTGACAGCTTCACACCGTTGGGCAGCGACACATGCAGCTTTGCCGCAGAGGAGAACGAAGCAGCATTCGCAGGAGCCTGCCGCATCTCGCCAGAATCGCGAACCTTCAAGTTCAGGGCGTGGGCGTCGTCATGCCTGGATACAATATCGTTTACAGCAGCCTCGATCCGAACCGGAATAAAGGCTGACGACAAAGATGGAGACATTGCCTCCTTCTGTGCGTCTTTGTACTTTCGCACCCACTTGCGCACAAGGTTCGAATTTATTCCGTGATCAATGGCAACACGCGACAGTGACGCACCAGGTTCAAGGGCAGCTGCAACCACCTGCTGCTTCCAGGCCCGATCATAGTGGTGGTTCCCTTGTCGGTCCACAAACAGCACATGTGACCTGTCTCCATCCGCTCCCATAGTTCCCATCGGTGTCCACCCTTTCTATCGGTGGACACCCTTTGCCTCAATCTCGTTAGCCAGAAAAGGTGCCTAGAAATGCGCGCTTAC
>NZ_JAHWRG010000061.1:0-2655 GCF_024539785.1 Ochrobactrum sp. BTU2 | reverse complement strand
AGATAAGCTTCTTTATTGATAGGAGCTGACCGAGATGATTGGAGATCGCGCTGATGCCATGCTTGAAGACATGGATGGTAAGCGCGCATTTCCCTGCGCGTTGACTTCGCCGCTATGAGATGTGCTCGTCTTTTGCCTATGGGCCTTGATCAGGCAGGTGTGGCTTTTGCGAAGTTGAATGGCAGGAGGTCGTTGATATCTGCACGATCTGGACGCTGCGGCATTTCGGTGAAGACGTGCCGCAACCAGGCGAATGGGTCGACGCCACAGGCGCGACAGGTCAGCATAAGGCTGTAGATGACGGCGCTCGCCTTGGCCCCATCGACGGTGTCACAGAAGAGCCAGGATTTTCTTCCGGTTGCAAAAACTCTGATATCGCGTTCCAATAAATTGTTGTCGATCGGCATCCTGCCGTCCTCGGTGTAGCGGGAGAGATACTCCCACTGGTTTCGGGTATAGGAGATGGCATCGCCAAGCTTGGTGTCGGGCACGACCCTGGGGGCCGTCCTGTCGAGCCACTCCTTCAGGGCATTGAGGACCGGAACGCTGTGTTTCTGGCGCAATCGTCGGATGCAATCGGCCCGCGTTTCGCCGTCATCCGGCTTTTCGTCGCGCACCTGCCTTTCAATCCGGTAGAGCTGGTCGAAGAACTTCAATGCCTGCGCTGGCGGGCCGCTTTGTTTCTTCCCGGCCTTGAAGGCGTTGACGAAGCGTCGCCTGGCATGAGCCATACACCCGACATGTGTTGCGCCCTTCAGGGTGCGCCAGGCCTGATAGCCATCGCTCATCAGAATGCCGCGATAGTCACCAAGGAAAGTCTGCGGATGCACCTGCCCACGACCGGGCTGATATTCGAGCAGTACAACTGGCTCAAGGCTGTCCTGCCCGCTGCGATAGGCCCAGATGTAGGATTCGTCGGTTGCTTTCCTGCCCTTTTCCTTCAGCACCTGCACCGTGGTCTCATCACCATGGATGACGCTCTGCGACAGGAGACGCTGCTTCAGGGCATCGTAGATGCGAACGAGATGCTTTTCGCTCGAACCGATCACCCAATGGCCAAGAGCGCCCCGGCTGACAGGAACGCCAGCGCGCTCGAAGACCTGTGCCAGACGATAGAGCGGTGTGCCGTCGACATATTTATGAACAAGAGCAAAGGCCAGCGTCGAGGCCGTGGCAATACTGCCCGGCAAGGGCTGTGCGGGCATCGGCGCGATGATGACGGGCGTGCTGATATCGGTGCGTTCACAATTGCGGCAGGCATACTTGGCCCGGGCATTCTGCAGCACCGTGGCCTTCACCTCGATATGCAACTGCTCGGTAACGAGTTCGCCCATGCGATGCAATGGGTGCCGGCAGCATGGACAGGTCTTCTGATCGTCGGCAAGGTCATATTCAACGCGTTGACGTGGCAAATTTGCCGGAAGAGGTTTGCGTCCGCATTTCCGGCCATGGGGCTTTTCCATCTCCGGTAATCCCGTATCGGGAAGGTCAGCGGTGGCGGTCTCGTTACAGTCGGCCAGGCCCTCATCAGCGTTGGCCTCAAGAGCAGCGCTCTCCGCTTCATTGAAGACGCGATCCATATGCTTTTCGCTACGCGGTGCAAAACGATGCAGTTGTGCAAGCGCCAGTTCTTCCTCGAGCTTGAAGACGCGCTGCTCAAGGGCGTCCCTCTCGGCCCGCAGTGCTGCGTTCTCGGCAGCATTCGCCGCCAGAAGCGCCATCAGTTCCTCAACGGTCAGGGTGCCGGCTCGTGTCATTCCAGCTTTGAATCTGAACCGCCGCGCTCCGTCAACAGCTTTCAGCCGACAAACTCATATTGCCGAACAGGGTGGCGCACCATCGCGTCAAGATCAATACCGTCGAGTAGCCAGCGCAACTGTTCAGTATCGAGCCTCACGACCGGCACCTCGCGACGCGGCCAGCGAAACCGATCTTCTGACAAGGCTTTCAATACAAGCACAAACCCTGACCGCTCGAAGAACAGCAGCTTCATTCGGGTGCGCCGGCGGTTGCAAAAGACGAAGACAGCACGCTCGAACGGGCTCAGGCCCATCGACTGCTCGACCAGGATCGCCAGGCTGTTGATCCCTGCACGAAAGTCGATCGGGTCTCGGTGTAGATAGACGCGAAGATCGTCAGCCAGCCGGAACATGACACCGCCCCAGAACCTCGATCATCGCGAAAAGGGCCCGCTCATCCACATTCTCAAGCTCGAGCCGTACACCGTTTGGCAAAGACGCCTTCAATCGCATCCCTGTCGATGACGGCTGAGCCGGTATGTCGGGATGCCGCGCAATCGGCGGCCCTCCAACAACCGGAACAAAGGCCGACGTTTCCTGCCCCGCAACAAACCTCAAAGCACCCTGTGCATGCCGGTCTCGGCGCAGCTTGACCCAATTGCGTAACTGATTGGCGTTGACGCCGTGCGCCAGCGCTAAACGGGCAACCGATACGCCAGGCTTCATTGCAGCATCAATCAGCCGGTCTTTCTCCACAGGATCGAACCGTCGCTTCCCGTTGGAAAGAACCTTCACTGCTCGTAGGGGCCTCGTCCCATTCAAGATACCCAATACCATTATGTCCACAGTCTCCATTGTGGACACAGAATCCTTCATTCGATTTTCAAAGAAAAGGTGTCCCGAATTGCGCGCTTAC
>NZ_JAHWRG010000005.1:0-544720 GCF_024539785.1 Ochrobactrum sp. BTU2 | reverse complement strand
CAAGGGGAATCGAACCCCTGTCTGCGCCGTGAAAGGGCGCTGTCCTAACCGCTAGACGATGGGCGCCTGCTGGTGTGAGTGGGCTTATATTCAGGAAGGTTCTGACTCGCAAGCCCCAAAAAACACTTTTCTGAAAAAAATCGAATGTACTGCAAAAATAGGGGAAACTTCGGCGGGTGGATTCCTTATTTCCTTGAATATAAAGACAAAAGAAAAAGCCGGATCATATGATCCGGCTTCCGTGTATCCTTGGGGCGCCTCTTTTTTAGCCCTTGCAGCGCCAGTTCCAGTCGCGTTCCGGCCCAACGTCGACGTGAACCGAAGTCGTGTGGCAATAGGTGCCGACGCCGCCACGTCCCGACATGGACCGGGCGAAGCGAGCGACTTCCCACTTGGAAACGCCATCGATCTGAATATCGGCGGCGGCGCAGATCATATGGAGCGATTTGCGGGCACCATTGACTTTCCGGTTATAGGACGGGCTGCGATAGCCCGAAGTTACCATTACCGGACGGCGGAAATGCCGCTCCATGGTTTTCAGCATGGATACGAGCTGCGGCTTGAGACAGGCAACATCCACGGTCTGTCTTTGTACTTTCAGGCCATTGGGCGCAAGGCGGGCAAGACCAGGAGCCGAAGCAAGTGTTACGCTCGCAAATTCATCATCTTCGTTCGCGTCAATATCGCTATCGTCATAAAGACTGTTGCGATGCTTGATTTCAACGCCGCCATTGGGGCGCACGCCCGGCAGCGAATAATTGTATTCATGCTTTGCAGATGGCGAAACCGGTTTGGCGACAGCAAGCTTCTTGTTTTCGGTTCTGTCTGAGCGTTTTCCGGTCGATTCGTCCGAGAAAAGTCGGGATATGCTGCCTTGCGAAGCCGTTGGGCGTTGCGGCGAGGCGTAAGCGCTCTTCGTGGAGCCGAACAATGAAGCGACCTGAACGGGCTTTTCAGCTTCGGCAGGTTTTGCCGCTGCGGTTTGCTGTGTTTCTGCAGCTTCGGCAGGCTTTTCGTCCTTTGCCGGTTCTTGCTGCTTTTTCGTGGTTTCGGCTGGAGCGGCTGCCGCAGGTTGTTCTGCGGCTTGCGCAGGTTCAGGTTCAGCGGGCTTGTTGCCACCGAACATGCCGAAAAGCGATGAACTCTTCGGCTGCTGCGGGGCGAGGGCTGCTACCTGTGCCGGCTGTTGTTCCGTGGCAGTTGCAGTCTCGACCGGTTTTGCCTGCTCTTTATTATTGGTGTTTGTCGCTTCAGCCGCTGTGGCGGGTTTAGTTTCGCCCGGCTTGGCTTCGGCCTTTTTCTCTTCTGTTGACGGAGTTGCAGCCGTCGCTTCTGCGGCAGCTGTCTGATCGGCGGCACTTTGCAATGTGTCCGCAATCATGGAGCCACCGGTTGCAGAGGTCATCTGGAGCGGCTTACCGTCAAGGCCTGTACCGGTTGACGTGCAGGACGTGACAAGAAGCGCAAGCAAAGCCACGCTGCCTGAAAGAAACCTGCCGGTGGTCCGGTGTGTAGAATGCGCAAATTTCAACAGTCTGCTCCAGCTCGATTTCCCTGACCAGTTTGGCGACCCGAATCCATTCGAGCCTACCTGGTTTCGGGAGATCGGCTCTCCCGTGCGAGGCTGACATCATCCCTGATGGCTATCGTCCCCACAGCTCCCGACTGTTCGTGCCGGGAAAGAAATTCATAAATATCAGCGTGTTATGATGGTCACTTCAGAGTTATGACTGTCATTTCGCTGTATTGGACAAATCACCTGATTGGCAATTGGTTACCAATTTTTAAGTTTTTTAATCGCCGAGCGCAACTATTGATGCGCATTTAGAGTTAAAAGACTTCGCGGTCCGTGCGGAATATTCGCTAATAACGAAATATTACTTTATGTAACCATTGGTTACATTCGCCGTTCTTATCCGTCGCGCACGATAGTCTGCGAGCCCTGATCCGGCTTCACGGCAAGGCGAATTTCCGATTTACATCACTCACTTGTTGACAGGGTGCCTCGACTTGGTGCTATCCCTTCGCAATTGCTTTATCTTTGTCTGGTGTTGTGGCCAACAGCACCTTATGCGGCATTAACCGGGAACAGAAACATGACCAATCGCACGCGGCAGATCGCCAATCTTTTGCTGGCAGCAACGGCGGCGGCGATGCTCACGGCCTGCGCGGGCGGAAAAGAGTTTCAGGGTACGCCGCAGGAAGGTGCTTCGCGCACCGGTGTTTTCCCCACATTCGGCCATATGCCGAAGGCTGCGACCACACAGATCACCGCAGAAGAAAAGCAGCAGCTTACAACCAAGCTTGATGCCGACCGCACACGTCTGGCGGCATCCAGAGGCACCGGCGCCGGCTTTACGCCCGCCGAGGCTGCGAGCTTGCGCCAGCAGGCGCAGCAGGAAACGGACGCTACACTGAAGCAGATCGAAAGCGGGGAAGAGTAAATCCTCTTCCTTGGTTTTTGGCGCGCATCTTATCCGAAATCCGTTTCACACTTTTCGGGATGTGCTCTAAAGACGAAATCCGCGTCCTTTGACGCGGCAACACGTCTCGACCCGATTCGAGAACAGGTGTATAGCTCCATTGCGGCGCATACGCGCCATTACGTTCAACCCTCCACTGGAACAGGATCATGTCGGAAGAATTCCATAAAGTCCGTCGTCTGCCCCCTTATGTCTTTGAACAGGTCAACCGTCTGAAGGCATCGGCGCGAGCGGCGGGTGCCGACATCATTGATCTGGGCATGGGGAACCCCGATCTGCCGACCCCGCAGAACATTGTCGACAAGCTGTGTGAGGCCGTGCAGGATCCGCGCGCGCATCGTTATTCCTCATCCAAGGGGATTCCGGGGCTGCGTCGCGCGCAGGCACAATATTATGCGCGCCGCTTCGGTGTGAAGCTCAATCCCGATACGCAGGTCGTTGCCACGCTCGGTTCCAAGGAAGGTTTCGCCAATATGGCGCAGGCCATCACCGCGCCGGGCGATGTGGTTCTGTGCCCCGACCCGACCTATCCGATTCACTCCTTCGGCTTCATCATGTCGGGCGGGGTGATCCGTTCAGTTCAGGCCAAGCCGGATGATACCTTCATTCCGACGCTTGAGCGCGGCGTGAAGCATTCGATCCCGAAGCCGATCGCATTGATCCTGAATTTCCCGTCCAACCCGACGGCCTATGTAGCAACGCTTGATTTCTACAAGGATGTCGTCGCATTTGCCCGCAAGCATGACATCGTCATCCTGTCGGACCTTGCCTATTCGGAAATCTACTTCGATGGCAATCCGCCGCCATCGGTGCTGGAAGTGCCGGGCGCCATGGATGTGGCGGTGGAGTTCACTTCCATGTCGAAGACGTTTTCCATGCCGGGCTGGCGCATGGGGTTTGCGGTTGGCAATGAGCGCCTGATCGCGGCTCTTACCCGCGTGAAGTCCTATCTCGACTATGGTGCGTTCACACCAATCCAGGTTGCCGCGACGGCAGCGCTGAATGGTGACGGTTCGGACATCGCCTATGTGCGCAATGTCTATAAACAGCGCCGCGATGTGCTGGTCGAAAGCTTCGGTCGGGCGGGCTGGGATGTTCCGCCGCCAGCGGCAACCATGTTCGCCTGGGTTCCGATCCCTGAACGCTTCCGTCCACTGGGTTCACTCGAATTTTCCAAGCTTCTGGTCGAGCAGGCCGATGTGGCCGTTGCGCCGGGCATTGGTTTTGGCGAACACGGCGACGATTATGTGCGTATCGCGCTGGTCGAGAACGAACATCGCATTCGTCAGGCAGCGCGCAACATCAAGCGGTTCCTCTCCACCAAGGATGAGAACCTGCAGAATGTGATACCGCTCGAAGGTCGTCGCGGATAATATTTCAAAAGGCTACGGGCAGCATCATGCAGCCCGTGGCATCCCACCCGATAAGCCACTCCATACAGAAGGTCGATATAATGAGTGATGCATTACGGATCGGCGTTGCCGGGCTCGGCACCGTTGGTGCTTCGGTGTTGCGTATCCTGCGTGACAAGTCCGAAATGCTCACGCGCCAGTGCGGCAAGCCTGTAACGGTTACGGCGGTCAGCGCCCGCGACCGCACGCGGGACCGCGGTATCGATCTTTCCGGTATTGCCTGGTTCGACGATCCGGTGGAACTGGCCAAATCTGCCGATATCGACGTTTTCGTCGAGCTGATCGGTGGCGAGGACGGTCCGGCCAAGGCTTCCGTGGAAGCGGCTCTGCGCGCCGGTCGCCATGTCGTGACCGCCAACAAGGCTCTGCTTGCACGCCATGGCGTTGCGCTTGCCAAGATCGCTGAAGACAAGGGCGTTCTGCTCAATTTCGAAGCCGCTGTTGCGGGCGGCATTCCGGTCATCAAGGCAATGCGTGAATCGCTGACCGGCAACACGGTTTCGCGCGTCTATGGCATCATGAACGGCACCTGCAACTACATCCTGACTCGGATGTGGGAAGAGGGGATTTCGTTTGAAGACTGTCTCAAGGACGCGCAGCGCCTCGGTTATGCCGAAGCTGATCCGACTTTCGACATCGAAGGCAACGATACGGCGCACAAGCTGGCGCTCTTAACCAGTCTTGCCTTCGGTACGCAGATCGCTGCCGATGACATCTATCTGGAAGGCATCAGCAATATTTCGCTGGCCGACATTCGCGCCGCCGACGAACTCGGCTATCGCATCAAGCTTCTGGGCGTCGCGCAGAAGACCGATACGGGCATTGAACAGCGCGTGCACCCGACCATGGTGCCGACCTCGTCGGTCATCGCGCAGGTTCATGGCGTCACCAACGCCGTGGCAATCGAAACCGATCTTCTGGGCGAGCTTTTGCTGTCCGGTCCCGGAGCGGGCGGCAATGCGACGGCATCTGCCGTAATCGGTGATGTTGCGGATATCGCCAAGAGCCGTCCGGGCTTCCAGCATGGTCCGGTGTTCGGTACGCCTGCCAAGGCATTGCAGCCTTACAAGCGCGCCAAGATGCGCAAGCACGCGGGCGGTTACTTCATCCGCCTGACCGTCCTTGACCGCATTGGCGCTTTTGCGGCCATTGCCAAGCGCATGGCTGAAAACGATATTTCGCTGGAATCGATCGTCCAGCGTCCACCAATGGATGGCGCAGCCAACGAAGGCATCAAGACGGTCATCCTCGTCACGCATGAGACGACTGAAGCAGCCGTCAAGAAAGCGCTGGAAGCAATCCTCAAGGACGATCATCTGGTCGATAAACCGCAGATGATCCGCATCGAACGCGCCGGGTGAGAACCGGCGTGACTGCCTCTCTTGCAGGTTGGATTCACCTTTGTTATGAAAGCCGGGTCGGATTTGATCCGGCTTAATTCGTTTCAAGAGACAAAACAGGAAAAGGAGGGCTGTATGATGTATGTGACGCGTCATGATCATCACCGTCAGCACGGCCCCGATTTTGCCCTGCATAAGTAACTTGTGCAGGGCGGAAAAAGACTGAAATCACTGTCTTGTTCTGCCTTTTCCTGAAGGCGCGGTCGTTGAACCGCTGCCGGACATTCGCCAGCACATCTATTCGTGTCACGGTTTGGAAACCGGGCATTCGTGCGTGGCAGAATCGGGCTGATTGCCATGTCTCTTGTTTCTATCCAGAATCTTTCCCTGACCCTTCATGAACCTCTGTTTGCCAATCTCGATCTCGTCATAGGCGAGGGCGAGCGGCTTGGCATTGTCGCTGCCAACGGGCGCGGCAAGACCAGTCTTCTGCGTCTCCTTGTCGGGGAGGGCGATCCGACGCTTGGCACCATCACGCGGTCGCGCGGTTTGAAGATCGGCTATGTCAGCCAGTATGTGCCCGAAAAACTGTTCAATCGCAGCTTTTACGAGGTTGTGCTGGATGGGCTTGACGAAGAAGCGCGCGATTATGAAAGCTGGCGCGCCGATATCGTGCTGGATGACCTTAACGTCACCGAAGAACTGCGGCAGCGCCCCATAGGGCAGTTGAGCGGCGGCTGGCAGCGGCTTGCACTTCTGGCGCGCGCTTGGGTTTCCGAACCTGATGTTCTTCTTCTCGACGAACCGACCAACCATCTGGATCTTGAAAAAGTGCGGTTGCTGGAAGATTGGCTGAATGCGCTGCCGCGTTCGGTTGCGGTGGTCGTCAGCAGTCACGACCGCGCTTTCCTTGATGCGGTTACGAAGCGAACGCTGTTTCTGCGGGCGGAAAAATCACCGGTTTTCGCCTTGCCATATAGTCAGGCGCGTGTTGCGCTTGATGAAATCGACGCGGCCGATGCCCGGCAATTTGAAAAGGACATGAAAACAGTCCAGCAGTTGCGCAAGCAGGCGGCGAAGCTCAACAATATTGGCATCAATTCGGGTAGTGATCTGCTTGTGATCAAGACCAAGCAGTTAAAAGCGCGAGCCGACAAGATCGAGGAAAGCGCCAAGGCGGCGCATGTGGAGCGCTCTGCCGGCAAGATCATACTGAGCAGTCGAGGCAGCCACGCCAAGGCGCTGGTTGTTCTCGATCAGACCGAAATTGCCACGCCCGATAGGCGGCTTCTCTTCAAGACAGGACAGCTTTGGATCAATCCGGGCGACCGAATTGTTCTGCTGGGGGCCAATGGCATGGGCAAGACCCGGTTGCTGACGCTTGTGCGTGAGGCCATTCTTGCGCCGGATCAGGCACAGGCAGGAATCAAGGCGACGCCCTCGCTGGTGCTTGGATATAGCGATCAGGCCTTGTCGGAGCTGCGCCCGGACTGGACACCATTCGAGACGATTGCAAGAAGGTTCGATATTGGCGACCAGCGGACGCGATCCTTGCTGGCCGGGGCGGGCATGACGCTTGAAATGCAGGCCAAACCGCTGGAACGTTTGTCCGGCGGGCAGAAGGCGCGACTTGCCATGCTGGTTCTGCGGCTGACCAATCCGAACTTCTATATTCTTGATGAACCAACCAATCATCTCGATATCGAAGGTCAGGAAGCGCTGGAAGTGGAACTGCTGCGCAACGAGGCGGCGAGCCTGATCGTCTCGCATGACCGCAGTTTTGTTCGCAATGTCGGCAACCGTTTCTGGATGATCGAAAGAAAAAAGCTGGTCGAAGTGGAAAGTCCGGAGTTTTTCTTTGATGGAATCGGAAGCTGATTGCCCGCAACATCTTTTGGTTGTTTAACAATTTCTGCAACTTCTGGCCGGGTGTGAGCGTTCACATCCGGCCCGGACATGAAACGAAGCGTGTATAGCTTAAATCGATTAAGAGTTTGAGCGTACATTGTTTTTAGCTCTATCGCCCTTGCAGGGGGCGGGGGACTTTGACAAAAGGTTTGCACAGTGTCGCTATAAGAGGCGGCAATCGCGGGCTTCATGCGCCGCGTCCACGCAATTCGAATTCAGGACTTTGTTCAAATGGCCAAGACCGCAGAGCAGCACCCCCACGGACTGGATCGCATTCTCACACTCGAACTGGTCCGCGTGGCCGAGCGTGCAGCGGTCGCCGCGGCGAGGCTGCGTGGCCGTGGCGACGAAATGGCTGCTGATCAGGCCGCCGTCGATGCCATGCGTCAGGAATTGAACCGTCTTCCGATCGCCGGAACGGTTGTTATCGGTGAAGGCGAGCGTGACGAAGCGCCGATGCTCTATATTGGCGAAGAAGTTGGCACCAAGCAGGGACCGGATGTCGATATCGCGCTCGATCCGCTGGAAGGCACGACGATTTGCGCCAAGAATCTGCCGAACTCGCTTGCTGTTATCGCGATTGCCGAGAAGGGCAACCTGCTTTACGCGCCTGACGTTTACATGGAAAAGATCGCCGTTGGCCCGGGCTACTCGAAGGGCGTTGTGGACCTTGACGCAAGCCCGACGGATAACATCATGTCCGTCGCCAAGGCGAAGGGCGTGAAGCCGAATGAAATCACCGCCTGCATCATGGATCGTCCGCGCCATGCGCGTTTGATCGAGGAAGTGCGGGCGACCGGCGCTGCCATCCGCCTCATCGGCGACGGGGACGTGGCCGGTGTGATGCACACGACCAACCCGGACGAAACCGGCATCGACATCTATATCGGTATTGGCGGCGCGCCTGAAGGCGTTCTGGCTGCGGCAGCGTTGCGCTGCATTGGTGGCCAGATGCAGGGTCGTCTTCAGCTCAATACCGATGAAAAGATCGCTCGTGCCGCGAAGATGGGCATTGCAGACCCGAAGAAGGTCTATTCGCTGGAAGAAATGGCCAAGGGCGACGTGCTTTTTGCCGCTACCGGCGTGACGGATGGCAACATGCTTTCCGGCGTGAAATTCGCCCGTGACTATATCCAGACGCACACCATCGTCATGCGTTCAAGCTCGCAGACAGTGCGCGAGATCAAGGCGCGACATCAGGATCTGTCCAAGTTCTAGGTGATTGCGCGAGAACGGTTCAGCCTAAACCTTGGCAGGATTGAGCGTAGAATAGTCAAAGGCGGCATTGCAAAAATGCCGCCTTTTGTGTCTTTAGAAACTTATGACGACAGAGCGCTTTTTTCTCGGAATAAAACAATCCGCAACCGGACAGAAATGGGTAGACCGGCTTGGCCTGCGTGAGGCCAATACGGCGCTTGCCATTGCGCAGCATCACGGCATTTCCGATCTGGTTGCACGCGTGCTGGCCGGGCGGGGGGTGTCGGTAGAAAATGCGCCGGAATTTGTCGATCCGACGCTGCGCAATCTCATGCCCGACCCGGCGACGCTCACAGATATGGAAAATGCGGCCAGCCGTATTGCCGATGCCATTCTGCGTCGCGAGACCGTGGCCATTTTTGGCGATTACGATGTCGATGGGGCGTGTTCTTCCGCCTTGATGGCGCGTTTTCTCAAACATTACGGCATTCAGCACTCCATCTATATTCCTGACCGGATTTTTGAAGGTTACGGCCCCAATCCCGATGCCATGCGCGATCTGGTCGCCAAAGGTGCGACCCTTATCGTCACAGTCGATTGTGGCACCAACAGCGCATCGTCGATTACAGCCGCCAAGCAAGCTGGAGCGGATGTCGTCGTGCTCGATCACCATCAGGTCGGCGGCGATCTGCCTGAAGATGCGGTGGCTATCGTCAATCCCAACCGCGAAGATGATATTTCGCAGCAGGGGCATCTTTGCGCGGCAGGCGTGGTCTTTCTGACATTGGTACAGGTGACCAAAATCCTGCGCGAGCGCGGCAAGGGACCGGGTCCCGATCTTCTTTCTCTGCTCGATCTGGTGGCACTGGCAACGGTCTGCGATGTGGTGCCGTTGACAGGTGTCAACCGCGCTTTCGTCGTCAAAGGACTGGTCGTTGCGCGGTCGCAGAGCAATGTCGGCCTTGCGGCCTTGGCGCGTGTTGCCCGCATTGGCGAACCGCTCAATGTCTTTCACCTCGGTTATCTTATCGGGCCGCGCATCAATGCTGGCGGGCGCATCGGCGATGCGGGGCTTGGCGCACGACTGCTGACATTGGACGATTCCGCAACCGCGGATCGGATTGCAGTCGAGCTTGACCGTCTCAATCAGGAGCGTCAGGCCATGGAAGCCGAGATGCTTATGGAGGCTGAAGCGGAAGCTTCGCTGGAAATTTCCGGTGGCGCGGGAGCATCGGTGATCGTGACGGCAAGTGACCGCTGGCATCCCGGTATCGTCGGGTTGCTGGCCTCGCGGCTTAAGGAAAAGGCCCGGCGGCCAGCCTTTGCGATTGCTTTCAACGCCAATGGCGTCGGTTCGGGCTCCGGTCGTTCGATCATGGGGCTTGATCTTGGCAAGCTGGTGCGGGGCGCGATGGAGCGCGGGCTGCTCGTCAAGGGTGGCGGCCATGCCATGGCGGCCGGTATCACCATCGAGCGCGCAAATCTTGGCGCGCTGCGGGCTTATCTTGAAGAAGAATCGGCGCATATCGTTTCGCGCCTGCGCGAAAACCAGAGCCTGTCCATCGATGGCGCACTGGCCGCATCAGGCGCAACGGTATCGCTCTATGAAGCCTTGCAGAAGGCTGGGCCATACGGTTCGGCGCATCCGCAGCCCATATTGGCGCTGCCGCATCATATATTGGCCGATGTGCGTGGCGTCGGGCGCGATCACGTGCGTGTCGCGTTGCGTGGCGCGGATGGAAAGCGCGTCAATGCCATCGCCTTCCGGGCGGCGGAAGGCGATCTGGGGCGGTTCCTGTTCAACAATATCGGCCAGAGCGTCCATGTTGCAGGCAATCTGTCGCTAAATCATTGGAATGGCTCGGTCACGCCACAAATACAGATTCTGGATGCGGCTTTGCCTATTTAAAATTCCGGGCCTATTTGAAATTTCTGGATTTTTTTGCCTTCACGCTCTTGTGAGGTGTGGGGGCGAATTCCCATATGAGCACTGATTTAAACATTCAGACATGACTCTAAGTGGGAGAAACCGATGCCGGGTTCCGGAAGCCGCCTGACCAAACTGACAGCTGCAATGGTATTGGGGCTGATTGCCTCTTTTGCTGCGGTCGATTTCGCCGAGGCTCGCCGTGCGGGCGGTGGCGGTTTCGGCAGCCGTGGCGCACGCACCTATTCTGCGCCAGCGCCGACGCGCACTGCACCTAACAATGCCGCGCCGATGGAACGTTCGATGACGCCGAATACCGGCGCGACGCAGACCAACCGTCCGGGCGCAACAGGTACGCAGAATGCTGCGCAGGCACAGCGTTCCGGCGGTATGTTCGGTAACTTCGGTCGTTCCATGCTGGGCGGTCTTCTCGTCGGTGGCCTGATCGGCATGCTGCTCGGCAACGGCCTTGGCGGTCTTGCCGGGATGTTCGGCCTGTTGTTGCAGGTTGCGGTGATCGCGCTCATTGCGATGTTTGTCATGCGTATGTTCGCAAATCGTCGCCAGCCTGCAGCGGCAGGTGCCGGTAACGCAGGCGCGCAGCCTTTCGGTGCTGCAAAGACCGCAGCCCCGCAAGCTGGTTCACAGGCCGGTTTTGGTGGCCGTACGCCTTCGGTGAACCCGTTCGAGACCAAGCAGGCAGCCGCTCCGGTCACCCCCGCCGCTCCGGCGGTTGAAGATGAACCGATGGATGTCGGTCAGGAGGATCTGGATCGTTTCGAACAGATGCTTGCTGAAGTCCAGACCGCTTATGGCCGTGAGGATTATGCAGCGCTGCGCAAGCTCGCTACCCCGGAAGCCATGTCCTATCTGGCCGAAGAACTGGGCGAGATCGCTTCCAGCGGCATGCGCAACGAAGTGAAGGACGTCAAGCTTCTGCAGGGTGACGTTTCCGAAGCCTGGCGCGAAGGCGATGTCGAATACGCAACCGTTGCAATCCGCTATTCGGCGATCGATGTGATGCTGGATCGCAATACCGGCGCTGTCGTCGAAGGCAATCCGGATGAGCCGGTGGAAAGCGTCGAGCTCTGGACGTTCACTCGCACGGATGGCGGCGAATGGCTTCTCGCAGCCATTCAGGGAACGGAATAATTGTTCAGTATTGAGAAAAAGCCCCGCCCTTGTGGCGGGGCTTTTTTATTACCAGCTACCGATATTTTCGGCTGAAGCCCATGGCTCCTGCGGCGCCAGACGGTCACCTTTCTGGATCAGTTCGATGGAAATGCCATCGGGCGATTTGATGAAGGCCATGTGCCCGTCACGCGGCGGACGATTGATGGTGACGCCTGCATCCTGCAGCTTCTGGCAAGTGGTGTAGATGTCATCGACCATATAGGCGAGATGGCCGAAATTGCGGCCGCCCGTATAGGTCTCCGGATCCCAGTTGAAGGTGAGTTCCAATTCCGGCGCCCGCTCTGCCTTCGCCCGATCCGTATCGGAGGGCGCAGCGAGAAAAATCAGCGTGAAGCGGCCTTTGTCATTTTCAGTGCGGCGGATTTCTTCAAGGCCGAGTTTGTTTACATAAAAATCGAGAGATTCGTCGATGTCGCGAATTCGGACCATCGTGTGCAGATAGCGCATAGTCTTTTCCTCGGCTGTTGTAATTCGGGCGGTTGACGTTCGGGAAACGCAAGGACATCGAATCCGATGTCGGAGGCCGAACGTCAAGTTATCATGGACAGAGTGACGTTCAAAAATTTTGAGCAGCAGATGTGACCGGAAATGTCTTGAACATGTCATTGCCAAATTGACGACCGGCCATATTTCAGGTGGTGGGTCAGTTTCAAACGCTGCTGTGCCGGGAAAAGTAACCATGAAGTTGTGAAGTCTGTGGTCTTCATGGGGACGGATGCAAGTTTGGGCTTGCCGCCTCCGGTTAAGGAAGTGTTATTCTTTGGACAAGAATCAGGTCGGAATCGCAACGGAAGAACAGAGGAGGGGCGAACGCATGGCGGACAAGTCTGTGTCTAATGACCAGTTTCACAGCCAGCACGCCTCGGAAGAGCTGGGCGATATCATCGAAGTCTCGGGCCATATCAAATGGTTCGACGTAGCCAAGGGCTACGGCTTCATTGTTCCAGACCAGCCGGGCCTTAATGACATTCTTCTCCATGTGACGTCACTGCGTCGCGACGGCTTCCAGACTGCTCTGGAAGGTGCGCGCATCGTTTGTGAAGTTCGCAATGGCGATCGCGGCCTGCAATGTTTCCGCGTCCTGTCGATGGATACGTCTACTGCCGTTCACCCGGCGCAGATGCCGCCGCAGCGAACTCATGTGACTGTTACGCCGTCGAGCGGCCTTGAGCGCGTGATCGTCAAGTGGTTCAATCGCACCAAGGGCTTCGGCTTCCTGACGCGCGGCGAGGGGACGGAAGATATTTTCATCCATATGGAAACGCTGCGTCGTTTCGGCATGATGGAGTTGCGCCCCGGTCAGGTCGTGCTTATTCGCTTCGGCGAAGGCGACAAGGGCCTGATGGCGGCGGAAATCCATCCGGATATCGGCACGGCAATCCCGGTTTCGCATTAGAGCGCGCCAAATTTCTCAATTCTTGTAACAAGCAGGTGAAGGCCGCTTTGTGCGGCCTGAGCGGTCTTGTCGTCACTCTGTCCTATTGCTAGGTTCCAAGCCTGTTTGTTTACAAGCCAGTTTGTTTATCTGAGTGGGCAGGGTATGGGCCGCATTTTTCTCGCTTTTGCATTTGTTTTCTTCGCATTCGTTGCTCAGGCCGATGAGACACAGCCGATGCGGCTGCCGGTCGACAAGGAACCGCTGACATTCATTACCTCCAATGGCAACAAGGTAAATTTTGCGCTGGAAGTGGCTGAAAGCGACGATGCACGTGTGCGCGGCCTGATGTGGCGCACGGATTTTCCCAAGGATCGCGCCATGATCTTCGTGTTCGGAGAAATGCGCCGTGTCATGATGTGGATGCAGAATACACCGTCGCCTCTTGATATGGTTTTCCTCGATGACAAGGGACGCGTATCGGCCATTCACGAAAATGCGGTGCCATTCTCCGAAAATATCATTTCATCTGAAGTTCCGGCAGCGTATGTCGTGGAGGTTCTGGCCGGTACGGTTAAAAGAACCGGCATAAAGATTGGTGACAAAGCGGTCCATCGTGTGATTTGTGGCGAATGCCGGTCGTGACGCTGCTGTAATAAAATCAAGAGGAATAATCAGGTGAGTGCCCTCGATATCGAATATTTCGAACATGACGGTTTGCGTCTGGCATATCGTCAGGACGGAGAAGGCGATCCGATCCTGCTCATTCATGGCTTTGCTTCTTCAAGTCTCGTCAACTGGGTTTCGCCCGGCTGGTTCCGTACGCTGACCGAAGCCGGATACCGCGTTATCGCCATCGATAATCGTGGGCACGGGCTTTCCGCGAAGCCCCACGACGCAGACGAATACACGCCGACCAAAATGGCGGCTGATGCTGCAGCCCTGCTCGATCATCTCGGGATCGAAAAGGCGCATGTCATGGGCTATTCCATGGGCGCACGCATTACCGCATTTCTGGCGATTGAACACGCCGAGCGCGTTCATAGCGCTGTTTTCGGTGGGCTTGGCATCGGCATGGTAACGGGCGCTGGCGACTGGGAGCCTATTGGCGAGGCGCTGCTTGCAGAAGATCCGACCACGATCACCCATCCACGTGGACAGATGTTCCGCAAATTTGCCGACCAGACCAAGAGTGATCGTATCGCCCTTGCAGCCTGTGTGATTACCTCCAAGGAGCTGGTTCCCGCCGCTGCGATTGCACGTATCATGCAGCCTGTTCTCGTGGCCGTCGGCACGACCGATGATATTGCAGGCAGCGCGCAGGAACTCGCCGATCTTCTGCCAAATGGACAGGCCGTCGATATTCCGGACCGCGACCATATGCTGGCCGTTGGTGACAAGGTCTACAAGCAGGCGGTGTTGCAGTTTTTGAAAGAAAATCGACTCTGAAGCGAATTTGATTTCTGACAAAGAATGCGCCGACGGGGCGCGTCAAATTCGGCTGTGTCAAGGCAAAGCATTTTAAGTTATGCTGCGCGCCGAACTCGTATTGCGGCGTGGGGATTGAGCGAAAAGTTCGGCTGTCGTCTCCTCCTCGCGCGGTGCAAAACTGGAGTATGCATATGTCCGTTCGCACATCAGCGAAAGCGACCCCCGGTCTGGGTCAGGTCGATCCCATCTGGCATTCCATCCGTGCCGAAGCGGAGGAAGCGGCCAAGAACGATCCCGTGTTGGGCACGTTCCTCTATGCGACGATCCTCAACCAGCCGAGCCTGGAAGATGCGGTCATGCATCGTATCGCCGAGCGTCTCGGGCACGCCGATCTGAGCGCCGATATTCTGCGCCAGACCTTTGACGCGATGCTGGATGCCAATCCTGAGTGGTCCCAGATTGTCCGCGTCGATATTCAGGCGGTTTATGATCGCGATCCGGCCTATAGCCGCTTCATGGATCCGATCCTTTACCTGAAGGGTTTCCATGCGATCCAGACCCATCGTCTGGCGCATTGGCTCTATCATGAAGGCCGCAAGGATTTCGCCTATTACCTGCAAAGCCGTTCGTCCTCGATCTTCCAGACGGATATTCATCCGGCGGCTAGACTCGGCAGCGGCCTTTTCCTTGATCATGCGACCGGACTTGTGGTCGGCGAAACAGCGTTGATCGAAGACAATGTTTCGATTCTTCACGGTGTCACACTCGGCGGCACGGGCAAATCGAGCGGCGACCGTCATCCGAAAATCCGTCACGGTGTGCTGATCGGTGCTGGCGCGAAAATTCTCGGCAATATCGAAGTCGGTCATTGCTCGAAAATTGCAGCCGGTTCGGTGGTTCTGAAGCCTGTTCCGAACAATGTCACGGTAGCCGGTGTGCCGGCCCGGATCATGGGCGATACGGGTTGTGCCGAGCCTTCCCGCGTCATGGACCAGATGCTGGGCGAAGGGATTTAGGCGATACATCGTATCGTTGCAGCTTGAACAAGGCCGCTTGCTGGTTTTTTCCAGTATGCGGCCTATATTCTGTCTAAAGAGGCTATTGGACGCCAACATCCCTTGAGTCCCCGTTTATCGGGGGTTTACATAGGAAATTGCCGGGTGCAATAAACCGGCTCAATTCAATATCAGGAGAAGCCGGTTGAAACCCGAAGAACTCAAAAAACTGGACGCCTATTTCAAACGGACTTTCAATAATCCCGGCCTGCAGGTGAAGGCGCGTCCGCGCAAGAACGACTCCGCCGAGCTTTACCTCAACGACGAATTCCTGGGCCTGGTCTATAAGGACGAGGATGAAGGCGAACTCTCCTACAATTTCTCGATGGCCATTCTCGACGTTGATCTTTGATCGGTCGCGGTAATCGCGTCGCAAACGACGCTGATGCCGGGCAGGAATGTTCTTTGACGCCCTTTCCTATGGAGAGGGCGTTTTGTTGTCCAGATATGACTCCAGATATGACTGATGAGGATTCATGAAGATCATCGCTGCCACGCTGGCCCTTTCTGTCATGCTGCCGTCAGTCGTCCGTGCGCAGGCTATCGAGGACGACGGAACCTGCCCGAAGCTCGCAGAGAACTTCAAAACCATCTATTTCGGATTTCCCGATATCAAAAAGGATTCCATCGAGCGGATCGCGAGCTGGAAAGCCTCTTGCGCGAGCAAGGCGCCTGTCGGCAAGGAAAATGTCGTCGCTTTATGCACCGCCCATATGACGAGCGAAGGCAGCGTTTTCTTCTGGATCAAGGCGGGCGTGGAATCAGAGCTGAGCGGTTATGAGATTTGCGATTATCCCTGAGAACGCCAGATAGTTTTGACCCTTGGGTGTCTTTATGAAATTCGGTTTTTCATTGGCCATGCTTTTGGTGGCCCTGTCCTTAGCGGCGCGCGCAGAAGTCCTCGGCACTATCGAAACCGGGCAGGACGATGGCTCACGGTCGGTCATTGAGATCCTCGATGAACCGCAAAGCATCGGGAAATGCGACGGCGCTTACGCCGCCGCAGCCTATGTCATGGACCACAACTACTCGCTTCTCGCGGGAAAAGGATGCTGGAAGTTTCTTGGGTCGGCAGAAATACTAAAGCTGGAGATCGTGCTGGCTGCCACGGAGGAGCATCTTTTGAGCGGAGTTCCGCTCAGCCAGATCAAGTTCAGGGAAGATGGACGAAGAGCTTTCCAGGAGTTGAACGGGGAGTAGAGGCGCTCAGGACTGCCGATGTCGTTCCAGTCCATCGACTAATAGCATCAAGCCAAAATCGAACAGATTTTCTGCGCCGTCTGCATCCAGTATTGCAATGGCTTGGGCAATTTCCGATGTCGCAGTGATGCTTACGGCATCGCCCGGCACGCTTTCGTGGATGTCGGCCTGTTGTTCCAGCGCTGAACCGACAACATAATGGCTTATGGCGATTAGCGCGCGCGCTGCATTTGCGGGTGTAAAGCCTGCCTGAATCAAAAACTCGATCTGGGTTTCCGCCTGTCCCGCCTGATTGTTATTCGGGCGGGTTCCGGCGTGAATGTGCGCACCGTCACGATAAGTCAGCAATGCCCGTCGGAAACTATGTGCATTTTCAATTAGAAAATGACGCCAGTTCTCCCCAGCGCGCGGTAAGGCGTGGTCGTGATGCTCTGCCAAAATCGTTTCTGCAAGGGCATCCAGCAGCACACGTTTGTTTTTGAAATGCCAGTAGAGAGCAGGTTGTTGCACACCCAGCCGTTCCGCCAGACGACGGGTCGTCAGGCCTTCTTCTCCGACCTCGTTCAATAGTTCCAGTGCCGTTTGTATCACGGCATCACGGTGCAGTTTTGCCAATGCGCTCACCAAATCAGTTGTGTCTTGACAATTTATCATTGATAAATTTTAAGTCCAGTTCCTTATCGTTGATAAATTGTGAGGCTGGCATGAAACGCACATTGATGATTGTTCTCGCCGTTACTGCTTTGGACGCGGTGGGAATCGGGCTTGTGATGCCTGTCCTGCCCAGTTTGCTGCGGGATGTGGCTCATTCCGACGATGTGGCGGGGCACTATGGCGTGTTGCTGTCTCTTTATGCACTGATGCAGGTGTTCTTTGCCCCAATTCTGGGGGGAATGTCCGACCGGTTTGGCCGGAAGCCGATCCTGCTTGGCTCGCTCATTGGTGCGATGATCGATTATGCCATCATGTCTGCCGCCCCTCATCTCTGGGTTCTTTATGCCGGGCGCATCCTATCGGGCATGATGGGGGCAACGATGGCGGTTGCAGGGGCTTGCATAGCGGATACGGTGGAAGAGGGCACACGTGCTCGAGCTTTTGGCTGGCTGGGTGCATGTTATGGCGGCGGTATGATTCTTGGACCGGTCGTTGGCGGCGCGTTAGGAAGTATATCACTGACAGCTCCATTTGCCGCCGCCGCCGCGGTCAACGGTCTCATGGCCCTATCTGTCTACCTTGTGATGCCGGAGGTACGCCGAACAACCAAACCGGAGCCTCAGGCGAAGGGACTTCATTGCGCTCTTGTACCATCGGGTGTGCAGAAGGGGCTGAAACCGTTGCTGTGGGTTTTCTTTCTCCTGCAATTGGTAGGGCAAATACCAGCTGCCTTGTGGGTGATATTCACTGAAGATCGTTTCCATTGGGATACGACATATGTCGGCTTGTCGCTTGCGGCATTCGGTTTGCTGCATGCTATGTTTCAATGGCTTGGTACGGGGCGTCTCGTCGCAACAATTGGAGCTGGATATACGATAATCATCGGAATAGCGGCTGACGGGCTGGGCATGGCATCTCTCGCGATCGCGACAGAAGGATGGATGACTGTGCCAATTCTCGTCTTGCTGGCATTTGGCGGGATAGCGATGCCAGCTCTGCAATCCGTCCTGTCGGATAAGACCAGTCAAGACGAGCAAGGCGCGCTTCAGGGGATGTTGGCAAGTCTTACAAATATCAGTGCCGTCGCAGGGCCGGTTATCTTTACAGCCTTTTATATGAGGACTGCAGCCAGCTGGAACGGATGGGTGTGGCTGTTTGGGCCCGCAATCTATCTGGCGGCCGCTCCATTACTCATTTTCGTTCGGCGTCAGTCGGCGGGCTTGCCGTCAAGGAGATGAGCGTTGGCAAAATCGACGATCGCCTTGTCCAGTGACTTCCATTCGCCAAGCATGGAGCGGGGGAAGCGATAAAGTATCTGCAAGTCGCGGCCGAACTGGACGTCGCGCTCGCATGAATTGAAGCTTTCCGCACCGCTATCCGCAAGACATCGTGCAACGAATTCCGGCTTGCCGCTGCTCGGATCGGACAGGACCAGTTCCTCGCCCTTGTAACCGCTGCTTTCCAGAAAACGGTGTACTGTCAGGTTTCCGGGGGCGGTTTCCCCGTTCGGGTCTATCAGCTCGGCATAGATGGGCAGATAGCGCCCGCTCATGTCGCGGGACATGGTTCGCTGTTCGATAGACATGAAAATGAGATGCCGTTTCGGGGTCAAAAGGTTGAAGATGGCGCGGTCGCGTTCCGTATAGCCGGTAAGCCCCGGCCAGCGGGCATAAAGATCGAGACGCCCCGTCACCCCGTCACGTCGCTGGTTCGAAAAGCGGATCATATTGGCTGGAATCGACAGGACATTGTTGCCAATGATGATTTCATAAGCGTGCGTGCTGTCGGAGTGTCCGCCGCGCGCAATCAGCGGACCAAGCAGACGCCCGCCAACATTTACGGCAACCGAAAGCAGAATCAGAACGATAACCGCCAACAGCAGCCAGCCGAAGAGGCGGCTTCCCATTTTCGAGGCGGTGTAATCTGGTGCTGTTTCCATCTGGGTGTCATGGTGATGATATTGCAAAAGAATATCGGTCTTTTATGGTTAACAGAGCGTGAAGTCGTGCTTGTATGACTGCTTGAAACGGCTTAGCGATTCAATATCGAGTTTGCTGATGGAGGAAGAACATGCCGATCTATGCATATAACGGGCACAAGCCGCTATTCGCGGACCGCAGCAGCAACTGGATCGCGCCCGATGCGACCCTGATCGGCAAGATCGTTGTGGGTGAGAATGCCGGGTTCTGGTTCGGTGCCGTTTTGCGCGGCGATAATGAGCCGATCACCATTGGCGATGACACCAATGTTCAGGAACACACCATCATGCATACCGATATCGGCTTTCCGCTCACAGTCGGTGCAGGGTGTACCATCGGGCATCGGGCCATACTTCATGGCTGCACCGTTGGCGACAACACATTGATCGGTATGGGAGCCATCGTTCTCAATGGCGCGAAGATCGGAAAGAATTGTCTGATCGGGGCAGGGGCGCTTGTGACAGAGGGCAAGGAAATACCGGACAATTCGCTGGTCGTCGGTTCTCCTGCGCGGATCCTCCGGGAACTGGACGATGCTGCGGTGGATAAACTCAGACTTTCCGCAGAGCATTACGTCGAGAAGGCCCGATCTTTCATGCGTGGGCTGGAGCCGGCCTGAAAAGAAAAAGGACGGGGCCAGAGGGAGACTGACGACCCGTCCTTGTTCGATTAATCTGTTGATTAGTTCTTGATGCTGCCAACCAAGAGTTCGCGGTCGCTCTTGATTGAGACCCAGCTACCGGTGTTCGTGGTCGACTGGCGCTTGAGATAGGTATAGTCGGTCTTGTTCCAGGCGAGAACGCGGGTATCGAGATTGTCGAGAATGAAGTCGCCACGGTCGGTGCGAACGGTCAGAACCGCATGGCCTTCACCGTTTGGCTGGCGAACCACTGTGAAAAGCAGCGTATTTGCCGGGATGCCGAGCGCCATCAGTTCACGACGCTTCAAAAGCATGTAGTCGTCGCAGTCGCCGACTGTTGTCGGATATTCCCAGTATTCCTCGCGACCCCAGGCTTCCATATCGGTCATCGGCGCAATCTTTTCGTTGACGCTCGCATTGACTGCAATGATCTGCTTCCAGATTTCCGGCGTCAGTTTCAGCATATTGCTGTTGCGGCTGGTGATGTTGCATTCGGACTTGTAGCGATCGCAGAATTCGTAGTGGCCAATCGGCTGCGAAGTGCGTTCGCCGGTCGTCATCCACGGTGAATTGGAGGCGGGGCTTGCTGCCTCTGCCAGTCCGATTCCGAGCAGCATCAGGATGGCTGCGATGATGGTTTGCTTTGTCATTCTTTTGTCTCCCTGTTGGAGACCAAGATGACTTAGACAATTTGAAGGCACGCAAATTTGCGCACGAAAATGCGAGTCAAATTCGATTAAAAGTGCAAATAACGCTGAAACTTTTTGTCAACGAACGGACAAATTCAGGGCAAAATGGGCTGTTTTTGCGGTTTTTTCGTGATTGCGGGCATTTCGCGGTTTGCCATTCCGTAACCTTGACGCGCGTTCATCTTTTGGGCGGATGCTTTCAGCCGAAAAGATTGTCCAGCGTTGTGCTGGTCTGGATGGTGGCGAACTCGATTGCAAAACCGCCCTGGAAATGACGGACGACAGTTCCCCGGATCGGTCCAAGCATGACGCCGCTCTTGATCGCGGGCTTGAACTCGCTTTCGATTGCCGCACCGGAAAGCGAAAGGTCCGCAATGCGGCACAGTCGTTGGGCGCCATCGGCAAAAGTAATGTTCTGCTGGGTCTTGCGCGGCACAACACGTTCGTGACGGCGATCTTCCGGCAGGGCAAGTTCGTGCTTGTTGGCAAGCCAGGTCAACTGTGCGGAAAGCTTGTCTTTCTTCTGTTCGGAGGTCGACAGAAGAATGTGGAAACCTTCGGATGTAACCTCGTTGGCAATGCCTTCAATCCGTCCCACGTGATCGATATAGGCGATGATCCGTTCACCGTTGCGCGGCGTTGCAATACCGCTCATGAGCGCAGTTCCAGGCGACATGCGCTTGATGATGCAGGGAAATTCGCTGCGATTTTCCAGCATGTAGCGACCGTTGAGATCGACATTCACGGCGTTGAAATTTTCCTGCCGCACATTGCTTGCAGTAGATGCCGCAGCAAATCTATTCATCAAAGCCGATCCATCTCGAAATTGGGTACTCTTAATTATCCGCCACAATACAGTAGCCGTCGATAAAGAGAAATCGCGATTTCAACCCTAAGTCAGGCTTTGCCGCCCTTGATGACGCGCAATTTCGGAGCGGCGTGCTCCTGTAGCTGCGTCAGGCGAACATTCGTCCACTCCCGGCCTGTTCGGGGTGCATTCACCGTGATGGCAGCCGATTTTCGGATGTCATCCGCAAGAATCAGATCGGGCGCCACCGGGTCGATGGAATTTAAATGCCCGAGGACGATTGGATCGGCTCCGACCCATGCGACGGAATCAAGCACGGCGATGCTGCCAAGCAGGCTGATCTGCCCGTTTGGCGCCTCCAGCGGGGCGAGAAACATTTCCAGCCCGAGGCTTCGCCCGGACATGCTGATTCCCACATGCGACACGAGGGCAGGGACTTCCAGGCTACTTACATTTTCCGACAGTTCGCCAAGGGCTGCCCGGTCCCGCTCGGACCAGAGCGAGAGAAACCGTGTGTTCTTCAGTTCGCGACCGAAAAGGGTGCAGATGCGTGTTCCGGCCAGACGAAAGGACAAATCACCATGCTTTTCGGCTTCGAGGAAGAAAAGGTCGGACAGATGACGCCCGAGCTTGCGCGGCTCGATCTGTTCGCGCATCGGCGCGCGAAAGAAACCGCTTTCAGTGCGGGCCAAACGCTGCCATTCGGCGAAAATCGCGATCGTACTGCGGTGTTTCATCATGCGCCGTTGATTTGTCCGTTGCACGCGGAGGCTGGCTCCGCTGTTGAACGCATTAAAATAGTATTAACGGCGAGGATGCCAGTTTAACCCTTTCTTCATCCACCGGGCTCGTTCGTTAAGGTTAATAATAAGTAATGGTTGCACGGCACTGAAAGACGCGCTTTGATAGGGCATCAGACGAAGCCTTTGACTTGGTTGGCGTTTTTCTGAGCTCCAGATTTAATTTCGCGAAAGATTTCTGTTCGCGTGAAGGCCGACCGGGAACCTCCGTCGGCCTTTATTTTTAACAAATTCTGCCCTATCAACATGCATCGACCAGACGCAAAAGGCTCCTTCGGTCCAATTGCGGTGCTTCGCATAAAATAGAAAGCAGCAGTTCATGAGCGTTCCCCAGCCGGAAATGAACGGCAGTAACCGCCGGTCGGGCGGTAGTGAGCCGATGTTCAATATTCCGGGCGTTGTTCTCGCTCTGATTGGCCTCTGCGCCGCAGTCTATATTTATCAGAACTACCTCATCAGCGAGCAGCAGAACTATGAATTCATGCTGAACTTCGCGCTCATTCCGGCGCGGTTCTCGCTGGCGGACGGGTTCACCGATCCCGCCGCACTTTTTACGCTCATCAGCTATTCCTTCATGCATGGCGGCTTCGCCCATATTGCCGTCAACATGATCTGGCTTGCGGCTTTCGGTTCCCCGCTGGCCGGGCGCATCGGTACCGGACGAATGATCGTTTTCTGGATATTCACTTCGGTGATTGCCGGGTTGACCCATTACGCGATCTATCCGGACAGCGTTTCGCCACTGGTGGGCGCATCGGGCGCGATTTCGGGAATGATGGGTGCAGCGGCGCGTTACGGTTTTCGTCGCATCGGCCATGGACGCAGATCGGAATTCGCAGGCCCTGTTCTTCCGGTGGGGCTGACCCTGACGCTGAAGCCCGTTCTGACTTTTGTGGGTGTCTGGTTCCTGATCAACATTATTACCGGTCTTTACTCGACTGGCGGGGCGGACCTTTCCAGCATTGCCTGGGAAGCGCATATAGGCGGCTTCATCGCCGGCTTTTTCGGTATTTCACTGATGGACCGCCCACGCAGCTATGATGCCGTGCTGAGGCGATAGGTTCTGCACTCTTTTGGCTTTGACAAAGCCTTCTCCCCATTTGATGCCACTTGCTAATCGGACGATCGAAGCGCACCATCATGGAACGTGGTGGGAGGAGCTGCGTTCTGCTTCATATGGCGTTTGAACGCCAGAAGCAGCGAGTGCTAAATCTTGGAGGGACTTTGGCATGACCGTAAGATCGATTCTCGAGACAAAGGGCAGGGATGTAGTGGTTATCGCACCTGCCGATACACTATCCCACGCTGTCGCCATGTTGAACAAACACAAGATCGGCGCTCTGGTGGTGTGCGACGAGGCCGGTCGAATCAAAGGAATCCTGTCAGAGCGCGATGTGGTGCGTGCTGTCGCCGCTCAAGAAACCAAGGCCATGAGCATGCCGGTCACCGAGGTCATGACGGCAAAAGTGCAGGTTTGTCGCGAACATCACACGATCAATCAGGTGATGGAAATCATGACACGAAGCCGATTCCGCCATATGCCGGTGGAAGAACATGGCAAGCTCGTGGGAATCATCTCGATTGGTGACGTTGTGAAGCGGCGTATCGAAGATGTTGAGCGCGAGGCGGAAGATATTCGCACCTATATCGCCACTGCCTGAGAGTATTTCCAGCGAAAGTGCGAAGCGGTTTCGCGTAGGATAATGCGTACAAACAAAGAGATAGAGCGGTTCCACGCTTCTGTTTGAGCTGGAACCGCTCCGGGTCATCGCGATTCGATATTTATATCTCCCGGCAGGCCAACCGGCCGGGAGATATTTCATTGAAGAGTCATACTCGAATCAGCGTGCGCGCAGATATCGCTCAGCAGCATAAAGCGAGATTGCAGCCGCATTCGATACATTGAGCGACTTGATTTCGCCCGGCATGTCGAGGCGGGCAAGCGCGGTGACTGTTTCGCGCGTCTTTTGACGCAGGCCTTTGCCTTCTGCACCCAGTACCAGGGCGATTCGTCCGCCGGACAAGGTGGCTTCCATTTCCTGCGGTCCTTCCGAATCAAGACCGATGGTCTGGAACCCGAGGCTGTGCAGCTCTTCAATCGCTTCGGCCAGATTGCGCACTTCGATATGAGAGATCATTTCGAGTGCACCGGAGGCGGCCTTTGCCAGAACGCCGGTTTCCTGCGGGCTGTGACGGCTTGTCGTAATCAGCGCGCCAGCACCGAAGGCGACGGCTGAACGCATGATAGCGCCGACATTGTGCGGATCCGTCACCTGATCGAGAACGAGAAGCAGCGGGCTGTCCTTCAGTTCGGACAGTTTACGGGCGCGCAGCGGTTCAGCTTCTATCATGACGCCCTGATGGACGGCCTCGGAACCGGTTTCCTTGTCGATATCGCGCGGATCAACGATTTCGACAGGGAAGGGGAGAGATTCAGCCTCTCCGATCTCAAGTCGGGCGAATCCGTTTCGCGTCGCGCGCATGCGCAATATCTTGCGTTCCGGGTTTTCCACGGCGGCGCGGACTGTATGCAGGCCATAAAGCCGTACGGTTCCCTCAGTCACGGTGCTTGCCGAAATGGAAGGACGCTGCGGTTTGCGCGGTGATTTGCCTTCGGTCACGGCCTTCTGGTCGCGATGCTGGCGGCGCAGGCGCGCATAATGAGAATCTTTTGGGGTGCGGGGCGAGTTTTGATCGGTCATGGCGTGCTTATAACTCTTTAGGTGAGCGGAAGATAGCGACTTCACCTGTGATTGCTATCAGGCTGTTCTGATTGCAAAATAATCTCTGATGGCTGGAAAATCCTGAGAAATGCGGGCGTTTGAGCCTATGGAACAGGAGCGTGGAAGAGGATCTTTCCACGACGTTGTGGACGGACATGCATTCTTTTCGCTTTTACCCTGTTGACAGGGGATAAGCTTATCGTCATAAGGCCCCTCGCGGATCGACGGCTGGCCCAACAGTCAGCCAGAAGCCCCGCGGAAATGCCTAGTCGCTCGACTCTGCTGATAGTGATATCTGGAGGGATGCCCGAGTGGTTAAAGGGGACGGACTGTAAATCCGTTGGCTATGCCTACGTTGGTTCAAATCCAACTCCCTCCACCACTGTCGGATCAGAGTTAAGAGTGCGCGGGTATAGCTCAATGGTAGAGCAGCAGCCTTCCAAGCTGAATACGCGGGTTCGATTCCCGCTACCCGCTCCAAATTTTTCAGAGCGGTTTGGCGTGTAAGGAATCATCGACGGGCGGTTCGCCGTTCCGTTTTGGCATAAATGCTGGCCCGGAAGCCAAAAGGCTTTTGTGCTGGCGCTTGAGCGGTTCTAGAACAAAGAGAACAACGGCGATGGCAAAGAGCAAATTCGAACGTACGAAGCCCCACGTTAACATCGGCACGATTGGTCACGTTGACCATGGCAAGACGTCGCTGACTGCAGCGATCACGAAGTTTTTCGGCGAGTTCAAGGCGTATGACCAGATCGACGCCGCTCCTGAAGAGCGCGCCCGCGGCATCACGATCTCGACGGCACACGTCGAGTACGAAACGCCGAACCGTCACTATGCACACGTCGACTGCCCAGGTCACGCTGACTATGTGAAGAACATGATCACCGGTGCTGCCCAGATGGACGGCGCAATTCTGGTTGTTTCGGCCGCTGACGGCCCGATGCCGCAGACCCGTGAGCACATCCTGCTCGCTCGTCAGGTTGGCGTTCCGGCAATCGTCGTGTTCCTGAACAAGTGCGACCAGGTTGACGATGCAGAACTGCTCGAACTGGTTGAACTGGAAGTTCGCGAACTTCTGTCGAAATACGATTTCCCGGGCGACGAAGTTCCGATCATCAAGGGCTCGGCTCTTGCTGCTCTGGAAGATTCTTCGAAGGAACTGGGCGAAGACGCCGTTCGTTCGCTGATGGCCGCTGTTGACGACTACATTCCGACCCCGGAACGTCCGATCGACCAGCCGTTCCTGATGCCGATCGAAGACGTTTTCTCGATCTCGGGCCGTGGTACGGTTGTGACGGGTCGCGTTGAGCGCGGTATCGTCAAGGTTGGTGAAGAAGTTGAAATCGTCGGCATCAAGGCGACGGCGAAGACGACGGTAACCGGCGTTGAAATGTTCCGCAAGCTGCTCGACCAGGGCCAGGCTGGCGACAACATCGGCGCTCTGATCCGCGGCGTTGGCCGTGAAGACGTTGAACGCGGCCAGGTTCTCTGCAAGCCGGGTTCTGTGAAGCCGCACACCAAGTTCAAGGCAGAAGCCTACATTCTGACCAAGGACGAAGGTGGCCGTCATACGCCGTTCTTCACGAACTACCGTCCGCAGTTCTACTTCCGCACGACGGACGTGACCGGTGTTGTCACGCTGCCGGAAGGCACGGAAATGGTTATGCCTGGCGACAACGTCGCTATGGACGTCACCCTGATCGTGCCGATCGCCATGGAAGAGAAGCTCCGCTTCGCTATCCGTGAAGGCGGCCGCACCGTCGGTGCTGGCATCGTCTCCTCGATCATCGAGTAATCAATTTGACTGGCGGTTACGCCGCCAGTCTGGCATTCTGCCGATCAGGCATTGCAATGCCGCATAGGGGTATAGCTCAGTTGGTAGAGCGACGGTCTCCAAAACCGTAGGTCGCGGGTTCGAGCCCTGCTGCCCCTGCCATTTTATAACGGGTGCTCATGGCTTGACTATGGGCGCCCGTTTTCTATATTATAAGTTAGGCGGCAATCTATGCCGCCTTACCTTTTCGACGGTGGCGCAGGCTTCGGCAAGGCGACGTCGTTGAAAATGATAATTCCCTGCGGGATTTGTTGGCCGGGTAGGGAAGGATCGCCGCCGCACGATTGGATGGTGCGCCGAGTGATATTCGCAAGGATCGGATTTCCGATAAGCCTGTATGGTATTCTTTTAACCTTTGGGCTTGTTTTTTTCGGGAATCGATTCTATGTAGCGTCAACAGACACGCGGCGCGTGGGGCTGAATTTTCAGCTTTGCGTGCCGTATACGCGTGACTTCAGGCTTCTGATTCGTTTCGACGGGTTAGGGTTTGGGGGTAGCGCCGGATCAATGACAGAGCGGCAGATGGCATCCAAAACGAATCCGATCACCTTTTTTCAGCAGGTTCGCGCCGAAACGGCGAAGGTGACCTGGCCTACACGGCGTGAAACGGTCATCTCCACCATTATGGTGGTGATTATGGCGTTTCTGGCTGCCGCGTTCTTTTTTCTTGCCGACCAGCTTATGGCCTATGGCGTAGAATTTATTCTCGGCCTTGGTCGATAAGTTAGGATTGGGGAGTTTTTAGATGACGGCGCGCTGGTACATCGTTCACGCCTATTCCAATTTCGAAAAGAAGGTCGCCGAGGATATCGAAGCCAAGGCGAAGCAGAAGGGTCTGTCCGAGCTGATCGAGCAGATCGTTGTGCCGACCGAGAAGATCGTTGAAGTGCGCCGCGGCCGCAAGGTTGACGCAGAGCGCAAGTTCTTCCCGGGTTACGTGCTGGTTCGTGCAACCCTCACGGATGCCGTCTTCTCGCTTATCAAGAATACCCCGAAAGTCACCGGTTTCCTTGGCGATTCCAAGCCTGTTCCGGTTTCCCAGAAGGAAGTCGACCAGATTCTGAACCAGGTTCAGGATGGTGTCGAACGTCCAAAGACTTCGGTATCCTTCGAGATTGGCGAAAACGTTCGCGTTTCCGATGGTCCGTTCGCTTCGTTCAACGGCATCGTTCAGGAAGTCGACGAAGAGCGTGCGCGTCTCAAGGTTGAGGTTTCCATCTTCGGGCGCGCAACGCCTGTGGATCTGGAATACGGTCAGGTCGACAAGCTCTGATCGTTTTGCCCGCAAGGGCATTCACCCTGACCGAATTTCGGGCAGGGTGAAATGGTGGAAGGGAAGGCGGCTTAGCCGGTCGTCGAGCTCCGAACCACCGAACTGCCCGCCAGTTCAGCTGGCGTCAGTCGAGAGCCGGAGTTTCCGGCATTAATCGAGAAAGCCGGATTTTCCGGCAAATTAAAAAGGCAGAAAGCAATGGCTAAGAAAATTGCAGGCCAGCTTAAGCTCCAGGTAGCGGCAGGTGCGGCCAATCCGTCGCCCCCGATCGGTCCGGCCCTGGGTCAGCGCGGCATCAACATCATGGAATTCTGCAAGGCGTTCAACGCTGCCTCGCAGGAAATGGAAAAGGGTTCGCCGATTCCAGTCGTGATCACCTATTACCAGGACAAGTCTTTCACTTTTGTGATGAAGACCCCTCCGGTGACCTACTTCCTCAAGAAGGCCGCTAACCTCAAGTCCGGTTCGAAGACCCCGGGCAAGGCGAGCGCCGGCACGATCTCCCGCGACAAGGTTCGCACGATCGCTGAAGCGAAGATGAAGGATCTGAACGCCGCTGATATTGAAGCAGCGATGCGCATGATCGAAGGTTCTGCCCGTTCGATGGGCCTGGAAGTGGTGGGCTGAGACGATGGCGAAGATTTCCAAGCGCATTAACAAGATCCGTGAAGGCGTCGATCGCAACAAGCTGTACGATCTGTCGGCTGCTATCGGCCTCGTCAAGGAACGTGCTGTCGCCAAGTTCGATGAAACCATCGAAATCGCGATGAACCTCGGCGTCGATCCGCGTCACGCTGACCAGATGGTTCGCGGCGTTGTCAACCTGCCGAATGGCACGGGCCGTACGGTTCGCGTTGCTGTTTTCGCTCGCGGCGACAAGGCTGAAGAAGCCAAGAAGGCTGGCGCCGACATCGTCGGTGCGGAAGAACTGTTCGAAATCGTCAATGGCGGCAAGATCGACTTCGATCGCTGCATTGCAACCCCGGACATGATGCCGCTCGTTGGCCGTCTCGGTAAGGTTCTCGGCCCGCGTGGCATGATGCCTAACCCGAAGGTTGGCACCGTCACCACCGACGTTGCAGCCGCTGTTGCTGCTTCCAAGGGCGGTGCAGTCGAATTCCGCGTCGAGAAGGCTGGTATCATCCATGCCGGTATCGGCAAGGTTTCCTTCGACAATGCCAAGCTCGAAGAAAACATCAAGGCTTTCGCTGACGCCGTCATCAAGGCAAAGCCGTCGGCTGCCAAGGGTGAATACGTCAAGCGCGTATCGCTTTCCTCGACCATGGGCGTTGGCGTCAAGGTCGATCCGGCAACCGTCAAGGTCGTCGCCTAAGTTTTCATGGGCTCCGGTTCGCCGGAGTCCAAGCCTTTCCGGTTGGGGAGGCGTGGCTGCCAGCCAGTCCTGTAAAGCAGGGCGAAAGGCAAAAATTCCGGATCGCAAGATCCGGATAGCCGGACGAAAGTCCGGTTATCCTGTCCGAGATTGCAGGCGGATCATCATCTTCGGATGATTGTCCTTAAACATGTGGCCTGCATGAGACGTGGAATAACCCTGTTTCGCGTGAATACGCATGCAAGGTTTGAACCGTAGTTGCCTTTGAGTGACGCCTGGCTTCCAGGATAGCTGAAGGGGACAGGATCCTCGAACGTCGGGCTGACTGTGAAGTTCGTCCGGCAAAGGCAACCGGCAGGGCCATGTGGTCCTGCCTACTGGAGAGAGACAGTGGATAGAGCGGAAAAACGCGAATTTGTCTCGTGGCTGAACGGCGCTTTTAAAGAGTCCGGTTCGGTCGTCGTGGCCCACTATACCGGTCTCACCGTTGCGCAGATGAGCGATCTTCGCTCGAAGATGCGTGATGCAGGTGGGTCCGTTAAAGTCGCGAAAAACCGCCTTGCCAAGATCGCTCTTCAGGGCACGGAATCGGAAGGCATTTCTGATCTGTTTACAGGTCAGACGGTTGTTGCTTATGCAAACGACCCGATTGCTGCTCCGAAAGTAGCCGTCGAATTCGCCAAGGCTAACGACAAGCTCGTTATCCTCGGTGGTGCAATGGGTGCAACGACGCTTAACGCCGATGGCGTCAAGTCGCTTGCTTCGCTCCCATCGCTCGACGAACTGCGCGCAAAGCTGGTTGGAATGATCCAGACCCCGGCTCAGCGTCTCGCAGTACTTACCAGCGCACCAGCGGGCCAGATCGCTCGCGTTATTGGCGCGCACGCCCGGAAGAACGAGGCGGCGTAAGGCCGTTTTTCGCTGTCAATTGTTCAAACCTTGAAACTAAGGAAATACCAAAATGGCTGATCTCGCAAAGATCGTTGACGACCTGTCGGCACTGACCGTTCTCGAAGCTGCAGAGCTTTCGAAGCTTCTCGAAGAGAAGTGGGGCGTTTCGGCTGCTGCTCCTGTTGCAGTTGCTGCTGCTGGTGGCGCTGCTCCTGCCGCTGCTGCTGAAGAAAAGACCGAATTCGACGTCGTTCTCGCTGACGGCGGCGCTAACAAGATCAACGTGATCAAGGAAGTGCGCGCAATCACCGGTCTCGGCCTCAAGGAAGCCAAGGACCTGGTCGAAGGCGCTCCGAAGGCTGTCAAGGAAGGCGCTTCGAAGGACGAAGCTGAGAAGATCAAGGCACAGCTCGAAGCTGCTGGCGCCAAGGTCGAACTCAAGTAAGTTCGGACTATTCTGGCGGATGGTTTTCCATCCGCCAGTTCCCGCCGGACTTTCCTGGTGGGTCGGATGACTGGAACCCTTTTCCTGAGTGCCGCAACGGCTTTCAGGAAACGGGTTTTAGCCCGTTAAGAGCGCCACGTGCCGGTAACGATGCGGAAGGCAGCTCTGGAAAGTTTGCACATGATCCTTTTCGATCCATCCGATCTGAAGGGGCCGATCTGAAGGACCATGTGCTCGAAGGACCGCCGAAGGGCGGCGCATGATAAAGGCCGCAAGGCGTGAGCAAGCCGCAAGGCTATAGAACGAGGAGCGACGATGGCTCAGACCCATTCATTCAATGGTCGCAAGCGCGTACGCAAATTTTTCGGCAAGATCCCAGAGGTCGCCGAGATGCCGAACCTTATCGAGGTTCAAAAGGCATCTTACGACCAGTTCCTTATGGTTGAAGAACCATCCGGTGGGCGTTCTGACGAGGGTTTGCAGGCGGTTTTCAAGTCTGTTTTCCCAATTCAGGATTTCTCCGGCGCTTCAATGCTCGAATTCGTTCGCTACGAATTCGACGCACCAAAATTCGACGTTGACGAATGCCGTCAGCGCGATCTGACGTATTCGGCGCCACTCAAGGTGACGCTGCGTCTTATCGTGTTCGATATTGACGAAGATACCGGCGCGAAGTCGATCAAGGACATCAAGGAGCAGGATGTCTACATGGGCGATATGCCGCTCATGACCGACAACGGCACCTTCATCGTCAATGGCACCGAGCGCGTGATCGTTTCGCAGATGCACCGTTCGCCGGGCGTCTTCTTCGACCACGACAAGGGCAAGACCCATTCTTCGGGCAAGCTCCTGTTCGCCGCGCGCGTCATTCCTTACCGCGGTTCCTGGCTCGATATCGAGTTCGATTCCAAGGACATCGTCTACGCACGTATCGACCGCCGCCGCAAGCTGCCGGCCACCACGCTGCTGATGGCTCTCGGCATGGACGGCGAAGACATTCTGTCGACGTTCTACAAGACTGTCACCTATACGCGTGACGGCGACAACTGGCGCATCCCGTATTCGGCTGACCGCTTCAAGGGCATGAAGATCATCTCCGATCTCATCGATGCGGACACCGGTGAAGTCGTTCTTGAAGCTGGCAAGAAGCTGACCGCCCGTTCGGCCAAGCAGCTTGCTGAAAAGGGCCTCAAGGCCATCAAGGCGACGGAAGACGATCTGTTCGGTTCGTATCTTGCGGAAGATGTCGTCAATTACGCAACCGGCGAGATTTATCTCGAAGCCGGTGACGAAATCGACGAGAAGGTCCTCAAGACTCTGATCGACACCGGCGAGACGGAAATCAACGTCCTCGACATCGATCATATCAACATCGGTGGCTACATCCGCAACACGCTGGCTGTCGACAAGAACGAAAGCCGTCAGGAAGCCCTGTTCGACATCTATCGCGTCATGCGTCCGGGCGAACCGCCTACGATGGATTCCGCCGAAGCGATGTTCAACTCGCTGTTCTTCGACGCTGAGCGCTACGACCTTTCGGCCGTTGGTCGCGTCAAGATGAACATGCGTCTGGATCTCGACGCGGAAGATACCGTGCGCGTTCTGCGCAAGGAAGACATCCTGGCCGTGGTCAAGATGCTGGTGGAACTGCGCGACGGTCGCGGCGAAATCGACGACATCGACAATCTCGGCAACCGCCGTGTGCGTTCGGTCGGCGAACTGATGGAAAATCAGTATCGCGTCGGTCTGCTCCGTATGGAGCGCGCGATCAAGGAACGTATGTCCTCGATCGAAATCGACACGGTCATGCCGCAGGATTTGATCAACGCGAAGCCGGCTGCTGCAGCCGTGCGCGAGTTCTTCGGTTCCTCGCAGCTGTCGCAGTTCATGGATCAGACCAACCCGCTTTCGGAAATCACCCACAAGCGCCGTCTCTCGGCTCTTGGACCGGGCGGTCTGACCCGCGAGCGCGCTGGCTTCGAAGTCCGCGACGTGCATCCGACCCACTATGGCCGTATCTGCCCGATTGAAACGCCGGAAGGCCCGAATATCGGTCTGATCAACTCGCTTGCAACTTTTGCCCGCGTCAACAAGTACGGCTTCATCGAAAGCCCGTACCGCAAGGTTGTCGACGGCAAGGTAACGAACGACGTTGTCTATCTGTCGGCGATGGAAGAAGCCAAGCACTCGGTTGCGCAGGCTAACGTCGAGCTGGACGAGCGGGGCGGTTTCGTTGACGAATTCGTCATCTGCCGTCATGCAGGCGAAGTGATGATGGCTCCGCGTGAAAACGTGGATCTGATGGACGTGTCGCCGAAGCAGCTCGTTTCGGTTGCTGCGGCTCTCATCCCGTTCCTTGAAAACGACGACGCCAACCGCGCTCTCATGGGCTCGAACATGCAGCGTCAGGCTGTGCCGCTCGTTCGCGCAGAAGCGCCGTTCGTCGGTACGGGCATGGAAGCTGTCGTTGCGCGTGACTCCGGTGCCGCTATTGCAGCACGCCGTGGCGGTGTGGTCGATCAGGTTGATGCAACGCGTATCGTTATCCGTGCGACTGAAGATCTCGATCCGTCCAAGTCGGGCGTCGATATCTATCGCCTGATGAAGTTCCAGCGTTCGAACCAGAACACCTGCATCAATCAGCGTCCGCTCGTACGCGTTGGCGATCCCATCCAGAAGGGTGACATCATCGCTGACGGTCCGTCGACGGATCTGGGCGATCTGGCTCTCGGCCGTAACGTGCTCGTCGCGTTCATGCCGTGGAACGGCTACAACTACGAAGATTCGATCCTTCTTTCCGAGAAGATCGTTTCGGACGACGTGTTCACTTCGATCCATATCGAGGAATTCGAAGTAGCTGCCCGCGACACCAAGCTTGGACCTGAGGAAATCACTCGCGATATTCCGAACGTTTCGGAAGAAGCGCTGAAGAATCTCGACGAAGCCGGTATCGTGTACATCGGTGCCGAAGTGCATCCTGGCGACATTCTTGTCGGCAAGATCACGCCGAAGGGTGAAAGCCCGATGACGCCGGAAGAGAAGCTCCTGCGCGCCATCTTCGGTGAAAAGGCATCGGACGTCCGTGACACCTCCATGCGTATGCCGCCCGGAACCTACGGTACGGTTGTGGAAGTTCGCGTTTTCAATCGCCACGGCGTTGAAAAGGACGAACGCGCCATGGCTATCGAGCGCGAGGAAATCGAGCGTCTCGCCAAGGACCGTGATGACGAACAGGCTATCCTGGATCGCAACGTCTATGGCCGTCTTGCCGACATGATCGATGGCAAGGTCGCTGCAGCGGGTCCGAAGGGCTTCAAGAAGGGCTCGACGATCACCCGTGAACTGATGACCGAATATCCGCGGTCGCAGTGGTGGCAGTTTGCTGTCGACGACGAGAAGCTCCAGGGCGAACTTGAAGCTCTGCGTGGCCAGTATGACGAATCCAAGAAGCTGCTCGAAGCACGCTTCATGGACAAGGTCGAGAAGGTACAGCGCGGCGACGAGATGCCTCCAGGCGTCATGAAGATGGTCAAGGTCTTTGTCGCTGTGAAGCGCAAGATCCAGCCAGGCGACAAGATGGCTGGCCGTCACGGCAACAAGGGTGTGGTTTCCCGCATTCTGCCAGTCGAGGACATGCCGTTCCTCGAAGACGGTACGCATGCCGACATCGTGTTGAACCCGCTTGGCGTTCCGAGCCGTATGAATGTGGGCCAGATTCTGGAAACCCACCTCGGCTGGGCATGCGCTGGCATGGGCAAGAAGATCGGTGAGCTCATCGACGTTTATCGCAAGACGGCCAATATCGAGCCGCTGCGCGATACGCTGGAGCACATCTATCCGGACAACGACCGCAACGAACCGGTCCGATCTTATGACGACGATTCCGTCCTCATGCTGGCCAACCAGGTGAAGCGCGGCGTGTCGATCGCAACGCCGGTCTTCGACGGTGCGGTGGAAGCCGACATCAACGCGATGCTGACGGATGCGGGTCTTGCAACGTCTGGTCAGTCGACGCTTTACGATGGCCGTACGGGTGAGCCGTTCGACCGTCAGGTGACCATGGGCTACATCTATATGTTGAAGCTCCACCACCTGGTCGACGATAAGATCCACGCACGTTCGATCGGACCTTACTCGCTCGTTACGCAGCAGCCTCTGGGCGGTAAGGCTCAGTTCGGTGGCCAGCGCTTCGGCGAAATGGAGGTCTGGGCTCTGGAAGCATACGGTGCGGCTTACACGCTGCAGGAAATGCTGACCGTCAAGTCGGACGACGTGGCAGGCCGTACCAAGGTCTACGAAGCGATCGTGCGCGGCGACGACACGTTCGAAGCAGGCATTCCGGAGAGCTTCAACGTTCTCGTCAAGGAAATGCGTTCGCTCGGTCTCAATGTCGAGCTGGACGATACACGCGACGAACAGCAGGCCCTGCCTGACGCAGCGGAATAAAGCTCAAGGGCGCGCCACGGTATTGCCGCGGCGCGCCCGTATAATCGTTTCCAGAATATGTGGAACACGGTTCCGCACCGGAAACGAAACTACGGCAAGCCAGTTCATAACTGCGTAGTACCGCGATTTCTTTTCAGGATGGCAAGGATTTTCAGCTTGTCATCGACGACACAGGGCGACGGATCGCCCTCAAGGAGAACGGCATGAACCAAGAGGTCATGAATCTTTTCAATCCTCAGGCTCCGGCACAGACGTTCGATTCCATCAGAATCTCGATTGCCAGCCCTGAGAAGATTCTGTCCTGGTCATACGGCGAGATCAAGAAGCCGGAGACGATCAACTACCGCACGTTCAAGCCTGAACGCGATGGTCTCTTCTGCGCGCGCATCTTTGGCCCGATCAAGGACTATGAATGCTTGTGCGGCAAGTACAAGCGTATGAAATACAAGGGCATCATCTGCGAAAAGTGCGGCGTGGAAGTCACGCTCTCGCGCGTTCGTCGCGAGCGCATGGGCCACATCGAACTTGCAGCCCCGGTTGCCCACATCTGGTTCCTGAAGTCGCTGCCGAGCCGTATCGGCACGCTCCTGGACATGACGCTCAAGGATATCGAACGCGTCCTGTACTTCGAGAACTACATTGTTACCGAACCGGGCCTGACCTCGCTGAAGGAGCATCAGCTTCTTTCGGAAGAGGAATACATGATCGCCGTCGATGAATTCGGCGAAGATCAGTTCACGGCTCTCATTGGTGCTGAAGCTATCTACGAGCTTCTGGCTTCGATGGAACTCGAAAAGATTGCCGCTGATCTGCGCGTTGATCTTGCCGAGACCACCTCGGACCTGAAGCAGAAGAAGCTGATGAAGCGTCTGAAGATCGTCGAAAACTTCCTGGAGTCGGGAAACCGCCCGGAATGGATGATCATGAAGATCGTTCCGGTCATCCCGCCGGATCTGCGTCCGCTCGTGCCGCTGGATGGCGGTCGTTTCGCGACGTCGGATCTGAACGATCTCTATCGCCGCGTCATCAACCGTAACAACCGTCTGAAGCGCCTGATCGAACTGCGCGCTCCGGGCATCATCATCCGTAACGAAAAGCGCATGCTACAGGAAGCTGTGGACGCGCTGTTCGATAACGGCCGTCGTGGTCGCGTCATCACCGGTGCTAACAAGCGTCCGTTGAAGTCGCTGTCCGATATGCTCAAGGGCAAGCAGGGTCGCTTCCGTCAGAACCTGCTCGGCAAGCGCGTCGACTATTCCGGTCGTTCGGTCATCGTGACCGGTCCGGAACTCAAACTGCACCAGTGCGGCCTGCCGAAGAAGATGGCGCTCGAACTGTTCAAGCCATTCATCTACGCGCGTCTTGACGCCAAGGGTTACTCCTCGACCGTTAAGCAGGCGAAGAAGCTGGTTGAAAAGGAACGTCCGGAAGTCTGGGATATCCTCGACGAAGTGATCCGTGAGCATCCGGTTCTTCTGAACCGCGCGCCTACGCTGCACCGTCTTGGTATCCAGGCCTTCGAACCCACCCTGATCGAAGGCAAGGCTATCCAGTTGCATCCGCTCGTTTGTACGGCGTTCAACGCCGACTTCGACGGTGACCAGATGGCTGTTCACGTTCCGCTGTCGCTCGAAGCCCAGCTTGAAGCACGTGTGCTGATGATGTCGACCAACAACATCCTGCACCCTGCTAACGGCGCACCGATCATCGTTCCTTCGCAGGACATGGTTCTCGGCCTCTATTATCTGTCCATCGTGGCAGACAAGGAGCCGGGCGAGGGCATGATGTTCGCCGATATGGGCGAGCTGCAGCATGCGCTTGAAAACAAGGTCGTCACGCTGCACACCAAGATCAAGGGCCGTTTCAAGACGGTCGATGCCGAAGGCAAGCCTGTGTCGAAGATCTACGACACGACGCCTGGCCGCATGATCACCGGTGAGCTGCTGCCGAAGAACGTCAACGTGCCTTTCGACATCTGCAATCAGGAGATGACAAAGAAGAACATCTCCAAGATGATCGATCACGTCTACCGCCATTGCGGTCAGAAAGAGACGGTTATCTTCTGCGATCGCATCATGCAGCTCGGCTTCGCGCATGCCTGCCGTGCAGGCATTTCCTTCGGCAAGGATGACATGGTCATTCCGGATACGAAGGCGAAGATCGTTGCCGACACCGAAGCGCTTACGACCGAATACGAACAGCAGTACAATGACGGCCTGATCACTCAGGGCGAAAAGTACAACAAGGTCGTCGACGCCTGGGGCAAGGCAACCGACAAGATCACCGAAGAGATGATGGCGCGCCTGAAGGCCGTCGAATTCGATCCGGTGACCGGTCGCCAGAAGCAGATGAACTCGGTCTACATGATGTCGCATTCGGGTGCCCGTGGTTCGGTCAACCAGATGCGTCAGCTTGGCGGTATGCGCGGCCTGATGGCCAAGCCGTCGGGTGAAATCATCGAAACCCCGATCATCTCGAACTTCAAGGAAGGCCTGACCGTTAACGAGTACTTCAACTCGACCCACGGTGCCCGTAAGGGTCTGGCAGACACCGCCTTGAAGACTGCTAACTCGGGCTACCTGACCCGTCGTCTCGTTGACGTTGCACAGGATGCGATCATTTCGGAAGTCGATTGCGGCGCCGAAATCGGTCTCACCATGCAGCCGATCGTCGATGCCGGCCAGATCGTGGCTTCGATTGGCCAGCGCGTTCTGGGCCGTACGGCTCTCGATCCGATCCTGCATCCGACCACCGGCGAAGTCATCGTCGAGGCTGGCCGCATGATCGAGGAAAAGGACGTCGAGATCATCGAGAAGGCTGCCATCCAGTCCATCCGCATCCGCTCGGCCCTGACCTGCGAAACCCGCAACGGCGTTTGCGCCAAGTGCTATGGTCGCGACCTTGCACGCGGTACTCCGGTCAACCAGGGTGAAGCTGTCGGCGTTATCGCCGCTCAGTCGATCGGCGAGCCGGGCACTCAGCTCACCATGCGTACCTTCCACCTTGGCGGTACTGCACAGGTTGTTGACAGCTCGTATCTCGAAGCTTCGTACGAAGGCACCGTCAAGCTGCGTAACCGCAATGTGGTTCGCAACTCCGATGGCAACCTCGTGGTGATGGGCCGTAACATGGCTGTGCTGATCCTCGACAATACGGGCAAGGAACGTGCGGTCCATCGCGTGACCTACGGTTCGCGTCTGTTTGTTGATGAGGCCGACACGGTCAAGCGCGGCCAGCGTATTGCCGAGTGGGATCCGTACACCCGTCCGATCATGACCGAAGTTGAAGGCTACGTTGAGTTCGAAGATCTCGTCGATGGTCTCTCGGTTTCGGAATCGGCTGACGAGTCGACCGGTATCACCAAGCGCGTCGTTATCGACTGGCGTTCAACCCCTCGCGGTTCGGACCTCAAGCCTGCCATGGTCATCAAGGACAAGGCTGGCAAGATCCTGAAACTGTCGAAGGGTGGCGATGCCCGCTTCATGCTCTCCGTGGAATCGATCCTTTCGGTCGAGCCGGGCGCGCATGTTAAGGCTGGTGACGTTATCGCCCGTCTGCCGATGGAAAGCGCCAAGACCAAGGACATCACCGGTGGTCTGCCGCGCGTTGCGGAACTGTTCGAAGCACGTCGTCCGAAGGACCATGCCGTCATCGCCGAGATCGATGGTACCGTTCGTTTCGGTCGCGACTACAAGAACAAGCGTCGCATCATCATCGAGCCGAACGACGACACGATCGAGCCGGTCGAGTATCTCATTCCGAAGGGCAAGCCGTTCCATCTTCAGGACGGTGACGTCATCGAAAAGGGTGAGTACATCCTCGACGGTAACCCGGCACCGCATGACATTCTGGCGATCAAGGGCGTCGAAGCTCTGGCTTCGTACCTCGTGAACGAAATCCAGGAAGTCTATCGTTTGCAGGGCGTTTTGATCAACGACAAGCACATCGAAGTGATTGTTCGTCAGATGCTGCAGAAGGTGGAAATCACGGAATCCGGCGATACCGGTTACATTCCGGGCGACCACGTCGACCGTATCGAGCTGGAAGAGATCAACGAACGTCTTATCGAAGAAGGCAAGAAGCCGGGTTCCGGTAATCCTGTCCTCCTCGGTATCACCAAGGCTTCGCTGCAGACGCCTTCGTTCATCTCGGCTGCGTCGTTCCAGGAGACGACCCGCGTGCTTACCGAAGCTGCGGTTGCCGGCAAGATGGACACGCTGCAGGGTCTCAAGGAAAACGTCATCGTCGGCCGTCTTATCCCGGCCGGTACTGGCGGCATGACCAACCAGATCCGTCGCATCGCAACTGCACGCGACGAGCTGATTATCGATGAGCGCCGCAAGTCTTCGGGTTCTACCGAAGCCAATGCAATGCTGGTCGATATGACCAACAACGCTGCCGAGTAAGATCGACAGATATGAAACTGAAAAAGGCCGCCTTTCGAGGCGGCCTTTTTGCATTTTGATAGTTCCTGCAAAAGCGGGTGCGGCTTGATGCTGGATAAAAAAATGCCGGTCGGAACCGGCACTTTCTTCTGATGCTTATTCTTCTTCTTCTTCTTCGTCGTCGCCGTCGAATTCGATCAGCGCGACTTCGCCGCTGAGCGCGGTGGCCCAGGCACTCTTGTGCGGCTCTTCTTCCGGTTCTTCGGTCAGCGTGCCCATCTCGAGAAGCTCGGCTTCATGGTAGCCTTCTTCGGCAAGAATGCTGAGGACCGTCTGGACGAGATCTTCATTCTCGTCCGATTTCAAAAGCAGGTGCACTTCTACCGGAGATTCTTCACCTTCGTTCCAGACGTCAGCGATGACGAGATGGACGGTTGGCGAATCGTCGCCGGCTGTTGGGGATGTGGACGACATTGAGAAACCCTTAATATTCTGTTGCGTTTCGACTCAGATGTGCTTCAATAACCTTTACCAAGTGGCTGCGCCATGCTTGCATAGGAAAATGACGGTTTTGATCGCGAAATATTAGCGAATAGACGTCAAATGCGGCGCAATAACCTGTCCGGGCGAAGCCAAAACGCTGGTTTCGGACCTTCCGTTGAAGAAACTTGAGCCGCTGCCCTTGACGAAACGTCGCTAAAGACGTATCAGCACCCCATCTGAGCCGATGTGAGACAAGCTTTTTCGGGGCGACGCGCCCTGAAGTTCATCTCAAACAGGGTTCGTTTTACGATCGAAATGCAACTTGCCGTTCGCATGAAGCGTCAGCTTCCTCTGCTTTTGTTCGGGGTGGTCACCGGTTGTCGTGACTTGTCCCGAATTCGTGCATCAGCATGGCGGTGAAACGGCCCGTATGGGCGTGGATACGAGATTTTTTATAGAGGAAGGTTGTATGCCAACCGTAAACCAGCTTATCCGCAAGCCGCGCATTGCGCCGGTAAAGCGTAATAAGGTTCCTGCACTGCAGGCAAACCCTCAGAAGCGCGGCGTTTGCACCCGCGTTTACACGACGACCCCGAAGAAGCCGAACTCGGCTCTCCGTAAGGTTGCCAAGGTTCGTCTGACGAACGGCTTCGAAGTCATTGGTTATATCCCTGGTGAAGGGCATAACCTGCAGGAGCACTCCGTCGTCATGATCCGCGGCGGTCGTGTAAAGGACTTGCCGGGTGTGCGTTACCACATCATCCGCGGCGTTCTCGATACCCAGGGTGTCAAGAACCGCAAGCAGCGCCGTTCGAAGTACGGTGCAAAGCGTCCGAAGTAAGATTTTCCGGGGATACCGGCCGCCAGAAGGCGAGCTGAGCCCGATGTAATTGAAAGAAGAGACGAAATGTCCAGACGCCATAAGGCTGAGAAGCGTGAGATCAATCCGGATCCGAAGTTCGGCGATCTCGTTATCACGAAGTTCATGAATGCAGTCATGCTTCATGGCAAGAAGTCGGTTGCTGAAAGCATCGTTTACGGTGCGCTCGATGTAATCGAAGCCAAGGCCAAGTCCGAGCCGGTCGCGCTGTTCCATCAGGCGCTCGACAACGTAGCTCCGCACATCGAAGTCCGTTCGCGCCGCGTTGGTGGTGCAACCTATCAGGTTCCGGTTGATGTGCGTCCAGAACGCCGCCAGGCACTTGCCATCCGTTGGCTCATCAATGCTGCTCGTGGCCGTAACGAGACGACGATGATCGATCGTCTTTCCGGTGAGCTGCTTGACGCTGCTAACAACCGTGGTTCTGCTGTGAAGAAGCGTGAAGACACGCACCGCATGGCTGAAGCCAACCGCGCCTTCTCGCATTACCGCTGGTAATCGTCGAAACCTATTCAAAGAGCGACTATCATGGCCCGCGAATATAAAATCGAAGACTACCGCAATTTCGGTATCATGGCTCACATCGACGCCGGTAAGACGACGATGACCGAGCGCATTCTGTTCTATACCGGTAAGAACCATAAGATCGGCGAAACCCACGATGGTGCGTCGACCATGGACTGGATGGAGCAGGAGCAGGAACGCGGTATCACCATCACGTCCGCTGCCACGACCACGTTCTGGCAGGGTCAGGATGGCAAGAAGCGCCGCTTCAACATCATCGACACGCCGGGCCACGTTGACTTCACGATTGAAGTTGAACGTTCGCTCCGCGTTCTCGACGGCGCAATTGCACTGCTCGACGCCAACGCTGGCGTTGAGCCTCAGACCGAAACCGTGTGGCGTCAGGCTGAAAAGTACCACGTCCCGCGTATGGTCTTCGTCAACAAGATGGACAAGATCGGTGCCGATTTCTACCGTTGCGTAGAAATGGTCGGTTCGCGTCTTGGCGCAGTAGCACTTCCGGTTCAGCTGCCGATCGGCGCTGAAAACGAGTTCGAAGGCGTCATCGACCTGATCGAAATGAAGGCTCTGACCTGGGATGGCACGATCGGCGCAGCTGCGACCGTTGGTGAAATTCCTGAGCACCTCAAGGATCAGGCTGAAGAATACCGCGAAAAGCTCATCGAGCTGGCTGTGGAAATCGACGAAGCTGCCATGGAAGCTTACCTCGAAGGCACAATGCCTACGAACGAACAGCTCCGTGCGCTGATCCGTAAGGGCACCATCGAGGTCAAGTTCCACCCGATCCTTTGCGGTACCGCGTTCAAGAACCGTGGCGTTCAGCCGCTTCTCGACGCTGTTGTGGAATTCCTTCCAGCTCCGACCGACGTGCCAGCGATCAAGGGCATCGACGTCAAGACGGAAACAGAAACCACTCGTGAATCTTCGGATGAAGCACCGCTTTCGATGCTCGCATTCAAGATCATGAACGACCCGTTCGTTGGTTCGCTGACCTTTGCTCGTATCTACTCGGGCAAGCTGACCAAGGGCGTTTCGCTCGAAAACACCGTCAAGGGCAAGCGTGAGCGTATCGGCCGTATGTTGCAGATGCACTCCAACAGCCGTGAAGACATTGAAGAAGCCTTTGCAGGCGACATCGTTGCTCTGGCTGGCCTCAAGGAAACCACCACTGGCGATACGCTCTGCGATCCGCTGAAGCCGGTTATCCTCGAGCGCATGGAATTCCCGGATCCGGTTATCGAAATCGCTATCGAGCCGAAGACCAAGGCCGACCAGGAAAAGATGGGCATTGCGCTCAATCGTCTGGCCGCCGAAGATCCTTCTTTCCGCGTCAAGTCGGACGAAGAATCCGGTCAGACCATCATCGCCGGCATGGGCGAACTTCACCTCGACATTCTCGTCGATCGCATGAAGCGCGAATTCAAGGTTGAAGCCAACGTCGGTGCTCCGCAGGTTGCTTACCGTGAATCGATCACCCGCCAGGCTGAAATCGATTACACCCACAAGAAGCAGTCGGGTGGTTCCGGTCAGTTCGCTCGCGTTAAGATCATCTTCGAACCGCATGATGGCGACGATTTCATCTTCGAATCGAAGATCGTCGGTGGCTCGGTTCCGAAGGAATACATTCCGGGTGTCCAGAAGGGTATCGAAAGCGTCATGGGTGCAGGCCCGCTGGCTGGCTTCCCGATGCTCGGCGTGAAGGCCACCCTGATCGACGGCGCATACCATGACGTTGACTCGTCTGTTCTCGCCTTCGAAATCGCGTCCCGTGCAGCGTTCCGTGAAGGTGCGCAGAAGGCAGGCGCTCAGCTCCTCGAGCCGATCATGAAGGTCGAGGTTGTCACGCCGGAAGATTACGTTGGTGACGTTATCGGCGATCTGAACTCGCGTCGCGGTCAGATTTCCGGCACCGAAGCCCGCGGCATCGCTACGGTCGTCAATGCAAATGTTCCACTCGCCAACATGTTTGGTTACGTGAACAACCTGCGTTCGATGTCCCAGGGCCGTGCACAGTACACGATGCAGTTCGACCATTATGAGCCGGTTCCGACGGCGGTCGCACAGGAAATCCAGAAGAAGTTTGCGTGACCTAAGGGTCACGCTCCCAATTAAAAGAATGCCTGAGCAGGCTAAATTTACGGAGAGCTCAAATGGCAAAGAGTAAGTTTGAACGTACGAAGCCCCACGTTAACATCGGCACGATTGGTCACGTTGACCATGGCAAGACGTCGCTGACTGCAGCGATCACGAAGTTTTTCGGCGAGTTCAAGGCGTATGACCAGATCGACGCCGCTCCTGAAGAGCGCGCCCGCGGCATCACGATCTCGACGGCACACGTCGAGTACGAAACGCCGAACCGTCACTATGCACACGTCGACTGCCCAGGTCACGCTGACTATGTGAAGAACATGATCACCGGTGCTGCCCAGATGGACGGCGCAATTCTGGTTGTTTCGGCCGCTGACGGCCCGATGCCGCAGACCCGTGAGCACATCCTGCTCGCTCGTCAGGTTGGCGTTCCGGCAATCGTCGTGTTCCTGAACAAGTGCGACCAGGTTGACGATGCAGAACTGCTCGAACTGGTTGAACTGGAAGTTCGCGAACTTCTGTCGAAATACGATTTCCCGGGCGACGAAGTTCCGATCATCAAGGGCTCGGCTCTTGCTGCTCTGGAAGATTCTTCGAAGGAACTGGGCGAAGACGCCGTTCGTTCGCTGATGGCCGCTGTTGACGACTACATTCCGACCCCGGAACGTCCGATCGACCAGCCGTTCCTGATGCCGATCGAAGACGTTTTCTCGATCTCGGGCCGTGGTACGGTTGTGACGGGTCGCGTTGAGCGCGGTATCGTCAAGGTTGGTGAAGAAGTTGAAATCGTCGGCATCAAGGCGACGGCGAAGACGACGGTAACCGGCGTTGAAATGTTCCGCAAGCTGCTCGACCAGGGCCAGGCTGGCGACAACATCGGCGCTCTGATCCGCGGCGTTGGCCGTGAAGACGTTGAACGCGGCCAGGTTCTCTGCAAGCCGGGTTCTGTGAAGCCGCACACCAAGTTCAAGGCAGAAGCCTACATTCTGACCAAGGACGAAGGTGGCCGTCATACGCCGTTCTTCACGAACTACCGTCCGCAGTTCTACTTCCGCACGACGGACGTGACCGGTGTTGTCACGCTGCCGGAAGGCACGGAAATGGTTATGCCTGGCGACAACGTCGCTATGGACGTCACCCTGATCGTGCCGATCGCCATGGAAGAGAAGCTCCGCTTCGCTATCCGTGAAGGCGGCCGCACCGTCGGTGCAGGCATCGTCTCCTCGATCATCGAGTAATGAAGGTTTGTGCAGGAACGCTCGCTTTGGAGCGAGCGTTCCCGCGTAACAAGGAACAGATGAAATGAACGGTCAAAACATCCGCATTCGCCTCAAGGCGTTTGATCATCGGATCCTTGACGCTTCGACGCGGGAAATCGTGTCGACTGCCAAGCGTACCGGTGCAAATGTGCGCGGACCGATCCCGCTTCCTACGCGGATCGAGAAGTTCACGGTTAACCGGTCGCCGCACATCGACAAGAAGAGCCGCGAGCAGTTCGAGATGCGCACGCACAAGCGTCTTCTCGATATCGTTGACCCGACCCCGCAGACGGTGGACGCGCTGATGAAGCTCGATCTGTCCGCCGGTGTCGATGTCGAGATCAAGCTTTAATCGGCTTGAGGACGGAAGGAACGAACCCGATGCGTTCAGGTGTTATTGCACAGAAGCTGGGCATGACCCGCGTCTATAACGACGCCGGCGAGCATGTGCCGGTGACGGTTCTCCGCATGGAGAATTGCCACGTGGTAGCTCAGCGTACAGTTGAAAAGAATGGTTACACGGCTGTTCAGCTTGGCGTTGGACTTGCCAAGGTAAAGAACACGTCCAAGGCTATGCGCGGTCATTTCGCGAAGGCCGAGGTCGAGCCGAAGGCGAAGGTCGCGGAATTCCGCGTTTCGCCGGACAACCTCCTCGAAGTCGGCGCTGAAATCACCGCCGAACACTTCGTCGCCGGCCAGAAGGTCGATGTGACGGGTACTTCGATTGGTAAGGGCTTTGCTGGTGTTATGAAGCGTCATAACTTCGCCGGTCATCGCGCTTCCCATGGTAACTCCATTACCCACCGCGCTCACGGCTCGACCGGTCAGCGTCAGGACCCGGGTAAGGTGTTCAAGGGCAAGAAGATGGCTGGTCACATGGGCCAGACCCGCGTAACCACGCAGAATATTGAAGTTGTCTCGACGGACAGCGATCGCGGCCTCATTCTGGTTCGCGGTGCGGTTCCTGGCTCCAAGGGCGCCTGGATCATCGTGCGCGATGCGGTAAAGGTCTCGCTGCCTGAGAACGCGCCGAAGCCGGCCGCTCTGCGTGCAGGTGCCGCGAAGGCTGAAGCTGTCGCGACTGAGGGAGCCGAATAATGGATCTCACGATTACCACTCTTGAAGGCAAGGATGCCGGCAAGGTCAAGCTGAACGAAGAAATCTTCGGCCTCGACCCGCGTGACGACATTCTTCAGCGCGTTGTGCGCTGGCAGCTGGCTCGCCGCCAGCAGGGCTCCCATAAGGCTCAGGGCCGTGGCGACGTAAGCCGCACCGGCGCAAAGATGTACAAGCAGAAGGGTACGGGTCGCGCTCGTCACCATTCCGCTCGCGCTCCGCAGTTCCGCGGTGGTGGTCAGGCTCACGGACCGGTTGTCCGTTCGCACGATCACGATCTGCCGAAGAAGGTTCGCGCTCTTGGCCTGCGTCATGCCCTGTCTGCAAAGGCAAAGGCATCTGACCTGATCATCATCGATGATCTGGCTGCAACGGAAGCCAAGACGAAGCAGCTTGTTTCGCAGTTCGCCAAGCTCGGTCTTGAAAATGCACTCGTCATCGGCGGTGCAGAGATCGACGTGAACTTCCAGCGCGCGGCTTCGAACATCCCGAACATCGACGTTCTGCCGGTGCAGGGCATCAATGTTTACGACATCCTTCGCCGCGGCAAGCTCGTTCTTTCCAAGGCGGCTGTCGAAGCCCTCGAGGAGCGTTTCAAATGACTGATCTTCGCCATTACGACGTGATCGTCAGCCCGGTTATCACCGAGAAGTCCACCATGGTTTCCGAACACAACCAGGTTGTCTTCAACGTAGCCCGCAAGGCAACGAAGCCGGAAATCAAGGCTGCAGTCGAAGCGCTGTTCGGCGTCAAGGTTACCGCAGTCAACACTGCAGTGCGCAAGGGTAAGGTTAAGCGGTTCCGCGGCCTTATCGGGCGCCAGAGCGACGTCAAGAAAGCGATCGTTACTTTGGCCGAAGGCCAGAGCATCGACGTTTCGACCGGTCTCTGAGAGGCCATGGAGTAAGAGACAATGGCACTCAAGCATTTTAATCCGATCACGCCAGGCCAGCGTCAGCTGGTCATCGTGGACCGTTCGGGACTCTACAAGGGCAAGCCGGTCAAGTCCCTGACCGAAGGTCTGTCCAAGAAGGGTGGCCGTAACAACACCGGTCGTATCACTGTTCGCTTTCAGGGCGGTGGTCACAAGCGTACGTACCGTTTCATCGATTTCAAGCGTCGCAAGCTTGACGTCGTCGGCACTGTCGAACGTCTGGAATACGATCCGAACCGCACCGCGTTCATCGCGCTGATCCGTTACGAAGACGGTGAACTGGCATACATCCTGGCTCCGCAGCGTCTTGCTGTTGGTGACAAGGTTGTTGCAGGCAACTCCGTCGACGTGAAGCCGGGCAACGCAATGCCGCTCGCTTCCATGCCGGTTGGCACGATCGTTCACAACGTCGAACTGAAGCCTGGCAAGGGCGGTCAGATCGCTCGTTCGGCTGGCACCTACGCCCAGCTGGTTGGTCGCGATCAGGGCATGGCCATTCTGCGCCTCAACTCCGGTGAACAGCGTCTGGTTCCAGGTGCCTGCTTTGCTTCGGTCGGTGCAGTGTCCAACCCGGACCACGGCAACATCAACGACGGTAAGGCCGGTCGTTCGGTGTGGCGTGGCAAGCGTCCGCACGTTCGCGGCGTTGCAATGAACCCGGTCGATCACCCGCATGGTGGTGGTGAAGGTCGTACCTCGGGTGGTCGTCACCCTGTCACTCCGTGGGGCAAGCCTACGAAGGGCAAGAAGACGCGCTCGAACAAGTCGACCGACAAGTTCATCATGCGTTCGCGCCATCAGCGCAAGAAGTAAGAGAGGTAGTCTGAAGTGGCTCGTTCAGTTTGGAAAGGTCCGTTCGTCGATGGCTATCTTCTCACGAAGGCTGAGAAGGTACGCGAAGGCGGTCGTAATGAAGTTATCAAGATGTGGAGCCGTCGCTCCACCATCCTGCCGCAGTTTGTCGGTCTGACTTTCGGCGTCTACAACGGCAACAAGCATGTGCCGGTGTCGATTTCGGAAGAAATGGTCGGACACAAGTTCGGTGAATTCGCGCCTACACGTACCTATTACGGTCACGGCGCGGACAAGAAGTCGAAGAGGAAGTAACGATGGGCAAGGCTAAAGCTCCCCGTCAGCTCAAGGACAACGAAGCGCAAGCTGTTGCCCGTACGCTGCGCGTCAGCCCGCAGAAGCTGAACCTTGTTGCGAGCATGATCCGCGGCAAGAAGGTGAATGCGGCTCTTGCCGATCTGACGTTCTCGCGCAAGCGGATCGCCGATACGGTTAAGAAGACGCTCCAGTCCGCAATTGCGAACGCAGAAAACAACCATGACCTCGACGTCGATTCTCTGATCGTCGCCGAAGCCTATGTAGGTAAGTCGATCGTCATGAAGCGCTTCCACGTCCGTGGCCGTGGCCGCGCGAGCCGTATCGAGAAGCCGTTTTCGCATCTCACCATTGTTGTCCGCGAAGTCGCGGAAAAAGGGGAGGCCGCATAATGGGTCAGAAGATTAATCCGATCGGTCTTCGCCTCGGCATCAACCGCACCTGGGATTCGCGTTGGTACGCGAATACCGGTGAGTACGGCAAGCTGCTGCATGAAGATGTCAAGATCCGCGAATTCCTCACCGAGGAACTGAAGCAGGCTGCGATCTCCAAGATCGTAATCGAGCGTCCGCACAAGAAGTGCCGCGTGACGATCCATTCGGCTCGTCCGGGCATCATCATCGGCAAGAAGGGTGCAGACATCGAAAAGCTCCGCAAGAAGCTTTCCGAGATGACCAATGCCGATACGTCGCTCAACATCGTTGAAGTTCGCAAGCCGGAAATCGACGCTACGCTGATCGCTCAGTCGATCGCTCAGCAGCTCGAACGCCGTGTGGCATTCCGTCGCGCCATGAAGCGTGCCGTTCAGTCGGCAATGCGTCTTGGAGCCGAAGGTATCCGTATCAACTGCTCGGGTCGTCTGGGTGGCGCGGAAATCGCTCGCATGGAATGGTACCGTGAAGGTCGCGTTCCGCTTCATACGCTTCGCGCCGATATCGACTACGGTACGGCAGAAGCGAAGACCGCTTATGGTATCTGCGGCGTGAAGGTCTGGGTCTTCAAGGGCGAGATTCTTGAACACGATCCGATGGCTTCCGAGCGTCGTGCGGTCGAGGGTGACAATCAGGGTTCCTCGTCGAACCGCCGCCGCGAAAACGCTTAAAAAGCGGGCCGCGGGCGAGAAATTTGGAGTAGAGAACAATGATGCAGCCTAAGCGCACCAAGTTCCGCAAGCAGTTCAAGGGCCGTATTCACGGCAACTCGAAAGGCGGCACGGATCTGAATTTCGGTGCATTCGGTTTGAAGGCCGTTGAGCCGGAACGCGTCACTGCACGTCAGATCGAAGCGGCCCGCCGCGCGATCACCCGTCACATGAAGCGTGCCGGTCGCGTGTGGATCCGCATCTTCCCTGACCTGCCAGTTACGTCGAAGCCTACCGAAGTCCGTATGGGTAAAGGTAAGGGTTCGGTTGATTACTGGGCATGCCGTGTGGCACCAGGTCGCGTGATGTTTGAGCTTGACGGCGTACCCGAAGATGTGGCACGCGAAGCCCTCAGACTCGGCGCAGCAAAGTTGCCGATCAAGACGCGCTTTATCCAGCGCATTGCTGAATAAGAGAGAGGCAACTATGAAAGCCGCAGACGTTCGGGCGAAGAGCCTCGATCAACTGAATGACGAGCTGGGCACCCTGAAGAAAGAGCAGTTCAACCTGCGCTTTCAGAAGGCCACCGGCCAGCTCGAAAAAACCGCGCGCGTGAAGCAGGTTCGCCGCGACATCGCGCGTATTAAGACTATTGCCCGCCAGAAGGCGGCCGCAAGCAAGGCATAAGGAAAAATATAATGCCTAAACGCGTTCTGCAGGGCGTTGTCGTCAGCGACAAGAATGACAAGACTGTTGTGGTCAAGGTTGAGCGCCGCTATTCGCACCCGCTCCTCCAGAAGACCGTGCGTCAGTCTAAGAAGTACAAGGCGCATGACGAAAACAACCAGTTCAAGGTTGGCGATCTCGTTTCCATTCAGGAATCGGCTCCAATCTCGAAGGACAAACGCTGGGTCGTTCTCACGAACGAAGCAGCAGGCTAAATTATAAACACGCAGCTTAGGTAGGGCAGGAGCCCTTAACCAGCTGAGAGGAAAGAAGGCGGCCAGTCATGATTCAGATGCAAACAAACCTCGACGTGGCGGATAACTCCGGCGCACGTCGTGTCATGTGCATCAAGGTGCTGGGCGGCTCGAAGCGGCGTTACGCTTCCGTTGGCGACATCATTGTGGTGTCGATCAAGGAAGCTATTCCGCGCGGCCGCGTCAAAAAGGGTGATGTGATGAAGGCGGTTGTTGTACGCACCGCCAAGGACATCCGTCGTCCGGACGGCAGCGTTATTCGTTTCGATAACAATGCAGCCGTTCTCATCGATAACAAGAAAGAGCCGATCGGCACGCGTATCTTCGGACCGGTTCCGCGCGAACTTCGCGCAAAGAACCATATGAAGATCATCTCGCTGGCCCCGGAAGTTCTGTAAGGAAGCAAGACGATGCAGAAGATTCGCAAAGGCGACAGCGTTGTCGTGCTGTCCGGTAAGGACAAGGGCCGTAAAGGCGAAGTTCTCAAGGTTATGCCTAAGGACGAGCAGGCGCTCGTTCGCGGTATCAACGTTGTGAAGCGTCATCAGCGTCAGACCCAGACCCAGGAAGCCGGCATTATCTCCAAGGAAGCGCCGATCCACCTGTCTAACCTGGCAATTGCTGATCCCAAGGACGGTAAGCCGACCCGCGTCGGTTTCCGCGTCGAGGACGGCAAGAAGGTTCGTGTCGCAAAACGTTCTGGAGCGCTGATCGATGGCTGAAGCTAAGGCACTTCCCCGCTTCAAGAAGCTTTACAACGAAAACATTCGTAAGGCTCTGCTTGAAGAATTCAAATACGACAACGAGATGCAGATTCCACGCATCACCAAGGTTGTCCTCAACATGGGCGTTGGCGAAGCCACTGGCGACTCCAAGAAGCCGGCTGTAGCTGCTGAAGACCTTGGCTTGATTGCTGGTCAAAAGGCTGTTATCACCCGCGCCCGTAACTCGATCGCAACATTCAAGTTGCGTGAAGGCATGCCGATCGGCACGAAGGTCACCCTTCGCCAGGACCGCATGTACGAATTCCTTGATCGTTTCATCACGATCGCTCTTCCTCGCGTTCGCGACTTCCGCGGCCTGAACCCGAAGAGCTTTGACGGACGTGGCAACTATGCCATGGGTATCAAGGAGCACATCGTGTTTCCGGAAATCAACTACGATAAGGTTGATCAGATCTGGGGCATGGACATCATCGTTTGCACGACCGCCAAGACGGATGATGAGGCGCGCGCTCTTCTGCGTGCATTCAACTTCCCCTTCCGGCAGTAACGGCAAGCGTAGCGAGGTATAATAATATGGCCAAGACTAGCGCAGTCGAAAAAAACAAGCGCCGCGAAAAGTTGGTTAAGCGTCATGCTGACAAGCGTGCACGTCTGAAGGCGATCGTAATGGATCAGGGCCTTCCGCTGGAGGAGCGCTTCCGCGCCACTATCCGGCTTGCCGAACTGCCGCGCAATTCATCGAAGGTTCGTATTCGCAATCGTTGCGAAGTTTCGGGCCGTCCGCGTGGTTATTACCGTAAACTGAAGATGTCGCGTATTGCGCTCCGTCAGTTGGGTTCGCTCGGTCAGATCCCGGGCATCGTCAAGTCGAGCTGGTAAGGAGTAGCATATGTCTGTGTCAGATCCTATCGGCGACATGCTGACCCGTATTCGTAACGCAGTAGGCCGCAAGAAGACCAAGGTTTCGACCCCGGCTTCCAAGTTGCGCGCTCGCGTTCTTGATGTTCTTCAGTCTGAAGGTTACATCCGCGGATACACGCAGAGTGAATTCGTGAACGGCAAAGCCGAGATCGAAATCGAACTGAAGTACTATGAAGGCGTTCCAGTCATTCGTGAACTGACCCGCGTTTCGAAGCCTGGCCGCCGTGTATACGTGTCGGTCAAGTCGATCCCGCAGGTTGCGAATGGTCTTGGCATCTCGATCCTGTCCACCCCTAAGGGTGTGATGGCTGATCATGAAGCCCGTGAACAAAACGTTGGTGGTGAGCTGCTCTGCCGCATCTTCTGATGCGGTTGACAGCGAACAGATAAAAGACAGGTATTAAAATGTCTCGTATCGGTAAAAAACCCGTGCCGGTCCCGGCAGGCGTGACCGCCAGTGTTGATGGGCAGATCGTCAAGGCCAAGGGCGCGAAGGGTGAACTCTCCTTCGTCGTGCACGATGAAGTTCTGGTCAAGATGGAAGATGGCGCTGTCAGCGTCGATCCGCGCGACCAGTCGAAGGAAGCTCGTTCGAAGTGGGGCATGTCCCGCACGATGATCTCCAACATTTTTGTTGGCGTGAAGGACGGCTTCGAAAAGAAGCTCGAAATCAGCGGCGTCGGTTACCGCGCTGCCATGCAGGGTAAGAACCTGCAGCTTTCGCTCGGCTTCAGCCACGAAGTGGTCTACGACGTGCCTGCTGGCATCACTGTTGCCGTTCCGAAGCCGACGGAAATCGTCGTCACCGGTATCGACAAGCAGCAGGTCGGTCAGGTCGCGGCTGAGATCCGCGAATATCGCGGCCCCGAGCCTTACAAGGGCAAGGGCGTCAAGTATGCTGGCGAGAAGATCGTCCGCAAAGAAGGCAAGAAGAAGTAAGGGAAGCGCGTCATGGCATCGCCAAAAGAAACTTTGCAGCGTCGCGCTGCTCGTGTACGCCGTCAGGTCAAGGCTGTTGCAAACGGCCGTCCGCGTCTCAGCGTGCACCGCTCTTCCAAGAACATCTACGTTCAGGTTATCGACGACGTTCGCGGTGTTACCATCGCCGCTGCTTCGACCCTGGATGGCGACCTGAAGGGCAAGCTCAAGACTGGCGCCGACTCCGCAGCAGCAGCTGCAGTTGGCAAGCTGGTTGCCGAGCGTGCCGTTAAAGCAGGCGTCAGCGAAGTAGTGTTCGACCGTGGTGCATTCATTTACCACGGCCGTGTGAAGGCTCTCGCCGAAGCTGCCCGCGAAGGCGGACTGAGCTTCTAATAGCATTTTGTGCTTCCGGAAAAGAAAAAGGAAATCAGGATATGGCACAGAGAGAACGTAACCGCGAAGATCGCGGCCGTGAGGAGCGCGACAGCGAATTCGTCGATAAGCTCGTTCACATCAACCGCGTCGCCAAGGTCGTCAAGGGCGGCCGTCGCTTCGGTTTTGCTGCGCTCGTCGTTGTTGGCGACCAGAAGGGCCGCGTAGGCTTCGGTCATGGCAAGGCTCGTGAAGTGCCGGAAGCTATCCGTAAGGCTACGGAAGCTGCCAAGCGCGACATGATCTTCGTACCGCTGCGTTCGGGCCGTACGCTGCACCACGATGTTGAAGGCCGTCACGGCGCCGGCAAGGTTCTGCTCCGCGCAGCTCCTGCTGGTAAGGGTATCATCGCCGGTGGTCCGATGCGTGCAGTGTTCGAAACGCTCGGCGTTCAGGACGTTGTCGCCAAGTCGCTCGGTTCGTCGAACCCTTACAACATGGTTCGTGCGACGTTCGATGCTCTGAAGCATCAGATGCATCCGAAGGACATCGCTGCACAGCGCGGCATCAAGTACTCGACCCTTCAGGCTCGCCGCCATGATGTGGTCGGTTCGGAAGAGTAGCCGATAGTTTGTGTTCGTCCGGGGCCGCTGAGGCCACCGGATACGCCATAGACAAGGGATTTGAGTGATGGCTGAGAAGAAGGGCAAGACGGTTACGGTCGAGCAGATCGGAAGCCCAATCCGTCGTCCAGCCGAGCAGCGCGCAACGCTGATCGGTCTGGGTCTTAATAAAATGCACCGCCGCAGCACGCTGGAAGATACTCCAGCAGTTCGTGGCATGATCGCCAAGCTTCCACACCTCGTCCGAGTTGTGGACGAGGCGTGATAGCGCAGGAGATAGAGATATGAAACTCAACGATCTGCGTGACAAGCCAGGTTCGGTCAAAGCACGCAAGCGTGTTGGCCGCGGTATCGGTTCGGGCACCGGCAAGACTGGTGGTCGTGGTGTCAAGGGGCAGAAGTCCCGTTCGGGCGTCGCGATCAACGGCTTCGAAGGCGGCCAGATGCCAATCTACCGCCGTCTGCCGAAGCGCGGCTTCACCAACATCTTCGCAAAGAGCTTCAACGTTGTATCGCTCGGCCGTGTTCAGGCCGCTATCGATGCAGGTAAGCTTGATGCCAAGGCAGTTGTGAACCTCGATTCGCTGAAGGCTGCTGGCGTGATTCGTCGTGCCAAAGACGGCGTTCGCATCCTTTCGGACGGCGAGCTGAAGGCAAAGGTTGCTTTCGAGGTAGCCGGTGCTTCCAAGGCTGCGGTCGAAAAGATCGAAAAGGCTGGCGGTAGCATCAAGCTTCCTGAAGCCGCTGCCGAATAAGGCTTCGATACAAAAATAAAAAGCGGCGGCCTCAGTGCCGCCGCTTGCACATTTATGCCAATGCGCATATCTGGGTAGGGTCTTTTTAGTCTCGAGGCGCGACCGCAATAGATTGCGCTGACGGGGGCGGAGGACCGGAGACTTTTCACCGGAGAAATTTAATGGCATCGGCTGCTGAACAGCTAGTTTCCAATCTCAATTTTTCAGCTTTCTCGAAAGCAGAAGAACTCAAGAAGCGCATCTGGTTCACGCTAGGTGCTTTGCTCGTATACCGGTTCGGCACCTATATTCCGCTTCCCGGCATCAATCCTGACGCGCTTGCGCAGGCTTTCCAGCAGCATAGCCAGGGTGTGCTCGGGCTTTTCAACATGTTCGCCGGTGGCGCCGTCGGTCGTATGGCCATTTTCGCGCTCGGCATCATGCCTTATATCTCTGCCTCCATCATCGTGCAGCTCATGACGTCGGTTGTTCCGTCTCTTGAAGCGCTGAAGAAGGAAGGCGAGGCAGGTCGCAAGATCATCAATCAGTATACGCGTTACGGCACGGTGCTTCTGGCGCTTGTTCAGGCCTACGCGATTTCTGTCGGCTTGCAGTCGGGCAACGGTATTGTCACCAATCCGGGCCCGTTCTTCGTCGTTTCGTCGGTGATCACCCTTGTTGGCGGCACGATGTTCCTGATGTGGCTCGGCGAGCAGATCACTGCACGCGGTATCGGCAACGGTATCTCGCTGATCATCTTCTCCGGTATCGTGGCCAACCTGCCGCACGCTATTTCCGGCACGCTGGAACTTGGCCGTACCGGCGCGCTGTCGACGGGACTCATTCTGGGCGTTATCATTCTTGCCATCGTGCTGATTGCGGTCATCGTATTCGTTGAACGTGCGCAGCGTCGCCTTCTGATCCAGTATCCGAAGCGTCAGGTCGGCAACCGCATGTTCCAGGGCGATACGTCGCATCTGCCGTTGAAGCTCAATACCGCAGGCGTCATTCCTCCGATTTTCGCGTCGTCGTTGTTGCTTCTGCCTGCGACGGTTGCCGGTTTCGCCAACACGACGGAAATGCCGGCCTGGGCTACTACCGTTCTCAATGCACTCGGTCATGGTCAGCCGCTTTACATGCTGTTCTATGCCGCATTGATGGCATTCTTCTGCTTCTTCTACACGGCCATTGTGTTCAATCCCAAGGACACTGCTGACCAGCTCAAGAAGCATTCCGGCTTTATTCCGGGCATTCGTCCGGGTGAGCGTACCGCCGAATACATAGACTATGTGCTGACACGCATCACTGTTGTCGGCGCCATCTATATCGTGCTTGTCTGTCTCCTGCCGGAATTCCTGATTTCCGCAACCGGTGTGCCGTTCTATCTTGGTGGCACCTCACTGCTGATCGTTGTGAGCGTAACGCTTGACACGGTTGCGCAAATTCAGGGACATCTGATCGCCCATCAGTATGAAGGGCTGATCAAGAAGTCCAAACTCAGAGGTGGGAAACGCAATAAATGAGACTGATACTTCTTGGGCCGCCCGGAGCAGGTAAGGGGACGCAGGCTGGACTTCTTACCAAGAAGCATGGAATTCCTCAGCTCTCGACCGGCGACATGCTGCGTGCAGCAGTCGCCCAGCAGAGCGAGATCGGGAAGCGCGCCAAGGCCGTGATGGACGCCGGGCAACTGGTTTCCGATGAGATCGTGAACCAGATCGTTTCGGAGCGCATCGATGCGCCTGACTGCGCGAACGGTTTCATCCTTGACGGTTATCCACGCACGGTTCCACAGGCTCAGGCTCTGGGAACCATGCTGGCGGGGAAGGGCCTAAAGCTCGATGCAGTCATTGAGCTGAAGGTTGACGAGAATGCTCTGGTCAAGCGGATGGAGAGCCGCGTGGCTGAAACGATTGCCAAGGGTGGTCAGGTCCGTTCGGACGACAATCCGGAAGCGTTCCGCAAGCGTCTCGTGGAATACCGCGAAAAGACTTCGCCGCTTTCGAGCTATTATGCCGGAACTGGTGAACTGCGCGTCATCAATGGCATGGCGCCGGTTGAAGAAGTTACTGCCGAAATCGAGAGAATTCTGGTTCCGGCATGAAAATTGAAGAGGCTTGAAGAAGCCTCATTCCATTGCGGGCAGGGAAAGCGTGGAGCGTTTTCTGCCCGTTTATTGCTTCCAGAAGTTGCTTGGGTTGCCTGTCAGGCCGGTTTGATGGCTTTACGGACAGTTAAGAGTTGACTTTTTCGGGCGATTCCGTCAAAGACTGCGCCACTTCAACTGGTTTTGAATGGCGGGTATCGGCGGAAATCGAAAGAGGCCGGTACCGGTCGTTTAATGCTGTCTGGTTGATCGCATCTGCCAGATGGAAATTTTTATAACTCAAGGAGAACAGACGTGGCACGTATCGCTGGCGTCAACATCCCGACGAACAAGCGCGTTGTTATTGCGCTTCAGTACATTCACGGGATCGGACCGAAATTTGCTCGGGAAATCGTAACGAAGGTCGGCATTGCTGACGATCGTCGCGTTAACCAGCTGTCGGATGCTGAAGTCCTTCAGATCCGCGAAGCAATCGATGCTGACTACCAGGTCGAAGGTGACCTGCGTCGTGAAGTTTCGATGAACATCAAGCGCCTGATGGACCTGGGCTGCTACCGCGGTCTGCGTCATCGTCGTTCGCTGCCGGTTCGCGGCCAGCGCACGCACACCAACGCACGCACCCGCAAGGGTCCAGCGAAGGCAATCGCAGGCAAGAAGAAGTAATTTCGACGGGACATTTGTTCCGTCGGGCCTTTCCGGTGCGCCGGTTGGGTTTGATGCTGGTCCTTTCTTGAGGACCGGTGTAGCCGCTGGAATTACGGCGGTGTAGAGATCGATTGAAAGGACTGTCATGGCCAAGGAAGCCACGCGCGTTCGCCGTCGCGAGCGTAAAAACATCTCGTCGGGCGTTGCCCACGTAAATTCGACGTTTAACAACACCATGATCACCATCACGGATGCTCAGGGCAATGCGATTGCCTGGTCGTCTGCCGGTGCTCAGGGGTTCAAGGGTTCGCGTAAGTCGACCCCGTTCGCCGCTCAGATCGCTGCCGAAGATTGTGCTAAGAAGGCTCAGGAACACGGTATGCGCTCCCTCGAAGTCGAGGTTTGCGGACCGGGTTCTGGCCGTGAATCCGCGCTGCGCGCCCTTCAGGCTGCCGGCTTTGTGATCACGTCGATCCGCGATGTTACGCCGATCCCGCACAACGGTTGCCGTCCGCGCAAGAAGCGCCGGGTCTAATCCTCGTTCACATGCCGTACGAGCCTCGGGCTTTTCAAGTTCGGGGCTCCTCTGCGGTTTCTACACTTGATCGCTACGATAGGATGGTAGCGACGATTGATAGAGGGATACTTACATGATCCAGAAGAACTGGCAGGAACTCATCAAGCCGAACAAGGTGGATTTCATCACCAACGGCTCCCGCACGCATGCAACCGTCGTTGCTGAACCGCTGGAACGCGGTTTCGGTCTGACGCTCGGTAATGCTCTGCGTCGCGTGCTTCTGTCGTCGCTTCGCGGCGCTGCCGTGACCGCCATTCAGATCGATGGCGTTCTGCATGAATTCTCTTCGATCCCGGGCGTCCGCGAAGACGTTACGGATATCGTTCTGAACGTCAAGGAAATCGCCATCCGCATGGAAGGCGAGGGCCCGAAGCGCATGGTCGTCCGCAAGGAAGGCCCAGGCGTCGTTACGGCTGGCGACATTCAGACTGTCGGCGATGTCGAGATCCTTAACCCGGATCACGTCATCTGCACGCTGGACGAAGGCGCTGAAATCCGCATGGAATTCACCGTCAACACCGGCAAGGGCTATGTGCCTGCCGACCGCAATCGTGCAGAAGATGCTCCAATCGGGCTTATCCCGGTTGACAGCCTCTATTCTCCGGTTCGCAAGGTGTCGTACAAGATCGAGAACACCCGTGAAGGTCAGGTTCTCGATTATGACAAGCTGACGCTGAACATCGAGACAAATGGCTCGGTCAGCGGTGAAGACGCAGTGGCGTATGCTGCTCGTATTCTCCAGGACCAGCTGGCGATCTTTGTCAACTTCGAAGAGCCTCAGAAGGAAGCTCCGCAGGAACAGGTTGCGGAACTGGCTTTCAACCCGGCTCTGCTCAAGAAGGTCGACGAGCTCGAACTGTCTGTCCGTTCGGCAAACTGCCTGAAGAACGACAACATCGTCTATATCGGCGATCTGATCCAGAAGACGGAAGCCGAGATGCTGCGGACTCCGAATTTCGGCCGCAAGTCGCTCAACGAGATCAAGGAAGTACTGGCATCGATGGGTCTCCATCTCGGTATGGAAATCCCGTCCTGGCCGCCAGAAAACATCGAAGATCTCGCAAAGCGCTACGAAGACCAATACTGAGCATTTCCTGCGGAACCGGTAACCGGTTTCGCATCCTGAGATGCCTGGAACGAAAATGTGACCGGAAATATCCCGGCTAGAACTAATTAAGGAGAAGGCCATGCGCCACGGTAATGGACAGCGTAAGCTGAACCGCACTGCCTCGCATCGCAAGGCAATGTTCGCCAACATGGCGGCTTCGCTCATCGAGCATGAACAGATTGTGACCACGCTTCCTAAAGCTAAGGAAATCCGTCCGATCGTAGAAAAGCTTGTCACTCTCGGCAAGCGCGGCGATCTGCATGCACGCCGTCAGGCTATCTCGGCTATTCGCGACGTTAAGCTCGTTGCAAAGCTGTTCGATACGTTGGCTGCTCGCTATGCAACCCGCAACGGCGGCTACATCCGCATCATGAAGGCTGGCTTCCGCGCTGGCGACAACGCGCCTCTGGCTGTTGTTGAATTCGTGGAACGCGACGTCGATGCAAAGGGCAAGGCTGACCGCGCCCGCGTCGAAGCTGAACAGGCTGCTGAAGCAGACGCAGCATAATCTGCACTGTTTCTGATTATTGAAGAAGGGCCGCCTTGAGCGGCCCTTTTTTGTTTGTTTGTTGCTGCTGTTCGGCTCTTTCGAATCGATATGTTTCAAGAAAATTGCCGTGCGGCACTTCAAGGTCACAATGTGGCCCTTTATCCTTGTCCTCAGTTGACTACATATGGACGACGAATCTCATATTTTTTCACGGAAGATATGAGTGCCCTCGGAAAGCGCGGAGTATGTGCATGAATTGGCGACGTTTAGGTGTATTGGGTCTTATGCTGACATCCATCGGGCTGGTCATGCCGCAGGCAATGGCGCAGGATGCGCCCGCGACGCCTCCCAAAGAAGTGCCGCTCAGCCGCGCTGATATGCAACTTTCCTTCGCTCCTCTCGTGAAAGAGACGACACCAGCTGTTGTGAATGTCTATGCGGCGCGACAAGTGCAGGCACGGGCACAATCGCCATTTGCAGGCGATCCGTTCTTCGAGCAGTTTTTCGGGCGGCAGTTCGGGGAAAGCAAACCACGTATCCAACAGTCGCTCGGTTCCGGCGTGATTGTCGATAGTTCAGGCATTGTCGTGACGAACAATCACGTCATCAAGGATGCCGACGAAATCAAAGTCGCCTTGTCGGACGGTCGCGAGTTCGAAAGCAAGCTGCTTCTGCGCGATGAAACCACAGACCTTGCCGTGTTGAAAATTGAAGCCAAGGACAAGTTTCCAGTGTTGGGCCTCGGCAATTCCGACGAAGTCGAAGTTGGTGATCTGGTGCTGGCCATCGGCAATCCGTTCGGCGTCGGACAGACTGTGACGAGCGGTATCGTGTCGGCGCAATCCCGAACACAGGTTGGCATTTCCGATTTTGATTTCTTTATCCAGACGGATGCGGCTATCAATCCCGGCAACTCCGGTGGCGCATTGATTGACATGCGCGGACGCCTGATAGGTATCAACACAGCGATCTATTCACGTTCTGGCGGTTCCGTGGGCATCGGCTTTGCTATTCCGTCCAATATGGTCCGCGCCGTCGTGGAAGCTGCGCAGAATGGCAGCAAAAGTTTCGAGCGCCCCTATATCGGCGCGACTTTCCAAGGGGTCACCTCCGATCTGGCCGAAGGGCTTGGAATGGAAAAGCCCTATGGTGCCCTGATCACAGCAGTTGCAAAAGGTGGTCCTGCAGAAGCCGCAGGACTGAAAATCGGCGATGTGGTTCTGTCCGTTCAGGGCGTTCGCGTCGATAATCAGGATGTGCTTGGTTATCGTCTGTCGACGGCTGGCATTGGTAACACCGTGTCGGTCGAAATCATGCGGGATGGAAAGAACCAGACCATCCCGGTGAAGCTTTCCAAAGCGCCCGAAGTCAAGGAAACTGCGCCACAGGTGATCAAGGGCGATAATCCCTTCGCCGGTGCAGCTGTCCTTGTGCTGACGCCATCCACGGCTAAAAAACTGCGTCTCAAGAGTGAAAGCCAGGGCGTGGTCGTTGTTGACGTCTATTCCGGCTCGCCGGCGGCACGGCTCGGATTGCGCCCGGGCGACATTGTTCGAAGCATCAACGGAAATCCTATCCGCTCCGTGGAGGAGATGACCGCGATTCTGGATGGGGGACGTGGTCTTGCCTGGCGGCTTGAGGTGGAACGCAACGGAACGTTGCTGCGTCAGTTCGTGCGTTAAAACTGTCGGCCAGTATATCGCCAAAAGTTGCATGCCGCTTCGGGTAGCATTATGCCTGAAGCGGCATTTAATTTATCGATCGAGCGAATGAAATGAGCGACCTTTTCTCAGCAGCGGCAGACCCGAACGCGGACCGCAACCGGCCGCTTGCTGATCGCTTGCGTCCGAAGCATTTGTCGGAAGTAACCGGTCAGGAACATCTGACCGGGCCAGAAGGTGTGCTGACGCGCATGATTGCATCCGGTTCGCTCGGTTCCATGATCTTCTGGGGACCTCCGGGAACCGGCAAGACGACCGTTGCCCGCCTGCTTGCCGGAGAAACTGATCTCGCGTTTGAACAGATTTCGGCGATCTTCTCCGGCGTTGCCGATCTCAAGAAGGTTTTCGAGACTGCTCGCGCGCGGCGTATGTCGGGACGCCAGACCCTGCTTTTCGTAGACGAAATTCATCGCTTTAATCGCGCCCAGCAGGATTCGTTTTTGCCGGTCATGGAAGACGGCACTGTTATCCTGATCGGCGCCACGACGGAAAACCCGTCTTTCGAGCTCAATGCTGCTCTTTTGTCCCGGGCGAGAGTGCTTACTTTTCATCCCCATGATGGCGAGAGTATTGCAACACTTCTGACCCGTGCCGAAGAGCAAGAAGAACGTCCATTGCCGCTGGACGAGGAAGCACGGGTAAGCCTTGTTCGCATGGCTGACGGCGATGGACGTGCTGCGCTGACGCTTGCCGAGGAAGTCTGGCGTGCGGCCCGTCCCGATGAAGTGTTTACTGCCGAAAAGCTGCAGGATGTCGTGCAACGTCGCGCCCCGGTTTATGACAAGGGGCAGGACGGGCATTACAATCTGATTTCGGCGCTGCATAAATCCGTGCGGGGATCGGACCCCGACGCAGCGCTCTACTATCTTTCTCGTATGTTCGATGCGGGCGAAGATCCGTTATATCTTGGGCGGCGGCTGGTGCGCATGGCGGTGGAAGATATCGGCTTGGCCGACCCGCAGGCACTGGTCATCTGCAACGCCGCCAAGGATGCCTATGACTATCTTGGTTCGCCGGAAGGCGAACTGGCGCTCGTACAGGCCTGTGTTTATCTTGCAACGGCTCCGAAATCGAACGCCGTCTATGTGGCCTATAAAGCCTCAATGCGTGCGGCCAAGGAGAACGGTTCCCTGCTGCCGCCGAAGCATATTCTCAACGCGCCAACCAAGCTTATGAAGAATGAGGGCTACGGCGACGGCTATGCCTATGACCACGACCAGCCAGACGCGTTTTCAGGACAGGATTATTTCCCGGAAAGCATGGGCAGGCAAAAATTCTATGATCCGCCGGAGCGGGGTTTTGAGCGAGATATCCGCAAGCGCCTCGAATACTGGGCGCGGTTGCGACAGGAGCGCCAGGGACGCCGTTGAAGTTTGGAGTGGTTCTGTTTCAGCGCAATCGCTCTAACCATTGGTTTTCACGCAGTTTCGACCGCTGAAAATGCGCTATCCCCATAGTTATCCACATTCATCCACAGTTTGGGCACAGTTCGTGCCGCCGTCATATTGGCAGCGGCTTTTACTTTGCTTCTTCACGCGAGTTTGAAGGTCCCCGGAAAGGGGTGACCTGTCGTTAGAAAGGTCTTCTTAATTTTTACGCTTTATCAATCTTTGCAAAGAGACGAGGTTTTCCATGATGCGCGTTTTGTTTCTCGTCGCGCTCGTGATCCTAGGAGGCTGCGCGACTGCCCCACGGCAGGTCAACAATGTGTGTGCGGTCTTCGATCAACGCGACGGTTGGTTCAATAACTGGCAGACGGCTGCCACGCGGGTTTCGCGCGAATTCGGCGTGCCGGTTCCGGTTCTGATGGCCACAATCTATACCGAATCCGGCTTCCAGCCCTATGCACGCCCGCCACGGACCAAGATTCTCTGGATCATACCGTGGAAGCGGGCTTCCAGCGCCTATGGCTATTCCCAGGCGCTGAACGGCACGTGGGATCGTTACAAGCGGGAAACCGGTCGCTGGACTGCATCGCGCACCAATTTCGCGGACGCTATCCATTTCATTGGCTGGTATCACTATCAAAGCTATCTGAAAAACGGCATCAATCGCGCCGATGCATATAGCCTTTATCTCGCTTACTATTCGGGTCACGGCGGTTACGCTCGTGGTGTCTGGCGCGGGAATGCCACGGCGCTCAATGGCGCAAAACGTGCCCAATCCATGGCCAATCGTTACGCCACGCAGTTGCGCAGTTGCGGAGGCTTCAGTTAAAAAGCGAAAGGCTGGATTCAAACTCGCATTTGAGACACCATCCGGCCTTAATCGCTATTATCATGCGACGGATTCGCTAATTGAGGATGACCATTTCATGCTGAAGAAGATCGGTATTGCCCTTTTCGCCGCCACATTTCTGGCAGGCTGCACCACCGACCCCTATACCGGGGAACAGAAGATGTCGAACACCGCAGGTGGTGCTGCGATTGGCGCGGCTGTGGGCGCTCTCGGCGGCCTGATGGTCGGCGGTTCCAGCCGTGCACAGCGCAATGCCGTTCTGATTGGTGCCGGTATTGGTGCACTTGGCGGCGGCGCAATCGGCAATTACATGGATCGTCAGGAAAACGAGCTCCGTGCACAGCTGCAGGGCACTGGTGTGTCTGTGACCCGTAACGGCGACCAGATCATCCTTAATATGCCGTCCAGCATCACTTTCGATACCGATCAGGATCAGGTGAAGAGCCAGTTCTACCCGACGCTTAATTCGGTCGCGATTGTATTGCGCAAATTCAACCAGACGCTTGTGGACGTTTATGGCCACACCGATTCGACCGGTAGCGTCAGCCACAATCAGGCTCTTTCGCAGCGCCGCGCCGCGTCGGTCGCGAGCTATCTCGGTTCGCAGGGTATCGATCCGCGTCGCTTCGCCGTTATCGGCTATGGCGCGAGCCAGCCCGTTGCCACCAACGCAACACCGGAAGGCCGTGCGCAGAACCGTCGCGTGGAAATCCAGATTTCTCCGCTTCGCGCCGCCAGCTGATTCCCTTCCAAGGGTTAATAGGCTTCAAACAACGCAGTTCTTCGATAGAAGGGCTGCGTTTTTCTTTGCTTTTCCGAATCGGTGGATGGGCAGTTTGGTTTGAATTAAGTTAATTCGTGGATAGTTCGATTATTTTCGTAATTGCTGATGTTAGAGAACGATTATAGAACAAAATTTCGGAACTGTTTTTAATCAATGAGTTAGCCCTATTGTCAAATGAGAACAAAACGAATACAAATAGATCATAGCAACGAGCCTGCCGGGCTTCTAGCGAGACAAGAGGATGGTGTAAGATGTCTCAGAATTCATTGCGACTTGTTGAGGAAAATTCAGTGGACAAGACTAAGGCTCTCGATGCGGCATTGTCGCAAATCGAAAGGGCGTTCGGTAAGGGCTCGATCATGCGTCTGGGGAAAAATGCCCCGGTTATCGAGATCGAAACTGTTCCGACCGGCTCGCTTTCTCTGGACATCGCGCTGGGTGTCGGCGGCTTGCCCAAAGGACGTATTGTTGAGATTTACGGACCGGAAAGCTCCGGTAAGACGACACTCGCGCTGCACACGATTGCGGAAGCACAGAAGAAGGGCGGTATCTGTGCATTCGTCGATGCGGAACATGCGCTTGATCCTGTCTATGCACGCAAGCTGGGTGTCGATCTGGAAAACTTGCTGATTTCGCAGCCAGATACGGGTGAGCAGGCACTTGAAATTACCGACACGCTTGTGCGTTCGGGCGCCATCGACGTTCTCGTCGTCGACTCCGTCGCAGCCTTGACGCCACGTGCGGAAATCGAAGGCGAAATGGGTGACTCCTTGCCTGGTCTTCAGGCTCGTCTTATGAGCCAGGCGCTGCGCAAGCTTACCGCATCGATCTCGCGTTCGAACTGTATGGTGATCTTCATCAACCAGATTCGTATGAAGATCGGTGTGATGTTCGGTTCGCCGGAAACGACGACTGGCGGTAACGCTCTCAAGTTCTATGCTTCGGTTCGTCTCGATATTCGCCGTATCGGTTCGATCAAGGAGCGCGACGAAGTTGTTGGCAACCAGACCCGCGTGAAGGTCGTCAAGAACAAGCTTGCGCCGCCCTTCAAGCAGGTCGAATTTGACATCATGTACGGTGCTGGCGTTTCCAAGACCGGTGAACTGGTCGATCTTGGCGTAAAGGCCGGTGTCGTCGAGAAGTCCGGTGCGTGGTTCTCGTATAATTCTCAGCGACTGGGACAAGGCCGTGAAAACGCCAAGCAATATCTCAAGGACAACCCGGAAGTGGCCCGCGAGATCGAAACCACGCTTCGTCAGAATGCCGGTTTGATTGCCGAACAGTTCCTCGAAGATGGCGGACCAGAAGACGATGCGGGTGACGCTGCCGAAATGTAAGATCGCCAGCATCGAATGAATTATCGAAGCCCCGTGCAATTGCATGGGGCTTTTTGTTTAGCAGTGGGTGTTTTTGCGAAGTGAATGGTGCTGGTTTTATCGCTTTCCGGCAGAAATTGCTTTTATGGCGCAGCGTACTTATCTGGACAGAAAAGCAAGGCACCGCTAAAAGCGGTCAACCGAAAACTCCACTTCACCTCCTGGCAGTGCGGGAGAGCCTCGGGCCTTCAATGACGGTTGGCGGCTATGGGAGTTTGAACAGGATAATTGATACAGCTTTCTGCAGAGCTGTATCCGTGCAGGGCAAAAAAGCCCAAGGGTGACTTATGGCTGGCGTCAACGAGATTAGGTCCACATTCCTCGATTATTACCGCAAGAACGGGCATGAGGTCGTTCCATCGAGCCCACTTGTCCCGCGTAACGATCCGACGCTGATGTTCACCAATGCGGGTATGGTTCAGTTCAAGAACGTTTTTACGGGTCTTGAACACCGTTCCTACAATCGCGCGACGACTTCCCAGAAGTGCGTGCGTGCCGGTGGCAAGCACAACGATCTGGACAATGTCGGCTATACCGCTCGTCACCATACGTTCTTTGAAATGCTCGGCAATTTCTCGTTTGGCGACTATTTCAAGGAAGATGCCATCAGTTTCGCCTGGAATCTGATCACGAAGGAATTCGGCCTTCCGAAGGACAAGTTGCTCGTCACCGTTTATCACACGGACGACGACGCTGCGAATTATTGGAAGAAGATCGCGGGTCTTTCCGATGACCGCATTATCCGCATCGCTACAAGTGATAACTTTTGGGCTATGGGCGATACCGGTCCATGCGGTCCGTGTTCAGAAATCTTCTTCGACCACGGCGACCATATCTGGGGTGGACCTCCCGGATCGGCTGACGAAGACGGTGACCGTTTCATCGAAATCTGGAACCTCGTTTTCATGCAGTTCGAGCAGATCACGCCCGAACAGCGGATCGACCTGCCGCGTCCGTCTATCGACACCGGAATGGGGTTGGAGCGCGTCGCTGCGGTTCTGCAGGGCGTGCACGACAATTACGATATCGATCTCTTCAAGGCATTGATCCGCGCTTCGGAAGAAGCAACCGGCGTGAAGGCTGAGGGCGAATTCCGCGCCAGCCACCGTGTGATTGCTGATCATCTGCGCGCTTCGAGCTTCCTGATCGCTGACGGTGTTCTGCCGTCCAACGAAGGCCGCGGCTATGTTTTGCGTCGCATCATGCGCCGTGCAATGCGTCATGCCCAGCTCTTGGGCGCCAAAGAGCCGTTGATGTGGCGCCTGCTGCCGGCCTTGATCCGCGAAATGGGACAGGCTTATCCGGAACTGATCCGCGCCGATGCCTTGATCTCCGAAACGCTCAAGCTTGAGGAAACCCGCTTCCGCAAGACGCTGGATCGCGGTCTTGGCCTCCTGTCGGATGCGACGGAAAGCCTTGTTGAAGGGGATCGCCTCGATGGCGAAACCGCTTTCAAGCTTTACGACACCTATGGCTTTCCGTTGGATCTGACGCAGGATGCACTTCGTCAGCGCGGTATTGCCGTCGATACGGATGGCTTCAGTGCCGCCATGCAGCGCCAGAAGGCCGAGGCCCGTGCGAACTGGGCTGGTTCTGGTGAAGCCGCAACCGAAACGATCTGGTTCGGCATCAAGGATAAGGTCGGTGCGACGGAATTTCTCGGATACGAGACCGAGGTTGCCGAAGGCGTTATCACTGCGCTTGTCCGCGATGGCGCGGAAGTACAGTCCGCTGCTGAAGGCGATGTTGTTTCGGTCGTAGTCAACCAGACCCCGTTCTATGGAGAATCCGGCGGCCAGCAGGGCGATACCGGCACGATCTCCGGAGAAGGTTTTGCTATCGCAATCAAGGATACGCAGAAGAAGGGCGAGGGCGTCTTCGTTCACATCGGCGAAGTCACCAAGGGGACGGCGAAGACCGGCGATGCTGTTGAGCTGAAAGTGGATTCGGTGCGCCGCACGCGCATTCGTTCCAACCATTCGGCGACGCACCTTTTGCATGAGGCGCTGCGTGAAACGCTCGGCAGTCATGTTGCGCAGAAGGGTTCGCTCGTTGCACCGGATCGTCTGCGCTTCGACTTTTCGCATCCGAAGCCGATTTCGGCTGAAGAGCTGACGCAGGTTGAAAATCTCGCCAACGAAATCATTCTGCAGAACGCTCCTGTCAGCACCCGCCTGATGGCTGTTGACGATGCCATTGCCGAGGGTGCCATGGCACTGTTCGGTGAAAAATACGGCGATGAAGTTCGCGTCGTTTCCATGGGCACCGCCAAGCATGGTTCGAAGGAAGGCAAGGCCTATTCGGTTGAGCTTTGCGGCGGTACGCATGTGCGCCAGACCGGCGATATAGGTCTCGTCCGCATCGTTTCGGAAGGTGCTGTTGCCGCTGGCGTTCGTCGTATGGAAGCGCTGACGGGTGAGGCAGCACGTCTTTACCTTGAAGAGCAGGACGAGCGCGTAAAGGCCATCGCCGGTGCACTGAAGACGACACCGTCCGAAGCGCTGGAACGTGTCAACGCACTGCTTGATGAACGCAAGAAGCTGGAACGCGAACTTGCTGATGCGCGCAAGAAGCTTGCGCTTGGCGGTGGTTCGGCAGATGGCGGCAGCGCCGTTGAAGCTGTGAATGGCGTCAACTTCCTCGGCAAGATCGTGACTGGCGTTTCCCCGCGTGATCTCAAGCCGCTTGCCGACGAAGGCAAGAAGCAGGTCGGCTCCGGTGTGGTGCTGTTCATTGGTATCGGCGAAGATAGCAAGGCCAGCGCGGTGGCTGCGGTGACGGAAGATTTGGTTGGTCGCTTTAGTGCGGTCGATCTGGTTCGCGCTGCTTCTGTGGCCCTTGGTGGCGCAGGTGGCGGCGGTCGCCCGGACATGGCGCAGGCCGGCGGGCCGGATGGCGATAAGGCCGACGCTGCGATTGCAGCAGTCAAGGCACTGATCATCTAATGCAAAAGGCCGGGTTAACCCGGCCTTTTTTATCGGTGGAATTAAGCCGCATGAATTGTGCGGCTGTCGTCAGGCGCTTCGCTTCGTTCATCCAGACCATAGTCACGCATGATGCTGGCTACACGCAAACGGTAGTTCTCAAAAACACCATTGCGTCCCTTTCCCTGTGCTGCCCGATGAGACGGCAGGTTGCGCCATTCACGCACCGCATCTTCGTCGCGCCAGAACGAGAGCGAAAGCAATTTGTCGGGATCAGCCAGGCTTTGAAAACGCTCGATCGACAGAAAACCGTCAATCCTGGAAAGATCTTCGCGCAGGCCTGCGGCAATATCGAGATACTGTTCACGTCTGTTGTCATCGGCTGGCCAGACTTCGAATATGACGGCAATCATGGCTTGATGAACTCCCCATGCGGTGCGGATTGGAGTTTGAGGAAGATGCGGTCTTCGGATCGGATGAATTGTTCTCTGCGCGCAAATTCGTAATTCTCGCGTCCCAGCGGATCGGCGGCAAGCCGTGCCCGATATGCTTCATACGCGGCAAGGTTTTCGACTGAATAGACGCCGTAGGCTGTGGTCGACGAACCTTCATGCGGCCCGAAATAGCCGATGAGATCAGCGCCGCAGCGCGGAATCGCCTGTCCCCAATTGCGCGCATATTCTGCAAAGGCATCCGCTTTGAACGGGTCGATCTGATAGCGGATGAAACAGGTTATCATGCGTGTCTCCTTCAAAAGCATGTCTTCGATGCTGACAATGTAGCAATTGAAGTTTCTCCATAGTTCGGTTAGCATCGAAGTATGAAAGATGGCCCGATCATAGCTTCCGTTGCAGCACTCCTTGGTGATCCGGCGCGTGCAAACATGCTCACGGCGCTGATGGATGGTCGTGCGCTGACTGTCAGTGAACTCGCGTCAGCCGCAGGCGTGACGCTGCAAACCGCCAGCGGACATCTTGCGAAGCTTGACGCGGCCAATCTACTGGTCGCGGAGAAGCAGGGGCGGCACCGCTATTTCCGGCTTTCAGGAACAGATGTGGCGCAGGTCCTGGAAGGTTTGATGGGGCTTGCGCAACGCACCGGCGCTGTGCGGGTGCGGACCGGCCCGAAAGATCAGGCGCTGCGCAGGGCGCGCATCTGCTATGACCATCTCGCCGGTGAGCGTGGCGTGGAAATGCTTGATGCCTCGCATCGGCTTGAGCTGATTGTTGATGACAATGAGCCGGTGCTGACAGAAAAGGGCAAGTCGTTTTTCAGTTGCCTTGGCGTTGATGTGACCACTCTGGAGCAGGGCAAGCGCCCGGTCTGTCGTCACTGCCTCGACTGGAGTGAGCGTCGCAACCATCTGGGCGGAGCGCTCGGTGCAGCGCTGTTGAACCATTTCATTTCAAATGGCTGGGCACGCCGCGAAGCGGGGCGTGTCATCGCGTTCTCGCCAAAAGGTGCACAGGCATTCTCACGCACGTTTGAGCTGGCTGGCCAGATTACGTGACCTGAACAGCCAGCATTATGTTGTTAATGCTGAGTGGCTGCTGCTGCTGCCTCGTCCAGTTCCGTGGCGCGCTTCATGGCGGGGCGATCTTTTAGTCGGTCCCAATAGGCGACGAACGCTCCTCTGGCCGGCAACGTGCCGAAGCGCAGGCCCCAGCCGATGTGCGAGCCGACATAAACGTCAGCCGCCGTGAAGCGGTCGCCGGTGATGTATGGATGGTGCGAAACCGCTTTCTCCAATGTGTTGACCACTGTATCGTAATTGCCGTAGCCGACCATTCCCTGCTTGTCTGCGGGGATTTCAAAGCCGAGCGCATGGTTGGACAAGGCGGCTTCCACAGGACCAGATGTAAAGAACAGCCAGCGGAAGAAATCCGCGCGCTCATTGGGGTGAGGCGCCAGACCAGCTTCGGGAAATGTTGTTGCCAGATAGGCGCAGATTGCAGCCACTTCCGTCACCACCGCATCGCCGTGGCGCAGGGCAGGAACTTTGCCCATCGGATTGATTGTGCAGTAGTCAGGCCCCTTCATCGGTGGCCCGAAATCCAGAATTTCCACATCATAGGGTTTGCCGATCTCCTCCAGCATCCAGCGCGCGATGCGTCCGCGCGACATCGGGTTGGTATAGAGCTTCAACTCAGCCATTTCATCCTCCCTGTAAGCGGTGGCAGGATGCGCTTTTTCCCTTGAAAAGGAAATGAAAAAACCCGGCAGCGGGGCTGCCGGGTTTTCCATATCGACGATAAGCGTCGAATATTTTATCAGGCGGCCATGGCCTTCTGAAGGTTCTCGTCGATCTTGTCGAGGAAACCGGTGGTCGAGAGCCAAGGCTGATCCGGACCGATGAGCAGAGCCAGATCCTTGGTCATGTAGCCGCTTTCGACGGTGTCGACGCAGACCTTTTCCAGCGTGTCGGCAAAACGCTTAAGCTCGGCATTGTTGTCGAGCTTGGCGCGGTGAGCGAGACCGCGGGTCCATGCGAAGATCGAAGCGATCGAATTGGTCGAGGTTTCCTCGCCCTTCTGATGCTGGCGGTAGTGACGGGTAACGGTGCCGTGTGCAGCTTCTGCTTCAACGGTCTTGCCATCCGGCGTCATCAGAACCGAGGTCATCAGGCCGAGCGAGCCAAAACCCTGAGCCACGATATCCGACTGCACGTCGCCGTCGTAGTTCTTACAAGCCCAAACATAGCCGCCGGACCACTTGAGCGCCGAAGCGACCATGTCGTCGATGAGGCGATGTTCGTACCAGATCTTTGCAGCCTTGAACTTGTCAGCGAACTCGGTCTGGTAAACTTCTTCGAAGATGTCCTTGAAGCGACCGTCATAAGCCTTGAGAATGGTGTTCTTGGTCGAGAGATAGACCGGGTAGTTGCGCTGCAAGCCGTAGTTCAACGAAGCACGGGCAAATTCGCGGATCGATTCGTCGAGGTTGTACATGGCCATTGCCACACCAGCCGCCGGAGCCTGATAGACTTCGTGTTCGATGGTCTCGCCATCTTCACCGACGAACTTGATCGACAGCGTGCCCTTGCCCGGGAATTTGAAATCGGTCGCGCGGTACTGATCGCCGAAAGCATGACGGCCAACGATGATCGGCTGGGTCCAGCCCGGCACGAGGCGCGGAACGTTCTTGCAGATGATCGGCTCGCGGAAGATCACGCCGCCGAGAATGTTGCGGATCGTGCCGTTTGGCGACTTCCACATCTTCTTGAGCTTGAATTCTTCAACGCGGGCTTCGTCCGGGGTGATGGTTGCGCATTTTACGCCAACGCCGTGTTCCTTGATGGCATTAGCCGCATCAATGGTAACCTGGTCATTGGTGGCATCGCGGTGCTCGACTGACAGATCGTAATATTTCAGATCAATGTCGAGGTAGGGATGGATCAATTTGTCCTTGATGAACTGCCAGATGATGCGGGTCATTTCATCGCCGTCGAGTTCAACGACCGGGTTCGCAACCTTGATTTTTGCCATGGATGAAGCCTCTTTTTCAATGCGTCGCGCCCGTATAGCACTCACGACGAATAAGGCAAAGCGTAAGAGGCTTATTCTTTGGCCTATAGAGCGTTTAGGCGGTCAAAATTTCGGGAGAGACTTGCGAAAAGCGTGAAATGGCTTTTGACTGCACCGATTATGCGGCGCGGTGTGCAGCGCGATTGTCATCACGAGATTTCTCCCAGGAAGATTGCCGCTGGCGATAGTTTTCCTGTTCCCTGACCAGAATGGTATCTGCATCCAGTGTAGAGATGGCGGTCGACTTGTCTGTGGGAACAAGGCCGTTCAGCTGCAACGAAAGATAGCGTCCACAGCAGACCCGCAGGAACGACGCGAAATTGTCGAGGTCGTGCCCTTCATTCCGGGATTCATCGTAAAGTTTGCCGATAAGACGGCTGACCGTGAGATCATCGCGTGCTGCAATATCTTCGAGAGCCCACCAGAAGAAATTCTCAAGCCGGACGCTTGTCACGACACCGTCGATGCGCAGCGAACGTGTTACGCTCAGCCAGAGCTCAGGATCGGCACCGATGAACAGCCTGCACATGATTTCCTCCGGATCATTCTCCCAAACTTACTGTCGCGCAGTTTCGCCCTGCCTGCAACCTTGTTGGGAAACAGGCAGGGCGTTGCGATCAGCTATGGGTGATCCTGGTGCCGAGCACAGTAAGGAACTGTGATAGCCATGCTGGATGAGCAGGCCATGCGGGCGACGTGACGAGATTTCCATCTGTAACCGCCTGATCGACCGGAATATCGGCATATTTGCCACCGGCGAGTTCAACTTCCGGACGACAGGCCGGGTAGGCGGAACAGGTGCGACCTTCCAGAACACGGGCTGCAGCCAGCAATTGCGCGCCGTGGCAGACTGCAGCGACTGGCTTGTTCGCTTCAAAGAAATGCTTCACCACGGCGATAACCTTATCATCGAGACGCAGATATTCCGGTGCCCGGCCACCGGGAATGACCAGAGCGTCATAGCTTTCCGGCTTTATCTCGGCGAAGGTCGCGTTCAGCGTGAAGTTATGGCCGGGCTTTTCTGTATAGGTCTGGTGGCCTTCGAAGTCGTGAATGGCTGTCGCGATATGATCGCCAGCCTTCTTGCCGGGGCAGACCGCATGAACCGTATGACCAACAGTCAAAAGCGTCTGGAACGGGACCATGGTTTCATAGTCCTCACCAAAGTCGCCGCAAAGCATGAGTATCTTCTTACCGGACATGGTTTCCTCCCTTTGATCCTGTATCTGGTGGGACAGTCTGGCATGAATGGGCAGCAAATAGGTGTTATCGGGCTACTACACAGGCTTTTCCGTAAAACACGTAAGGGGAATCTTTGCGATTCTGCGTCAATTATGTAAGGGAAGCGCCACGATACGATAGTTAATGCGGAAGAGATCATGGCAGGAACAGATAAACAGCGCCCCTTTATAGCGGAAGGACCGGCAATCGTGCTGGTGGAGCCGCAATTGCCGGAAAATATCGGCATGGTGGCGCGCGCCATGGCGAATTTTGGTCTGGCTGAACTGCGTCTGGTCAATCCGCGTGAGGAATTTCCGAGCGAAAAGGCGAGGGCGGCAGCCAGCAAGGCCGATCATGTGATCGACAATGCGGTCGTCTATGACGATTTGCCTTCGGCTATCGCCGATCTCAATTTCGTCTATGCGACAACGGCACGCGAACGCGATGGCTTCAAGCAGGTTCGCAGCGCCGTGGAAGCGGGGGGCGAGCTGCGCCGTCGTTTCCGGACTGGTGAGAAGACCGGCATCCTGTTTGGCCGTGAGCGGTTTGGCCTCAGTAATGAGGAAGTTGGCCTTGCGGATGAGCTGGTGACTTTTCCGGTCAATCCGGCTTTCGCATCGCTGAATATCGCCCAGGCCGTTTTGCTGATGTCCTATGAATGGATGAAGTCGGGTCTTGAGACGGAAACGGAAACCGTATTCCGTGGACCGGAGCTTGAATTGGCACCGAAGAACGAATTGCAGGGCCTTTTCAATCATCTCGAAGAAGCCCTTGATGTCCGGGGATATTTCCGTCCGGAAGCCCGCAAGGAAATCATGGTCAACAATCTGCGTGCTGTGCTGACGCGCGCCGGCTTCGCATCCGCAGAACTCAAATTGCTGCGCGGTGTTATCACGTCTCTTGACGTGTTCACACCGAAGAAGCCGCGTGGCTCGGGTGCCCCGGAAGGACGTGCGCGCAAGCCTGCGAGCGAAGCTCGGGCAATGAAGGGCAAGGACGAATGAAAAACGCACCCGCAGTGAGCTTTTCCGCCATGCCTTCCGCCGACGCCGAAAGACCCATTCTGGTTTTTGACAGCGGTATCGGAGGGCTGACGGTTTTGCGCGAAGCGCGGGTGCTTATGCCGGATCGTCGCTTCGTCTACGTTGCCGACGATGCCGGGTTTCCCTATGGCGGATGGGAAGAGGATGCGTTGAGGGAGCGGATTGTCGAACTGTTCGGCAAGCTCATCGCCGCCTATGATCCCGAAATCGCGGTCATTGCCTGCAATACGGCCTCCACGCTGGTGCTGGATGACTTACGGCAAGCCTATCCTTCGGTGCCGTTTGTCGGCACGGTGCCGGCAATCAAGCCCGCTGCAGAAAGAACATCGTCGGGGCTTGTTTCCGTGCTGGCGACCCCCGGTACCGTCAGGCGTGCTTATACGCGCGATCTCATTCAATCTTTCGCCACCCAGTGCCATGTTCGTCTCGTTGGTGCCGATCAGCTTGCGACAGTAGCGGAAGCCCATATTCGCGGCGAAAGGATCGACGAGGCGCTGGTCGTGGAACAGATCGCTCCCTGCTTCATTGAGCAGGATGGTAACCGGACCGACATTGTCGTGCTGGCCTGCACGCACTATCCGTTCCTTGCCAATGTGTTTCGCCGTTTGGCGCCATGGCCGGTTGACTGGCTCGATCCTGCGGAAGCGATCGCCCGGCGTACCGTCTCGCTGCTGAAACCACGCCGCGCCGATGAAGAGCTGCATCATCACAACGATCTGGCGGTCGTGACATCCCGCAATCCGGACTATGCCATCCGCAGGCTCATGCAGGGTTTCGGTCTGCATTTTGCTTGAGCCGTTGTTCTCAAGGTCTTGAATTTTCCGGCTATGTAGCAATCATGGTATTGATCGTTTCATAGGGGAGGATGCAATGACCGGAACCATACCACAGATCACCCTGCCTTCGGGCCAGACGGTTCCAGCGCTCGGGCAGGGCACCTGGTATATGGGTGAGGACAGCACACAACGCCGCTATGAAATCGAAGCACTGAGAAGCGGTATCGATCTCGGGATGACGCTGATCGATACCGCGGAAATGTACGCTGACGGTGAGGCGGAAGATGTTGTCGGCGAAGCCATCACGGGCCGTCGTGACGACGTGTTTATCGTCAGCAAGGTATTGCCGTTCAATGCGTCACGGAAGGGAACAATCGAGGCCTGCGAGAGAAGCCTGGAGCGCCTTCGCACTGATCGTATAGATCTGTATCTGCTGCACTGGCGTGGGCGATATCCGCTTGAAGAGACTATTGCTGCATTTGAAGAACTGCAGCATGCCGGAAAAATCGGCGGCTGGGGTGTCAGCAATTTCGATACGGATGATATGAAAGAGCTGGTCGGTATAACGGGCGGCAAGGCCGTTGCAACGAACCAGATACTTTACAATCTGACGCGACGCGGCCCGGAATTCGACCTGATGCCGTGGTGTACCGAGCGGAAAATTCCGTTGATGGCTTATTCGCCTATTGAGCAGGGTCGATTGCTGGGCAGTTCCGTACTGGCGGAAATTGCTGGTGAGACAGGCGGAACGCCAGCCTCAGTTGCGCTTGCCTGGACGATACGAGACGGCAATGTCATAGCAATTCCAAAATCCTCCAACCTGCATCATGTGCGAGACAACAGAAAAGCCGCAGAGTTGCGGCTTTCCGAAGATCAATTGAAACGTCTGGACCGGGCTTTCGCACCGCCGTCCCGCAAGACGGCGTTGGAAATGCTCTAACCCGCTTCCTTCTGGCGAGTGTCCTTCTTTGCCTGAGCGACACTTGCGGCCTTACGGAGCCGCCCCCGCTCTGCCGGACGGACAAGGCTGTCATATTTTTCGTTCGGGATGTTGCGCATGCCGCTAAGTGCGTGACGCGTGTTGAAATCCTTGCCCTTCTTTTCGTTTGCTTCCTTGGTCGCAAGCGCTTTTCGGGCATTTGTGATTAATTCGGCGCTGGCCGACATGCGGCGGCGACGTTCAACTTCGGTGTTGATACGACGGACGGCCATGGCCAGTACCGAAACTTTCAGATGAGAACCTTCATCTGCCTTGGACGGAGTAGAGCCGCGGGCAGCTCCCTTTCCGCGCATTTCACGTCTGCGCTGGTGGGCCTGATCTTTCGCCTTCTTGCGGCGTTCGCGGATCAGTTTCGCCAGATGGGAAAGCTCCTCGTCGGGAACGTTCTGCAAAAATGGATGGTGCGACTTTTCCACCAGCTCTTTTTCGTCGGCATTGAGAGCACGAGCTTCCTGCTTCTTGGTGACGGCCATGGGACATCCTTTCTGCTAATGATAAGAATTCTCCGGAGGGGATATAGGCGTGAACATTCCACCGGAAAGATCGGGTTGCTTATTCTGGTTCTTCGGTCGAGGTTTTTCTGCTTTGCTCTTCAAGGTGCTTCAAGATTGCCTTCAGCTTGTCGAGAGGAAGGTGTTCCGCACCTATGGTCTCACTCCTGGCTGTTGAGACGATGGTCAAAATTTCATCGAGTTTTGCTTGTGTCGCGCTTGCTTCGCGATCCTGTGCGTTCTGGATAAGGAACACCATCAGGAATGTGATGACTGTGGTCGATGTATTCACCACCAGTTGCCAAGTATCCGAGAAGTCAAAGAAAGGCCCGCTAATGCCCCATAACAGGATGAACAAGGTTGCCAGCCCGAATGCCAGATAATGGCCTGCAAGTTCGGCGGCTTTTTCGCTGAGCTTTGTGAAGAACTGTGACATCGCAACCTCCAGACGACAGGCGAGAAACGCTTGATGGAGGGGCGGGGTTCCGTAATTGCATAGATATGCGGAACTTTCAGGCGCTGGTCGACGTTTGATCCTCATAGAAAACGCGGAGGTCAAGCGATGGAAATTGTCGAAACCCGCATCAGTTCGGTTGGGGGCTTCAAGCTCTATATGGTGGAGTTTGTCACCGAGGGCGAAGAGAAGATCACTGTCAAGGTTGAGAACGAGACGGAAGCGGAACTGGCGCGCGATGAAGTGATACGTCGTGCCGCGATCAAGCTCGGCGAAGCGCTGGGCGTTGCATGTATGGAATGCGGCATTCAGCCTGAAAACCTGTTGACACGCCCCAGCGCGCGCCGCGCGGGTGACCGGGCAGAGCTGGAGCGCCAGCTTGAAGAGGGCTTGGAAGATACGTTCCCGGCCAGCGATCCAGTATCCGTTACGGGCTCGACGATTGCCGGTTTTGCCGGACCGAAAAACTGAATGATGGTTCTAGAGCGGTTTCGGTTAAAACGGAGTCGCTGGAACCGCTCTGAGTATTTTTTTGTCGCATTATCTGACGCATCGAAGCGGGATCAGAAATCAGTCCAGTGAACTGATTTCCCCGCGTAGACGCTTTGCACTTTTGCTGGAAATGCTCCAAGCAAGAAGCCGGGCTATTCACCCGGCTTCTGAAGTTGTTCAGAAAATGAGTCCTGTAAAGGGCATATCCATCTGAGAATACTACAGATTACGACGTTTGCCTTCCATCAGGTCGAGCACGGCGCGGGCACAATCAAGCACATTCGAGCCGGGGCCGAAAACCGCCGCCACACCGTGGTCGAACAGATACTGATAATCCTGACGGGGAACGACGCCACCACAGACGACAATGATATTTTCGGCGCCCTTCTTGCGGAGCGTGTCCACAAGCTGAGGCAGAAGTGTCTTGTGACCGGCTGCTAGCGACGAAACTCCAAGAACATGCACCTTGGACTTGATCGCCATATCGGCAGCTTCATCCGGCGTCTGGAACAGTGGCCCGGCCAATATGTCGAAACCGATATCGCCGAAGGCTGACGCAATGATCTTGGCACCGCGATCATGGCCGTCTTGGCCGAGCTTTGCCACCATCACTTTCGGCGTTTCGCCGATCTGCTTTGAAAAATCGCCAAGCCGCTCAACCAGCGTCTGATATTCGGGCTCGTCCTTATAGGCCGCGCCGTAAACCTTCTTGACGACCTTCGGAACTGCAGCATGATCGCCGAATGCGCGGCGCATGGCGTCGGAAATTTCTCCGACGCTGGCGCGAGCACGGGAGGCTTCAACAGCGGCGGCGAGAAGATTGCCTTCGCCGGTCTTTGCAACCTTTTCCAGTTCTGCCAGAGCTGCTTCGACTTTTGCCTTGTTGCGCGTTTCCTTGATGCGATTGAGACGTGCAATTTGCGACTGGCGAACAGCCGAATTGTCGATTTCCAGAATGTCGATTTCGTCTTCCTGTTCCAGCCGGAACTTGTTGACCCCGACAATGATCTCTTCGCCCTTATCGACCGCCGCCTGCCGTTTGGTCGCTGCTTCTTCGATGAGGCGCTTCGGAAGGCCGCTTTCGACCGCCTTGGTCATGCCGCCCAGACCTTCGACTTCCTCGATCAGCGCCCAGGCCTTCTCGGCCAGCTCGTTGGTGAGGTTTTCGATGTAATAAGAACCTGCCAGCGGATCGACCACTTTGGTTACGCCGGTTTCGTTCTGGAGGATGAGCTGCGTATTGCGAGCGATACGAGCCGAAAATTCCGTTGGCAAAGCAATGGCTTCATCGAAGGAATTGGTGTGCAGCGATTGCGTACCGCCAAGAGCAGCTGACATGGCTTCAAATGCGGTACGGACGATATTGTTGTAAGGGTCCTGCTCCTGCAAAGAGACGCCTGAAGTCTGGCAATGCGTACGCAGCATCAGCGAGCCGGGCTTCTTCGGATCGAATTCCTTCATGATGCGCGACCAGAGCAGGCGCGCGGCGCGCAGCTTGGCGATTTCCATGAAGAAATTCATGCCGATGGCGAAGAAGAATGACAGTCGTCCCGCAAATTCATCGACATTCAGGCCCTTGTTCAGGGCAGCACGCACATATTCACGCCCATCGGCAAGCGTGAAGGCGAGTTCCTGAACCAGTGTCGCGCCCGCTTCCTGCATATGGTAGCCGGAAATGGAAATCGAGTTGAATTTCGGCATTTCGGCTGCCGTATAGGCGATGATATCCGCAATGATCCGCATGGATGGTTCCGGCGGATAGATATAGGTGTTGCGGACCATGAACTCCTTGAGAATGTCGTTCTGGATCGTGCCGGAAAGCTGGGCGCGGGGCACGCCCTGTTCCTCGCCCGCCACGATAAAATTGGCAAGGATCGGGATCACCGCGCCGTTCATCGTCATGGAAACGGAAATTTTCTCAAGCGGGATGCCGTCGAAAAGGATCTTCATGTCCTCGACGGAATCGATGGCAACACCAGCCTTGCCCACATCGCCTTCAACACGTGGATGGTCGCTGTCATAGCCGCGATGCGTGGCAAGATCGAAGGCAACCGAAACGCCCTGCTGACCGGCAGCTAGTGCCTTGCGATAGAAGGCGTTGGATTCTTCCGCCGTCGAAAATCCCGCATACTGCCGGATCGTCCACGGACGACCCGCATACATGGTCGCACGAGGACCGCGCAAGAAAGGCTCGAAGCCGGGCAGGGTGCCCAGATGGTCGATGCCCTGCAAATCGTCTTCCGTATAGAGCGGCTTGACGTCAATGCCTTCTGGCGTGTGCCAGATCAGGCTGTCAGCAGGCCGCTTCAGTTCCTTCTCGGCCAATGCTTCCCAGTCTGCTCGGGTTGTGGGGCGCTCGCTCATATCGACCTCACTCAAATTCCATAATCAGTTCGTCTACGGCAAGGCTGGAGCCAGCCTCCGCTGTGATGCGCTTTACGGTAGCACGGCGTTCCGCACGCAGCACGTTTTCCATCTTCATGGCTTCTACGGTGGCCAGTGGCTGACCGGCTTCGACAGTTTCACCATCCTTGACGAGGATCGATGTGATGACGCCCGGCATCGGGCAGAGCAGCATTTTCGACGTATCCGGAGGCAGCTTTATCGGCATGAGTTTTGCGAGTTCTGCGACACGTGGCTTGCGGACGTGAGCGACCATATCCATGCCGCGCCAGCGCAGGCGCCAACCAGTGCCCGAGCGCGAAACTTTGATTGCAATGGGCTTGCCGCCAACGGTGAATGAACCCAGATGGCTACCGGGATGCCAGTCGGTGGCAACAGGCAGGCTACCACCATCCACAAAATTGATCGTCGTTCCGCCTTCGCCTTCCACAATGCGAACCGGCAGGATGAACCCGCCAAGTGTCGCCACCCAGTCAGTCGCGACCGATTGCTTTTCGCTGGAAATCCGTCCGGTAATCTGCATGTTGCGCTGCTCGATCGCCAGATTGATCTGGGCAGCAACCGCAGCAAGCACCCGCGCATCATCTTCCGAAACCGGGACGCCGGCAAAGCCGTCCGGATATTCCTCGGCAATGAATGCGGTTGTGAGTGCACCTTCGCGGAAACGCGGATGATCCATTACTGCCGACAGGAAGGGCAGGTTGTGACCGATGCCTTCAACCTCGAATGCGTCCAGAGCATCTCCCATCGCATCGATGGCGCTGGTGCGATCCGGCCCCCAGGTGCAGAGCTTTGCGATCATCGGATCATAATACATCGAAATTTCGCCGCCTTCGAACACGCCAGTGTCATTGCGCACGATCGTACCATCCGAATTGCGGCCTTCGGCTGGTGGGCGATAGCGGGTCAACCTGCCGATAGAGGGCAGGAAGTTGCGATACGGGTCTTCCGCATAGAGGCGGCTTTCCATAGCCCAGCCGTTGAGCTTCACGTCGCTCTGGTCGGAACGGAGCTTCTCACCCGATGCAACGCGGATCATTTCTTCCACGAGGTCGATGCCGGTAATGAGCTCCGTCACCGGATGCTCAACCTGCAAACGCGTATTCATTTCAAGGAAGTAGAAGTTGCGGCTGCCATCAACGATGAACTCCACCGTGCCTGCAGAGTAATAGCCAACGGCCTTTGCGAGAGCCACTGCCTGCTCGCCCATGGCTTTGCGGGTGGCTTCATCAAGGAATGGCGAGGGTGCTTCTTCGATAACCTTCTGGTTGCGGCGCTGGATCGAGCATTCGCGTTCGCCCAGATAGACAACATTGCCGTGCTGGTCACCCAGAACCTGAATTTCAATATGGCGCGGCTGGGTAACGAATTTTTCGATGAAGATGCGGTCGTCGCCGAAAGAAGACTTGGCCTCATTGCGCGAAAGCTGGAAACCTTCGCGGGCTTCGTCGTCGTTCCACGCGATACGCATGCCCTTACCGCCGCCACCGGCTGAAGCCTTGATCATGACCGGGTAGCCGACGGATGTGGAAATGCGAACCGCCTCGTCGGCGTCTTCGATCAAACCCATATGACCAGGTACGGTGGAAACTCCGGCTTCGGAGGCAAGCTTCTTCGAGGTGATCTTGTCGCCCATGGCCTCAATTGCGTTTACGGGCGGCCCTATGAAGGTGACATTGGCAGCCTTCAGTGCTTCAGCGAAACGTGGGTTTTCTGATAGAAAGCCATAGCCGGGATGCACGGCATCTGCGCCGGTTTCCTTGATCGCAGCCAGAATCCTGTCGATGACGATATAGGACTGATTGGACGGCGCTGGTCCGATGTGGACCGCTTCGTCCGCCATTTTGACATGCAGGGCATTGCGGTCGGCGTCGGAATAAACAGCAACCGTTGCGATGCCCATTTTCTTCGCCGTCTTGATGACCCGGCATGCGATTTCGCCGCGATTGGCAATGAGAATTTTCTTGATCATGTGCGTTTACTCAAATGAACCGGGGGATCACAGCGGGATGGTGTCGTGCTTCTTCCACGGCGTGCTTTGCTGCTTATTGCGCAGGCTGGCAAAAGCGCGGGCAATGCGGCGACGCGAGGAATGCGGCATGATGACTTCGTCGATGAACCCACGTTCAGCGGCCACGAACGGATTGGCGAAACGCTCCTCATATTCCTTCGTGCGCCCGGCGATTTTTTCGACATCACCCAGCTCGGAACGATAGAGAATTTCTGTTGCACCCTTGGCGCCCATCACGGCGATTTCCGCCGTCGGCCAGGCATAATTGATATCAGCACCGATATGTTTTGAGGCCATCACATCATATGCGCCACCATAGGCCTTGCGGGTGATGAGCGTGACCATGGGAACAGTTGCCTGGCTATAAGCGAAGAGCAGTTTTGCGCCGTGCTTGATGACGCCGCCATATTCTTGCGCCGTGCCGGGCAGGAAGCCCGGAACATCCACAAGGGTCAGGATAGGGATATTGAAGGCGTCGCAAAAGCGAACGAACCGGGCAGCCTTGCGCGATGAATCGATATCGAGGCAACCGGCAAGCACCATGGGCTGGTTTGCAACGACACCGATAGTTTGACCATCCATACGGATGAAGCCGGTAATGATGTTCTTTGCGAAAGCCTCCTGAATTTCAAAGAAATCGCTTTCGTCGGCCAGTGCGTGGATAAGCTCCTTCATGTCGTAGGGCTTGGTGGCGCTGTCTGGGATCAATGTGTCGAGGCGCATTTCCAGTCGCGACGGATCATCGAACACAGGGCGAACAGGCGGCTTTTCGCGATTGTTGAGCGGCAGGAAGTCGAACAGAATGCGGACCTGTTCCAGCGCTTCAATATCGTTCTCATAAGCGCCATCGGCGACTGATGATTTTCGGGTGTGGGTCGAAGCGCCGCCGAGTTCTTCTGCGGTAACGATTTCGTTGGTGACGGTTTTCACCACGTCAGGGCCCGTCACAAACATATAGGAACTGTCACGCACCATGAAGATGAAGTCGGTCATGGCTGGCGAATAGACTGCACCGCCTGCGCAAGGGCCCATAATGACTGAGATTTGCGGCACCACACCAGACGCATCCACATTGCGCTTGAACACGTCGGCATAGCCCGCGAGTGACGCGACGCCTTCCTGAATGCGCGCACCACCGGAATCGTTGAGGCCGATTACCGGCGCGCCGTTCTTCATGGCCATATCCATGATCTTGCAGATTTTCTGCGCATGGGTTTCGGACAATGAGCCGCCCAGAACGGTAAAATCCTGGCTGAACACGTAGACCTGCCGGCCGTTGATCGTACCCCAGCCCGTCACGACGCCGTCGCCAGCGACCTTCTGCTTTTCCATGCCGAAGTCGGTGCAGCGATGGGTGACATACATATCGAACTCCTCGAACGATCCTTCGTCGAGAAGCACTTCGATCCTTTCGCGGGCAGTAAGCTTACCTTTGCCATGCTGGGCATCGATACGGCGCTGACCACCGCCAAGGCGGGCTTCCGTACGGCGGGCTTCGAGTTGCTCAAGAAGTTCCTGCATAAAGTCCCCACTTTTGGGCGGCCTTTGGAAGGCGAGTTATGAAACTGAAAAGATAGTCTTTTTCTCCTTCCTGCTTAAAATCCGAAGGCGTTCTGGAAAAGCTTGAAAAGGTGCGATTGTGTAAGATATAAATTTGCAAATAGCGAAATGCGAATTTGCGAAAATGGCACCGAGAAAACTTTATATCGGCAGAAAGATACGCGAAATACGCGAGCAACATAAGGCAACCCAGTCGGGCTTTGCTGAACGCCTCGGTATTTCAACGAGTTATCTCAATCAGATCGAGAATAATCAGCGGCCTGTTTCCGCAGCCGTTTTGCTCGCGCTGGCTGAAAACTACCAGATCGATATAGGCGCCATTTCACTGGGTGATGATGATCGATTGCTTTCAGCTGTTTCCGAGGCACTGGCTGACCCCGTTTTCGACAATTACAAGCCGAACCTGCAGGAACTGAAGCTCATTACTCAAAATGCGCCGGGGCTGGCTCATGCGCTGATTGCCTGCCATCAGGCCTATCGCCGCAACAGCGAACAGCTCGCAAGTCTGGATAATCAGCTGGGTCGCGCTCCGTCTACTGCGGAGCCTGCGCCTTATGAGGAAGTTCGCGACTTTTTCCATTTTATCGACAATTACGTACATGAGATTGATATTGCGGCAGAAAAGCTGGCAGCGGAGCTAAACATTCCGGGTCGGGACATCGGTGTAGCCTTGCCGCAATATATGGCGGAGCACCACCGCGTGCACATTGCGCGGGCCGGGCCGGAGGAGGCAGTCCTGCGCCAGTTCGACCCTGCTGCACGGGTGCTTTATCTCAATCCTTATTCACCCGCTTCGACCCGCAATTTCCAGATTGCGTTCCAGATTGCCGAACTGGAAATGGAAGAACTGGTGAGCGTGATTGCCAGACGCGCAGATTTTCGGTCTTCCGAAGCGATCGAAATTTGCAAGATTGGCTTGCGTAATTATTTCGCTGGGGCGTTGATGCTGCCCTATCAGACATTCCTTTCAGCAGCCAAGGAGCTGCGTCATGATCTGGAGCTGTTGGCATCGCGTTTCGGGGCAAGTCTGGAACAGGTTGCGCATCGGCTTAGCACCTTGCAGCGTTCCGGCCATCGGGGCGTACCGGTGTTTTTTGCTCGCATAGACAGGGCCGGAAACATCACGAAGCGACACAGCGCTGCCAAGCTGCAATTTGCGCGCTATGGTGCTGCGTGCCCGCTATGGAATGTGCATCAGGCATTCGAGACGCCGGGACGGATCATTCGGCAGCTTGCCGAAACGCCGGATGGTGCGCGCTATCTTTGCATTGCGACCGAGCTGACCAAGAGCGAGGGGGGATTTAATGCACCCCAGCGGCGCTACGCTATCGCCCTTGGCTGTGAGGTGGCCTATGCGCAGGATTTTGTCTATGCGGATGGGCTCGACATCGCAGTGCGCTCTGCCTTCGATCCGATTGGCGTTTCCTGCCGTATCTGTGAACGCGCTGAATGTGTGCAGCGCGCCGTTCCGCCGCTTAAAAGCAGATTGGCGGTCGATCACGACCGCCGCGGAATATTGCCTTATCGGCTGCTCTAGATATTTGTTTAACGCGCATCTTTACCGAAAACCGTTTCACACTTTTCAGGATGCGCTCTGAATTTCAGAAGCCTGTATGTTCCTTGAGGAACTCGGTTTCCTCGTGGGTGGTATCGCGACCAAGCACCTTGTTGCGATGGGGAAAGCGTCCAAAGCGTTCGATGATATCGTGATGCTGGCGGGCGAAACCGAGTGAGAACTCGTCGCCGAGCCTTTCATAAAGATCAACGCAGCGCTTCTGGTCGCTCAGATGCTCACTATGCATGAATGGCAGATAGAAGAATTGGCGTTGTTCGGGCGATAGTTTGCGGTCGAAATCGTGGTCGAGCGCCTGTGCCGCCACATCGCGGGCCAGCCCGTCACTTTCAAAAGAACGCGGTGAACCACGGAACATATTGCGCGGAAACTGGTCGAACAGAATGGTGAGCGCAAGCGCGCTTTCTGGCTGCTGTTTCCAGTCTTCAAGCTTGTCGGCGCGCGCATCTTCGTAAGCCGTCAGAAATTTCTCACGAATTTCCGCGTCGATCTCATCACTTTTGCTGAACCAGTTCTCTCGCATCTTCGGCGAGAACCAGAAATCGAGAACGTCCTTGGGTTCGATAGCCATGACAGGCCTCCTTTCTGGTTTTACTGTGCCTTCTGGTTTGTAGCTTCCGGCTGCGGGCAGGGCGGTTCGCCCTTGAAATTGCGCGACATGCAGGCGAATCGATCAAAACTCTTGCCTGTATCCATGGCCGCCTTACCAGCTCCCCCGCATCCGGCAAGAACGGCCAGAGAAATCAGAATAGCGAAGTTTTTCATGGGGGTCCTTTCAGGGGCCATGTGGTCTGCTTCTATAATAGGGATCGTGATCTTCAGTCGCAACAGCGACTCCGATCAACTAGAGCGGTTCCAGTTAAAACGGGTTCACTGGAACCGCTCGCTCTCTTTGTTTTCTCGCATTATCCTACGCAAAACTGCTTCGCACTTTTGCTGGAAATGCTCTAGCCTCTACCACGATAGTTAGGCACGCCTTGTTCCGGTATCCAGACGTTCTGCGGCGCCGCTCCGGTCTGAAAGAAAACGTCTATGGGAATACCGCCACGTGGATACCAGTAGCCGCCGATCCTGAGCCATTCCGGCTCCAGCAGCTCGACGAGGCGCTTGCCGATGGTTACCGTGCAATCCTCGTGAAATGCACCATGATTGCGGAAGGAAAACAGGAACAGTTTCAGAGATTTGCTTTCCACCAGCCACTGGCCGGGAACATAGTCGATGACCAGATGTGCAAAATCCGGCTGTCCCGTCATTGGGCATAGCGAGGTGAATTCAGGTGCGGTGAAGCGCACACAGTAAGGCGTTCCCGCTTGCGGATTTGCGACCCTTTCAAGGATGGCATCTTCCGGATTTTGTGGGATCGAAGCGTTGGAGCCGAGCTGCTTGAGATCGGAATATATTGTCTTTTCAGACATTTGCGTGCCTTTGTTTCAAGCCACGTCGCAGTCTTGCAGCGCTTGATTGCGCTCATCCTTGTTTTGACCGGGTAGGCTGCGACCGGTGGCAAACTGCCAATGACCGGGAGCTAGCAGACCACAACCGTCTCGTAAAGAGCGCAAACAAAAGCCCGCGCATTGAGCGCGGGCACAAGTATCAGGCTGTTCTTGCTGTTCAGCGGCGATCAGAAATGGCGCACCCGATGGCAACACCGATGAGAATGCCGATAATTCCGGCAGTTCCGAAAAGGGTTGTGGCTGTGCCTGGGTTTTCGCGAACCGTTTCGGCAACGACCTGACCGCGTTCACGCACGGCCTGCGCGGCATGACGGAAACGACCGGACGCATCATCCATGACGTCCTCCGCGCGTTCTCTCAGCTCGCCAGAATGTGACGCCAGCGACTTTGAAAGGCGCTTCAGTTCAGTGCGCATATCGGCAATCTGCTTTTCGAGAGCCTGCTGGATTTCGTTCGTGATCTTTTCGTCGGCCATTTGAAGTCTCCGTTGAATTGATGACGATAAAACGAGTGAAAACGCGTTCGGTTCCATGCTGCGACAATGCGGTTAACAAACATGGTAAACCGCTCGTAAACCATTTTAATTTATCATTTTCGAATACAAGAACGATCTGGAGCGGGGCCAGAATGTATATCGAAAAAGATACGTTTGTCGGTGGCTGCGAGCCGGTAGCTGCGCGCGTTGTCCGTGCTGCTCAGTTGGCCCGGCAATGTATTGACCAGCTTCAGTCTGATCATGCTCGTGCACATGCAGAAGCCGCATTGACGCTTTTGCTTGATGATCCTTCCCCGAAAGTTCGCATGGCTATTGCAGATGTGCTTTCGACCAGCGTGCATTCGCCTTTGCATATCGTAACGGCGCTTGCAGCCGATCAACCGGAGGTGGCGGGATATATCCTTGCACGCTCAAAGCTTCTTAGCGACGCTGATCTGATTGATCGTGTCGCCTATAGCGCTCCATCGATGCAGGTTTTGATTGCCGCGCGCTCGCATGTTTCATTCGCAGTCGCGGCGGCAATCGCCGAAGTCGGGAATAATGAAGCTGTTGCTGAAATGCTCTTCAACAGCTGCGCCCGTATCGCCCCCGTTTCGTTTCGGCGCATCAGCGAGCGCTGCGGACATGATGCTGTCGTACGGGAAGCCTTGCTGGCCCATCCGCATCTTCCGGCTGAATGCCGTCATCTACTCGCAGTGAAAGTCGGAGAGGTTCTCCAATCTCTTCCACTGGTGAAATTGCTTCTGGGTCAACGCCGCGCTGATAAGGTTGTAGGCGATGCGACCGCTCGTGCCTCAATGCAACTGGCGGAAAACTGTTCACAAGAAGAACTCCCGGCGCTGGTCGAACATCTGCGTCTGCGCGGTGAAATCACGACCAGTTTTGTTATCCGTGCCGTTGCCGGAGGCCGTATAGATTTCTTCGCCAGCTTGCTGGGCGCGCTTTCCGATCTCGATGATAGGCGGATTTGTGCGATTATTTCGGGCGGACGTCCTGCTGCCCTTGCTGCGCTTCTTCGCTCTTCCGGATTGAGCGATGCCACGCATGCGCCCTTGATTGTTGCCATCGAGGCCTGGCGGGCGGTTGCTGCCGGGCGAAAGCGTATGGGCGCTGCGGAAATATCAGCACTCATGTGCGAGGCTGTCGGGGGCGGCCGATTTGCTGCTGCCAATGACGATCTGGCCGCATTGCTACGTTCGATCCATCTGGAATTCATGCGTGAAACGGCAGGCGACAGACTGAAGGCTATTCCCGCTGCCTGATCAGCCTTCTTGCCGGAAAGGGCGCATAAGGCTGAGGCCATAGCCAACAGCAATGCCAAATATGGCTCCGGCCGCCTTGAAAACAAAGTCTATGAACTCGCCGTGACGCCCAGGTGCCAAACGTTGCATCAGTTCGAAAAGTGCGGCGCAGCCGACTGTCAGCAGAAGAACACCCATCCAGTGGCGAGGATAGGCGAGGGCGAACAAGGCTCCGACCAGAAAGAAAGCCGCAAACCGCTCTAGATCGACGGGCTCACCTGTCACGGGGCGGAATTTAATCGGGCTGATCGTAACTGCAAGGATGGCCAGAAGTATCATCCAGGCGCCAATGCGCAAAAATCGCTTCATGAAGAGCGCCTTTATTCATCCGTATGATCGCCGGGTGGTTCATCTTGCTTCGGATCGCCACAACGTTGGTACATTCGGTCGGTTATTGACTTTTTCAATGCGTTACCGAATGGCAACTCATAATGGGAAATGACATCGACGCCCATACACCATTTAATGTCGTGAGGCGACAGCGCATAATTGGTTTCGAGAAAACCAAGCGCGTAATTCATGCCTTCGTCGCATTGCTCTGTCTGACAGAAATTACCGTCTCTGGCGAGCTGACGAATCGAACCTTCTCCGATCTTCACGACAATTGGTTCGACGGCAAATGGGGCTGCGCCTATCACGGCGATGACGACAAGTCCGATCAAGGTAAATTTTATAGAGCGCCGCATGAATCGCCATTTGTAACTGGTTTCCGCAAGTTCATAACGCATGAGCGGCAATATGATGGCAAGTCGCAATCCATGGGAAATCAGCGGAAATTAAGGGGTTTCAGCTGAATATCCTTTGGAAAAGCCTTCACCGTTTCTGGCGGTAGGTGAAATTGATTATTCCGGTTTTCGGCCAAATTGTAGCTAAATGTATTTTAGTTCGCATCGGTTTAATGTTGACTTTTACGTAAATGGGGGAGCACAACTTAGCCTCTGAACTCAATTCGGTTTAGAGGCTGGTCCGCTTGATATAAGGCAGGAATGTTGTGGTGCGCGAATATTATACGATCACAGAGTTGACGCGCGAGTTCGGTATTTCAACCCGTACTTTGCGCTTCTACGAAGATGAAGGCCTGATCGCTCCTGTGAGACGTGGCCGCACACGACTGTTCCGTCCCGCCGACCGTCATCTTCTGAAGCAGATTCTGCGTGGCAAGCGGCTTGGTTTTTCGATCGCCGAAATCCACGAAATCATCCAGATGTATCGTGAGCCGCCCGGCGAGACGGGGCAGCTGAAGCTGCTCATGAAGCGCGTTGAGGAAAAACGCGCCGATCTTCGCCAGAAGCGACGCGACATTGAGGAGACACTCGGCGAACTCGACCAGATCGAGGAATCCTGCATCGAGCGTCTTGCCGAACTGGGCGTCAATACCTGATCTGTTTTACTGGGTATCGGGCACCGGTGAGCACATTTGTGCAATATCCTGGACCGTGCTGTTGTTCTCCTGATCGATCTTGCCGCTGAAGACATCATCGAACAGTTTCGCTTTATCCAGTTCCGTCACGACGCAGCCGCAGAACTGCTGGCATAGCTGTTCGCTTCCGTTTTGCAGGCATGCAGCCACACAGGATTGCGTAAACGCTTCTCGCGGTGTTGGCTGTGCCGGAGGCATCAGTTGCGAGAAGACATAAACTAGCGCGATCAGAACTGGCTGATGAATGAGATAAAAAGCCAGACTATGCCTGCCGATGAATGTCAGCGGCTTTTCAAGAAACTGGGGTTTGATCCCGCCAGCCAAGAGCTGAAGCCAACCAAAACGCTGAAACATGCGCGCCGCCGCCATGCCAATAAGGACAGCTCCGAACCAAGGAAACAGCGGCACATAATCGTTCGAACGCGGCGCTACGGTCGAAAGGCCGACCCAGCTGAGCGCGGGATTGTTGAAAATATCGGCGCTTGCGTAAAGCGGGGCGCTGATGACCAACGCTGCAATGATCAATGTTGCAATGGCGGGCAGCCGCAGGAAAATAAGACCGAGCACACTTGCCAGAGCGATCTGGTGAAGGATGCCGAAGAAGATGAAACTGTCCGGCGACATATACCATGTGACTGCTGAAATCGCGGCCGCAGCGACAACGATCTGTGCCAGACGTTTCGCCATTGATTTCCAGCGAATCCCGTTGCCATGCGCCAGAACGAGGCTGAAGCCGACCAGAAACAGGAAGCTTGAAGCAATACAGCGGGCGAAAAGCTTCCAGCCCCCATGGGCAGTTGTGGCAGGTGCCATATAGCCGAAAAACTCAAGATCCCAGCCAAAGTGGTAGATCGCCATGGCGATCAGCGCGATCCCACGCGCAATATCGATGCGACCGAGACGAATCCGGGACGAAGGTGCAATATCCTGGGGCGTGATGTTAGACATGGTTCCTTCCGGCTGGATAGCGCTATCCGGCGTTTTTCGATTCCCGGCAAATCTCTAACACAGGCTTTTGCAACACTATAGTATGCGGTCGCACACGGATTCGTGCTGGCATGGGCACGGACAGAGGGCTGGATATTGGAGAGCTTGATTGTTTTTTAGTCTGTCGAAGATTTTCTGGCTGTTTTTCCAACCTGTTACGATAATTCTCGTTCTTGTCCTGATTGCTTTTCTGGCCATGTGGCGAGGTTCTCGACGGCTCAGTATGAGTGTGCTGGGGTTGTCTATCGCCATTCTGTTTTTTGCGGCTTTCACCACACTGGGTTCTGTTCTGCTTGCCCCGCTGGAGGATCGTTTCGCGAAGCCGGATGCAATGCCACAACATGTGGATGGGATCGTTGTTCTTGGCGGCTATATGAATGGCGACATTAATGCCGGGCGCAAAGGTTTCGAGTTGAATAGCGCGGCCGACCGCATTTTCGAAGCGATGCGGCTGGCGAGATTATATCCAGACGCCAGGGTTATTGTTTCCGGAGGGGATGGAGCCTTTTTCGAAGAAGCCGCCAAAGAGGCAGATAGCACGCGGCAGATGCTGGTAGATCTTGGCTTTTCCGGCGAACGTTACATCTATGAAAACAAGTCTCGGAACACGGTTGAGAATGCAATTTTCTCGAAAGAACTGGCCCAGCCCAAACCCGGCGAAACGTGGCTTCTGGTGACTTCCGCATATCATATGCCGCGATCCGTTGGCTGCTTTCGCAAGGCGGATTTCGATGTTGTCGCCTGGCCGGTAGACTACAAGACGCGCGCCAGCGAGCGTTTTGCCCTTTATCTCGAATCCCCGAATGAAGCGCTTTCGCGGTTTAGCGTGGCTATGCGTGAGTGGGTAGGACTTGCCGCTTACTGGTTGGCGGGCAAGACAGATATGCTTCTACCTCAACTCTGATGCCGCATTTCTGCCGTCACTTTAAAGCTTTTGTTAAGGTTATCTATCGGTAACTGATTGATAAAGAAAGCTTTCATGAAGCGTATGTTCAATCCTGAAAATTCATCGCCACAATTCAGTCGCTTTTCGCCGTTGCGTTCCGTTGTTCACGAAGCTATATGATTGGTAACAGCGTTGTGAAGGACGCTGTGTAAAAGAGTTGCACAACAAGGTTGCCAAAATCTCCATGGACGAAACCGTTCAAAAATCCTGCTGGGGCGTTACGCTCTGGGCAGTCGTTGGTCTCGCTGCTGTCATCCTCATGGCCTATCTGTTCTCCGTCTAGAGCATGTCTCCCGAAAGTGGGAACCGGTTTCGGGATAAAGACATGCGTGAAAACAAACGGATAGAGCATTTCCAATGAATCAAACAAAACAGGAAATGCTCTAGAAGTCAGGCGGCGTTACGTATTCCGGAAATTTGATGCCGCATTTCAGCATTCCGTTTGCGTTGATCCTTTCCTACACTATCTGATAGAGATACGCGGTTTCTGCGTTAGCGACTTTTTGCCGATTTTTGTCTAGAATGGACGATCAGGCAAATCGCGGGCGACGCTGCGATCAGGAATCAATCAGCCTTATGACGGCTGCAGAAGGTGTGGAATGTTTCTGTCGGTTTTCGATCTTTACAAGATTGGCATTGGGCCTTCCAGTTCGCATACGATGGGCCCGATGACGGCTGCGCGCATGTTTCTCAATGAAATTATAGGCGGAAACTGGCCACGGCCTGCGCATTCGAAAATCCACCGGTTGAAAGCGAGCCTGCACGGCTCTCTTGCTTATACCGGCGTCGGGCATGCGACGGATCGTGCCGTCATTCTGGGGCTCTGCGGTCATCTGCCGGATACGATTGATCCCGACATTATGGACGTTGAAGTTGAGAAGGTGTTCGCCGAGAAGAAGGTGAAACCCGATGGGCATCCGGCCTATCATTTCGATCCGAAGGTCGATCTCGTACTGGATCGGAAGACTCCTTTGCCGGGGCACGCCAACGGCATGGCTTTCTCAGCATTCGATGCCGATGACAATCTTCTCTTGCGTCGGGCATACTTTTCCATCGGTGGCGGTTTTGTCGTGACGGAAGAAGAGCTGAGCCGCGTTCAGCGCAGCGGTGCAAAGCAGGACGACAAGGCTGATGTGCCGTTTCCATTCCGTAGTGCCGCTGAGATGCTTGAGATGGCCCATGACAGCGGGCTGTCGATCGCCGAAATGAAGCGGGCCAATGAAGAAAAGCATATGGCACGCGGTGATCTGGATAATGGTCTCGATCGTATTTGGGGGGCCATGCGTGGCTGTATCGAGCGTGGACTGAGCCGGGACGGTGTCATGCCGGGCGGCCTGAATGTCCGTCGTCGTGCGCGACAGCTTCATGATAAGCTTCAGGATGACTGGCGCAACAATCGCAGCAACCCGCTTCTGGCAAATGACTGGCTTTCGGTTTACGCGATGGCGGTCAATGAAGAAAACGCGTCCGGCGGCCGGGTAGTCACCGCACCGACAAATGGTGCTGCAGGCGTTGTACCGGCGGTTCTGCGCTATTACTTGCATTTTCATGATGATGCCGATGAGAAAGGCATTCGCGATTTTCTCCTGACGTCTGCCGCGATCGGCGGTGTCATCAAGCACAACGCATCGATTTCTGGCGCGGAAGTTGGTTGTCAGGGCGAAGTAGGATCAGCATCGGCAATGGCGGCAGCGGGTCTTGCCGCTGTGCTTGGCGGATCGCCTGAGCAAATTGAAAATGCTGCTGAAATTGCGCTCGAGCACCATCTTGGCATGACCTGCGACCCGGTTGCCGGGCTTGTGCAGGTGCCGTGCATTGAACGTAATGCGCTTGGTGCGGTGAAGGCGGTGACCGCAGCGTCACTTGCTGTAAAGGGCGACGGCAAGCATTTTGTACCTCTCGACGCTTGTATCGAGACAATGCGCCAGACCGGTCACGATATGAGCGAGCGTTACAAGGAAACCAGTCAGGGCGGTCTCGCCGTCAACGTGGTCGCCTGTTGATTCGCAATTCTGGGCGGAATGCGATGCTTCAGGCTTGAAGCGCGCATTCGTCTTGGCTAAATCACCCCTATGGCTCTCAATCTCGTCAAACTTTGTGTCGGCTGCGACAGTATCGAAGATCTCGCGGCTTGGATCGATTTCCGTCTCGCTGAACAGCGTGCGGCCGGTTTGGTGCCGGAACAGTTTCACACAACGAGAATGGTTCCGAAACGGATCGATGAGCTGCTGGAAGGTGGCTCGCTCTACTGGGTTATCAAGGGCAGCGTCCAATGCCGTCAGCGCCTGCTGGATGTTCGTCCATTTACAGATGAGCAGGGTATCAATCGCTGTCACCTTGTTCTCGAACCCAAGGTCATTCCGACCGAGTGGCAGCCACGCCGCGCTTTTCAGGGTTGGCGCTATCTGGTTGAAAATGAAGTCCCGCGTGATGAAGCCGCGGGTAAAGCGGGCAGGGCTGCCTTGCCGGCAGAATTGCGCCAGGAGCTGGCGGCTCTGGGATTGCTTTGAAGATTGATACACTCATGAAAAAGGGCCTGCCGGTTAACCGGCAGGCCCTTTTTCATTTCATCTGGTGTTCATTCAGTTTTCTATCGTCAGGCGCACAGAAACTCGGTCGAAATTCACCGGTAGGGTCATCCGCATGGAAGCCCGTGGTTGAACCAACCGCTTGTTACGTGCTGCATGACAGACGAGCAGCCCGACCAGATCTTTGGTCTGAAAGCCGGTGCCTCGCCTTACATCGGCAATTCGCAGGGCAGCCTGCTTGAGGCCTTGCACCGAGAACAATGCACCGAAGGCTGAAGTCTTGCCTTCATCCTGTGTCCAGTCGGCCGTTTTGAACGGCGGCTGGCCGAAAGTTTCTCTCATATTTGACATCTCGAAACCCTCTACGCACTACAAATTCGGGTTTGAAGCTGGCAACGAGGGGGCAGAACCCCTCGCAATCGATTAGTTCGCGACTGCATAGCAGCCGAAGTTTTTCTTCTTCAGCGAGGCGCAGGCATCCCAAGCAGCCTGCTTGGAGGAGAAGCCAACAAAGCGCGCGCGGTAGAAAGTTGCGCTACCCTTGTTGAAGGTCTCGGTATAGGGCGACGCCGCACGCAGCGTGCCACCTGCTGTGGCAGAAGCCTTGGCAAGCATGTCCCGCGCCTGACCTTCGCTCGGGAGGGAGCCGATCTGGATTGCCCAGCCACCGGCAGCAGGGGCGGATGCCGTGGTGACCGGATCGACTTCCTGAGCCTGTGCAGACGGGACGGCGGCCTTTGGTGTGGGGCGGATCGCAGCCTGTGCGGCCAGCGCAGCAGGACGCGCGGTCGGTGCTGCAAGTGCCAGAACCTGAGGCTGGTCGCTATCGCCTTCACCGCTTTCGTTGTTGATGATGTCGTCCACGGCTGCAACCTGACGGGTTACAGGAACAGGGGCATTCTTGGCCTTGGGAAGATCGATCGAAGCAACGACCTGCGGTGCATCGTTGCGCATGGCGACGAGCGGTGCAGCGTTACGGCTACGCGTTGCCATAGGAAGATATTTGCGGATGAGCTGAGTCATATGGGCGTCGCGGCTAGCACCGGTATTGCCGCCCATGACCACCGCTACGAGCCTGCGGCCATCCAGGCTGACTGAAGAAGCCAGATTGTAACCGGATGCATTGGTGTAGCCGGTCTTGATGCCGTCCACGCCCTCAACGCGACCGAGCAAACGGTTGTGACCGTTGATGGTCTGTCCGCGGAAAACGAAGCTGCGGCGGGAGAAATAGGAGAATTCGTTCGGGAAATGCTGGCGAAGTGCGATGCTGAGGATCGCCATGTCGCGTGCAGTCGTATGCTGCGCCATGTTCGGCAGACCCGATGCGTTACGGAAGGTCGTGTTACGCATGCCAAGACGACGAGCCTTTGCTGTCATCATCTGCGCAAACCGCTCTTCGGAGCCGCCGATATATTCGCCGACGGCAGTTGCCACGTCGTTGGCTGACTTTGTGATCATGGCCAGCGCTGCATCTTCAGCACGAATGCTTTGCCCCGAACGGAAGCCGATTTTAGTGGGCGGACGTGCGGCTGCATAGGCGGACACCGGGATACGCGTGTCCTTGTTCATGCGCCCTGCCTGCATTGCCTCGAAAAGCATATACAGAGTCATCATTTTGGTGAGGGAAGCTGGATAGCGCTGTGCATCCGCATTCGAGGCAAACAGCGTTTTGCCGGTGTTCGCATCGATCACGATCGCTGCATATCTATCGCTAGCCGCTATCGCCGGTATCGTTGTCGAAGCTGTCGAACACCCCGTTACAACTGCAAGAAGAAGGGTGGCTTGCGCCGCTCTTTTCAAGGCATATGCGACTTTACTAAATGCGGTACGCACGATGATGACCTACCTGTATCCCGGATTTTTTGAACTGCGACACAAAAGGCACACAGCGTCTAATTCGGTGATCCTACTGCCATCAGCGTTACCAATCCGTTTATGGTAACCGTGTTGTTCATAAATTTCGGAAAAATTTTGAGGAAGCCGTAACGCTGACAGTCCGTTCAGACCCGATGCGTTAAGAACGTTCACGCAGATGTGTCAATGAAATGCGCTGTTCGTATCAGGGGAAGGCAGTGGTGTCACAACACAAAAAAACCGCTTGCGCGAGTTTAGTTTTGCTGCTGCCTTGTTTGGGTGGAAGGGGAGAGGCAGCCTCTAGAAATGAGCGGGTTTTAAAAAGTATGTTCTGTTAGTAGCCCTAATGCATTCATTAATGTTTTGATTATGTGAGAAAATTAGTACTTTTTTCGTATTCGTGAAACCGCAATTTGTGTTCCGCTTTTTATAGGGTCGAGTTTATTAGGTTCAATTATTAGTACCTATATTATTTGGCAGCGAAGTGCTCCGGCTATTTTACATAGAGCTGTTTTGTCATGACCTATCGTTCGGACGACGCCATATAACTGTGTCAAGCCTCGTTATTGCAATAAGTCCCGGTTGCAAGTGCCAATGAAGGGCTTAAAATCACCACATGACGACCTACATAATAGGGCAAGTTGGGTCAGGCAGATGGGCATCCGGGTAATAGGTTTCATGAGGCATCTCGATATAGTCATGCAAAGCAAGACTGACGGCGGAAATGGTCCGGAAAACGGCACCGTTGTAGTTACGCGTACACAGCCGAAAACCAAGAAGCCCAGCCTCTATCGTGTCCTGCTCCTCAATGACGACTACACACCCATGGAGTTCGTCGTTCATGTCCTGCAGCGGTTTTTCCAGAAGAACCAGGATGATGCCACGCGCATCATGCTGCATGTTCACAATCACGGGGTCGGCGAGTGCGGCGTATTTACATACGAAGTCGCCGAAACCAAAGTTAGCCAGGTCATGGATTTCGCCCGCCAAAACCAGCATCCGCTGCAATGCGTGATGGAGAAAAAGTGAGGTCATATGCCATCGTTCTCCCCAAGCCTTGAAAGGGCCCTGCATCAAGCCCTCACAATTGCAAACGAGCGGCATCACGAATATGCGACGCTCGAACATCTTTTGCTTGCCTTGATCGACGATCAGGATGCGGGCGCAGTGATGCGTGCCTGCAGCGTCGACCTTGAGCATCTCAAACGTATCGTTACCGACTATATTGATCGCGAACTTGATAATCTCGTCACGGGTTATGACGAAGATTCCAAGCCAACTGCCGCTTTCCAGCGCGTCATTCAGCGCGCGGTCATTCATGTACAGTCCTCGAACCGTGAGGAAGTAACCGGTGCCAACGTGCTGGTTGCCATTTTTGCGGAACGGGAAAGTCATGCTGCCTATTTCCTCCAGGAGCAGCAGATGACACGTTATGATGCCGTGAACTATATTTCGCATGGCATCTCCAAGCGCCCGCAGAACAGCGAAACTCGCCCGCCGCGCGGCGCAGAGAGCGCAAATGAAGAACGCACTAGCACAGAACAGGAAGAAAGCGCCAAGAAGAAGCAGGACGCCCTGTCTGCCTATTGCGTCAATCTGAATGAGAAGGCCAAGGCCGGGCGTATCGATCCGCTGATCGGTCGTGACAGCGAAATCAGCCGCACCATTCAGGTGCTCTGCCGTCGTTCGAAGAACAACCCGCTTTATGTGGGTGATCCCGGCGTCGGCAAGACTGCGATTGCCGAAGGTCTTGCCAAGCGGATCGTTGAAGGACAGGTGCCTGAAGCGCTTGCCGATGCGACGATATTCTCGCTCGACATGGGCACACTTCTGGCTGGCACCCGCTATCGCGGTGACTTCGAAGAGCGTCTGAAGCAGGTCGTCAAGGAGCTCGAAGAGTATCCGGGTGCGGTTCTGTTCATCGACGAGATTCATACAGTCATCGGGGCTGGCGCCACTTCGGGCGGCGCGATGGATGCATCGAACCTGTTGAAACCGGCGCTTTCATCGGGTGCTATCCGCTGCATCGGATCGACGACCTATAAGGAATATCGTCAGTTCTTCGAGAAAGACCGTGCCTTGGTGCGTCGCTTCCAGAAGATAGATGTCAATGAGCCTTCGATCCCGGATGCGATTGAAATCATGAAGGGGCTGAAGCCCTATTTCGAGGATTTCCATAAGGTCAAGTACACGGTCGATGCCATCAAGACGGCAGTGGAACTTTCTGCGCGTTATATTTCGGATCGCAAATTGCCAGACAAGGCAATTGATGTGATTGACGAAACAGGTGCCAGCCAGATGCTATTGCCTGAGAACAAGCGCAAGAAGACCATCGGCGTGAAGGAAATCGAAGCGACAATCGCAACGATGGCCCGTATTCCGCCGAAGTCGGTATCGAAGGATGATGAGCAGGTTCTCTCGCATCTGGATGCTGAACTGAAGCGTGTCGTTTACGGTCAGGATCTGGCCATCGAAGCGCTGTCAGCGTCGATCAAGCTCGCCCGTGCGGGATTGCGCGAACCGGACAAGCCAATCGGCTCGTACCTGTTCTCCGGCCCGACCGGCGTCGGCAAGACGGAAGTCGCCAAACAGCTGGCAAGTTCGTTGGGCGTGGAACTCCTGCGTTTCGATATGTCGGAATATATGGAGCGTCACACCGTATCACGGCTCATCGGTGCGCCTCCCGGCTATGTTGGCTTCGATCAGGGCGGACTCCTGACCGATGGCGTCGATCAACATCCGCATTGCGTGCTGCTGCTTGATGAGATCGAGAAGGCACACCCCGATCTGTTCAACATCTTGTTGCAGGTAATGGATCATGGCTCGCTGACCGATCACAACGGCAAGAAGATCGACTTCCGCAATGTGATCCTGATCATGACCACCAATGCCGGTGCGTCGGATATGGCGAAGGCAGCAATCGGCTTCGGTTCCACGCGTCGCGAAGGCGATGACATGGAAGCGATCAACCGCTTGTTCACGCCTGAGTTCCGTAACCGACTGGATGCGATCATTCCGTTCGGTCCGTTGCCGGTTCCCGTCATTCATCAGGTTGTGCAGAAGTTTGTGCTTCAGCTTGAAGCTCAGCTTGCTGAGCGCGGCGTGACCTTCGAACTGACCGAAGGCGCAATCGCCTGGCTTGCTGACAAGGGTTACGACGAGCGCATGGGTGCACGTCCGCTTGCCCGGGTTATCCAGGAACACATCAAGAAGCCATTGGCTGATGAGGTGCTCTTCGGGAAACTCAAGCATGGTGGCACGGTCCGGGTGGATGTCGTGACGAAACCGGACGGTAAGACCGATCTTTCGCTGGAAAGCGTGGCTGATAAGCCGGTAAGTCCGAAGAAGGATATTCCGGCTGAGAAGAAGCAGCTGCAACGCAAGAAGGCTGCGCCGAAGAAGGCAGAGAAGGAGAAGGTGCTGGCGGGCAAGGACGAACCGGCGCCGAAATCTTCCGCGAAGTCCTCGGCGGCCAAATCGTCGGTGCCGAAAGTGCCACGTAAGAAGTAACAAGCAAGCGGAACGGCCCTCTCTGAGGGCCGTTTTGTTTTGAGGATGAGGCTGGTGTGAAGGAAAACTGAGGTTTTCCGATCTGAGCGGTAAAAACCGGGTGCAACTTGCTCGGACCTTGCTCTAACGTGACTCTATGCCACCGATTCATTCCGATTATCCTGAGCAAAATTCAGAAGACCATCGTCACCTGCGATGGTTCTTGCGCGGCTGCACACGCATTTGCAGTATTCCTGCTCTATTGTTGATGAGTTCGTTTATCGGTTTTGCGGGACTGGCAATTGAAAGCGGCATCACCGTTGTTCAAGCCGTCTTTATGACGCTGACCATCTGGGCGCTTCCGGCAAAGGTCGTTCTGATCGGAGCGATCAGTGCAGGTGTGGCTTTGCCTACCGCGGCTCTTGCGGTGGGACTTTCGTCCGTGCGTTTGATGCCGATGGTGGTCGCGCTGCTTCCCGAGCTGCAGGGACCTAAAACGCGAAAACTGACGCTCGCTGCTCTGTGTCATTTCGTTGCCGTCACCGCCTGGGTCATGGCCATGGAGGAGCTGCGCAAGATCCCGCGTGATATGCGGACGAGCTATTTTGCGGGGATCGGTATGGTTCTGGTGGGAACCAATGCGATTGTCGTTGCTATCGTCTATTCGTTATCGACGTCTTTTCCGCCAATTGTTTTCGCGGCACTTTTCATGCTGACGCCGATGTATTTTCTGACGTCGCTCTGGCGTTCAGCCAGAGAAAGGGCAGGGCAGGTCGCAATGATTTCCGGGATCGTTCTGTTCCCCATATTTCATCATCTGGCTCCTGGATATGACCTGCTGATCACGGGTGTTCTCGGTGGGCTGATAGCGTTCGGTTTTCACCGGATGCGCCGCGTATCGGTGGGGGCAACTGAATGAACTGGGACAGCTTTTCGACCTGGTGGTGGCCGTTTCTGTTTATCCTCCTGGCTGGAGCGCTTCCAACCTATCTGTTTCGGCTGATGGGGGTGCTGGTTGGTGGGCGCGTGCGGGAGGATTCAGAAGCTCTCGTTTTCGTGCGCTGCGTCGCGACTGCGCTGGTTGCAGGCGTTATCGCGCAGCTTATTCTCTATCCTAATGGAGAACTGGCCAATTCGCCGCTCTGGCTCCGCGCTGGTTCTGCCGCGGCAGGATTTGCCGCCTTTCTCATTACCGGTAAGCGATTGCTCGTCGGTGTGCTCGTTGCGGAAATCCTGCTGGTAATCGGCCTGCTTACACTTTGAAAGTGTGAGTCTTATCAGAGCGCTGCACGAATCTTTTCAGCGTTTGCGGAAAGAACTGCTGCGTCTTCCATCTGTCCGGTATGGGGCTTGAGCGCCACGCCTTCAAAGCGCGGGATCACATGAAAGTGCAGATGATAGACGGTCTGGCCGGATGCCGGTTCGTTGAACTGCATGACGGTTACGCCATCGGCATTGAATGCCCTCTTCACGGCCTGCGCGATTTTCTGCACCACTTGAACAACATTCGCGAGGGTTTCCGGCTTGGCATCGAGCAGATTGCGGGAAGCAGTCTTTGGCACAACCAGCGTGTGGCCCGTGCCTTGCGGCATCACATCCATGAAAGCAACGACGTCATCGGTTTCGTAAACACGGGTGGACGGGATTTCGCCGCGCAGAATTTTGGCGAAGATATTGTTGTCGTCATAGGTGGCGGACATGCGATTCTCTCCAATGCGAAAATGTTTGACAGGATCAGACCGTATCAAGTCGCGTTAGGCAAGGTGGATAGAGCGAGCGCATCCCGAAAGGTGTGAAGCGGCTTTCGGATGAGATGCGCGTCAAAACAAGCAGTCAGAGCGCATCCCTGAATGGCGAGTGTTCTTCCAGGGCGTCCTGAATCTGTTCGACTTCGCGACGTTCATGATCGAGATAGTCGCGTACGGCTTTCCGAAAGCCTTCATGAACAATGTAATGCGCTGAATGGGTGGTTACCGGCACATAACCGCGGGCAATTTTGTGCTCGCCCTGTGCTCCGGCTTCCACGACGCTCAGCTTTCGATCAATCGCAAAATCGATTGCCTGATGATAGCAAACCTCGAAATGCAGGTATGGGTGATCTTCGATGCAGCCCCAATGACGGCCGAAAAGTGTATCACCACCGATGAAGTTGATCGCACCGGCAATGTAATGTCCGTTGCGTTTGGCCATGACGAGCAGAATGTCTCCCGCCATGGTTTCGCCGATCCGCGAAAAGAACTGCCTGTTCAGATAGGGCCGTCCCCATTTGCGGCTACCGGTATCCGTATAAAACGCGAAGAAGTCGTCCCAGACGGATTCCGTGAGGTCGCTGCCGGTCAACCAGTCGATTTCGATACCATCCGACAAGGCTTCACGTCGTTCTTTCTTTAACGCCTTGCGTTTCCGAGATACCAGCTCATTCAGAAAATCATCGTAGCTTTTAAAGCCATTGTTTTTAAAATGAAACTGTTGATCCGTGCGATGAAGAAATCCTGCGCGCTCGAGCGCGGTGATCTCATCTGGCAGTGCAAATGTGACATGCGCTGATGAGACGCCGGATTGATCAGCCAGTTCCCGCAGTCCGCCAGCCAGCGCCAGTCGAACGGTTTCGCTTTCATAGGCGATGTGATTGAGGAGGCGCGGACCGGTGGCCGGTGTGAAAGGCACTGCGGCCTGAAATTTTGGATAGTATCGACCACCGGTGCGCTCGAAAGCATCAGCCCATCCATGGTCGAAGACATATTCTCCCTGACTATGCCCCTTGAGATAGTTCGGCACGGCTCCGATGAGGTGGCCCTGATCATCTTCAAGACGTAAATGGCGCGGAAGCCAGCCCGTTTTTCGTGAAACCGAGCCTGATTCTTCCAGAGCCAGCAGGAAGTTGCGGGTAATGAAGGGATTGTAATGCGCGTCCTGCCGGGATGCTCCGACAAGACTGTTCCATTCGTCTGCCGTGAACTCGCTGATATTCTCAACGACACGGAGAACGAAGCTTTGCTCATTCTGCGGATCTTCGTCGTTCACCGCTATTCCTTTGCCGTTATCGCACATATTTTGCGGTGTTCGGCGTGTTGTCGTCAAGCTACGAGGGCGCGTGGATCAAAGCCTTCGAACGTGATCTGGTCGACATTGAGATCGCTATGTTTCTGCATTTCCCGATCCCGCACTGTCCAGCTGATCACCGGCATTTGTAACTTCTCGCGAACAAAGGTGACGAACGGGTTGGGCAGGTGATGCACATTATAGGAGACGAAGGAGATGCCATGCGCCAGCATGGAGAAATGTCTTTCGAAGTCCTCCCTGCGTGTACCTTCGGCTGTCAGACCGCCAGGAATTCCCGGTGCATCTGCCGCAAAACGGCGGATCAGGTGGTGATCGAAAGACATGATCGCGGCTTCGCCCTTATAGGATGCCAGTTCTTTGGCAACGGTGGCAACCAGACCGTCATCTTTACCTTCGATACCCTTCAGCTCGATAACGAGGGGAACGCGACCATCGACCAGATCAAGCATTTGACGAAGCGTCGGCACATGATCGGCGGTGCCGCCAATCTTCAGTGCGGTGGCTTCCTTCAGTGTCAGATCGCTGATGTAGCCTTCGCGACCGGCGAGACGTTTCAGTTCATCGTCATGAAAGACCACAACGCCGCCGTCAATTGTGAGATGCACATCGCATTCGATAGCGAAACCCGCCTTTACTGCTGCCTCGAACGCTGAAAGAGTGTTTTCCCAGCGCTCTTTATTGAGATCGTGCAATCCGCGATGAGCAACAGGACGCTTCTTGATCCAGTCGATGGAAGTCATGTCAGGCAACCTCGATGATCGCTTCTATTTCAACAGGTGCATTGAGGGGTAGGCTCGCAACACCAACAGCCGAGCGGGCATGTTTGCCAGCGTCGCCGAGAACCGCCACGAGGAGATCGGAGGCGCCATTGGCCACAAGGTGCTGTTCCACGAAATCAGGCGTGGAAGCCACGAAGGCAGTAATCTTCACAATCCGCTTGATGCGGCCAAGGTCACCAAGAGCAGCCTTTGCCTGGGCAAGGATGTTGACAGCACAGGCGCGTGCAGCAGCTTGTCCGTGCGCAACCGTCAGCTCATCACCAATCTGCCCCGTGTGCACAAGCTTGCCGCCTTCCAGCGGAAGCTGGCCAGATGTGAGAAGCAAAGAACCGCTTTGTGCAAAAGGAACGTAGTTTGCGGCGGGTGCTGCGGCCTCTGGGATGGATATACCCAGATTTTTGAGGCGGCTGTCGATCGTGTCGGTCATTGTATTAATCCTTGCTTGCAAAGGTACTTCGCGATCTACCTATAGGCAGAATCGGTGAAGCTTTTGGGAAGGGTGCGTTTTTTGCCTCGCTTCCGCCACGAGTTTTTTTATCATGCTCGTCAACTCATCGGGAGATTCATGTATGCGTTTTTTCAAGAGTGCGGTTGCGGCGAGTGGGACGGCTGCTTGTGTATGGGCCGGATTCGCTGGCGTCGCTCATGCGGCCTCGACGGTAACGTTGGTTCCACATCGCGCAGTCTATGATCTGACCCTGGATCGCGCCGACGAAAAATCGGGGATCAGCGGTTTGACCGGTCGCATGGTCTACGAGTTCAACGGATCTGCGTGTGAAGGCTACACCACCAATTTCCGTTTCGTGACTCGGATCGATATGGAAGAACAGCCGCAGCGTGTGACCGACCAGCAGACGACGACTTTCGAAGGTGCAGACGGAAAGAATTTCCGTTTCGTCAACAAGACCTTCGTGGACAAGGAACTGGTCAAGGAAGTGCGTGGTGACGCGAAACTCGAGGGCGGCAAGACAGTCGTTGAACTGAACAAGCCGAAGGAAAACAAGCTTGACCTCAAGGGAACGCAATTTCCGACCGGACATATGGAAGAGCTGATCGGCAAGGCGGAAGCCGGGCAGAAATTTTACCAGACGTCGCTTTTCGACGCGTCCGAAGATGCCGACCGGGTGGTTGCTACCACCGTTGTCGTCGGCAAGGAGCAGTCTCTGCCGGATGACGAGACCAAGGTCATGGGTAAATTTTCCAAGGATCAGGTCTGGCCGGTGACGATTGCCTATTTCGATGACAAGGAAAAGCAGGACGGCCTGCCGATCTACCGCATTAATTTCAAGCTCTATCGCAATGGCATCACCCGCGACCTCACTATGGACTATGGAGATTTCTCCATGCGCGGGAAGCTTGTGAAGCTTGATGTCTATGACGCGGCAAAACAGACCGCGACCTGCAAATAAGCACGCCGATTGGCGTGTTTGTTCGCCTGTTCAATGCTATATTGTGTAGACGACTTGCAATTTACGGCGTGATCAGTTAACAGCGCGCCTATTCCACACACGGGATTGGGCTTTTGTCGGGAGAAATCCGGCAAAAACCTCCGGTGGCGAGAAATCGCCTCAGCCCGTGGAGGTTAAACCGGAAAAGGAAAATAAAGATGGCATTGCCTGATTTCAGCATGCGCCAGCTTCTGGAAGCTGGTGTTCACTTCGGCCACCAGACCCATCGCTGGAACCCGAAAATGGCACCATACATCTATGGTGACCGTAACAACATCCACATTCTCGATCTGTCCCAGACCGTTCCTCTGCTGCACAATGCGCTGAAGATCGTTTCGGACACGGTTGCTCGCGGCGGTCGCGTTCTGTTCGTCGGCACGAAGCGTCAGGCTTCGGACATCATCGCCGATGCTGCCAACCGTTCGGCACAGTATTACGTCAATGCACGCTGGCTCGGCGGCATGATGACCAACTGGAAGACGATCTCCAACTCGATCCAGCGTCTGCGCAAGCTCGACGAACTCCTGGCTGGCGAAGCTCAGGGCTTCACCAAGAAGGAACGCCTGAACCTTGAGCGTGAGCGTGAAAAGCTCGACCGCGCCCTCGGTGGTATCAAGGACATGGGTTCAGTTCCGGACCTGATGTTCATCATCGACACCAACAAGGAAGCGATTGCTATTCAGGAAGCCAAGCGTCTTGGTATCCCGGTTGTCGCAGTGATCGACTCGAACTGCGATCCAGACCAGATCGACTACCCGATTCCGGGTAACGACGACGCTGCACGCGCTATCGCTCTTTATTGTGATCTGATTGCTCGCGCTGCTCTCGACGGTATTGCCCGTCAGCAGGGCGCAATGGGCATCGACGTCGGTGCGCAGGCTGAAGCTCCGGTTGAGCCAGCCCTCGAAGCTCCGGCTGAAGGCGCTTAATCAGCGTATGATTTCATCCATCCGTCATATCTGCGATAGGGCGGGTGGATAATCTCGTTTCATCCCGGCGCGGGATTGTGATTCCTGAAGTGCAATGCTCAGGGTGATCGCGATCCAGAAACCAAGCGCCGGTTAAAAGTTGGCACACCCACCCGGTGTGCCTTCGCTTTCATGAAAGGCGATATCATGAGCATTTCCGCATCTCTCGTCAAAGAACTCCGCGACCTCACCGGCGCCGGCATGATGGACTGCAAGACAGCACTTGCTGAAACCAATGGCGATATCGAAGCTGCCGTTGACTGGCTGCGTGCCAAGGGTATTGCAAAGGCTGACAAGAAGGCTGGCCGTACGGCGGCCGAAGGTCTGGTTGGCGTTGCAGCTTCCGGCAACAAGGCTGTTGTGGTTGAAGTCAATTCCGAGACCGACTTCGTTGCCCGCAACGATGCTTTCCAAGATCTGGTCCGCAAGATTGCCCAGGCTGCTCTGTCGACCGACGGTTCGACCGAAGCTGTGGCCAACGCCAACGTTGACGGCAAGACCGTTACCGAAACGGCAAAGGACGCTGTTGCCACCATCGGTGAAAACATTGGCTTCCGCCGTTCGGCTGCGCTGACCGTCCCGCAGGGCGTTGTCGCGACCTACATTCACAACGGCGTTGCTGATGGCCTCGGCAAGCTCGGCGTTCTCGTAGCAATCGAAACCGCTGGCGATGCAGAAGCTGCAAACGCATTTGGTCGTCAGGTTGCCATGCACGTTGCTGCAATCAACCCGCTGGCTCTCACTGCCGAGGACGTTGACCCGGCTGCTGCCGAGCGCGAAAAGGCGATTTTCATCGAGCAGGCCCGTGAATCCGGCAAGCCGGACAACATCATCGAAAAGATGATCGAAGGCCGTATGCGCAAGTTCTACGAAGAAGTTGTTCTTCTTTCGCAGGCTTTCGTCATCAATCCTGACCTGACGGTTGCAGCTGCCCTCAAGGAAGCTGAAAAGACCATCGGTGCACCGGCCAAGATCACCGGCTTTGTCCGTGTTGCTCTCGGCGAAGGCATCGAGAAGGAAGAAACCGACTTTGCTGCTGAAGTAGCTGCTGCTGCCAAGGGCTAAGTGGCTCCGTTTTTTCAGCGCATTTTGTTCCGAAAACCGGTTTCCACTTTTCGGAATGCGCTGATTGCCTGAAAAGGCTTTTGATTATGAAGGGCATCGCGTGACAACGCGGTGCCCTTCGTGTATCGGAACCCGAACACAACCACTTGATCACAATCTGCGGAGAGCATCCAATGTCCGGTAAGCCCGCCTACAAACGCGTCCTTTTGAAAGCCTCGGGCGAGGCATTGATGGGCAGTCAGGGCTTTGGCATCGATGTTTCCGTTGCAGACCGTATTGCAAACGACATCAAGCAGGCACGGTCGCTTGGTGTTGAAGTTGGCGTCGTGATCGGCGGTGGCAATATTTTTCGCGGTGTCGCTGTGGCCTCCAAGGGCGGAGACCGCGTCACAGGCGATCACATGGGCATGTTGGCCACGGTCATCAATTCGCTGGCGCTGCGTACTTCCCTGCACAAGATTGGCGTCGATTCTGTCGTGCTCTCGGCCATAGCCATGCCTGAAATCTGTGAGAGCTTCTCGCAGAGACAGGCTACGGCTTACATGGATGAGGGCAAGGTCGTGATCTTTGCTGGTGGCACCGGAAATCCTTTCTTCACGACGGATTCGGCAGCAGCTCTTCGTGCTGCGGAAATTGAAGCGGATGCGCTTTTGAAGGGCACGCAGGTTGACGGAATCTATTCTGCCGACCCGAAGAAGGATCCGAACGCGACGCGTTTTGACAGTTTGACCCACAAAGAAGTTCTCGATCGCGGGCTTGCAGTCATGGATACAGCTGCTGTTGCCCTTGCGCGTGAGAACAACATTCCGATAATAGTCTATTCCATCCATGAAAACGGCGGCTTGGCCGAAATTCTGCAAGGCAAGGGACGCTGCACGATCGTTTCCGATAATTGATCGACCTTTGCTGCGTATCGAAGGAGAAAATGCATGAGTGATGCTTTCGACATCAACGACCTGAAACGCCGCATGGAAGGCGCTATCAATTCTTTGAAGCACGACCTTAACGGTCTGCGCACGGGCCGCGCTTCAGCAAGCTTGCTGGAGCCGATCGTGATAGAGGCCTATGGCTCGACCATGCCGATCAATCAGGTTGCCAATATCACTGTTCCCGAATCGCGTATGCTTTCGGTTTCCGTCTGGGACAAGAGCATGGTGGGCGCTGTGGAACGCGCAATTCGCGATTCCGGCCTCGGTCTCAATCCCATCACCGATGGCACGACGCTGCGCATTCCGCTGCCGGAATTGAACGAACAGCGCCGCAAGGAACTGGTCAAGATCGCGCACCAGTATGCTGAGCAGGGTCGTATCGCTGCCCGTCATGTTCGTCGTGACGGTATGGACACGCTGAAAAAGCTGGAGAAGGACAGCCTCATCAGTCAGGATGATGGCCGCGTTCTGTCTGAAAAAGTGCAGAAGCTGACGGACGAAACCATCGCTGAGATGGATAAGGTCGTTGCAGTGAAAGAAGGGGAGATCATGCAGGTCTAGTACCTGCATGGTTTTCATTGAGGGAGAGCTTCGCCATGTCCGATCCGCGCCACATCGCCATTATCATGGATGGCAATGGCCGTTGGGCGAAGGCGCGCAATTTGCCGCGCAGCGCCGGGCACCGGGCAGGCGTGGAAGCTCTTCGTGAGATTGTGCGGGCGGCCGGGGATCGTGGTCTCGGCTACCTTACATTGTTTGCGTTCTCTTCAGAGAACTGGTCCCGCCCCAGCGGCGAGGTGAACGATCTTCTGGGGTTGCTGAAGATTTTCATCCGACGCGATCTTGCTGAGCTGCACCGCAATAATGTGCGTGTCAGTATTATCGGCGAGCGCGAGGAACTTGCCGCCGATATACGTGCGCTATTAGTCGAAGCGGAAACGCTTACGCGTCGCAATACAGGCCTCAACCTGATCATAGCTTTCAATTACGGTTCCCGCGACGAGATCGTCCGTGCCGTTCGAAGTCTGGCGCGTGATGTCGCTGCCGGACTGCTTGATCCTGCTTCCATTTCCAGTGAACTGGTTTCCGCAAATCTCGATACAGCCGGGATACCCGATCCCGATCTTATCATCCGTACGAGCGGGGAAATGCGCCTGTCGAATTTCCTGCTCTGGCAAGCGGCGTATTCCGAGTTTCTATTCCTGCCCATTCATTGGCCTGATTTCCGCGCGTCTGATCTTGATGCAGCCTATGAGGCTTTTCGCCAGCGCGAGCGTCGGTTTGGCGGCGTTGAAGTGCGCGCCGGACTGGAAGACCGTGAAGAAGAAATCGCATGCCCTTCGACCAAGGGGGCGGCAGTCTAAGGTGGTTCCCGAGAGTTGGGACGACTGAAAATGCTCTAATATGGCGTAAGCCAGTCCGTCGAAAGGTCTCAATGTCCAATCTGCAAACCCGCATCATTACTGCCATTGTCCTCGGTGCAGCCGCCTTGTGGCTGACGTGGGTCGGCGGTTTGGGTTTCACACTGTTTTCGATTGCAATCGGATTGGCCATGTTCCACGAGTGGACGAGCCTGACCGCACCGAAGCAGACAGTGTTCTCACGTGTGTTCGGCTGGGCAGGGCTGGTGCTCACAAGCGTTCTGCTTGTTATGGACCGGAGCGCTTTGCTGACGATTGGCGTTCTGTTGGTGGGCACCCTCATTCTTCTGGCCACGCAATGGCGGACAGGGCGCGGCTGGCCAGCGGCGGGGCTTTTCTATGCAGGTTTCTCCGCCGTTTCGCTTTCACTCCTGCGCGGCGATGAGCCCTTTGGCTTTACTGCGATTGTTTTCCTTTTCGCAGTTGTCTGGTCCACAGATATCGCGGCCTACTTCAATGGCCGGGCACTGGGCGGGCCGAAACTGGCACCGCGCTTTTCACCGAACAAGACATGGTCAGGCGCCATCGGTGGCGCCGCGGCTGCGGTAGCCGGTGGCATTCTGGTTGCCTCACTGGTGGCTGCTCCCGGAAGCTGGCTGGTACCGCTACTCGCATTGCTGCTGTCTGTCGTTTCGCAGATTGGCGACCTTGCAGAATCATGGGTGAAGCGCCAGTTCGGCGCAAAGGACTCTGGCCGTCTTTTGCCGGGGCATGGCGGTGTTCTGGATCGCGTGGACGGGCTTGTCGCTGCTGCCGCACTTTTGTACCTGTTTGGTGCAATTTTTGCAGAACCAGACGTGCCGTCCGCTATATTCTTCAGTTTCTAAGGGTGCGACGGATGAGTTTGTGGGATTGCTCAAAACGCATTCGGTTCTTCGGAAGCCCACTAGCGTTGTGTAAGGAGTAGTGATTTGCAGGAGGCGTTGGCCTTTTTTCTGGGTGGCGAAAGTCTGCTTGTCGGGACCATCATTCCATTCCTCTTTGTTTTGACCGTTGTGGTCTTTGTCCATGAAATGGGCCACTATCTGGTTGCGCGCTGGTGCGGCATTGGCTCACAGGCATTTTCTATCGGCTTCGGACCTGAGCTGATCGGTTTCACGGACAAGCACGGCACGCGGTGGAAGATTTCTGCCATTCCGCTTGGTGGCTATGTCAAATTCATCGGTGACGAGAGCGCCACGAGCTCTCCAGTTGACGTCGATAATGCAAGCCTGAGCGCAGATGAGCAGCGAAGGGCATTCCATACCCAGCCTGTGTGGAAGCGGGCGGCGACCGTCTTTGCTGGTCCTGCTTTCAATATCATTCTGACGATCGTTATCTTCAGTGTCTTCTTCGCGCTCTATGGGCGTCAGATTTCCGATCCGCTCATAGCTGGCGTCCAGCCTGGCAGTCCTGCTGCTGAAGCAGGGTTTGAAGCCGGGGATCGCTTTATCAGCGTTGAGGGCGAAAAGATCACAACTTTTTCCGATGTGCAGCGCATCGTATCCGGACGGGCCGGGGACAAGCTGAACTTCACTGTCGAGCGTGATGGCAAGATGGTGGATTTGCAGGCCGTTCCGGCAATCGTCGAGCGTACGGATCCGCTTGGAAACAAGATCAAGCTTGGCGCCATCGGCGTGGAAACCACTGAAGCTGTCGGTAATTTCCGCCGGATTGAATATGGCCCCCTCGAATCAGTGGGACAAGCTGTCATGGAAACGGGCTACATTATCAGCCGGACAGGAGAGTTCTTTCAGCGTTTTGCGGTTGGGCGTGAGGACAAATGTCAGCTCGGTGGTCCGGTGAAAATCGCCAATATGGCTGGTAAGGCTGCGAGTCAGGGTTTTGACTGGCTCATCCAGCTAATGGCAATGTTGTCGGTTGGTATCGGGCTTTTGAACCTGTTTCCATTGCCTCCATTGGATGGCGGCCATCTGGTTTTCTATGCGGTGGAGGCCATAAAGGGTAGCCCGGTATCTGTTGCGGCGCAGGAAATTTTCTATCGTGTTGGGTTCCTACTTGTTATGGGATTCATGGGGTTCGTACTTTTCAACGACCTGTTTGCCTGCTAGATGACTCTCCGGCTGGCTCAGGTGGTGATCTTGGGGATCGGTGCAGGCTGGAGGGTTCCAGTCAGCTAACCGCTATGATGCGCATCTTCTCTGGCGAGGATCGGGGAAGGTGTTAAACAGAAGTGAAAATTGGGAGTGACTGCTCGAAAAGCTAAGCGATTTGTTTACCATAACGCTCAAATCGCGTGGCGCGGATGCCACGCTGGTTGCTTAAGTAAACAGAATTTAACCGTGACGCTTGCTTGTATGGAAAAACCGGGTATGACGGTTGTATCTGTACGTGCTTTTCTGGGTTAATCGCCCCGGGGACAGAAAGAAACGAAGGTTCGGAAAGCCTATGACGGCAAGTTCTAAATTCTTTGGCGCCGCTTCTGCGCTCGCCATGTCAGTGGCTCTTGTGGCTTCGGGTACTGCTGCACTCTCGCTGGCTTCGGTCAATGTTGCCGAGGCTGCTGTCGTTAGCCGTATCGAGGTACGCGGAAATACACGCGTCGACGCACAGTCCATCCGTGACAATATCGACATTCGTCCGGGCAAGGCCTTCACCAGCGCTGATATTGATGCTGCGGTGAAGCGTCTGTTCGCGATGGGTCTGTTCTCGGATGTTCGCATCAATCAGTCCGGCAGCACGCTCGTCGTGAATGTTTCTGAGCGTTCCGTCGTCAACAACGTCCTTTTCCAGGGCAACAAGAAGATCAAGGATCCTGATCTTACTCGTGCTGTTCAGCTCAAGCCGCGTTCGCCTTACGACGCAGCGACCATGGAGGCTGACGTTGAGGCCATCAAGGGAGCCTATGCACATATCGGGCGCAGCGATGCGACCGTGAATGCACGTACTGTTGATCTTGGTCAGGGGCGTGTGAACGTCGTTTATGAAATCAACGAAGGTTCGCGCACGAAAATCGCAAATGTCGATTTCGTTGGCAATCAGGCATTCGGCTCTCGTCGTTTGCGCGATGTGATCTCGACCAAGCGTTCGAACCCGCTTTCATGGCTGACGCGTAATGACGTATATGACGAAGGGCGTCTTCAGGCTGACGAGGAAACGCTCCGTCGTTTCTATTACAATCGCGGCTATGCGGATTTCCGCGTTATTTCATCGAATGCAGTCCTTGATCCGTCGACAAACGAATACACGATCACCATCACGGTTGATGAAGGTCAGCGCTATACATTCGGCAATGTAAGCGTCGAGAGCAACGTTGATGGCGTTGACGGGCAGGCTCTGGATCATCTGGTCAAGACTCGTTCAGGTAAGCCTTACAGCGCCAAGGAAATCGAAGATTCGGTTCTCGCAGTTACCGAAAATGTTGCCGGTAGCGGTTATGCTTTCGCCAAGGTTGAACCGCGTGGCGATCGTGACTTCGAGAATCATACGATTTCGGTCGTCTATAGCGTTGACGAAGGTCCGCGCGCTTACATTCAGCGCATTGAAATTCGCGGTAACGACAAGACGCGTGACTTCGTGATTCGTCGCGAATTCGACATGAACGAAGGTGATGCTTTCAATCAGGTCATGGTGCAGCGTGCGAAGCGTCGTCTTGAAGCGCTGGACTTCTTCCAGACGGTCAATATCTCGACGGCGCCGGGCTCAGAGCCGGATCAGGTTATTCTTGTCGTTGATGTTGTTGAAAAGTCGACCGGCGAATTCTCGATCGGTGGCGGTTACACGACAGGCGGCGAATCGCCGGGTGCGCAGGTAGAAGCTGCTATTACCGAGCGTAACTTCCTCGGACGCGGCCAGTACATCCGTATCAGCGCCGGTGCCGGTCAGGATGATATGCGCAATTATGGCCTGTCGTTTACGGAGCCATATTTCCTCGGATATCGTCTCTCGGCTGGTTTCGATGTATTCCGTCGTACGTATCGCGTAAACGATGATTACGATGTCGAGCAGACCGGTGGTACGATCCGCTTCGGTCTTCCGATCACGGACAATTTCTCGGCAGGTCTCGCGTATAACCTCGTTCAGGAAAAGTATGACCTGTTCCGTGCGGACGCTGACAACTACTATGCGCCTGCCTTGCTAGAGGCTGCTGAGCATAGTCCGTGGCTGCGTTCGTCGATCAGCTATTCGCTGACCTACAACTCCATCGACGACATGAAGAATCCGCATGACGGTCTTTATGGCAAGTTCACACAGGAGTTCGCAGGTCTTGGCGGCGATGCCAAGTACATCAAGACCACGTTCAAGGGTAACTACTACAAGACGCTTTCTCAGGAAGCCGATATCGTCGGTATGCTGGGCATTGGCGGTGGTTATATCCATGAATTCGGTGATGATGGCGTCCGCATCTTTGATCTGTTCAAGAACAATTCGGACATCATCCGCGGCTTCAAGTTCAATGGTATCGGTCCATATCAGGATGCCGCGAACGGCAAACGCTACTGGATGGGCGGAACGACCTATATCAACGGTACGGCTGAAGTTCAGTTCCCGATGCCGCTCGTTCCTGAAAGCTTGGGTATCCGTGGCGCCTTGTTTGCTGATGCCGCAACGCTTTATGGTAATGACTCCTCGCAGGGCGGTTCGCCAATCTATGGCGACGACAAGAAGCTTCGCGCTTCAGCAGGTATAAGCTTGATGTGGGCTTCGCCGTTCGGTCCTCTGCGTTTTGACTATGCGTTCCCGATCGCGAAGGCTGATACCGACAAGGTTCAGAACTTCAACTTCGGTGTTTCGACCAAGTTCTAATAGATTTGCCTTTTCCCGGGGTATAACAACCCCGGGGAAGAAAGTGTTTTGATGGCAGATCCTGTTTTTTTCGCGCCTTCGCGTAAACTCACGATTGGCGATATCGCAGATTTTACCGGTGCAAGACTTCGTGACCCGAAGCTTGCACCGCGTTCTGTTGCGCGTCTTTCTTCTCTTAAAGATGCTATTGAGGGTTCTCTTGTTTTCGTCGAAGGCAAGAAGAATGCTGACGGTCTCTCATCGATTAATGCTGCTGGCGTTCTATGTAGCGAGGCTGTGGTGGATAGCGTGCCGTCGCACATAGCTGCACTGGTTACCCGCAATCCGCAACGGGACTTTGCATCCGTTGGTCGAATGCTGTTTCCGGCATCCGTCAAACCGGTCAGCTGGTTCGGAGAAACTGGTGTTTCTTCAGCGGCAATTATTCATCCGACAGCACATATTGAGGATGGTGCGACCATCGAGGCCGGCGCAGTTATCGGCAAGGACGTAAGTGTCGGCAGCGGTACGCTGATCGCTTCTACAGCGGTTATCGGTGAAGGCAGCCAGATAGGTCGCAACAGCTATATTGCCCCCGGTGTAACCGTTCAGTGTGCTTTCATCGGCAATCAAGTGTCTCTTCATCCAGGTGTGCGGATTGGGCAGGACGGTTTCGGCTACGTCCCAGGTCCCGCCGGCTTGGAGAAGGTTCCCCAGCTTGGCAGAGTCATCATTCAGGATAATGTCGAGATTGGCGCTAATACGACGATCGACCGTGGTTCGTTGAACGATACCGTCATTGGCGAAGGTACGAAGATCGATAACCTCGTACAGATCGCCCATAATGTGCGGATCGGCCGTTTTTGTATTGTTGCGGCTCATTGCGGCATTTCCGGCAGCTGTGTCATCGGTGACCAGACGATGCTGGGTGGTCGTGTGGGACTTGCCGACCATTTGATTATCGGTTCGCGCGTGCAGATTGCCGCAGCGAGCGGCGTTATGAATGACATACCCGATGGCGAGCGCTGGGGCGGTATTCCCGCTCGGCCTATCAAGCAGTGGTTCCGAGATATCGCGAACATACGTAGCATCGGGCAATCGAGAAAGGAGCAATCCTCTGATGAGTGATGCAAATCAGACCAAGCTGGAAGCAGCAGATATCCAGGATCTTCTGGCAGTGCTGCCGCATCGCTATCCATTTTTGCTGATCGACCGGATTGTTGACATTGACGGCGACGTCTCCGCAACCGGCATCAAGAATGTGACGATCAACGAGCCGCATTTCACCGGACATTTCCCTGAAAAGCCGATTATGCCGGGCGTATTGATTGTCGAAGCCATGGCACAGACGGCGGGCGCTATTTCTCTGCTTCAGCGCAAAACCGGGCGCCCTGGCGTGGTCTATTTCATGACTATAGATAATGCCAAATTCCGTCGCCCGGTCATACCGGGAGATCGACTTTTGCTTCACGTAAAGAAGATCAAGCAACGCGCAAATATCTCGAAATACGAATGCATTGCCGAAGTCGATGGTGTAAAGGTTGCGGAAGCTGAAGTCGCTGCCATGATCAGTACAGCTGAAGAAAGCCAGTGAGCATATCAATGAAAGAAACATTTATTCACCCCACCGCTCTTGTTGAGCAGGGTGTGGAACTGGGGCAGGGTGTGTCTGTCGGCCCCTTCTGTCACATTCAGTCTGGCGCCGTCATAGGCGACAATTCGGAATTGATGAGTCATGTAGTGGTGACTGGTGCAACGACACTTGGCACAGGTGGAAAGGTTTATCCGCACGCTGTTCTGGGTTGCGACCCGCAGAACAACAAGCATAAGGGCGGCCCAACGAAGCTGAACATTGGCGCAAATTGCCTGATCCGCGAAGGCGTGACCATGCACAAGGGGTCAGACAGCGCACGTGGTTACACTTCGGTTGGCGACAACTGTTCGTTCCTGGCTTACGCGCATGTGGCACATGATTGTGACATTGGCGACTACGTCACCTTCTCCAACAATGTGATGATTGGTGGCCACACGACAATCGGACATCACGCTATTCTGGGTGGTGGTGCCGCTATTCATCAGTTTGTGCGCGTTGGGCATCACGCTTTCGTTGGCGGCATGGCTGCGGTTGTAAGCGATCTTATCCCGTACGGCATGGCGATTGGCGTGCACGCTCATCTCGGTGGATTGAACATCGTCGGCATGAAGCGTTCCGGTATGGAACGCAAAGAGATTCATAATCTCCGTCATGCAGTTCGGATGCTGTTTGATCGCACAAAGCCCATTCGGGATCGTGCAAAGGACGTTCTGACTGCGATACCGGATTCTCCGGCTGTGATTGACATGATCGACTTCATCAATGTCGATACCAAACGTGCCTACTGTACACCTCCGCTCGATGCGGTCCATGGTGGGGCCGGGCATGACAGCGGCGAAGATTGAGCAAATACCGCGTCTTGCAGATGATGCGGGACGCGTTGCAATTATCGCCGGTAATGGCCTGCTGCCGATCAGTGTGGCGGAGGCCCTTGAGGCTGCGGAGAAGAAGCCATTCCTCGTACCGTTGCGAGGGGAGGCTGATCCGGTACTCTACAAGTACGAGCATCAGGAAATCTCCATCGTAGAGTTTGCAAAGCTCGTGCGGTCCATGAAGGCTGCCGGTGTGGATCGCGTTGTCCTCGCTGGTGGCGTGACAAGCAGGCCCCATGTCAGTGATCTGAAGTTTGACTGGCCTACTCTGCGCGCAGTGCCTTACGTTTTACGTGCGCTGGGACAAGGCGATGATGCTCTTTTACGTGCATTTATCGGTCTGCTGGAGTCCTTCGGTTTCAAAGTTGTCGGGGCTCACGATGTTGTTCCGAATTTACTTTCCCCATCGCCAGCTCAAATTTTGACGCGAAATGCACCGGACGCGCGAGAACGTCATAATCTTGAACTTGCAATGGAATCTGCGCTTCGTCTGGGTGATCTGGATGTCGGGCAGGGTGCTGTTGCGGTTGGCGGACGTGTCGTTGCGCTCGAAGGGGCGGAAGGCACAGATCAAATGATAGAGCGTGTGCGCGAGTTACGTGCAGCTGGCCGCATACCTCGGCGTGGCGGTGTTCTCGTCAAGATGGCGAAGCCGCGACAGGACGAAAGAGCAGACCTTCCGACTATCGGAATTTCTACGATTGATAATGCCGTAAAAGCGGGATTATCAGGAATAGCTGTTGAGGCAGGCAGGACATTCATTCTAGGCTTCGGTGAAACCATCGCGGCGGCCAATGCAGAAGGCCTTTTCATAGAGACGGTCAGTCGCGAGAAAAAGGATATCAAGAAGTGAACACCACCAGCCGGCCATTGAAAATAGCAATAGTGGCCGGTGAAGAATCCGGTGATCTTCTAGGTGCCGACCTTATTGATGCGTTGCGGAGCCAGACAGACCAGTTGGTTGATATCATCGGTGTCGGTGGTGATCACCTTGCAGCCCGGGGAATGAAGTCTTTTTTTGATCCGCACGAGATTGCGCTTATGGGGCTGGGCGCAATTCTGAAGAACTTACCGGGTCTAATGCGACGTATTGGCCAGACCGCTAGAAGCATCATCGCTGAGAAACCGGATTGCGTACTTCTGATTGACAGTCCGGAGTTTACACATCGCGTTGCCAAGAAGATCAGGGCTGCAAATCCATCGATTCCCATCGTGAAGTATATCGCACCAAGCGTGTGGGCCTGGCGGTCGCAACGCGCACGGGCGATGAAAGCCTATTTCGACCATGTGTTGACTATTCTTCCATTTGAGGTGGAGGTCATGCAGCGGTTAAGCGGGCCGAGTGCCACTTATGTCGGACATCGCCTTTCTAGTTATGAACCGATACTGCGGGCACGGGCTGAACAAAAAACTCTGGAAGCGCGACGGACTGTTGAGTCCCGAAAAACATTGCTCGTTCTGCCGGGGTCTCGTCGGACTGAAATCCAGATGCTCATGGAACCGTTCGGGCAGGCTGTTGGTGAATTAGCTGCCCGGGTCGACAAGCTTGACGTCGTTCTGCCGACACTGCCACGCATTGAGGAAATGGTTCGCGATCTTTCAAAGGACTGGGCTGTCAAACCGCTTATTGTGCTGGGTGATGAGGAAAAGTGGAAAGCTTTTTCTAAAGCCGATGCGGCGCTTGCCGCTTCAGGGACGGTTTCGCTGGAGCTGGCTCTATCGCGCATTCCAAGCGTGCTTTCCTATAAGGCGGACTGGTTCGCACGCAAGTTTCTGATGCCCAAGATCACGATCTGGAGCGCTGCCTTGCCAAATATCATCGCCGACGAGCCGGTCGTTCCTGAGTATTTTAATGAGTTTGTCCGTCCGGGAATGCTTGCACGCAACCTTGAACGGTTGATGCGGCCTGGATCGGCACGTCAGGCGCAGCTGGACGGATTTGATAAAGTTGCGTTGATCATGGCGACGGAGCAACCCTCCGGCGAGATCGGGGCGCGCGTCATTCTGGAACTGGCAGGCAATTCCAAGAGCTGATTTTGACTGTAGATTGAATACGAAAAACCCCGGTTGTTTTGGCAACCGGGGTTTTTATTATAGTCTGATACTTACTTACGCTTTGCGAGCGGCACGTAATCCCGCTCGGGAGCGCCGGTATAGAGCTGGCGCGGACGGCCGATCTTCTGCTGCGGATCTTCGATCATTTCCTTCCACTGTGCGACCCAGCCGACGGTGCGGGCGAGAGCAAAGAGAACCGTGAACATTTCGGTCGGGAAGCCGAGAGCCTTCAGCGTGATGCCGGAGTAGAAGTCGATGTTTGGATAAAGCTTCTTCTCAATGAAGTATTCGTCCGTCAGGGCGATCTTTTCCAGTTCCATTGCAACGTCGAGCAACGGATCGTCCTTGATACCCAATTCGCCCAGAACTTCATGGCAGGTCTTCTGCATGATCTTGGCGCGTGGATCGTAGTTCTTGTAGACGCGGTGACCGAAGCCCATCAGACGGAACGGATCGTTCTTGTCCTTTGCACGGGCGATGAATTCTGGAATGCGGTCCACAGAACCGATTTCAGCCAGCATGTTGAGCGCAGCTTCATTTGCGCCGCCGTGGGCAGGGCCCCAGAGGCAGGCAACGCCGGCAGCGATACATGCAAACGGATTGGCTCCAGAAGAACCGGCAAGGCGCACGGTCGAGGTCGAGGCATTCTGCTCATGATCTGCGTGGAGAATGAAGATGCGGTCCATTGCACGAGCCAGAACCGGATTGACCTTGTAATCCTCGCATGGAACGCCAAAGCACATGTGCAGGAAGTTCGACGCAAAATCGAGGTCGTTCTTCGGGTACATGAACGGCTGCCCGATATGGTACTTGTAGGCCATGGCGGCAAGCGTTGGAACCTTGGCGATCAGACGGATCGACGCGACCATACGCTGATGCGGGTCGGTGATGTCGGTCGAGTCATGATAGAAAGCCGACATTGCACCAACGCAGCCAACCATGACTGCCATGGGATGAGCGTCACGACGGAAGCCCGTAAAGAACTTCGTCATCTGTTCGTGAATCATCGTGTGGCGTGTCACACGGTAGTCGAAGTCAGACTTCTGCGTCGCGGTAGGCAATTCGCCGTAGAGAAGCAGATAGCAGGTTTCCAGAAAATCACCGTGTTCGGCAAGCTGATCGATCGGGTAACCACGATAGAGCAAGGTGCCTTCATCGCCATCGATGTAAGTGATCTTGGATTCGCACGATGCCGTGGACGTGAAACCGGGATCGTACGTGAACATCTGCGAGTTTTTGTAAAGTGGACCGATATCGACGACGTCTGGTCCGACAGTGCCTTGTCGTACAGGCAGGTCGAATGTTTTGCCTTCTAGTGTAAAGCTGGCTGTCCTATCTGACATCGTGTTTCCTTTCATGTCCACTTTGCCGCCCGCACGACGGCAGAATTGTAATCGTCGTTATAATTTGTCTTTTATCTCTTGGAATGGTCCCTGCCCCTATGGGGACCATCAGCGTTTAGCGCATTATCCTAACGATTTTGCCCGTCAAACTATCCCAAACGGTTCGCGATGCAATGCGTAATTTGAACTATTTACGCCGGTTTTGTCACGTCAGCGTGAATGTTCCCACCTTAACCGATTTGATCGCGAATACGTCCGAGAGACTCTTCACGTCCAAGGACGAAAAGCACGTCGAACACACCCGGAGAGGTGGCGCGACCGGTCAGAGATGCACGTAATGGCTGTGCGATCTTGCCCAGTTTCAGGCCGGTTTTTTCTGCGTGAGTCCTTACGACGCCGTCAAGAGATTCAACGGTCCATTCGCCAGCTGCTTCCAGATCCGGGAGTACGGATTTGAGCACGGCCCGGCCTTCGTCGTTCAGGAGAGAAGCTGCCTTTTCGTCAAGATCAAGCGGGCGGGCAGCAAAGATGAATTTCGAACTATCAGCCAGTTCCACCAAAGTTTTGGCGCGGTCCTTCAGGCCCGGCATAGCGGCAAGCAATTGTGTGCTTCGCTTGTCGTCGAGAGCGTCGGCAATTTCCTTGCCACCCTCGATTTCCGGCAGAACAGCGATAAGCGCATCATAAAGCGCCTTATCGTCACTGGCGCGCATATAGACGCCATTGATTGCCTCAAGCTTCTGAAAATCGAAGCGAGCTGCACCCTTGTTGATATCCTTCACATCGAACCATTCGATCATCTGTTCGGTCGACATGATTTCGTCGTCGCCGTGGCTCCAGCCGAGACGTACAAGATAATTGCGCAGAGCAGCAGGCAGATAACCCATCGCACGGTAGGCATCCACACCCAAAGCGCCATGACGCTTGGAGAGTTTTGCACCGTCCGCACCATGAATGAGCGGGATATGCGACATTTGCGGCACGTCCCAACCCATTGCATCATAGATGACTGTCTGCCGCGCAGCATTGGTCAGATGATCGTCGCCGCGTATGATATGGGTCACGCCCATATCGTGATCATCGACAACGACTGCATGCATGTAAGTCGGCGTACCATCGGAACGCAGAATGATGAAATCGTCCAGGTCTTTGTTCGGGAAACGCACATCGCCCTGCACTGCATCCTGCACGAGAGTTTCACCTTCCTGCGGTGCCTTGATCCGGATGACCGGCTTTACGCCTGCAGGCGCTTCTGACGGATCGCGATCACGCCAGCGACCGTCATAGCGCGGCGGACGGCCTTCTTCGCGTGCTTTCTCGCGCATTTCGGCCAGTTCTTCTGGTGTTGCATAGCAATAATATGCCTTGCCGAGAGCGACGAGTTCTTCTGCTACTTCGCGATGGCGAGGTGCGCGCTCGAACTGAGAGATGGCATCGCCGTCCCAGTCCAGACCAAGCCAGGTCAAGCCATCAAGAATGGCAGCCGTCGCGGCGTCGGTGGAACGTTCCCGGTCGGTGTCTTCGATGCGCAGCAGCATCTTGCCACCGCTGTGCTTGGCATAAAGCCAGTTGAACAAGGCAGTGCGCGCACCACCAATGTGCAGATACCCCGTGGGCGAGGGGGCAAAACGGGTAACGACCGGTTTCGACATGATAGCTCCACTATGTCGTGCGCCTTTTTAGAGCAGCGGCAAATGCCGGAGACACAGGCGCGAACTTGAATTCCAATGCCTGCGCGAGAATGCCCGGCAGGTAATCGGGGTTCGTTATGCGAACCCACTCGATTTCGGCTGCGGTTCATGTAGCATAGGCAGCAATGTGCGCAAGGGCCTCGCATCCCTTTCGCGCGAATGTGCCGTCGTTCTTTCGGGGTATTCCGGCGGTTGGGCCAACTTTTGCGGTCAGGCGGGGGCATGACAGGCATCAGGGAAGCGAGCGATATAAACGAACGGGCGCTTGTGAAAAGCATGCCCGACGGCTTCGTGCGCGCTTTGTTGCCAGAGGTCTGGCCTCCAAATGATGTCGAGATTCCGGTAAATCCACTGCCGGTCAAGCCTCCTGCGCCGAGCTTGCGTGAACGACTTCTGTCTATACCGTCGGTCACAGCGCGACAGTTCAATGCTGCGGTCGAAACTGAAGCGGGACGCGGTGTATTTTTTCTTCTGCTGCCGGTTTTTGCCGGTGTTGGCGCAATCATCTATTTCACGCTCTCATTCGAACCGGCATGGTTACCGCTTTTGTCCATGCTCGGTATCGCCACTATCTTGCGAATTGCGACGCGCAAGCAATTCGCCGCTGCCCAAGGCGTGACATTGGCAATCGCTCTGCTGGCGGGGTTTGTGGTCGGCAAATGGGAAACGGAACGTCGTGCCACGCCGATGCTGGGCTCTGACGTGGCAACACGTGTAACGGGTCGGGTTGTCGCTCTTGAATATCAGGACAATGGCAGCTGGCGGATAACACTTGATGTGCTCCAGACAGAGCGTCCAAAACTCCGTTTTCCACCGAAACGCATTCGTGTCAATGCGCGGGACATACCGGCGTCAACGAGCATTGGCGGCGGACTGGCAGGTTTCGTGCGATTGCGTATTCCGTCGGGTCCGGTTCGCCCGGGTAACTACGATTTCTCGTTTCATGCCTATTTCAATGGTATCGGTGCCAATGGTTTCTTTCTCGGAACACCCAAAGTGGCGACGGTTTCTCAGCCAGACGAACTGACTGCGGAAATCTCCCAGTGGATCGCCATGTTGCGCGTGCGGGTGTCTGAACGAATCGAGGAAGTGATCGGTGGCGAGGACGGCAGTGTTGCTTCGGCGCTTGTGGCAGGTACGCGTGCAGGGATCAGCGAGCGGACAAATGAAGACCTGCGCAAGGCGGGGCTCGCACATATTCTGTCGATCTCGGGCTTGCATATGGCGCTTGCCGCTGGCGTTGTCATGCTGACGTTGCGATCCGTCTTCGCGCTATTTCCGGCTTTCAGTGTGCGGCATCCGGTGAAGAAATATGCGGCCTTTCTCTCCCTGTTGAGCTGTACCTTCTATCTTGCCATGTCAGGTGCGGATGTCGCTGCACAACGAAGCTACGTGATGATTGCAGTCATGCTCGGAGCTTTGCTGGTAGACCGAGCGGCCATCAGCATGCGTAATCTGGCGATTGCGGCCATCGCTATGATTGCAATTTCGCCGCATGAGATACTGGGACCGAGTTTTCAAATGTCTTTTTCGGCTACGGCTGCGTTGATTGCCGGTTATGCTTGGTGGAGCGAGCGCTACGCGATCAGGCAGGTTGGCACGGAAAAACGTGGGAAGACCGCTTATAGCTTCGCTGGAAAAATCCTGAAGCCGATCACAGCGGCGGCGGCTACTTCGCTCATCGCCGGACTGGCGAGCGGGATTTTTGCAGCTTATCACTTCAACAATACAGCGCCACTCGGCTTGGTAGGAAATGTCCTCGCTGAGCCTGTAATAGCTCTTCTCGTGATGCCGTTTGCCGTCTTTGGTCTTGTGCTGATGCCATTGCAACTGGACTGGGTACCTTTGCAGATAATGGGCTGGGGTGTTTTTGCAGTCAGGCACATTGCTGCCTTTGTTGCAAAGTGGTCACCAGATGGCAATCCTGGAGCCATGCCCGCACTCACTATCGTTCTCTGGGCCATTGCGCTCGTTCTGGTTGTTGTTCTGTCGACCAGATTGAAGGCGTTGGCGCTGCCCTTAATCGTTCTGGGGTTTGCTGCTTTCGTCAGGGAGCCTTTTCCTGACATCGTGATCTCGGAAGATGCCAAACTGGTGGGTGTTCGGCTCGCAGACGGGAAGTTCGCAGTCAATCGAAGCCGACAGTCACAGTTCACAATCGACAATTGGAAAACCGCTTATCTGGTGGAAGAGTTCATCGCGCCGCCATCCGGCAAAAACAAAAAGCGAACTGATGGGGACGGGTTCGAATGCGAAGATGGACTTTGCACGATCAGTCTGCGTGATGGTCGTACACTAGCCTACACCGCAGATGTCGCGATGCTGGAAATAGCCTGCAACATCGGCGATGTGGTTATTCTCGCCGTTTCCGGCAAAGATCCGGCGTGCGGACGTTCCACTATCCTGAGTATCAGCAAACAGGAACTGGCGCTAAAGGGAGCCGTCGAGATCAGGCTCGGAGAAAGGCCAGATAAAAATCGATCTCTCAAGGCTATATCGGGCGACACCTACGACGTCGCAAAGCCCGAGATGAGCCAGCAAACATCTGAATTGCAGCCGGAGGACCGAATTACCTATGCAATTGATGCGCCAAGTCGTCCTTGGCATTTGCACCGCATCCATTCGCGTCCAGCACGTGGCTTGTCCGAGCGCGAGTACAAACCAAAATCCCACTCCGCTCAAAATGCCGGAGTTTGTTCATCAGGTGTTAGCGATGAACCAACGCGCTGCAACTAAATAAAGAATGGTTCCACGTTTCTGTTCTTAACTGGAACCGCCCCATTGTTTGAACTCGGAGCTTATCTCCAAAGCCGGCTACACTACGATCTAGTAGCGGCGGATCAGGCCCACAAGCTTGCCCTGCACACGAACGCGATCCGGGCCAAATATTCTGGTTTCGTATGCCGGGTTTGCGGCTTCCAAAGCGATGGATGCACCCTTGCGGCGAAAGCGCTTCAAAGTCGCTTCCTCGTCATCGACAAGTGCCACCACGATTTCGCCAGGGTTTGCGGAATCACCGCGTTTAATGATGACGGTGTCACCATCAAAAATGCCGGCGTCGATCATTGAATCACCTCTGACCTCAAGCGCGTAATGCTCGCCCGCACCGATCATTTCGGGCGGAAGGCTGAGGGAGTGTGTTTGATTCTGGATTGCTGAAATCGGTACACCCGCAGCAATTCGCCCCATGACCGGTACGGATACAGTTCCAGACGTGTCGTCATTGGTAGCCACGGGAGCGGGGCGTGCCGGTGGCGGAGGTGTTTTGCCCAAGCTGCCTTCGATAACGCTGGGAGCGAACTTCTTTTGTGCGTTGAGGCCCGGAGCGATGGAATCCGGCAGACGTAACACCTCAAGCGCACGCGCCCTGTTCGGCAGACGGCGAATAAATCCACGCTCCTCAAGGGCGGTGATCAGACGATGGATACCCGATTTTGAAGCCAGATCGAGCGCTTCCTTCATTTCATCGAAAGACGGGGGAATGCCCGTTTCTTTTAGACGTTCATGAATGAACAGCAGAAGCTCGTGCTGTTTACGGGTTAACATGCGCGACACCCTCCCGGCCAAGAATCGAGAAAAACAAAACCAGAACGAACACTATATGTTCCAGTCTTGTTCTGCAATGGTTTTAAAACCATTAACGCTCAGGGTGAGATTGAACGGAATATTTCAGGGCAAGACCATCACGGGCACGGCATGTCAGATGCTGCTTCGAATAACATATATTTTATTATGACTTAGGTCTGTTTTCTCAAGCTTTAGTGAGGGCGAGAATTGCGCTCGATCTATAGCATGAGAACGCGACAATCATCGCCAACAGTGGCAGCAAGAGCGTTTTCATCCCTGATGAGAAGCGCTTTTGAACCGACGAGAGCTGAAAGCATGGACGAATCTTGGACCGGAAACGGCTTTGCGGTCAGCGTTCCGTCAGGGTTTGATTCGATTGTGGCCCGGATATAATCGCGGCGGTGGTCATTCGCAGGCAGGTCAGTGCCCAGCTTTGCAGGTCGGATATCGGCATCGAGGTTCGTTCCGGCAAGCTTGGCGACGAGCGGACGGAGAAAAACGAGGCTGCATACCAAGCTCGAAACGGGATTGCCCGGTAGGCCGATGACATGCACGATCTTGCCGTTCACTTCGATGCGCCCATACATCAGGGGCTTGCCGGGCCGCATGGCGATCTTCCAGAAGTCGAGATTGACGCCCTGTTTCTGCAGTGCTCCATGCACAAAATCCCGGTCACCGACGGAAGCGCCACCGATCGTTACCAGAATGTCGATGCCGCTTTGCAGGCTGTCTGCTATTGCCCGTTCGATTTTGGCAGGATCATCCGGAATGATCCCTTTATCATGTGGCGCTCCGCCGGCTCGCCTTACTATCTCGGCGATTCCAACGCTGTTCGATGCAACAATCTGGTCTTTTCCGGGTGTTTCCCCCGGCGGAACCAGCTCATCGCCGGTCGCAATGATTGCTATTTTGGGCTTTTGAAAGACGTCGATTCTCGCATTGCCACTGGCCGCTGCCAGCGACAGGGCCGCAGCATCCAGCGCCCGCCCGCTCGGAATGACGATGTTATCGGGTGAAAAATCGAGGCCTGCGCGGCGTATATGTCGTCCCGGTTCTATGCCTTCGTGAACGGTTAGCCGGTTATCCGAGCGCTCAGTGTGTTCCTGAATAACGATCGTATCCGTGCCTTTGGGCAGTGGCGCGCCGGTGAAAATCCGGACCGCCTGACCAATTCCCGGTTCACCTTCGAAGCGATTGCCCGCTGCCGATTCGCCGATGATGTCGAACTCGACGGGATAAGAGATGTTGTCTGGCGCGATCAGGGCGTAACCGTCCATGGCCGATCCGTCGAACGGCGGCTGCAGAAAATGTGCCAAAACAGGTGTTGCAACCACGCGCCCACCTGCATCTGACAAAGCGACCTGCTCTTTACCGTGCGGTTCTGCGGATTTCAGGATGCGGGCCAGTGCTTCATCGACCGGGAGAAGGGACATGGCGTTTCCTCTCGAACTGAATTGTTGACCCGTCTAGACCACAGAATCTGTCCAGATGAGTTGATCCAGAGCAAAGTCTAGCGGTTTATGCTTTCCAGTCACCTGATTTGCCGCCGCCCTTTTCGGTAACGCGGATACCGCCGATCTCCATATGTTTGTCGACGGCTTTGGCCATGTCATAGATCGTAAGACATGTAACAGAAACGGCGGTGAGGGCTTCCATTTCCACGCCGGTGCGCCCCTTGAGCTTGGCCAGCGCACGAACGCGCAAACCGGGCAATGTCTGATCCGGCTCGATTTCGACGGCTACTTTGGTCAACATCAGTGGATGGCAGAGGGGAATCAGATCGGCGGTCTTTTTAGCCGCCATGATGCCAGCCAGACGCGCAGCGCCAATGACGTCACCCTTAGCGGCGTTGCCTTCCAGAATGAGCGCCAGCGTTTCCAGATTCATTCTGACCGACCCTTCGGCCACAGCCTGTCGTTCAGTCTCGTCCTTGGCACCAACATCCACCATATTGGCAGCGCCGGTCTGGTCGATATGGGTGAGTTTGGACATCATCAGTCAGGCCTTGCCAGTCAGCAGTTCACGGGTAGCCGCTGCAACATCGGCCTGCCGCATGAGGCTCTCTCCGATGAGGAATGTCCCGATTCCAGACTTTTTCAGACGCAGGCAATCTTCGTGTGTGAATATGCCGCTTTCACCGACCAGAACGCGATCGGCTGGCGCCATCTTCGACAGCCGTTCCGAAACGGCCAGATCGACCTCAAATGTACGCAAATTGCGATTGTTGACGCCGAGCAGACGCGACGAAAGCTTTAGTGCGCGTTCCATCTCGGCTTCGTCATGCACCTCGATGAGTGCATCCATGCCAAGCTCGAACGCGGTTTCTTCCAACGCCTTTGCAAGATCATCGTCGACGCTTGCAAGAATGATCAGAATGCAATCTGCGCCCCAGCTGCGGGCTTCGTGTACCTGATAGGTATCGAACAGAAAATCCTTGCGCAGAGCCGGGAGACTGCAAGCGTTGCGAGCTGCCGTCAGAAATTCCGGCGCTCCCTGAAAGGAAGGTGTGTCAGTCAGCACTGAAAGACATGCAGCGCCACCAGCTTCATAGGCTTTTGCAAGTGCAGGCGGATCGAAATCAGGACGGATCAAGCCCTTCGATGGGCTTGCCTTCTTGATTTCAGCAATCAGCGCGAATTCACCGGCGGCGCGTTTTGCCTCCAGCGCTTTGAAAAAGCCACGCGGCGCTTCCTGATCCTGTGCGCGTGCCTTCAAATCAGCGACGGTACGCTCGGCTTTTGCAGTAGCGATTTCTTCGCGCTTGTAAGCCTCGATCTTGCGCAGAATGTCGGTGGACATGACTTAAATCCTTTCCGTCAGGCGGCTTTGTCGTTGGAAACGGCAATCACCTTCTGCAAAACATCAAGTGCTGCGCCGCTGTCGATGGATTGTGCCGCGAGTGCGATGCCTTCTTTCAGGTCCTTCGCGTTGCCAGCAATCACAAGCGCCGCGCCTGAATTGAGCAGGACGATGTCTCGATAGGCGTTTTTCTCGCCTTCAAGCACGCCCAGCAGAGCTTTGGCGTTTACCGAAGCCTCGCCACCTTTCAGTTCGGCCGGATCGCAACGACGCAATCCAACTTCTTCCGGCGTAATTTCAAAGGTACGAATCCGACCGTTTTCGAGGGCGGCAACTTGTGTCGTTCCCGCGGTAGTCATCTCGTCGAGGCCGTCGCCGTAGACAACCCAGGCCGCTTCGGAACCCAGTTCCTTGAGCACTTCAGCCAGCGGCACAAGCCATTGTGGTGCGAATACCCCCACAAGCTGACGCTTGACACTGGCCGGATTGGAGAGGGGGCCAAGCAGATTGAAGATGGTGCGGGTGCCGAGTTCTACGCGCGAGGGGCCGACATGGCGCATGGCGGAATGGTGCATCGGTGCAAACATGAAGCCGAGGCCAGCTTCTGTGATGCTGCGACCGATGATGCTCGCGTCGGCCTCGATATTGATGCCGAGCGCCGCGAGTGCATCGGCTGCACCAGAGCGGGAGGAGAGGGCGCGGTTGCCATGTTTTGCTACAGGAACGCCAGCTCCAGCAACAACAAACGCCGAGCAGCTGGAGACATTGTATGAACCCGACTGATCGCCACCAGTGCCAACAATATCAATGGCATTGTCGGGAGCGGAAACTCCCAGCATACGCGAGCGCATGGAGGCAACGGCACCGGCGATTTCCGGTACTGTTTCACCGCGTACGCGCAACGCCATCAACAGTCCGCCGATCTGCGACGGCGTTGCCTGTCCTGACATCATGATATCGAAGGCGGCTCTGGAATCCTCAAGCGAAAGCGGTTCGCCTGATGCAGCTTTCGCGATATAGGGTTTTAGATCAGCCATTTTGGATGCCCACCGTCCTTAAAACGCCAGAGCGTTGTTGATGACGGTCTGGTTTATCTTAACAGGATACTGCTTCTGCAATTCGCCGACGAGCTGTTCGAGAACATCATCCGAGAGCGATGTCGCCAGATATTTCTGCTGCTGTTCCGGAATAGCTTCCGGGCCAGCTCCGGCAGGTTCGGTCACTTCAACAACCTTGAACAGAATCTGGGCATCGTCCGAAGGTGCAGCAGCGCTACCGGTGAAACCATTCGCTCCCCGGAAGATCTGCGCCGCCGCTGCGGTTCCGATATCGGCATCGTTGGTCGTGCGGACAATACCACGCTTTGTCTGCTTTTCGACGCCCAGCTCTGTAGCGATTGCGTCGAGTGTCGCGCCGCCGTCGAGGCGTTTCTGCAACTCGTCTACGCGCTGGTTGAGGCGCTTGACTGCTTCTTCGCCCTTCCATGCCGCTGCAACCTTGTCCTTGACTTCGTCGAGCGTACGGTCGCGTGCCGGAGTTACACCGTCAACCTGATACCAGAGATAGCCGACATTGCCCATGGTCAGGGCGTCGTTGTCAAAACCCTGGTCGGCCTGGAAGGCAGCGGAAAGCAGCGCTTCGGAGTTTGGCAGCTGCACAGGATTACCAGAAGGATCGTTGCCCTCGGCGTCGACGGCTTCCACTGTGACGGACTTGAGGCTTAGCTTCTTTGCCACATCAGCCATGGATGCGCCGTCGGAACGGTCCTGCTCATAAGAGTCATGAATGCCGCTGATGCTGCTTGCTGCGATATTGTTGGCAAGCGTGGTGCGAATTTCGCCTTCAACTTCGGCTTGTTGTTTCACATGAGCCGGTTCGATCTGCGTCACGCGCAGGATAACCGGACCAAAGCCACCCTTCACCACCGGGCTCACGCCATTCTCTGCCAGTGCAAAAGCTGCGTCGGCAACGGCCTGATCAGGAATGGCGGATTTCTCAAACGTGCCAAGCTTCAGGTCGTCTTCTGTTTTGCCCTGTTCCTTGCCGATATCGATGAAGCTTGTTCCAGCGGCAATTTTCTGCTGGGCAGCTTCAGCTGCGGCATCATCGGCAAAGCTCAACTGCTCGATAGTACGCTTTTCGATCGTGCTGAAGCGGTCCTTGTTCTTTTCATAGTATTCGTTGATTTCGTCCTGCGTGACGGCAGACGGATCTGCAATATCAGCCGGCTCCAGCTTCACATAGGTTATTTTCCGGTACTCCGGTGCCTTATACTCGTCCTTGTGTGCGTCAAAATAGGTCTTGAGCGCATCTTCGGACGGGGCAGGGACAGCATCGGCCTTTTCAGCCTGAATGGTCACATAGTCAACGCTGCGGGTTTCACCTTGATATAGAGCCAGCGCCTTCAACGCTGTATTCGGAAGTTTGATGCCGTCCGTTGCAGCTTCCACGATCTGCTGGCGGCGAGCCACTTTCGCGCGGTTGTCGAGATAATCCTGTGCACGAATGCCAGATTGACGAAGCACTGCATCGAACTGCGCGCGATTGAAGTTGCCGCTTGCGTCATGGAAAGCCGGATCTTCACCGGTCAGTCGAGCAATTCCGTCCTTGGAAAGGCCGAGCTGCATGTTGCGCGCACCTTCATCCAGAACCACACCGGCTGCGAGCTGGGCGAGTACCTGATTTTCGACACCGAGCGTTTTTGCCTGTTCGCGCGTCAGACGCTGGCGAAACTGTTGAGACAAACGCATCATCTGCTGTTCATAGGCGAAACGATAATCAGTGGCGCTCACTTCGGAACCGCCAGCCGTCAAAGCGGCATTGCCTGACAGGCCGCCGCGAAAGACATCGGAGATGCCCCAGATCGCAAAGCTCAGTACAAGCAGGCCAAGCAGAAGTTTGGCGACCCAGGATTGAGCGGCAGAACGCAGGCTGTCGAGCATTGGAAACCCTTCAAGTATAAATCTAAGCTCGGCTTTCATAGATAGAGCCAGTCAGGGGATAACCTCAAGCCAGCCCTATATGCAAGATCTCATTGCATGTAGGCACTCAAGAACATTTGCATTGCGGCACGAATACGCTTAGTCAGTGGCAAATTTTGGCGCTGGTCCGCTTTCAAGAGGTGACCGCGTCTACTGTTTTGAACAGGCGAGGAGAATGAAATGACTCCGGGAATCCGTCCGCTGGTTGCTGGCAACTGGAAGATGAATGGCACGGGAGAGTCCCTGACCGAATTGCGTGCGATTGCTGCCGGCCTGAGCTCCGATCTCGGCCGCAAGCTTGACGCCGTCATTTGTGTACCTGCGACGCTTCTTTCCCGCGCGGCGGAAACGCTCGAAGGCGAGACTGTTGGTCTCGGCGGTCAGGATGCTCACCATAAAGTGTCTGGCGCGCATACAGGCGATGTCTCTGCAGAAATGCTTAAGGAAGCGGGCGCTACGCATGTCATAATCGGTCATTCCGAACGCCGGACCGACCATCATGAAAGCAATGACACTGTTCGCGCCAAGACCGAGGCCGCATGGGCTGCCGGATTGATTGCAATCGTTTGCGTCGGCGAAACTGCCGATGAGCGCAAGGCGGAGCGTACTCTGGATGTAATCGGCAAGCAGCTTGCTGGCTCTTTGCCGGATGGCGTCAATGCCGCGAATACGATCATTGCTTACGAACCGGTTTGGGCAATCGGTACAGGGTTGACGCCAACAGTGCAGGACGTGCGTGCCGCTCATGCTTTCATGCGTGAGCAGCTAATTGAACGTTTCGGCACGAAAGGCGCACATCTTCGGCTGCTCTATGGCGGTTCGGTCAAGCCTTCAAACGCATTGGAATTGCTCGGCGTCGCGGATGTTGATGGTGCGCTTGTTGGTGGTGCGAGCTTGAAGGCGAACGATTTTCTCGCCATATGCGAAACCTATCGTAATTTGTAACCGGCACATCACGTCTGTCTATCTTGGTCTCGGGGCTTGGATTATCGGACAATAGCGTGTAAAGAGCCGCTCTAGTTTTAGGGATATAAAGACCGTAACCCATGCAGACCGTAATCATTGTCATTCATTTGTTGATCGTGCTGGCGCTTGTCGGCGTTGTGCTTATCCAGCGTTCTGAAGGCGGTGGCCTTGGCATTGGCGGCGGTTCGGGGTTCATGACGGCTCGCGGCGCAGCCAACGCACTGACCCGCACGACAGCCATTCTCGCGATCGGTTTCTTCGCGACCTCGCTTATTCTCGGCATCATGGCACGCTACGGCGAAAAGCCGACCGACATTCTCAACCGTATCCCGGCGGCAACCGGCAGTCAGTCAGCTCCGGCAGGCGGCAATGGCGGCGGTATCCTCAATCAGCTGGGTGGCGAGTCTTCGCGTCCTGACGCCAATCAGACTGCACCTGCAGCTCCAGGTGCTACAGCGCCGGCAACACAGCCCGACGCTACCCAGCCGCAGGCTCCGGTTGTTCCGGAAACCCCGGCCAACCCGGTTCCTAGCTCGCAGTAAAAGGCCGAGCAAAGTGAACAGAATGCGAAACCGGCCCTTGTGGCCGGTTTTCTTTTTGTTAATCATGAGACTGCAAAGTGTTGCAGCTAGGCAATACGCTGCCGCGAATCGCATTGCAGAACGATGGCAGCGAATTGAGAACCGGATCGCTTTGCAGTAAGGAAAGCGAAAGTCTGGTCGCAATTAATGCGGCAGACATTTTTCCCTTGTGCTTGAATTTTCGGGAACCGAACATGTTTTCACGCCGTATTTTGATGGCAGGTATTGCAACTCTCTGCATCGGAGCGACCGCTCCTGCATTTGCAACTTCGCCGGTAAGCGCTGAAGCGCAGCTCAATGAAGCTGCTGCGTCTGTTCAGCAAGTTGCTCTCTCAAGCGATGCCAAGGCCAATCCTGAAAAGCCGAAGAAGAAAAAGGCTTCCAAGAGCGGCAATGCAGTTAAGGCCAATAAGTACAACATCGATCCGAAGTTCCGGGCGCAGGAAGTGGCTTTTACCGGCTATAAGCCTGGCACCATCGTGATCGACCCGAAGCAGCGTTTCCTTTACCTTGTTGAAACGTCGACGACTGCTCGCCGTTATGGCATCGCTGTCGGCAAGCAGGGATTGGAATTCAAGGGCACTGGAACAATCAACGCGAAGCGGGAGTGGCCGCGCTGGATTCCGACCAAGGAAATGATCGAGCGTGATCCGGCTCACTATGGTCGCTTCAAGAACGGTATGGATGGTGGTCCAGGCAACCCACTTGGTTCGCGCGCTCTGTACTTGTTTCAGGGCAACAAGGACACCTACATCCGCATTCATGGCACGGTACAGCCATGGACTATCGGTAGCTCGGCTTCCAACGGCTGCTTCCGCATGATCAATGAGGATGTGATGGATCTTTATGAGCGCGTCGGTCTGGGTACCGAAGTGGTTGTTCTCTGATCTGTAAATGACTATGTGAATGTGGCCGGGCTTATGGGCTCGGCCTTTTCTTTTGTGCCAATGGCTATTCTGACAGGTGGAAGCTGTGGATTTCGAGCTTCGACATGGCTTTATGTGAATAGAGGCGCTAGAGAGTACAGACGTATTCGCTCCGGGGTTTCTGGCTCCGGTTTTTCTTTGTGCAACGACGATTACCGCCTTGCTTCGGTGAAAAAACACTGCCGGGGTGCATTTTTTGGTGGCGGAATCAATCAAGAAAGTCTAACGAGATAAGCCCATGGCGCGATATGTATTCATCACTGGCGGCGTGGTTTCTTCCCTTGGAAAAGGCATAGCTGCCGCAGCACTGGCTGCACTCCTTCAGGCACGTGGTTACCGCGTGCGTATCCGTAAACTCGACCCTTATCTGAATGTCGATCCCGGCACGATGTCGCCTTACCAGCATGGTGAGGTGTTCGTCACTGACGATGGTGCCGAAACCGACCTTGATCTGGGCCATTACGAGCGGTTCACCGGTCGTCCTGCCAACCAGCAGGACAACATCACCACCGGCCGCATTTATCGGAATATCATCGAAAAGGAACGCCGCGGCGATTATCTCGGTGCGACGGTTCAGGTCATTCCGCATGTGACCGACGAGATCAAGAACTTCGTCCTTGAAGGCAACGAAGACTATGATTTCGTTCTTTGCGAAATCGGCGGCACGGTTGGCGACATCGAAGCCATGCCGTTCCTCGAAGCGATCCGTCAGCTTGGCAATGAACTGCCGCGCGGAACGGCAGTTTATATCCATCTGACCTTGATGCCGTATATTCCGGCAGCTGGTGAACTGAAGACCAAGCCGACCCAGCATTCGGTCAAGGAGCTGCGCTCTATCGGTATTGCTCCAGATATCCTTCTGGTCCGCGCCGATCGCGAGATTCCGGAATCAGAACGTCGCAAGCTGTCGTTGTTCTGTAATGTCCGCGAAAGCGCGGTCATTCAGGCGCTCGACGTAGCAACGATCTACGATGTGCCGATTGCCTACCATAAGGAAGGCCTTGATTCGGAAGTTCTGTCGGCATTCGGTATCGATCCGGCTCCGAAGCCCCGTATGGACCGCTGGGAAGAGGTCTCCAACCGCCTCCACAATCCAGAAGGCGAAGTGACCATCGCCATCGTCGGCAAATATACTGGCCTTAAAGATGCCTATAAGTCGCTGATCGAAGCGCTCTATCATGGTGGTCTTGCCAACAAGGTAAAAGTCAATCTCGACTGGATCGAGGCTGAAGTCTTCGAAAGCGAAGATCCGGCCCCATATCTGGAAAAGGTTCATGGCATTCTGGTGCCGGGCGGTTTCGGCGAACGTGGCGCGGAAGGCAAGATTCTTGCAGCGAAGTTCGCTCGTGAACGCAAGGTTCCTTACTTCGGTATCTGCTTTGGCATGCAAATGGCTTGCATTGAAGCAGCACGTAATCTCGTTGGTATCGAAAACGCATCTTCGACCGAGTTCGGTCCGACCAAGGAGCCGGTTGTTGGTCTCATGACCGAGTGGCTGAAGGGCAATATGCTCGAGAAGCGCGCTTCGGCTGGTGATCTTGGCGGTACAATGCGCCTTGGTGCATATGAAGCGGCGTTGAAGTCGGGCTCAAAGATTGCGGAAATCTACGGATCGACCGATATTTCCGAGCGCCATCGTCATCGCTATGAAGTCAATATCGACTACAAGGAACGTCTGGAATCTGCCGGGCTGAACTTCGCAGGCATGTCACCGGATGGTGTTCTGCCGGAAACAGTCGAATATCCTGACCACCCTTGGTTCATCGGCGTTCAGTACCATCCTGAACTGAAGTCTCGACCGTTCGAACCGCATCCGCTGTTTGCTTCCTTCATTGAAGCGGCAATCGAGCAGAGCCGTCTGGTCTGAAAATCTAACGCGCCTTTCGGGGCGCGTTTTCATTTCTGCTTTCAGGCCGTGGTCTTGTTTTCGACCCACCTTTACGCCAGATAAGGTGCCTGCAAGGCACTCAATATCGAGGTTCACGTCATGGCGACTGCCAATTCATCCGTAAAAATCGGAAACGTTACTTTTTCAAACAGTGCGCCGTTTGCCCTGATAGCGGGCCCGTGCCAGATGGAAACGCGTGAACACGCCTTCGATATGGCGGGCCGTCTCAAGGAGATGACCGATAAGCTCGGCATCGATCTTGTCTACAAGTCCAGCTTCGACAAGGCCAATCGCACATCCTTGAAGGCTGAGCGTGGAATCGGCCTCGAAAAGGCAATGGAAGTTTTTGCCGATCTCAAGAAGGAGTTCGGCTTTCCGGTGCTGACGGACATCCACACTGAAGAGCAGTGCGCCGCAGTTGCTCCCGTGGTCGATGTCCTGCAAATCCCGGCATTTCTCTGCCGCCAGACCGATCTGCTGATTGCTGCCGCAAAGACGGGACGTGTCGTGAATGTCAAGAAGGGCCAGTTTCTGGCGCCGTGGGACATGAAGAATGTTCTTTCCAAGATTACGGAAAGTGGCAATCCGAATGTGCTGGCGACCGAACGCGGTGTTTCGTTTGGCTATAATACGCTCGTTTCCGATATGCGTTCCTTGCCGATCATGGCAGGCCTTGGTTCACCGGTTGTGTTCGATGCGACTCACTCAGTACAGCAACCGGGCGGGCACGGTGGTTCGTCGGGTGGTCAGCGCGAATTCGTTGAGACACTGGCACGCGCAGCTGTAGCCGTTGGCGTTGCCGGGCTCTTCATCGAAACGCATCAGGATCCGGACAATGCCCCATCCGATGGTCCGAATATGGTGCCGGTGGATAAAATGCCCGCGCTCCTCGAAAAGCTGATGGCTTTCGATCGTATCGCGAAAGGGCTTTAAACAGTTCTCGGAGAATTTAAAAAGGCGGGGGATTTTCCTCCGCCTTTTGTTTCGCTAAGCCATTCTCGCCGCTTTTTTGCGGTTAGGGCTTAAAAATTGGCCTGGTGCATAATCTTTTCTGAAATGTCTGCAAAGTTTTAGGATTATGCGCTAAGAAATGGCCGCATCGGATTTGTTAAGCGCCTCGCACATCTGGCGGGGCAATCTATAGGGAAGGACTGGTTCCTATGACTGCAATCATCGACATCGTCGGCCGCGAAATCCTCGACAGCCGCGGCAACCCGACCGTCGAAGTGGACGTTGTGCTTGAAGACGGCTCTTTCGGACGTGCTGCGGTTCCGTCTGGCGCATCGACTGGCGCGCATGAAGCTGTAGAATTGCGTGACGGTGGCAGCCGCTATCTCGGCAAGGGTGTGGAAAAGGCCGTCGAAGCTGTCAATGGCAAGATTTTTGACGCTATTGCGGGCATGGATGCGGAAAGCCAGCTGCTTATCGACCAGACGATGATCGAGCTTGACGGCTCGGCCAACAAGGGCAACATCGGTGCCAACGCAATTCTGGGTGTTTCGCTTGCAGTTGCCAAGGCTGCGGCTCAGGCAACGGGTCTCCCACTTTACCGCTACGTTGGTGGCGCAAATGCCCATGTTCTGCCGGTCCCCATGATGAATATCATCAATGGCGGTGCACATGCTGACAATCCGATTGATTTCCAGGAATTCATGATTCTGCCGGTGGGGGCTTCGTCCGTTCGTGAAGCTGTTCGTTATGGCTCGGAAGTTTTCCATACCCTCAAAAAGCGTCTGAAGGATGCCGGTCACAACACCAATGTTGGCGATGAAGGCGGCTTTGCTCCTAATCTGAAGAATGCCCAGGCTGCGCTCGACTTCATTATGGAATCGATCGAAAAGGCCGGTTTCAAGCCGGGTGAAGATATTGCTCTTGGCCTCGACTGCGCTGCGACCGAATTCTTCAAGGACGGTAATTACGTCTATGAAGGCGAGCGCAAGACGCGCGATCCAAAGGCTCAGGCCAAGTATCTCGCCAAGCTCGCCAGCGACTATCCTATCGTCACTATCGAAGATGGTATGGCTGAAGACGACTGGGAAGGTTGGAAGTACCTCACCGATCTTATTGGCGACAAGTGCCAACTCGTTGGTGACGACCTGTTCGTCACCAATTCCGCTCGTCTCCGTGACGGTATTCGTATGGGCGTTGCCAACTCGATTCTCGTCAAGGTCAACCAGATCGGATCGCTGTCTGAAACGCTCGACGCGGTCGAAACAGCTCATAAGGCTGGCTATACTGCCGTCATGTCGCATCGTTCGGGTGAAACCGAGGATTCGACGATTGCCGATCTCGCGGTTGCTACCAACTGTGGTCAGATCAAGACTGGCTCGCTGGCCCGTTCGGACCGTACGGCCAAGTACAATCAGCTTATCCGTATCGAGGAAGAACTTGGCAAGCAGGCCCGCTATGCAGGTCGCAACGCACTGAAGTTCCTCTGATTTTTCTCTGAGACTGATAAAGGCGGGCTTCGGTCCGCCTTTTTTCGTTTTCGCCCTATATGACTTCCAATGCTCGGCATTTGACCGAATGCAATTATATTGATATCAATGTTATTACATTGGTGTTTGAGCAGATGAGGCAGCGGCTTGGAATTCAGATGATGAAGCCGTGGGGGAGTTAACAACGGGAGAGAGAAAATGGCTTATATCGAAGGATTTGTTGTCGCCGTCCCCAAGGCGAACAAGGAACTCTATCGCAAGCATGCCGCCGAAGCTGCTGTATTATTCAAGGAGTTTGGCGTGACGCGTATGGTCGAAGCATGGGGGGATGATGTGCCGGATGGCAAGGTCACCGATTTTCGACGTGCGGTTAAGGCTGAGGCCGACGAGGAGGTTGTTTTCTCCTGGTTCGAATATCCCGACAAGGCAACGCGCGACGCTGCAAATAGCAAAATGATGAGTGATCCGCGTATGAAGGCGATGGGTGACCAGATGCCATTCGACGGCAAGCGCATGATCATGGGCGGGTTTTCCACAATTGTAGACGTTTGATCCTGTCAAACATTTTAACAATCTGAATGAGCGGCTCGTCTTTATGGTGAGCCGTTCTCGATTCCTGACGGGTTTGAATGGTTTGCGCGAGGTTCACTTCTTCCAGCTGTTGCGAAAACTAGTCCCGACTGTTCCTGACATCGGTTCTTGGTAAATCTCTGTTAAGCAAAATAATGCTTGATGGTGGAATTCGGATTGATGCCCTTCGCAGGATTCGTAGTGGCACCGAATATCCGGGAAGGAAGCCGAAATGTGGACCAAGCAGAAGCGTAAATCGATCCGTGGGCGTTTTGTGTTGCCCATTCTGACGGCTGCATTTCTGAGTTACTTCGGCTTTCACGCCTATCACGGCGAATATGGTCTCTACTCCCGTATCCAGCTGGAAGAGCAGAAAAGTCTTCTGGCCAAGCAGCTTGAACAGGTGACGGCAGATCGCAACGCGCTCGAAAAACGAGTCACGCTTTTGCGCGACGGTTCCATTGAGAAGGATATGCTTGACGAGCAGGCACGCAGAGCGCTTAATCTCTCCCATCCCGATGAAGTGACAATTATCACCTCCAGGGAAGACCGTTCAAATTAACTGAAATCCGGTTAATTGTCTTTTTGTGATATGTTTTTAAGGGCTTGGCGACATAGCAGCTATGCTCTGGGCGCATATTGTATCTTGTGATATGCCCGTATAACGTCACAATAGAACGACAATTTAGGGAGCGAGATATGGCACCGAGGGCTAAAAAGTCGCCTGCTAGCAAAACGCAGGCGTCTTCTGTGACTGCACCCAAGGCACCTGCACCTGTGAACTTCGACAAGAAGCAGGAGCTGGACGCTTATCGCGAAATGCTGTTGATCCGGCGTTTCGAAGAAAAAGCCGGCCAGCTTTATGGCATGGGCTTCATTGGAGGCTTCTGCCACCTTTATATCGGCCAGGAGGCCGTGGTGGTCGGCATGCAGATGGCGCTGAAGGAAGGTGATCAGGTAATCACCGCCTATCGCGATCATGGTCATATGCTTGCAGCTGGCATGAGCGCGCGCGGCGTGATGGCTGAACTGACCGGACGTCGCAGCGGCCTTTCCAAGGGCAAGGGCGGCTCCATGCACATGTTCTCCAAAGAGAAGAACTTCTACGGCGGTCATGGTATCGTCGGTGCGCAGGTTTCGCTCGGCACAGGCCTTGCATTCGCGAATCGCTATCGCGACAACGACAATGTAACGCTGACCTATTTCGGCGATGGCGCTTCCAATCAGGGTCAGGTCTACGAAAGCTTCAACATGGCATCGCTATGGAAGCTGCCGGTAGTCTACATCATCGAGAACAACCGCTACGCCATGGGCACATCGGTTTCGCGCTCGTCCGCAGAAACGGACTTCTCGAAGCGCGGTCTCTCTTTCAATATTCCGGGTATCCAGGTAGATGGCATGGACGTTCGTGCGGTCAAGGCTGCTGCCGATCTGGCCGTGGAATGGACGCGTTCCGGCAAGGGGCCGATCATTCTCGACATGCAGACCTACCGTTACCGCGGTCACTCCATGTCGGATCCGGCAAAGTATCGTTCGAAGGAAGAAGTGCAGAAGATGCGCTCCGAGCATGATCCGATCGAACAGGTCAAGCAGCGTCTGATCGACAAGGGTTGGGCAACCGAGGAAGAGCTGAAGGAAATCGACAAGGATGTCCGCGACATTGTCGCTGATTCTGCTGATTTCGCTCAAAACGATCCGGAGCCGGATGCATCCGAGCTCTACACGGATATTCTGCTCTAATTCCAGGAAGGTGTTGTCATGCCCGTAGAAATTCTCATGCCCGCACTTTCCCCAACCATGGAAGAGGGCAAGCTCTCCAAATGGCTGAAGAAAGAAGGCGACAAGGTTACGTCCGGCGATGTGATCGCCGAAATTGAAACCGACAAGGCGACGATGGAAGTCGAAGCTGTCGATGAAGGCACGATCGGCAAAATTCTTGTCGATGAAGGCACCGAAGGCGTGAAGGTCAATACGCCGATTGCCGTGCTTCTCGGTGACGGTGAAAGCGCTTCCGACATCGGTTCTGCTCCGGCGGCCAAAGCCGAGGCACCATCGAGCGAAGCCAAGGAAGAGCCAAAAGCCGAAGAGAAGAAGGCTGATTCTGTTCCGGCTGCTCCAAAGGCTCCAGCACTCGAAGTCGCGTCCGACCCGGACATCCCGGCTGGCACCGAAATGGTTTCCACGACAGTTCGTGAAGCGCTTCGTGATGCTATGGCCGAAGAAATGCGCCGTGATCCGAATGTTTTCGTGATGGGCGAAGAAGTCGCCGAATATCAGGGCGCTTACAAGGTAACGCAGGGACTTCTCGACGAATTCGGTTCCAAGCGTGTTGTCGATACTCCGATCACCGAACATGGTTTTGCCGGTGTAGGTGTTGGCGCGGCTTTTGCGGGTCTGCGTCCGATCGTTGAATTCATGACCTTTAACTTTGCCATGCAGGCAATCGACCAGATCGTGAACTCTGCTGCCAAGACGCTTTATATGTCCGGTGGACAGATGGGCGCTCCGATGGTCTTCCGTGGCCCATCCGGTGCTGCTGCACGCGTTGCTGCCCAGCACTCGCAGTGCTATGCGGCCTGGTACAGCCACATTCCGGGTCTCAAGGTCGTCATGCCGTACACGGCAGCCGACGCCAAGGGCTTGCTGAAGGCTGCCATTCGCGATCCGAATCCGGTGATCTTCCTCGAAAACGAAATCCTGTACGGTCATCATTTCGATGTGCCGAAGCTTGACGATTTCGTGCTGCCGATTGGCAAGGCCCGCATTCACAAGCAGGGCAAAGACGCCACCATTGTTTCGTTCGGTATCGGCATGACCTACGCCGTCAAGGCGGCTGAAGAGCTGGCCCAGCAGGGTATTGATGTTGAAATCATCGATCTGCGCACGATCCGCCCGATGGATATTCCGACTGTCGTCGAATCAGTCAAGAAGACTGGCCGACTGGTGACTGTGGAAGAAGGTTTCCCGCAGTCGTCCGTTGGTACGGAAATCGCCACCCGCGTCATGCAGCAGGCTTTCGATTATCTCGATGCGCCGATCCTGACCATTGCTGGTAAGGATGTTCCGATGCCTTATGCGGCAAATCTGGAAAAGCTGGCGCTGCCGACTGTCGCCGAAGTGGTCGAAGCGGTGAAAGCCGTTACCTATACCGCGTAACGAAAGGGTCTGGACATGCCGATCAATATCACCATGCCAGCGCTTTCTCCGACGATGGAAGAAGGCAACCTGTCGAAATGGCTGGTCAAGGAAGGCGACAAGATCGCTCCTGGCGATGTTATTGCTGAAATCGAGACCGACAAGGCCACGATGGAAGTGGAAGCTGTGGACGAGGGCACGATTGCCAAGCTCGTGGTTCCCGCTGGCTCCGAAGGCGTCAAGGTCAATGCGCTGATCGCTATCCTCGCCGAAGAAGGCGAGGACGTGGCGGCTGCCGCAAAGGGCGCGGCTTCGGCTCCGAACACAGAAGCAAAGGTCGAGGCTCCCAAGGAAGAGCCGAAGCCAGCTGCAGCTCCTGCAGCGGTGCCTGCACCAGCCAAGGCAGAGCAGCCCGCTGCTGCGAATAAGGGTGACCGCGTGTTTGCGTCGCCGCTTGCACGCCGTATCGCCAAGGAATCCGGTGTCGATATCGCCGCTGTGAAGGGTACCGGTCCGCACGGCCGTGTCGTTCAGCGCGATGTGGAAGCTGCTCTGGCTTCCGGTGGTGCCAAGGCTGCTGCGCCGAAGGCGGAAGCTGCCTCTGCTGCCGCACCGAAGCCGATGTCGGATGAAGCCGTTCTCAAGCTCTTTGAGGAAGGCACTTACGAGATTGTTCCTCACGATGGTATGCGCAAAACCATTGCCCGCCGTCTGGTGGAATCGAAGCAGACTGTTCCGCATTTCTATCTGACGATTGATTGCGAACTGGATGCACTTCTGGCTCTGCGTTCGCAGATCAATGCAGCCGCACCGATGATCAAGACTGAAAAGGGTGAGGTTCCGGCCTACAAGCTTTCTGTCAACGATCTGGTGATCAAGGCTGTTGCTCTTGCACTGCGTGACATTCCTGAAGCCAATGTCTCTTGGACTGAAGGCGGTATGGTCAAGCACAAGCGTGCTGATGTCGGCGTTGCAGTCTCCATTCCGGGCGGTCTGATTACTCCAATCGTGCGTCAGTCGGACTCGAAGACGCTGTCCGCTATCTCCAATGAGATGAAGGACCTTGCCAAGCGTGCGCGTGATCGCAAGCTGAAGCCTGAAGAATATCAGGGCGGTTCGACCTCCGTGTCCAACCTTGGCATGTTTGGCGTGAAGGACTTTGCCGCGATCATCAATCCGCCGCATGCGACCATTTTCGCAATCGGCGCAGGTGAACAGCGTGCAGTGGTCAAGAACGGTGAAATCAAGGTTGCGACCGTTATGTCTGTAACCCTTTCAACCGATCATCGTGCCGTCGACGGCGCGTTGGCTGCTGAACTTGCACAGGCCTTCAAGCGTCACATCGAAAACCCGATGGGTATGCTGGTCTGATTGATCAACTTCAAGGGCGTCGCGTTCTGCTGAACTCGACGCCTGAGGTTTTTGAATGGCTGGACAACCGAACCTACGCCCGGCTGAACGCCGTGAAGCCGCAGAGATCGCCATTCTTGTCGATATCTCTTCGCACGGTTTTGCGTCATGGCTCTGGTACGGGGCCGTTCTTGACGGGCGAACCGAAACGGCCATGGAACGCGGTCGGCAATATATGCGCGCTGACGGGAGCGAAGGCTGGCAGAGCGTGACGATAGCCGAATGGGCCGGCGATATTGCCGGGCTTTCCATCGGCTTCACTGTGGACGAAAGTATCAACGATCTGCCTGAAAAACATCCGGTTACGGATCAGCTGATCGCGATGCAGCGCAAGGTCATTGGCAACCGTTTTATAGATAGTGTTGGCGTTTATCGGGAGTTTCGCGGCAAAGGTATTGGCCGTGCACTCGTCGCAAACGAGATCGACCTGGCGTACCGGAACGGTAATCCGGCAATCAGCCTGATAACCGAAAGCCACAACGATGTGGCGCTTTCCCTTTACGGCGCCCATGGTTTCAAGGAAATTGAGCGGCTCGAAGCGATAGAACGCATTGGGCAGGACAAAAGACACGACTGGGTGCTGCTCACCCGAGAAGTGAACTGAGCAAAGGCAGGACAATATGGCCGACATTTACGACGTTATTGTTATCGGCTCGGGCCCGGGTGGCTATGTTACCGCAATCCGCGCTGCGCAGCTTGGCCTGAAGACGGCTATCGTTGAGCGTGAACATCTGGGTGGCATTTGCCTCAACTGGGGCTGTATTCCGACCAAGGCGCTTTTGCGCTCGGCTGAAATCCTGCATTTTGGCGAACACGCCAAGGATTACGGCCTGAAGCTGGAAGGAACGATCATACCTGATGTGACGGCTGTGGTACAGCGGTCGCGCGGTGTGTCCGCACGTCTTAATGGCGGCGTCGGCTTCCTGATGAAGAAGAACAAGATCGACGTGATCTGGGGCGAGGCAAAGCTTGTAAAGGCTGCTTCGGGCAACAATCCGGTTGAGATTTCGGTCGGCAAGTCGTCAAAGCAGCCGATGCAACCGCAGAACCCTGTTCCGAAGGGCGTTCTGGGCGAGGGCACCTACAAGGCGAAGCACGTTATCGTCGCCACTGGCGCACGTCCGCGCTCTTTGCCGGGCATTGAGCCGGATGGCAAGCTGATCTGGACCTATTTCGAAGCAATGGTTCCGCAGGAACTGCCGAAGTCTATGCTGGTTATGGGGTCGGGTGCGATTGGTATCGAGTTTGCCTCTTTCTACAATGACATGGGCGTTGACGTGACGGTCGTGGAATTGATGCCGCAGATCATGCCGGTTGAAGATGCGGAGATTTCCGCACTCGCGCGCAAACAGCTTGAAAAGCGTGGCCTGAGGATCATTACCGATGCCAAGGTTACCAAGGTCGAGAAGGGTGCAAATAATGTGACCGCCCATATCGAGACCAAGGACGGCAAGACGCAGTCGTTGACCGTGGACCGTATGATCTCGGCAGTTGGCGTTCAGGGTAATATCGAAAATCTTGGCCTTGAAGCACTCGTTGTGAAAACAGACCGTGGATGCGTCGTCATTGATGGATATGGCAAGACCAACGTTGCTGGCATCTATGCTATCGGCGATGTTGCCGGTCCGCCAATGCTAGCACACAAGGCCGAGCATGAAGGCGTTATCTGCATCGAGAAGATTGCAGGCCTTCCGAATGTTCATCCGCTCGAAAAGAACATGATTCCGGGCTGCACCTACTGTAACCCGCAGGTCGCTTCCGTTGGTCTGACCGAAGCAAAGGCCAAGGAAAAGGGCTACGATATCCGCGTTGGTCGCTATTCGTTTGCTGCAAATGGCAAGGCGATTGCGCTCGGTGAAGATCAGGGACTGGTTAAGACCATCTTCGACAAGAAGACGGGACAGCTGCTTGGTGCTCATATGGTCGGTGCGGAAGTGACTGAACTCATCCAGGGTTTCGTGATCGCCATGAACCTTGAAACGACTGAGGAAGAGCTGATGCATTCGGTCTTCCCGCACCCGACCCTTTCCGAGATGATGAAGGAAAGCGTTCTGGATGCGTATGGTCGTGTGCTGAACGCATAATACGGAGGGACGCTCATTCCGCTGATCGAGAACGGAGGGCCATGGCGGCGTGCCGCCTGGCCGATCATTAAATGGTGTACTGTTGGAGGATTGGTGCTGGGGTTTGCAGCCGGCACCTTGAGTGTTCTTGGCGGCAACACCATATCGGTCAACGGAATGGCCATAACCGGTTGGTATGGGGTCTGGGTACTCACATTGGCGCTCGGCGCTGCAGGCTTGGTATTTGGCCTGATATGGGCATTAGTTTTCCGGGCTCTTGGACTGGCGGCGCGGCGATGAGTAGCAAATCGCTCAAGTTGACAGGGTTGAAGGCAGGGATTAGGACCGAACCGAATTTGGGAGCATTTCAGGTCCATTCATGAAAATGCTTCGGATAGGCAGGAAAAAGCATGGTTACAGTTCTCGATCTGGTGAACCAAGGCAAGCGTGAGCGGCATCCCGAGAAGGCGCATCGTCCGGACAATGTTGTCCTGAAGAAGCCCGAGTGGATTCGTGTCAAGGCTCCTGTCTCACGCGGCTACAGCGAAACGCGCGATATCGTTCGCTCAAACAAGCTGGTTACGGTTTGCGAAGAGGCAGGTTGCCCGAACATCGGCGAGTGCTGGGAAAAGAAGCACGCGACCTTCATGATCATGGGCGAGATCTGCACGCGTGCCTGTGCTTTCTGTAACGTCTCGACCGGTATCCCGACTGCGCTCGATCCGAACGAACCCGAGAATGTTGCCAAGGCCGTCAAGCAGATGGGTCTGACGCATGTGGTTATAACATCGGTGGATCGCGACGATCTTGCCGATGGTGGTGCGCAGCATTTTGCTGAGGTCATTCAGGCGATCCGCGAAGCTACTCCTGCTACCACGATTGAAATCCTGACGCCGGATTTCCTGCGCAAGGAAGGTGCTCTCGAAGTCGTGGTCAGGGCTCGCCCGGACGTGTTCAACCACAATCTGGAAACTGTGCCGTCGCGTTATCTGAAGGTTCGTCCTGGCGCTCGTTATTTCCATTCGATCCGCCTGCTGCAGCGCGTCAAGGAACTGGACCCAACCATTTTCACCAAATCCGGTATCATGGTCGGTCTTGGCGAGGAGCGGAATGAAATCCTTCAGTTGATGGATGATCTGCGTTCGGCTGATGTGGATTTTATGACCATCGGCCAATATCTCCAGCCGACCCGCAAGCATCATCCTGTCATTCGCTTCGTGACACCCGACGAATTCAAGTCGTTCGAGACGATTGGTCGGACGAAGGGCTTCCTGCTGGTTGCATCCAGTCCGCTGACGCGTTCATCGCATCACGCTGGCGACGATTTCGCGAAGCTGAGAGCCGCGCGTGAGGCGCAGATCTCTGCACGGGCCTAAGACAGGAAATGCCGCAGTTTACGACCGTCAGGCGGGTACATCACCGGGCAGAGCAAATGTTCGGTCTCGTTGCGGATGTCGAGAAATATCCGCAGTTTCTGCCAATGTGCGAGGCCTTGTCTGTTCGCTCCCGCAAGGAGCGTGACGGTAAGGCTCTTCTCATTGCCGACATGACAGTTGGTTACAAGCTTATCCGTGAGACATTCACCAGTCAGGTGCTGCTGAAGCCCGAGGAAAACGTCATTGATGTAAAATATCTCGACGGGCCGTTTCGCTATCTCGACAACCGCTGGACCTTCAAGCCGGTAGGAGACGGAAGTGAGTGCGATGTCGAATTTTTCATCGATTATGAGTTCAAGAGCCGTACCCTCGGTCTTCTCATGGGAACGATGTTCGATCTCGCTTTCAAAAAATTTTCCGAAGCGTTTGAGAAGCGGGCCGATCAGATATACGGATTAACCTGAGAAAAGCCCTGGTTTTCCGGGGCCCTCATTTTCTTCTTTTCACGCACATCTTATCTGAAAACCGTTTCACACTTTTCAGGATGTGCTTTTACTGCGCCGTATAGCCGCCATCGACCAGTATGGATGCTCCCGTGACGAAGGAAGATTCGTCGCTTGCCAGAAAAAGCACGACGCTGGCTACTTCTTCGGCGCGACCGAGACGACCTATAGGATGCAGGGCTACTAGAGCCTGTTTCTTGTCGTCGGGTATATCCTTGAGAAGCGGCGTATCGATATAGCCGGGACAAACCGCGTTCACCCGGATGTTCTGCGCACCGTAATCAATGGCAAGTGTCTGCGTCAGAAGTTTTACGCCGCCCTTTGCAGCCGCATAGGCGGTGACGCCGGATTTCCCGACATGACTGTGAATGGAGCCGCAATTCACGATCACTCCGCCGCCCTGTGAGCGCATCTGGTCAATCGCGTATTTATCGCAAAGATAGACACCGGTAAGGTTGATATCGATGGTTTTCTGCCATGCAGTTTCATCCAGCTCGTCTATCGGGCCATCTGCGGCGATGCCTGCATTGGCGAACATGATGTCGAGGCGACCATAAGTTTCGACGGTTTTTGCAATCAACGCCTGCACGGCTTTCGTATCGGTTACATCGGTTTTGACGAATATTGCCCGTTCGGTGCCGCCTGCAAGCTCGTTGGCCAGTTGCTGGCCATGCTCCGAATAATCCGCGATAACGACATTCGCTCCCTCGCTAACAAAAGCCCGAACAGTCGCTTCGCCGATGCCACTTGCCCCACCTGTAACGATTGCCACCTTACCATCGAAACGCATCGCCATGTTCTCCTTGTCTGATCAAAGACAAGGATAGGGCACGACGAATAAAAGTATATGCTTCAGACTATCGAAGGTTTTTGAGAACGAGGTCCAGTGCGGCGAGAACCGTCGCGTGGCGGATTTCGGCTCTGGTTTTTGGACCGAAATGGTATTCGCGATGAAGGGGCGGGTGGCCTTTTCGTGCCGATGCGATGTGCACGAGACCGACAGGTTTTTCATCGGAACCGCCACCTGGCCCCGCAACGCCCGTAACCGCCACCGTTACACCGGCGCGGGAGCGAGAAAGTGCCCCTTCAGCCATGGAAAGCGCCACTTCTTTCGAGACAGCGCCAACGCGATTGATCAATTCCATCGGAACACCGATCATTTCGGCTTTCGCTTCGTTGGAATAAGTAACGAAGCCGCGATCCACGACATCGGACGAACCGGCGATGTCGGTCAGACATCCAGCTATTAGCCCGCCTGTGCAAGACTCGGCCATCGCGATCATTACACCGGCCTTGCGGCAGGCTTCCAGTACGGCAATAGCTTTGTCTTCTGCGATGAGCGCGCTCATTCGGGAACCTCGCCGGGATAGATGACGGTTGCCGTTGCAATGGCAGCGATACCTTCACGGCGTCCGACGAAGCCCAGCTTTTCATTGGTCGTCGCTTTGATGGAAACGCGATCGGCGGCAATTCCCAGCATGTCGCAAAGAGCTTCCGTCATTGCTGCACGATGTGGGCCGATCTTCGGTGCTTCGCTGATAAAGGTCACGTCGACATTGGCGATACGACCGCCAGCTTCACGTACGATATTGGCAGCATGTTCGATAAAGATGCGGGAAGCAGCGCCTTTCCATTGTGGGTCGGAAGGCGGGAAATGCGTGCCGATATCGCCCGCTCCTCGCGTCGCAAGCAGGGCGTCGGTCAGTGCATGAAGTCCAACATCGGCGTCCGAGTGGCCATTGAGTTTCGCTTCGTGGGGAATTTTCACACCGCACAGCGTCACATGATCGCCGGGTTCAAAGGAATGGACGTCATAGCCATTGCCAGTACGAATGTCGGGAAACGAGACGTGGTCTTGCCGCAGGCGTTTGTCAGCCATTTCGATATCCTTTGCCCAGGTAAGCTTTGTATTGTCCGCCGATCCTTCGATGATGCGGACAGCGATACTTTGCCATTCGGCAATGGCAGCATCATCCGTGAAATCAGAGCGACTGATCGCGAAGGCCTTTTCATGTGCATCAAGGATTGGCGTATAGGGAAATGCTTGGGGGGTCTGTGCAGCAAAAAGACCAACGCGAGGCACCGTCGTTTTTACTGTTCCGTCTGTGGCTGACTGTTTCAGAGTGTCCGAAACTGCCAGAGCCGGTAGAACGCCTTCATCAGGCGCGAGATTTTCGACGATACGCTTCAGTAAATCCTGACTGACAAACGGTCTCACACCATCATGGATCATGACATATTGCGGTGCATAATCTCGCAATGCGAGGAGACCAAGGCGCGTTGATTCCTGCCGGGTAGCGCCGCCATTCACGACGAGAATGGTGTCGCAGTTTTCCTGGAGGGCGCGTTCGTAAAGCACATGGTCGTCAGGATGAATGACGACAACGATGCTATCAACCAGCGGGCAGTCGATAAAAGCGCGCAAAGTGCGGGCAAGTACGGCTTCGCCACCGATGCGCCGGTATTGTTTCGGCCCTTCGATGCTCTGCCCGGCTCGCTCTCCGCGGCCAGCTGCCACAATGACTGCTGCTATCTTTGAAATGGTTGTCGCCTCTGCCAAAGGTTGCATCTGTTCAAATTTGCCTTTTCAAGCCGAATAATGCCTTGTGCAGATAAATGCCAGACGGCAATTGATTTATCGTGATTTTGCGCGCGCTTTTCCTTGCGTTGAAAATTGAGACTGATTAATGTATGTGCTAATTGCACTATGCACATCAAATAGGCATTTATTGGTGAGTTTTCTCGATCAACCTTTGACCATTGGCGGTGTGGCCCTTGCCAATCGCGTTTTCCTCGCGCCGATGTCCGGCGTTTCGGACCTTCCGTTCCGCAGGCGTGCCGCAGAGGCTGGCGCTGGCATGGTCGTGTCTGAAATGGTCGCCAGCGCCGAACTCTGTAACCGTCACAAGGAAAGCCTTCTGCGCCTCTCAGGCGAGGGGCTTGGAACGCATGTCGTGCAGCTCGCGGGACGAGAAGCACACTGGATGGGCGAGGCGGCCAGGATCGCCGAAGGTGAAGGCGCTGATATCATCGATATCAATATGGGGTGTCCGGCCAAGAAAGTGACGGGCGGTTATTCGGGGTCTGCGCTGATGCGCGATCTCGATCACGCAATGACCCTCGTCGAGGCCACAGTTAACGCGGTCCGCGTTCCGGTCACACTCAAGATGCGGCTGGGATGGGACGAGAAAAGTATCAACGCACCTGAACTTGCAAGGCGCGCTGAAGGCGCCGGTATCGCCATGGTGACGGTCCATGGGCGCACGCGTTGTCAGTTCTATGAAGGTAAAGCGGACTGGAATGCAATTCACGCCGTCCGGGATGCAGTCAGGATTCCTCTGATTGCCAACGGAGACGTGGCGTGTCGACCTGATGCGGAGGAAATTTTACGCCGTTCTGGAGCGGATGCCGTGATGGTCGGGCGTGCCTCTTATGGACAACCGTGGCTGGCTGGTGCAATTGCTGGAAGCGATCTTGCCCCACAGTCACGAAGTGAAATTCTTGATTATATTATAAAGCACTACGAAGATATGCTCGAGCATTATGGAAGTACGACGGGCATCCGTCATTCGCGCAAACATCTCGGCTGGTATCTTGATCGTCTTGCTGGCGCTGCATGTACGCCAATCGAGAAAGCAGAAGTCATGACCCTGACCGATCGAAAAGCCGTCATCGATGCCTTGCGTCGTATATTCATGCGCGAAGTTCCTGAAACCGCGCTCAAAGAGGTTGCCTGATGCGCGAGAGAATCGAAACGAACGGTATTCCGTCAGTTGTACTCGATGCGATCAGCCAACCGGTTATCATGGTTAGCGCCGAGAATTATATCGCCTATGCCAATCTGGACGCGGAACAGTTCTTTCGTTCCGGTTCGTCCATTCTGGCGCGCAACCGGCTGGAATCCTTTCTGCCCTTTGGCAGCCCACTTCTGGCACTCGTCGATCAGGTTCGCACCAGTCAGATGCCGGTGAACGAATATCGCGTCGATGTCTCGTCGCCGCGTCTTGGGGCAGAGCGCATCGTTGATGTTTACGTAGCGCCTGTAGCGGAGCTGCCGGGAGCTGTGGTCATCCTCTTCAAGGAAAAGACGATGGCTGAAAAGATAGACCGCCAGATGACGCATCGAGGTGCTGCGCGGTCCGTGACCGGGCTTGCCTCAATGCTGGCCCATGAAATCAAAAACCCTTTATCCGGTATCCGCGGTGCGGCACAATTGCTGGAGCAGGTTGTCAGCGATGAAGATCGAGCGCTTGCGCGCCTCATTACCGACGAAACGGATCGGATTGTTTCACTGGTTGACCGCATGGAAGTTTTCTCGGACGAGCGCCCCATCGAGCGCTCTGCGGTCAACATTCACGCGGTTCTGGATCATGTGAAGGCGATTGCGAAGAACGGGTTCGCACGGAAGATCCGCTTTGTGGAAGATTATGATCCTTCTCTCCCGCCGGTTTTCGCCAATCGTGACCAGCTCGTGCAGATCTTTCTCAATCTCCTGAAGAATGCCTCGGAAGCCATAGGCGATCGTGAGGGCGGCGAGATTGTCCTGTCCACGGCTTATCGTCCAGGTATTCGTCTGCAGGTGCCGGGCGCGCGGGATAGGGTGGCCCTGCCTCTCGAATTCTGTGTACACGATAACGGACCCGGTGTGCCGCAGGATATGCTGCCGCATTTGTTCGATCCCTTCGTGACCACGAAGACCAATGGTTCGGGGCTGGGACTGGCACTCGTTGCGAAGATCATTGGTGATCATGGCGGTATTATCGAATGTGACAGCCATCCTACGCGCACGACTTTCCGCGTTCTGATGCCCGCATGGAAAAATACTGAACTGGCAGCTGGAAATACTGGAGACAACGCATGATCGCAGGACGTCCGACGGGAACCATATTGGTGGCGGATGACGATGCAGCCATTCGGACCGTGCTGAACCAGGCATTGTCGCGAGCAGGTTACGATGTGCGCGTGACTTCCAATGCTGCCTCGCTCTGGCGATGGGTGGCGGCAGGTGACGGTGACCTTGTCATAACCGACGTCAATATGCCGGACGAGAATGCCTTTGATCTTCTGCCGCGCATCAAGAAGATGCGTCCCGACCTGCCGGTTGTGGTGATGAGCGCGCAGAACACATTCATGACGGCAATTAGGGCATCCGAGGCGGGAGCCTACGAATATCTGCCGAAGCCATTCGATTTGACGGAACTCATTAATATCGTCGGTCGTGCGCTGTCTGAACCAAAACACAAGCCCATTGCCGCTCTATCGGATGAGCAGGCAGATAACATGCCGCTGGTGGGCCGTTCGCCTGCGATGCAGGAAATATACCGTGTGCTGGCGCGCATGATGCAGACGGATTTGACCGTGATGGTTACGGGTGAATCCGGTACGGGCAAGGAACTGGTTGCGAGCGCCCTGCACGAATATGGACGCCGTCGAAAAGGACCGTTTGTTGCGATCAATATGGCGGCAATCCCACGCGACCTGATCGAGTCTGAGTTGTTCGGGCACGAGAAGGGCGCTTTTACCGGCGCACAAAACCGCTCGAGCGGTCGCTTCGAGCAGGCGAATGGTGGAACACTGTTTCTCGACGAAATCGGCGATATGCCGATGGAAGCACAAACCCGACTTTTGCGTGTGCTGCAACAGGGCGAATATATGACAGTCGGCGGACGCACGCCGATCAAGACCGATGTGCGCATCGTTGCAGCAACCAACAAGGATTTGCGGCAGTTGATTGCACAAGGACTTTTCCGCGAAGACCTTTATTATCGGCTGAACGTCGTGCCTCTGCGCTTGCCGCCGCTTCGCGAGCGCAGCGAGGATGTGGCCGATCTCGTGCGCCATTTTTTCAAGCGGGCTGCCGAAGAAGGTCTGCCCGAAAAACGTATCAGCACTGCTGGCCTGGAAATGATGCGCCGGTACCCATGGCCTGGAAATGTGCGTGAGCTGGAAAATCTCGTGCGAAGACTTGCGGCGCTTTATCCGCAAGAGGAAATATCGCCGGAGATCATCGAAACCGAATTGAAGTCTGAACTGGCCAAGCCGGATATCGTTCCTGCCGGTGGTGGCGATATGGAGAACATTTCCATATCGCAGGCTGTCGAGCAGAATATGCAGCGTTACTTCGCGTCATTCGGTGCCGATTTGCCGCCTCCAGGTCTCTACCATCGGGTTCTGGCGGAACTGGAATATCCCTTGATCCTTGCCTGTCTTACGGCAACACGTGGAAATCAAATCAAGGCGGCAGACCTTCTGGGATTAAATCGGAACACGCTGCGCAAGAAAATTCGTGAGCTCGGGGTCAATATATATCGCGGCAACAAGGGAAACTAAGCGGTAGTTGGGCGCTAATAACGCATTAACTACATTATTTAATAGGCAATTAAGTCTGCTCGACTACTGTTAGTTGCATGAGAGATCAGCAATCCACGCGAAGCAAGAAAACCCGGCGCATTCTCGAACCGGCTGTAAGGAGCGGCATTCTTGCTGCGCCTTTGATATTGATGCTAGCGATCGTCGTCATCTTGTCTGGAGCAGAGCCTAAACTCTCTGCGATGATAGATCAAACCTTCACCGGTTCGATAAGCCCCATCATAAAGTAATGCTCATTAGCCTTGAAGAAGACGCCTGAAGTCCTACTCTTTTAGGATAGCTAAAGGAGATAACCATGCGTCTTGCTGTTACGACTTTGTTTCTCGGTCTGTCTGTTGCTGCGGCCTATGCCGCTCCGCCACCGGAAGGCACCAAACTTTCGGAAATAATCGCGAAAATCGAACAGAATGCGGATACTGCTTTCATTGATGAAGTCGACTGGAATGATCGTGGTTATTACGAGATCGAATATGTCACCAAGGCTGGCGCCAAGGTGGAGGTGAAGGTCGATCCAAAAACCGGAGAAAATGTTCGCTAGTCTCTGACACTTGTGCGAGCGATTGTGTTGGAGCGGGTAGCGGGAATCGAACCCGCGCGTTCAGCTTGGGAAGCTGACAGGCTACCATTACATCATACCCGCAAACTGTAATGTATTTCAGTCGATTAGCGACAAATTCGACGAGGCCGCTTTAGAAAGTTTTACAGTTGGTTTTGCCAAGCTATGTTCTCTTTCTGGTCTCGTCAAACTGTTTTGTCGACAGGTCGGCCTTGTCACTACATGCGGTCTCATGACCTCACGAAACACTACAGTACCGTGACAAATTTTTCATGAACCGTTCCATTGATATCCAGGATTGAGAGGCCATCTGCAGGTAACGCTCCCAACCATGCAGCCAGATTCGCAGGCTGTTGCAGATGACAGGAAGTCCATGGGTAAGACCACAAAGCGTCGAGCACTACTTATCGTAAACCCACATGCCCGGAATGGCAGGGGATACGGCGCGGATATTCGTGCAGCATTGGAACGCGGTGGCCTCCAGCTCATAGAACGAAATCCGCAGGACGATGAAACAATTTCAGATGTGATCCTTCGTGAAAGAGATTGCGATCTGGTTATTGTCGGTGGTGGCGACGGTTCGCTGAACGCTGCGGCTAAAGGATTGATGGAAACCGGATTGCCGCTTGCAATCCTTCCGCTGGGAACCGCAAACGATTTTGCCCGAACCATTGGCATTCCTGCCGATCCAGTTGAGGCAGCGCGTCGCCTTGCATCCTACGAGGTGCAGCCCATCGATCTCGGTGAGGTGAACGGTCACCTTTATTTCAATGTCGCAAGTATCGGTTTCAGCGCTGAATTGGCGCAGCAACTGAGTTCCGCGGCGAAGAAGAAATGGGGGAAGCTCGGTTATGCGATTGTCGCAGCGCGCATCCTCATGCGCTCCGAGCTTTTCACAGTCTATCTGGAGCATGACGGAATGACGGAAAAAATCCGTACGTTGCAGGTTTCTGTCGGGAATGGAAAATTCTACGGCGGCGGTATGGCTGTCGAAAAGGATGCGACAGTGGATGACGGTAAGCTGGATTTCTATAGTCTGGAAGTCGATCACTGGTGGAAACTTTTGCGCCTGCTTCCAAGCCTGCGTCGTGGCACCCATTCCAAATGGGATGATGTGCGGGCTTTTCCGACGACCGAAGTTATTGTGCGTACCAAGAAGCCGCGTGCCGTAAACACAGATGGTGAACTGTCAACCTGGACACCTGCCCATTTTCGTCTGCTGCGCAAAGCAATCAATGTTTACATGCCAGATTCAAAATTGAGGCCGTGATGTTGATCACGCAAAAAAAGACCCGCCTTGTTGGAGCGGGCCTAATCCATGACGTTAGGTGACTGGCTCGGAGGTCATAAGAGCCGTATGAATAACGATTGAAGGGTCTGAACGTTCCACATTTAAAAGAAAAAATACCAGATAAGCAGCACGACAACGAGTGGAACCCCCATCAGCCAAAGGATCATTGCTCTCAACATTTTTGTTCTCCTTCCTGTTGAAAATTCAACGTTTCGAAGGAGCGATTGTTCCACAATTCAGGACATTCATGGCGCGTCCGCGTAGAGCCCGTGCCGTTCAATGCGACTCAAAATACGCGGAATTCCAAAAGCTTTAATGATCCGTCAATGAATCGGTGACATCACTAAATTCTAAAAGGCGCAACCAGCGTTTCCGGTTGTGTTGTTGAGTAACGGGCGTGTGGCGTATGGATTCGAAACGAGGGCTGAAACATTCGGTCAACGGCAAGGCAGTGAAGCTGCGCGATAAGCGCAGTTCTGTCGTTATCTTTTCGTTTATGGCCATTGCTGTTGCCTTGGCGGGTTGTGCATCGGCACCGCAGCCGAAATCGAAGACAAAGCGCTCGAAGGAATATTTCGCCGAATCCAAATATGGTGTGAAAGCCAGCCCACGCGTAGCCTTTTCGAAAGGAAAGCCTCTACCACGTGGTGGCGGGCGCGATCAGACCGGTCAGCCCTACAAGGTCAAAGGTCGCTGGTATTATCCCAAGGAAGACAAGAAATACGTCAAGGTCGGCCATGCCTCCTGGTATGGTGAAGCTTTTCACGGTCGTCTGACTGCCAATGGTGAAGTCTACGACATGACACATTTGACCGCTGCGCATCCAACGATGCCGTTGCCGAGCTATGCCCGCGTGACCAATCTCGCCAATGGCAGTTCGGTGATCGTGCGTGTCAATGACCGTGGTCCATACGAATATGACCGCGTGATCGATCTTTCCCAGAAAGCGGCCGAAATGCTCGACTACCAGCATCACGGTACGGCGAATGTGAAGGTCGAATATGTCGGAAGGGCTCCGTTGAACGGCAATGATGATGCATTTCTGATGGCGTCGTACCGTCCGGCCGGTGGTGATGCGATTGGCCAGCCTGCAACTGGCGTCATGATGGCAATGAACGGGCCGACGCCGACCTCACCGAAGTCACGCGTTCCGATGCCTGTAATGGACGCGGTTCCAGTATCCGCGCCGATACCTGAAAACTCACCTTTTGCTGTCGATCCTGCTTATAGCGATCCGTCGGGTGGAGCAGCTCCAATGTTACCGGCAAATGTACCGGTACCGTCGCAGCGCCCCGGCTCAAGCTTTGGAGTGGCTAATGCTGCCGGTGTCAGCGGTCTCGCGGGCTATGCGTCTGACCGGCTTGCAGCAACAGCCTATGCCGAAGAGCGCGCCTATGGCAGCATCCTGACCAAGGATGCGATCTCAAGCGCCTGGAAGCGTCGTGAAGCCGAGGAACACGGCGAATATGTTGAGATTGGCACATTCAAGACGCTTGAAGAGGCCAGGCAGGTTCAGGCTTCATTGCCAGGCTCAATCAGATTTACGCTCACGAAGATTCCGACCGAAACCAGTGAGTTGTACGAGTTGACAGCCGTGGCCGAGAAGGGTGGAAATGATGCTCTGCTGCGTGCGGCCTGGAAGGTCGGCGCAGAAAATGCGTTTGTGGTGCGTCTCGATTGATCGCTCACGATACGGTGATAAACACTGGCATATTGATTTTGGTCGGATTCGTTGCGTAAGCTCTATCACATTGCTCACGTAACGGGATTTGCATGGGGCTGATTTCAAAAACACTGGTGTTTGCTCGTGCCGTCACTGTCGGCGTTTCGCTGGCTGTTGCCGTGCCGGTTGCTAGCTTGGCGGCACCTGTCGAAGCTGCATTCGTTACAAAAGCTCCGCAGGTCTTGCTCATCGATGACCGGAGCGGAACTGTGCTTCTCTCCAAGAATGCCAATGTTCCGATTCCTCCTGCGTCTCTTGCCAAGCTGATGACTGCGGAAGTGGTATTCGAAGCGCTCGAACAGGGTGCCACGACACTCGGTACACCATACACAGTCAGTGAAAATGCATGGAGAACCGGAGGTGCCCCCTCGGGGACATCAACGATGTTCGCGCGTATCAAGTCGGCGCCGACCGTCGCTGATCTTTTGCAAGGAATGATTGTTCAGTCGGCGAATGATGGAGCTATCGTACTGGCAGAAGGACTGGCAGGCAGCGAGCAGGCTTTCGCAGACCGCATGAATGACCGTGCGAAGGAGCTAGGCTTGATCGGCTCCAAGTTCGTAAATTCCACGGGGTTGCCTGCTGAAGGACAAGTAGTCTCGCTGCAGGATTTGGTCAGATTGGCGCGGCACATACGAACCGCCCATCCTGAATACTATAAGTACTATGCTCAGCCGGCCTTCACCTGGAACAACATCATGCAGCGCAACCGCAATCCGTTGTTGCGGCTTGATGTCGGGGCTGACGGCATGGGGACAGGCTTTACGGAAGCATCGGGCTTTGCGCTGGTCGGGTCGGCGGAACAGAACGGTCGCAGGCTTTATCTGGCGATGAGCGGCCTTGCCAGCATCAAGGAGCGTGAAGAAGAAGCAAAGCGTCTCCTGCAATGGGGGATGACGGAATTTGATGATGTGCAGCTTTATCCGGCGGATGAAATCGTGGGTGAGGCGCAAGTTTTCGGTGGTGCGCTCACGCACGTGCCGTTGAAGGTCAAGGATCGCGTCGAGCTGTTGTTGCCCAAGGACGGTCGCAACAAGCTGAAAGCGCGTATTGTCTATAAGGGTCCACTCGATGCACCTGTTGCCGACAACCAGCAGGTCGGCGTTCTTCGGCTGGAGCTTAATGGTAGTATTCTTCGCGATGTTCCTGTTTTTACAGCGCAATCTGTTGAAGAGGGGAGCCTTTCAAAGCGCGCATTGGGTGCAGCAATGGAGCTTTCCACTGGCTGGCTGCGGAAATATCTTTAACCTGCGCTACGCGTATTCCAGGCTCGACCTGATAGCCAAAGGCCGATAATAACTTTGATAGAAGTCCATTCGGATATCGATTCAAACATTTGGAAGCTGGTTTGTCGGGATTGTTCATCACATTCGAAGGCGGCGAAGGAGCGGGCAAATCAACGCAAATTGCTTTGCTGGCCAAGCATTTGCGGGCAAACGGCTTCGATCCGGTCATCACGCGAGAACCGGGTGGTTCTCCTGGTGCGGAAGCAATTCGCCATGTCATATTGAGCGGCAATGCGGAGAACTACGGCGCAGCGATGGAGGCCCTGCTGTTCGGTGCTGCAAGAGCAGACCATGTGAACCAGCTTATCCGCCCGGCGCTGAATGAGGGGCGGGTGGTTCTCTGTGACCGTTTCATCGACTCAAGTCGTGCGTATCAAGGTGTTACCGGCAATCTCGACAGAACCTATATGGCGGCTGTGGAGCGCATTGCGATCGATGGCGTCATGCCTGACATGACGATCATCCTTGATATTCCCGCAGAGAAGGGTTTGTCTCGTGCTGGAAAACGGCGCGGCAGCGAGACGGCGGACCGGTTCGAGAAGGAAGATATTGCTGTGCACGAGGCACGACGGCAAGCCTTTCTCGCAATCGCCGAGGCGGAACCTGAACGCTGCAAGGTGATCGACGCTGATCGCCTGCAAGACCAGATTGCAAGTGATGTCGCAAAAGAGGTTGATAGTGCTTTGAAGGAAATGGGGTTGTTGTGATTGAGGAACTCGACGTCCCTAAAGCGCACGATTCCATTGAGGGTGTGCCAGAGCCTTCTGCAAGTGATTATGTTGCCGGGCACCGGGAGATTAGTGACTTTTTGGCGCAAGCCTATCGCGAGGGGCGTATGCATCATGCGCTGCTCTTTGAAGGTGCGCAGGGGATCGGCAAGGCAACGCTCGCTTTTCACCTGGCTGGCCATATGCTGGCGCATGGCGACAATAGCGAAGCGCCGGAGCATATTGCTGCTCCGGATTTTGCAAGGCCGCTCTGGCGACAGATTGCAGGCGGGATGCATCCCGCTGTCCTGCATATCAATCGCCCATTCGATCAGAAGACCGGGAAATTCAAAACGGGTATTCCTGTGGAGGAAATCCGCCGGGTTACACATTTTCTGACCAGAACGGCATCAGACCACGCTTGGCGCATCGTTATTGTCGACCCTGCCGATGATATGAATCGCAATGCCGCCAATGCACTCCTGAAAACCCTGGAAGAGCCTCCTGCACGGGCGCTCTTTATCCTGATTTCCCATTCGGCGGGACGCTTGCTCCCGACAATCCGGTCGCGTTGCCAGAGCATCGGCTTCAAGCCACTTGACGATGCTGGGTTGACGGATGCCTTGGCACATGTCGGTCCCGGTGTCGGAATGCAGGCTGATGCTGTAACGCAAACACTGCTCCAGCGATCGGAAGGCAGTGTGCGTAAGGCACTTCTGCTGGTAGCGAATGGCGGTATCGAAATCTCCGACACTGTCGATTCCCTTCTCGAAGGACAAAATTTCGATTTGCCGAAAGCGCAGGCGCTCGGCGGCATATTGAATGGTCGTGAGTCGGAGGTTCAATATGAGCTGTTCCGTGATCATCTGCTTGGGCAGGTTGCAATCGAAGCTCGTCGTCGTGCGGAGGCAGGGCAACTGCGTGATGCAGATCGCTGGTCGCGTTTCTGGAGCGATCTCGTACGCGAGACCGTGGATGCTGAAACCTACAATCTCGACCGCCGGCAAGCTGTGGTAATCCTTTTGGAAAAAACGCATCGCGCTTTTCGTTCCGGTCAGCCTCCGCTTGCGTGACATGGCCGCTGACATGCGTTATGTCACCGCTGATAATTTTCTCCTCGTGTGTCTGCTAATCATTCAGGCGCGCTTTCAAACTTCGAAAGACCGGGTCCATAATGAGCCGCGAAAAATATTACATCACCACCGCGATTGCTTATCCGAACGGAAAGCCGCACATCGGCCACGCGTATGAGTTGATCGCGACCGATGCAATGGCGCGTTTTCAGCGCCTGAACGGCAAGGATGTTTTCTTTCTGACCGGTACGGACGAACACGGCATCAAGATGTTGCAGAGCGCGCGCAAGGAAGGCATTACGCCGCGCGAGCTCGCAGATCGCAATACGGCTGCGTTCCGCCAGATGGCGGATGTGCTGAACAGCTCGAATGACGACTATATTCGCACCTCGGAAGAGCGCCATTACAAGGCGAGTCAGGCTATCTGGAAAGCGATGGCTGGCAATGGCGATATCTACAAGGGTGGATATGCCGGCTGGTATTCCGTGCGTGACGAAGCCTATTACGGCGAAGAGGAAACGGAAGTCCGCGAGGATGGTGTGCGCTACGGTCCGCAAGGGACTCCTGTCGAATGGGTTGAGGAAGAAAGCTATTTCTTCCGTCTCTCAGCCTATCAGGACAAATTGCTCGATCTTTACGAGAAGAATCCGGGCTTCATCATGCCTGCGGAGCGCCGCAACGAGATTGTGAGCTTCGTCAAGTCGGGTCTGAAGGACCTGTCGATTTCGCGTACGACATTCGATTGGGGCATTCCGGTGCCGGGTGACGAGAAACACGTCATGTATGTCTGGGTCGATGCCCTGACCAATTACATTACTGCTCTTGGCTATCCTGATACTTCGGATGAAAAGTGGGGTTATTGGCCTGCCGATGCACATATCATCGGCAAGGATATCTCGCGCTTTCACGCCGTCTATTGGCCCGCATTCCTGATGTCGGCTGGTATTCCGCTGCCGAAGCGGGTTTTCGCACATGGCTTCCTGTTCAACCGTGGCGAGAAAATGTCGAAGTCCCTCGGCAATGTGATCGATCCCTTCGGTCTCGTTGAACGTTATGGGCTCGATCAGCTGCGCTATTTCCTGATGCGTGAAGTACCATTCGGTCAGGATGGCAGCTACAGTCATGACGCCATCGTCAACCGCACCAATGCCGATCTGGCCAATGATCTCGGTAATCTGGCGCAGCGTTCGCTGTCGATGATCGCCAAGAATTGCGAAGGTAAGGTTCCGGTTCCGGGTGAATTCTCCGACGCGGATAAAGCAATTCTCGATCAGGCCGATGCGGCGCTGGAAACGGCGCGTAAAGCTATGGACGACCAAGCGCTGCATCTGGCGCTCGGCGCGATCTTCGCCGTTGTCGCGGAAGCCAATCGTTATTTTGCGGGGCAGGAACCTTGGGCGCTGCGCAAGACCGATCCGGCGCGCATGGGTACTGTCCTTTATGTGACAGCCGAAGTGATCCGGCGCGTTGGCATCATGGTGCAGCCGTTCATTCCGCAGTCGGCAGAAAAGCTTCTCGACATACTGGCAATTCCTGCCGACAAGCGTCAGTTCTCTGACGTTACGGCAAGCCAGCTTGTCGGGGGTGCCGATCTGCCAGCCCCGCAGCCGGTATTTCCGCGCTATGTGGAAACAGAAGAACAGAACTGAGTTCGATGATGCTTGTCGACAGTCATTGTCACCTCGACTTTGCCGACTTTGAACCGGAGCGCGATGATATCGTTCAGCGCGCTCTGGATGCCAGAGTTAGGCGCATGGTGACGATTTCCACACGGGTCAAGAAATTCGATACGATCCGCGCGATCGCGGAAACCTATGACTCCGTTTATTGCTCGGTCGGTACCCACCCGAACAACGCGCATGAAGAACTCGACATTACGGCTGATGATCTCGTGCGTCTCTCGGAACATCCGAAGGTTGTCGCCATAGGCGAGGCGGGTCTCGATTATCACTACGACTATGCCCCACCGGAAGCGCAGCGCCAAGGTTTCCTCGTACACATTGAGGCGGCGCGTCGGACTCAGTTGCCGTTAGTCATTCATGCCCGCAGTGCGGATGAGGATATGGCCGAGATACTGGAGCGTGAGACGGAGAAGGGCGCTTTTCCGTTTATCCTGCACTGTTTCTCTTCCGGTCGTGCTCTGGCTGAAAAGGGCATCGCGCTCGGCGGTTATGTTTCTTTCTCAGGGATTCTGACTTTCAAGAACTCACCGGAGATTCGCGAAATAGCGACCATCGTTCCGCGTGACCGCCTGCTGGTGGAAACGGATGCGCCGTTCCTTGCTCCGTTGCCGCATCGCGGCAAGCGCAACGAACCGTCTTTCGTGCAGCATACAGCGGCCGTGCTGGCTGAGACGATTGGCGTGAGCAATGACGAAGTCGCGCGTATCACGAGCGACAACGTGTTCAGGCTGTTTTCCAAGATGCCTCGGCCTACACTGGCACTGTAAGGGGGAAGATTGAGCGTGACTCCCCCAAAAAATTGCCTGCGTTTCACGGTTCTGGGCTGTGGTTCGTCGCCCGGCGTGCCGCGTATCAATGGCGATTGGGGCAGTTGCGATCCCCATAATCCGAGAAACAAACGTCGTCGCGCATCGCTATTGGTCGAGCGATTTGACGATACAGGTAACAGCACGACAGTTGTGATCGATACCGGGCCGGATTTCCGTGCTCAGATGATTGATGCAGGCGCACACAGCCTCGATGCGGCTGTTTATACACATCCGCATGCTGACCATATTCACGGTGTCGACGATCTTCGCACATATGTCGTTGAAAATCGTCGTCTCATGGATGTCTATGCCAATCGATTGACGCGGAACCGGCTCTTCGAGGCATTTGGTTATTGTTTCGAAACACCTGCCGGATCGAGCTACCCGCCGATCCTCAGCATGCACGACATTGCTCCGGAGACGCCGTTTTCCATATCGGGAGCGGGTGGCCCAATCCGCTTCGAGCCGTTTAGTCAGGTGCACGGCGATATTGAATCGCTCGGCTTTCGTATCGGATCTGTTGTTTATTGCACTGATGTGAGCGCTTTCCCTGAGCAAAGCCTTAAGCATTTGGGCGGGGCCGACGTGCTTATCATAGATGCGCTGCAATATCGCCCACATCCAAGCCATTTCTCGCTTGGTGAAGCGCTGGAATGGATCGAGAAGCTGGCGCCCAAGCGCGCCATTCTCACGCATATGCACGTTCCACTCGATTACGAGACAGTCATGCGTGAGACACCGGGTAATGTCGAACCGGGATATGATGGGCTCCGCTTCGAGGTACCGTTTTAGATTTTAGGCCATGAAGAAAAAAGCCCGCGATGAGATCATCGCGGGCTTTTCATTTGAAAGCTCTATGTTTTAGCCTACTGCGCCCTTGGACGGAAACGGCATCACATTGCTACCCTCGACAGCTTTGGGCGCTTTGTCCTCCAGCATGAGGCCGCCAGCACGAAGAAGGTCGGTGAAGCGACCGCCGCGTGCGGCCAGTTCATCGAAGCTGCCGCTTTCGACCAGGTGGCCCTTGTCCATGAAAAGGACCAGATCGGCGGAGCGGACTGTCGAAAGACGGTGAGCAATGATGAAGGTCGTGCGGTTGTGGCTGAGATCGTCAACCGCCTGCTTCACCTTCTCTTCGGTTTCAACGTCAAGCGCACTGGTGGCTTCGTCCAGAACGAGGATCGGCGAATCCTTCAGGATTGCGCGCGCAATCGCTAGGCGCTGACGTTCACCGCCCGAAAGCTGTGAGCCGCGTTCACCGACAACCGTATCGTAGCCATCGCTCTTGGCCAGAATGAAGTCGTGGGCTGCTGCGGCACGTGCTGCAGCATGCACTTCCTCATGCGTGGCACTTTCTCGACCCACACGAATATTCTCCTCGACCGATCGATTGAACAGGCCTGCATCCTGAAAGACAGTTGCGATGGCATGACGCAGCGAACGACGGCTGACGGTACGCGTATCTGTTCCGTCGATCGTGATGCGGCCGGCTGCCGGATCAAAAACGCGCTGCAACAGATTGATGAGCGTCGTCTTGCCTGCACCGGTTGGGCCGACGATGGCCACCGTCTGTCCTGGCTTGATTTCAAACGATACATCATAGACGCCCTGGCCGGAGTTCGGAAACTCGAAGGTTACATTGTCGAATATGATGTCGCCCTTGACGTCGTTCAGGTCCGACACGCTCTGGGGCTCCTGACGATCAGCCGTGGCATCTTCCATCTGAAAGAACTCTTCAAGCTTGGCGCGTGCCGTAACGGTCTGGTTGATGAAGGCGCTGATCTGGTCGAGACGACCGATCATCAGCTGTGCAAAGCCGATAAAGGCAATTACATCGCCGACGCGCATCTGGCCCTTGGTAACGAAGTAAGCGCCGAGAACGAGAACCACCACCATTGAGAAGGTTGATGCCATGCGGTTCAGGCCGCTGGCCAGCGCCCACCAATTGAGAACAGGAAACTGTACCTTCTCCAGGTTCTTGGCATAATCACGCAGAGATTGGGTTTCCGACGCAATGCGGTTATAGCTCTGCACAACCGAGACGTTGCTGATCGTATCGCTCACATGTTCGAACAGCTTGTGGTGATGCTTTTCGACAGCGGTCTGACCATCCTTGGTCTTGCGCATGACAAGCTGGCCAATCATCACATAGATGACACCGAGCACGATGAGCACCAGCGACATGCGCATATCCATGCTCATTGCAACCGGAATGAGCGTCGCCAGAGCAACCACGGTCGTCAAATGCTGGCGCATGAATTCGAGCCAGAGCGTGAAAAGCGAATCTGTTGCGCGGATCAGCGTGTGGAGTGCGTTGGATGTACCGCGCTTCTGGTGCCACGAAAGCGGCATAGTGATGAGACGCTCATAAGAATCGATCATCACGCCCAGACGACGGCGGTGTGCGAGGCGGTCGGCTCCGCGCGCCACGAAGACTGCAGCAACAATGTTGAAGCCGCCAAGCGCAGCCCACATCGCAAGAGGCGAGAAAATATCGCCCTTATCGGAGATAGCCTGAATGACCCGACCGAACAGAATAGGTTCGGCAAGTGTGACCAGGGCAACCAGCACGCTGGCGACACACATGGTAATCGTTGCAGTCTTTTCGACCGCAAGGTATTCCATGGCTCGCCAGTAGATTTTGAGCAATGACACTTTCGCACTCCCGCTCGTTCTATTTCACGGGACTAAATGGTATAGCCCCTTTGTTCTATCAATATCTGATGGCGACAAGAAGTGGCGATTGGGTGTCAAGATCGACCATAAATTAAGAACGTGTGTAACCGAGTGTGAAGATTCAGTAGTCGAAATGGAATTCTTTAGGGATTGCTGGACCAGTTTCGGCTAAAGCAGCCAAATTGCAGTTTTCAGGAATTCCGCCTAGCAATCGTCGGAACTCGCGTCTATTGACAGGACTTAATGACCGGCGCGCGCGTACGCACCGCAATAGCAAGAGTTGATCGGGTTTCTCCATGGCAGGCGTTGAACAGAAGATTGTGGATACAGGCGAGGCGGGCATGCGGCTCGACCGCTGGTTCAAGGTCCATTATCCGGGGTTGGGTTTCGGCCATCTGCAGAAGCTTCTGCGGTCGGGGCAAGTTCGTATCGACGGCTCAAGGGCCAAGGCAGATACGCGTATTCAGGCCGGACAGACTGTTCGTATTCCACCTCTTGGCGTCGATGAAAAGGCCGTCGGCCCGGTCACGGCGCGGACAATCCGCAGCCAGCAGGACGGCGACGTGCTTTCGCAGATGCTTCTCTATGAAGACCCGAAAGTGTACGTTTTCAACAAGCCTGCAGGTCTCGCCGTGCAGGGCGGTTCAGGCGTATCGCGTCATGTTGATGGAATGCTGGAGGCATGGCGCAACAAGAAGGGCGAAAAACCGCGTCTTGTGCATCGTATCGACCGTGACACATCGGGCGTGCTTGTCGTTGCTCGTACGCGGGGCGCAGCGCAGGCGTTGACCACCGCCTTCCGTGAACGCGACACTAAAAAGACCTATTGGGCTTTGGTCAAAGGCGTTCCACGCAAGCGCGAGGACAAGATTTCAACCTGGCTGGTCAGGGAACAGACACCGGATGGTGACAAGATGCGTGTTTGCCAGCATGGCGAGCCGGATTCCGATCACGCTGTCTCGTATTACCGCATCATCGAGAAGGCAGGGAACAATCTGACCTGGCTGGAGATGGAGCCTTATACCGGTAGAACCCATCAGCTGCGTGTGCATGCGGCTTATATCGGTCATCCTATCATCGGTGATCCAAAGTACTTTGAAGCTGACCAGAATTGGGAGTTTCCGGGCGGTATACAAAAACGTCTGCATCTTCATGCGCGCCGTATTCGTATTCCAAATCCGTCGGGCGGTACTATCGATGTGACCGCGCCACTGCCGCCGCATATGGTTCAGTCGTGGAACCTGCTCGGCTTTGATGAGGAAAGTGCGGAAGATTAAAAATGTCAGGCGGAGCGGGGGGATCGTCCGAGGGGCGAGTTTCGTTCGATGGGCTGGCCATCATGCTGGTCATGTTCATCATGTTCAGCTGGGGGCTCAATCAGGTTGCCATCAAGATCGGCAATCGAGGGTTCAATCCCATGCTGATGGCGGCGGGGCGTGCTGCGCTCGGTGGCCTGTGCGTTTTTCTCTGGTGTTACTGGCGCCGTATTCCGCTTTTCAAGCGTGATGGCACGCTCTGGGCCGGAATTGCCGCCGGGCTGTTGTTCGGAAGCGAATTCGTTCTGATTTTTCTGGCGATGGAGCTGACGAGCGTTGGGCGTGTCACACTCATGATGAACGTCATGCCGTTCTGGGTCGCTATTGGCAGTCATTTCCTTCTCGGCGAGCGGATGTCTGTCCGGGCCTTCGTTGGCATGTGTATCGCCTTTCTGGGTGTGTTTCTGGTCTTCTCCGATCATGTCAGCCGACCGGGGCCGCACGCCATCTATGGCGATATGCTTGCGCTCGTGTCAGGTGTGCTGTGGGGACTTACCACGCTGGTTATCAAGCGAACCCGGCTTGCCCATACGGCTCCAGAAAAGACGCTTCTCTACCAGCTGGTGGTCGCGACACTGGTGCCGCTGCCATTCATCGCGTTGAGCGGCCCATTGCTTCGTAGCCCGGATGCCTTGTCCATATCGGCGTTTCTCTTTCAGGCGATATTCGTGGTGGCTTTCACCTATCCGCTCTGGTTCTGGATGGTGCGCCGTTATCCGGCATCGAAACTTTCTAATTTCGCCTTTCTCACGCCCGCTTTCGGCGTGTTATTGAGCGGTCTGATCCTGAATGAGCCCCTGAGCTGGAAAATATTCGCGGCTCTTGCGCTGATTGGTTGCGGACTGATGATTATCAACAAGCCGGCAAAGGTCACCAACGCCCGATGAAACTGGTCCTTTTCGATTGCGACGGTACGCTGGTCGACAGCGGTGACTTCATTCACAGATGCATGGCTACGAGCTTTGCAGATGCCGGTCTGGAACCTCCCGCAATCGAGGAAACGCATTCGATCATCGGCCTGTCGCTGCATCTGGCTATTGCTAAGATTCTGGATCGCGAGCCGGATGAGCAGGTGCATTGGTTGACGCAACGCTACAAGGAAAACTTTGTGATGTTGCGACAGGCGCCCGATTTCACGGAGCCGCTCTACGATGGAATTCTGCCGCTTCTGACGGAGCTCGGGGCGAGGGACGATCTTCTGCTTGGCATAGTGACCGGAAAATCCCAGCGCGGCGTCCGCTCTGTTTTCGAACGTCATGGCATCGGGCATCATTTCGTGGTGACGCGTACTGCTGACGATTGCCCGTCGAAACCACACCCGGCCATGGTGCTTGAATCCTGCGCGGAAATGGGGATAGAACCCAGCCAGACAATTGTTATCGGCGATGCTGTTTATGATATGCAGATGGCACGCGCGGCGGCGGCTATGGCGGTGGGCGTCTCCTGGGGGTATCATAACCGGCAGGGACTGATTGAATCTGGCGCCCATCACATTCTGGAAGCGCCATCTGAACTCCATGCATTGCTGCAAGGTATGGACGAACAGGTTCTCTAGTTGTTGAGCCTTCCACCAAGTCAGCGACACAGAACTGGACAAATCTATGCGTGATATTTTGAGTGATCTTGAGGCAGGAAAGCAGCTTTCGGACGAAAACCCGATCGTGCGGGCACAAAAGCAGATGCTGGCGCAACTGCCTAAACGCTTCTACGAAAAGGCAGAAGTGGCGGAAGTTGAAGGCGGTTTCACCGTCCATTTGGATGGTCGCCCTGTCAAGACGCCGGCTCGCAATCTGCTGCTGTTGCCGACCAAGGCGGCGGCCCAGATCGTAGCGGACGAATTCACCGCTCAGGAAAAGGTTATCGACCCGGGGAAAATGCCTGCGACCCGTCTCGTCAACACGGCGATTGATGGGATTGCGCAGGATCCGCAGGCAGTTTTCGAGGACATTTTGCGTTTCGCAGGCACGGATATGCTTTGCTATCGCGCCGATAGTCCGCAGGAACTCGTTTCTCGGCAGACCGAGCAATGGGATCCGCTGATCGACTGGATGGAAGGCCTTGGCGCACGTTTTTCACTTGCTGAAGGTGTGATGCACATTGAACAGCCTCGGGAAGCCATCGCGGCATTCGGTGTTCATCTGGCTGGTTTCAAAGACCCAATCGCGCTGGCATCACTGCATACAATGACGACGCTGACCGGCTCAGCGATTATTGCACTTGCTATCGCAAAGGATGAAATAACAGCAGAGCAAGGCTGGAATCTGGCTCATATTGATGAGGACTGGACTATCGAGCATTGGGGTTCGGACGCGGAAGCCATAGAGCGGCGAAAAAACCGCGAAATTGAAATGATGATGGCGGCTCGTGTGCTCAAAGCACTTTAAATATTAGAATTATCGCATTGATCTAATAAAGAAACCCCGGCATTGCCGGGGTTTCTTTTGCGCGCGCAATCATCAAGTGTTGCGCGTCGTTCCCCTCGGTAAGAGCAAAAGAAATGGCGCGAACGGATTAACGCCCGCGCAGCTTTCTTAAACCGAGTAGTACATGTCGTACTCGACCGGATGCGGCGTCGTTTCGTAACGCATCACTTCGGCCATCTTGAGTTCGATGAAGCTGTCAATCTGATCGTCATCGAACACGCCGCCAGCCTTGAGGAATTCACGATCCTTATCGAGTGACTGCAGTGCTTCACGCAGTGAACCGCAGACGGTCGGAATCTTCTTCAGTTCTTTGGCAGGCAGATCGTAAAGATCCTTGTCCATGGCCTGACCCGGATGAATCTTGTTCTTGATGCCGTCAAGACCAGCCATGAGCAGGGCAGCAAAGCACAGATACGGGTTTGCCGCCGGATCAGGGAAACGAACTTCCAGACGCTTGGACTTCGGCGAATTGCCGAATGGAATACGGCAGGAAGCCGAACGGTTGCGAGCCGAGTAGGCAAGCAGAACCGGGGCTTCGTAACCCGGAACCAGACGCTTGTAAGAGTTGGTCGACGGGTTGGTGAAGGCATTCACGGCCTTGGCGTGCTTGATAACGCCACCGATGAAGTAAAGGCAATTTTCCGACAGGCCGGCATATTCGTTACCAGCGAAGGTTGGCTTGCCTTCTTTCCAGATCGAGAAGTGGACGTGCATGCCCGAACCGTTGTCACCGAAGATCGGCTTCGGCATGAAGGTTGCGGTCTTGCCATAGGCATTGGCAACCTGATGCACGACATACTTGTAGATCTGCATCTTGTCGGCGTTGCGGACCAGCGTGTCGAATTTCACGCCGAGTTCGTGCTGTGCGGAAGCAACCTCATGATGATGCTTTTCAACCGTGACACCCATTTCGGTGAGGACGGTTAGCATTTCCGAGCGCATGTCCTGCGCGCTGTCGATCGGCGGTACCGGGAAATAGCCGCCCTTGACGCGCGGACGGTGGCCGAGATTGCCCGTTTCATATTCAGTATCGTCGTTTGACGGCAGTTCGGTCGAGTCGAGCTTGAAACCGGTATTGTACGGGTCAGCCTTGTACTTCACGTCGTCGAAGACGAAGAATTCAGCTTCCGGACCGACATAGACCGTGTCGCCGATGCCGAGCGACTTCATGTAGGCTTCCGCCTTCTTTGCGGTCGTGCGCGGATCGCGGCCATAGGCTTCACCCGAGATCGGGTCAAGAATGTCACAAAGGATGACCAGTGTGGATTGAGCGAAGAACGGGTCGATATGGGCCGTCGTCGGATCCGGCATCAGAACCATGTCGGATTCATTGATGGCTTTCCAACCGGCGATGGAAGAGCCGTCGAACATCACGCCGTCGACAAACATTTCTTCGTCGACGAGGCCGATATCCATCGTAACATGCTGCAGTTTGCCCTTCGGGTCGGTGAAGCGAAGGTCGACGAACTTGATGTCGTTGTCTTTGATTTGTTTGAGAATATCGTTGGCAGTCGTCATTTTAATTCCCTGTTTGCACGACGATGGATTGTACGCAGGTATTATCAGATTGCATCCACGCCGGATTCACCGGTGCGGATACGGATAACTTCTTCGATGTTGGAGACGAAAATCTTGCCGTCCCCGATGCGTCCCGTCTGGGCAGCCTTGCGGATGGCTTCGATGGCGCTGTCCACGGTTTCGTCTGCGACGATGACTTCAACTTTCACCTTGGGAAGAAAGTCGACGACATATTCGGCGCCGCGGTAAAGCTCGGTATGACCTTTCTGTCGTCCGAAGCCCTTGGCTTCGATGACAGTGATCCCCTGTAAGCCGACTTCCTGAAGGGCTTCCTTCACTTCATCCAGCTTGAAGGGCTTAATGATGGCTTCGATCTTTTTCATCAGAGAATGGTCTCCGCTCTTCTACGGAAATGGACATTGTGCCCGTTTCACCAATAGAGAAGCATGAAGTGTGCCAGTTTGAAGTCTGTATAAAAAACTTCTTCGATTTCGTTCATCCGCAGGCAGAGTGGCACTATTCATGACGCTTGTGCAAGCGGGACTCTCATGACGGGTATGAAATAGGCACTATCATTCCGGTTTATCTGTCTAAAAATTAGTCATTATGCATCAAAAGAGGGCAAGCTTGCATAAAGTCCGGTGCCGCGTATTTAATCACAATGAGACCCCGTATTGAGAAGGTACGCGATGTACGAGTTGCTGACCCCGCAGGAAATGGCAGAAGCGGATCGCCAGACGATCGAGACCGGTATCAAGGATGGTTTCTCACTGATGCTTGCTGCAGGCCGGGCCGTCGCAGAGGTTGCACAGCGGATGTTTCCTCGCAATGCTCCAGTTGCTGTTCTTTGCGGGCCTGGCAACAATGGTGGCGACGGCTACATCGCGGCGCAGTTTCTCCTGGAAGCGGGTTTGGAAGTCGTGTGCTTCGCATCCGCTCCCCCGAGGAAAGGCTCCGATGCCATGCGTGCGTCGTTGTTCTACAAGGGGCCTGTCTCGAACTTCGGTGAATTTTCGGTTGCGAGTTTCGGCGGCGTAATCGATGCATTATTCGGCGCTGGCCTCGCTCGCGATGTTCACGGAGCCGAAGCCATCGCGATTGATGCTGTGAACACTTCTGATGTGCCGGTTGTGGCGGTTGATTTACCTAGCGGCATATCCGGTGAAAGCGGTCATATCCTCGGAACGGCGATCCGTGCACGAGCAACAGTTACGTTCTTTCGCAAGAAACCCGGCCATTTGCTACAACCGGGAAGGGCGCATTGCGGTGTTCTCCATGTGGCGGATATAGGCATTCCGGATCACATACTTACTGCGATCGAACCGCATGCATTCGAGAATGCTCCAGACCTTTGGGCAAGCGCCCTGCCAGTATCTGGCATTGAGGCTCATAAGTATAGTCGCGGCCATGCAGCCGTGTTTTCCGGCGGCGTTCATTCTACAGGTGCCGCACGCTTATCAGCCCTCGCTGCGGCCCGTAGTGGGGCGGGTGCGGTAACGCTTCTGTCTCCGCCCGATGCTATGACGGTCAATGCCACGCATCTGACCAGTATCATGGTCCGTGAGACCCGTGGTTTGAGGGATATTCGACAGTTTTTTGCCGAACGTAAGGTCGCATCAGCTGTCCTTGGTCCGGGTTATGGAAATCCCGTTTTGGCGCGTGAATATGCCCTGTTTCTAGCAAGTGACGAATCAGCGGGCTTTCATGGTTTGGTTCTTGATGCCGACGGGATTACGGCCTTTGAGCAGAATCCAGCTGAGCTTTTCGATAAGCGACAGGGCATAAAGACTGCTCTTGTGCTTACACCACATGAGGGAGAGTTCCGGCGGCTTTTTCCAGATATAGCAAAGAGTTCGACATCAAAGATCGAAAAGGCTCGCGAGGCTGCAAGGCGTGCTAACGCAGTCCTTATATATAAAGGTCCCGATACCGTGATCGCAGAACCGGGTGGTCTGGCAGTGGTCAATGCCAATGGAACCCCGCTGCTCGCCACTGCAGGATCAGGCGATGTCTTGACGGGAATTGTGTGCGGCCTGCTTGCTCAAAGGATGCCCGCATTTGCAGCGGCGTGTGCTTCCGTGTGGATGCATGCGGACGCCGCGCGACGCTTTGGCCATGGACTTATTGCGGAAGATTTGCCTGCTCAGATACCTGCTGCCCTGTCGGCATTGGTGCGATCCTCTCGCAATTAACGACCGGACGTCCGGCTGTTCTTGGTGCCGACATCAATCGTGATGCTTCCAGAGACCGAAACGTCAGTATTACCGACACGAAAATTTTTCCAGTTACCGCTTGGTGCCTGTTCCGGTTCGGGAGCAGGCGGCGGGGCGGTCACAATGGGTTTTTGAGCCTGAACGCCGGGTAGTCCCGGCGATCCGTCGTTCGCAGACGCTGTTGATACCGTGGCTAAGAAAGCAAAGCAAAATATAAGAAAACGCTGCGTAATCATTTACCATTCTCCCTTTATACGGGATCGGTGACCGCATCGATGAGCTGTTCGGCCATTTCGAGGGTGAACTCGTCAAAATGCGAAATCACACGGCTTGGATCGTAATGCTGTACGGGAAGATCGGTATACCCAAAGTCGACGGCAACAACGGGGATGCCAGCAGCTTTTGCGGTGTCGATGTCTGTTCGGCTATCCCCGACCATGATTGCCCGTTCACGATTGCCACCAGCCCGTACGATGGTCTCGGTGAGATGGCGCGGATCAGGCTTGCGATAAGCAAATGTATCGGCTCCGCAGATTGCAGCAAATCGCTCGGCTTCACCCATGGAAGTCAGGAGTTTTACCGACAAAGCCTCGAATTTGTTCGTGCAAACTGCGAGCTCATAACCGCTTGCTGAGAAGCGGTCCATTGCTTCCAGAACGCCTGGGAAAAAGGTTGAATGTCCCGGCATGTGATCGGCATAATGTTCGCGGAATTCTTCCACGAGATTGTCAAGCTGTGCTTCGTCGGCCTGTTTCTTCTGCGCGGCGAAAGCACGCTCGATCATGACGCGCCCGCCTTGCCCTACGAATCTGCGTAACGATTCACGATCCGCTGTTTTCAGGCCCGATATAGCGAGGCAGTGATTGAGACTGTCGAGAAGGTCTGGTGCTGTGTCGACAAGGGTTCCGTCGAGATCGAAAACGATGATGGGCTTGGGGTTGGCAGCAGACATTAGCTTCTCGTGTGTGAAATGGGGAATAAGGAAGTCCTATCTGATTGTCGACTTCGGCTCAACCTCGCGATCGGGATGCGCTCTAAAAACCGAAATTCTGCGTCATAGTTCGAATAGGCGCTTTGTTGTGCCGCGTCCGCATGCTAGAGGCGAGCCGGACCACAATGAGAATCCGCAGGGGAATATCGGGAATTCAAGTATGGACGAAGCTCGCAAGCTGAAAATCGCAGCCGCCGCAGAAGCGCTCACGCACGTCAAGGACGGAATGCGTCTGGGGATTGGTACTGGTTCGACGGCCGAGGAATTCGTGCGCCTGCTTGCCGACAAGGTAAGCAACGGCTTCAAGATCATTGGAGTGCCTACTTCCGAACGCACCGCAAAACTTTGCAAGGAACTCGGGGTTCCGCTTACGACGCTCGATGAAACGCCTCATCTTGATCTTACCGTGGATGGTGCCGATGAAGTCGATACCAACCTTTCGCTCATCAAGGGCGGCGGTGGAGCGCTTCTTCGTGAAAAGATCGTGGCTGCGGCATCTGACGCAATGATCGTTATTGCCGACAGTTCGAAGGTCGTCGAAACACTCGGGCGTTTTCCGCTGCCTGTGGAAGTCAATCGCTTCGGTCTTGGTGCTACCATGCGCGCGATTGAAGAAGCAGCTGCGAAGTGTGGTCTTGCAGGCCCGCTGGCACTGCGTTTAAAAGATGGCTCACCCTTCGTAACAGATGGTGGGCATTATATCGTGGATGCATCTTTTGGCCGCATTCCCGATCCAAAGACACTATCTGACGCTCTCTTCGCAATTCCAGGCGTTGTCGAGCACGGACTTTTCATCGGACTGGCGCGTGCGGCAGTGGTTGCCGGCAACGACGGCATCCGCACCATGAACCGGTCTTGAACTGATTGAACGGAGTACTGACCTTATGATCCCGGCAACTGGCTTTCGCCGTCTGATTGCACCGTTTTCCGCGCTCGTACTGATGTCGGGCATTCATGCAGCTTCGGCACAGGAAATCACTGAAGCTCATCTGGAAGCTGCCCGTGCTGCTATTTCTGCGATTAGTGCTACTGAGCAGTTCGACGAAATTCTGCCGAACGCAGCGCGCTCCCTCAAGGGTGAACTGATCCAGAAGGATCCGAATCTGGAAGCCCTGATCACGAAGACTGTCGATGACAAGGCTCTCGCTCTTGCTTCCCGCCGTGCGGATCTCGAAACCGAATCCGCTCGCGCCTATGCAAAAGCGTTTTCCGAAGACGAACTCAAAGCCATAGCAGCATTCTATACGTCGCCTGCAGGCAAGAAGCTTCTGTCCGAAGGCCCGATTGTGACGCGTGAAGTCGTGAAAGCAGCAAATATCTGGCAGAATGGCATCGCCCGTGATCTGGCGACCGGCGTAGCTGAGGTTCTGGCGGCACAGGCTGGCGCTGCTGCAGCTCCGGCACAGCCTGCGCAGCAGTAATTTTTGCGGTAACGAGGAATTTGAAAGCCCGGTCCCTTGGCCGGGCTTTTTCTTTTGCTTACATAACAGCCAACCTAATGTTTATTGGAGAATCCCATGACCGGCTTCGACTATGATCTTTTTGTTATCGGCGGCGGTTCTGGCGGTGTTCGGGCAGCGCGTCTCGCTGGGGCCATGGGCAAAAAGGTCGGTCTTGCAGAAGAATATCGCATGGGCGGAACCTGCGTTATTCGCGGCTGCGTACCGAAGAAACTCTTCGTCTATGCTTCGCAGTTTCCTGAGCATTTCGAGGATGCAGCCGGCTATGGTTGGGATGTCGGCACATCGACGTTTGACTGGAAAAAGCTGATCGATGCCAAGGACAAAGAAATTGCCCGGCTTGAAGGGCTCTACACCAAGGGCCTCCAGAATTCCGATGTCGAAATTTTTGCCAGCCGCGCCGAATTGATCGATGAACATACTGTTGAGCTGAAGGCAGACGGTCGTCGCGTTACCGCAGACCAGATATTGATTGCGACCGGCGGTCATCCGAGCATGCCCGAATCCATGCACGGACATGAATATTGCATCAGCTCCAACGAAGCGTTTCATCTCGCTGAGCTGCCGAAAGCGATTGCCATTGCGGGTGGCGGATATATCGCTGTTGAGTTCGCGAACATATTCCACGGCCTTGGCGTCGAAACGACACTCGTGTATCGAGGCAAGGAAATCCTCTCCCGTTTCGACCCGGACTTGCGCCATCTTTTGCATGAAACCATGGAAGCAAAAGGTATCCGTATCATTTGCGAAGCGGTTTTCGAGAGAATCGAGAAGCAGTCCGACGGTAATCTGAAAATCGCGTTGAACAATGGCGATACATTGGAAGTCGGTCAGGCAATGATGGCGATCGGGCGCAAGGCCAACACGACGGGTCTTGGGCTGGAGAGAGTTGGCGTCAAGATGGATGAGCTTGGCGCGATTCCGGTCGATGATTATTCGCGTACCAATGTCGCGAATATCTGGGCCGTGGGCGATGTTACGAACCGCGTCCAGCTGACACCAGTGGCAATTCACGAAGCCATGTGCTTTCTCGAAACGGCGTTCAAGGACAATCCGACGAAGCCCGACCATGAATTGATTGCGACGGCGGTGTTCTCTCAGCCAGAAATTGGCACGGTCGGTTTGCCGGAAGATGAGGCTGCGAAGAAGTATCCGGAACTTGATGTTTACCGAGCGCTGTTCCGCCCTATGAAGAACACGCTTTCCGGCCGCAATGAGAAAATGCTGATGAAGCTCATCGTTGATGCCGCGAGCCGCAGAGTGGTCGGGGCCCATATCATGGGGCCAGATGCCGGTGAAATGGCTCAGCTTCTGGGTATTTCCCTCAAGGCTGGTGCGACCAAGGATGACTTCGATCGCACGATGGCGGTTCATCCGACAGCGGCCGAAGAACTGGTCACTATGTACAAGCCGACCTATCGCGTCGTGAATGGTGAGAAAGTTGACGGCTAACTCTTTCGCGACCGGTTTCTCCGGTTAACGATTATTGCTGGCATAAAGTCTCGGCCTGCATTATATCAGCGCGACCACGCAGGCCGGTTTTCCGGGGCAGACTGTCATCTTTGTCAGATGCGAGCTGTCCGTTAAAGGATTCCGGCATTCGTGTAAGGAGGATATAATCCGAGAGAAATCGAGCGGATAGAAGCAAACAGGTGCTCAAATGACGAAGAACTGGACCCCGCATTCCTGGAGAAACAAACCGATCAAGCAAGTGCCGTTTTATCCGGACGCACAGGCTCTGAACGACGTTGAGGCTCGTCTTCGCACCTATCCGCCGCTGGTTTTTGCAGGTGAAGCACGCAAGCTCAAGCAGCAACTGGCTGAAGTGGCGGAAGGCAAGGCATTTCTGCTCCAGGGCGGCGATTGTGCTGAAAGTTTTGCTGAACATGGCGCGGATAACATCCGCGACTTTTTCCGCGTCTTTCTTCAGATGGCCGTTGTCCTCACATTCGGTGCGTCGAAGCCCGTCGTGAAGGTCGGTCGTATCGCCGGTCAGTTTGCCAAACCACGTTCATCGGACATGGAAACGCTGAATGGTGTGGAACTGCCGTCCTACCGTGGTGACATCATCAACGGTATCGAGTTCGACGCGGCATCGCGCATTCCCGATCCGCAGCGTCAGGACATGGCATATCGCCAGTCGGCGGCTACGCTTAACCTGCTGCGGGCATTCGCTCAGGGCGGTTACGCTAATCTGGAGAACGTTCACCAGTGGATGCTCGGCTTTGTCGGCAAGAGCCCGCAGGCAGAGCGCTATGCAGCTTTGGCGCAGCGTATTTCCGAGACCATGAACTTCATGCGTGCAATCGGGATCACGGCTGACAGCAATCATTCGCTGCGTGAAACCGATTTCTACACCAGCCATGAAGCGCTGCTTCTTGGCTTTGAAGAAGCGCTGACTCGTGTGGACTCGACGTCCGGCGACTGGTACGGCACGTCCGGCCACATGATCTGGATCGGTGATCGCACACGTCAGGCTGACCATGCGCATATCGAATACTGCCGTGGAATCAAGAATCCGCTCGGTCTCAAGTGTGGGCCGTCGCTGCAGCCGGATGATCTCATCCGCCTTATCGATCTTCTGAATCCGGAAAACGAAGCAGGGCGTCTGACGTTGATTGCGCGCTTTGGCTACGACAAGGTTGGTGATCATCTGCCGCAGCTTATCCGTGCTGTCGAGAAGGAAGGTCGCAAGGTCGTATGGTCATGCGATCCTATGCACGGCAATACGATCACCGCCGGTGGCTACAAGACGCGTCCGTTCGACCGTATCCTCAAGGAAGTGGAGTCCTTCTTCGCGATCCATCGCGCTGAAGGATCGCATCCGGGAGGTATCCATGTCGAAATGACCGGCAAGAATGTGACGGAATGCACGGGCGGCGCGCGTGCGATCTCGGCAGAAGATCTGCACGATCGTTATCACACGCACTGCGATCCACGTCTCAACGCCGATCAGGCGCTGGAACTCGCGTTTTTGCTGGCCGAACTCCTCAAGAAGGAGCGCGATGCAGGTGCGGACAAGCAGGTTGCGAGTGCCTGACCTGTTTCCAACATTCTAGAGCTTGCAGGGCGGAGGTTTCGATCTCCGCCCTGTTGCATTTCGGGGAAACTCACCTATTGATTGCCTTGGAGCGGCATGTGTCTGAATGGATGCATAAAGGACGCTTTATGCTTTCAGAAAATTGGCTCTGATTTTCGGGCCAAGCTGTAACCAATTTGATTGAGGGTAATGATGCAGCGCATTTTCCTGGCCTTTCTTAATTCCATGCGAGCACTGAAGTACCTCGCAGGACATGAAAAGGCCGTCCAACAGGAGCTTGTGCTGTTTCTTCTGTCTCTGCCGGTGGCTTTTTTCCTTGCGCCGACATGGCTCGCTTTCCTCTTCATGACTGGCTCGATCCTGTTTCTCATCCTCGTGGAAGTGTTGAACACTGGTATCGAGGCAACGTGTGATGCCGTCTCGCGGGATTTTCATAAGGAAATTCAGATTGCAAAGGACTGCGGTTCTCTTGCTGTTCTGATTTCCATTGTGTTCGTCGTCGCGATCTGGGGTTATATCCTCGCCAATACCTATTTGGCCTGACAAACAGAGTGCTCTGTTGATCGCATCCGTTGCATTTGCTTGCCCAAGCGCGCTAAAGCTTGGGCATGTTTGCCTCTCATGAGAATCTTGCCATGCTCCGTATTGCCGTTGCGCAGCTTAATCCCATCATGGGCGATATCGCCGGAAATCTGACCAAGGCACGCGCGGCACGCGCTGAGGCGGCCAGGATGAAGGCCGATCTCATTTTGTTTACAGAATTGTTCATCTCTGGTTATCCGCCGGAAGATCTGGTTCTGAAACCATCTTTTCTTGCTGCGTGTGAAAAGGCTGTTCGTGCGCTGGCGAGCGACACTGCCGACGGCGGACCAGGCGTCATTATCGGCACGCCGCTTAGCCGTGAAAGTGGTCTGCACAACTCTATCGCGGTTCTGGATGGCGGCGAGATCATTGCCGAACGGTTCAAGGTCGATCTGCCCAACTATGGCGAGTTTGACGAGAAGCGCGTATTTCAGGCAGGCCCAATGCCGGGGCCAGTCAATTTCCGTGGTGTTCGCATCGGGATTCCAATCTGTGAAGACATTTGGGGCGAACTCGGTGTGGCGGAAACGCTGGCTGAGAGTGGCGCAGAGATTTTGCTCGTACCGAATGGTTCGCCTTATCACCGTGCGAAGATGGACCGGCGCCATCAGGTTGTCCTGAAGCAGGTGATCGAAACCGAGTTACCGATGGTCTATGCCAATCAGGTTGGCGGACAGGATGAACTGGTTTTCGATGGTGGATCGTTTGCATTCAACACTGACCGGTCGCTCTGTCTGCAATTGCCTCAGTTTGAGGAGCAGATCACGCTGACCGTTTGGCGCAGAGAGAATGACGGCTGGCGCTGTGAAGAAGGCGAAAAGGCTATTCTTCCTGAAGGGCTTGAAGCTGATTATTCCGCCTGCATGCTGGGCTTGCGGGATTATGTGAACAAGAACGGTTTCAAGGATGTGGTGCTCGGGCTTTCGGGCGGCATCGATTCGGCAATCTGCGCGGCTCTCGGCGTCGATGCATTGGGTAAGGATCGGGTGCGCTGCATCATGCTCCCTTACCGCTATACATCTGATGAATCTCTGAAAGACGCGGCCGATTGTGCAAAAGCGCTCGGTGTTCGGTACGATATTGTTCCGATCTCTGCGCCAGTTGAAGGCTTTCTTGAAGCGCTGCATCCGCTGTTCGAAGGCACCGAGAGCGGCGTTACCGAAGAAAACCTGCAAAGCCGCGCACGCGGCACCATTCTGATGGCTGTTTCAAACAAGTTCGGTTCGATGGTTGTCACCACCGGCAACAAGTCTGAAATGTCGGTGGGCTATGCGACGCTTTATGGCGACATGAATGGCGGGTTCAATCCGATCAAAGACGTCTACAAGATGCAGGTCTATGCGATGTCGGAATGGCGCAACAGTCATGTTCCGAACGGTGCGCTTGGCCCATCGGGTGAAGTGATCCCGCACAACATCATCTCCAAGGCGCCGTCTGCTGAACTGCGTGAAAACCAGACGGATCAGGATAGTCTGCCGCCTTATCCGGTTCTGGACGATATTCTTGAATGCCTTGTCGAAAACGAAATGAGCAACACCGAGATTGCTGAGCGCGGGCATCCGCTCGAAACCGTTCAACGGATCGAACATTTGCTCTATCTGGCTGAATACAAGCGCCGACAATCGGCGCCCGGTGTTAAAATTACCAAGAAGAATTTTGGACGCGATCGCCGCTACCCTATAACGAACCGCTTCCGCGACCGCTGAAAGACAATAAGATGACCGTAACTGTTCGTTTTGCTCCGTCGCCGACGGGCTATATCCATATTGGTAATACACGCACAGCGCTTTCAAACTGGCTTTTCGCACAGAAGAATGGCGGCAAGTTCATTCTGCGCTATGACGACACTGATGTTGAGCGCTCCCGGGAAGAATACGCGCAGGCAATCGCAGTCGATCTTGACTGGCTCGGTGTCAAACCTGATCGCGTCGAATATCAGTCGAAGCGTTTTGATGTTTATGGCAAGGCAGTAGAGAAGCTCAAACAGGCTGGTTTGCTTTATGCTTGCTATGAAACGGCTGATGAATTGGAGCGTCGCCGCAAACTGCGCCTCGCACGTCGTCTGCCGCCGGTATATGGCCGCGAAGGTTTAAAACTCACTGACGATGAGAAAGCTGCGTTTGAAGCTGAAGGACGCAAGCCACACTGGCGTTTCCTGCTGCCGAATTTCGAAGCTGATCCGTTTGATACGCAGCGCACGGAGGTTCATTGGGATGACCTTGTTCGGGGCCCGCAGACCGTCGATCTGGCCTCTATGTCCGATCCTGTGCTGGTGCGTGAAGACGGCACTTATCTTTATACCTTGCCGTCGGTGGTGGATGATATTGATCTCGGTGTCACGCACATCATTCGCGGTGACGACCACGTAACCAACACCGGTGTGCAGATTGCTATTTTCGAGGCACTGGGGGCCAAGGCTCCGGTTTTTGGGCACCACAATCTACTGACGACAATTTCGGGCGAGGGGCTTTCAAAGCGAACCGGCGCACTGTCTGTCGGATCGCTGCGCGACGCCGGGTTCGAGCCGATGGCAGTGGCCTCGTTGGCGATTTTGATCGGCACCTCGGAAAATGTTTCGGCGGCACCCAATATGGAAAGTCTCGCCGAACGTTTCGATCTGGCATCCATATCGAAGTCATCGGCAAAGTTCGATCCTGCGGAACTGGACACGCTCAATCGGGCCCTGCTGCACGAGATGCCGTTTTCAGAAGCCCAGCTACGTCTGGCTGCCATGGGCATTTGCGGCGAGAAGGCTGAGCCCTTTTGGCGGGCAGTGCGAGGAAATCTCGACCGCTTCAAGGATGCGGTGCATTGGTGGTCCATCGTTGACGGTGATCTGCCAGAAACGCCGGACCCGTCAGAAGAGGATCGCGTTTTCTTGGAAGAGGCTTTTGCCCTTCTGCCACCAGCTCCCTGGGATCATCAGACATGGAAAGTCTGGACCGAAGCAGTGAAGGCTGCAACTGGGCGCAAGGGCAAGAACCTTTTCATGCCCTTGCGCCTGGCGCTTACGGGGCAGGCGCATGGGCCGGAGTTGGCTGACTTGCTGGTGTTGATTGGTCCGGAAAGAACCCTGACCCGACGACCCTGACTTTTGCGTTTGCCGTATAGGGGCGTTCCACAGGCGGTGTCGTTGCGACAGGTGCAACATAGGCCGGTGTCGTATTCGAGGTCTCCACCGTTGCAGATGACGTGTAATCCACTTTCTCTGTTTCGACAGGAGCGGGAGTTTCATAGGCAGGCAATGCAATTGAGTTGGCCATCTCGGCGCTCGGCTTGGCGATGCCCCTGGACTTCCGCTGTGGTACGTGGACAGTTTTCGACTGAGGTTTCTTAGGGGACACCACCCAGGAGGCCTTGCACGATTTGATATGTTTGGACGCAGACGGACGTCCGGCAAGCGCCATATTCAGCTCATTGACGCGTTCGCGCAAAGTCTGTGTTTCGCTTACCAGATGATCTGTTCTGGTCAGCAATTTCGTGCACTGTGCGGATTTGACAGCAGGTGTAAACAGGCTCCCGACGCAACGATTCTGAGCCGAGGTCTTTCTCATCTGAGAAAGCTCTGCTTCCTTGCGATCAAGGAGTGACTGGGTGACGCGAAGTTGCTTCTTAAGCTGTATTTGCTCGGCAGGCGTGCATAATTCTGGAGGGCGTATAGTTGTACAGCCAGCCAATATTCCCGAGAATATCAAAACTACTGAGTAAGTCAGTGATCTATTAGAATTAATTGAAATAAAAAACATGATAACCTCGATAACGATGCTGGCGATATCATGTTTAAAAAATATAGTAAATTAAATACTAACGGCGAGTATATTTAAATATACTCGCCGTTATTTGAGTTTATGTTATAATTATCTAACTTAGTTATTGTTAAATTACTTCTTCTTGCGAAGAGTCTCTCCTGATTTTTGCAAGGCTTCAACGACCGCCAGTGCTGTCATATTGACGACGCCACGCGAGGTGACGGATGGCGTCAGAATATGTGCCGGACGTGCCGCGCCGAGCAGGATTGGACCCACGTGCAGCGCATCTATAACCATTTTGACTACGTTCAGCGTGATGTTTGCAGCGTCAAGGTTGGGGAAAACAAGAAGATTGGCTTCGCCCTTCAGGCGCGAATTCGGGAACACACGATCGCGCAGAGCCTGCGAGAGAGCGGAGTCGCCGTGCATTTCGCCATCGGATTCCAGCTCAGGTGCCTTCTCGGCAAGAATTGCCGCTGCTTCACGCATCTTTTCGGCGCTGGCTGATTCTTTCGATCCGAAATTCGAATGCGATACGAGAGCAGCCTTTGGCTCAATACCGAAGCGGCTGATTTCCTTTGCAGCAAGAATTGCCATTTCGGCGATCTCGTTCGCGCCCGGTTCGACGTTGACATAAGTGTCTGTGAGGAAGAGGGCGCCACGCTGCGAGATGAGCAGGCTCAAGGCGGAATAGTCTCGGATACCGGGAACCTTGCCGATAATCTGCCGTACGACACGGAGGTGGCGTTCGAAGCGACCTTCAAGACCGCAGATCATGGCGTCTGCTTCGTCGCGCATAACCGCGAGAGCGGCAATTGCGGTCGAGTTCGTGCGGACGATGGTGCGTGCAGCTTCCGGTGTGACGCCCTGCCTGCCGGTGTAGGACAGATAAAGGTCTACATAGTCGCGATAGCGCGGATCGTCTTCCGGATTGATGAGTTCGAAATCCGTTCCCGGACGAATCTTGAGGCCGTAGCGGCGCAAGCGTGTTTCGATAACCTGCGGGCGTCCGACGAGAATCGGAGCTGCGATACGCTCTTCAATGACTACCTGAGCAGCGCGGAGCACGCGTTCATCTTCACCATCTGCATAAATGACGCGCTTTGGTTTTTCCTGCGCGCGGGCGGCAGCAAAGACTGGCTTCATGATGAGGCCGGAGCGGAAGACGAAGCGGTTCAGACGATCGAGATAGGCTTCCATGTCTTCGATCGGGCGTGTCGCCACGCCTGTTTCCATGGCCGCTTTGGCCACTGCCGGGGCGATACGCAGAATCAGGCGCTGATCGAATGGCGATGGAATGATGTAGTCTGGTCCGAAAGTGGGTGTGTCGCCGGAATAAGCGCGTGCAGCGACATCCGAAGGCTCTTCGCGGGCAAGAGCGGCAATTGCGCGGACAGCCGCCAGCTTCATTTCTTCGTTAATTGCAGTCGCACCGACATCGAGTGCGCCGCGGAAGATATAGGGGAAGCAGAGAACGTTGTTGACCTGGTTTGGATAATCCGAACGTCCGGTGCAGATCATGGCGTCGGCGCGGGCCGCACGAGCCTCTTCCGGCATGATTTCCGGCTTCGGATTGGCAAGGGCCATGATGAGTGGCTTTTCGGCCATCTGTTTCAGAAGTTCAGGCTTCAGCACGCCAGCAGCCGACAGGCCGAGGAAGACGTCAGCACCACCGATGACATCGGCCAGAACGCGCGCGTCAGTCTTCTGGGCGTAAACTTCCTTCCAACGATCCATCAGCGTGTTACGGCCTTCGTAGACAACGCCTTCGAGATCACAGACCCAGATGTTTTCGCGTTTCGCGCCGAGATTGACGAGAAGATTGAGGCAGGCAAGGGCCGCAGCGCCAGCGCCCGATGTAACGATCTTGGCGTCCCCGATTTTCTTGCCGGCAAGTTCCAAACCGTTCAACACCGCCGAAGCAACGATGATCGCTGTGCCGTGCTGGTCGTCGTGGAAAACCGGAATGTTCATTTTCGCGCGAAGCTGTTCTTCAACTTCGAAGCACTCCGGTGCCTTGATGTCTTCAAGGTTGATGCCGCCGAAAGTTGGCTCCAAAGCGGCAACAACATCAACGATGCGACCGATTTCGTGCGCGTCGATTTCAATGTCGAATACGTCGATGTCGGCAAATTTTTTGAAAAGGACGGCTTTACCTTCCATGACCGGTTTGGAAGCAAGCGCACCAATGTTACCGAGGCCGAGAACAGCAGTGCCGTTTGACACGACGGCAACGAGATTGCCGCGAGCGGTGTATTCGGCGGCAGTTGCCGGGTCTTCGTGGATTGCGAGGCAGGGAGCGGCTACGCCGGGAGAATAAGCTAACGCCAGATCTCGTTGGTTGCCAAGTGGCTTTGTCGCCTGAATTTCCAGCTTTCCGGGCTTCGGATAACGGTGGAAGAACAGAGCTGCTTCATCGAAATCCGAACGGGAAGTGGAAGGTGTTTTCTTGGTCATGGTCGCATCGCTTTCCAAAATCTTTCGTGCAGGGCAAAAGCTCGTTTGCACGTGGAGGGTGCGGTGTCCGCATACAGTTTCCGTACACGACTTCCGCACTCTGGGCCGTCATTGTTCTTAGTCTATCGGCTCAAATCTCAGTAGGCCCGTTTTCGAGAATGAGTTTTTCCAATTTTGCAGATCTATTATTTGATGCTGTTAAAACGCACTCTGATAGGCGCCGCCATCGATAACGAGATTCTGCCCGGTAATGAACCCGGAATGTTCCGAACATAGGAAGGCACAGGCCTGACCAAATTCCTTTGGCTGACCGATTCTCCCGGCAGGAATTGCTGATGCTCGCTTTGCAGCTTCCGCATCCGCTGTCGTGCCGTTCTTCTGGGCTGAGAATGCAAAGCCATTGCGAAGGCGATCCGTGTCAAAGGCGCCGGGAAGGATGTTATTGATCGTCACATTGGAGGCTGCAACCGTGCGGGCGACGCCAGCCAGAAATGCAGTCAGACCGGCGCGGGCGCCAGATGAGAGATCAAGCCCGGGAATGGGGGCGTAAACCGACGTCGATGTGATATTGACGATACGGCCGAAACGGCGCTCGACCATTCCGTCGATAACAGCTTTGATCAATTCTATGGGGGTGACCATATTCTGTGTCACACCCTGCAGGATCGCGTCGCGGTCGAGCAGGCGGAAATCCTTGAAGGCTGGACCGCCGTTATTATTCACGAGAATGTCCGGTGCAGGGCAGGCGGCAAGCAGTTTGGCTTGCCCTTCAGCGGTGGACACGTCGGCAACGACAGTATCGACTTTCACGCCAAATGTTTTGCGAATTGCTTCCGCGGTTGTGGCGAGAGTTTCTTCGTTGCGTCCATTGAGAACCAGATCGCAACCGGCTTCGGCGAGCGCCTCCGCGCATGCCCGTCCGAGTCCCTTGCTGGAAGCACACACAATTGCTTTTCGACCTTTCAGGCCCAAGTCCACGGCTCGATCCTCACATCTTGTTCAAGTTTTAGAGACATGCCACCAAGCGAGCAGTCCGATCAACCGGATTCTGGTTCACGGGCGCATATGTCCACCTTTTACCGGCAGAATATGCGTTCATTGCGAACAATATTTGGTGAAGCGCTATTCAAGCGGCGGCATGAATTCTGCCCTCGGGCGTATGAGCGATCCGCTATCAGCCTGTTCCAGTGCATGGGCGAGCCATCCCACGATGCGTGCGAGCGCAAACAGAAATAGCGGTGCGTCGAGCGGCAGATCATAGATTTCTGTAACGGCGGCGAGGGCGAAGTCGACGTTTGGCTTTTCTCCGAGAATGTTCGCGGCACTTTGTTCCAGATCGCTATAGGGGGGAGGCAATTCCAGATGTTCCAATAGTGCGGTGGCGCGAATATCACCTGTTTCGCGGTAAAGCGGGTGGCCGAAAAAGTGAAACTGTGTTCCTTGTCTGAGCTGGCCCTTGATCGCTGCTTCTGCTCCTATTTGCCGGGTTTGCGTAATAATAGCCGCCGCCGCTGTGGCCGCTCGTCCATGTCGCGGGCCAATCAATGTTGATAATCCGGCGAGAACCGCAGCGGAAAGCGGTGTACCTGTAGACGCCGCAACGCGTGTAGCGAATGCCGATGCATTGAGTTCGTGGTCGGCCAGAAGCACAAGAATGCGCCGGATCACATCACTTGCCTGCGGCTTTTGCCAAGCCTGAGCAATGCGTTCATGCATCGGCATATTCGATGCGGAAACGCCAAGAACGGTATTGTGAAACAGTTGCAGCAGACCAAAAGCCTCTTGCTGCAGGATTGATGTTGAACGCCCCGAACTGGGTAGATCATTCGCAGCGCGAACACCAAGGACAGTAAACAGCCGTTCCAGAGGCGCAGTCTCGGTCTGACGAATGTTCAAGGTCGATTCGTTGTCACTTCTGATGATACCGTCGAAATCCATCTGCCACAGCAGTGCAGCCACTTCCTCCAGCGTTGCTGTTTCGGACAGCTCAGCAGCGTCGCAGCCACGATAGAGCAAGCGGCCATCCAGGATGGTCGAAATGCCCGAGCGCATGATCGGCAGGCCCCAACGAATGGTGTCGGCGGCAACCACGCTATCTCTCTTGCGACCGGGACGCTTGCCAGCCAGACGATGGACATCCTCCGACCGATAGAGGCTGCGTCTCGGATCATCCGGCAATGGCTTGGAACGGATGCGGCCACGGCTCACATTTGCATAGAGAGTCTGCGGCTTTGTCTGGAGAACAGCAAGGGCTTCCTCCGCAGTTAGCCAGTCCATTATTGCCCCCTACATTGATCTATTTCGTCAAGATTGACGTCAACTATACTTGGATTCAATGTCGAAAGGCAAACAAGGAGAATAATTATGAATAGCGGACTTGAAGATGTGATTGCTGCTGAAACCGTGTTGTCTGACGTCGATGGGCTTGCAGGCAGGCTGGTTATTCGCGGTCGGTCGCTGGACGATCTGGTCCCGCATAGCAGCGTCGAAGATGGAATAGAACTTCTGTGGGGCGGCTTTTTCAATGATCTTCCCAAAGGGGAGGAACTTCAGAAAGCGCTCGGTGAAGCGCGCGTACAGGTATTTCATCATACGGATGCGCTTGACGATACATTGATGGAAATGTCTCCCATCGAAGCGCTTCGCGCATTGATGGCACGCATCCCTGACGACGATGATCTGACCGCAGCCTTGCATCTGATGGCGGCACCGGCAGTCTTTACGACGGCCATTCTGAGGGGCCAGAAGGGGCGCCGTCCCATACATCCTGATCCGACGCTTCCCCATAGCGCTGACATCCTTCGTATGATGAATGCGGGAATGCCGGATGAAGCAGAGGTCGCTGGGCTGAACACTTATCTTATAACGGTTTCAGACCACGGATTGAACGCATCGACTTTTGCTGCGCGTGTCGTGGCATCTACACGAGCCGGATTGACCTCATCGCTGCTTGCCGCAATCAGCGCATTGAAAGGACCGCTGCATGGCGGTGCACCCGGCCCGGTCCTCGATATGCTGGATGCAATCGGTAGACCCGACAACGCGGAGCGTTGGCTTGAATCCGCTGTTGCGGATGGAGACAGACTGATGGGGTTCGGTCACAGGGTCTATCGTGTACGCGATCCTCGCGCCGATGCCTTGAAAGGTGCATTGAAGCACATCGAAGCCCTAGAACAAGGGCGTGGAAAACACCGCGTTGAATTGGCCGAGGCCGTTGAGAAAGCCGCTATCGCAGTTCTAAGGCGCCACAAGCCGGACCGCTCCCTCGAAACCAATGTCGAGTTTTATACTGCTTTGTTGTTGGAACAGCTGGGGTTTCCGCGTGAGGCTTTCACTTGCGTTTTCGCTATGGGGCGAACCATGGGCTGGATAGCGCATTGTCGTGAACAGGTGGCGGCAAACAAGCTCATTCGTCCGCAGTCGCGATATGTCGGCCCAACTGTGGGACTTGTCGCCTAAAGTGGACAGAACAGGAGGCGCGGACGCCACCTTCCGCGCCTCAAAGCCGACCGTCATATGTCTGTGACATGAATCGGGTTTTCTGCGCTCAGATCAGGTTGCCATTGAAGGGGACAACCATATGAGCACCGACGCTCCGCAGCCCAGAAAACTCCGAACCCTCTTTATCTCGGATGTGCATCTCGGTTCCAAGGCCGCACAGGCGGAACTGCTTCTGGATTTTCTTCGCTATCATGAAGCCGAGACGATCTATCTTGTCGGCGATATTGTCGATGGGTGGCGCCTGCGGCGCAATTGGCATTGGCCGCAAGAGCACAATGATGTGGTCCAGAAGCTGCTCCGCAAGAGTCGCAAGGGTGCCAACATCATCTACATTGCCGGTAATCACGATGAGTTCCTGCGAAATTTCCAGGGAACGCATTTTGGCGGTATCGAAGTGATGAACCGCGCGATCCATGAGACGGCAGACGGACGCAAGTTTCTGGTAATCCATGGTGATCAGTTCGATGTGGTTGTACGCAATGCCCGCTTTATCGCCTATCTGGGCGATTGGGCATATGACACAGCGATCTGGATAAATACGGTTATGAGCCGGGTTCGCTCGCTTTTCGGTCTGCGCTACTGGTCATTTTCAGCCTGGGCGAAGTTTCGCGTCAAAAAGGCGGTCAATTTCATTGGTCAGTTCGAGAGCGTGGTTTCGGAAGAAGCGCAGCGTATCGGGGTTGATGGTGTGATCTGCGGCCATATTCATCACGCCACGATCGAGAGCATGAATGGCGTGGAATACATCAATACGGGCGATTGGGTGGAAAGCTGCACGGCCGTGATTGAACATTTCGATGGCCGTATGGAGCTCATCGAATGGACGGAACGCCGTGATCGCCGCCCGACGACAGGTATTGTCAATTCCGACAGTGAAGAGCGTGACGAGGATAGGGTAATCCAGCTCCCACTTCCCGTCCGCGAACTGGCGACCTTCCGCTGATGAAGAAAATTGTCATCGTTACCGACGCCTGGCATCCTCAAGTCAACGGCGTCGTGCGCACGCTGACCAAATGTCGTGATCTGATGATTGAGCGCGGATACGACGTCACCGTCATATCTCCGCTGGATTATCGGTCGGTCCCCTGTCCGACCTATCCGGAAATCCGGCTCGCCTTGACGACGCCAGGTGCGTTTAGACGACGTCTGAAGGTCATGCGACCGGACTATGTGCACATTGCAACCGAGGGTCCACTCGGGTTTATGGCACGGCGCGCCTGCCTGAAAATGGGCTGGTCCTTCACGACAAGCTTTCACACGCGGTTTCCCGAATATCTTGCGGAACGCTTTCCTGTCCCGCCACAATGGACCTATGCTTTCCTGCGACGTTTCCATAATGCGGCCCAGCATACGCTGGTACCGACCCAATCTATTGTGGATGATCTCAAGGGGCGAGGTTTTACGCGGCTGGACCTCTGGACGCGCGGTGTCGATCGCAATCTGTTTTATCCTCGGCCGGAAGTGGTCAAGGACTTGCCACGTCCGGTGTTCATTTGTGTGGGACGCGTCGCCACGGAAAAGAACCTGCCAGCGTTTCTGGAGCTTGATCTTCCCGGCACAAAGTTGATCGTCGGGGATGGTCCTTCCCTCAACGATCTGCGTGCGCGTTTCCCGGAGGTTGTGTTTGTCGGGAAGCAGGAAGGTGAAACGCTGGCAAACACCTATGCCGCAGCCGACGTGTTTGTCTTCCCAAGCCGGACAGATACGTTTGGTCTCGTCTTGCTGGAAGCGATTGCCTCCGGCTTGCCGGTGGCGGCCTATCCCGTTCCCGGATCACGGGATGTCGTGGGGGCAACCGGGGCAGGCGTTCTCTCCGAAGATCTTGGGAAGGCGTGTCTGTCAGCCCTGCAAATGGAGCCGTTTGAGCCCGCACAGGTGCTCAGGCAGTTCACCTGGGACGCTTGTGCGGACATTTTCGAAGATGCTCTCGCTCCGATAAGCGGAACCGCGAGCGAGAGTTATCAACGTGCAAGTCAGCCCCAAACGGCGGCTTCCGGCGGGTAAACCAGAGCCCCATCATAGCGCAAGCCTGGGTCACGATCATGGGCGAGGAGTAGCGGGCCATCAAGGTCAACCACATTGGCTTTCTGGGCGAGCAGAACAGCTGGCGCCATGCCGAGCGATGTGCCGACCATACAGCCGACCATGATCTGAAGACCGTAGTTGATTGCCTTGTCTCGCATGATGAGACCTTCAGTCAGTCCACCTGCTTTGTCGAGCTTGATGTTCACCGCGTCGTAGCGCTTGGCCAGTTCCTCAAGTCCGACCGACGTATGAACGCTTTCATCGGCACAGATAATGACAGGCCGTTCAATTTCACTGAGAATATGATCGTTATCCGCTGGTAAGGGCTGTTCGATAAGAACGACGCCTGCGTCGGCTGCTGCACGCATGTTCTCGGCAATATTGTCCGCCGTCCAGCCTTCGTTCGCATCGATAATGATGCGACTGTTGGGAGCCGCATTCGTGACCGCTTGTATCTTCTCGATATCGTTTTCACCACCCATTTTGACCTTGATGAGAGGATAGTGAGCGACCTTCGCTGTCGACTCTGCCATTTCGGCGGGTGTGCCGAGCGAAACGGTGATTGCGGTTTCAAGTGGTCGGATTGGCGTACCGAGCATATCGGCGACGCTTCTGCCCGATGCCTTTGCCTCGAGATCCCATAAGGCACAATCGACCGCATTGCGGGCAGCGCCGGCTGGCATCAAAGTCTGGATATCCTGTCGTGTGGCACCACTTTCGATAGCTGTACGGGTGGCTTCAATCTGGGCACTCACGCTCTCGATGCTTTCGCCATAACGCGCATAAGGAACGCATTCGCCGCGCCCTTGATTGAGACCGTTGCCAATCACACACACAACGACAGCGGCTTCCGTCTTGGAGCCTCTGGAGATTGTGAATTTTCCGGCGATGGGATAGCGTTCGACAATGATATTCAAGGTATTGTGCATAGAGATGCCCTCTGGGACGCAGTATTTCGGTCGTTCAACGACTCGTATATGAGGTAGGCCATGTTGACCGACACTGCCGACAAAGCAAGAGCCACCAATAATCCTGCGCCGAAGATTGATCTGACGGAGCAGGACGGTGCGCGCCATATCAGGTTGAGCGGTCGCTGGGTCTCGCAGAGCGTCAATCTTGTCGATGACAAGATGCGCAGTCTTGAGAAAACGGACGAGCACAAAGCAACGATAATCGATGTTTCTGGCGTATCCGGTCTCGATACGGCAGGTGCCTGGCTGATTGAACGCTTGCGGCAGCGGCTCGTTGCAAAGAGTGCCGACGCGCAGCTTGAAGGCGTGCGTCAATCCTGGCTCCCTCTGATGGAGGAAGTGGGGCAGGCTGTCGAACGTACTCTGGATATTCCACGTCAGAAGAAGCCGTTCTTTTTTATCTCGTTTCTGGCCGCGCTTGGCGGTGGCGTTATCTCTATGGGTAACGACTTCAAGATGGCGATGCATATCCTGGGCGCCACCATCCGCGGGGCCCAGCTGAAATACGGTCGAGGAAGCGGTATTCCAATCGCTGCCATCATTACGCAGATGGACCGCATGGGCGTCGGTGCGATTCCCATTATCATCCTGATGTCGACGATCGTTGGTGCGATCATCGCCCAGCAGGGCGCATTTCAGTTGCGCTATTTCGGTGCAGAAATCTTTGTCGTAGATCTGGTTGGCATTCTGGTGCTGCGTGAACTCGGGGTGCTTCTGACAGCTATCATGATCGCCGGTCGTTCAGGCAGTGCGATCACAGCTGAAATCGGCTCCATGAAAATGCGCGAGGAGACGGATGCTCTGACGGTTATCGGCCTCAATCCGGTCGGCGTTCTGGTTTTTCCCCGTCTCGTTGCGCTGGTCGTAGTCCTGCCATTGCTCACCATCATTTCCGACCTGGCTGCATTGATCGGGGCAGGCGGGGTCGCTTGGTTCTACTCCAATATTTCGCCCGATGCTTTCATCAGCCGCCTGCATGATGCGGTGGCGCTTAATACTTATTTCGCCGGTCTTATCAAGGCACCGTTTATGGCCATGATCATCGGGATTCTCGCCTCGGTAGAAGGTATGAAGGTCGGAGGCAGTGCAGAATCACTTGGTCGTCGTGTTACTGCTTCCGTTGTGAAGGCAATTTTTGTGGTTATTGTCGTGGATGGTTTGTTCGCGATGTTCTATGCGGCCATTAATTTTTAGAAACTGCTTATGTTCTTTGTTTTTAATGGGTTCTTTGAGACACAGTTGCACAGAAAATTGACCCCTCAATCGTGTTCAACGGTTCAGTCCGAAGCCGAGCTCGGTTAAAGAATGATTATGGAGAACGGCATCGACCACCAGTCGCAACCGCAGGACGAAGACAATCGCCAGACGACCGCGCCGATGATCTCGGTGCGCGACGTGACGGTTTCGTTCGGGCGTCAGACGGTGCTCGACAAGCTGTCGCTTGAGATTTACCAGGGTGAGGTTCTGGGCTTCATCGGTCCTTCGGGGGCGGGAAAATCAGTGCTGATGCGGACCATTCTCGGTCTCAACAAGAAACAGTCGGGTGAAATCGAGATTCTCGGTCGCAACATCGATCAGCTGAATGAGATGGAAAAAATGTCCATCGACATGCGTATGGGCGTCTTGTTCCAGCACGGTGCGTTGTTTTCTGCACTGAATGTTCTTGAGAACATTCAGGTTCCGATGCGCGAGTATCTTGATCTGTCACCGAAGCTGATGGACGAGCTGGCGCGACTGAAAATCGACCTTGTCGGCTTGAAGCCTGACACGGCAGAAAAATTTCCGTCCGAACTTTCCGGCGGCATGATCAAGCGTGCCGCGCTTGCGCGTGCGTTGGCTCTGGATCCGGGCATTCTGTTTCTTGATGAACCGACATCGGGCCTGGATCCCATCGGTGCTGCGGAGTTCGATGACCTGATTGCCAATCTACGCGATACGATGGGTCTGACCGTTTATATGGTCACTCATGATCTCGATAGTCTTTTTGCAATTTGCGACCGGATCGCTGTTCTTGGAAACAAGAAGGTGCTCGTCAGCGGCACCATTGAAGACATGCTAACGGTAGACGATCCGTGGGTTAAATCCTATTTTCGGGGCAAGCGCGCGCGCCAGATTGATCCATCGGCGCCAACGAGACGGCGGCCCGGCAGCCGCTTGCAGACTGGATAAGATATGGAAACTAAAGCCAATTATGTTCTGGTGGGTGTCTTTACGCTGATCGTCAGCCTGTTGGCTTTCGCGTTTGTGTTCTGGATCGCCCGTTTTGGGGAAGCACGCGATTCTCAGGAGCTCGATGTTCGTATCCCGGGTTCTGTTACGGGGTTGTCGCTTGGTAGTCAGGTTCTGTTCAACGGTATCAAGGTTGGTGATGTTCGCGCACTTAAACTCGATGAAACCAATCCAGAAATGGTGATCGTTAAAACCCGCGTCAACGCGACGACACCTATTACCCGCTCAACTGCAGCAACTCTTGGTTTTCAGGGGCTGACCGGGCAGGCTTATATTGAACTGAAGGGCGGTCGTCTTGATGAGCCCAATCTTCTGACCGAGGCTGCAAACGTAGATTCGGTTGCGCGTATTGATGCCGATCCGTCCTCAATCAACAATCTTCTTGCTACCGCACAGGATATTGCTGCACGAGCCAATGCCGTGCTTGGTCAGTTGGAGGGCTTCGTAAAGGATGCTCGTGGACCGCTGACGGATACAATCAACAACACGAAGACTTTCACCGATGCACTGGCACAGAACGCCAACATTATTCAGGAACTTGGTGAGAACACCGGAAACATCAACCAGATCGTCACTGACGCCAAGGATATGATGGCTCGCTTGAACGCTGCTTCTGTGCGTGTTGACGCCATTCTGGCGAAAACGGACAAGCTCCTGTCGAGCGACGACAAGGATGGGGTTGTTGCACAGGCTAAGGCAACGCTGGAATCCATCCGCCAGACATCCGACAATCTCGACAAGCGGATGGGGCCGATTGCGGACAATCTCCAGCGTTTTTCGGGACAGGGATTGCGTGATGTGCAATCCGTCGTGGTGGATAGCCGCCGCTCCATTCAGCGGATAGAACAGGCAATTACCGATCTCGAGCGTAACCCTCAGCGCCTTATCTTTGGCGGTAAAGGGAATGTACCTCAGTATGACGGGAGGACGCGTCATTGATTTCCAAAGCTAGCCTTGTTGACATGAAATCACGTCGCACTCTTTGTCGTACAACTTCAATATGTGTTCTGCTCAGCATACTTCTTGCTGGCTGCGGGACGACAACGCCGCTCGACACGTTCAATCTGTCTGCACCGCAGCCGGGTGTTTCTTCGCCAAGCCGCAAGAACACGCAGTTGCTTGTTCCGACGCCAACAGCCCTTAAGGCGCTCGATAGCGAGAATATCGTTGTCAGCTCAGCGCCCGGTTCCATCGAATATCTGAAGGGTGCTCAATGGGGCGACAGGCTGACGAACATTGTGCAATCACGTCTGGTGCAGGCCTATGAGAATACAGGTGTGTTCGGCGGGATTGGCCGCCCAGGAGACGGGCTGGCAATCAACTATCAGATTCTGACCGATCTGCGCATGTTCGGCATTCAGGCCTATGCATCGCCTAAGCTCGCAGTGGTCGAACTGGCTGTCAAACTGATGAATGACAAGAATGGCGAGGTTCGGGCCACCCGCGTGTTCCGTACGGCCATTCCGGTAAGCGGTGCGACGAATGCGGCCTATGTGAAGGCACTCGACGCGGCTTTTGAACGGACTGCTAGTGAGATTGTTAGCTGGACAGTGACAGCGCTCTAACCGTTTTTTTAAAGCACATATTGTCTGAAAACCGTTTCACACTTTTCGAGATGCACTCCAACCGAGGCAAGGTGGAACAATAAAAAAGGTCGGCGTGTTGCGCCGACCTTTTTTATTGAACGGAACCAGCCGGTTTAATCCGAGCCAGACAAACAAAAACGCGGCCCGAAGGCCGCGTTTCCTTTTAGTTCTGGTCTTAGCGAAGGCGACCGCTTGCGTGGGCAAGCATGGTGTAGACCTTGCCAGTGTCCGAGGTGAGGTAAGTCCGCGTCACCATGTTGTCACGGTCGTTGCGGGCTACATCTTCAAGCAGACGCTGGAAGTCGTCCATGTAGCGGTCGACGGCGCGGCGGAATTCACCATCCGTCTGATACTTGCGCTTGATATCATCAAAAGTCTGCTGACCCTTCAGCGTGTAGAGACGGCGAGTAAAGACGTTTCGTTCACCGCGACGATAACGGTCCCAAAGCTCCACCGAAGCTTCGTGGTCGATAGCGCGGGCAATGTCCACCGAAAGCGAGTTCAGCGATTCAACGACATGGCTTGGTGAACGAGGCGTTGCGACCGGCTGTACTTTCGGCTGCGCGGCTTCTTCTTCCTCGCGGGAAGCACGGGCCAGGAGATCAGACACCCATCCACGCGGCTTTTCTGCCTGTGCGGCTGCCGGTGCAGGCTGAGCCTTCGGCGCTTCGTAGGCGCGCTGGCGAATTGCAACATCTGCCTGTACCACTGGTGCCTGAACAGGGGCTGGACGAGCTGCTGCCGGTGCCGGACGCGAAACCGGGCGATCAGCACGGCTTTCGCCGACATCTACCAGACGACCGGACTTATTGACGATTTCGGCCAGTTCCTTGAGCGCATTGATCTGCTCGCTCACGGCTTTGCGCATAGCGGTCGTTGTTTCCTTGGCCTCGGCAGGCATGTCGAGAACGCCACGCTTCAGTTCGCCACGGGTCGTGTTGAGCTCGTTGCGAATTTCGCTTGCAGTGCGGCGAATATCGTCGGTTGCTGCAGAGAACTTCTGTGCTGCCTGTTCAACGATTTCCGAAACGCTTTCCCGCATCTTCTCGGCAGACGAACGGGTCTGGCCTTCGGCGCGCTGGAATGCGGAGGTCACCAGCCCTTCGAAGGACTGCATCAGCTTTTCCACGCCTTCCGACTTCTCGACGAGACCGGATGCCAGTTTGTCGAGCGCCTGATGACGATCTTCAAGCGTGCTGACAAGGCCGTTCTGCGCCGTGTTGATCATGTCGGAAGCCGAAGAGAGAACCTTTCCGTGCTCTTCGAAGCGGTCGGCGATGTCTGCGATCTGCGACAGCGTGCTGTCGGAGATAGCGCGCAGCGTACCGATATTGCCGTCAATCAGGCCAGTGGAGGCCTGGAACATCTGCGCTGCACGGTTGGTGTTTTCAACGAAGCTCGAGGTCGTGTCGACAAGGCGACCATCGATATCGGTGAGATTGCGCGTTGCAGTGTCGATCAACTTGCCCAGTTCGCCGTTGGAGGCTGCAAGACGATCGATCAGTTCGCTGACATTGTCGGAAAGACCGGTCTTGGCCTGCTGAACAGCGGCAATCGTTTCCGCTGTGCGGCTTGCAAGCGCATTGACCAGAGCGGCGTTTTCCGAACGAAGCCTGTCTGTTGCGGCATGGGTTGCTTCTTCAAGCTGCTGCGCCAGTCCACGACCGCTATCAGCAAGCCGCTGTACAAGCGGTTCTGCCGTATCGTTGAGGATCTTGGTGATTTCCTGCGAACGGGCAGCGAGAACGGCATTGAGCTCACGAGTACGTTCTTCCAGCGTCACCGCAGTCGTGTCGGTTACCTGTGCAATACGAGCCTCGACGGAACCGAGTTCCATCGTGATGCGCGAGCCGATATCACCGAGACGGGTTGCAATCGCGTCAGCACGCTCAGCGAGGCGCGTTTCGGTGCCAGCGAGATTGTCGGCAACGCTGGCCGAGAAGGACTCGCTATGGCCTGCAAGCGTTTCACTCGTCTTGGAAGCCGTATCGGCAATCCGCGCTTCAATCGAGCTAAGTTCGCCGGTGAGGCGGCTTTCGATTGCTTCAAGACCGCTGGCAATAGCGCTGGCGCGTTCATTGAGGCGCGTTTCGGTGCCAGCAAGGTTGTCGGCGACGCTTGCAGCGAAGGCTTCGCTGTGACCAGCAAGCGTTTCGCTGGTTCTGCTTGCCGTGTTGGCGATGCGGGCTTCGATTGAGCCAAGCTCGCCGGTGAGGCGGCTTTCGATCTCACCAAGACGACCGGCAATCGCGTCGGCGCGGTCGCCGAGACGTGCTTCCGTGCCAGACAGATTATCGATCAGGCGAGCGCTGAATGCTTCGCCGAAGCCATCCAGAGCTTCACCAGCCTTGGCTGCTTCAGCCGAAAGCGTGCTCGCGGCTTCACCGATCTTCTCGCGCAGCGTGCCAGCAACGATGCCAGCGCTCTGTTCGAGTGCACGGCGGACATTGTCGACGCCGATGGTGAGTGCCTTTTCCATCGTCTGTGTGCGTTCTTCGATAATGCCGGTCTGGCCTTCAAATGCGCGGCTGATGGTCGAACTGCTGTCGGCAATTGCATTGTGAAGGTTGGTCGTGCGCTGCTCCAGGATATCGCTGTGATCCTGCAGCGTCTGGCTCAGCGATGTCGTGCTCTCACTCAGGGTCGAGCGGATTTCGGCAGCACGCGTTTCAATTGTGCGCTCGTGACCGTCCAGAATGCCTGAGAGGGCATTGTTGTGATCGTTCAGGACGTTATGAAGGCCGCTCGTGCGCTCTTCGACCTGACGAACATGTTCGCCCAAGGCGGCAACAAATGCATCGCGACCGGCACCAATGGAATCAGTCATGCTGCTTGCACGTTCATCGAGAATGCGTGCGAGCGTGTTCTGATTATCAGTGATGAGCGCCTGTAGCGAATTTACGCGCTCATCGAAAGTGCGAGCGAGAACCTCACGGTTTTCGTTGAAGTTATCGCGCATTGCGGCGGCACGCTCATCCATCAGTTGAGCAAGCATGGCTTGATTGCCCGCAATGACACCATGAAGCGTGGTGGCGCGCTCTTCCAGCGAACGAGCGTGGTCTGCAAAGCTTGCATCAAGCAGTGCGGAATGGCTTGCTATTGTCTCGCGCAGTGCGTTGGTCCGCTCTTCCAGAATTGCCGCATGACTATCGGCAACGGTGTTGAGGGCAGATGCGCTGACGTTAACGGCATTCTCGATATCGCTCGTGCGTGCAGCAAGCGTATCGGCATGACCGCGGATGACGGAGGAAACGCGTTCCGTTTCGCCTTCCAGCGAAGCAGCCAGAACATCACGGCTTTCGGCAAGCTTGCCTGCAAAGGCATCGGCCTTTTCGCCAAGAATATTGCCGACGCTTTCGCCGATAGATGTCAGATCTTCGCCGATCTTTGTCTTGGTTTCGTCGATCATCGTGCTCAGAGACGTGCGACCGCTGGAGAAGGTCTCTGCGATTTCACGAGTACGAGCGATGAGGTTTTCGTTGATCTGGCGCGAACGGGTTTCGAGAGCTGCATTGAGCTTCTCAGTGCTGCTGTCGAGAGCATGCGCACGGGCTTCGAATTCGGACAGAAGCGACCGGCCACGCTCGGAAAGGGTGCTTTCGAGGTTTGCAAGACGGGTGTCGAATTCGCTGACCATGGATTGCGTTGCACCGCCAAGCAGATTGGCAATACCGGTTGTGCGTTCGTCCAGAGCTTCCGTCAGGCGGTCCGATACAGTGCGCGACTGTTCATCAAGCGTTGCAATGCGGGTATCGAGCAGGTTTGCAAAAGCTTCGCCCGAAGTCGTGATGCGGGAACCGATGTCACCGGTGCGGGTTTCAATGGCTTCGGCAATGGCGCCGCCGCTTTCATTGATGCTGCCGATCAGGCGTTCACCGGATTCGCCGAGCAGGGTGCTCAGCTGCTGCGAGGCAGACAGTACATTGTCGCGGATGATGTTGGACGCGCTGGAAAGTTCTTCCTTAAGCTGCTCATGCGCACCGGAGATCGATGAACGTACCCGTTCGGCATGGCTGACAACAGCTTCACGCTCGTTGCCCAGATCGCTGACGAGCGAACGAATGCGAACTTCATTGTCGCTATAAGCACGCTCAAGCTGATTGACTTCGGACTGAACGAGCGTTTCCAGCTCGACGGCACGAGCCAAGGTGCGTTCGATGCCTTCGTTCATGGCGGCGACTTCGCGGCGTACTGCCTGTCCGAGGGTAGAAACGCGATCACCGGATACGGCTTCCGGCTGGAGCAGGCGCATTGCAGCTTCCGACATGCTGCGTGCTGCCGTATGCATTTCCTGCGCGCGCTTTACGAGTTGCGCGAAGCCCCAGAACATGGCTACCGGCAATGCTACACCCGCAACGACGCCGAGGCCGGCGGGCGAGGTGAAGAAGTCCTTGGTGGCTTGCAGGGTCGAAAAGACATCAGGATTGATGGCTTTGCTCAGGGCGACGCCGCCAGCGGCCCAGAGCACGCTGATTGCAGTTGTCGTCCAGAAAAGCTTAGAGGAATTTTCCGTCGCACGGCGTGGAGCGGCGATAATCGCTTTTTCACTTCGGGAATCGTCATTGGCCGGCGTGAAGGTAGGGGATGCAACAGGTGCAGCGGTTGCAACAGGTGCAGCGGAAACAGGCTTGCTGACAACAGGTTCGGGCGCTGGCGTTGCGACCTTCGAAGTGTTGGCCGGCTTGTGCTGAACGTTGGCCGTACCTTGCGAAACTGGTCCGGCAGCTTTCACAACCGGCGGGACCGGCGGCGCTGCAGGCGTTGCAATCACCGAGGCAGTGGTGATGGTGGCCACTTTTGCAGCAGTTTCCACAGGGGAAACGGCAACGGGCTCTACCGTCTTGGTCTTCTGCTCAGCAACAAGTTCTTCAGCCGCGCGCGAAATCTGTTCTTCCAGATCATCGACGGAGAAGCCTTCATCGAACGCACTCAAGTCCATGTCGATATCAAGATCATCACCGAAATCGATATCGAGTGCCTGTTCCAGCGCCTTTTCAACCTCAAGGTCGAGCTTCTGTGCCTTGGATTTGGAAGCCATTGTTTGCCTACCTCGTACTCATTACTGCGACGGCCGGACCATAAAAAGGCCGTTACAAAACTTTCTCCGCCATTTTGCATCGTATCGGCTCGGGCTTGTTAAGGAAATAGGCCTCTTCTGCCGATACCTAAAACTTTAAATACAAGGTTAACGGAAATCGGCTCAATTCATGAAAATTCGACATTTCCGGGCTTTCCGCATTTACCAGCAAGTTGTGGAAATCGATCCGGACCGTATCCTTCATCCAGGAAAGCTCTACGAGTTTATTAACAAAAATACCCGTATAGAGTGTCCGGATGAATGAATTTCATTTCATGATTGCATCCACTGGAGCGCTGGATTCTGTCCGTCATTCCTAACCGTCCCTCAATTCACATCATATGATGCAGTTTCCGCAGACGGCAAGGAAGAGTTTTTGGATTTTGGGCGCAACTGTCGGGTTTATCAGGTAGTGAAACTCGTCGTCGATGCACGGCATATTGGCGCAGTTGTAGGCGCGGGCGCGGTCAAGGTTGAAACTAATTGCAGAACGCCGTATCTGCCATTCCGAGTTTATTTGCGTTTCCCTGCCAAGGCAGTGACGGGCGCTCAGGATGAAGATCGCGCGAAACTTGCGTGTTTCAAGGAATAAAAATGACGAAGATCGTATTCGTATCAGCTGATGGCGCGACACGGACCGAAGTCGAAGCCGACAACGGGTCAAGCGTGATGGAAGCTGCCATTCGCAATGGCATTCCGGGCATTGATGCGGAATGTGGCGGTGCCTGCGCCTGCGCAACCTGCCATGTCTATGTTGATGAAGACTGGACGGACACTGTCGGCGGGCCTGACGCGATGGAAGAGGACATGCTGGACTTCGCTTATGAAGTTCGTCCTACTTCACGCCTCTCGTGTCAGATCCGGGTTTCTGACGATATTGACGGCCTTGTCGTGCAGGTGCCCGAACGCCAGAATTAAGTTTTAAAAGAGATGGTGATGTGATGGGCGCCGAACCGCAGAATGATATTGTCATTATCGGCTGCGGGCCTGTTGCACTCTTTTCCGTTTTTCAGCTGGGGCTGTTCGGTTTCAGGTGCCATCTCATCGATGCCAGTGATCGGCCCGGCGGTCAATGTACGGCACTCTATGCCGACAAGCCGATTTACGACGTGCCCGGGTTTCCTGAAATCATGGGTGAGGAGCTTGTCGAAAGGCTTCTCAAGCAGATCGCGCCATATAATCCTGTTTTTCATTTCAACAAGATCGCGGTCAGAATCGCGGTCGATGATGACGGCGTGGCTGTTGACACTAGCAATGGCGACAAGCTTGAAGCACGGACAGCGGTGATTGCATCTGGTCTTGGTGCTTTCGGTCTCGATGGACAGGTTATCCGTCCCGACCCTCTGGCCGAAGTTTCCTTAATCAAGACGGGCAACATGCTGGCTGTTAGTCCCGAGACCTTCAGAACTTCAAGTCCGAAGATCTACGCTATCGGCGATGCTTGCCACTATCCGGGCAAGCTGAAACTCATCCTGTCAGGGTTCCATGAAGCAGCATTGATGACGCAGGCTATACGCCGCGAATTGAGATAGTTCGGCACTACTGTTATTTGGAAGCCTGCTGGGCGCGCTCCATGCGATAAGTCAGCAAGCGCGCAAAGCGGTTTTCGAAATTGATCGTCTCAACCCGGTCAAACCGTTGTTGCTCCTTATCGTGCGCTTCCATAAGGCGTGCAGTCACTTTGTCGATGTCAGCGCGAAGCACAGAGCAATCCGTGCGGGTGCGCAGTCCGCGTATTTCCCGTTCCATCTGGCTTGCAAAGCTGCGGGCAATGACGATGTGGCTCTCTTCGTGGCGGCGAATATCCTGCAACAGAGTATCCCAGATCAGCGCCAGTTCCGGCGTGGCCTTGCGGCGCTGTTTCCAGCGGGGCAGGGAGACCTTTGCGTGAACGTTTACATAGACGTCCTGCACCTTGCAGGCTTTCCCGGGCGCGCGACCATAACGTACCTTCGCATCGAAACGGATTTCAGCGGCACCGGGATGATGCTGACCAGTCTTCTTGAGGAAGGGTCCATTGCGGGAAAGAGCCTTGTCGAGGTCCGCTGCCGTTTTGCCGCTCACGGTATAGTAGCTGAATTCGCGAAAGATCGCGGCGGCTTCCGCCTGGGGAGCTACGATGGCAAGAACTGCACTGAGAGCCAGAACCTTTTTCCTCAAATTCATGTCCTGGCACCTCTTTCTAAAACCAGTAAGAAATTCGCTTTTTATTGCCGCGAGCATGGCATGCAATCGTCAAGAGAACTATAACGCCCTTCACAAAATGACTTCAGGCGAGGTTGGTTGCAACCTCGCCGCAATGAAATGCCCCAAGTAAACAGCCCAAGGAAATGACACAGGAACATTTCGCTATGACGAAAGAATGGCACGTTGCTCATGGAAGAAGCCTTCGTCTGGGGGAAAAGTCCGTGATCATGGGCATATTGAATGTCACGCCAGACTCATTTTCCGATGGCGGCCACCACAATGAGCTGGAAAGGGCCGTCGAAGTGGCCGGTCAGATGCTCGCTGATGGAGCGACGATCATTGATGTTGGCGGAGAATCGACCCGGCCCGGAGCTGCTGCGATCGATTCCGAAACGGAAATCGCGCGCGTTGTCCCGGTCATCGAAGCATTGGTGAAAAAATACGATTGCATCATCTCCATCGACACTTACCGCGCAGCAACAGCGCAGGCGGCAGTCAATGCCGGGGCACATATCGTCAATGATGTCTGGGGACTACAACGAGAACCAGAAATCGCTCATGTCGCCAAAAGGAGCGGCGCAGGGCTGGTCATCATGCATACCAGCAGGGATCGACCCGTTCTTGCTGATGTCATCGAGGACCAGTTCTCGTTCCTGAATGCTTCACTGGACATAGCGAAAAAGGCAGGCATTGAAGAAACCCGCATCGTACTCGATCCCGGTTTTGGTTTCGGCAAGAACAAGGATGAGGATATTGCGCTGCTGGCGAGAGCAGGCGAATTGCAGAAATTCGGATTTCCGTTGCTCGTCGGCACGTCGCGCAAACGCTTTATCGGCGGCATGACGGGCAGGGACAATCCGCTCGACCGCGACATAGGAACTGCGGCAACGTCTGTCGCACTGCGTTTGGCAGGTGCCGACATCTTCCGTGTTCACAATGTCGCTTTTAATAGAGATGCACTTGCCGTTGCAGATGATATCCTGCAATCCAGACGCAGTGAAAATAGAAAGTAAAGCCGTGTACACGATCCGAATGATGAACTGCGCGTTTTTCGCGCACCACGGCGTTTTCGATGAAGAGCACAAGCTCGGTCAGCGTTTTTACGTCGATGCTATTCTCGATGTCGATCCGGGTAATGCGCTGGAGAACGACGATATCGATGGTACTGTGCATTACGGTATCGCTTTTGCGGTTATTGAAGACATTATCACCGGTCGTCAGCGCTATCTGATCGAAACGCTGGCTCTCGACGTGGCCAAGGCAATGACCGCCCGGTTTCCGCAGGTAAAGCGCGCAGAAATTACCGTCCGCAAGCCGAATGCACCTGTTCCGGGCGTATTGGACCATGTTGAAGTGACGGTGGTTTATCCGCAGTGACTACAGGCAGACATTATCGCGCCTGGCTGGGGCTTGGCGGAAACATCGATGATCCTGTCGCTTCGATGGGCAAGGCGTTGCGTATATTGGACGAACGAGCCGACACGGATGTCGTTGCGGTTTCGGCAGTCTATCGCACGCCGCCATGGGGGAAGACGGATCAGGCGTGGTTTCACAATGCCTGTGCAGAGATAGAAACGTCGTTGCAGCCATTGGAGTTGATTGCGACCTGCCTTGATGTGGAGCGTTCTTTGAAGCGTGTCAGGCTTGAAAGATGGGGCCCGCGCATCATCGATATCGACATACTGGCAATGCAGGATGATGCGGGAGAGGCTGTCGTCATGACGGATGCTGCTCTCGAGCTTCCGCATCCGCGTATGCACGAGCGGGCTTTCGTCCTCGTGCCCCTGAACGATATTGCATCGTCTCTCGAAATTGCAGGCAAGGCCGTTGCGGACTGGAATGCCGGGATAGAGCGATCCGGAATAGAAAAAGCCCGCACGGATGCGGGCTGGTGGCGTGAATAGCGTTCCGGTCAGTTCTTGGCGATACTGCCGACAGCGATATTATCGACGCGCTTCAGGCTCATGCCGATGACCGGAACCAGTTCTTTGTCGACCCGCACCGAAACCGTCACGTTCATCGTGTTCGGATCGGAGACACGTGCCAGCATCGCACCATTGAGCTGCTTGCGGTTCAGGCCGAAAACAACCTTGTTTCCACTGACGGAACCCGACGTGACATCAAGGCCTTTGCCCGCTGCGCCATCATTGAATTTGCCGGAATAAGCGGATCCGACACGCGTGACGGTGGCCTTCATCGGCTGCGAAAAGACACCGACGCGGCAGGTGCCGTCGAGTGTCATGCCAATATCTTCATCCGGGGTCGACCCGGCGAGATTGCACACGAACTTCGTGCCTTTGTATTTCCCGGCGACGATTTCACCCGGGCCTGACCATTGGCCTTCGATCGTTTGAAAGAACTGTTTGTCCTTGTCAGCGGCCAGAACCGGCGCAGCGGAAAATGACACGGGCAGCAGCGTCAGGCAGGCGGCGATGCAATTCTTCATATTCAGCTCTGTCCCGGATTCACGACCTTGATCGGACGTCATTCCTAATCGTTGTTTTCCAGCATGTCACGACCAAAAGCTGGCCGCGCCTCGCAAACCGTCGGATTTGCCGACGTTGCCATAAGCCGATTGACAGAGAAGGGCACGGTTCAGGGGAGTGTGCCGATACACCTGGTCGCTCGATTCTGGCGCAGATTTCTATCTATCCATAATCGTCGCGAATGGTTAATGCTTCGGAAATAAACCGCTATTTTCCGGGATGCTTTTTATCCGGTCGTTCGCCGTTGATCTTCACGAGATCGCCGATAAAGTCGCCGATGCCGGGGCGTTTTTCCGCATTGAATGGAAACGGACGCACCACATCCATGGCGGCAATCCCGATGCGCGCCGTCATGAGTCCGTTGACGACGCCTTCACCGAGCTTGGCCGATAACCGGGACGCAAGACCATGGCCGACGAGCTGCTGGATCACGCTGTCCCCCATGGCCAGCGTTCCTGTCACGGCCAGATGGGCAATGACCCGGCGGGCAAGTTTCAGAAAGCCCAGCGTGCCAGGACGACCACCGTAAAGTTGTGACAGTCGGCGGATCAGCCGAGCTGATTCAAAAATGACGTAACCGATATCGACCAGCGCACGCGGGCTGATTGCCGTGACAATCGAAACCCGCTTTGAAGCATTCAGAATAAGTGTGCGTGCTTCACGGTCGAGAGGGCGAAGGATTTCTGTTTCGGCAAGCTGGATCAGGTTTCGGCCGTCAATGATATCGTCTGTCAGACCGTCCAGAAGCTGTCGTCCGCGTGCCGTCTCCGGCAAGCCCGCCGCAATTGAGCGCAAGGCGTCCACTGCCTTTCTGGCCGCGGCCATATCGTCGCGTTCTGCTGCATCTGCGGCGTCCTTGCGAAGGTGCTGCACGGACGCGAGGCGGCGTAATGCGACCAGTTCACGAACGACGATGGCGATAAAGGCGGCAAGCGCAATTATCGCAACACCAAGAGCCGTCCAGCCCAGCCAATCCGCGCGGGAAAATAGCGCTCGGATAAGGTCTTCGGTCCAGATGCCGATGGCGAATGAAACAAGGATACCGAGTGCACCGAAAAGTATTCTGCTGAGCGACCAGCCCTTGCGTTCGGGCGCTTCAAACGACGGATCGAGGATTTCCAGCTCTGCTGCCTCTTCTTCGCTCAATGCAAAAACATCTGGTTGGGCAACAACAACATCAAGGTCTCGCACTGCACGAGGGCGACGTGGTGCTTCATCCGCTGCTTCGGGGCGGTTAGAGGACTGGCTTACCGTAAAGGAAGCTGGTTTGCGTGGTGTCTTCTCTGTCATGCGAGACGATCCCCAATCAGAAACTGCAAGGCACGATCCAGCCTTATGTGGGGCAGGGACAACGTGATGCCTTCGGCAGTACGTTCAAGCCGGGGCGGCCGGAAACGGACGAAACGAATGGCTGGGTCATCCTGCGCAAAGGATTTTTCAAATATCGCATTGGGATTCTTCGGTAAGTCGCCGGGAAATATAGCTGTTTCGGTTTCACCATCGAACACTTCACCATCGATTTTTTCACCCTTCAATGGTGTGCCGACGATGACGGGCAGAGTTTCCTTACCTTGTGTAACGGTTGCCTCGCGCGTGGCGCGCACGGCAGCCATTGCGAGGACATCAATATCTGCGCCGGAAAAATCGGCGCGCTCTATAGCCCGCTCCACGAGACGGCGCACGATGGCTTGCAGACGGTCATGACTTTCATGATGCAGATGGTCGGCCTTCGTTGCAGCCACGAGAATCCGGCCGATCCGTCGCTGGATCAGCCCGGTTAGCAGGTTAGAGCGTCCCGGTCGGAAGCAGGACAGGATATCGGTGAGTGCACGTTCGAGGTCGGCAACGACCGCGCCACCAGCATTCATTGCCTGCATGGCGTCGATAAGCACAATTTGCCGGTCGAGCCGCGCAATATGTTCGCGAAAGAAGGGCTTGATGACATAGGTTTTATAGGCTTCGTAGCGCCGCTCCATCATTGCGCCCAGAGAACCGGCCTTCAGATCGTCCGGTTTCAGGTCGGGAAGCGGGGCAAATGTCAGTGCCGGTGAACCCTCGAGATCGCCCGGCATCAGGAAACGCCCTGGCGGCAAGGTCGATAATGCACGCTCATCCGCTTTGCCTGCACGCAAATAAGCCGTAAAACTCTTGGCCAGACGCTGGGCAGTCAGTTCGTCTGCCTTTTCGGAAGGGGTGACGAGTGAAGCTTCGATGATCCAATCCTGAGCCAGATCCTTGTGCGTCGGTTCATGGGCCAGAGCAAAGGAATCCGCGCTGAACTCCGCATAGGATTTGCCCAGCAAAGGCAGATCCAGCAGCCATTCTCCGGGATAATCCACAATATCGACCGAAAGCTTGCCCGGTGACAGCCAGCGCCCCCAGGCAGAAGCGGATTCATATTCGATTGTCAGGCGCAATTGCGAGATGGCGCGCGTGGAGTCCGGCCAGATACGCTCATCGATCAAAGCCGACAGATGCTCTTCATATTGAAAGCGGGGGACTGCATCATCGGGCTGCGGTTCGAGCAGCGCACGTGAAATGCGGCCCGATTTATAGGCCTCGAACATCGGAAGCCTGCCGCCATGCAGCATGTTGTGAACGAGAGCCGTGATGAAGACCGTTTTTCCGGCACGCGACAAACCAGTCACACCGAGCCGCAATGATGGAGACAAAAGCCCGGTCGCACGATCTGCCAGCGTATCCAGTGCGATCTTCGCTTCGTCGCCAATACTTGTCAGCTTAGCCAATTAATCCTCGCCGAATTCAATGATCTGTCAGCGGTATAGATAGGGTTGCGTCAGCGGTCTTGGCAAGGAATGTTGGTGCACTTACGGAAAATCTACTGGGGTAGTATGAAGCTTTCGAGATAGCCTGCTCCACGTTCGAGTTCGCCCAGTGAAGCAGGAAATGTAATATTTGCCAGTGCGGCAGTGGGAAAACCTGCACGGAGCTTCAAGAGGCCATCCTTGTTGCCATCGCCACATAAGGCCAGCGCCAGATCCTCTATGCTGGGATTGTGTCCCACGAGCAACAGCGTCGGCACATCGCCATGTTCACGTATGGCTTGCATGTAGTCAGCCGCGCCGCCGCTATAGATCGTATCGTCGATGATGGTTTCGACCTCGATACCCAGACGTTCAATAATGCCGAACGCGGTTTCTCGCGTTCTACACGAACCGGAAAGAACCACCCGATCAGGATACAGATCGATTGACTTCATCGTCCTTGCAAGCCGGTCGAGCGAAGCTTTGCCTTCCTGATCAAGAGGGCGGTCAAAATCCTTCATTCCAGGTTTCGCCCACACGGCTTTAGCATGTCTAAGGAGAAGCAAACGACTCATCTGTAACGTTCCAAGCTGTGTTTTGTGAGCATTTTCGACCATATTTCGAGCGCAATTGAGCGCTCCGGTGGTCCATTCTCCCGATTTTTTGATGTCTGTCAGCATTATTTACAGGTGCCACATGCCTAATTATTAGGCTGATTATGCTTCCATAGGTTGATGGTGACAGTGACTGGAAAATATACCCACTTTATTGGCAATTGATTGAAGTTATTCTGAAAGTCCAAAGAGCAATTTTTTGCGTGCAGTTTTGAATTGCATAATTTTGATGCAAAATCATACAAAATTGATGCACTAAAAAGTAGTGGGATACGGTTGTTTGATGTTGTGTCCTTGTTGCTATGGAACTATATAACCGCTCGCGTCTCCTAGATGTGGGGTAATTCAGAATGAGTGAATTGATTGACCTTGACTATAGGCCCACTGAAGACGAGCCGTTCATGAATGAGCGGCAGAAGTCTTACTTCCGCGCGAAACTGGTCGCGTGGAAGAATGATATTCTGCGAGAAGCGCGTGAAACGCTTGAGGCGCTACAGCAGGAAAATGCAAACCACCCGGACCTGGCGGACAGGGCATCCTCCGAAACGGATCGGGCAATTGAGCTACGTGCTCGCGACAGACAGCGCAAATTGATCTCCAAAATCGACGCAGCATTGAGCCGCATTGATGAAGGAACATACGGCTTCTGCGAGGAAACGGGAGAACCTATCAGCTTGAAGCGGCTTGATGCGCGTCCAATCGCTACGCTATCTATCGAAGCGCAGGAGCGCCATGAGCGTCGTGAGAAAGTCTATCGCGACGACTAAGCTTCGAGACGGTTTGAAAAATTTATAGGCTGCGGTTTCCGCAGCCTATTTTCTTTGTATCGAGACAAGTTTTGGCCGGAAGCTCAGCTTCTGCGAATTTCATCCTTGGTCAATTCACCGAGAAGCTTTTCCATTTCATCTTCGATATCATCCTTCGCCTTGTCTTCGACAACGTCGTCCGTTGCGGAAATATCAAGTGAGCTTAGAAGCTCATTTTCGAAGAATTCGGTATCGAATGAGATCGCGTCCTTGGCGTCAGCGCTGGCGGCGCTCTCCGAATTGACGTCTGCAGCGATTGCTTCGTGCAACGCACCGCCGAGATCGGCCAGGTTATCGCTCGGCGTTTCTACTGCTACGGCTTCTGTTTCTACAGGCTTTGACTCGGCAACCACGATTTCCGGCTCGACGCGCTCCGGTTCCGAAGAGGCGCTGAATGCCGGAGCTGCAGTCGAAGAGACTGTAGGTCCGGTTACATCGACCGAAGGAGACTTATCCGCAACCGTTGTTTCACGCTCGGGGACGATGCTGCCAAGATTTGCTGAAGCAACCGATGCGGCGGCGGCAACACCGGCTGCAGTGGCGGTCGCACCGGACGAGGTTGAACTCAGAACGCCGCGCGAAACCTGGCTCAATGGATAGGCCGGATGTGCACGTGTTGACTGCGGCTGTGCTTGCGCGGGGCGGGGCGGCAATACGGTGCGTGGCTGCGGCGGATAGTTCGGCGCCGGGCGCGGTTGAGGCCGTGGTTGGGGTGGTTGAGCGGATTTCTGCTCGACAGGTGGTCGCGGCGGGATTGGTGCTGTCGGCGCCTGCGGCGGCACGCGAACAGGTGCAGCAGCCTGCTGGACCGGCTCTTCTCGTGCTGGCTCAGGCTTGCGGTAGACCGGTGCTTCGATTGCGGAGGTGATCTGGATCGCTTCGTCCTTCTCTTCGGCCTGCGGTGTTTGCAGTGAGAGAGCAGGGCGCTCCGCCTTGTCATTGGTCAGGGTTGCTTCGTGCTGCTTGAAGCGTTCGATATGTTCAGGCTCGATGCGTGAAGCTTGCACACGCGCATGAGCCCGCGATTCCATGACAATATTCTGTTCCACCACAACATCGGTTGGCCCACCGATGAGCAGGAGATGTTCCACGTCGTCGCGGCGAATGAGCACGAGCTTGCGTCGGCTGTCGACTGCTGCTGCGTCCATCACCGAAAGGCGCGGCTGTCGCGTACGCCCGTTGGAAACGAAAGTACCTCCGCTGAAACGGCGAATGATACTGAGAACAACGAAAATTCCGCCAAGAATGATCGCAAATATTAGGATGAAGCCAACAATATTAGCCGCACTCTCTCCAACGATGCCGCTGAGCCATTCCTTCATGCGGATACCCTCTTATACAATAAACGAAAAACCTGCGACGAATGGAGACTGCGCTTCCCCCGGCACTCCGCATCATCACATGATTGGTACAGTAGTTGAATTTCTAAGCCTTGGGAATGTTTCTTGGAAATGCGAGAAATATATGATCCCCAGGCAAAACGGTGCAAAAAAGTCCAATTTGCACCGTTTCAGTGCAGCAATGCTTGTACTGCTCGCCGATTAAAGCATTCTGCGAATCGGATATACCCTGACATATTGGCTGCGCGTTCCCACGTGAGAGCTGAACTGTGCGGAAAAGTGCATTCGAGAAAATCGGATATGCGGATGATTGAAATGACGTCTTGGCTGATCGAAAAAATGCATGGCACCCGGGGCACCCGGATGCCTGTTGGTGCTCGGCCACGCAACATGAAAGGGCAGCAGGCTTGATGTCGCGACAGACGGACAACGCTTACCCGAAACCGCTCGTAATGCCCAAGCGCAATCGCAGCGGAGCTCTTCGCCTGCTGATCGTCGGTATTCTGCTTACGGTCGCCGCAATCGCCTATTTTGTGTTCCGCGACCAGCTTGGAGATGGATTCGCCCTCGTTCTTATGGGCATTCTGTCGATGGTCGGCGTATTCTACCTTTTCGGCGCAGCAACGGGTCTCATTCAATTCAGCCAGAAGAACGGTGAACAGGACCTCGCTCATTCCTTCATGGATTCGCAGCCGGAAGGGACTGTCATTTCCGACGCGCGCGGCCAGATCGTTTATGCCAATCAGGCTTATGCCGTCATGACTGGTGTTGCGAATGCCGAAGGAGTCCGTTCGCTCGATAATGTATTGACGGCAGAACCCGCGGCATCCGATGCCATATACCGTCTGACGAATGCCGTTCGCGATGGTCTGTCGGCACAGGAGGAAGTGCGTCTTTCCGGCGGCCTTTCCCGTGAAGGGCATGGCTCGCTGGCGCCTGTCTGGTATCGCATCAAGGCGCGTCCCGTTGAAGCCGGACACGAATTCAAAAGCCCGTTCGTCGCGTGGCAGATTGCCGATATTTCTGACGAGCGTGCGGAGCAGGAGCGATTCTTTCAAGAGCTGCAGGAAGCGATCAATCACCTCGATCACGCGCCAGCTGGGTTCTTTTCTGCCGACCCTTCCGGCCGGATCATCTACCTCAATGCGACGCTTGCAGAGTGGCTTGGTGTCGATCTGACCCAGTTCACACCGGGATCGTTGACACTCAACGATATAGTGGCAGGCAGCGGAATGGCGCTCATCAAGGCGGTGAAAGCCGAGCCGGGCACAAGCCGCAACACCGTCATCGATCTTGATCTCATCAAGCGGAACGGACAGAGCCTCGCCGTTCGCTTCTATCACCGTGTCCAGGCTGCGCGTGATGGAACGCGCGGTACGAGCCGTACCATCGTTCTGGATCGTGCGGAGGGCGAGGATTCATCAATGGCGCTGCGCTCCGCAGAAGTGCGCTTCACGCGTTTCTTCAACTCGGCTCCGATGGCCATCGCTGCGGTTGATTCTGCCGGACATATACTGCGCACCAATGCGCGCTTCCTCGATATTTTCGCTCCTGTTGTCGATCGTGATGCGATTGACGGCAATGCGAAGCTTGAAATCGTCGTGCATGAACGCGATCGCGAGACCTTCAACAGAGCGCTTGCCGCAGCCTTTGCAGGACAGGCAAGCATTTCGCCTGTTGATACGGTGTTGCCGGGCAACGAAGAGCGGCACATCCGCTTTTATATGAGCCCTGTCACTGATCTGGGCGGCGAGCGTGCCGAAGAAGCGGCGATTATCTCGGCTGTCGAAACAACCGAGCAGAAAGCCCTCGAAAACCAGATGGCGCAGAGCCAGAAGATGCAGGCTGTCGGCCAGCTTGCAGGTGGTATTGCGCACGACTTCAACAACGTTCTGACGGCGATCATCATGTCGTCGGACCTGCTGCTGACCAACCATCGCGCATCCGATCCGTCGTTCCCGGACATTATGAACATCAAGCAGAACGCCAATCGCGCGGCCTCGCTCGTGCGCCAGTTGTTGGCCTTCTCGCGCCGTCAGACGCTTCGTCCGGAAGTGCTCGACCTGACCGACGTTCTTGCAGATCTGCGTATGCTTCTGGCTCGCCTTGTCGGCAAGGATATAGAGCTGAAGATCGATCATGGACGTGATCTCTGGCCGGTCAAGGCCGATCTCGGACAGTTCGAACAGGTTGCCGTCAATCTCGCGGTCAATGCACGTGATGCCATGCCGGACGGCGGCGAAATCACGTTGCGTACCCGTAACGTGTCGACGCAGGAAGTCGCAAAGCTGCATTATCGCGATCTTCCGGAAGCGGACTATGTGGTCTTCGAAGTGGAAGACACCGGGACGGGCATTCCTGCGGATGTGCTCGAAAAGATTTTCGAGCCGTTCTTCACGACGAAGGAAGTGGGCAAGGGTACGGGTCTTGGGCTGTCGATGGTCTACGGGATCATCAAACAGACCGGTGGCTTCATCTATTGTGATTCCGAGGTTGGAAAAGGCACGACGTTTAAGATCTTCCTGCCACGCCTCATCGAGGAAAAACGCGCCGACGATGCTCCGGTTGTCGTGAAGGAAAAGAAGGTCGAGAAAGCAATCGATCTTTCCGGTTCCGCGACCGTTCTCCTGGTGGAAGACGAAGACGCGGTCCGTATGGGCGGCGTACGCGCACTCCAGTCACGCGGTTATACAGTCCACGAAGCGGCTTCCGGTGTCGAAGCGCTTGAAGTCATGGCAGAGCTTGGCGGCGAGGTGGATATCGTCGTATCGGATGTCGTCATGCCGGAAATGGATGGTCCGACACTGCTGCGTGAGCTTCGCAAGACGTATCCTGATATCAAATTCATCTTCGTGTCGGGTTACGCGGAGGATGCCTTTGCACGCAATCTTCCAGCTGATGCCAAGTTCGGATTCCTGCCAAAGCCATTCTCACTCAAGCAGTTGGCGACCACAGTTAAGGAAATGCTGGAGAAGCAGGATTAATACTTCGGCGAGGCTGATACCGTGATGCCTGAAGGCAATATTGCCATTCTCGGAGGCGGGCCATCTGGTCTGATGGCCGCCGAAAGACTGTCAGCGCGAGGCTATCGCGTGACGGTCTACGAGCAGATGCCGACAGTTGGCCGCAAGTTCCTGCTTGCCGGAAAGTCAGGGCTGAACATTACGCATTCGGAAGATTTTGCAACTTTCGCGAAACGCTTCGGCTCAAGCATTGACCGTATATTGCCAGCCTTGACGGCTTTCGGCCCGACCGAATTACGTGCCTGGGCGGATGAATTGGGTGCCGAGACATTTGTCGGCTCATCCGGTCGTGTCTTTCCCAAAGCGATGAAAGCGTCTCCGCTTTTGCGGGCTTGGGGAAAACGTCTGGAAGATCAGGGCGTTCGCATTCTCACCCGACATCGCTGGATTGGCTTCGAGGGCAATAGTCTCAAGATCGAGAACCCCGACGGTGTTCAGACGATTACATGCGATGCTGCGCTCTTTGCTTTTGGTGGCGGAAGCTGGCCGAAGCTCGGTTCCAACGGCCTCTGGATCAATGAGTTTCAGCGAAGGTCAATCGATATAGCGCCGTTTCAACCCGCAAATTGCGGTTTTGACGTTGCCTGGAGCGACTTCTTTGCTGAACGCTTCGCCGGTGAACCGGTGAAGTCTGTTATCGCAACTTCCCATGCAGGCGCGACACAGGGCGAGTTTGTCATTACACGCGGTGGGGTTGAGGGTAGTCTCATCTATGCGCATTCCGCAGCTCTGCGCGATAGCTTGCAAGAAAACGGGAAGGCGTTTCTGACGCTCGATCTTGTTCCCGGACGAACTACGGAGCGACTGGAAAGTGATATTGCCCGGCAGGATACAAAGCTGAGCTTTGGCAATCTGTTGCGCAAGGCTGCAGGTCTGACGGGTGTAAAAGCTGCTCTGGTGACCGAGTTCACCCGCGACAGAAGTCCGGAAGCGCTGGCCGCCACGATCAAGGCTATTTCCATTCCACTGCTCCGCCCGCGCCCGCTGGATGAAGCGATTTCGTCGGCAGGCGGTATTCGTTGGCATGAAATCGACAAGAACTACATGCTGCCGAAGCTACCCGGCATTTTCGTTGTCGGAGAAATGATCGACTGGGAGGCTCCAACTGGCGGCTATCTCCTGACTGCCTGTTTCGCGATGGGCCGCGCGGCGGCGGACGGTATCGATGCATGGCTCGAAGCAGGTAACACGTTCGGCGGGAAATAAGACGACACTGACTTCTTTAAGTGGAAATCAGCACATTCGGATATACGGCTGATCGACTGCGGGCTAAGCTGCCGGACAGTGGCATTGAATGCTTGCCGTCTGAGGGGAAGGTACATTCGCATGAATTCAGCTTCTGCCGTCGCTTCACATCCGCTTTTGAGACAAAGAGACGGGCACCATGCTCGGGTGACATTCGAGGAATTGTTCTTCGATCTGGTCTATGTTTTCGCGGTTACGCAGCTCAGTCATGAACTTCTGCATAATCTGACGCTCACCGGTGTTGTCGAAACGCTGATCCTCTGGTTCGCAGTATGGCTCGGCTGGCAATATACCTGCTGGGTGACAAACTGGTTCAACCCGGAAACGCCGCAGATACGCAGCCTTTTGTTCTGCGTCATGCTGCTCGGTTTGGTGATGGCATCGTCCATCCCCGGTGCTTTCGCTGACAAAGGCTGGATATTTGCTCTGGCCTATGTGGCGATTCAGGTCGGCAAAACAGCCTATATCGTGTTTGTTCTGGGGCAGGACCATCCACTTGCCGCCAATTACAGGCGTATGCTCGGTTGGCTCACTATTTCCGCTGTCTTCTGGATAGCCGGTTGTTTCGTCGAGCATGAAGCCCGTATGGTGTTGTGGCTTATTGCTGTGCTTTGCGAATATTTATCGCCGATGTTCGGCTTTGCGCTACCGGGTCTCGGACGCTCTCACACCAGTGATTGGACCATTGAAGGCGGACATCTGGCGGAGCGTTGCCAGTTGTTCGTAATCGTGGCACTTGGCGAAACGGTTTTGGCTACCGGGGCAACCCTTGCAAATGCTGAAGTCTGGAATTTGGCCCTCATGTCGGCGCTGCTGGCCACTTTTCTCGGGACGCTTGCCATGTGGTGGCTCTACTTTGGCACCTCCAGCAAGGATGCGACAGATACGATCACCCACTCCACTGATCCTGGACGGATTGGCGCATATTTCCACTATGTTCACGCCATTCTGGTGGCCGGGATTATCGCAACGGCAGTTGGAAACGATCTTGTCATGGCCCATCCGCATGATCCGTTGAAGACTGCTTACGTTCTTGTTCTTGTCGCAGGACCGGCGATCTATCTGATTGGCAGCGCCATCTACAAGAAGGTTGTCTATGGCGTTATTCCCACGTCACACGCCTTTGGTGTTTTGGCTCTACTGGCAGCGATCCCTGTCGGCTATATGGCCGATCTATTGGAAATGGGCATATTGACGACGGTTATCATGCTGGTCGTGAGTGTTTGGGAGGGGCGCAATAAAAGACTGCGCTCGGCTGCGATGGTAGGATAGGTGGGCTTTCGACGCCGCCGTTCGATCCCTATCTACGGACACAAATCATATTTCGGAAGCCTATAGCGCATCATGTCAGATATACAGTCCGTCGATCAGCAGCCAGCCGATAATGGCCACGTGAAAGTCGCCCGCAAGGTCGACATTGTGGTTATTGGAGCCGGGCAGGCGGGACTCTCGTCGGCCTATCATCTGAATAAGCTTGGTCTCGCAGGCGAACGGCAATTCGTGGTTCTGGACAAGGCCGCAGGGCCGGGCGGAGCCTGGCAATTCCGCTGGCCTTCGCTAACTCTCCAGACTGCCAACGCCATTCACGATCTCCCAGGCATGAAGTTCGAGGATATTGTCGAAACGACCAATGGCGAGGTGCGTGCATCGGTTGCCGTCCCACAATATTACCGCGCCTATGAGGAAGCCTTCGATCTTCCGGTGCACCGTCCTGTGGCCGTGAAAGTCGTTTGCGATCGTGGCGAACGGCTTCGTGTGGAGACAGATCGGGGCAACTATTCGGCACGCGGGATCATCAACGCGACCGGCACATGGGAGTCTCCTTATATCCCACCCTATCCGGGTGCGGAGCTTTTCAAAGGCCAGCAACTTCACACGCGGGATTATCAGACAGCTGACGCCTTCAAGGGCAAACGTGTTCTTGTCGTCGGCGCGGGTATCTCGGCTGTGCAGCTTCTGGACGAGATATCGCGTGTGACGGAAACCGTATGGGTCACGCGCAAAGAACCTGCTTTCCGGGAAGGTCCGTTTACACCGGAGTTGGGCCGTGCTGCCGTGGCTTTGGTTGAGGAAAGGGTACGCCGGGGCTTGCCACCTGGATCGGTCGTTTCAGTAACGGGGCTGCCGTTGACGCCGGCCATTGAAGCGGCACGCGCTCGCGGTGTGCTCAACCGTTTGTCCATGTTCAGCGAAATCACGGAAACAGGTGTTCGGTGGGACGATGGAAGTGAACAATCCTTTGATGTTATTTTGTGGTGCACAGGATTTCGCAGTTCGCTTGACCATCTTGCCCCGCTGCAATTGCGCAATGCAGAAGCCGGTATTCTCATGACTGGACGCCTTGCAACACAGGTGGCCGCCGATCCCCGTATTCATCTTGTTGGTTATGGCCCATCTGCCTCGACCATCGGTGCAAACAGGGCAGGTGGTGTCGCCGCGCGGGAGTTGGCAAGTTATCTCGGCTTGGTATGATTGACGTAACGACTATTTGCGAGGGGCAGCATGAAGCGTATTCTGAAGTTTGTCGGTCGTCTTCTGCTCGTCATCGTGCTGGGAGCAATTCTCTGGCTGGCGGTTCGACCGCCTGAGCTGTTGCGTGTCGGCACCGGCTATGCTGCCAAGATTGTCTGTTCAAATGTTTTCATTGCCGGTCGGGATGCTGATGCCGTCCTTGCAGACGATGTTCAGGCACCGGGAAACCCGCTGCTGCGGTTTCTGAATGCCGCCCTCGACAAGAATAATAACAGTGTGACGGTGCGGATTTTCGGCTTCTTTGCACCAAGTACCGCAATCTATCGCCCAGCGCTGGGATGCGCGAATATCCAGAAAGATGATTTGCGCGTTGAAATTCCGACCGGCCCGCAGGTGCCCGCAGAACCGATCCGAATTGAGACCGATCCAGCGGTGCAGGCTGTGATTGAGGATCAGGTTCTGGCCGGGCCGGGAATGCGCGCGATTGCGGTCGTCCGCGACGGCAAGCTGATTGCCGAGAATTACGGTTCGGGTTTTAATGCGGATACGCCTTTACTGGGCTGGTCCATGACCAAGTCCGTCATCGCGACACTGATCGGCATGCGCATTGCTGAAGGGCGCATGAGTTTGGAAAGCACAGCCCTTTTACCGGAATGGAAGAACGATGAGCGGGCAAAGATTTCTCTCGCAAATCTGATGGCGATGAATAGCGGTCTCCGCTTCGATGAGGACTACGGCACAGTAACGGATGTCACGCGCATGCTTTATCTGGAGCCGGATATGGCCGGGTTTGCTGCGTCTTTGCCGCTGGAGGCGGCGTCAGGGACGAAATTCAATTATTCCAGTGGAACGGCGAATATTCTGTCAGAGCTTTTCATGGATAGTTTTAACAGCCGCGAGGAGGCGCTGGCTTATCCGCGGCTTGCCCTATTCGGTCCGCTTGGCATGAACAGCGTCATTTTGGAGACGGATGCGTCAGGCGTCTTTGCCGGTTCTTCCTATATGTACGCTACCGCCCGTGATTGGGCTCGGTTGGGCGCGTTTCTCGCGGATGGTGGAAACCTGTACGGAAAGCCGATCCTGCCTGCGGACTATATTTCATTTATGCGCAAACCCAGGCCCGAGTCCGAAGGGCGCTATGGTTCCGCTCAGGTCTGGCTGCAGATTAGCGGTGTGAAGGCAGGTGAGGATGGCATTCCGGAAGATGCATTCTGGATGTCGGGCCATGACGGGCAAAGCGTCATGATCGTTCCTTCAATGCATCTTGCTGTCGTCCGTCTTGGCCTGACACCGTCTCGGGCACGCTATAATGTTCAACGTTTGAACGCCAAGGTGATTGAGGCTGCTCGACAGGCGCATTGATTGTCAGTTTGCGAAAATCGTTACCGCTCGGATTCTGGAAGGCGCTGAGGCCGAATTCCGGCAACACCGCGTAAAGGTGATCGAAAATATCTGATTGAATCTGTTCGAATGACGCCCAGACGGTCGTGTTCGTAAAGCAGTAGATTTCCAGCGGCAGTCCTTCGGGAGTAGGGTCCATCTGGCGCACCAGCAATGTCATGCCTTTGTGTATGCCGGGGTGATTGCGCAGATAATTGTCTACATAGGCCCGAAACGTACCGACATTGGTGAACTGACGCCTGTTGACCGGATTGTTGGCGCGGTCGCCAAGCTTCTGGTTCCATTCGGCGATTTCCTTGGCCTTCTTGGGCAGATAATCCGCCAGCCAATCAACTGTGCCAAGTCTGGCTCGCTCGTCATCCGACAGAAAACGAATGGTGTTTTGATCGATATAAAGCGCGCGCTTGATGCGGCGCCCGCCGGATTCCTGCATGCCGCGATAGTTCTTCATCGGCTCGGTGATGAGCTTGCGGATCGGAATGGTGGTGATCGTCTTGTCGAAATTCTGGACCTTGACGGTATAGAGCGCGATTTCCGTGACATCGCCATTGGCGTCGAGATTCTTCATTTCAATCCAGTCGCCGACACGAACCATGTTGGACGAGGCGATCTGCATACTGGCGACCAGAGAAAGCAATGTGTCCTGAAAGACAAGGATTAGCACCGCGGCCATAGCACCGACACCGGAAAGAAGGATAACCGGCGACTTGTCCAGCAGTGTCGCAATGACAAGGACTGCCGCCACGATGTAGACAGCAAGTTTGGCCACCTGAATGTAGCCCTTTATGGGGCGGTATCTGGCTTCGGGACGGCGATGATAGAGCGTATCGATCAGCCCAAAGACTGAATTGACCGCCAAAGCCAGCGTCAGAATGATGAAAGCTATCGCTACATTCCGAATAACGGTGATCACGCCTTCGGGCAGGCCCGGCACCGCCATGATCCCGGATGAAATAATCAACGCCGGAACGATATTGGCAAGACGGCTGATGACACTGTGTCTTTTAAGCTCTTCGTCTTGTCCGAAAGAGGTTTTCTGGACAAGACGTTCGAGTAGTTTGAGCAAAATCGCCTTGATTAGAAAGTTTGCAATGAAAGCTGAAAGAAATAATCCTCCAAGCGCCACAAGGGTTTCCGCCCAGGGATGAGCAATAAAAAATTCGGACAATAGACTTTCCTGAGATTAACCTGGTGAAAATTGGGGGCCGTGTTGCGATGCTTGTATCATGTTCTACCAGGAATTAAGGCGGCCATATGAATATTTCAACCGCGAGTAATGGTTATTTGCATCAAAACCCCGGCCATAAGGCCGGGGGGTAGACTTGTCGTATTGCTCATCGAGACCGTATCATTGGGCTGGAGGTGGTGATGCCGGAGCTGTATCGCTTGCTGGGGCATCAGTCGTCGGGGCGTTGGTCTCGTTTGCTGCTGATGGATCGGCTACACCGTCCACAAAAAGCTTCGAGCGATCGAATGCCGGCGCATCGGTCAACTGCTGTTTGGTCGCCTTTATGACCAGCCATTTTTTGCCGTCACTGCGGGTTGCAAGCTGCAGTTGATCCGGGCTTACAGCTACGTCCTTCTCGCCGATTCCAAGAAAACCACCCACGCCGATCACCGCAGCTTCAATCTCACCTTCGGGGCTGGCGATAAGATCATTCAGCTTGCCGACAGTCTGGGCGTCAGCAGCATCACTTTCATAGACGTTCTGTCCGATGAAAGAGGTGACGAGAAGCTGGCCCTCTTTCGGTTCCAGAAAGCCGACCTTGTCGGTCTCACCCGATGTGGGATTGCCAAACATGTCCTTGGACGAAACCGGCATTTCCTCTGCCGCAGCCGGTGGCTCGGCAGGTGCTGGCGTTGGTGCAGTTGTCTGAGCATAAGCAGCGCCGCTAATCAGCAATGCACACGTCGTCGTCAGAAGTGTAGTCCTGAACATAACTATCTCCTTTATACGTTCGGTTGCTTAGACTGAACGTGGAAATAGTCGGTTCGTTCCGAAATTTGTTGAATTTCAGTATTTCATCATAGAACTATTATTATATATAATTGTTCCTTTAAAATACTTTAAGAAAAGAAAAGCCCGCATAAAGCGGGCTTTTTTATTTTCGTATACTACGAATTTTACTTAGCTGCAGCCACTCGTTGCACCGCAAGTGTCGCACTTGAGGCACGTTCCGTTGCGAACCATGGTAAAGTTCTGGCATTCGGTGCAGCTGTCGCCGGTATAGCCCTGCATCATCGACTTGATGCGGCGGTCAGCTTCCAGCTTCTTGGCGGCATTCGCACTTTCCGCGCGGGCAGAAGCAGCGTCTGCTGCAGCCTTATCCGAGAAAAGTTCGGTTGCTGTTGCCGATGTGCTTTCCTGCTGCTGTGCCGGAGCAGGTTGCTCTTCCAACTCCCGCTTGAAGGCGGTCGCACCATCCGTCACCAGACCGATTGTTGCGGGGCGATTGCCCGTCGGCGTGGTCGACTTCAAGGTTGTGACGTTGGAAGCCTGCGGCACAGAATTTGTCGATCCCTTGGCTTCGTTAGTCGAGTTGGTCACCAGAGTGGGCTTGTAACCACGCGTCCAACCGGTCGAGACCAGATTGGTCTTACCTTCCTTGATACCCTTGCCAAGCGCCGTATTACCGAAGTCGCTTGTGTCGACATGGGCGAGGTCATTGCGTCCGAGATAGGACACTGCCAGCTCACGGAAGACATAGTCGATGATCGACGTTGCGGTCTTGATGGCATCGTTGCCGATGACCATGCCTGCCGGTTCGAATTTCGTGAAAGTGAAGGCTTCCACATATTCCTCGAGCGGTACGCCGTACTGCAAGCCGAGCGATACGGCGATGGCGAAGTTGTTCATCATTGCACGGAAAGCAGCACCTTCCTTGTGCATATCGATGAAGATTTCACCGAGGCGTCCATTACCGAACTCGCCGGTGCGCAGATAGACCTTGTGACCGCCAACGACTGCCTTCTGCGTATAACCCTGACGACGGTTCGGCAGCTTTTCGCGCTCATGCACGATCTTTTCGACAACCTTTTCGACGATACGTTCGGTTACCTGAACGGCGCGGGCTGCAGCAGGGGCTTCGATCAGTGCCTCGACTGCATCGTCTTCGTCCTCATCATCCGAGATGAGGGCGGCGTTGAGCGGCTGCGAAAGCTTGGAGCCGTCGCGATAAAGCGCATTGGCCTTGAGCGCCAGCTTCCAGGACAGCATATAGGCGTTCTTGCAGTCCTCGACGGTTGCGTCATTCGGCATGTTGATCGTCTTGGAGATCGCACCCGAAATGAACGGCTGTGCGGCTGCCATCATGCGAATGTGGCTATCCACCGAGAGATAACGCTTGCCGATCTTGCCACAAGGATTGGCGCAATCGAACACGGCGTAGTGCTCTTCCTTGAGGAACGGCGCCCCTTCGAGGGTCATTGCGCCGCAAACATGGATGTTGGCAGCTTCGATGTCCTTCTTGGCGAAACCCAGCGCCGGGAGCATCTCGAACGAGAAATCGTTGAGCTGTTCATCGGTGAGCTTTAGCACGTCCTTGCAGAAGTCTTCGCCCAGCGTCCACTTGTTGAAAGCGAACTTGATGTCGAATGCGCTTTTGAGAGCAGCATTCAGGGCTTCGATCTTCTCGTCGGTGAAGCCCTTGGACTTCAAAGAAGACGGGTTGATGCCCGGAGCCTGATTGATGTTGCCGTGACCGACAGCATAGGCTTCGATTTCAGCGATCTGGCTTTCCGAATAGCCGAGCGTGCGGAGTGCTTCCGGTACGGCGCGGTTGATGATCTTGAAGTAACCGCCACCAGCGAGCTTCTTGAACTTCACCAGCGCAAAATCTGGCTCGATACCGGTCGTGTCGCAGTCCATGACGAGGCCGATCGTGCCGGTAGGCGCGATGACGGTGGACTGTGCATTGCGGTAGCCATGCTTTTCGCCAAGTTCCAGCGCCTTGTCCCAGGCAGCACGTGCATGGGTAATCATATCCTGATCCGGGCAATCCTCGGCAATCAGCGCCACCGGGTTGACGGCAAGGCCTTCATAGCCTTCGGTTTCACCATGGGCAGCGAGGCGGTGGTTGCGAATGACGCGCAACATATGCTCGGCGTTTGGCTCGTAGCTTGGGAAGGTCCCGAGTTCCTTTGCCATTTCAGCGGAGGTGGCATAGGCTACACCGGTCATGATCGCCGTCAGCGCGCCGCAGATCGCGCGGCCTTCGTCCGAGTCATAAGGAATGCCGGAGGTCATCAGCAGGCCGCCAATATTGGCATAGCCGAGGCCGAGCGTGCGGTATTCATAAGAAAGACGGGCGATTTCCTTCGACGGGAACTGCGCCATCATCACCGAGATTTCGAGAACGATGGTCCACAGGCGTGCCGTGTGCTCGTAAGCTGCAATATCGAATGAACCATCCTTGTTGCGATAGGTGAGCAGGTTGATCGACGCCAGATTGCAAGCCGTGTCGTCAAGGAACATGTATTCCGAGCACGGATTGGAAGCGCGGATCGGACCGGCGGTCGGGCAGGTGTGCCAATCGTTCATGGTCGTGTTGTAGTGCAGGCCCGGATCAGCGGACGCCCAGGCGGCGTAACCGATCTTTTCCCACAAATCGCGCGCCTTCAGCGTCTTCATGACGCGACCGTCGCGACGAGCTGTCAGGTTCCAGTCGCCGTCGTTTTCGACAGCGCGCAGGAATTCGTCCTTCAGCGAAACGGAATTGTTGGAGTTCTGGCCCGAAACAGTCAGATAGGCTTCCGAATCCCAGTCTGTATCGTAGGTCTTGAACTGAATGTCGGTGTAGCCCTGACGCGCGAACTGGATCACGCGCTTGACGTAGTTTTCCGGAACCTGGTTCTTCTTTGCGGCCTTGATTTCGCGCTTCAGGGCAGGGTTCTTCGCCGGATCGAAGCAATCATCATTGTCCGCTTCGCAGTTGACACAAGCCTTCATGATGGCGGTCAGATGCTGCTTGACGATCTTGGAACCGGTGACGAGCGAAGCAACCTTCTGCTCTTCCTTGACCTTCCAGTCGATATATTCCTCGATATCCGGATGATCGATGTCGACGACGACCATCTTGGCGGCGCGGCGGGTCGTGCCGCCCGACTTGATCGCACCTGCGGCGCGGTCGCCGATCTTCAGGAAGCTCATCAGACCGGAGGATTTGCCACCACCGGAAAGTTTTTCACCTTCGCCGCGCAGATAGCTGAAGTTGGAGCCCGTGCCGGAGCCATACTTGAACAGGCGTGCTTCACGGACCCACAGATCCATGATGCCGCCTTCATTGACGAGATCGTCGCCAACGGACTGAATGAAGCAGGCATGCGGCTGCGGATGTTCATAGGCCGACTTGGACTTGGTCAGTTTGCCGGTCTGCCAGTCGACATAGAAATGGCCCTGGCCGGGACCGTCGATGCCATAGGCCCAATGCAGGCCGGTGTTGAACCATTGCGGGCTGTTTGGAGCCACACGTTGGGTCGCGAGCATATAGGCAAGCTCGTCGCGGAAGGCGAGGGCATCTTCCTCAGAGGCGAAATAGCCACCCTTCCAGCCCCAATAGGTCCAAGTGCCGGCGAGACGGTCGAAAACCTGGCAGGCGTCCATTTCGGAGCCGTAGCGATCATTTTCAGGCAGCTTGGCAAGCGCGTCCTCGTCAGCGACCGAGCGCCACAGCCATGAGGGAACGTCGTTCTCCTCGATCTTCTTCAGCTGTGCGGGAACGCCAGCCTTGCGGAAGTACTTCTGTGCAAGAATGTCCGCGGCGACCTGGCTGAACTGCGCGGGCACATTGATGTTCTCAAGACGGAATACGATGGATCCATCGGGATTCTTGATCTCGCTGGTCGCAGTCCGGAACGCGATGTCCGCATAGGCCGACTGATTCTCTTTCGTGAAACGGCGTTCGATCTTCATCTGTCCCATCCAAACGTTCTATATATAGTAGCTCTAGTGACGGTTTTCAGCCACGGCCTGTCTGTATCGCGTCTCTGTCAAAACAGCTCTTCTGCGGGGAGGAGCGTCTTGTTGGGGAGAAAACTCCCGGAAATCCGCTTCCACCTCATCAAAGCCCACGAAAAAACGCCTCAGGGGAGCTTAATTGCAACCTTGCTAGCGTGATCGCGATCAAAAATCGGCGGAACGAAAATACCTTATCTTGTAAGAAGCATGAGCGCAAATACTAAATCTAGTGTTAACGCTGTTTCTGATTGATGTTGCATCTGCTTCTCCAGAGAAGGGCGAACCCAGAATTTGGGCGCAAGAAAGCACCGAGCGAAAACCGCACTTTCAAAGCGCAACGCTCGTTCGATACTCAACTTGACCGAAAAAAGGACCGGCAGATTACAACGCCCGATCACGCTACTTACGCAACGATAGTATCATAAAAAACGACTCGGCTTCGAGCGTCAAGCAATGGTTTGTTGTAACGCTCCAGCATCTAGATATTGTGCGTAACAGCTTGGGGCAAATGTGGATAACGGGGAGAAGCGACACTTTTGCGAACCAAGCCGGCTATGTGATTTGGGGAGCCTGGATAGCCGCTATTATTAGCAGTTAGAGGAACAAGCACGGCAGCGTCGACTGTCGAAAGAGAAAATCCCTGCAAAAGGATCGTAATCCGGGGGAATGTTGCATTGAAGACGGCTTGCGGGCTGCTTACTCCGCAGCAGCGGCAATTCCCGAATCACCAAAATGGTTCAGTAACTGCTTCAGTTCGGTCTCTTCGACGCGATTGGCCGCTTCCTGCGGCGACACCCATTCGCAGATGCGCTGATCCCGCTCAGGCCAGTCTTTCTCCTGCCCGGTGAACTGCACCGCGAATACCGCCGCCGTGAACTGGTTTATGCGTTCAGGTGGCAGATCGGTCTTGCAGTAGCAGAAACTACCGATTGGTACTGGTGAGACCTCACCACGAATGCCTGCTTCTTCATAAGCTTCACGAAGAGCAGTATCTGCCAGAGTGCGACCAACTTGCGGCCAGCCTTTGGGGATGATCCAGCGGCCTGTACCGCGGCTCGTAATGACGAGAACCTTGAGGGTGCCCATGTCGCGACGATAGACAAGCGCCGCAACCTGCTGCAAACGACCGGAAGGCGTCAAAATACGCTTTTCGGTTGCAATCAGTTGTTTGGCCTGCGACTTCACCGCGAAAATCCCCTTTTTATCTATAGCATGATCCGATTCGCCAAAATAACAACTGATTAGTTAGGCAGCTGACCTTTGAAAATATTCAAAAAAGCTTTTATTTTAAAGGTATTACTAAAATTTCGGCAGGAGATGGCGGCTTTGAAAACGCTATCTGCCTCTAATCGGCGTTATTTCGATGCGCTTTCCATAAGGTGCGATTGCGGCGGAAATATCACCGCAATCGCGTTCGTTTGTTTTCGTTTCGCAGCGTTTTGATCTGGCGGATGTGAATCCGCCAGTTTTATCGGAAGTGCATTCGATGGATTTATGGCTTCAAGTCTGTCGGGCTTCAGCCGCGCTTGTCGCCTGCGATCGGTTCCTGATAGGTGAAGCCCATATCCCAAGGGAAATAGATCCAGGTGTCCTGAGACACTTCCGTTACGAAGGTATCGATCAGCGGACGGCCTTTCGGCTTGGCGTAAACAGTCGCAAAATGGGCCTTCGGCATCATTTCCCGCACGATGGCTGCGGTTTTGCCGGTGTCGGTCAGGTCGTCTACGACAATGACGCCTTCGCCGCCATTTTCCAGAAGTGTTTCGCTCACACCCTTGAGGATCTGCATGTCGCCTTGCGACGTGTAGTCGTGATAGGAGGCAATACAGACGGTTTCGATGAGACGAATGCCGAGTTCGCGGCAGACAATGGCTGCAGGGACCAGACCGCCACGCGTGATGGCAACAATTGCGTGCCAATCGCGATTCATACCGGCAATCCGCCAGGCGAGGGCGCGGGCATCACGGTGGAACTGATCCCATGAAACTGGGAAGGCTTTATCTGGCAAGGACATCGAAACGCTCCGTGGAACGATCCGGAGCTCGTTCTCCGGACCTTTAAAAACCAAAAATGCGCTATGACGGATTGCCAAGCGCTGTAACTGTCAGGATCTGCGGCTTTTCTTCGTCTGCGCCCTTTCAGGCGGGCGGCAAGAGAGGAAAAGGCTCTCCACCCGGCACAGTCAGCGCCGGGTGATGCTGATAACCGCAAAAATGGTGTTCTTGCAAGCGTGTCGTGTCATCACAGGCTAGTTGTCAGCCAGTTGTTGGCCAATTGCCGGATCAAACTGGCTTCAATCGTGTCTTCTAACGCGAGAAAAGCGTGAGAATGGGCAGCTCGTTCAGCATGGAGCGCGTCACTCCGCCAAAGACCAGTTCACGCAACCGGGAATGACTGTAAGCGCCCATCACGAAAAGATCAGCGCGTTCAGCGATGATATGTTCCCTCAACGCATCCTGCGCATAACGTCCGTTGGATGCCAGTGCTGTGGTCGTCACATCAATCCCGTGCCGGGACAGTGATTCCGCAATATCGTGGCTCGCCAAAGCCTGATCCTCGCCTTCAATTTCCGGTGGATCGACCCAAACGATTTCCGTTCTGTCGGCATGTTTCATCAAGGGCAGGGCGTCGAAAGCGGCCCGGGCCGCTTCCCGCTTGCCGTTAAAGGCGACGACGATCCGGTCGAGCGAAACCATCTGCAGCACCGGTGCATAGGGAACCAGCAGAACAGGGCAGCTGGAATTGAAAACAATCGTATCGGCGGTTTCGTCGTTGGTGGCCGGATCGTCGGGGTCGGGTTGCCCGGCGATCAGCAATTCGGCTCCAAGACAAGCAGTCAGCACGCCATCAGCAGCGGTGCCGGTTTCGGATCGCGTGATGCGATATTCATAGTTGGTGCCCTGACGGCGCATCTCTTCCTCGAAGAGATGTTTCAGTCTTTCGGAAAGTTCCTTGTGCTGCTTGTCATGCAGTTCGAACATTCCCGGATCGATGAAGCCGTTCGGGTCGGCATAGACGATGGGCGAAGGGATTGAATAAAGCCCGATGACGTGAATATCGGGCACCTTCTGCTTTAGAAGTCCAACGGCGGACACAACCCGCTTCAACTCGGATTCACTGCGAGAATAGGCAACCACCGTCTTGTAGGACATGACCGAACTCCTTCCGGCTGTGTTTCTATTTTAGCATATAGTGCAACGAGTTGCGCGGGCAAAAGGTTGCAAAGGATTAAGCGGCACCTTTTGTTTCGAGCGACGAGATCATTTTTTCGATTGCATCAATTGCCGTATCGATTTTTTGAGGATCGCTCCCGCGGACGACAAGTTCCGTGCTGAAGCGCCCATTCTCGAATTTCGGATAGGAACCGATGATTGTGTCGGGGTTTTCTTTCTGGATTTCCGTCAGGGGCGCGCCAATCACGCCTTCGCCAAAAGGACAAAGCACCGATCTGGACAGAAGCTTGCGGCCGGTCTTCAGTGTGGGCAGTACATTGTCAAGCATTGCCTGAAACACGGAAGGCACGCCTGCCATCACATAGACATTGCCGATATGAAAGCCGGGTGCGGCGGAGATCGGGTTCGCTATATGCTCAGAACCTTGCGGCATACGTGCCATGCGCTTACGCGAGTCGGTGAATTCCAGCCCGCGCTTTGCATAATTGTCGCCAAGCAGTTTCATGGCTTTTTCGTCATAGATACAAGGCACGCCAAAGGCCGCAGAAACCGCATCGGCGGTGATGTCGTCATGGGTAGGGCCAATGCCACCGGACGTGAAAACATAGTCATAATGCGGTCGCAGTGCATTCAAAGCGGCGACGATGGCGATTTCTTCGTCCGGAACAATCCGTACTTCCTTGAGATCAATGCCCGCCGCTGTCAGGACATCGGCGAGATGTCCGATATTCTTGTCCTTGGTGCGGCCTGAGAGAAGCTCGTCGCCAATTGCCAGCATGGCTGCCTTGACGGCTTGCTGCGGATTGTTGGTCATATCCAGACTCCATTTTCTGGCATCAGTTAAGCGCCAGCAGGACAAGGCTGCAACTGCTTTATTGCAGCATTTTATTCGTGTGCGAGAAGTTGCGCCTTTCCAAAGAAGGCGGCTCCCCTAATTGAACCTGTCGAGGTTGGGACCTCACAAATCGGGATATGGAGACGTCACATGGTTAAAGTGCTGGTGCTGTATTATTCGGCCTATGGTCACATGGAGAAAATGGCCAAGGCGGCGGCTGAAGGTGCGCGCGAAGGCGGCGCGGAGGTCACGATCAAACGGGTGCCGGAACTGGTTCCGCCGGATGTCGCGAAAGCCTCGCACTATAAGATCGATCAGGATGCGCCGATTGCCACGCCGGCTGAACTCGCGGATTACGACGCCATCATCATCGGCACCGCTACCCGCTATGGCATGATGGCGGCTCAAATGAAGAATTTCCTCGACCAGACCGGCGGTCTCTGGGCAAAGGGTGCCCTCATTAACAAGGTCGGGTCGGTGATGGTTTCCACAGCCACGCAGCATGGTGGCGCGGAACTGGCGTTGATTTCCACACAGTGGCAGATGCAGCATCAGGGCATGATTATCGTCCCGCTTTCCTATGCCTATCAGGGGCAGATGGGAAATGATGTGGTGCGCGGCGGTGCTCCCTATGGGATGACGACAACTGCAGATGGCGACGGTTCGCGCCAGCCTTCGGAACAGGAACTGGACGGGGCGCGGTTTCAGGGCAAGCGTGTTGCCGAAATCACCGCCAAGCTGAACAGTTGAGTGGAGTAGCAGCTATTGAAAAGCCGCAGATTCAATCTGCGGCTTCTCTGAAAAAATAGTTTAGAAAGATCAGTTAACTGTTTCTGTTTTATTATCTTTTTCAATAACATGATAAGTCATTTGCGGATAAGGGATGTTGATCCCGGCTTTGTCAAATTCGATCTTCACCGTTTTGATTGTGTGGCGCGACACCTGCGCATAATCGGCGCTGTTTATCCAGTAGTTGGCGCTGAGAACGACTGCACTGTCGCCCAGTTGCGATACGAAATAGGCCGGTGCGGGTGTTGAGAGAACACCTTTCTGATCTTCGACAATCTTCTTTATGATCGCGAAGGCCTGATCGATATTGTCTTCGTAGCCAATCCCCACCTTGAACTCGTGCATGCGGGTTTTCATGCGGCTGTAATTGGTGACGGGCGTATTCCAAAGAGAGGAATTGGGTGCCAGCACGTAAAGGCCATCAATGGTTTTGAGCTCCGTCGCAAACAAGCCGACGTCTTGCACGGTGCCGACGACGGTGCCTGCACTGATATATTCACCAACGCGAAATGGCCTGAGGACCAGAATCATGATGCCTGCTGCGATGTTCTGCAACGTACCTTGAAGGGCGAGGCCGATAGCAAGGCCAATGGCGCCTAGCGCTGCGAGAATGGACGCGGTCTGGACGCCAAACTGCCCGAGAACCATGACCAGAATAATGACGAGTATGCTGTAGCGGACGACAGCGCCGAAGAATCCGACCAGAGTCTGGTCGAAGCCGCGAATTTTCGACAGCGACTGTATGGTCCATTTTTGAAGGATTCCGGCCAGTATCCAGCCGACGCAAAGGATAATCAGCGCACCGAGTGTGGAGACTGAATATCGTATGAGAAGGTCGTACATCTGGAGAACGAATGCGTTTGTATTTGCGATCAACTGTGTGGCTTGCTCTTCCATTGTTCCGTCTGCATCTGTTTCGAGTAGGGGAAAACTGGAGGATAGGGCAGCAAATTGTCAAGGCGAGGTTGCCTGGAGCGGATATGGGAAAACTGAGCGCAAAAGGAGGAGGTGGTGCGGTCGGCGGGACTTGAACCCGCAAGTCTAAAAGACGACGGATTTTAAGTCCGTTGCGTATACCAATTTCGCCACGACCGCAGCAATTACCCACGTCTATGTCATGATTTGTGTCACGAATTCAAGCCACAAAGCCTGTTAACATCAACAGTTAGTATTGCCGAATATATGCTTACTCTAAATCGTTGATTTGGCGACCTGACGAGCTTCAACCTTGTCTGCATTGTCAAACCCATGTAGCCATGGGCGGAAATCCAGCAGGAAATGCAGAAAGTCGAATAATGACCGCCTTCGTCAAATCCGTATCCGAGGCCGAAAAGGCAATGCGCGCGCTGTTTCCTGAAACGCCGCTGCAGCTCAACGATTACCTTTCACGGAAGTACGGTGCGGAAATTTGGCTCAAGCGCGAAGATCTCACACCGGTCCGATCCTACAAGATTCGTGGCGCTTTCAACTTCATCTCCAAGGCGGTCGAAACGACCGACAAGAATGCGGTGTTCGTTTGCGCTTCCGCAGGCAATCATGCGCAGGGCTTTGCATTCGTCTGCCGCCATTTTGGCCGCAAGGGTGTCGTTTTCATGCCGGTTACGACGCCGCAGCAGAAAATCGACAAGACCCGCGCTTTTGGCGGCGAATTCATTGAAATTAAGCTGGTGGGCGATATTTTCGACGTTTGCTATGCCGCGTCGCAGGAGTTTGCCGCAAGCCAGAAAGGCGTGATGGTGCCGCCTTTCGATCATCCCGGTATCGTTGAGGGGCAGGCGACGGTAGCGCTTGAGATCGAGCGGCAGTTGCCGGAGGGAAAGAAGCCCGACTTTATTCTGCTGCCTGTCGGTGGCGGCGGATTGTCCGGCGGCGTTACGCAATATGTTTCAGATCTGGGCTGGAAGACGAGTTTCCGCTTTATCGAGCCACAGGGCGCAGCGAGCCTGAAAGGGAGCCTTGAAGCAGGCAAGCGTATCAAACTTACGCATGTCGACAATTTCGTCGATGGTGCAGCTGTTGCCGAGATAGGAAAAGAAAATTTCAAACTTCTCAAAGGGTTCGATCCGAAAACTGTTATAACTGTTCCGGAAAACCGGCTTTGCGCAACAATCATCGAAATGCTTAATATTGAGGGCGTTGTGCTTGAACCAGCGGGCGCGCTCGGCATTGATGCGCTGAAGGATTTCAAGAAGAGCGACCTCAAAGGTAAGCGCATCGTCATTGTTGTTTCGGGCGGCAATTTCGATTTCGAACGCCTGCCGGATGTTCGTGAGCGTGCACTGCGCTTCGAAGGTTTGAAGAAATATTTCATCTTCCGCTTCCCGCAAAGGCCGGGCGCGCTTCGCTCGTTTCTTGATCTTCTGGGACCTGAAGATGATATTGCGCGTTTCGAATATCTGAAGAAATCTGCGCGTAATTTCGGTTCAGTTCTGATCGGCATCGAAACGAAGAACGCAGCGAACTTCAAGCTTCTGGAAAAGAAATTCGCAGAAGCCGGTTGGGCCTATCAGGACATAACGGACAATCAGGTGCTCGCTGATTTCATCATCTGATTTCGGTGCCTTAAGCGAAATCAGTTGCTTTTTGGACGAAAACACCCCATATGCCGCGTCAGGCGCATGGGCCGACGTGTTCGTCGGCTTTCCCGGCATTGGACTTGTTGCGTCTCGCCTCTGTCTCCCGGAATGGTCCGGAAGCGGGGAGACCCGAGAAAATGTTCGGGCACGGCAGCGCAAGTCGCCTGGAGTTTACAAGCTTCGGCGTCCCGTCGTTATCATTGAACAGATAGAGTTCGGCAAGTTGCGCTTGACCGGCATTTGTATGCGGACCATGACATCATGGTGCCGCCGAAAGAGATTGAATTGACAAAAGAAATTACGGGCGGCTTTGCCGCTCTCGGCGTTACCGGCATTTTGCTCAAGGGCGTCGAAGCCGCTGGCATGACCGAGCCGAAGCCGATCCAGTTGCAGGCGATTCCACACCAGCTTGAAGGCCGCGATATTCTTGGTATCGCGCAGACGGGCTCCGGCAAGACCGCAGCTTTCAGCCTGCCGATCCTGCAGAAGATCATCGGCCTTGGCGACAAGCGCCGTCCAAAAACTGCACGCGCGCTGATCCTGGCACCAACGCGTGAACTCGCCGTGCAAATTGAACAGACGATCCGCAATGTTTCCAAACACGCGCATATCTCGACAGCGCTTGTGTTGGGCGGCGTTTCCAAGCTGTCCCAGATCAAGCGCATCGCACCGGGCATCGACGTTCTGATCGCCACGCCTGGTCGTTTGACCGATCTGATGCGTGACGGTCTGGTAGACCTTTCGCAGACGCGTTGGCTCGTCCTCGACGAAGCGGACCGTATGCTGGACATGGGCTTCATCAACGATGTGAAGCGCATTGCAAAAGCGACGCATTCCGATCGTCAGACCGCGCTGTTTTCGGCCACCATGCCGAAGGAAATCGCGTCGCTGGCAGGAAGCTTGCTGCGTGATCCGGTTCGTGTGGAAGTCGCTCCGCAGGGAACGACGGCTGCTGAAATCACGCAGGTTGTGCATCCTGTGCACACCAAGGAGAAGCGCCGTCTTCTTTCCGCGCTGCTGGGTGACAAGGCTATGCGTTCGGTCATCGTCTTCACCCGTACGAAACATGGTGCCGATGCAGTCGTCCGTCATCTGGAACGCGATGGCTATGAAGTCGCTGCCATCCACGGCAACAAGTCGCAGAATGCACGTCAGCGCGCGCTGAACGGATTCCGTGATGGATCGCTGCGGATTCTGATCGCAACCGACATTGCTGCACGCGGCATCGACGTGCCGGGTATCAGCCACGTCGTGAACTACGATCTGCCTGACGAGCCGGAAACCTATGTGCACCGTATTGGCCGTACCGGCCGTAATGGCGCTAGCGGCGCATCGATCACGCTCTATGATCCGGCAGCGGAAGAATCCAAGCTGAGAGCGGTTGAGCGTGTGACGCGTAACAAGCTTCCGATCAAGGATGCACCTGTGGAGCTTGCACCTGCTCCGGCACCGCGCGCAGCGGCTCCGGGCGAACGCCCACAGAAGACCCAGCATCGCAAGGGCGGAACGGCGCAGAAGCCGCGTCGTGCAGCCCCGAAGTCAGGCGACCATCGTACAGGCGGTCACGCAGCAGGTGAAGCCGCTCCGAAAGCGAAGCGTCCGCTCCGCCGCAAGCGCCGCAATGCCAACGGCAATGGCGGACAGCGCGCAGCGTAAGCTTGCCTTGAATATTTTTTCAAAAAGCCGCCCATTTCGGGCGGCTTTTCTATTTATGAGCGTAGGATGGGTTTCAATTTGCGTAATGGCTTGGAAAAATATTCCATGCTTGCTTGAAGGGCAGGGCCGTTCCTCATAATTTCCTCTTCAAAACAGGAAGGACGGAAGCCATGTTCCAATCGGTGCTCGACGCAATCGGCAATACGCCATTGATCCATTTGAAAAAGGCTTCCGAACTGACCGGCTGCGCAATTTATGGCAAGGCCGAGTTTCTCAATCCCGGACAGTCGGTGAAGGACCGCGCAGCGCTCTATATTATTCGCGATGCCGAAAAGCGCGGGCTTCTGAAACCCGGTGGTGTCATCGTTGAAGGTACGGCCGGCAATACCGGCATCGGCCTCACGATGGTCGCGAAAGCGCTTGGCTATCGGACAGTTATCGTTATTCCCGAAACGCAAAGCCAGGAAAAGAAGGACGCGCTGCGCCTGCTTGGCGCCGAACTGATTGAAGTTCCAGCTGCCCCCTATCGCAACCCGAACAATTATGTGCGTCTGTCGGGACGATTGGCCGAACAACTTGCCAGAAGCGAGCCGAACGGCGCGGTCTGGGCCAATCAATTCGATAATCCGATCAACCGGCAGGCCCATATCGAAACAACGGCGCAGGAAATCTGGCGGGATACTGACGGCAAGGTGGACGGGTTTGTCGCCGCTGTTGGATCGGGTGGAACGCTTGTCGGCACCGCATTCGGTCTGAAGGACCACAATGCCGATATCAAGATCGCACTTGCCGATCCATATGGAGCTGCACTCCATTCCTTCTATACGACAGGCGAGCTGAAAGCCGAAGGCGACTCGATCACCGAAGGCATCGGGCAGGGGCGTGTCACCGCCAATCTTGAGGGGTTCACCCCCGATTTCTCTTATCGCCTCTCCGACGCGGAGGCGCTCGATATCGTTTTCGATCTCGTGGAAAATGAGGGACTTTGCCTCGGTGGTTCTTCGGGTATCAATATTGCAGGCGCAATCCGGCTTGCAAAAGATCTCGGGCCGGGCCACACAATTGTGACGGTGCTTTGCGACTATGGTAATCGTTACCAGTCCAAGCTGTTCAATCCTGCTTTCCTGCGTGGCAAGAACCTGCCAGTGCCGGGATGGCTGGAGAGGAAGACCGAGATAGACATACCGTTCGAGGGATAATCATGGCATACGAGACCGAAGCGCTTTTCCGCGAAGATTCCTATCTTTCAACGGCGGAGGGCACGGTACTCGCCATTACCGAGACGGGCGGGATTATTCTCGACCAGACAAACTTCTATGCGACCTCCGGCGGCCAACCGGGGGATATCGGCTTTCTCGAGCGCGCGGATGGTTCTCGTATCGAGATTTCGGCAACCGTTACGGGCGAAAACAAGAACGAAATCATTCATGTTCCGGCAGAAGGACAGGCTTCGCCCACTGTCGGTGAAAAGCTGGTCCTGCATCTTGACTGGCCGCGTCGCTACAAGCTGATGCGGATGCATACGGCCTGCCACCTGCTTTCCGTTGTCTGCCCGTTTTCGATTACCGGCGCTGCGGTGGGCGAGGATGAAAGTCGCGTTGATTTCGATCTTCCCGATCCGAGCTACACCAAGGAATTCGTGACCGAAAGGCTCATGGAGCGGGTGAATGCCAATGACGCGGTTGCCATTCGCTGGATCAGCGATGAAGAATTCCTTGCAAATCCGGATATCGTAAAGTCGAAGAATGTGCGTCCTCCGGTGGGGCTCGGTCGCATACGCCTTGTTCTTATCGGTGAAAACGGCGTGGTGGATTCGCAACCTTGCGGTGGTACGCACGTTTCCGAAACGCAGGAAGTGGGTGAAATCCACATCGGCAAGATCGAGAAAAAGGGCAAGGAAAACCGCCGGTTCCGCATTCGCTTTGGCCCCTTGCCAGAAGCCTGAACCCATTGTTTTCTGCATGTTTCCCGGTTTTACGAAATATGCTTGAGGAGTGTTTACCCATGGTAGAGAAAAGCGCCTTCGTCGTTTCACGGGACTGGTTGAAAGAACGGCTCGGCAAGCCGGGCATCGCGATTGTCGATGCCTCCTGGTATCTCCCGGCTGCTGGACGCAACGGGCAGGAAGAATACAACGCTGCACATATTCCAGGCGCTGTGTTCTTCGATCAGGACAAGATTGCTGACAAGGAATCCGGTCTGCCGCACACCCTGCCGTCGCCAGAGCTTTTTGCGCAGCATGTTGGTGCCATGGGAATTACGGCTGATGAGACAGTTGTTGTCTATGACGGAGTCGGCATGTTTTCCGCACCGCGCGTCTGGTGGATGTTCCGCGTGATGGGTGTGAAGAATGTCTATGTACTTGATGGCGGCTTCGACGGCTGGAAAAAGGCTGGTTATCCGGTGACCGAAGAAGCCACAAAGATTGCGCCAACGCTGTTCACGCCATCATTCGACGAGGCCGCTGTAGTCGATTTCGTGCAGATGCGCGAAATTGTGGACGAGCGACGCTCGCAGATCGCCGATGCACGCGCAGCCGGACGCTTCACCGGACGCGATGCCGAGCCACGGGCAGGCATGCGCTCCGGCCATATGCCCGGTGCACGCAACGTTCCCGTTGGCACTTTGTCTGAAAACGGTGAGCTAAAGGACCTTGCAAGCCTGCGTAAGATTTTCGACGAGGCCGGTGTTGATCTCTCACAACCGGTCGTTACGAGCTGTGGCTCTGGCGTGACCGCAGCGGTCATCATGCTTGCATTGGCGTCGGTCGGTCACAAGGATAATCGTCTATACGACGGTTCCTGGAGTGAATGGGGAAGCCGGCAGGATACACCAGTTGTCACCGGTGAAGCTGAATAAGCATGACCGGAAAACTGACCGCCCGCATCACCCACCTGGAAATGTCTGCCCGTCAGGCAGTTCAGGTGCCGGTGCCGTCTGGTATCCGCCTCGCTATGATGCGCGCGGGTGCCATGCCGGTCCATTACTACCGCTATCTCTATGAACAGATCGGGCGTAAGCATCACTGGATGATGCGCCGTGTTCAGACGGACGCGGAAGTTGCAGCCGTAATTCATGCAGATACGACTGAAATCCACGTTCTCTATGCAGAAGGCTGTCCCGCCGGATTTGTCGAACTCGACTTGACCGCTTTGCCGGAGGCTGCCGAGATTGTCTATTTCGGTCTCATCGATGATTTTCAGGGGCGGGGTCTCGGAAAGTTTTTCCTGAGTGAGGCCATTTCCGCAGCCTGGGCGCATGGACCGGAAAAGGTGACGATCCATACCAATACGCTCGACAGCCCACGAGCTCTGCAACTCTATCAGAAAATGGGATTCGTGCCGGTCGGTTGGTCCGAAGAGGTAATAGAACCCTGGGAATGAAGCGCGGCGCTATCCGCGCGCCACTTCCCGAGCACTTACGATAGAAACGACAGATGCGCTGGCAAGGCGCCCACTTTCTTCGTCGAAAACCACGCAATTGCGTCCGCGCTGCTTCGCAATATAGAGGCAGCGATCAGCGCGGCTGAGTACCTGCGAGTTCGTCTCATTTTTCGGCGCAGAGGCAACACCGATACTGATCGTCAACGGATAGACCTGATACTCCGTTGTGTGAAACGGCGTATTTTCTACTTCTGCGCGTATGCGCTGTGCAACCCGCATACCGGTCTCTCCACTGGCGCCCGGCAGAAAAACGCAGAATTCTTCCCCACCGATACGGCCGACGAGATCGCCTTTTCGCGTCACATTCTGAAGCGCGAATGCGATCAGCTTCAATGCGCGGTCGCCGACGCCGTGGCCAAACGTATCGTTGATCGCCTTGAAATGGTCGGCATCGATAACGAGCAAGGTGCCGGTTTCGATGCGGGAGCGGCTAATCTTCATGGCTTCGAACAACGCTTCACGATTGAGAAGACCAGTCATGTGGTCAATCCGTGACCGTGCCTGCAGTTCGACATGCGCTTTTTCAAGCTGGAGATATGCGTCTTGCAACTTGCTATGTTGATGAAAAATATAGGCAAGGGAAGGGAAGGCCGTGGCTGCGGGAATGCCCGCGCTGAGGCCAAGCGCGACGATGCCAGGCGTGACGCCAGAAGTAAACGCCACTATCGAGGTTGCCCCGAGAGAGAACAACACGACAGACAACGTTATCAAGGCTGCTTTTAGTAGAGCAGTCTTCTTCATTTCCTCGCGCTCCCAACCCTGAGTGAGGATGATCTACGACCCGCGCCTGATCCCTATTAAGAACGGGCATTTATTTTGTGGGCCTTATAAAAGGAACGCCGGAGAGGGGAAAGATACCACCATGCGCTTCTTGCAATTTTTTGTCTATGAGTGCCATTATTGACACAATCACAGGTAGCATAGCGAATATATGTTACGAGGAAATGTAATTAAGCACAACTATGTTTAAAAGAACCGTCTCAACGAGACATAAATCGTAAGTGGCTAATATAAGTCAGGAAATACACTGGGTAAGGCATTGTAACGAATCCCGGAGCGGCCTGACACTCCGGGATTTTGGCCGGGATTTCGCCGGCATTATGACTGCTGATGGCTTGAATCAGAAGACCGCCAAATATTTCAGAAGCGAAATGATGCCAATAATGATCACGATAACTTGAGCGATCTGTTTGACCTTGGCATCCAGAGGCAGCATGTTGATGAGATAAAGTACGAGGAAGATAACAAGAATTGTTATCAGAAGGCTGATGAGGATGGACATAGGCGGTCTGATCCTTCCCGGAACTTGGGGTTGCGTTGCCTAACCGACGACCGTTCCTCGACGCCGCCGATTGAGCCCGTTCAAACCGAAAGAAAGAGCAGGGCTCTTGCTAGCGGCACATCGTCTCCAATCCAAAAACGATGTGCCGGTTAACGTTCCAAGGAAAAGAAGGTTCCGCTTTGTAAGCAATAACTTAAATCAAGCTGGCACCGAACAGTGCAAGATTTTTCAGATACTCAGCTACGCATGCTGCCCGTCTCGCGGCGGCGCTGATGCCAGCTGAAAGCCTCTTCAATTAGATGAGGTGTATGCCCGCCACGTGCGCAAGCGCGGTCGAAATAATCGTTGAGTTGTGGGCGATAATCCGGGTGCGCACAGTTGTCGATGATGACACGGGCCCGCTCACGAGGGGCGAGGCCGCGCAGATCGGCAAGGCCCTGTTCCGTTACCAGAATGTCCACGTCGTGCTCGGTGTGGTCGACATGCGTGACCATCGGAACGACGGACGATATCGCGCCGTTCTTGGCTTCGGATTTGGTCACGAAGATCGAGATGAAGGCGTTACGGGCAAAGTCGCCTGAACCGCCAATCCCGTTCATCATATGTGTGCCGTCGACATGCGTGGAATTCACATTGCCATAAATGTCGAATTCGAGCGCGGTATTGATACCGATAATGCCGAGACGACGGATGACTTCCGGGTGGTTGCTGATTTCCTGCGGGCGCAGAATAAGCTTGTCGCGGTAACGGTCGATATTGTTGAAGACACGCTCTCCACAGGCGGGGCTGAGCGTGATCGATGATCCTGATGCAAAGTCGAGCTTTCCGGCATCGAACAGGTCGAAGGTGCTGTCCTGCAGCACTTCGCTATACATGCGCAGATTGTGGAACGGGCTATCGGCAAAACCGTTCAATACGGCATTTGCAATGGTGCCGATGCCAGCCTGAAGCGGATTGAGCGTCAGATCAAGACGTCCGGCAGCGACTTCCTGCATCAGAAATTCAATCAGATGGCCCGCAATGGCTATTGTTTCACCGTCGGCCGGTTCCACGGTCGAGGCGCTGTCATTTTCCTGCGTGATGACGATGCCTGCGATCTTTTCCGGTGGGATCGGGATATAGGGCAGGCCGACGCGGCTGTCGCACGCCGTGACCGGTATAGGGTCGCGGGAAGGGCGCTTCGTTGGAATATAGATGTCGTGCAGACCTTCAAGCGCCATAGGCTGATTAAGGTTCACTTCAACGATGACCTTATCGGCCAGAATGGCAAAACTTGCCGAATTGCCGATCGATGTCGTGGGAATGATTCCGCCGCTCTCGGTGATGGCAAGAGCCTCGACCACGGCGTAGTCGATAGGACCGATCTGGTTTGAGCGCAATTGCTCTACAGTTTCGGAAAGATGCTGGTCGATGAACATCACTTCGCCGCGATTGATCGCGGCACGCAGGGTTCTGTCGACCTGAAACGGCATGCGCCGCGAAAGCACGTGTGCTTCTGTAAGAATCTTGTCGACGTCGTGGCCGAGGGAAGCGCCAGTAATCAGCGTGATCTTGAAGGGATCTGTCGCAGCACGGGCAGCCATGGCAACGGGTACAGCCTTGGCGTCGCCAGCGCGGGTAAATCCACTCATGCCGACGACCATACCGTCCTGGATAAGGCTCGCAGCCTGTTCAGCGGTAATGATCTTGTCTCGAAGCGAAGTGTTTCGAATACGTGCTTCCAACATCTTTAAATCGACCTTCCTTCCCATCCGGACCTGAGCCGGAAATGGCGCTCGCTGTCTCGAAAGCAAGATGCTGCTACCGACCATCTGCGAAATACGGCGCCGCCCGGGTAATAGCCTATATGGACCGACAGTACACGCATGCTTTGGTCTTAGATGCCAAGACAGATTGCTGTGATACTGGTCGTGTTTCTCACGTCACGCGATTCTTCGAAATGATTGAAATCAACGATGCAAAGCAGGCTGCTGCGCGTACAATCGGCATGAAGGGCAGGATACAAACGGCTAGTGTTTAGTGACGTACATCGATCACATAAGATAGGTTATGGAACCAACCCATATCCATCTGTCTTGAAACATCGCGACAACCGCTTGCGGCGCTGTCGACATCTGAGCTCCTTCGAGACTTAGATGTGAACCCTGAATATCAGCCCAGAGTACTAGCGACGCCGAGCTATATAGAGATGGCCTGGAACTGGCGCTCCTTGTTCGCTGCGCACGACGATATCTTCGCAACGCACACAATCCATTCCGTGGTTGTCGAGCATTGCACGCACATAGGTTTGTGCGTGTGCAAAGCGCTGATAGTCTCCGACCATGAATGCACGCCCGGCAAGCCTTGTATCGTCCAGCGTCTCGCTGGAGAAGCCGAAATGTCCGCCTGATGACAGATGCGAGGCAACGCCCGTGAAGAATTTGTCGAGTTCGCCCATATATGGCAAAACATCGGTAGCGACGATCAGATCCCAATCCTGTTCGCTCGTGGTTTCGAGAAAGCGAACGGCTTCGCCGACGAATAGCACCTGATAGTCGCCTTTCTCGTAAGCGACTTCGATCATGTTCTCCGAGATATCGACGCCGGTCTTATGTCCGGCCATGTCATCGAGCGCATCAGCTGACAAGCCAGTGCCGCAGCCCAGATCGAGCATGCGTTCAGCGAAAAACTCGTCGTTCATGTCGAGGAGCATTTCCCGCAGCTGCAGCGGAACGTCATAACCGAGCTGGTCAACAAGGATCGTGTCGAACATTTCGGCATGTTGATCGAAGAGTGTCGATACATAGGCATCCGGAGCCTTTAGAGGTACCGCGCCGCGTCCCATGCTTGCAAGCCGCACGGCTGCGCCGCCATGGTCATCAGGATCGATCCGCAGCACATCTTCATAGGCCTTAGCAGCGGCATCGAAATCGCCAGCTTTTTCCAGTGCAAGCGCCCGCTCATAGGCTTCTGCAAGCGCTTCCTGATCAAAAGCTGGGTTGTCATTCTCAGCCATAAAGATCGGCCCTTCTTCTGTTCTTGGCATCTGTTAGATGCGGTATGTAAGTGTTTGTAAAATCGGCAATTTCTTACTTTGGTGGACATTCGAGCGCGTAGAGCAAGAGTATCCCTTCCCGCTTCCTACGCTTATCTGGAAAATCTCGCAAGCGGGGTCGCTGCAATCAGATGGTTCCCTACTCGGCAGCTGCTGTGACGCGCTCGTCTTGTCCTTTATGATCCGCCAGCTTTCGTGCAATCACAGCACAGGCCATAAGCTGGATCTGGTGAAAGAGCATCAAGGGCAGAACGATGCTGCCGACATTCGCACCGGCGAAAATCGCACTTGCCATTGGAGCTCCGCTGGCGAGGCTCTTCTTTGATCCGCAGAACATGATCGTGATGCGGTCGGGACGATTGAAACCGAGCAACTTGCTGCCGTACCAGGTGGCCAGCAGCACAACGACCAGCAGAACGATGTTGACGCCCACCATCATGCCGAGATCGTGCCACGAAACGGTACGCCAAAGACCTTCAACCACAGCCTCGCTGAAAGCCAGATAAACGACCATCAGGATCGAGCCTCGGTCAACAAAGCCGAGTGCTTTGCTGTGCCGCCGCATGAAACTGCCGATCCATGGCTGCAGAATTTGTCCGAGCACGAAGGGTGCGAGCAACTGCAACAGAATGGATTCGAGCGCATCGACCGATATTCCACCACCGCCTTTGACTGCGAACAACAAGCCGACCAGCAAGGGCGTGAGAAACATGCCGAAAATGTTCGACGCAGATGCTGATACGATTGCCGCTGAAACATTGCCGCCCGCAATTGAGGTGAAGGCTATGGACGACTGGACCGTTGAAGGCAGAACGCAAAGAAAGAGGATACCTGTGTAGAAGGCTGATTGCGACAAGCCGGGAATGGTCCAGCCTGCCGCCAGACCGAGGATCGGAAACAGGATGAACGTCGATGACAGGACTGCCAGATGCAGCCTCCAGTGCGTTATGCCTGCAACGACGGCCTCACGCGAGAGCCTCGCACCATGCAGAAAGAACAGAAGCCCGACAGCAAATTTCGTCGCCAGCGCAAACCAGTCTGCAAAATCACCGTGCACGGGGAGCACGGACGCAAGCAGAATGGTCACGATCAGCATGCTGGTGAATTTGTCAGGCAGGAAGCGCATCATATCGTCCAATCTTGCAGGCATCGCGGAGCGCGACGCCCGCTTCATTCAAAATTCACATTCGTTCATAAACCTCTCGGGAGGAGTTTCAATCCTCCCGATATGGCGCGATAGCTCACACTTTTGAGATGTGGCTTCCAATTTAAAATCCAAGCTGATTCATTCGTAACCGTTGGGGTTCTTCGACTGCCAGTGCCACATATCCTGGCACATTTCGCGGAGGTTCTTCTCTGCGGACCAGCCGAGGAAATCGCGGGCAAAGGTTGGATCAGCGTAACATTCAGCAACGTCGCCTGGACGACGTGGTGCAATCTCGTATTTGATCTCGCGGTTCGAAACATGCTCGAAGGCCTTCACGACGTCCAGAACGCTATAGCCCTGCCCCGTGCCGAGATTCACCTCGAAACACTGCGGCTCATCCAGCTTCTTGAGTGCCTTCAAGTGGCCGGCGGCCAGATCCACTACGTGAATGTAGTCGCGAACGCCGGTGCCATCGGGCGTTGAATAATCATTGCCCCAGACATTCAGTTTTTCGCGACGACCGGTCGCGACCTGCGCGATGATCGGCATCAGATTATTCGGAATGCCCTTTGGATCTTCGCCGATCAGGCCGCTCTCATGTGCGCCAACCGGGTTGAAATAACGCAGGATGGCGATCTTCCAGCTGTTGTCGCCGTTATAAATATCGCGAAGCATGTCTTCGATGACGAGCTTGGTCCGACCATAGGGATTCGTTGCTGATAGCGGCTGGTCTTCCGTGATTGGCAATTTCTGCGGATCGCCATAGACCGTGGCTGATGAGCTGAAAACCAGTGTCTTGACGCCGGTTGCTTCCATGGCCTGCAACAGGCGGAGCGTGCCCACCACATTGCAATCATAATAGAGCATCGGCTTTTCGCTCGATTCACCGACGGCCTTCAGACCGGCAAAGTGAATGACGGCAGTGCATTTGTGATGCCGGATCACTTGTTCCAAAAAAGCGCGATCTCGAATATCACCTGCTTCCCGGCGCGGCGTGCGCCCGGTAATCTTTTCGATGCGATGCAGGGCTTCCGGGTGGCTGTTGTCAAAATTGTCGACCACAACGACATCGTGGCCTGCCTCGATGAGCTGAACACAGGTGTGCGAGCCGATATAACCAGCGCCGCCAGTCACAAGAATTGTCATCGTTTATGTATCCGCTTGTTGAACATGCCGCCCCGATGTGCGATCCCCGGCTGACTATGCAAAATCAGTAACAGACTTCAAGCCATCCGGTGCGATTCTCTTGAATGGTTGCAATAGATCAGCCAAGTTTGACGGAGCGATGATGAAACCATCCCGCAATATCGATCGCCTTCTGGAAATCATGGCAGCGCTCCGTGATCCTGAAACCGGCTGTCCGTGGGATGTGGAGCAGAGTTTCGAATCCATCATGCCCTACACGCTTGAGGAAACTTATGAAGTCCTCGATGCCATAGAGCGCAATGATATGGACGATCTGCGCGAAGAACTTGGCGATTTGTTGTTGCAAGTGGTGTTCCATTCGCGCATGGCCGAAGAACAGGGCAGCTTTGCATTTGGCGATGTTGTCGAAGCTATCACGCACAAGATGATCAGGCGACATCCGCATGTTTTCGGTGACGCTGAAGCCAGAAATGCAGGCATGGCCAAGGGCTCATGGAATCGCATCAAGGCTGAGGAAAAAGCCGAGCGGGCCGAACGGCGTGAGAAACTCGGACTTGAAACGGCCGAGAAGAGCGGCTTTTTGGACGATATTCCACACGCCTTCCCTGCCCTGCTTCGTGCTTTGAAACTCCAGCAGAAAGCCGCGAAAGTCGGCTTCGACTGGTCTGAGGCAGCACCGATCCTCGACAAGATCGCCGAGGAAACCGCAGAGCTGAAGGAAGCTATGGCGGCGAAGGAGCGCGCGGATATCGAAGAGGAATATGGTGACCTGCTGTTTGCCATGGTCAATTTGGGCCGCCATCTTGAGATCGATGCGGAAACCGCGCTCGTCGCAGCCAATGAGAAGTTCAAGCGGCGGTTCCATTTCATCGAAAAAACGCTCGGTGAAACCGGAAGCAACCTTGACGCCGCTACTCTCGATGAAATGGAAGCAATCTGGGGCGAAGCCAAGAAAAAAGGCCTCTAACTATTTGTTTTTACGCATTTCCGGACGCAAAACCGTTTCACACTTTTGCTGGAATGTGCAATCGGTCTATTTCTCATCTTCCCATTTTGGACGGAACATCTGGTAGACGCTTTCCGTCGTGGCAAAATCCATATAGCCAAGCCTGCTGACAGGTCTGGCTTTCGCGATATCAATGAGACCGTTGGTCAGGACCTGTTCATCGATATGCACGCCGACAACCTCGCCGATCACCATGTAATTGTCGGTCGGCCTGCCCTCTTTGTCCTGCAATCGTTTGATTTCCACCGCGACACATTCAAGCGCTGCATAGGCCTCCTTGACGCGCGGGGCTGCGATAAGCCTGCTCGACGTCTGGGTCAGTCCGGCATATTCGAACTCGCTGATACCGCGAGGCGCGTCGACAGATGATGCATTCATCTGGGTTCTCAAATGATCGCTCACCAGATTTGCGGTGAACTCGCCGGTTTCTTCGATGAATGAAACGCTGTCCTTCACACCACTCGATGAGAACATGACCATAGGCGGCGTGTCGCAGATCGCGTTGAAGAAGGAGTAAGGCGCGAGGTTGACAGCGCCCCCCTTCGATTTCGTTCCGATCCAGCCTATGGGGCGTGGTGCAACGATTGCCTTGAACGGATTATGGGGCAGCGGGTGCCCTTCCCTCGGTTCATAAAACATATGTTTATCCGCTGATTAGAAAGTCTTGTTGAAGTCAGTTCTAAGCTTGCGTCCATGGGCCGGAATATTCGGTAACGATCTTGTCCATGTCGGCTCTCGGGCGTTCCGGCATCTTGTTTGCCGCCGTTCCGATATGAACAAACCCGGCAACACGTTCATTGGGTGCCAGTCCCAGAAAAGCGCGGGCGGAAGCGTCGTCCGAATACCAGTTTGTAATCCAGTTGCTGGCATAACCAAGCGCGTTCGCAGCCGTGCAAAGGTTCATTGCGACAGCGCCAGCCGAAAGGAATTGCTCCCATTCCGGAATGCGCTCATGCGCGACAGGCGACGACACCACGCCGACAACAAGGGGCGCACGCGAGAAACGCGTAAGCTCTTTTTCCTTGCGTCCTTCCGGCATCGGACCTTCAATTTCTTCGGCACGTTGGGCCAGATACTCGCCGACCTTGAGACGTGCATCGCCACGGTAAAGGATGAAACGCCAGGGTGTCAGGCGTCCGTGGTCAGGCACGCGTGCGGCAACTTTCAGCAATGCTGCCAGTTCCTCGCCCTCGGGTGCTGGTCCGGAAATTGCCGAAATCGGGGTGGAACTGCGCTGTGCCAGAAAATCGAAGATCGGATGGGCCACGGATAACCTCGTCACTAAAATGCTGCTTATATTGCTCCACTTATTCGGGGCTGCTTCTTCTCGCCCTTTGCATCCGCACTGTAAAGTCAAAATTCCGGAAACGATTAATCAACAGAAGTTGGAAAAATGCGGGTGCCGGAAGCGATTTGGCCTTGAATTCGCCACCCGCATGGGCTCAAAAATACAACATGTCGGATCGCTTGAACCTGTTTTACCCAAAGAGAAAAATTGCCCTGCGCGGAGGATCGTTTTTTACGGCGTTCGCGTTTGCCGTCAGTGCAATGCCATCGTTGGCTCAGAGCCTAGATCCGCAGACAAATATTCCACAGTTGCAGACCACCACGACTGGCCTGCCAGACTTGCCGCAGCCAGCGCTCGATCTTCCGACACTGAACACTTATGCCGCCCCATCCAGCCCGGAGAACAATCCGCTCGTCCAGACGCGTGAACTCGATCTCAAGGCGCGGTTGAGTGAAGGTGGCGGTGACATTCCGGCGGGGCTTGTATGGCGCGTGTTCTCGCCGGATGTCGGAGCGGATGGTCAACTGCCGTTGATCGCAAGTGCAAAGGGCGGCAGCGCTGTTTTCAATCTGCCCGAGGGCAGCTATCTGGTGCATGTCGCCTATGGGCGCGCCGGTGCTACCAAGCGGATCACGGTGGGCAACGCGACCCGTCATGAAGTGATGATGCTCGATGCAGGCGGGATGAAGCTCAGTGCGATTCTGCCGGATGGCGGCAAGATTAATGACGATCTCCTGCGTTTCTCGATCTATGCGGACGAAGACAATAATGATCGGTCGCTGATCGTGCCCGACGTCAAGCCGAACGCGATCATTCGCCTCAACAGCGGCACTTATCATGTTGTTTCCAACTATGGCACGGCCAATGCTACCATTCGGGCCGATATTCGCGTGGAAGCCGGAAAACTGACGGAAGCGACCGTTCAGCATCGGGCCGCGGAAGTGACGTTGAAGCTTGTGCGCGAGCGCGGCGGCGAAGCGCTTGCCGATACGTCATGGTCAATTCTGAACGCTTCCGGCGACGTGGTACGCGAAAGCGCTGGCGCTTATTCGTCGATGGTCCTTATCGAAGGCGATTATGTTGCCGTCGCCAAGAACAAGGACCGCATCTACCAGCGAGACTTCAAGGTTTCATCCGGCAAGAACGAGGAAGTCGAAGTCGTCGCCAATGGCGAATCCGAGTCTGTTCAAGACAGCATGGATTGAGTTCAAACTATCTTCAAAAGCAAAAGGCCGCGCATTGCGCGGCCTTTTTTTTGTTAGCCACCATTCTTGAGGCGGAGCAGATCGGGCGGGGTCGCCTCTTCCACCAGCCGTGCGATGGCTTCATCGAGCGTCATGGATTCCTGATCGCGCGAACCGAGACGGCGCATATTGACCGTGTTTTCTTCGGCTTCGCGCTTGCCGCAGACGAGGATCACCGGAACCTTCTGCAAGGAATGCTCACGAACCTTGTAGTTGATCTTCTCGTTGCGCAGATCGGTCGAGACCTGCAGTCCGGCGGCTTTCAGCTTTGCCGCAGCCTGCGCCGCATATTCGTCGGCATCCGAGGTGATCGTGGCGACGACAACCTGCACCGGAGCAAACCACAACGGCATGTGACCGGCGAAGTTCTCGATCAGGATGCCGAGGAAGCGTTCCATCGAGCCGCAGATCGCGCGGTGGATCATCACCGGCTGGCGCTTTTCAGAATCCTTGTCGATATAGAAGGCGCCGAAGCGTTCCGGCAGGTTGAAGTCCACCTGCGTCGTGCCGCACTGCCATTCACGACCGATGGCGTCCTTCAGCGTATATTCGAACTTAGGACCGTAGAACGCACCCTCGCCCGGCAAAATGCCGGTCTTGATGTTGTTAGACTGCTGCTGGATCTTTTCCAGCACCGACATCATCACGCTTTCGGCACGATCCCAGAGCTCATCCGAGCCTACGCGCTTTTCAGGACGGGTCGACAGCTTGATGGTGATCTCTTCGAAACCGAAATCCTTGTAGACCGACAGGATCAGGTCATTGATGCGCAGGCATTCGGCAGCCATCTGCTCTTCCGTGCAGAAGATGTGCGCATCGTCCTGCGTAAAGCCGCGCACGCGCATCAGGCCATGCAACGCGCCTGACGGCTCGTAGCGGTGCACATTACCGAATTCCGCAAGCTTGATCGGCAGGTCGCGATAGGACTTGAGGCCATGCTTGAAGATCATGACATGGCCGGGACAGTTCATCGGCTTCAGCGCAAAGACCCGATCGTCATCGGTTTCGTCACCGGCAACGGTTACCTTGAACATGTTGTCGCGATACCAGCCCCAGTGGCCCGAAGTTTCCCAAAGCGACTTGTCGAGCACCTGCGGCGCGTTCACTTCCTGATAGCCATGGCTGTCGAGGCGGCGACGCATATAACTCACCAGATTCTGGAACATCTTCCAGCCCTTGGCGTGCCAGAACACAACGCCCGGTCCCTCTTCCTGGAAATGGAACAGGTCCATTTCACGGCCAAGGCGGCGATGATCGCGCTTTTCGGCTTCTTCAAGCATATGGAGATAGGCTTGAAGATCGTTGTCGTTGGCGAAAGCCGTGCCGTAGATGCGGGTCAGCATCGGATTGTTGGAATCACCGCGCCAGTAAGCCCCGGCAACCTTCATGAGCTTGAAGGAATTGCCGATCTGGCCGGTTGAAGCCATGTGCGGGCCACGGCAGAGGTCGAACCAGTCGCCCTGATAATAAATCTTGAGGTCCTGTCCGGCAGGAATGGCTTCCACCAGCTCGACCTTGTAGTTCTCGCCCTTGTCGGCAAAAACCTGCTTGGCTTTTTCACGCGACCAGACTTCCTTGGTGAAAGGCTTGTTGCGCTGAATGATCTCGCGCATCTTCTTTTCGATCACCGGAAGATCGTCGGGCGTGAACGGTTCATTACGCGCAAAGTCGTAGTAGAAGCCGTTCTCGATCACGGGGCCAATGGTAACCTGCGTGCCCGGAAAAAGCTCCTGCACGGCTTCTGCCAGTACGTGCGCCGTATCGTGACGAATGAGTTCGAGCGCGCGCGGGTCTTCGCGGGTCAGAATCTCAATCTTGCCGGAAGCGCCGAGAGGATCGGAAAGATCGCGCACGGTGCCATCGACGGCATAGGCAACAGCTTTTTTGGCGAGAGATTTGGAAATCGATTCCGCGAGGCCCGCGCCGGTCATCGACGCATCGTATTCACGCACAGAGCCATCGGGAAATTGCATGGAAACGGTATTCGACATTCTGATCATCCTTATCCAGTCCCGCCAACGATTGCGGGTGGGTTCATGCGTATGAAAATGAAGGTTGGGTTCTAGTCTTTTTTGCCCAGCCAGTAAAGCGCGACAGACTGACAGCGTCAGGTCGCGCTCATCTGTGCAATTGAAATGAAATCAGTTCCGAATCGGGAGGCAGTCGATCTTCTGCTGCTTCAACTGCGAGCATGCTTTTTCGGCGGATGCAGAGTCCTTGAAACCGGAAAAACGCGCACGATAGACCTTGCGGCGCTTTTCTGCAGGCGAAATTTCAGCTTTCAGGCCCGGTGCGACTTTGTCGACCGCCGGACGATATTTGGCCAGCAGCTCCTTGGCACCGGAAAGTGTCGGTGGAGCGCCGAGCTGAATCGTCCAGGCCGATGCTCCAGCGGCTGAGGCGATCAGGAAGCCACCGTCGCCCTGCTCGATACGGGAATCGTCGATCAGGTCTGCTACTGCGTCTGCTTTCGGCTGGGCCGGAGCTGCCTGTTTGGCGACAGGCTGCGGCTTTGCCATTGCAACGAGCTGCCCCGTGGCCTCAGTGCCTTCCGTGCCGAACCGGGTGAGCAGTTTCGCCATCTGGTCGTCGCGCTGCCGCGCCGATCCTGCCCCCAGTACGACACCGACAAGGTGCTTGTCGTTGATGACGGCTGAGGAAACGAGGTTGTAGCCGGATACATCCGTATAGCCGGTCTTGATGCCATCGACGCCCTGATAGCGATACATCAGATTGTTGTGGCCGTTGCGAACACGGTCGCGGAAAGTGAAGGAGCGCTGCGAGAACAGCTCATATTGTTCCGGAAAGTCACGGCGGAGCGACATGCCAAGCACGGCCATATCACGCGCTGTGGTCAGCTGGGTTGACTTCGCGGTCAGTCCCGACGGATTGACGAAGAAAGTGCTCTTCATGCCGATCTGGCGCGCACGCTGCGTCATCAACCGGCCAAAAGCCGCTTCCGATCCGGCGATATATTCGCCCATGACCGTCGCCGCATCATTGGCCGAGACAATAATCATGCCGTTGATAGCGTCACGGACGGTAATCGTCTCACCCGGCTTCAGCCAGAGCTTCATGCGAACCTTTGCAGCCGCATTTTTCGACACAGGCATTGCATCGTCCCAATGCAGCCTGCCGGTCTTGAGACCTTCAAAGGCGAGATAGAGCGTCATCATCTTGGCCAGTGAAGCTGGTGCGCGCTGCACATTCGCATCGTCCTGACCAAGGATTCGCCCGCTATCGGCGTCGAACACAACCCAAGACGTATTCGCCATCGCCGCAGACGTACAAAGCACACTCGCACCGAGCGCTAAGGATGCAATGAGACGTGAAAGACGGGACGATGATTTCAGCATAACAGCTCACAGGAATAGGGACGCCGGGGGGACATGCAGGCAAATTGCGGCCCGAAAAAGACCACAGCACTGCCTTAAATTCCAATTCTCAATGAAACGTTGATATCCTTAATGAATTATAATCAGCTAACAAAAAACTGTCAGAATTCACAGCTGGGGGTAATTCGGGGAAACCGGGAGACGGCTTTGATAAAGCGCATCGCGCTCTAAGATGCCGAGCAGCGCCAATACCGCCAGGGCAGATACCATTTGAGATCACTGGAGAGTGCACGCGGCACCGGATCGAAACCGTGGGTTCCGAACGGCCCGCAACGCATGACGCGAAAAAGCCCCATCCATCCGCCGCTCCACAGGCCGTGGCGAGCAATGGCTTCATAGGCATATTCGGAACAGGTCGGCAGATGGCGGCAGGAATTGCCGATGAGAGACGACAATGTCACCTGATAAAAGCGCACGAACGAAGTGCCGATTACTCTTCCGGGTGTCTTGCGCCACGGATCTGTAAAATTCCGGCTATAGCGCTTTGGTGCGCCCTCGCCTGCGCGATTCTTGCCGCAAGAGCACATCAGGCAGCTTTGGCCTTTTCCTCGATTTGCCGGATGCAATCGACAACCGCATCGAATGTAAGCAGCGTGGAGGCGTGGCGAGCCCTGTATTCGCGGACAGGTTCGAAATATTTCAGGTCGGCAAAACGCCCTTCCGGCGCCGGACCTTCTTCCTTCAGCATCTTGTACATTTCATCGCGGACGGCTTTCAGTTCCTCTGCGGAAGCGCCGATGATATTGCGCGCCATCACGGACGAAGAAGCCTGCCCAAGTGCGCAGGCTTTCACCTCATGTGCGAAATCCGTCACAATGCCGTCAGCCATTTTCAGGTAGACGGTAACAGTCGATCCGCACAGTTTGGAATGCACTTTGGCAACGGCATCGGGCTCAGGAAGGCGTCCCAGACGCTCCATGTTTCCAGCGAATTCCAGAATACGTTTGTTATAAATATCATCGATCATGGAGGCGAACCTTCCGCAGTGCCGGAGAAAAACATAATTTTGTCGTCCGACTGCGGTTTGAAGTTGCAATTTAATGTCTATATAATAGGCAGGTAGCGTCTGCGCTATGGGTAACATTAGCACAGACCCGGGGGCAGTCGCACGAAAACCTGTCCGGTGGCCTCAAGCGCCGGATCAATACATCGCCCGCTCGCAAAGCGCATCGTTGTATTGTCCGTTTAACTCGTCTCCTCCTTGAAGGAGACTACTGGAGAATACTGATGGACGCTCGCATCCTCAAAGAAGATGACGAATCCGGCCTGCCGAACAAGCAGGCAGATGTAACTCTTTTGCATGGCAAGCCGACGCAGGCCGATGCAGAAGCAGCCGTACGCACGCTTTTGCTTTGGGCCGGAGACGACCCGGAGCGTGAAGGTCTTCTGGAAACGCCGAAGCGCGTTGCCAAGGCCTATAAGGAATTGTTCGCAGGCTATACGGAAAGCCCGGAAGAAGTTCTCGGCACGGTGTTCGAGGAAGTCGGTGGCTATAACGATCTTGTCCTCGTGAAGGACATTTCGTTCCATTCGCATTGCGAGCACCATATGGTGCCGATCATTGGCAAGGCGCACGTCGCCTATCTGCCTGATCACAAGGTGGTTGGCCTTTCCAAGATTGCCCGCGTCGTGGATATTTTCGCGCGCCGCCTGCAGACACAGGAAAGCATCACCGCACAAATCGCCGATAGCATCCAGCGCATTTTGAAGCCGCGTGGCGTCGCCGTCATGATCGAGGCCGAGCACATGTGCATGGCCATGCGCGGCATCCGCAAGCAGGGTTCGACGACCATCACCACCACTTTTACCGGCGAAATGCAGGTGAATGCGGAGGAACAGGTTCGCTTCATGACCCTGACCCGCAGATAAGCGCAGACTATGAGCTTCTTTCCTGTCCAGCCTTCTGACAAGAAGGCCATCGAGGAAGGTGCGGCATTCATGCCGCGCTTCGATGCATCGGGTCTCATCACAGCCGTTGTAACCGATGCGCGTGACGGCGAGTTACTGATGGTCGCCCATATGAATGAGGAAGCGCTGCGTCTCACCCTCGAAACGGGAATTGCGCATTACTGGTCTCGTTCGCGCGGCAAGCTCTGGAAGAAGGGCGAGACGTCGGGCAATCTGCAAAGCGTTGTCGAGTTGCGCACGGATTGCGACCAGGATGCGCTTTGGCTGAAAGTGCGCGTCGCCGGTGACGGGCCGACCTGCCATACAGGCCGCCGCTCCTGCTTCTATCGGCAGGTTGTTGCCGAGAACGGCGATATATCGCTGGCTATTGAAGGCGCTTGCGATCACGAGCATTAATCTTGGTCAAAAGGATGTGATGGCGCGAATATGAGTCGCGCCATCAATTCGCAGCATTTATTCTTTGGATACTATGTTTCGCTAATCTGAAGCGGTTCCATTCAAACGGAGTTGTCGGAATCGTTTTAGCCATTTGTCTGGGCATTTCCTGACGCAAACCGCTTGAGTCTTTTGTCGGAAATGCTCCAAATCGAGACGAAGAGGTATCCATCGTGATGCTTGCATGGGGGCAGAGGCGGAAGGCTGCGAATAACGACCTTGCACCGCCGACAGAAGAAATCGTTGAAAAACCTGAAATCAAGCGTGAGCCGCGCCGGATAGCCTTGGCGCTGGGCGGCGGAGCTGCACGTGGCTGGGCGCATATCGGCGTTCTGCGCGCGCTGGACGAAGCCAATATCGATATCGAGATGATTGCCGGAACTTCCATCGGCGCGCTTGTCGGTGGCTGTTATCTGGCCGGAAAGCTCGATGAACTGGAAGATTTCGCCCGCAGCCTCACACGGCGACGCATGTTCAATCTTCTCGACATCACCTTTCGCGGCAGCGGGCTGTTCGGCGGAATGAAACTCGATGGTCGCCTGCGCGAGCATCTGGACGGGCTGCGCATCGAGGAACTGGACCGTCCCTTCGTCGCGATCTGCACCGAATTACGCACCGGTCACGAAATCTGGCTGTCATCTGGCCCGCTTATTGATGCTATGCGTGCTTCCTATGCCCTGCCCGGTGTTTTCGAGCCCGTACGCTGGCAGGAGCGTGTTCTGGTCGATGGCGCATTGGTCAATCCAGTTCCCGTATCCGTGTGCCGCGCTTACGAGCAGCGCCTCGTTCTGGCAGTCAACTTGCATTACGACCAGTATGGTCGCGCTGCAGTCATCAAACATGCGCAATCACGCCAGGAAGGTCTGGCTGAGGCAATTCATGGTGAGAAGGAAGCGCGCCTTGGCATTACGGGCGTGATGATGGAAGCTTTCAACATTATTCAGGACCGCATCTCGCGAGCCCGCATGGCGGGCGATCCACCGGATGTCACGCTTATGCCGATTGTGGGACAGATCGGGCTTGCCGATTTCCATCGCGCATCCGAGGCAATCGACGCCGGATATACGGAAACGCTGAAGCGTCTTGAGGATATCAAGCGCTTGCAGGGCATCGCCGGGTAATTTTTTGGCGATTGAGGCGAATCCGAATGAATCGGATTCGTCGGATTCGCTCTTGTTGCCCCTAGCAGCCCTTTGTTCCACCGCTACACTCTCGTTCGGTGACGTTTTTCGGATTTTTTTTAAGTTTGTGGAAGCCTTTGAAAAAGCCCGGAAATTCAGGGTTTCAATGATGTTTTCAATGATTGGGCGCCGGCTTTTTCACATTCTTTTTCAAAAAGATTGCCGGAAGATGCAGATGGGGCTTGTGCACCCCAAAGTGATTTGCTAAATGCCCACTCGCCGACGGAGTTCGGCTCCTACCACGGGCGGTCGTGGCGGAATTGGTAGACGCGCAGCGTTGAGGTCGCTGTGGGGCAACCCGTGGAAGTTCGAGTCTTCTCGACCGCACCATTTACCACTGTTTAGCAGTGTTTTTCTCCAAGAATATCAGTGCCTTAGTTTTTGAGGTGTCCTACATTAAGACCATGCGTGGGACACATTTACTCGTTCCACGGCGCCAAGAGCCAGCTTCCAGCGCTCGACTCTCCGGGTATAAACCTCTGAAGTTTTTGCTTCGGAATGGCCAAGAATCGCCATGATCTCGTATTGGCTGCAACCCTGTTCAGCCAACAATTCCGCCAGTCCCTTGCGAACACCATGAGCCGACAGAAGCGGTAGATCAGCATCCTTGCACCATCGCTTAAACATCGCGGACATACTATCCCCGCTTGCGAATGGTTTGCCCCCGCGACCGAGAACGTATGTGCCGCCCTGAACCGTCGGCGTGCAGGTTGCCGTCTTCAGGGCGGGTAGAAGTGGGACGGAAACCTCAGACGATCCCTTCTTGCTCGGCTGCCAGCGAACTGCCTCAATGCCCTCTATGACGCATTCATTCTTTCGGCCGAGCACGGCGAGATCTTCAATACGGCATCCAGTCCATAGCAGGACGGACATGGCAACGTGCGCTTTGCTCCCGGGCTTATGCTTGGCGAAGAACTTTTTGACGTCGTCGGCCTTCCACGGTATGGCGCCATCTCCCTTGATGTAAACCTTATCGATGCCCTTGGCGGGATTGCTGCTTACGAGATTCCGCTTCTTCGCCCAATCATACATAACGCCGACGGCTTCGATAAAGGCGTCGGCTTGGGCTGGCGTCGAGCCCATCTTATCCTGCATCTCGATTAGCTTTTCCTGCGGGATGAGCATAACGCGATCGGGGTTTTCAATCAGGCGATTGAGCAAGTTGCGTTTCTTTTTCAAAGTCTTGCCGCTAGAAGTTCCAGCAACGACACGCGCTTCGAGATATTCAAGGTAGCTGGACACCAACCAGCTGATCGATTTCGGTTTGGCAACCTCAGATGCTTTCTGCATCGGCTTCGGTTGACCGTTTACCCCGTCGTCGGCGAGTAAGCGCCGTACGAAGAGGCTCCAAAGGCTGGAGGCGGGAGTGCTTGAAACACTTCTATCGGCGTTGGCTGTGATGTTGGTCTCGTTGATCCGAGACCTGATCAAAGATTGGCGCTATGAGCGCAGTCTGAAGGATCTCGGCCGCGCTGAAGCCATTGGCGAAATTTCAAAGCAGCTGCAGGATAAGGCTGATGAGCAACATGAGAACGACATGGTCGATAGGGGCGGTGCTTCTGATGTCGCTCGCAGGCTGCGTGACCGTATCGGGACCGCAAACTGAATTGGCGATGGGGCTGGTATGCCCTGCCCCGACGCCGACCGCCCGGCAAAAGGCAATCCTCGATTATCTCGATAAGGCCGCGCCTTCCACGGGGCTCGATGTGCTGGCAACAGAATGGGAACGGCTTGACGAAGGTGTGCGAAAGGCGCGGGAATAATAGGCGAATTTTTTAAAGAGCAAATGGGTTTCATCTTGGCAACTGCCGGGGGATTGATCGTCTCAGTCTTGTCGTCTGAGCGCCACTCATTCGTTGTTGCAATGACCCGCGTTGCGGCCGGTCTGTTCTGCGCAACTGTTCTGGCCGATCCGTTTATCGATTTCATGCAGCTCGAACCGGGAACATACCGAAATGGTGTGGCCGGTCTTTTCGCGATGATGAGTTATGCCCTCACGCGTTTCACTGCGAACATCGACGGCAACACGCTGCTTGATTTCGTTCGCGCATTAAGAGGTGGAAAATGACCACACCTGCGGAATCTTCACGCATTGGCGACAAGGTCTTTGGATGGATAGTGCTCATCGCTTTCCTCGCATTCCTCGTGCACCGTCCTGTGTTTCGATTGATCGAGGACGTAAGCATGACCCGCGAGGAACTTGTAATTCAACTCGTGCCCAGGGCGATGACCGATACGGCCGCATATGCCTGCCGTGCTTCCCACGCTCCTCCGTAGCGAAGTTTCGATGCCTGAGCATTTTCTTGTAGTGCGCCCCGCAGCTCCGGCTGTGGGGTCTTTTTTGCGTTTAAACCCAGCGATGCAAACCCTCGAAAAGGCAGGCAGTTAATTGCTGTTTTGCAATAAATGTATGCTTGCTAACGTTTGCGCGTAATTGAAGGTATTAGGAGGAAATTATGCGTATTCTGACATTGGAAGAGATGGCTGCAGTATCGGGCGGTGGCGGCTTAGATTCACCGGGTAAAAGTGATGCCGGTTATGGCGGTCGTAGTGGGGCGACCGGTAGTTCGCGTGGAAACTCCACTAATGGTCCTGGGTCAGATGGAGACAGAGTTAACAGGGCAGATAAGCGTAATCGCGATGGTACGAAGGATAGCTGGGCAAGCACCTTTGGTCATATTGCAGGTCAAATTTCATCGGAAATTGGTGTCAATATTGGTACGAGTGGCATTAATGTCAGTGGTAAATTGAACTGTGGCTCTTGTCATGATCCGTATGGTGGTCGCGGAGGTAATAGCGGAGGATACTCTGGCCGTGACAGTCGGGCAGATGGTGGAAGCCGAGGTGGCGGACATTAAGTCCTAATAGATAGTGATCTGGTCACGAAATGAATCTTAGATCAATAAATCTACAACTGAAACTGGTGACCGCTTCGGCGGTCGCTTTGGCTTTTGCAATATGCATCGCGGCAGTATTCGGTGTTGAACGAGACGAAAGCCGATTTGTGGAATTCTTTAAAGAAACACTCGCCCCCGGAAAAGGGAATGATTACCCGCTTAACAGAATGCCATCCAAGTTTCCGGTTTGCGTATATGGAGATCGGATGGAGAGGACCGAGAAATGGACCACACTTTTCTTTGAATTATTGTCTGAGGAGACTTGGATCAATCCGAGACTTCATTACGTCAAGCGCACTATAGATTGCGCGCGCGATACGCTCCTTTACGTTTTCTATCATCAGTCTGACAAGAATACGCTATCGACTATCGTTGGGGATGTTTCGTTTATCTTGAAACGAAGCGGTCTGCCAGAATTTCATTTCATATACGATAATTTTGGCTTCGGGCATGTCTTTTATGAAAAGGGCAAGGAACCGCGTGCGTATGTCGCCGTCAATGAGGCATTAGATGTTGAAACAAAGTCCGTAGATGACAGCATCGCTCGAAATGTTATCCAGCAAGAGCTTTTACAAGTAGTTCTCGTAGCTCCTGATAGGTTCGTCACAACTGGACCCGTCTCTATCATAGAAGAACGCGAGTTGCCTGAACTGGCTGGAACAAATACCATCCTAACTGCCGAGCAAATGGCCGCCCGTTTCGAACTCAACGTGCCAAATATGTGTCTTTATGACATCATGCTTTTGAAGACCATTTACGCCAACGATCCAGCTATTATCGATGGTAGACTAGGTACTTATCTCAGTTACATCCATGCACATTATGATTATTTGGTGCTATCGGCACTGCGAATACAGAGCGATCCTCGATATCAAGATTTGTTTAAGAAAAAATGTTGAAATGGAATGCCGCAGCCGTAGTCGCGCAACGCGATACAAGGTTGCTATGCTGAAAGAACAACTGGCGCAGTTGGCATTCTGGACAATGGTAACTAGCTATATATTGTCATTACGGGCTAATAATGACTTTGCTACCGTACCTCTTGTTAAATTAGGAGGATATTTAATGCGTATTCTGAATTTAGAAGAGATGGCAGCAGTATCGGGCGGCGGCGGCGGACTTGATTCTCCCGGTAAAAGTGATGCCGGTTACGGCAGAAATACTGACTTCGGACCGTCACGCGGCCCACAAACCCGCGGCGGTAGACGCAACGATGGCCGGAACGCCGCCATGGATTCCTATCTCGGAAAAGATGTTTATGGCGCGAATTCGGTCGGTGTGAGTGGTAGTGTTGTATCAGGAGCAGTTGGCGGTGCAATCGGTGGGGCGGCCGGAGGGGTGCTTGGGGTTGGACTGGGTGCGCTGGGGGCGCGCAGTTACGGGTGGGTTGCAAGGAGGGTGGACTTCTCCAAGTCCTAGCAACAAAGGGGGACGCAGTGGTGGTGGTCGTGATAGCCGCGCCGACGGAGGCAGTCGCGGCGGAGGTCAATAATCCCGAATAGAGTAATAGTTCGGATTAACCAATTTCTATAAAATGCATTATAAAGCACAGGTAGCGCGATGAGAGTCATGTTAAATAAAGATGTTTTATATATTTTGGCTCTCATTTGCGTAACTATACTCCTTAATCAGGATGAATCGACCCAGATAATCTTATTGAAATTGGCGGCAAGTGTTCTTTTTTGGGGAATCTATACGAATAGGACGGAAACAAGAAATATTTTTTTTATTATCGATGATAAATATCATATATATATGGCGCGTATTTATAGACTCTGTGTTTTTGTCGTGCTGGTTTGCTATATTTTCATGGTCTCCGATTATCAGTGTTTACGATATTATATTGATTTTTTTAGTATTTATTTCTGTGTATATATTCATTGGAAGCACATATTACTATATTAATCAGATTAGAAAAAACGTTGATTTCTGAAATCTTATTGCAAAAGTCCTTACTTTATGGATCAAAGCACCACCCCTCTGTTTCGCAACGAAGCGGTTGTCGCGCGGCGCGATGCATGGCTCGGTAGTCCGCGTTTAATCCAGCCGATCTCGGTTCAGCTTGCCACTGTGATTGGGGTAACGGTCGTGGCACTTATTGGGATTGTTCTGGCATTCGGCGAATACACCCGTCGGGTCCGTGTTCACGGCGCAGTTGTGCCAAGCGTTACGGCATATGAATGCGTTCGATGGCCATTCTGGAAAATGGTAGCTAGCTATAAATTGTAATTACTAGCTAATAATGACTTTGCTACCGTACCTCGTGTTAAATTAGTAGGATATTTAATGCGTATTCTGACTGTAGAAGAGATGGCTGCAGTATCGGGCGGTGGACGTTTGGATTCCGCAGATCATGATGGCTCAAGTGGTCGATCTGGCTCTTCAAGTGGCAAGTCAGGCGGCAGTAATCGCACTTCGGACGGCCATGCCCAAAATAGCGGATGGGGCGCTCGAGTGGGTGGTTTAGTTGGAGGGCTAGTAGGCTCCCTAGCTGGAGGCGCACTTGCTCCGGGCGTTGCTGTAGCGAAGACAGTGGCCGGTGGTGTGGGAAAGTTCGCGGGCTATGTGATTGGAAACTCCGTCGAGAAGGGATATGTAGCCGGAGCTAATGCTGCTATAGATAAGGCGCTGCATGATGCTCAAAACGCCCGAGGACGGGCTGCAGCTAGGGGACGGTGGGGTGGCCATAATTAACTAAGTCTCATGACCTGAAGTCCAATTGGGTGCTTTAGGTCATGATGCACACTTTAGCTCGGTTGAATATCGCACGGCAGATAGAACTGTACAATGTGGTGAATGACGCCAGCGGGTTCATTGATAGTCAAACAAGGACATAATAATTATGCTCTCCGCTTTTAAAAACTACATTGATTTTATGCTGGATTATAAAAATAACTTTAATAATGACTGGAAGGAATATTTAAGGTTTTTCATAGGCTTCGCCATAGCAACCATTGTAGTCGATTTTATCTTAGAACTAAATTGGGCGGCGGCGGCTATTGTTTTCGTCAGCATATTGTTATTATTTGATTTTATATGGGTAAATATACTTTTTGTATTGCGCAGAAAGAAATAATTGTAGTGTATGTGGTTTTTTAGCATGTCGGCGAGGACATTTATTAGGCTATCGCCGAATCTAAGCAGTGTACCGCAATGCAACTGATTTTGTTGGCGGCGGATTATAGCCTGTTACATCAAAAATGAATGTATTGATGATTGTGAAGTGCTGAGAAATTTTCACTTTTAGCGACGGTTGACGTCTGAAATCTTATTGCAAAAGTCTATATTTAATGAATCAAACCGCGATCCCTCTGTTTCGCAAACAAGCCGTTGTTGCGCAGCGTGATGCATGGCTCGGTAACCCACGATTGATCCAGCCGATTTCAGTTCAGCTTGCTACCGTGATCGGGTTAACAATCATATCGCTTATCGTGGCTGTTCTGGTACTCGGCGAATACACCCGCCGGGTCCGGGTTCATGGCGCTGTCGTCCCAAGTGCGGGCGTTCTTCATGTTTTTGCGCCGCAGGCGGGACGCTTGCTGCAGGCCCAAGCCACTGATGCTGCAACCGTTGAGGCTGGTGATCCGCTATTTCTCTTGGGAACCGACACAACGACCAATCTTGGCGAGACGGAAAGCGTAGTCAAGGACCAGCTGCAGAGCCGCATTGATGAGATCGCTGAGGCGATCAGGCAACGGGTACGATTGGATGAAATTGAAAAGCGGGCATTGGCTGAACGCAGGGGTGCGGTGAAACTCGAGATCGAGCGTGTCGACGCGCAGATAAAACAGACCGAGGAATATATCGCTGTGCTTCAGCCCCGTGCCGACAAATATCGCAGGCTCGTTGACAGCGGCATCACCTTGGAGCGCAGCTTTGAGAGCGCCGAGCAAAACTATATGCAGAACAGACAGGAGCTGGAAGCACTGCGTAGGCAACGGGTTCAACTTGAAGGTACGGCTGTAGATTTAGGCTCACGATTGGAGGGGTACGATGCGTCGGCGGCTATCGCCCTCGGTGAAATGCGTCAGCGGATTGCTACGCTGAGAGAACAACTGGCGCAGGCAGAAGCACGCCGGGCGATTGTTATCGCGGCTCCTGCCAATGGTACCATCGCAGCCGTGCTTGTTCATTCTGGCCAATTGGTTGCGGCTGGTTTACCTCTCGTGTCAATCCTGCCTACCGGTGAGGCAATGGAAGTGCATCTGCTCGCTGACAGCAAGGCCATCGGTTTCATCCGTGAAGGAGCGCGGGTTCTGTTGCGTTATACGGCCTTTCCTTATCAAAAGTTCGGTCAATATGGTGGCTCGATCACGAAAGTTTCTCGCGTAACCCTCCAGCCAACCGAAACGAATGCGGACGCGCTGGCGGCGCAACCCCAACCAACACAGGCACAGTACCGCATCACAGTCCAGCCCGACCAACCGAACGTTATGGCCTATGGAAAAGCCGAGCCTTTGAGGGCGGGTATGGGTGTCGAGGCCGATCTCCTGCTCGACACCCGTCCGCTTTATCAATGGCTGCTCGAACCGCTTTACAGTCTGCGGGGACGGGCCATTGATCAGGCTGTCAAAAATCCCAAATGAAGAACGGTCTGAATTATTCCCTGTCGCTGAAGCGACAATTACCGGTCATCCTGCAAACCGAGGTTGCAGAATGCGGGCTTGCGTGTCTTGCGATGGTGGCAGGTTACTATGGCCATGCTATAGACCTCGGCACATTGCGGCGGCGGTTTTCTGTATCATTAAAAGGACTGTCGCTTCTCGATATTTCCCGTATCGCCAGCAGCCTTTTCATTGCTTCCCGGCCCGTCCGCGTAGAGATTGATGATCTTCCCAGGCTTCAAGTCCCATGCATCCTGCACTGGGAACTACGCCATTATGTGGTGCTGGAAAAGGTCACCGCGAAGGGAGTGTACATTCATGATCCAGCCCGTGGTCGGCGTCTTATTTCTCTCAAAGAACTATCCGATTGCTTTACAGGCGTGGCACTTGAACTGTGGCCAGCCGAAGGGTTTGAGCGCAAGACGGAAAAAGAGCGGATACGGCTGACTGATCTGTTCCGGCGCATCACCGGATTGAAGCGCGCGCTGTTTCAGATATTTGCCTTGTCATTGTGCCTGGAAGCGATAGCGCTTCTCTCGCCAATTGGTTCGCAGATTATCTTCGACGAAGTCATCGTGGCATCAGATCGCGATCTTCTGACGCTTGTTGCAATTGGCCTTGGGGTTCTGGTTGTCCTGCAGCTGGTTTTTGGGCTGGCCCGTTCGTGGGCCGTGCTGATCATGGGAACAAACCTGAACCCGCAATGGACGACGGCGCTGTTTGACCACCTGCTGCGCCTTCCGCTTTCGTATTTTGAGAAGCGCCATGTCGGCGACGTGGTTTCGCGGTTCGGCTCGCTCGGACGCATCCAGTCGGCATTGACCACCGATCTGGTGAGCGCCGTACTCGATGGGATCATGACCATCGGAGCTTTCATCATGATGGTACTTTACGGCGGCTGGCTGACAGCGGTCGCACTCATCGCCCTTTTGCTCCACTTGGCTCTTCGTGTTGCTGCCTATCATCCATATCGCGCTGCGAATGAGGCTGCGATCATTCAGGGTGCGAAAGAAGATAGCCATTTCATCGAAACGATCCGGGGTATCGCGAGCATCAAAACCATGGATTTGCACGACCGCCGCCGGGGTGCATGGCTCACTTTGCTGGTCAATGCAATCAATTCGGATCTCCGGATCAAAAAGCTCGAGATGCTGTTTGGTGTTCTGGGCACGTTTCTGGCGGCTGCCGATGGCATCATCATGCTCATTCTTGGTACTCGCTCGGTGATGGACGGTGCGATGACAGTGGGTATGCTGATCGCCTTCCTTGCCTACAAGGACCAGCTTGTTGGTCGTGTCGGCGCTCTGATTGATCTGGCAATCAGTCTAAAGATGCTCACGCTTCATACCGAGCGCATCGCCGATATTGCGCTGACCTCGCAAGAAGCCGCACCTATGCAGGCAATGGTGCTGCCGATGCCGATACAGACAGAGCACTCGTTGCCTGTGCGGGTTGAAAACGTGCATTACAGCTATGGCGAAGGGCTGCCGAAGGTTCTCAATGGCATCAGCCTGACGATCGAACCGGGTGAATGTCTTGCCATAACGGGTCCATCTGGCTGCGGAAAAACCACATTATTGAAAATCATGGCGGGCCTGATCGAGCCTGGCGAAGGCAAGGTTCTGTTCGGCGACACGGATATCAGCCAGATGGGCTTGGTGGATTATCGTCGGCAGATCGCAACCGTGTTGCAGGACGATCAACTGTTCGCTGGTACAATCGCCGAAAACATCTCGTGTTTTGATCCGCACGCGGATCAAGCATGGATCGAAGAATGCGCCCGGTTGGTCGCAATGAGGGACGAAATCATGGCCATGCCGATGCGATACGATTCCCTTATTGGTGATATGGGCAGTTCACTGTCAGGCGGACAGAAACAGCGTTTGTTTCTGGCGCGCGCGCTTTATCGACGGCCATCGATCCTGTTTCTGGATGAGGCGACGAGCGCTTTGGACGAAGCCAACGAACGACGTATCAATGTAGCCGTATCATCGCTCCACATCAGCAGAATACTGGTTGCACACCGCCTGTCGACAATCGCGCAGGCATCGCGACGGATTGAATTATAAACACGTGAAAATCAACCAAACGTATATCGAACTTAAATAACAATATTCACTGTATGTGCACCGGTATTTATATACAGTGCTTGTAATCCGGCTCATCTAATCTGCGCCTGCCTTGCGGCATTGCGGCGCCCTGCCCGTATGAAAATCTGATAACGATTATTCCTACCGAAGAGGTGCCCCACTGCCGAAAGGTGGCCGGGCATTTTTGCGATTTTAGGCCTACTCCATCCACTTTCCTTCTTACGTATTAAGAATTTCAAGGATGGCCTTAGCCTTGATGACGGCAGGATGCGTCCCCCCGGGTATGAGCTTGTCGTCTTCTTCCACCAGTTCGATCAGCCTGCGGATTATCCCATCTATCTCGTGGTGTTCGACGATGCGGTATCCGGCATCGTCTAGGTCATTAACCACCTTGCTCGCGGCAATGTGCGGTGCAGGCGAAAATAGCAACAAGCATCCACGATAACTTGTCGAGAATTGCCAGGCATAATCATCGGTTGGCTCCCATAGGCGGTCGAGCGAAGAAAAGAAGGCGACCTAACTGCGAGGCGTTATCCACAGGCGCAAATAAGCGTGGAAAACACGCCGGGTGCAAGGAAAATCTATCGCATCCCGGCCATGTTTTCCGTGGGACACTTAAACCCACCATTTGCAGGCGGTGAAGCGACTTTTAAAGTCTTCTCGACCGCACCATCTTCTCTCAAGAACAATTTAAAATGCCTTCCCCGCAAGGGGTTAAAGTTGTTTCTTGATTAGAGACTTTCACTTTTCATCGATGCATTACAAACAAAAACGCGCCCTTCGATGAAGAGCGCGTCTGGTTGATGACACTATTCTCGTTCAGCTTTTGCCGGTTTCCGAAAGAATGATGTTGCTGTGTTCTCCCAGCTTCGGCGAACGCTTGTCGAGCTTTAATTCGGCATCGGAGAAGCGAATAGGCGTCCGCAGACCGGGAACGCCTTGCGGGTCGATCTTCATCGCCCTCGCCTCGAATTGCGGGTCTGCGAATACATCGGCAACCGTGTTGATCGGACCGGCAGGCACGCCAATTCTGGCAAGCTCAGCCAGAAGATCGTCGCGCTTCCATGCCCGAGTCTTGTCTTCCAGAAGTGCCGTGAGAGCCGCCCGGTTGGCCACACGCGCCGAATTGCTGACGAAACGCTCGTCGGCTGCGATGTCACCGATGCCAAGCAATGAGGTCAGTTTTCCGAACTGTCCGTCATTGCCGCAGGCGATGATGAAATAGCCGTCGGAAACAGGCAGCGTCTGATAGGGCGCAATATTCGGATGGGCATTGCCCATGCGCTTTGGTGAAACACCGGACGCCAGAAAATTCATCGCCTGATTGGCCAAAACCGCTGACATACAGTCGAATAGCGCCATATCGATATGCTGGCCGATGCCGGTGCGCTCGCGCATAATGAGTGCGGACTGGATCGCAATCACGCTGTAAAGCCCGGTGAAAATGTCGGCGAAAGCCACGCCAATTTTCTGCGGCTCACCGTCAGGTTCGCCAGTCAGATCCATGATGCCGCCCATGCCCTGGATCATGAAATCATAGCCTGCACGCTCGGCGTATGGGCCGGTATGGCCGAAACCGGTGATCGAGCAATAGATCAGGCGTGGATTGATGGCTTTAAGGCTCTCATAGTCGAGGCTGTACTTATCCAATCCACCCAGCTTGAAGTTCTCGATGACAACATCGGCGTCAGCCACGAGCTGGCGTACCAGTTCCCTACCTTCATCAGTGCGGAAATCTGCAGTGATCGAACGCTTGCCGCGATTGCAAGCATGGAAATAGGCGGCGGACCTTTCGCCTTCCACATCGATGAATGGCGGCCCCCATTTGCGCGTATCGTCACCTTCAGGGCTTTCCACCTTGATGACATCGGCACCGAGATCGGAGAGCGTCTGCCCTACCCATGGTCCGGCAAGAATGCGCGCCAGTTCTACCACCTTGAGACCGTCAAGCGGCGTGTTCTGCATTTTCAGCAATCCCGTACAAAAATAAAGAGGCCCGCCCGCGAACTGCGAACGGGCCCGAATGAAAGGCTTGGCAATACAGCGATCAGAAGAATGCCTGAATGCCGGTCTGGGCGCGGCCCAGGATCAGCGCATGAACGTCATGCGTGCCTTCATAGGTGTTCACTGTTTCCAGATTCTGCGCATGGCGCATGACGTGGTATTCGATCTGGATACCATTACCGCCGTGCATATCGCGGGCCTGACGGGCAATATCGAGCGCCTTGCCGCAATTGTTGCGCTTCACGATGGAGATCATTTCCGGGGCCATCCTGCCGTCGTCGAACAGACGACCGACGCGCAAGCTTGCCTGAAGGCCAAGAGCAATTTCGGTCTGCATATCGGCCAGTTTCTTCTGGTAAAGCTGCGTGCCGGCGAGCGGCTTGTCGAACTGCTTGCGATCGAGGCCATACTGACGGGCACGGAACCAGCAATCTTCTGCAGCCCCCAGCACACCCCAGGAAATACCGTAGCGGGCGCGATTGAGGCAGCCGAACGGGCCCTTCAGACCGGAGACATTCGGCAGAAGCGCATCTTCCGAAACTTCGACGCCATCCATGACGATTTCACCGGTGATCGATGCGCGCAGCGAAAGCTTGCCGCCGATCTTCGGTGCGGAAAGGCCCTTCATACCCTTTTCGAGGATGAAGCCTCGAATGGCGTTGTCATGTGCAGCCGATTTCGCCCAGACGACGAACACATCGGCAATCGGTGAGTTCGAAATCCACATCTTGGAGCCGCTCAGGCGATAACCGCCATCGATCTTCTCGGCGCGGGTTTTCATGCCTGCCGGATCGGAACCTGCATCGGGCTCGGTCAGGCCGAAGCAGCCGATCAGTTCGCCGGAGACGAGGCCCGGAAGATATTTCTTGCGCTGTTTGTCCGAGCCATAGGCATAGATCGGATACATCACGAGCGACGACTGCACGCTCATCATCGAACGATAACCGGAATCGACACGCTCGACTTCACGCGCCACCAGGCCGTAGGCAACATAGCCTGCATTGGCTGCGCCATATTCTTCAGGAAGCGTCACGCCCAGAAGACCAGCCTGCCCCATCAGACGGAACAGTTCCGGATCGGTCGTCTCATCCAGATAGGCGTTTTCAACGCGGGGCAGCAGAACGTCCGTCGCAAAAGCCTTGGCCGAGTCGCGGATCATGCGCTCGTCTTCGGTCAGCTGGTCATCCAGCAGAAACGGGTCTTCCCAGCTAAAAGCCGCACGTGACATCAGTGTATTCTCCTCAATGAAAATTTACAGGAAATATGAACTGTGCCGAGGTCTGGTGCAATCGACGTTTACTCATCGATCTATTCCATTTAGTAATGGATCATGACTTCGATATCACGCCGCTTGCTCCCCTCCACCAGTGCGCTTGCCGCCTTTGATGCGGTTGCGCGGCATGAAAGCTTTTCGGCTGCAGCCGAGGAACTGTCGCTGACGCAAGGCGCGGTGAGCCGACAGATTGCAACACTCGAAGAGCAGCTTGGAACAGCGCTTTTCGACCGCACCAGCCGCAATGTGGTTCTATCCGATGCCGGGCGCGTCTATCTGAAGGCGGTGGGGCCAGCGCTGGCATCCATCCGTGCCGCTTCGCTGCAAGTCATGTCGCATATGCGTGGCACCACGCTCAATCTCGCTTTTCTGCCGACATTCGGCACACGCTGGCTGATCCCGCGCATACCGCGTTTCGTGGCAAAGTATCCCGATATCATCCTCAATTTTGCGACGCGTATCGGGCAGTTCGATTTTGATCGCGAAGGATTGGATGCAGCGATCCATATTGGCCAGCCGGACTGGCCCAACGCCGATAGTGTCTTCCTGATGGATGAAACGGTTGCGCCTGTGTGCAGCCCTGCATTTCTACAGCAGAATCCGGTTCATGCGCCTGCCGATCTGTTGCCGCTTCCCCTGTTCAATATGGCTTCACGCCCCGGTGCATGGGACCACTGGTTCAAGAGCCTCGATATCGCGGCTCCGGTTTCACCGGGAATGCGCTTTGAACAGTTTTCGAACGTCTCGCAGGCTTGCATTGCAGGCCTTGGCGTTGCGCTGATGCCGCTGTTCCTCATTCGCGCCGAAATCGATAGTGGCCAGCTTGTGGTTGCCTGTCCGCATACGGTCAAAAGCCCGAGCAGCTATTATTTTGTGACGCCGAAGGCTCGTTCGAGCACTCCGGCGGTGTCGGCTTTCCGGGATTGGCTGTTGGCGGAAGTCAAAAGCGAAAACAGCCGCTCAGGCGATTGATTGGCCGATTGAACGGCTGGCGATCTCGTATGAATGCAGACGCTTCTTGTGATCATGTATCATGCCGGTCAACATCAGTTCATCGGCACCGGTGCTTTCTGCAAAGGCCTTGATGCCTTTCGCTACCGTGTCCGGTCCACCGACTACACGGCATGACAGCATCTGGCGAACAAGCGCCTGCGCTGCCGGATCAAGCCGCTCCGCATAGCCTTCGACCGGTGCAGGAAGCTTGCCGGGGCGACCGCTGCGCAGGTTGACGAAAGCCTGCAGTTGCGACGTGAAAAGATGGTTCGCCTCTTCGTCCGTGTCGGCTGCGATCACGTTTAGGCCCAGCATCACATAAGGCTTCTGCATATATTCCGATGGCTCGAACCGCTCGCGATATAGAGCGATGGCGCGCTCCATTTCGGCAGGCGCGAAGTGCGAGGCAAATGCGTAAGGCAGCCCCAGCATCGCAGCAAGCTGCGCGCCGAACAGGCTGGAACCGAGAATCCAGACAGGCACATTCAACCCCTCGCCCGGCACTGCGCGCACGCGCTGACCCGGTTCGGCAGGTTTGAAATAGTTGAGCAACTCGACCACATCCTGCGGAAACGCATTGGCGTCACTGTCGAGATTACGACGAAGCGCATGAGCGGTGATCTGGTCAGTGCCCGGAGCGCGCCCAAGACCGAGATCGATACGCCCGGGAAACAGGGAAGCCAGCGTGCCGAACTGTTCTGCAATCACCAGAGGTGCGTGGTTGGGCAGCATGACGCCGCCAGCACCGACGCGAATGGTTGAGGTGCCGTTGGCGACGTAACCGATGACCACAGATGTGGCGGCACTGGCGATGCCCGGCATATTGTGGTGTTCGGCAAGCCAGTAACGGTGAAAGCCGAGCCGTTCGGCATGTTGCGCAAGCTCCAGCGTATTATGCAGCGATTGTGCTGCATCGCTACCTTCGGGAACGGGCGAAAGATCGAGAACGGATAAGGGTATCATACTGGCTCATATGGGTTGGAACGCAGCGTTTGCAACGTTAGCAAAAATCAAAAGGGCGACCTATTTCTAGGCCGCCCTTTGTCATTGGTTCAACGCAAGTTTCAGTGATGTTGCGCTGGAGCCGGTTCGCCGCCTTCATCCGATGACGCAACATATTCGCCTTCAACATCCTTCTTGGCGATGAAGGTGTAGAACATCGGCACCACGAACAACGTGAAGATCGTGCCGATCACGATACCAGTGAAGATCACCAGACCCATCGAGTAACGTGCGGCTGCACCGGCACCGGTCGCGATGATGAGCGGTACAACGCCAAGCGCCATGGCGGCAGTGGTCATCAGGATCGGACGCAGGCGGGTTTCAGCCGCGACGATGATCGCATCCCGGCGTGAAAGACCATGCAGACGGCGTTGCTGGTTGGCGAATTCCACCATCAGAATACCGTGCTTGGTAATCAGCCCGACAAGGGTGATGAGACCGACCTGCGTGTAGATGTTGAGAGTGCCGAGACCGATGTTCAGCGGCACGATGGCACCGAAGATCGACAGCGGAACCGACATCATGATGATGAACGGATCGCGGAAGCTTTCGAACTGCGCCGCAAGCACGAGATAGATCACGATGACGGCGAGGCCGAAGGCGATCAGGATCGTGTTGCCCTGCTCCACTTCCAGACGCGACTGACCGGAATAATCCAGGAAGAAGCCTTCCGGCATCTTGGATTTGGCCAGATCGACCAGAGTTTGCAGGCCCTGCCCGGTTGTAACGCCAGGCAGCGGCAGAGCTGAAATCGTGGCCGAATTCAGCTGGTTGAACTGCTCGATTGCTGCAGGCGATGCGTTCTGGCTGATCGTGATGACCGACGACAGCGGAATCATCGAGCCGGAAACACTGCGCACATAGAAGTCGCCGAGCTTTTCCGGGTTCGAACGGTATGCATCGGGCACCTGCGTGATGATGTCATAGCTGTTCGAATCGCGGTCGAACTTCGCCACCGATGCGCCACCGGTCAGGAGACCCAGTGTCGAACCGATATCGCTGATCTGCACACCCAGCGTTGCTGCGCGGTCGCGATCGATGGTGATCGTGACCTGCGGTGCGTTGAAGGAAAGCGAGTTCTGCACGATGATATACTGGCCGGAAGCCTGTGCTTCGTTCTTGATTTCCTCAGCCAGTGCGAAAACCTGATCGGCTGGGCCAGTCGATTGGATAGCAATCGAGATCGGCAGGCCGCCACCCGTTCCCGGCAGGGACGGAGGCGCGAAGATGAAAGCTTCAACACCTGCGACCTTGGAAATACGTGCGGTCAGGTCTTCCTGAATCTGCTTCTGCGAACGGGTACGCTCGTTCCAGTCCTTCAAAACCCACAGCGCGATACCGGATGTCGTGCCACCGTCCATGCCGACGATCTGGAAGCGGGTCTTCAGTTCGGGAAGATCCTTGGTCAGTTCGTCGATCTGTTCGGCATAGAGATTGGTATAGGCCGAGGTTGCATATTGCGGAGCCTGGAACATCGAGAACAGCGCGCCGGAATCTTCTTCCGGTGCCAGTTCGCTCGACGTGTTCATGAAAAGGAATCCCGTCAATCCCATCAGCGCTACGACAATTGCGAGCGTAATGCCGCGATAGTTGAGCGAGTTGGAGACACGACGGTGATACCATTTTTCGAAACGCGAGAAGGTCCGGTCGATGAACTTCTGGAACCGGGTCTGGTCGCCATGCTTGAGCATACGCGCGCACATCATTGGCGAAACCGTCAAGGCGGCAACGCCCGAAATGATAACGGCGCCAGCCAGCGTGAAGGCGAATTCGCGGAACAGGGCACCCGTCAGACCGCCCGTGAAGCCGAGTGGTGCGAACACCGCCGCCAGCGTGATCGTCATGGCGATGATCGAGCCGGTGATTTCCTTCATGCCCTTGAAGGCAGCGTCCATGGGCCGGAGGCCCTCTTCGATATGCCGGTGTATGTTCTCCAGAACCACGATGGCATCGTCGACCACAAGGCCGATGGCGAGAACCATCGCGAGCAGTGACAACAGGTTGATCGAGAAGCCGAGCGCATAAAGGAAAAAGCACACGCCGATCAACGAGATTGGGATCGTGACAATCGGAATCAGCACCGAGCGGAACGACCCGAGGAAGACAATGATGACCAGAATGACGATGGCCACGGCTTCGCCGATGGTCGTGAAGACTTCCTTGATCGAAGAGCTGATCTGCTCGGTCGCGTCATAGACGAGAACAAGCGACATGCCTTCCGGCAGCGACGCCTGGATAGATGGCAGTTCCTTGCGGACGGCAGCGGCCATGTCGATGGGGTTTGCCGCCGGTGTCGGGAAGACGCCGAGGAAGGTACCAGCCGAGCCGTTGAACGAAACGATGGTGTCCGTACTTTTCGCAGCCAGTTCGACCCGCGCAACATCACGCAGACGAACGACGTCGTCACCCGAAGCCTTGATCGGCATGGCGCCAAAGGCTTCCGGTGTCTGCAAGGTCGACTTCAATGTGATCGATGACGACACATATTCGTTCTTGGTCGTGCCGGGTGCCGACAGGAAGTTGGAAGCGTTGATTGCCGCCAGAACTTCCGGTGCCGTGATCTGACGTGCCGCAAGCTGGATCGGGTCGAGCCAGACACGCATCGAATAGACCTGACCGCCCAGAATTTCAGCCTTTGCAACACCCTGAATGGTGGACATGCGCGGCTGGATAACGCGTTCCAGATATTCCGTGATCTGTTCGCTCGTCATATTCGGGTTCTGCGCTGCCAGATACATGGTAGCGAAGTTCTGACCCGTTCCTTTGACGATGACGGGATCGTCGGATTCGTCCGGCAGGTCGCCGCGAACCTGATTGACCTTGGCGATTACTTCCGTCAGCGCCGCATCCGGGTTTGCACCGAGCTTCATCTGCACGGTCACCGTGCTCGACGACGGACGGCTCGAAGACGTCACATAGTCGATGTTTTCAGTCGTAGCGACCGCTTCGGCGATCGGCGCGGTGATGAAACCCTGAATGAGATCGGCACTCGCGCCGGCATAGTTTGTTGTGACCGTGATAACGGTTTCATCGACCTTCGGATATTCGCGCACCGTCAGCTGCGCGATACCCTGAAGGCCCAACAGAATGATCATGAGGGCAACTACCGTGGCAAGCACGGGTCGCCGGATGAAAATATCGGAAAAGCTCATCGGGATCGCCTATTGCTTGTCAGCCGGCTGGCCGGCCGGAATCGGATTGACGGTGTTGTCGATGTTCACCGGTACGCCGGGCGAGAGCCGGTTCTGGCCTGCCGTGATGATGATGTCTCCAGCCTTGAGGCCGCTCGTCACTTCGACAATGCCGGAATAGCGGCGTCCAAGCTTGATGAAGACCTGCTGTGCGACCTGCTTCTCGCCATCTTCCGGCTTGGCATCGGCAGCAGGAGCCTTGGCGGTGTTGTCGCCTTCGGCAGCCTTCGCGCCTTCCTGCTTCTGTTCCGGACGAACCGCATAGACATAGTCGCCGTACAGGCTGGAGATGATCGTGGTCTGTGGCAGGGCAATGACATTGTCTTCTTCCGGCAACTCGACGCGAACCTGCACAAACTGACCCGGTGTCAGTTCATGATCCGGATTCTGTACTTCCGCGCGCACCGAAACGAGACGGGTCGTCGGGTCGATCTTCGGATCGATACCGATAATAGTGCCGGTGAAGTTGAGTGCTTCCGCAGTCGAACCGACCTTGACGGTTTGTCCAAGCTTGATGGAGGCAAGCGACTGTTCCGGGACAGTGAAGTCGATGCGCATCACGTCGGTGTTCTGCAGCGTGGCAATGACCGTGCCGGGCGTCAGATACTGGCCGAGATCGACCTTGGAAATGCCGATAACGCCTGAGAACGGGGCCTTGACCGACTTCTGCGCCAGCGTTGCACGCATCTTTTCCACCACCGCACCGGCGGCATTGGCGACCGATGCAGTCGTATCGACATTTGATACAGCACCGACACCGCGCGTGCGCAGCGTATCGGCGCGTTTCAGGTTCTGCTGTGCAAGAACGGCTTCAGCTTCGGCGGCTGCGAGGTCCGCCTTCTGAATGCTGTCTTCCAGCTGAAGCAGCAGGTCGCCTTCCTTGACTTCCTGATTGGCCTTGAAGTTGATCTTCTGCACGAGGCCGTCAAGCTGTACGGTCAGATCGACGCCATTGAGCGCATTGGCCGTGCCGATGGCTTCCACACCAGGCTTCCATACGCCCGGCTCCACTGTCACGGTCGAAACCGTCTGGGCGGGCTGCTGCATGTTGGCGAAAAAGTCTTTGATGGCCTGTGATCGGAACAGGTTAAAGCCAACGAGGCCTCCAACGACGATCACGAGGAATATTATTGCCAGAATAAGGCGCTTGATCATTGCGGATGCACTCCAGATGGCTCCCTGATCGATCAGGGTTGGGGGATTGGCCGCGGCGCCTTCTTTCGCAGTCACGCAAAGGTCGCGCGTATTTTACTTGAATGAAAGTGGCGAATAACTGTACCGTCTGGACGGTATTGTCAACATACGAACTGTCAGGAGACACCAGTAAATTGCTAACAAAAAAGAAGGTCTCGTCGCGCGAGCGTATTTTGCGCGCTGCTACTGAGCTTGCCCGTGAGATCGGACCCGCTCACCTGTCTCTCGATGCTGTAGCAGCCCGTGCGGGCCTTTCAAAAGGCGGATTACTTTATTCTTTTCCGACAAAGGCCAAACTGCTCGAAGCGGTGGTCGAAGAATATATGAAAGAGCACGAACACGCCATGGAGGTTCAGGAAACACTCCAGAAAGGCGATAAAAACCGCGTGGCACGGGCTTTTCTCGATGTTTACCGGGTTCAGGCCGATGATGAGCCACCGGCTTGTGGTGTCCTTGCCGCGCTTGCCGAAGATCCCGGTTTCATGGTGCCGGTTCGCCGATATCACAGGGCATTTCTCGACCGCATGATCAAGGACACGACCGATTCCGATACCGCGCTGATTGTCTACCTGGCCGTCGCGGGTCTCGAATGCTCCAAACTGATGGAATGTGAAATTCTGAACGATGAGGAACAGCGCGCCGTTCTCGTCCGTTTGGAAAACATGCTGACAGAAAACTGACAGCTATAAAGAAAAAGGGCGCCGGGCGCCCTTAATTTTAGCAAGTTTCGAATCAGAGCGCGGGAATATCACCCCTCGCCCATCCTTCCGAAGTTTCGGCGGAAAAATCGCCAAAACGCCCGTCGGCAATCGATGCGCGGATGCCCTTCATCAGATACTGATAATAGGCCAGGTTATTCCAGGTCAGGAGCATGGCGCCGAGCGCTTCACCGGATTTTACCAGATGGTGCAGATAGGCGCGGCTATAGTCGCGCGATGCCGGACAATCTGATTCCGGATCGAGCGGGCGATGATCGTCTGCATGGCGCGCATTACGCAGGTTCACTTTGCCAAAGCGCGTAAATGCGAGGCCGTGACGGCCTGCGCGCGTCGGCATCACGCAATCGAACATGTCGATCCCGCGCGCCACCGACTTCAGAATATCGTCCGGCGTGCCGACACCCATCAGGTAGCGGGGCTTTTCCGATGGCAGGATCGGGCAGACCACTTCCAGCATGTCGAGCATGACCTGCTGCGGCTCGCCGACCGCAAGTCCACCGACCGAATAGCCCTTGAGATCCATGGCCTTCAGCGCTTCCGCCGATTTCTCACGCAGACGCGCTACATCGCCGCCCTGCACGATGCCGAACATCGCTTTGCCCGGCTGAATGCCGAAAGCGACCTTGCAGCGTTCGGCCCAGCGCAGCGACAATTCCATTGCGCGCTCGGTGTTCTTTTCCGGTGAAGGCAGCGCCACGCATTCATCGAGCTGCATCTGGATATCGCTATCCAGCAGCCCCTGAATCTCGATGGATCGCTCCGGCGTCATTTCATAAGGCTTGCCATCGATATGCGAGCGGAATGTCACGCCTTTCTCGTCGAGCTTGCGCAATTGCGCGAGCGACATGACCTGAAAACCACCGGAATCGGTCAGGATCGGGCCTTTCCAGCCGCCGAACTCATGCAGGCCACCCAACCGCGCCACGCGCTCGGCACCCGGCCGCAGCATCAGGTGATAGGTATTGCCAAGGATGATATCGGCGCCAAGTTCTTTCACCTGGTCCATATACATGGCCTTGACCGTGCCAGCCGTACCGACCGGCATGAAGGCAGGCGTGCGCACCACGCCGCGCGGCATGGAAATCTCGCCCTGACGAGCAGCGCCGTCGGTTGCCAGCACTTTGAATTCGAAGTTTTCGCTTGTCTTTAGATTTTCCAGAGTCATGCGGTGTCTTTAGCTTTGTCGGCCCGCTCAAGCAAGCTGGCGTCACCATAGGAATAAAAGCGATAGCCATTGCTGATGGCGTGTTCATAGGCGGCGTGCATCGTCTCAAAGCCGCTGAAGGCCGATACCAGCATGAACAGCGTCGAGCGCGGCAGATGGAAGTTGGTCATCAGCAGATCGACTGCACGGAACTTGTAGCCCGGCGTGATGAAGATATCGGTCGCACCGGCCCACGGACGGATGATGCCATCTTCGCCCGCAGCACTTTCGATCAGGCGCAGCGACGTCGTACCAACGCAGATGATCTTGCCGCCCCGCTCGTGCACAGCATTGAGCGCATCGGCGGTCCGCTGCGACACATAACCGATTTCAGAATGCATCTTGTGGTCGGTCGTATCGTCGGCCTTGACCGGCAAGAACGTTCCCGCCCCCACATGCAGCGTTACGAAATGTTCTTCAACGCCTTTGGCCTTGATCTTTTCCAGAAGATCGGGCGTGAAATGCAATCCGGCAGTGGGAGCGGCAACAGCGCCCTCTTCGCGGGCATAGACCGTCTGATAGTCCTTGCGGTCGCGCTCGTCTTCGGCGCGCTTCGACGCGATATAGGGTGGCAGTGGAATATGCCCGACCGATGCGATGGCCTCATCCAGCATGGCGCCGGAAAGGTCGAACACGAGAAGCGCTTCGCCCGCATCGCCCTTTTCCGCCACGGTGGCATCAAGTGTACCAAGGAAGCAGCTTGAACCGGAATGGCCGAAACGGATGCGGTCGCCCTCCTTTACGCGCTTGCCCGGACGCAGAAACGCTTTCCAGCGATCCGGACCGGTGCGCATATGCAACGTGGCGCTGACCTGCGAAATATTGCCATCGCGCTCGCGCATGCCTTCAAGCTGCGCGGGTATCACCTTGGTATCATTGAAAACAAGCGCATCGCCGGGTTGCAATAGATCGGGCAGCTCGAACACCTGTCGATCTTCGAATGGCTGGCCGGGACGGACACGCAACAGTCTGGCGTGGTCACGTGGTTCGGCTGGACGCAGAGCAATGCTCTCTTCCGGCAAATCGAAATCGAAAAGATCAACACGCATTATGAACCTCTAAAGCATTTCCAGCAAAAGTGCGAAGCGGTTTTGCGTTCGGAAATGCGGTAAACAAATTACGGCCCCGGTATGAACCGGAGCCGTAATTTCTCAATGAAATCGGCAGGATCAGATGTCGGCAGCGATGCGCGCCGTCACGATCGTGTCCGGATCGGCAACAGGCTCACCGCGCTTGATCTTGTCGACATTGTCCATGCCTTCAATGACCTGGCCCCAGACGCTGTACTGGCGGTCGAGCCACGGAGCGTCGGCAAAGCAGATGAAGAACTGCGAATTGGCCGAATTCGGGTTGGCCGAACGGGCCATCGAAGCAGTGCCACGCTTGTGCGGCGTGTTGGAGAATTCAGCCTTCAGGTCTGGCTTGTCCGAACCGCCCATGCCCGCACGCGAGCCATTGAAATGCGCGCCGCCGGTCTTGCCGAACTTCACGTCGCCGGTCTGTGCCATGAATCCGTCGATTACGCGGTGGAACACAACGCCGTCATAAGCGCCTTCGCGAGCCAGTTCCTTGACGCGCGCAACATGATCCGGCGCGAGGTCTGGATAGAGTTCAAGAACGACGTTGCCCTTGGTGGTTTCCAGAACGAGCGTGTTTTCAGGGTCTTTGTAAGCCATTGGGCCTCTCCTTGTATTTACTTCTTATCGTATTTTACTTTTTATCGGCCTGAAGCGTGGCCTTGATGATCTTATCGGGGTTTTCCACGGCGCCATTATCGGCTTCGCTACCCTTCTTTATCTTGTCGACGATATCCATGCCGCTGACAACCTTGCCGACCACAGTGTACTGGCCGTTGAGGAATGCGCCGTCCGCAAACATGATGAAGAATTGCGAATTGGCCGAATTCGGGTTCTGGCTGCGGGCCATGCCGACCGTGCCGCGCACGAAGGGTTCTTTTGAGAACTCTGCCGGAATATCGGGATAGTCGGAACCGCCGGTGCCGACGCGCGAAGCATCGAAACCCTTGTCCACGTTACCGAACTTTACATCGCCGGTCTGGGCCATGAAGCCCGGAATGACGCGGTGGAAGGCAACGCCGTTATAAGCGCCTTCCCCGACCAGCTTTTCAATCTGGGCGACATGCTTCGGCGCGAGGTCGGGACGAAGCTGGATGGCAACGTCGCCGTCCTTCAGCTTGAGAACGACGGTGTTTTCGGCATTGGCGGCGGAAGCCGTCTGGACCGCCCCTTGCGACAGCGCGATAAAGGCAACAGCGGCAAGCGCCGAACGGATGAAAGACATGATCGAAAAACTCCCTGCAGTCAGGATTTGAATTTGGTGTTCAAGGCGGCAGCAACAGCCGCAGGAACGAAGGGCTTTATATCGCCGCCCATGGAGGCAATCTGGCGGACCAATGTGGCGGTAATTGTGCGTACTGCCGGGTCTGCCGGCAGGAATACGGTCTGCAATTCCGGCGCCATAGTGCCGTTCATGCCCGCCATCTGCATTTCATAGTCGAGATCGGTGCCATCGCGCAAACCACGCACCATCAATTGTGCGGCATGTTTGCGCGCTGCATCGATAACCAGCCCGTCGAAGGAAATGACCGATACCCGGCCTGCATCCTTGCCCAATATGGCCTTGGAGCTTTCACCGATGAGCGCCACGCGTTCCTCGAAGGTGAAGAGAGGTTTTTTGCCGGGATGAACGCCGATCGCGACAATAACCTCGTCGGCAAGGCGCAAGGCACCTTTGAGGACATCCATATGGCCGTTTGTCACCGGGTCGAAGGAGCCCGCATAAATCGCGATCGTCATTTCTTCCAGCTAGCCTTTTCTGACGGGATTTTCAACAAGAACCACTGCGATAAGAAAACAGAAACCAAGAAACCAGATGAATGCGATATGAACAGCAATTTCACGACAAGTTCACAACCGATTTACCAAGATAGGTGCAAGTTTGGTGCAACCTTTTCGCTTCTGAAGCGTATGTATGTCGAAAGGATAACACGATGATGATCTTTCTTCTGGCATTATCCATGATGGTCGCGATGGCTGCATCGGCAATCATACTGCTTCTCGAAGAGAACGAGTCCAAGCGTCAGCGCGTGCGTCAGGTGACATTTGACATCAATAGCTTGCGCAACATGCGTTCGCGCTGAGTATTAGCAGCCGAGTTCACGCAATAGCGTTGGAGCTTGCTGTGAAAGAGTTTCTGTGATCGCCAATTCCTCCAGTCTTGGCATCTGAAAAAGGCCGATGGTTCCCGCCATCGGCCTTTTTCATTGATCTATATAAAAAGCCCGGGTCCGTTGGTTTGTCGCATTATCCGATGCAAAACTGTTTCACACTTTTGGCTCGAAAATGCTCTACCCCGGGCTTCTCTATTATTCTTCGGTGTCCGCGATTGGTGCTTCGCCTTCAGAGGCTGCCTCGCCCTCACTGCCGTTTTCTTCATCGCTATCCGCTTCGGATATGCGTTCGACCGAGACGACCTTTTCGCCATCCGCCGTGTTGAAGATCGTGACGCCCTTGGTGGAACGTCCGGCAATACGGATACCGTCAACCGGTACGCGAATGAGCTGTCCGCCATCGGAAACAAGCAGAATCTGGTCGCTCGCCTCGACCGGGAACAGGGCAACGAGCTTGCCGATTTCGTCGGTCTTCGACGTGTCGGTAGCGCGGATGCCCTTGCCGCCACGGCCTGAAACGCGGAACTCGTAGGACGAGGAACGTTTGCCGTAACCGTATTCGCTGACAGTCAGCACGGTTTCTTCGCGGGCCTTCAGCTCCTGATAGAGCTCTTCGGTCAGTTCCGCATCGGTTCCGACGTCCTCGCCGACAACCACGATGTCGTCTGCGTCGTCCGCACCCTGCGCCCGGCGCTCGGCAATCGAACGCTTGAGATAGGCGGAACGGGTTGATGCATCGGCATCGACGTGATGCAGGATCGCCATGGAGATGACCTTGTCGCCATCGGCCAGATTGATGCCGCGCACGCCGATCGAGTTGCGGCCTGCAAAGACGCGCACATCGGTAACCGGGAATCGAATGCACTGGCCACCGGCACAGGTCAGAAGCACATCGTCGAATTCCGTACAGGTATCGACGGAGAGGATTTCATCGCCCTCGTCTTCCAACTTCATCGCGATCTTGCCGTTGCGGTTGACCTGAACGAAGTCGGACAACTTGTTACGGCGAACCGTACCGCGCGTGGTCGAGAACATGACGTCGAGATTTGCCCAGGATTCTTCATCCTCCGGCAACGGCATGATTGTGGTGATGCGCTCGCCCTGCTGCAATGGCAGCATGTTGATGAGCGCCTTGCCGCGCGACTGCGGTGTACCGACAGGCAGACGCCAGACCTTCTCCTTGTAGACAATGCCACGCGAGGAGAAGAACAGAACCGGCGTATGCGTATTGGCAACAAACAGACGTGTTACGAAATCCTCATCCTTAGTCGCCATGCCGGAACGGCCCTTGCCGCCGCGGCGCTGCGCACGATAGGTCGTTAGCGGAACGCGCTTGATATAGCCTGCATGGCTGACGGTGACGACCATATCCTCACGGGCGATCAGGTCTTCGTCATCCATTTCGGCGCCACCGAAACCGATTTCGGTGCGGCGTGGCGTGGCGAACTCGTCACGAACCGCAATCATCTCATCCTTGACGATCGTCATCACGCGCAGGCGCGACGAGAGAATGTCGAGATAATCGCGGATTTCCTCGCCGATCTTGTTCAGTTCGTCTGCCACTTCGTCGCGACCGAGCGCGGTCAGGCGCTGCAAACGCAGGTCGAGAATGGCACGAGCCTGTTCTTCGGAGAGGTTATAGGTGTCGTCTTCATTGATACGATGGCGCGGATCGTCGATGAGACGGATCAGCGGAGCCACATCGACTGCAGGCCAGCGACGTTCCATCAACTGCTCGCGGGCCGTCGTTGGATCGGGCGCACGACGGATGAGTGCAATCACCTCATCGATATTGGCGACCGCAATTGCAAGGCCGACCAACACATGCGCGCGGTCGCGCGCCTTGTTGAGCAGGAACTTGGTGCGGCGCGTCACGACTTCCTCGCGGAAGGCAACAAAAGCGCGCAGCATGTCGAGCAGATTGAGCTGTTCCGGCTTGCCGCCGTTCAGCGCCACCATGTTGCAACCGAACGAGGTTTGCAGCGGCGTGTAGCGATAGAGCTGGTTCAGAACGACATCGGCAACGGCGTCGCGCTTGAGTTCGACCACAACGCGATAGCCTTCGCGGTCGGATTCGTCACGCAGATCGGAAATGCCTTCGATGCGCTTGTCGCGCACCAGTTCGGCCATTTTCTCGATCATCGAAGCCTTGTTCACCTGATACGGGATCTCGGTGATGATAATGGCTTCGCGGTCACCGCGCATCGGCTCAATGGTGGCCCGCCCGCGCATGATCACAGAACCGCGCCCGGTCGTGTAGGCGGAATTGATGCCTGCGCGTCCGAGGATGATGCCACCGGTCGGGAAATCCGGACCAGGGATGATCTCAATCATTTCTTCCAACTGAATGGCCGGATTCTCGATGAGCGCTACGCAGCCATCAATGACTTCACCGAGATTGTGTGGCGGAATGTTGGTCGCCATGCCGACAGCGATACCGCCCGAACCGTTGACGAGCAGGTTCGGGAAGCGTGCAGGCATAACCACAGGTTCCTGCTCGCGGCCGTCATAATTGTCCTGGAAGTCGACCGTGTCCTTGTCGATGTCCGACAGGATGGATTCGGTAAGCTTTTCCAGACGGCATTCGGTGTAACGCATCGCTGCCGGCGGATCGCCGTCGATGGAGCCGAAATTGCCCTGCCCGTCGACAAGCGGATCGCGCATGGAGAAATCCTGCGCCATACGCACGAGAGCGTCATAAATAGAAGCGTCGCCATGCGGGTGATACTTACCCATGACCTCACCGACCACACCCGCCGACTTACGGTACGGGCGGTTATAGGCGAGGTTCATCTCGTTCATGGCGTGGAGAATGCGGCGATGCACGGGCTTCAGGCCGTCGCGCACATCGGGCAGCGCACGGCTCACGATAACGCTCATCGCGTAATCGAGATAGGAGCGCTGCATCTCCTCGATAATGGAAATCGGTTCGATACCGCTAGGGCCGCCGTTTGGGCCACCATTCATATCGTCGGAACCGGGTGGAGGCGTTTGATCTGACACTATTCAGATTTCTTTCTCAACAGAATCGATAAAGTCACTTTATAACGGAAACCAGCAAAAAACGCCAATTTCACGACCGTTTCGGCGGGCTATTTCCGTCTGTCAATTCAATGACTTAAAAGATATTCACATAAAGATTGAGCAACGATGTTGCCCGGACGGGCGCTTTGCGTCGACCATGTGCCGTCGATCGTCTACAATCCATGTATCCGATTGAGCATAACATACCAACAAGAAGGGCGCGTGCAGTATGGGGTTCTACGATACGGTTTTCAGCGCGTTCGTCACCCTGCTTGTTACAATCGATCCGCCCGGACTGGCGCCATTGTTTCTGGCGCTCACGCCGGGCATGGAGCGGCACCACCGCGGACAGGTGGCGCTTCGCGCCTCCATCATCGGTTTTATCGTGATGGCGCTCTTTGCCATTGCGGGCGCGCAGATACTCGGCATGTTCGGCATTACCATCGGTGCGTTCCGCGTTGCCGGTGGCCTGTTGCTGTTCTGGATCGCATTTGAGATGATTTTCGAGAAGCGGACAGAGCGCAAGGAAAAGAGCGCCGAGGTTGCCATCACCAAGGACCATATCCGCAATATTGCCGCTTTCCCGCTTGCCATTCCGCTGATTGCCGGTCCGGGCGCAATTTCGGCAATCGTGCTGACCTCGGACTCATTCCATGGCGTCGGGCCGCGTTTGGCCCTTCTTGGCGTCATCTTCGTCTGCCTGCTGATTACCTATCTCGTGCTGCTGCTGGCCGAGCGCGTCGACCGGTTTCTGGGCGAAACCGGTCGTTCCATCCTGACCCGCCTTCTCGGCGTCATTCTGGCAGCGCTTGCCGTTCAGTTCGTTGCAGATGGCATCAAGACACTCATCACCGGTTAAGCCGATTTCTGTGCCTTCTTGCCAATCATGGCGTGACGCAGCTTGGACGAGAACCAGTCGATCACGGCAACAGCGATCAGGATCATGATGATCAGGAAGGAAACGTCCTGAAGGTTCAGAACCTTGATCTGTTCCGCCAGATGCGCGCCGATGCCACCTGCCCCAACAATACCGATGATCGTTGCCGAACGGGTGTTTGACTCGAAGAAGTAAAGCACCTGACTGCCGATCAGTGGCAAAACCTGTGGCAGCACGCCGAAGCGATAACCGTGCAGCTTGCCGCCACCCGACGAGACCACGCCTTCGACCGGCTTCTTGTCGGCCCCTTCAATGGCTTCCGAGAACAGCTTGCCGAATGCGCCGAAATCCGAGCAGGCGATGGCGAGGATACCGGCAAACGGCCCAAGCCCCACAACCGACACCCAGATCAGCGCCCAGATCAGCGTATCGACGCCGCGAATGGTATCGAGGAAGCGGCGGATGCCGAAATGCAGGAAGACATTCGGAATGATGTTCTTCGCCGCCAGAAAACCGAATGGAAAAGCGAGGATCGCTGCCAGCAATGTGCCGAGATAGGCGATTGCCAGCGTTTCCATCATCGACCAGAGATAAAGGCTGAAACGACCGCCGGATGATGGCGGCATCATCATCAAGGCGAAATCGCCGAGGCGACCGAGGCCGTTTAGAATGCGCAGCAGCGAAAAATCGAGCCAGTAGAAGGCGAACCAGACCGAAGCGATAAGCGCTACGGTTAAAATCGCCAGATTGCGCCATGTGCGCCCATTGCCGAACAGATCGGCATATTCGGCTCTGAGTTCCTTTTCGTGCGCATGCGCTTCGCGGGAGAGACTTTGTGCAATGTCGGTCATAATTCTCTCCTCAACCAATACGGCCAAGCAGTGCGTGACGCACGCGCTGGGTGACAAGATCGATCACGACGATCGTCACGATGATCAGAAGCAGAATGGCGCTGACATCGCTGTAATAGAACTGGCGGATCGAGGTAAGCAGTTCCTGCCCGATGCCGCCTGCCCCCACAAAACCCATGACGGAAGCGCCGCGCACGTTGATTTCAAAGCGCAGCAGGCCATAGGAAGCAAAATTTGCGGCCACTTGCGGCAGCACGGCAAAGCGAATGACCTGCAAGCCGGAGCCGCCCGATGCGCGAATACCTTCTACCGGGCGCATATCGATATTCTCGACGACTTCGGAGAACAGCTTGCCCAGTGCTCCTGTCGTATGAAGCATCAGTGCCAGCACACCGGCCATCGGCCCAAGACCGAAGGCGATAACGAACAGCAGCGCGAAGACGATTTCTGGAACCGTACGCAACAATTCCAGCCCGCGACGAACGATGAAGCGAACCGTCGAATTGGGAGCCATGTTGGATGATGCTGCGAAGGAAGCGGCGAAAGCGACGACTGCACCGATCAATGTCGCCAGATAGGCGATCAACAGCGTCTCAAACAGCATCTTGAGCCAGCCGCCGAGGTTCCAGTACCAGGCAGCGAGGTCGCCCCAGAAATTGGCGATGGTCAGATCCGGCAGAATGCGACCGAGATAGCTTGTAAAGCGAAAGAGATTTTCGACCAGTGTGCCCGGCCGAACATCGGCAACGACGGAGGCAGCAATGGCGACAACGACAAGCGCGAGGAGCAGCGCGATACCGTAGAGACGCCGTTTGCCGACTTCTCTGCGATAATCGGCAAGCAGGCCTTTTGCACCGTTGCCGTCGAGTGAGGATACCGTCATGCGAGATTCCTTTAATCAAGCATGATCTTGTCCGAAAACCGGTTCCCACTTTTCGGGATCATGCTCTAAAAAATGCCCGGAACGGGTTAGGTTCCGGGCACTTCAATTGTTCTGCGGATTAAGACTTGCGAGCCTTGTCGTTGAACTTGAGCATCTCGATGATTGGTTCGAAATCCTTAGCTTCGGTGGCTACGAATTCCTGATCCTTGCCGTCGGAAAGGGCGTCAAAGCCAGCCTTGTCCTTGGTTGGCATGTCGAGGAAAGCCTGCTTGATGTCTGCCTTCAACTGGTCTGGCAGCGTGCTGAGAACGGCGAACGGGCCTTCTGGAAGGAAGTCCGACTTGAAGATGACGCGGAAATCGTCCTTCGTCATTGCCTTGCCGTTGGCGTCTTTCAGAACGCCGCGGCTGACCATACGGGTCAGGTTGGAATCGTTTTCCGAGTTCCAGGAGTTGGCAGCGGCGTCAGCGGTGCCCTGCGCAAGAGCAAGAACTGCATTTTCATGGCTGCCAGCAAAGAAGTTCTTACCGAAGAACGTATCGACGCTATAGCCTTCGCGGTTGAGGAAGAAGCGCGGAGCATTGTTGCCCGACGTGGAGTTCGGATCAACGAGAGCAATGGTCTTGCCCTTCAGGTCATCCATTTTCTGGTAGGGGCTGTCGGCGCGAACATAAACGACAGAGTAGTAGCCGTTGACGCCGGTGTCATGACGCTGGTTGACGAGCGGAGTGGTTTCAACGCCGGTCATGACGGCGCGGGCATAAGAAGCCGGGCCATAGAATGCGATCTGGATGTTACCGGCGCGCTGGCCTTCGATGACGGCGGCGTAGTCGTTGGCGACGCGCAGCGTGACCTTGGTGCCAAGTTCCTTGCCGAGATATGCAGCCAGAGGTGCATAACGGTCGGAAGTGGTCGAGGCGTTTTCAGCCGGGATAACGCCCAGAACGATTTCCGGATAATCCTTGCTCCAGTCAGCAGCCTGAGCGGTGGAGGCCATCATTGGCATGGTCAGCGTTGCGGTAAGCGCAGCCGCCGCCAGAAAGTTTCTACGGTTAAGCATAGGTATCTCCTGTTAATCCTGAGTTTGGAGCGTGTTTTTTCCGGAGCTTTATGCGCTCAGGCGGAAAGCTGGCGCAGAACGGCTTCAGCCGACTGCGGAACTGGCATTGGCATTGTTTCAGCCTGTTCATCGGCGTCGATGACGTCAGCGGCTTCCATGCCGTAAAGGTCACGTGATGCCATATCTGTCAGCATCGACGGTGTGCCACGGAATACGATCTTGCCAGCAGACATGCCGACGAGGCGGTCGCAATAGCTGCGCGCAATATCGAGCGAGTGCAGATTGCAGAGGACCGTAATGCCATATTCGCGATTGATGCGGCGCAGGGCGTCCATGACGCTGCGGGTATTGCGCGGATCGAGCGACGCAATAGGCTCATCGGCAAGAATAATGCGTGGCTGCTGCACGAGCGCGCGGGCAATCGCCACGCGCTGCTGCTGGCCACCCGAAAGTTCATCGGCGCGGTGCGCCGCAAGATGCGCAATATCGAACTGCTGCAGAGCGGAAAGCGCGATCAGGCGTTCTTCGTCGCTCCAGATACGCAGGAGCGACTTGGGCGTCGAAACATAATTGAGACGCCCCATCAGAACATTGGTCAGAACATCCAGACGATCAACCAGATTGAAATGCTGGAAAATCATCGCACATTGCGCGCGCCAGTCACGCAATCCCGAGCCTTTAAGGCCCGTAACATCACGACCATCCCAGTGAATTGTTCCCTCGGACGGCTCGACAAGGCGATTGATCATACGCAGAAGCGTCGACTTTCCCGCGCCCGAGCGCCCGATAATTCCCACAAACGTGCCCGGCTCGATTTCGAGGTCCACGCCCGAAACCGCCACCTTGTCATTATAGCGGCGCGTTATGTTGTTCAGTTGAAGCATGAATTCGTCTCCATTCATGCTCACTTTGAATTGCTTCCATGACACTGCAATGAAAGCATAATGACGTTTGTGTAAATTTACACGCCGCTATAGAGATTTCACCTAAGCAATTGTTTTAACAGTTATTTCCTTCAAATGATGAAGGAAGGTCTCTGTGGATGCATTGACATCACCTGAATTGTCTATTGTGACAACATCTCCGGCATCGTCATCGAAGCTCACTTCACGCGCAAGTCGCGCGGTGATTTCTTCCCGGCTTTCACGACCACGCGACGCAAGCCGTTCTGCCAGAACGTCCGGTCGGGCTGTTATCACGACCACAGAACGTGATTTGTAGAGCCTGCGAATATCGCCAAGCACTCGCCGTGAAACGTTGGCGATCACCACCGTACCGTCGGCGATTTCATCCTCCAGTGATTTTGGCAATCCATAGCTCAGGCCATGCGCCTGCCAGTGCAGAGCGAAGGCTCCCTCGCCTGCAGCTGTTGCAAAAGATGCTTCATCCAGACTGTCATGATCTTCCGTGCCCGGCATTTGCGGGCGGGTGATGATGCGGCGCACAAAATGAAAACGCGTGTCGCCCGCAAGAGCCACACGCGCTGCATCCATGATCGTATCCTTGCCGGCCCCGCTGGGGCCGACGACGGCGACGAAACAGCCTTTCGGCATATCGGATTGCATCTGCATCAAAGCACCCGTTCGCCTTCGCGCCAGACCGTACGGACAACCGGGATTGCACCTTTCGGGCGCACGCGAACGAGATCGGCGCGCTTGCCGATGGCGATTTCGCCGCGATCATCCATGGCCATGGCGTCGGCAGGATTCTTGGTCACGAGGCGGACAGCCTGTGGCAGCGCAATCGGACGTTCACCCGAAGCAAGGCCGAAAGCCGACTGAATGAGGCTGAACGGAATATAGTCCGAAGACAGGATGTCGAGGCTGCCATTGTCCACGAGATCACGCGCGGCGATATTGCCGGAATGCGAGCCACCGCGAACGATGTTCGGCGCGCCCATCAGGATCGAGAGGCCCGCACCTTTCGAAGCATTGGCCGCTTCCATCGTGGTCGGAAACTCGGCAATCCGCACGCCATGGTCGAGCGATTCATCGACATGCGCACTGGTCGCATCGTCATGGCTGGCCAGAACGATGCCACGTGTCGCAGCCATTTCGGCAATGGCGCGGCGATGATTGGCCGAATAGGCGTCCGAATCCGCCATACGCTTCTCACAATGCACCCGGAACTCCTCATCCGTGAGCTTCATCTTGCGCATGTAATAAGTGCGATAGGTCTCAAGATCAACGAATTGACGCTGTCCCGGCGCATGATCCATCAGCGAAGCGAGTTTGACGCGGTCATCGCCCGCAAAAAGCTCGAACGTTTCGAGACAATCTGCCGAAGATACTTCGCAGCGCAGATGCAAAAAGTGGTCTGCACGCAGGCGATTTTCGCGAACACCGCTTTCAATGGCATCCGCAAGCATCCGCATATCCTTACCAACGAAGTCGCGGTCATAGTCGGAGCCGACACGCATCGCATCGAAAACCGTCGTGATGCCCGATGCTGCTACCTGCGCATCATGGGCCTGAACCGCAGCGTCGACATTCCAGCGCACTTTCGGACGCGGCGCGTAATGGCTTTCCAGCTGGTCGGTGTGCAATTCGATGAGGCCCGGAATGACATAATCGCCATCCATGTCATCGCCGCCATTGGCATAGCCCTGATTGATGGCTGCAATTTTGCCGTCACGGATCAGGATAGAACCGGAAACAATCTCGTCAGCGAGCACGATCTGCGCATTTTTCAGAACGATTTCATTAGCCATTGGATAGCTCTTTCATGACCGCATTTGTGTTGGCGGCCGTTTCATATTTTGAGAGGAAAGCTTCGATATCGAGCGCGCGGAAATCATCGAGCGCTTCACGCAGACGATCATGGCTCCAGTCCCACCAGGCCAGCCGATCCAGACGATTGCCGGTCGCAGCATCGAAACGTTCGCGAATGAGACGCGCAGGCACACCACCCACGATCGTATAGGGTGCCACGTCCTTGCTCACCACTGCTCCGGCCCCAACAACCGCACCATTGCCAACCGTCACACCCGGCAAGATGGTGGAGCCATGGCCGAGCCATGTGTCGTGACCGATTTTCACCGCATTGCCACGACGCCACTCGAAAAACTCCGTCTCATCCTTTTCCTCCGGCCAGTAATCACCGGCACGGTAGGTGAAATGATGCAGCGTCGGGCGCCATGTCGGATGGTTGGTGGCGTTGATACGCACATGGCTGGCGATATTGGAAAACTTGCCAATTTCCGCGCACCATATTTCGCAATCGACGCCGAGATAGGAATAGTCATCGAGCATAGTTTCCGAAACGCGGCTGCGCTCGCCTATCTCTGTGTAGCGACCGAGTGTGCAACCGCTGACGATGGCGGTTTTATGCACCAGCGGTTCTACCGATAGCTTGGTCATGCGGCGGCCCTCGGAGAGAAAGCTGTCACGTCGATAATCCGGTCCGCAACCTCCGTACGCACATCTTCATCGTGGAAGATGCCTAGCATGGCGACGCCCTGCTCCTTCTTGGTCTTAATGAGATCAACCACGACCGCACGGTTCTTGGCATCAAGCGAGGCGGTCGGCTCATCGAGCAGCAGTACCGGATGATCCGTGATGAAACCGCGCGCGATGTTCACGCGCTGCTGTTCGCCGCCGGAGAAGGTTGCAGGCGGCAAGGCCCAAAGCCTTTCTGGCAGGTTGAGCTGTGACAGAAGCTCGCGAGCGCGGTTCAGCGCAACTTCGCGATCGACGCCACGCGCAACCAGAGGCTCGGCAACCACATCGATTGCCGCGACGCGCGGCAGTGTGCGCAGAAACTGGCTGACATAGCCAATCGTATCGCGCCGCACCGCCAGCACTTCGCGCGGATCGGCTGTTGCCAGATCCACCATACGGTCTTCGTGACGAATGAGGATCGAACCTGCATTCACAGCGTAATTGCCATAGACCATCTTGAGAATGGAGCTTTTACCGGCACCGGAAGGTCCGCCAAGCACGGCGCATTCGCCTGCTTCCAGATTGAAGTCCACGTTACTTACGACTGGCAACTGAATGCCACCTTGCAAGTGCATCGTGAACGTCTTCGCCAGACCCGACACCGCCAGCGGAGAGGATGTTCTAACTTGTGTCATTTCTCACCTCACGCATGAAGTTTCGCTAATTTACGAACAACACGCTGCAAACATCTGTTTTAATTTACTAAACCTGTAGAATAGACGACACGAGCAGCTGCGTATAAGGCGCTTGCGGGTCATCCAGAACGCGGTCGGTCAGGCCCTGTTCGACAATATGGCCGTCTTTCATGACCATGATGCGATGGGACAGAAGCCGGGCTACGGCAAGATCGTGAGTAACGATGATCACCGACAGACCAAGATCGCTGACGAGGCCGCGCAACAGGTCGAGAAGACGTGCCTGCACGGACACGTCGAGACCGCCGGTCGGTTCATCCATGAAAACAAGTCGCGGAGCGGTCACCAGATTGCGGGCAATCTGCAAGCGCTGGCGCATGCCGCCAGAGAAGGCGCGCGGCTGATCGTCGATACGGTCGGAGGCTATTTCGACACGTCCCAGCCATTCGGTGGCCGTCGAGCGGATATTACCGTAATGGCGTTCTCCGACTGCCATCAGGCGTTCGCCCACATTGGCGCCAGCTGAAACCGTCATGCGCAATCCGTCTGCAGGGTTCTGGTGCACAAAACCCCAGTCGGTCCGCATCAGGAAACGGCGTTCCGCCTCGCCAATCTTGTAGAGATCGCGGAATTCACCGTCACGCATCCGGTATTCGACGGTGCCGGAAGTCGGCTCGAGGCGGGTTGCCAGACTGTTCAGGAGCGTCGTCTTGCCCGAACCGGATTCGCCGACGATGGCCAGCACTTCGCCTGGCCACAGATTGAAGGAAATGTCTGCACAGCCACGGCGATTGCCGTAAAACTTCGACAGGCTGTTTACTCTCAGCAGGGGTTCGCTGTTCATTTTACGGTCTCCTTGGCCGCAGCCTCCTTGTTTGCAGCCAGATGACCGAAATGGCCGTTGGCCTGACGGTCTTCGCAAAAATCAGTGTCGGAGCAGACGAACATCGAGCCGCCGCGATCATCGAGCACGACCTCATCCAGATAGACGCCCTTCGCGCCGCACAGCGCACAGGGTTCCTTGAACTTCTGCACTTCGAACGGATGATCCTCGAAATCGAGGCTGACCACCTGCGTATAGGGCGGGACGGCATAAATGCGCTTTTCGCGACCTGCGCCGAACAGCTGCAATGCCGGAGACATATGCATTTTCGGATTGTCGAATTTCGGCGTCGGCGAAGGTGCCATCACATAGCGGCCTTCGATCATTACCGGATAATCGTAGGTCTTGGCGATATGACCGTGACGCGCAATGTCCTCGTAAAGCTTCACATGCATGAGGCCATATTCGGCGAGCGCGTGCATCTTGCGGGTTTCGGTTTCGCGTGGCTCCAGAAAACGCAGCGGTTCCGGGATCGGCACCTGATAGACAATCACCTGCCCCTCGGTCAGCGGATATTCCGGGATACGGTGCCGGGTCTGGATGATGGTCGCCTCGCCCGTATGGGTTGTTACAGCGACATCGGCAGTCTTCTGGAAGAAGGCGCGGATGGAAACGGCATTGGTCGTGTCATCGGCACCCTGATCGATGACCTTCAGCACATCATCCGGCCCCAGAATTGCAGCCGTCACCTGCACGCCGCCGGTGCCCCAGCCATAAGGCATCGGCATTTCACGGCTGGCAAAAGGCACCTGATAGCCCGGTATTGCGATGGCCTTCAGGATGGCGCGGCGGATCATCCGCTTGGTCTGTTCGTCCAGATAGGCGAAGTTATAATTGGCCAGATCGCTCATTCTGCGGCCTCCTTCGTTACGCCTTCAGTCTCATTGTGCGCTTGGTCATATTCCGCACGCATGCGGCGAATGAGGTCGAGTTCTGCCTGGAAATCCACGTAATGCGGCAGTTTCAGATGCTCGACGAAACCCGTCGCCTGCACATTGTCGGAATGCGAGATGACGAATTCCTCGTCCTCGGCAGGTGCCGTCACATCCGCATCGAATTCCCGCACGCGCAGTGCACGGTCGCAGAGCGACATGGACATGGCCTTGCGTTCGCTCTGGCCGAACACCAGACCGTAACCGCGCGTGAATTGCGGCGGCTGCTTGGCCGATCCCTTGAACTGATTGACCATCTGGCATTCGGTCAGCTGCACGCGACCGAGCGAGACGGCAAAACCAAGTTCGGGCACGTCGAACTCGACATCCACTTCGCCAATGCGGATTTCGCCGACGAAAGGATGGTTATTGCCATAGCCGCGCTGGGTGGAATAGCCGAGCGCCAGCAGGAAACCTTCATCACCGCGTGCCAATGCCTGAAGGCGCAGATCGCGCTCCATCGGGAATGTCCACGGTTCGCGGGTCAGGTCGCCCGGTTCGTGACCTTCCGGCAGGGAACCATCATCCTCAATCATGCCGACCGCGCCAAGAATATCGGTTACACGCGGCGTCTCTTCCTTCACGGCTTCCCGCATTTCGGGTTCCGGAACGGCAACATCACCGGCCAGATCTGGGTCGAGCAGACGATGCGTGTAATCAAAGGTCGGTCCGAGCAACTGACCACCCGGTAAATCCTTGTAGGTCGCAGAAATGCGGCGTTCGATCAGCATTTCAGCGGTTTCCATCGGCCGCGAATAGCCAAAGCGCGGCAAGGTGGTGCGGTAGGCGCGGACCAGAAAGATCGCTTCGATCAGATCGCCGCGCGACTGGCGCACAGCAAGTGCCGCCAGTTCGCGATCATAGAGCGAACCTTCGGCCATGACGCGATCAACCGCCAGCGCCAGCTGTTCGGCAATCTGATCGAGACGCAGTGCCGGAACCGAACGGTCGCCGCGACGACGATCATCGAGAAGACGGTGTGCATTATGGATGGCCGTTTCGCCACCCTTTACGGCAACATACATTTTCAGCCCTCCAGAGCGGAAACGCGAGTTGTGCGGGGAAGCGCTGCAACAGCGCCGTCGCTGACCAGAACAAGATCAACGCCGAGCGGGTATTGTGCGCCGTTCTCACGCCATTGCTGGATGAAATCCTGCGGCAGACCTTCGACATGAAGTGCACGTTCGCCATCGATACCGGGGCCTTTCAGCACAAAGCCCTGTCCGCTTGTCAGTGACGCAACAGCGAGAACGACGGTTGTCGAACAGTCGGGAAATTCGGCGTCGCCCTGCGAAAACCCTGCCAGAGACGGCAGCAGCGAAACATTGCTGGCTAGAGCGAATTGCGCGGCATCCGCACTTTCGACACGCGGCGCACCCGTGTGGAAAGTAAGCCAGGCGGTTGCGCTTTCATCAGCTGCTATCGCTGCATCGCACCAGACAGTTGCATCGTGATCGAGCAAGGTTGCTGCAATAACGCCCAGTTCAGGCGTCAGCGGCTGCGGTGGTGTGGCTGTGCGAGCCAATGGATAAATGCGACCGGGATTAGCCATGGCGTGCATGACGGCATGAAAAGCTGACTGCGCATCCGTCACCGGATCGGCAAAGCCACCCTCAAACGCGGAGGAAGTGCTGTTTTCGAGAGAAAAAGGAAGCATCAATTGTCTCCCCGGACCATTGTGAAGAAATCGACCTTGGTAGCGGCGGCTTCGCCGCGCAGCTTGGCATCGGCATCGTTCAACCGTTTGCGCAAGACATTCAGCACTTGTGCCTCCACGGCATCGCGATGGCCTTCATCGAGCCACAATGCATCGAAGACAGCGGCAAGCCGCGCCTTTTCCTGATCGCGACCGAGCGCATAAGAGTGACCGACAGAACCGTCGGAGAGCCGCACCGTAGCGCGCGTCACCGTTGCCTCGCCGACATTGAAGGATGCACCGCCGCCACCAATGCGGCCACGCAGCATTACGAGACCGGTTTCCGGTCCGCGCAGAACTTCAAATTCCGGCTTGTTGGACCATGCCTGCCAGAAGGCATGCAGCTCTTCGCCGCTTGCACGCGCAAGAACTGCCATGCTTGCCTGCCGTGCGGCTTGAACTGAATCTGGCACTGCATCCGGCACTGTTCCGCTTTCAGTGGCGGAACCGGCTCCGCCTCCCTTCGCACTTTGCTCCGTACCGTACATGAGCTTCCCTGCCCTGTTAGTTCCAGAGCGCGCTTTGACCTGATTGCATCAGATCAATGCTCTGGAGTTTGTTTTGAGGCGCATCTTGTCCGAAAACCGTTTCATGTTTTTCGGGATGCACTCCCGTTGACTTGATCTCTCAAATTGTCTAGTTATATAGACAACTATACAATACCAGAATGAATACACCCTGCCAATGACAGGACGATGACAGTTGATGACAAAGACCAGACGAATTGAGAGAAACAGCGGCGTGGCCATCTGGCGGCAGATTGCCGACGAGATACGCGGCGAGATCAGAGCCGGAAGGCTTCAGTCGGGTGCGCGTATGCCCGCCGAGATGGAACTTGCCGACAGGTTTGGAGTCAATCGCCATACGGTGCGCAGCGCCATTGCCGCGCTGACGCAGGAAGGCGTGCTGCGTGCCGAGCAAGGGCGCGGCACCTTCGTTGCCAATGCAAAGCGCCTCACCTATCAGATCGGACGTCGCACCCGCATTTCGCAATCACTGGCTTCGCAAGTGCGGGACATGAAAGGCGCGCTGCTCGCTTCCGGCACAGCGCCTGCCTCCCCGGATATAGCCGAAGCTCTTGAGATCGAGCCTGGTTCACCTGTCCTGCGGCTGGAAACCTTGCACAGCGCCGACGGACGCCCCGTGTCGCGCGCAACACTCTGGATCAGTGCCGAACAATTTCCGGAAATTGCCGAGGATTATGCGGAAAGCGGTTCCGTCACCGTGGCTTTCCGAAAAGCAGGAGTTGCCGACTACTTCCGTAAATCGACAATCATATCCGCCCGCCATGCGGATTCGGATGATCTGAAACATTTGAAGCTTTCGCCCGGCGCCATTGTACTGACGGCCAAGGCGATCAATGTGAATACCGATGGAGTGCCGATCCAGTATTCGCTGACACGGTTTTCAGCGGATAATATGGAGTTTTCTATCGACACGTATCCCGGTGACCCGCAGATGAATGACATGAACTGAATCGTGCTGGCACTGAACTGCTCTCGAAGCTGTTATGAACGCGCTCAATCCAGACAGGAAATTTCCAATGACCGTGACCATTTTTCATAATCCAAAATGCGGCACCTCGCGTAATACACTGGCAATGATCCGTGCCAGTGGCAAAGAGCCCGTCATCATCGAATATGTGCAGAATCCACCCACGCGGGAACGTCTGCTCGGTCTGCTGGCGGCAATGAACATGACACCACGCGAACTATTGCGCGAGAAAGGTACACCCTATGCCGAACTCGGGCTGTCCGATCCGAAATGGACTGATGACGAGCTGATCGATTTCATGATGGCTCATCCGATTCTGATCAACCGGCCCATCGTCGAAACGCCGCGCGGCACCAGGCTTTGCCGTCCCTCTGAGCTGGTTCTGCCGCTTCTGGAAAACCCCGTCGCATCATTCACCAAAGAGGACGGTGAGCAGATTACATCTGAGGGCAAGTCGCGCTGACGAACTTGCAATCAGACATCATGCTTCCTAGAGAATTGGAAGTATGATCCAATAGAAAAGGCGCTGTAAAACAGCGCCTTATCAAATTTAACTTATAAACTGGATTATATCCGTTCTCAGAACGGAATTTCGTCGTCCAGATCGCGCGAGAAGCCACCGCTGCCGCCACCCTGATTGGATGGGCCGGACGAGCCGAAATCACCGCCGCCACCGGAATAGTCAGACATCTGGTTACGGTTGCCGCCACCGCCGCCGAACGAACGGCCTTCACCGCCGCCTTCACCACGGCTATCGAGCATCTGCAGTTCACCACGGAACTTCTGCAGCACGACTTCCGTCGAATAACGGTCATTGCCGTTCTGATCCTGCCACTTGCGGGTCTGGAGCGCGCCTTCGATGTAAACCTTGGCACCCTTCTTCAGATATTGTTCCGCAACCTTGGCGAGGTTCTCATTGAAGATGACAACGCTGTGCCATTCGGTGCGGTCCTTGCGTTCGCCGCTCTGGCGATCGCGCCAGCTTTCCGACGTTGCAATGCGCAGATTGGCAACCACGTCGCCGGAATTCAGACGACGAATTTCCGGATCGGCACCAAGATTGCCGACCAGAATGACTTTATTGACGCTACCAGCCATCGAAAATTACTCCGGGTCTTGCATGCACACTCTTTCCGCACTGCTTCGCGCGGACAAGAGGCACTTTTCAAATGAAAGATCAGGCGCAACAATGCGCCATCACCAGAAACTCATATGTTCACCTTACAGGACTGGCTCAAAGCGTGCTCAATCCGGGCCGGTGAATTCTTCAATGTCCACAGAGTTTATGTTCTTGTTTTGTTCAAAATGCAACCTTCCGACATTAAAAAGCCTTGCGTTCGCCATAAATTTCAGTGGGTTTTTGCACCGTTTATCGCGCTGATAATGCAGTTTGCCTCATTTCAGGGGCTGAAACTGCATCTGCCTTAATTTCAAAACAGCCTTGCCGACAACCTTCATAAAGCAATAGCTGCCTGCGCTTGGCAAACGGGATCAGCTTCCAAGGAAAAGCCCTGCCGCTCACTGTATCTTTGGCGCGCAGGGCTTGGGGTTTGAGCAATGCTCATGTGTCGACATTAATTCGTCGGCAGGTCTTTTCGGATCACAAAGGCGCACGGCCATTTGCATTCCGCGCAAATTCAAATTGTCGGCAATCACACTTTCGATCAACGAGGCATCATTCCTTGCGAAAAGATGCTGCCGCAACCGAAACGGATTGTGCTTTCATCTCTGTGAAAGCTAGGCACTGTAGTCAGGTGGACTCATGCTCCTTAACCTCCCTACTGGGTCTCCCCGCCTCCTGCGGACCTCTTGCCGATGCCGTGTCATCCCACCGCGGCACCTCTCCGCTATCAGCGAGTAAGGGTAGTCTGCTCCTGTCAGGAGTGACAGTCAACGCTCTTGCGTTCACATTTCGTATCGCCTATCAGAAGGCTGGTTGTTCGATATTTGTTCTAATGATAAGAGTGCACCGATGAATGACCGGAGCCCCCTTCTTATTGGAGGGTTTCACCCCATATTAGACACCGGCGCGACGTGTTTTACCATTCGGCGCCCGTTATCCATGGCATCATGAGCAGGCAGGACGCGGAATGAGCGATCAGAAATTCATTTCCATACGTGGCGCGCGCGAACACAATCTGAAAAATGTCGATCTCGATCTGCCTCGCGACAAGCTGATCGTGATGACGGGGCTTTCCGGCTCGGGCAAATCCTCGCTTGCCTTTGATACGATCTATGCGGAAGGCCAGCGCCGTTATGTCGAAAGTCTTTCGGCCTATGCGCGCCAGTTCCTCGAAATGATGCAAAAGCCGGATGTCGACCAGATCGACGGCCTCTCTCCTGCCATTTCCATCGAGCAGAAGACGACGAGCCGCAATCCGCGTTCGACGGTCGGCACCGTCACCGAAATCTACGACTATATGCGCCTGCTCTTTGCGCGCGTGGGTGTGCCCTATTCGCCTGCGACCGGCCTTCCCATTGAGAGCCAGACCGTTAGCCAGATGGTTGATCGGGTCATGGCGCTGGAAGAAGGCACGCGCCTTTATATCCTCGCGCCCATCGTTCGTGGCCGCAAGGGCGAGTACAAGAAGGAGCTGGCAGAGCTTCAGAAGAAGGGCTTTCAGCGCGTCAAGGTGGACGGCACCTTCTATGAAATCGCCGACGTTCCGGCGCTGGACAAGAAATACAAGCACGACATCGATGTTGTGGTGGACCGTGTCGTGGTGCGCCCTGACCTGTCGACCCGCCTCGCCGACAGTCTTGAAACATGCCTCAAGCTTGCTGAAGGTCTGGCCGTCGCCGAGTTTGCTGACAAGCCGCTGCCGCCTGAAGAAACGGCTGAAGGTGGTGCTGCCAACAAGTCGGCCAACGAAACGCATGAGCGCATTCTGTTTTCGGAAAAGTTTGCCTGCCCGGTTTCCGGTTTCACCATCCCAGAAATCGAACCGCGCCTGTTCTCATTCAACAACCCGTTCGGCGCCTGCCCGACCTGTGATGGTCTCGGCACGCAGCAGGCCATTGATCCGAACCTGATCGTTCCCGACGAAACGGCAGTGTTGAAGGACGGCGCGATTGCCCCATGGGCGCGGTCTTCGTCGCCCTATTACAATCAGACGCTGGAAGCGCTTGGCAAAGCCTATGGCTTCAAGATCGGTGCGCGCTGGGTTGATCTTTCGGAAGAAGCCCAGCAGGCCATTCTCTATGGCACCAAGGGCAAGGAAATCACCTTCCAGTATGATGACGGCCTGCGTTCCTACCAGACGACGAAGCCTTTTGAGGGCGTGATCCCCAATCTGGAACGCCGTTGGAAAGAGACCGATTCCGCCTGGTCGCGCGAAGATATCGAGCGCTTCATGGCCTCGACCCCCTGCCCTTCCTGTAACGGCTACCGCCTGAAGCCGGAAGCGCTTGCGGTCAAGGTTGGCATGAAGCATGTTGGCGAGATCACGGAAATGTCGATCCGCAAGGCCGACGCCTGGTTCCGCGACATTGATAGCAGCTTTAACGACAAGCAGCGCGAGATTGCCGCCCGCATCCTCAAGGAAATCCGGGAGCGCCTGCAGTTCCTCAATGATGTCGGCCTCGACTATCTGACGCTGGCGCGCAATTCCGGCACGCTGTCGGGCGGTGAAAGCCAGCGTATCCGTCTTGCCTCGCAGATCGGTTCCGGCCTGACCGGCGTGCTTTACGTGCTGGATGAACCATCCATCGGCCTGCATCAGCGTGATAATGCGCGTCTCCTCGACACGCTGCGCCATCTGCGCGATCTCGGCAACACGGTCATCGTGGTCGAACATGACGAAGATGCGATCCTGACCGCCGACTATGTGGTCGATATCGGCCCTGCGGCAGGTGTCCATGGCGGCAAGATCATCGCTCAAGGGTCGCCGCAGGACGTGATGTCCAATGCGAACTCGCTGACCGGCAAATATCTGTCAGGCGCGATGGAAGTTGCCGTTCCGGCGGAACGCCGCAAGATTTCAAAGTCCAAGCGCATCAAGGTCGTCGGCGCGCGTGGCAACAATCTGAAAAATGTCTCGGCGGATATTCCGCTTGGAACCTTCACCGCCGTCACTGGCGTTTCAGGCGGCGGCAAATCCACCTTCCTGATTGAAACCCTGTTCAAGGCCGCTTCGCGCCGCATCATGGGTTCACGTGAGCATCCGGCGGAGCATGACCGCATCGAGGGGCTGGAATTCCTCGACAAGGTGATCGATATCGACCAGTCGCCGATTGGTCGTACGCCTCGTTCCAACCCGGCAACCTATACCGGCGCCTTCACGCCGATCCGCGACTGGTTTGCGGGTCTGCCGGAAGCCAAGGCGCGCGGTTATCAGGCGGGGCGCTTCTCGTTCAATGTGAAGGGCGGACGCTGCGAGGCCTGTCAGGGCGACGGCGTCATCAAGATCGAGATGCACTTCCTGCCGGATGTCTATGTGACTTGTGATGTCTGTCACGGCAAACGCTACAACCGCGAAACGCTGGAAGTCCTGTTCAAGGGCAAGTCCATCGCCGATGTGCTGGATATGACAGTCGAGGAAGGTGCGGAGTTTTTCTCCGCCGTGCCTGCCGTTCGCGACAAGATGGAAACGCTCGTCAAGGTGGGTCTCGGCTATATTAAGGTCGGCCAGCAGGCGACGACGCTTTCGGGTGGTGAAGCGCAGCGCGTAAAGCTTGCCAAGGAACTGTCGCGCCGCGCGACGGGCCGCACGCTCTATATTCTGGACGAACCGACAACCGGCCTGCACTTCCACGATGTGGCCAAGCTGCTTGAAGTGCTGCACGAGCTGGTGGAACAGGGCAACACAGTCGTTGTGATCGAGCATAATCTCGAAGTCATCAAGACTGCCGACTGGGTCATCGACCTTGGACCGGAAGGTGGCGATGGCGGCGGCGAGATTGTTGCCGTGGGCCGTCCGGAAGACATCGTGCAGGAGAAACGCTCCTACACCGGCCACTTCCTCAAGGAACTGCTGGAACGCCGCCCCAAGCGCAGTTCAGAGGCTGCCGAATAAGCGGCAGGCAAAGAGAGTTATCGGAAGCCGGGCCCAGTGCCCGGCTTTTTTGCGGATACTCCTCTGTCTGAGCGGGCAAGGACCTGAGAATAAAAGCGTTAGTCGCTTTATAACGGCCAGCGCGGTCACATCATGTTCTGAGGTAATATACGACTTTCTAATACTCCGGGTCTGTTCCCGATCTCGAATTTATACGCCGGGACTCATAGCTTGTTCACGCCCGGCAAGACTGCGTTCTGAATGGCTTCTGCGACATATGCGAGGTTCGTTTGCGGTCGAAGGTTCGGGTAACGGAGATCCAGAACAATGGCTTATGACGAACTCAGAACCAGATTGCGCGGAGTAACAACCGCTCTTGTTACCCCATTTGAAAACGGAGAAGTGGCGCACAAGGCTTTCGCAGAGTTGGTGGAGTGGCAGATTGGAGAAGGCATCCATGCTCTTTCTCCCTGTGGCACGACCGGAGAGGCCCCAACTCTCAATACGGCGGAAAAGATCAGCCTCATCAAAGCCTGTGTTGACGTCTCTGCAGGGCGTGTACCCGTTGTTGCAGGAACAGGCACCAACGATACTCTATCGACAATTGCATTGACGAGCGCTGCAGCTGCCTGCGGTGCTGACGCCGCCCTGATTGTGACGCCATACTATAACTGCCCGTCTCAGGAAGGCTTGTATCGCCACTTCGAAGCCGTGGCTCGCAATGTCCAGATACCAATCATCCTTTATAATGTCCCGAAGCGAACCGGCGTTGATCTTTCTCTGGAAACTATCGAACGGCTGAGTGAACTCCCGACCGTCATTGGTATCAAGGACGCGACTGGTGAACTCGACCGGCCCAAACGCATCGTTCGTCGTATAGACGATCGGCTGATACAACTATCAGGACATGACGCGACCGCCGTTTCCTTCAATCTTGAGGGGGGAGACGGAATGATTTCAGTCATATCGAATGTGCTTCCAGCAACCACTGTCGAACTTTACGAAGCCTGTAAGCGAGCCGATGCCTGCGCTGCCAGAACGCTCGGCTTCAAATTGAAGCCTCTTCTGACTGCTATGGAACAGGATACCAATCCCGTTCCGGTGAAGTACGCCTTGCACCATCGGCGTGGTCTCTCGCCGGATGTACGGCTGCCGTTGGTTGGCGTCAGCGAAGAAACCGCCAGCGCCATTCGCCGGGCCTGTGCGGCCATTGACCATGTGGAAGAAACACCCTCGGCGCTCATAGCGCAGCATCAGCAAGCGGTACTTTCCATCACACTGGCGGCGCGCTGAAACACCGCCAGCCCAGCGCCCCAGCAATTGAAACATTCGTGCAACCATCAGGAGTGAGGTTTCAATCATGTACGGAAAATTGGGCCTGTTTTTACACCTGAGCAAAGCAAAGCGTACGCATGCAGGGTCCCGGAACATCAGTTCAGCCATTACCGAGCAAGAATTGCGCCAGGACATCAGCATACTGCTCCGCTTGATGACAGTGATTGGAGCCGGCGTTCTGGTGACGTTCCTCATCATGCAACTTACACAGTGAATGCGGTTGCGTCTCTGGATGGAGCACTCACTATGACCACAAAAAACCAGAGAAACGCCGCCGTTCCAATGCCGCGCTTCATCGTCGACAAGGAAGCCGCACGGCGCTGGGTCGTCTATGACCGGCTGGGACTTGTCGGGGGACTTTTCACAGATCGCGTATCAGCACTGCGTTTTGTGAAGTCCATTTGCGATACGCGACCTGCTGCTACCTACAGACTTTCCCGTAAAGGGGCATTGTGCACCGATATGATCTTCGGGAAGCGCACTTCCCTGCTGAAGATCGTCCGCTAGTCCATTGAGCCGCCAAATGGTGTCATTTGGCGGTACAATCTCGTAACATCAGCCGAGCATTCTTTTACTCATGAAAAACCCGGATATATTTTTCGACTGGCTGCTACCATTGGCAGCCGTTTTCGCACTGGCCAGAATCCTGACGGATATTTTTGGTTCTTAGAAGCCCACATCCGGTTGCAAGCACTCATTCACGCTTACTACATTTACGAAAAAAGCCCGGCAATGCCGGGCCTTCTCGACAGCCATTCGCGATCATGCCGCAATGGCTGGAAATTTAACGTCACGATCCGTTCGAAGAGCTTTCACTCTCCAGATCATGATTAGCCGTTTACGGCGTCCTTCAGGCCCTTGCCAGCCGAGAACTTCGGCACATTGCGAGCCGGAATAGCAACTTCCTTGCCGGTCGATGGGTTACGGCCGGTCGAGGCAGCGCGATGCGAAACGGAGAAAACGCCGAAGCCAGGCAGACGGACTTCTTCACCAGCCTTCAGGGCGCCGGTAACAGCGGCGAGTACGGCGTCAACTGCAGTACCGGCATCAGCCTTCGTCAAACCGCCCTTTTCCGCAACTGCGGCAACCAATTCGTTCTTGTTCATTGGCATTTCCTTTCTTTATCTACCGGAACGGATAACGTGACCGGATTGGTCGGAGTTTATTCAAATCGTTTCACAAACCAAGCCTGTCAACGTGAAAAAACCCCGGAAAACCGGGGTTAAACACAGAAATGCCGGGCAAATTGCCCGGCATTTCAATTGTTGGTCCTGATAGACGCCTTCCAGCAGGGCAATCTGACTGAAACAGAATCGCCCGCTGGACGTTCATTTCGGTGCATTACCTGTAAGCAAACCGCTTCGCACGTTTGCCGGAAATGCCTTAATGAGCGGTCGTGGCCCCTGCTTCTTCCTCGACCGAAGGCACGGTCGCCGGGGTTGCCGGCTCGGTCCATTCAATCGGCTCAGGTTCGCGAACCAGAGCATGCTTGAGGACTTCACCCACGCGAGACACCGGAACGATCTCAAGACTGTTCTTCACATTGTCCGGAATATCCGCCAGATCCTTGGCGTTTTCTTCCGGGATCAGAACCTTCTTGATGCCGCCGCGCAGAGCTGCGAGGAGCTTTTCCTTCAGGCCGCCGATTGGCAGGACACGACCGCGCAGGGTGACCTCACCCGTCATTGCGATGTCCTTGCGAACCGGAATGCCGGTCAGCACGGATACGATCGCCGTGACCATGGCGATACCGGCGGACGGACCGTCCTTCGGCGTAGCACCCTCCGGCACGTGCACGTGGATGTCGCGCTTGTCGAACAACGGAGGTTCGATGCCGAAATCGATGGCACGCGAGCGGACATAGGAAGCCGCTGCGGAGATCGATTCCTTCATCACGTCGCGGAGGTTACCCGTGACGGTCATGCGGCCCTTACCGGGCATCATGACACCTTCGATGGTCAGCAATTCACCGCCAACTTCCGTCCAGGCAAGACCTGTCACAACGCCAACCTGATCTTCGCCGTCGATCTGACCGAAGCGGAACCGCTCGACACCCAGATAGTCGGAGAGGTTCTTTTCGGTGACTTTCACCGACTTCTTCTTCGACTTCAGGATTTCGGTCACGGCCTTACGTGCCAGAGTCATCAATTCGCGTTCGAGGCTACGCACACCTGCTTCCCGCGTGTAGAGGCGGATAACATTGCGCAGCGCATCGTCCGTGACCGAAAACTCCTTCGGCTGCAGGGCATGATCCTTGATTGCCTTCGGCAACAGGTGCCGCTTGGCGATCTCGAGCTTTTCATCCTCGGTGTAGCCGGCGATACGGATGACTTCCATACGATCCAGCAATGGACCGGGGATGTTCAGCGTATTTGCCGTCGTCACGAACATGACGTTCGACAGATCATATTCCACCTCAAGGTAGTGATCCATGAAGGTCGAGTTCTGTTCCGGATCCAGCACCTCAAGCATGGCCGATGACGGATCGCCGCGGAAATCCTGGCCCATCTTGTCGATTTCATCGAGCAGGAAGAGCGGGTTGGACTTCTTCGCTTTCTTCATCGACTGGATGACCTTGCCGGGCATCGAACCGATATAGGTACGGCGGTGACCGCGGATTTCAGCCTCGTCACGCACGCCGCCGAGCGACATACGGACATATTCACGGCCGGTAGCCTTGGCAATCGAACGTGCAAGCGAGGTCTTGCCGACGCCGGGAGGTCCGACGAGGCAGAGGATCGGGCCCTTGATCTTGGTCGAGCGAGCCTGCACCGCGAGATACTCGACAATGCGCTCCTTGACCTTTTCAAGACCAAAGTGATCGTCGCCAAGTACGCCTTCGGCAAAGTTCAGGTCCTGCTTGATCTTCGACTTCTTGCCCCACGGAATGGACAGCAGCCAGTCGAGATAGTTGCGGACGACCGTTGCTTCGGCAGACATCGGGCTCATGCTGCGCAGCTTCTTCAGCTCAGCCTGGGCCTTTTCGCGGGCTTCCTTGGAGAGCTTGGTCTTGTTGATGCGCTCTTCGAGTTCAGCCGCTTCATCGCGACCGTCCTCGCCATCGCCAAGCTCCTTCTGGATCGCCTTCATCTGCTCGTTGAGATAGTATTCGCGCTGCGTCTTCTCCATCTGGCGCTTGACGCGGCTGCGGATACGCTTCTCAACCTGGAGAACCGAAATTTCGGCTTCCATGAAGGAAAGTGCCTTCTCAAGGCGCTCGCGCACCGAGAGGATCGACAGCATTTCCTGCTTCTCGGGAATCTTGATCGCGAGATGCGAGGCAACCGTATCGGCAAGCTTCGAATAGTCGTCGATCTGGCTGGCAGCGCCAACCACTTCCGGCGAAATCTTCTTGTTCAGCTTGACGTAATTTTCGAAATCGGAAACCACCGAGCGGGCAAGCGCCTCGATCTCGACGGCATCTTCTTCAGGCTCCGGCAAAGCCGCAGCATAGGCCTCGTGATAATCTTCGCGGTCGGTAAACTTGGAAACCTTGGCGCGCGCCGTGCCTTCGACCAGCACCTTGACGGTGCCGTCCGGCAGCTTCAGGAGCTGCAATACGTTGGCAATCGTGCCGACTTCATAAATCGCGTCCGGTGCCGGATCGTCATCGGCAGCGTTTTTCTGGGTGGCAAGCAGAATCTGCTTGTCCACGCCCATCACTTCCTCCAGCGCGCGAATGGACTTTTCGCGGCCGACAAAAAGCGGAACGATCATATGCGGGAAAACGACGATGTCACGCAACGGCAAAACGGCATAGAGCCCGTCCGAACCGCCCGCTTCAGAACCACCCAATGGGGTCTTCTGTTCAGTACCCGTCATAACTCAAGTCCTTTCTCAGGTCTTTCAACCTGACTGCCACGTCCGCGCCCCCTTTCATCATGAGGCAGGTCACGAATGTGCTTCGTTCCATACTTGGAGAGCCGAACCCGGCAATTCAATAGCCTCGATCGGGACGGCTTTCATAGAATCGTCATCTATCCTGCGCTGTACCGTCATTAAGTACAATATCTAGCTTAGGCTGTACCCCGATTGCTGCGCCTGCAATAGTGACAGGATCAGCCCGGCGCAAGTTTGCACATGAAAAAGGCCGCTTGCGCGGCCTTTTTGTGGATTAGGTGCCCCCGCTTAAGCGGAAACATTACCCTTTTCATCCTGGCGCTCGGCATAGATATAGAGCGGACGGGCGCTGCCATCCACCACATCGCCGGAAATGACCACTTCCTGCACGCCTTCCAGCGTCGGAAGCTCGAACATCGTGTCGAGCAGGATCTTTTCCATGATCGAACGCAGACCGCGTGCACCCGTCTTGCGCTCGACCGCCTTGTTGGCAATGGCTCGCAGGGCGTCGTCGTGGAAGCTCAGCTCGACACTTTCCATGTCGAACAGGCGCTGATACTGCTTCACGAGCGCATTCTTCGGCTCGGTCAGGATCTGCACCAGAGCATCGACATCGAGGTCTTCGAGCGTCGCGATCACCGGCAGACGACCGACGAATTCCGGAATGAGGCCGAACTTCAGAAGATCTTCCGGCTCCAGCTCCCTGAAGACATCACCGATGCGGCGCTCATCGACCGAACGAACGGTGGCGCCGAAGCCGATGGACGTCTTCTCGCCGCGTGCGGAGATGATCTTGTCGAGACCGGCAAATGCGCCGCCGCAGATGAAGAGGATGTTCGTCGTGTCCACCTGCAGGAATTCCTGCTGCGGATGCTTGCGGCCACCCTGCGGTGGCACGGAAGCGACGGTGCCTTCCATGATCTTCAGAAGCGCCTGCTGGACGCCCTCGCCCGACACGTCGCGCGTGATGGACGGGTTATCCGACTTGCGGCTGATCTTGTCGACTTCGTCGATATAGACGATGCCGCGCTGTGCGCGTTCTACGTTGTAATCGGCGGCCTGAAGCAGCTTCAGGATGATGTTCTCGACATCTTCACCGACATAACCTGCTTCCGTCAGTGTCGTCGCATCGGCCATGGTGAATGGCACATCGATGATGCGTGCGAGCGTCTGGGCAAGATAGGTCTTGCCGCAACCCGTCGGACCGACGAGAAGAATGTTCGACTTCGCAAGCTCGATATCGCTGCTCTTGGACTGATGGGCGAGACGCTTGTAATGATTGTGTACCGCAACCGACAGAACGCGCTTGGCATCCTTCTGGCCGATGACGTAATCGTCAAGGACGGCCATGATTTCCTGCGGCGTAGGCACGCCCTCGCGCGACTTCACCATCGAGGATTTGTTTTCCTCGCGGATGATGTCCATGCAGAGTTCGACGCACTCGTCGCAGATGAAAACGGTCGGGCCTGCAATCAGCTTGCGCACTTCATGCTGGCTTTTGCCGCAGAACGAGCAATAAAGCGTATTCTTGGAATCGCCGCCGCTGTTGCTGACTTTGCTCATCGCAGTTTCCTTTCAATTGACCGAAATGAACCTTGGGCGTTCATATCGATCGTTTCTTCCGGTTCGGACCCAGTGCTGGAGGAGAAACGCGCCTCCCGCCGGTCACAACGGCAGCAGATACGCGCTGCCTGTCATGTAGGGCCTGTAGTCTCAGGATTCCTGTCACCGTATGGCTCCCCGACCGAAGGAGCCATTTGGCGACTTTTGCAGAAGCTGCACCGTCGAACAAATGAAAAATAAGTTCCCGGCAAAGATTCGGCATAATCTGACCAAGTTTAGCGCCCCGAACCCCAACAGATGCTTAACGTGGCGCGTTAACCATCACGTAGTTGCAAGAATTGGGCCCCTTTTGTGGCAAAGGGCGCTAAAAACGGGTGCGAGCCGGAGATTCCGGCTCTTACTTCGATTCGTCCGCGCCCACGTCGCGCGATTCAACCACCTTGTCGATAAGGCCGAATTCGAGCGCTTCCTGCGCGGTCATGAAATGGTCGCGGTCGAGCGTGCGTTCGATCGTCTCGTAATCGCGGCCCGTGTGCTTGACGTAGATCTCGTTCAGGCGGCGCTTCATCTTGATGATGTCCTGCGCATGACGTTCGATGTCCGAGGCCTGTCCCTGGAAACCGCCCGATGGCTGGTGAACCATGATACGGGCATTCGGCAGCGCATAACGCTGGCCGGTCGCACCGGCGGTCAGGAGCAGCGAGCCCATCGAAGCAGCCTGGCCCATGCAAAGCGTGGAAACCGGCGGACGGATGAACTGCATCGTGTCATAGATCGCCATGCCGGAGGTTACGACACCGCCGGGCGAATTGATGTACATGTTGATCTCTTTCTTCGGGTTTTCTGCCTCGAGAAAGAGAAGCTGTGCGCAAACCAGCATCGACATTCCGTCTTCAACCGGTCCGTTCACGAAGATGATGCGCTCCTTGAGAAGGCGCGAGAAAATATCATAGGCCCGTTCGCCACGGTTGGTCTGCTCAACCACCATCGGGACGAGGTTCATGACGGTTTCGATCGGATCTCTCATTATGGGCCTCTGGATATATTTATGGCGAAGTGAATGGTTCTGAATCGTAAGTGTTCCATACATAGGGCGTTGCGCCCCTGTTCCGCAAGTGGCGTAGCACTACCTGCCTCACTCCCAATCCGACTCCGGCTTTTCGGGGCGAATGCCGCGCTTCTCGTCCAGCGTTTTGCGGGCCACTTCGGTCAGTCGCGCCTTGATGCGAACGGAGCCATCTTCCAGATTCTCGCGTTCGACGCTGCTGCCATGCTGGTAAATCCAGTCGAGAAGATGGAGCTCGAATGGTGACAGCACAACATCGACCGGGCCGAGCGAGCCCGCTATCCGGGTTTCGATAAGTGAAAGCAACCTGTCAACACCTTCACCGGTAATGGCTGAAAGAGGGATCGGGCGCCCCTCCTCACTACCGGCGGCGGCCAGACGCAGGGCGGCTTCGCGCCCGCTTTCGTCAAGGTTGTCGATCTTGTTCCAGATTTCGACGACACGCTTGCGGTCCTGCGGCTCGATGCCCAGCCCAGAAAGAATGCTTTCCACGTCTTCCGCCTGCGCGGCATTGTCCGGATCGGAAATGTCGCGGACATGCAGGATCAGATCCGCCTCCACCACTTCTTCAAGGGTGGCGCGGAAGGCAGCGACGAGATGGTGCGGCAGGTTCGAAATGAACCCGACCGTATCCGACAGGATAACCGTTTCACCATGCGGAAGGCGAATGCGTCGCAATGTCGGATCGAGCGTGGCGAAGAGCATGTCTTCGGCCAACACTTCCGCACCCGTCATGCGGTTGAAAAGCGTAGATTTTCCGGCGTTGGTATAACCGACAAGTGCCACGATCGGATGCGGCACCTTGCGCCGCTTCTGACGATGCAGTGTGCGGGTGCGCACCACCGTTTCAAGCTCGCGCTTGATCTTCAGAATCTTGTCCTGCAGCAAACGACGGTCGGCTTCGATCTGGGTTTCACCCGGACCACCGAGGAAGCCGCCACCACCGCGCTGACGCTCAAGGTGGGTCCAGCTTCTGACCAGACGGCCCTTCTGATAATTCAGATGCGCCAGCTCGACCTGCAAGGCACCTTCCTTGGTGCGTGCGCGTTCACCGAAAATTTCGAGAATGAGCCCGGTGCGGTCGATGACCTTGACGTTCCATTCCTTTTCGAGATTGCGCTGCTGTACCGGTGTCAGTGCGTGATCGACGATGACCAGCCCGATAGCCTTTTCCTTGACGGTTTCGGCGATGGATTCCACCTTTCCCGCGCCAAGCAAGGTCGCAGGCCGTGGATTGGCGACAATCGCAATTTCGGCATGTTCGATGTCGAGATTGATTGCCCTGGCAAGCCCGACGGCTTCCTCCAGGCGCGCCTCGTTCGAGCGCTGAAATTCGGGGCGAGCCCCATCTTCCGCCGACGTGCCCGTATTATATCGCTCCGGCAGGACGGGAACGATGACGGCTGCCCTTGTGGGCTCAGGTTCTGAAAGCTCGAAAGCCTTGTCTGCATCGGCAGATGTCGGCTTTTTATCCTTGAACTTGGACAAATATATTCACTCCGGGACGCGGAACCTATTGTGGATGCATTTGGCTGAGAAAATCAGGTTAATGCACTATCTGCCAATGCAGATAAGTCGCCGCTAAAGCTGTTTCAAATGAAAGACGCCCCGGATTGTTTAAACATGACGAACCGGACAGGCAGAGCGTGTCCGGTTATCATCAGCAGAAACAAAACTGGAACGAAACGACTTGGAGCATGTCTCCCGAAAGTGGGAACCGGTTTCGGGACAAAGACATGCGTAAAAAAATTATAGAGCATTTCCAATGATTCAATCAAAACAGGAAAAGCTCTAAGTCATCGCGCTCCAGTGGAATTCGCAAAGCGTCAGGCTTCTTCGCCTTCGAACATCTGCACAGGCTGGCTTGGCATGATCGTCGAAATCGCATGCTTGTAGACAAGCTGCGAATGACCGTCACGGCGCAAAAGCACGCAGAAATTATCAAACGACGTTACAATGCCGGTCAGTTTCACGCCATTGATAAGAAAAATCGTCAGGGAAATTTTCTGCTTACGTACAGAATTCAGAAAAAGGTCTTGTAGATTTTGCGATCGTTCAGCCATTGTTTTTATTCCTTTAATCGATCAGCAGCCAGCTCGCGATGTGTTAAACGAACACGCGCATGCACATAAATCAAGCACCGGAGCGTGCAAAACCGGGGCTCGACTGCAATTGCTGTGGAAAGACAACTGCTTCGCTATTTAGCTTCGGTTAACAGGATGGGAATCTTTGCGCAACCGTCAATTTCATTAGTCGCCCGGCAAATTCCGTCAGGCGAGATGGTTTCGTTATCTCAATCGGCCACGACAAGCTCTTCATTTTATAGAGATTCAAGCAGTGGCTGCGTGAAATCTATCGTGCGATCCAAAAACTTCCGGGCCGGAGCGAAACGAGCGTTCCAACCCGACAGGAGTTTGATGCCCCAATGCGTCAGAAGAACTCCAGACTTACGCGGAACATCTGCTCCACATGCTTTACGGCGTCAGAGGTTGCGAAAATGACGACACGATCCTTGGGCTTGATCCGCACATCGCCATTGGGGCGGATCACCTGCCCGTCGCGATAGATTGCCCCGATTCGCAAGCCTTCCGGTAAGTCGAGATCGCGCAGCGGCGCACCGACGAGCGATGACGTTTCCAGCGCCTCGGCTTCGATCAGTTCGGCCATGTCGCGATAAACACTATAGACCGCGCGAATACGGCCCCGGCGCACATGCTGCAGGATTTTCGAGATCGTGACCGCCTTCGGATTGATGTAGGCATCGATCCCCACCATGTGGGTAAAATCCTGATAGGCGACCGTATTAAGCAGGGCCATGTTGGACTTGCAGCCCAGACGTTTGGCCATGATGCTCGACAGAATATTGACTTGATCCTGATTGGTCAGTGCCACCATCAGGTCGGCATCCTGAATATCGGCTTCCTGCAGGAGATTCTGGTCCAGCGCGCTGCCATGCAGAACCATGGTGCGCTTCAGCTGATCGGCAATCGCGAACGCACGATCATGCTCGCTCTCGATCATCTTGACGCGCGTATTCCACTTGCGGTCCTCGATGGCCTTGGCCACGTAGAGACCAATATTGCCGCCGCCTGCAATAACGATGCGGCTGGCTTCCGGTTTCTCGTGCCCGAACAAGGCAAGCGTGCGGCGAACCTGCTCGCGCGTTGTCACGACATAGGCCAGATCGCCCGCATTCAGCTCGTCGGATGAGCGCGGGATAAACAAGCTATCATTGCGCACCACGCCAACGACAGTCGCTGCAAGATCGGGAAACAGATCAGTCAGCTGTTTCAGCGGCGTATTGATGACCGGACATTCATCAAGACATTCGATCGCGAGACCGATGATCTTGTCGTCCGCGAAGCGCAACACGTCTGTCGCGCCCTGCAACGCGATGCGTCGCAGAACCACCTCGCCCACTTCCAGTTCAGGCGAAATGATAACATCGATTGGCAGGTTTTCGCGCAGGAACAGGTCCTGATACTCGGCCTTGAGATAGGACTGCGCACGGATGCGGGCAATCTTGGTCGGCACGTTGAAGACCGAGTGCGCCACCTGACAGGCCACCATATTGACCTCGTCGGACAATGTGACGGCAATGATCATATCCGCTTCGTCGGCGCCAGCAGCTGCAAGCACATCGGGCTGCGATCCGTGACCGACAAATCCCCGCACATCAAGTGTGTCGCGCACGATCTCGACATGGCGTGCGGATGTATCGATGACAGAGACATCGTTCTCTTCGGCGGCAAGCCGCTCGGCGATGCCGTATCCGACTTGCCCTGCTCCGCAAACGATTACCCGCATGACTGCTCCGTCCGAGACAATGAGAGCATTTCCAGCAAAAGTGCGAAGCGGTTTTGCGTAGGATAATGCAACAAAACAGATATCTAGAGCGGCTCCAGCCTCTCCTCTTTGGCTGGAGCGCTCTAAATGCTTATACGCCCAGAGACTTCAGTTTGCGATGCAGCGCCGAACGCTCCATGCCAACGAACTCCGCCGTGCGCGAAATATTGCCGCCGAACCGGTTGATCTGGGCGATCAGATATTCCTTCTCGAAACGCTCGCGCGCCTCGCGCAACGGAAGCGCCATGATGTGCTGGTCGGATTCCGTTGGTGCGCGTGGCAGGGTGTCGCCGATTTCAGCCGGCAAAAGATCGGCTGTCACTGGCTCTTCTGGATCGTCGCCACGTGCCAGAATCATCAGGCGTTCGACATTGTTGCGCAGTTGGCGAAGATTGCCCGGCCAGCTATGCGCCTGCAGAACCGCCATCGCGTCCGGCCCGATCTTGCGCGGCTTGATGCCAGCCTGTTCGGCAATCTGCTTCATGAAGTAATCGACCAGAGACGGAATATCCTCGCGCCGGGATGCAAGCGGCGGCACCTGCACAGGGACAACCGACAGACGGTGGAACAGGTCTTCGCGGAACGTGCCTTCCGCAATCATGCCTTCGAGGTTCTGTGCCGTCGAGGAGATGATGCGCACATCCACCTTCACACGCTTGGTGCCGCCAACGCGCTCAAACTGCTGGTCGACAAGCACACGCAGTATCTTGTTTTGCGTCTCGCGCGGCATATCCGCAACTTCATCGAGATAGAGAATACCGCCATGGGCTTCTTCCAGAGCGCCGACCTTGCGTTCGCCGCCGTCCATCTCAGTACCGAAAAGCTCGATCTCCATCCGCTCTGGCGTGATGGTCGCGGCATTAACGGTCACGAACGGACCGCTGGCGCGGCTCGACTGCGCATGGATGGCACGCGCGGCAAGTTCCTTGCCCGCACCCGACGGGCCAGTGATCATGATGCGGCTGTTGGTTGGCGCCACGCGTTCAATGGTCTGGCGCAGCTGGTTCAACGCCAGTGATGCACCGATCAATTCCAGATGGTCGCCGGTACGTTTGCGCAAGTTCGAGACTTCGCGCTTCAGCTTCGAGGTTTCAAGCGCCCGTTCCGCAACGAGGATCAGACGATCAGCCTTGAACGGCTTTTCGATGAAATCGTAAGCGCCGCGCCGGATGGCAGACACCGCCGTTTCGATGTTGCCGTGACCGGAAATCATCACCACCGGCAGTTCGGGGTGCTGCTTCTTGATTTCATCGAGCAGCGCCAGACCATCCAGACGGCTGCCCTGCAGCCAGATATCCAGGAAAACCAGCCGGGGAACGCGATCGTTGATCGCTGCGAGCGCGCTGTCCGCATCGAAAGCCGTGCGGGTTTCATGGCCTTCATCGCTCAGGATGCCTGCAACAAGTTCCCGGATATCCGCTTCGTCATCAACTACAAGAATATCGGCAGCCATATCAAATCACCTGTCCAGCTATGTTCTTTTGGTCATTTTCCGCATTGGTGCCAGCCTCGCCGGCAGGTCCCGCATTCACGCCAGCCTCGCTGGCAGGCGCTTGCGGGAAGACCATGCGTATCATCGCGCCTCGGCCTCCGTGGAAATCCGAAGGCGCGTCATGCAATTCCAGATGCCCGCCATGATCCTCGACGATCTTGCGGACAATCGCGAGACCAAGGCCGGTGCCCTTCTCGCGCGTCGTCATATAAGGTTCGAGCAGTTTCTGGCGATCGTCGCCTGGCAAGCCTTTGCCATTGTCGATGACATCGACAACCAGTTGCCCGTCCGCCTGATAGGAACGGATGAGGATATGCCCGCCTTCGCCTTCCTTGGCGCGATCTTCCTTTGGAAGTCCGTCAATAGCTTCGCTGGCATTCTTGATGACATTGCCGAACGCCTGCCCGATCAGGCGGCTGTCGAAGGAACCGACCAGTTTTTCCGCCCCGAAATCGTTCTGGAAACGAATATCGCTGCGGCTGACTTCGATCAGGAAGGAGGCTTCGCGCAATGCCTCGCGCATGTCCATAAGCCGCATTTCCGGCTTCGGCATGCGGGCAAAGGCGGAGAATTCATCGACCATGCGCCCGATATCGCCCACCTGACGGATGATCGTATCCGTGCACTGGTCGAAAACCTCGCGATCTTCGGTGATCACCTTGCCGTATCGGCGGCGAATGCGTTCGGCGGACAGCTGGATTGGCGTGAGCGGATTCTTGATCTCATGCGCAATGCGGCGGGCGACATCCGCCCAGGCCGACGAACGCTGTGCCTGCACCAGATCGGTGATGTCGTCCACGGTCACGACATAAGAATGATCTTCGGACTCCGTATCCTCGACGGTCACCTGCACGTTGAACGTGCGCGCCACGCCGCCGCGGGTCATGCTGACCTGCTCGCGGTGTACGGCACGTCCCGTTGAACGGGCGACTTCGAAAGCCTGCCCAATCTCTGGCGCAATGCTGGTAAGGCTTTTGCCAACAGCATCATCCGATGTGACACCGAACATATGCTCTGCGGAACGGTTCAGAATGGAGATACAGCCATCTGTTTCGATGCCGATGACGCCTGCCGTCACACCGGAAAGCACGGCTTCAGAGAAGCGACGGCGCTCATCGATCTGGTCCTTGGCGGAAATCAACTCGTTACGCTGGCTCTTAAGTTCCGCGACCATGTTGTTGAAAGTGCCGGACAATGCGCCGACATCACCGTCCGAAGCGCGCACCGGAACCGAGATATCGAGGTTACCAGCCGCCACGTCGTCCGACGCACCGATCAGCAGACGGATCGGGCGCACCAGCCGGTCAGCAACAGCAATACCGGTCCAGATCGCCGAAAGCAGAACGATCAGCGTCAGACCGAAATAGAGCAGCGCGAACGCGATCTGCGTTGGAATGCGGTTCGCATCCATTTCCTGATAGCGCTGGGTGTTGGCTTCCATCAGGCGCATGGCGTCGAGAATCTGCGAATCCACGGCGCGAACCGTATAGAGATAGACGTCCGGTATTTCGCGCATCTTGATAATTGCGCCGACGAAATTACTGTTTCCCGGCGGGATGATAACCGGCTTGCCGTCCGGTGCCGTCTTCAGTGCATCTTCAGTCGGCGGCGGCAAGCGATCTTCGACGCCGGTATCGCTTTTGACGACCACTTCACCATTTTCACGCACCAGGAACGCACCGAGCAGACCGCGACCGCGCGTCTGCAACGTCATCAACTGGACGAAGCCACCACGATCAAGACTGTAGATGGTGCGCTGCGCATCGAGATCCTGCAGCATCGAATAGGACGTGCTTTGCAGGTTAAGCGCAGTTTCGCGGATATAGGCGGTGGTCAGGCTCTGCGATGAACTGACAATGTCGCGGGTATTGGTATCGAACCAGCGATCAAGACCCAGATTGAGCGTTACGGAAGCAACGATGGCCACCACGATGGCAGGAACCGCCGCAATCAACGAAAACAGCGCGACGATGCGGACATGCAGGCGCGAAGCGGCCTTTCCAAGCCGGCGGGCCATGACGATGCGATAGACTTCGCGGCAAATCAGCAGAATGAGGAACAGAATCAACGCGACATTGATGATGACCAATGCCAGCGTTACCGTCCGGTCAGGCGTGATCGGGGTGATGCCAATCAGAATGGCGAAGGATATCGATGCCGTAATCAGCGCTGAAACAACAGTGATGATACCCGGCAGCGCCAGAAGCCTGCGCCCCTCGCCGCCTTGCGATGATTGTTTCTCGCCGTTCATGTCCGTCGTCAGATTCGCCGTGCTCATGTTAACCATGTTACCCAATAGCGTTGCATCTATGCAACGCATTGTGGCGAAAATGCAACGTTTGTTTCGCACTCAGTTGTTGACGAAGGGTAACTCTCGTTCAGCGGCCATGCGGATACTCGTCAGTCAACCCAATGGAGACAACATTCGGCGCTCAATTTTTGGCGCAATGCATCAGAAATTGAGCCTGGCCATTGCAAGTGAATCGACAAACTCTCCGGCTCGGAAAGCATCCTTCACGTGAATGCCCTCCGGGACGAAACCGAACTTCTCATAGAGATGGATCGCGGCGACATTGTCGACATAAACGGTCAGTTCAAGCCGCTTCAGACCGAGCCAGTTATCGGCGATCTCGATCAGCTCGGTCATAAGTGCCGTGCCTATCCCCTTGCCGACATACTGGTCGTCTATTCCCATTATAATGCCTGCGGTATGGCTCCGTCTTCCGGTGCGCCGCAGCAAGCCAGCGTTTGCGACGATCTCCTCATTGATCGTCGCAACAATCACCGTCGATTCCGGTCCGAGCGAATCCAGCCATTTCTTCGTGGTCTCAAGGCGCTGGAACGGCGTGCGTAAAGTGCCGAACCGAAATCCCGGCATGTTCTGCAGGCGGGTGAGACCTTCAGCATCCGTAGCTTCTACTGCGCGAATGACGAGATTTTCAGGTCGCATTTGGACTCCTGATTTCAGTGTTCTGGCAATCTTCAGTTCGCAGGCTGGCAAACATCCAGACATGCTGAGACCGGTTCGCGCTTCTTATCGCAGATACAACCGTTTGACGCGGAATAGGATAGTCCGGGCTTTTCCCGGTCGTAAAATGAATAAATTGCAACAAGTACGAAGCCTGAAATCGTCAGGCACAATATTTGATACATTTTGACCTCCCTTGCGCCGGAAGATCAACATTGTCCTTGCTGGCGGAGAATTTCTCAACGCCAACAAATGCCTCGTAATTATATGGATTAGCTATTGCGCGTGCGCGAGTAGCCCTTCTGACACAGCAACACCGCCCAAATTGGGCGGTGTTGCAAAATTCAGTATGCCGAACGACCCATTGGTTCTGCGCGATCAGTTTTCAGCGCCGTAAGCGTCGAAATCAAAGTACTTGTCGTTGACTTCCTTGTACTTGCCGTTCGCGCGGATCGCCTTGATGGCATTGTTGAACTTTTCGACCAGTTCAGGGCGGCCCTTCTTCAAGGCAACGCCGACGCCAACACCATGGATGTTGTCGTCGGACGGATAAGTGCCGACCATCTTGCAGCAGGCACCATCCGGCGTCTTCAGCCATTCGCTCAGCGTTACACTGTCGTCGTTGACGGCATCAAGGCGACCATTGGCCATATCGAGCCGGTATTCTTCGGCAGTCGGATAAGCCTTGATCGTGCTGTCGGTGAAGGCGTGTTCGGCATAGTTGGCGTGCGTCGTTGACACCTGAACGCCAATTGTCTTGCCGGCAAGGTCTTCCTTGGTCACACCCTTGATGTCGCTGTCCTTGGGTACCGCGATGCCGGGAGGCGTGTTGTAATACTTATTGGAGAAGTCGACCTGCTTCTTGCGCTCATCCGTGATCGACATGGAGGATACATAAGCGTCAAACTTTCCGGCCTGAAGTGCCGGAATAGTGCCATCCCACTCCTGCGTGATGAATGTACACTCGGCTTTCATTTCCTCGCAGAGCGCCCTTGCAATATCGACATCAAAGCCCGACAGCGAGCCATCCGGATTGGTGAAATTGAACGGCGGATAGGCGCCTTCCGTTCCGATTACAAGTTTCAATGGCTCTTCGGCAGTTGCCGCGCCGATCACCAAACCACTTGCCGTTGCCGCGATCCCCACAATCGAAGCTGCCACAGCGATACGCTTTAATACGCGCATTCAGATCCCTCCCATTTCATTTTGGCTTTTCCAGAATTGAACTTCTGGTTAAGCCCCTGGCAAGGGGAGGTTCAAGCAGGCAATGCCAAATTGCCGACTCGTCATGATTTCTCCCCCGCCGCTATCAATAGATGGTTCGATGGAGCTTGCACAATGTCTTTTTGATTACGGAAATAGTTCTCGATTCTGTCCCGATTGCACGCACAAACGCTGTTCATCAAGCTCATCAAGTAAATGGCGCACCCGACACGATGCGAACCTGTGCCCTCTGCCTTCGGTGTCTTCATCAATTAGGCAAGCACTAAAACCTACTTTGCAAACTACCGTACAGCTACCGCCGACAATAGATAAGATCGAAACAAAATAGACCTTTTCAACGATAAAAAAGTAATCATGATAAGCGATTAGGATAAAGCTAACGAGTTGATGTTCCCAGCGGGAGGGCTAACTAAAATAAACATAAATCGTTCCAAACATTGGCGCGAAATTATGGAAAATAATAGAATACATTAAACATAACACGCAAATATTGCCAAAGGTGTGCAATGAATAGCCTACTTGATGTGACTCTTGACGCAGCAAAACAAGACCAGAGAACAGTTGACGATAATCGCCGCAGCGTTGCACCTCTGCTGGACGGGATGTCTTTCTATGAAAGTATCCGTCATAGTGATGACCGTGGCAGCGTAACGGAAATATATGACCCGCGCTGGAACTGGCATCCAGATCCGATGGTGTTTTCCTATATGTTCACGATACGCCCCGGCATGGTAAAAGGCTGGGGACTACATAAGGAGCACGAAGATAGATACTTTGTGATCAGCGGCGAATTAGAGCTTGTCTTATTTGATCCAAGGCCGGAATCGAGCACTTACAATAAAATTTGCAAAGTATATTTATCCGGAAGCCAGCCAAGGCTTGTAAATGTGCCGAAGTTTGTTTGGCATGCAGATCACAACATAGGTAACTCCGAACTCGTAGTGCTGAATTTCCCAACGATACAATATGATCATTCAAAACCAGATAAATACCGCCTCCCTCTCGATACGGATCTGATACCTTATGACTTCGGAGCAGCAAAGGGATGGTAAGCGATCCTCTGTTCTCGATATTGCTTCCTACCCATAGCCGGGTCGATGTAATCGGCTATGCGGTGCAATCAGTATTAAATCAGACAGTTAAGGATTTTGAACTACTCGTTGTCGGGGACGGATGCCCGCCCGAAACGCGTACAATTTTGCAAGGCTTCAACGACCCTCGGATTCGCTTTTTTGACCTGCCTAAGGCGCCGCATTTTGGCTATGCAAATCGTAATATTGCATTGAAAGAATCGCGCGGTAAATTCATCGCCTTCATGGCGGACGATGACCTAATATTGCCAGATCATCTGGAGGTATTGGAGGAGGCATTAAGCGGAGGAAGCGCGCTCGCGTATACTCAGGCAATTTGGATTTCGACAGATGGAATTGCGGCACCATTTTTGACAAATCTTGAGTTCGAAGATGAACGTGAATTCTTTATACTGCATCAAAACTCGATACCAGCCAGTTGCTTCGCTTACCGGGCAGACGCGCTGTCGCAAAGGGATGTTTGGCCAGAAGATGTTTCTTCCGCCGGCGACTGGCGGCTATGGCACGAAATTATCCAAAAGAACCCTGACGATCCATTGACTTATCGGCGCTTGCCGACAGTACTTCATTTTTCGGCACACTGGAAACAGTCACGAAGTTCAGGCATGCCTCAACTCGCCAATTTTCTTGATATCGCCGACAGCGCTGATTGGTGGCCCACCGCTCTCAGGCCCAACGTACCAGCTTCAATGAACGAGCAGAGTGTATTCGCATCAATGCTGTTTGAAGAGCCAGTCTTGTGGCCGGCAAAAATACGTCGTGCCGCAACCGATTTAATTAATAGGATTGCCTGGGACAACATTAGATTTTTACACGACGATGCTAGGAGGATCGAGGTACTATCTGAAGAATTACGCACACTAACTGAACGCAATAACGTACTTTCCGAGCAGCTTGCCAATCAAAAGGCGGAAAGCAACGTCCATTTGGAAGCGCTTTCAAAATCCCAACAAGATGTAGTAAAATATACGAATGAAATAGACCAACTCCGCAATTCAACTTGTTGGAAGCTCACAGCTCCGCTTCGAAATGTTGTTGAGTTTGTTCGCAGGCAGCTTGGCCAGGACGGAAAAAACTCTTTAAGAACGTGATGCTGCCCGTACCCGATCGAGAGGCTTGTTCGTTTTCTTCATTCGGTCGCGCAGTTGACGACCTTCATGCCGGCGAGATAGCCAGTCGCCACAAGAATGGAGCTTGTCCCGCAGAAATTCCACAGTGAATTTCAGATGCTTGAAACACAGGGGCCAGCGACCCAATCAATCCAATTAGCGCCAGGAGGAGCGACAGTCGTATGACGACCCTTCGGGCGCATACCTGTGCAACGTCTCGCAGGAATCGACGGCGATAGTGATATGTCCCTGCTTGGGTAATGACGATGTGCTTCAATGCAAGCCCATTGCGCACCTTCCGTAGACCCGTTTATGGACCGGAAAGGCCGAGAAATCATAGAAACCATTGATACTTAACGGATTTTTGGAGAAAAATGGCGCACCCGACAGGATTCGAACCTGTGACCTCTGCCTTCGGAGGGCAGCACTCTATCCAGCTGAGCTACGGGTGCATTGCCGGAAGGCTCGAAGCCTTTACATGCGCGTTTCTAACTGAACCGCGCATATGCATCAATGGCTTATTTTGATTAAGCGGCGCAAATTTTGCCGTTAGAGCGCATCCCGAAAAGTGTGAAACGGTTTTCGGATGAGATGCGCGCCAGAACAGACAGTTGAAGCGCCCTATGAACGCAACCCCGGAGCCTCCTGCCCCGTGCGTTCCACATATTCCGTATAGCCGCCGCCATATTGCTGGATGCCATTCGGTGTCAGTTCCAGAACCCGGTTCGACAAAGCGCCGAGGAAATGCCGGTCGTGCGATACGAACAGCATCGTTCCCTCATAGGCAGCAAGTGCCTTGATGAGCATTTCCTTCGTATCGAGATCAAGGTGGTTGGTCGGCTCGTCCAGGACCAGGAAATTCGGCGGATCGAACAGCATGGCCGCCATGACCAGACGCGCCTTTTCACCGCCCGAAAGCACCCGGCACTTCTTTTCGATATCGTCACCGGAGAATCCGAAGCAGCCAGCCAGTGCGCGAAGTGGGGCCTGCCCTGCCTTCGGGAAGCGCTCTTCCAGCCATTCCAGTATCGTTGCATCGCCGTCGAGCACATCCATCGCATGCTGCGCGAAATAGCCGAGCTTGACGCTAGCGCCAACATTGACGTTGCCCTTGTCCGGTTCGGCAGCGCCTGCAACCAGTTTTAGCAGCGTCGATTTTCCTGCACCATTGATGCCCATGATGCACCACCGTTCGCGGCGGCGAACCATGAAATCAAAACCGTCATAAATTGTGCGGCTGCCATAGGTCTTGTGCACACCCTTCAGGCTCACAACGTCCTCACCCGAGCGCGGGGCCGGGGCAAAGTCGAAAGCGACCGTCTGGCGGCGGCGTGGCGGCTCCACGCGGTCAATCTTCTCCAGCTTCTTTACGCGGCTTTGAACCTGCGAAGCGTGGGACGCGCGCGCCTTGAAGCGCTCGATAAACTTGATTTCTTTGGCAAGCATGGCCTGCTGGCGCTCAAACTGTGCCTGCTGCTGCTTTTCGTTCAGCGCCCGCTGGCCCTCATAGAAGCCATAGTCGCCGGAATAGGTCGTGAGCGAACCACCATCGATTTCAATGATCTTGGTCACGATGCGGTTCATGAATTCACGGTCGTGCGAAGTCATCAGCAACGCGCCGTCGTAGTTCTTGAGGAATGCTTCCAGCCAGATGAGGCTTTCGAGATCAAGATGGTTGCTCGGTTCGTCGAGCAGCATCACATCCGGGCGCATCAGCAGAATGCGCGCCAGCGCAACACGCATTTTCCAACCGCCGGAGAGCTTGCCGACATCGCCATCCATCATTTCCTGCGTAAAGCTGAGCCCTGCCAGAACCTCACGCGCACGGCCATCCAGACCATAACCATCCAGCTCTTCGTAGCGCGCCTGCACTTCACCGTAGCGCTCAATGATCGCATCCATCTCGTCCATACGGTCCGGATCGACCATCGCGGCTTCCAGCTCGCGAAGTTCAGCCGCAACCACGCTGACGGGCCCCGCACCTTCCATCACTTCCGCAACGGCTGATCGACCGCCCATGTCGCCGACATTCTGGTCGAAATAACCTACCGTCACGCCTTTTTCGACGGAAACCTGGCCTTCGTCCGGCAGTTCATCGCCGGTGATCATGCGAAACAGGGTTGTCTTGCCTGCACCGTTTGGACCGACAAGGCCGATCTTTTCGCCACGGTTCAAAGCGGCGGAAGCCTCGATATAGAGAATGCGATGGCTGTTGGACTTGCTGATATTGTCGATGCGGATCATGGAACGGGAGGACTTTGTTGAGTGGAATGGAGCGTAAGGTTGTCGCGTTGCGGCCTCCCTATGCCATGACAGCACGGGCAAGTCACCCCGCTTCGCGATCAAGTGTCGGATGGAAAGCTCAGGGAATATTACGTAACCATTGCTGGGTCGAGAATTTCTCGACCGCAAGCTTTTCCGCAGCTGCATATTCTTCCGGCGTAATCTTGCTGCTCACGCCGCCATTCAGCGACACGAACATATCCTTCATGCGCTTGATGACTTCTTCGCGCGGCAGTCCTGTCTGGCTGCGCACCGGGTCGACACGCTTGACTGCGCTGGCTGTGCCCTTGTCACTCAACTTCTCGCGCCCGATACGCAGGACCTTCACCATCTTCTCGGCATCCATGTCATAAGCCATGGTGACATGGTGGAGAACTGTTCCCTTGGAAAAGCGTTTCTGCGCCGCGCCGCCGATCTTGCCCTTGGAGCTCGAAATATCGTTCAGCGGTTTATAGAAAGCATCGATGCCGAGGGAGTTGAGCGCTTTCAACACCCAATCATCCAGAAATGCGTAGGAATCGGCGAAGCTCATATCCCCTACGAGTTCGCCCGGCGCATAAAGCGAATAGGTGATGGTACTGCCGGGTTCCACAAACATCGCGCCGCCACCGGTAACGCGACGGACAGTTTCGACGCCGAATTCCCGCGTTGCGTCCATATCGACTTCATTGCGCAGTGATTGAAATGCGCCGATGATGATGGCGGGGCGTTCCCATTCCCAGAAGCGTAATGTTGGCGCGCGGCGTCCGGCGGCAACCTCCTGCGCCAGAACCTCGTCAAGCGCAAGATGCATGGCAGGGGAAACCGCAGGCATTTCAACGATCTGCCATTCGAAATCCCGCCATGTGCGGGCAACACCCAAAGCCCGCCGGACGGCAATCGCAACCGCTTCCGGGCTGAAGCCGAGCATCATGGCCTCGGGCCGCAGACCTGCCCTCACAGCGTCCGCAATCTGCTCCGACGACGCGTCGGCAGAGAGACCTTCGACAGCGTTGCGGATATCCTCCAGAGCCTCGTCCGGCTCCAGGAAGAAGTCGCCCGCCACCTGCACATTGCTCAGACGCCCGTCACGAACATCCAGATCGACAACGACAAGTTTTCCGCCGTGGACTTTGTATTCGCCGTGCATATGGGCAGCCTTCCAAAGATTGAACGTGAGTGTTTCACTCTCATTTCATGAAAGCTGCGGGAAAGGAAGCGGTTCAGGAGTGGTCGCCGGATTATATTCCAGCTTCAGAAGGCGCAACGTGCTGAACAAGCGAGGTCTGGCGCACTTCCTTGGTCTTGTGGCCGACATAGAAGCCAGTGGCAATCATGGCCGCCAGAATAACGACAATCGATTTGAAACTGAAAGGCAGATGGTGCATTTCTGGTCCTCACTCCAGCTCCAAGCAAACCAGAGCAGGAAATGATTGTCGACCCCACATTCGTTCCAGCTCTTCGACACCCGCAAAATTCCTGTCAGGCGTTGCAAGCTTGCAGCTCTTTGTGAACTGCGCATTCATCCTCTGTTCAAGATATCGGAACTAAAGCATATTTCATCGATATCAGAGGGACTCATCATGACACCTGCACTCAAGACGACTGTTGCTTCACTATGCCTTGGCGGCCTGGTGGCCGTCCTCTCCCCCCTTGTAACGCCGGCGTCCGCAGCCAAGTTGCAGCGCTGCGCAAGTGAGAACGGAGTCTGCCAGCTGCCCTACCCGGCAGAAGTGGTCTATGGCACCGGCGGACAAAATACGTCGCGCTTCATTGATCGGCCACAGGTCACCTGTTCGAACCGCGTCTTCGGTGACCCGGCGCCGGGCAAAAAGAAAAGCTGCTCCTTCGTGGTTCAGGATCGCTGGGAAGACAGGCCTGGCCGTCCGGGTCGCCCTGATCGCCCCGGACGCCCGGATCGGTATGATCCGTATGACCGCTATGATGACCGCGACCGCGACTGGAGCCGTTGTGCGAAGGAAGGCGGGTTCTGCGATTTTTACGGTCGCAAGCGCGTCCGCTACGGCGCAAATGGCCGGTTCACGGAAGGCGTCTTCCGCAATGGCGTCCAATGTGACAATCGCGCCTTCGGCGATCCCGCACGCGGTAAGGCTAAAGCCTGCTACGTACTCGATTAAGAGCCGGACGTAAGAATATAGAAGCCCGGACTGATCAGTTCGGGCTTTTTCTATCTAGTTAATGCAGAATCTCGAAAATATACATATCACACTGTTTTTATTATACTTTGTTTCCAGCTTCACCGAAAATACTATAGCAGTTACGACCTTTGCCCTTTGCCTCATAGAGCGCAATGTCCGCATTGCGGGCGAGCGTGTCCGGCGTTGTGCCGTCGCGCGGTGCGAGAACTGCCCCGACGCTTGCCGAAACATCCAGATTGACGCCGTGGATGAGGAAAGGTTCTCGAAAAGCTTCAACCACCCTTCCTGCCACCGTCTCGATGATTTCCATGCAATCTTCATCAGGAAGAATGACGGCGAATTCGTCACCTCCCACACGCACCGGAATATCTGTTTCCCTTAAGGCGGAACGCAAACGTTGAGCCGCTTCGATCAGAAGCGCGTCGCCCATCAGGTGACCGTAGGTGTCGTTGACCGCCTTGAACCGATCGAGATCAATTAGCAGCGCACCAATCGGCTTGCCCTGCTGCAAGGCTTTTTCGATCATCGGAATGGCAAGTTCGGTGAGAGCCCCGCGATTATAAAGTTTGGTCAGGCGGTCGGTCAGTGCGAGGCGCTTGAGAGCGGTGGAATCGTCAGTGAGGAATTTGTTGGTCTTTTGCAACCGCAGCAATCCACTCGCAATGCGGGCAAAATCCTCAAGCTTGGCACGTTCCGTATCGGAAATCTTTCGCGGCCTGCTATCGACAATGCACAGGGAGCCGACCGTCAATCCGGCATCGACAGACACCGGTGCACCAGCATAAAAGCGGAAACGCGGTTCGCCGGTCACATAAGGCATGCTGCAAAAGAGGTCGTTCTCGACCATATCCTCAATCACGAATAGCTCACCGCTTTCCACCACGAAGGTGCAGGCAGTCAACTCGCGGGGACAACTGCTGACCTTTTCGCCAGCATTGGCAGCAACACGCTGCCAGTCCTCGTCGATGATGTTGAGAGCAGACGTGCTGACGTCAAAAACGTCTTTCACAAGCGATACAAGGGTATCCAGTTCGGGCAGTCCAAGGCTGGACACGGAAACAAGGCTACGGACGCTTTCAAGTCGCTCGACTTCATTGGCAGGAACCGAAAAAGGCTTCTTTTCCGTCATCGAACTATAGGCATCCATGCTCATCATTCTCACCGTCATCTATGCTCCCTTTTGGGATATAGATAGTGATGAGAACCTCGACAGCAAGCCAAGCTTGTCCGGACAGACAGAGTTCGAACAGTTTTTTGTCAGGCGGAAGCCAGAGGGTGAAACAGGTATTTCACTATAAAACAAAAAAAGCGGCGACCGAATGGGCCGCCGCCTCTGTCGCTAGAAACATGGACTGGAGGTCATCATAGTTCTACGACAATGCGTGTGCTGAAGCGGGCACTATTAGCCAGCGTATCAGCCAGAATATCAGAACGAGCGCTGGAAGCGGATCTTGCCCTGCCAGGCGTCTTTGCCGTCCATGCTCGTGTTCTTGTCCTGCCACTTGGTGTAGGAAACTTCAGGCGTGATGGTGAAGCCAGGAACGAGCTGGTAGGCAACGTTTGCCGTTGCAGCGAAGGTTTCGCTGTCGTCATAAGCGGCCTGTACGTTGAAAGTGGCCTTGCTGGTTGCCTTGTAGGCCGCGCCGCCCCAGACTGCCCAGTCACCGCCCCAGGTACCGTAGAACGAGTCGATGATACGGACGCGATAACCGCCCGACGTGCCGTAATGATCGTCGTTGGACTTGTAAGCGCCCTGCAGCCAGACCGAGAACTGATCGGTGATGTTAACATCGCCGCGGACCTTTCCGGCCCATTCCTCGTTACGGGCGTCATAGGCGACGACACCGGCGATCTTGCCCCAGCTTTGCTCGTATTTCAGGCCACCGACTACATGCGGCATGTAATCCTTGATGGTGACGTCTACGTTCGAGTCGGTGTTGCCACCTTCTTCAAAGGAGACAATGGCCGAGAAACCGTTCCCGCCCTTGAAGGTGTAGCTGATAAGGTTGGTGCGGTAGCCGCCAGCGAGGATCACGTCGTCGCTGATGACGTTGCCGAGGTAACCGGTGAAGGTGACGAAAGCCGATTCATCCAGACCAATACGCAGACCGCCAAGCTGGATATAGGCGTAACGCAGCGAGGTGCTGGTGGAGCCGCCATTGTAATTGTTGGCTTTGCCGTTGCCGTCGCCGTTCCAGTCGTAACGCAGTTCGCTATAGGTCTTGAGCGTGCCGAGTTCTGTTTCGGAAGCGGTCGAGAAACGAAGGCTGACGCGGGCCAGCTTGTTCCAGGTGTCGCGCTCCAGCTGTGCGGGGGTACGAGCATAATTGTTGTCGCCACCGCTTGCGTCGTAGCGAACATAACCATGAATGCGAAGGCAGGTTTCCGTCCCCGGAATGTAGAAATAGCCAGCACCATATGCATCGCATACGCGGACATATTCGACTGCTTCCGGCTCAGGTGCCACGATCGCATCGGCTGCTTGCGCACCAGAAATCGCTACAAGCGATGCTGCCGAACCGAGAAGAACTTTTCTGATATTCATAAATGCGTCTCCAGTAGATGAGTTAGACGCCACCGCTATATTTATTCACAATAACTTGATCAATGTTTATTCAATGTAAGTTTTGTGAATTATTTATATGTGATATAAAAGTTACTTCATATATATTTTATAAATACAAAAATATTCAGAATAAAAATAAAGTAATTCCTTTCATCGCCGCTCCACGCAACGAATCCACCATATCAGCGATAATTTTATTCAGCCCCTTATGCCCTTCCAATCCGCGTAACGAGCGGACGCCCTCGCCTATCCGGCAACGGTGAAAGTTTTATAACAGCAACAAGAAATATACGTCGCGAGGCGGATAATTGCGCGTGTTTTCCAGTTCACGCTGGAAAGCCATAAACCGCGACTCGTCAATTCAAATGCATGGAATGTTGATTCGTCATTGTCGACCTGACGAAGTGAATTTCCTCGGTCATTCTCTGACCCAATAAAGAAAACGAAGGCAGCAGGGGTAATGCAATGGTTCTATTCTCTATTGTCATAGGCGTGCTGACGTCTGCGGTGGTAATTGCGGCGTGCATCATGCTTTGGAGATATGAACGTCCCTGAAATTTCCCACAGAAAGAGTGAGCGTGGCGACTGGCCCACTTCGACAGTCGAATCCAATAACAGCCTGACCTACTTCGGTTGATTGCCCTGCATTTTGTTCGCTTCCGCGATTGCAGATACGGTGATGCGTGGAGCTTCCGTCTTCGCTTTTTCAGGAATGTCAGCGAGCATGCGCAGCCTGCCCACGGCCTTCCACTCGACTTTTTCAGTCACCCTGGCGCGTATTTCATCAATTCGCTTCAAAATGTTTTCATTTGCTTTCAGACGCATTTTATTGCCAAGATTAGGCTCAAATCCGGCTCGCTGATATGCCCGTCTGCTGTCAGACCTTCAGCCAATTCCTTTGCGAACATTTCCTGCTTTGCATTTTTCAAGACTGGCTTATGCCCATCACCATAAGGATACTCTATGATGAGATCAGAAGACGCTCTGTTGCTGAATGCTATTAGCGCCCAGGCCGACCGGGCCGAATTGATTATACCCAAGACCCTTTCGCTAAATCCGATTGCCGAACGACTACACGACGAATTCCCACATCGATCCACTGCCGAAATAGAAACTCAGTGCCGAGTTGTCTGGCAGGATCGTTATCTGTTCTGGAACTGATATTCGCCTTCACAACTGGTTTTGGCGTAGACACATCGTTATCGAGGCGCCGAAGAAAACCGATCCAATGCTGCTGACGCAGGGTCAGCAGTCACTACCCCGCTTCGGCGGGTTTTTGTTTAGGCAATAAGTGCGGTGGCTGTACGTGATGAGGCGGGCTCTTACGACCCGCTCATTTCGTTATTCTTTTTCTTTTTATCTTCGTCGTAATGCCACTTGATGGCGAAGAACATGGCCACGCCTAACACGAGAACCTTGAACACCACGAAGAATATCGGAATCCATTCCATCTTCTGAATATTTCCATACAGCTATCAATCACGAGGAGCATTACCTCAGAACCGCTGCCTCGGCATCTTCTTTTTTGTGCCATTGGCACTTTGATAAAATCAGGCGGCATCGATTTCCAACCATTGGCGAGTTGGAAAATTTGATGGATAGGGATTTTTCTTTAATTTCAATGAGGTGAATGGTGGGCGTGACAGGGATTGAACCTGTGACCCCTCCCGTGTGAAGGGAGTGCTCTCCCGCTGAGCTACACGCCCGATGAGCCAAGCTCGATCAAGGTGGTGCGGATATACTGGCCAGCGGCTGCATAAGTCAAGCGTCTCGCAAGCCTGTTTCCAAAGAGATTTCGATCTTCTCCCCAACAGCTTCTGATCGCAAAGAAAAACGGCAATCACCCATCAATGATTACCGTTCTGTTTTGATACGGGAGGGATTTCAGAGCGCTGCGAGGCGCGAACCTGCCGTCTTGTCGAATGCTTTCTGCAATCCGGAATCACGGTCGTAAACATCGCCGTAATAATGGATTTTTCCATCCGCTTCCGGCCATGCAGTGAAATAGGAAATGAAGACAGGCACAGGTTCCTTGACCTTGATGCCGCGCTCATTCTTGCCGAAATATTTTTCCAGATCCGTCACCGATGTCCCCAGAACCGCCGCCGCCATGTCACGTGGGCGTTCCAGACGAATGCAGCCATGGCTCAGGGCACGCATATCGCGGCTGAAATAGGATTTGGCCGGAGTGTCGTGCATGTAGATATCATGCGCATTCGGGAACAGAATTTTGAGTTCGCCCAGCGCATTGTCGAGGCTCGGCTTCTGGCGAATACCGACATGGGCTTTACCCGCGGCAACTGCACTCCAGTTGACGGCACTGGCGGAAACCTTCTTGCCGCCTGCATAGACCTCGTAACCATTGCGGTCGAGATAGCTCGTATCACGCATGACCTTGGGCAGCATCTCGTTCAGGATGATCGAGCGCGGCACGCCCCATGACGGATTGAAAACGACCGTCTGGACCTTGTTGTAGAAGAAGTAGGTCTGATGGGTTGGAGAGCCGATAACCACATTCATGGCCAGCTTCTCTTTTCCGTCCTCGAAATATTCGGCACGGTAAGCCGGCTGATTGACCATCACGTAACGCGTGCCGAAATCATGCGGCAGCCAGCGCAGGCGCTCCATGGAATAAAGGATACGGTCGCGTTTGATGGAAGATTGCTCGCCTTGAAGTGCGGAAAGCGTATTGCGACCGATGACGCCGTCCGGCGTGCTGCCCGAAAGCTTCTGATAATCCTTGATTGCAGAAACCAGTTCCGGATCATAGACGTCGCCGCTCGCATGCGTGTCCAGCACTTGCTTGTGCTGTGCCAGATAGCCAGCAGGCGCATGTCTCGAAATCAGCGCAACCACCTTGCTGAGCTGGTCATTGGTATCGCCCGGCTTGATGATGCCATTCAGCGAGATGCGGATTGGCTCGGCAGATGGCGGCTCGGTATTCGCAAGCTCGCGCTTCAACGCCGCATATTGCTCATTGCTCGGTTGGAAACCATGCAGATAGGCAGCCGGATCGCTTTCCGATGCCAGCTTTTCGAGAACGGCTTTCGGATCGACGCGGTTGCGCGGTAGATCGTGGAAACCACTGAGGCGGTCCGCGATTACACGTCCCTCACCCGCATCGATGGCATAGCGCAGCGCGCGGGCAGACATGCGAATTTCAAATTCTGCAAGTTTCTGCTGGCGCTCAGATTCAGCAGCGCCATCGAAATTGTCAGCGGGGATCGTGACTGCATATTCATCCGGGTTGAGCCCATCTTCGTCCGCACGGGCAAAGAAAGCCGCAACATTCTTGGCGCGGTCGAGCACTTTATCGTCGGCCGACCACATGAAAGAGCGCTGACTTGAATAATAGTCGACGATCGCCTGAGCGATCTCTTTCTCGGCTTTGACATTCACGGATTTCAGATAATTCGTCGCTGCATCGAAGGCACGCTGACCCGGCGTTTCTTCGCGAATCTGCGGACGGATCGGCGACATGCCCGATGTCAGCGGATCGACGGTCACTGGTTCGGTTGCTGCGGTTACCTGCATATCGAGCGCGCTGAAATCGATATTGACCAGAGTATCCGGCTTGTAGTCGTAAATCTGCGGCCCTTTGACGGTCACGCGCTGGACTGGCGGAAGGCTGCGCACAGCGGCACGAGGAGCAGAAACGGCCTTCGGTGCTACAGGTGCGCGAGGAGTGACTTGCGGCTGAACAGGCTGGGCTGGCTGCACCTGCTGCTGGCGACGCTGTTGGAAAAGTTCCATCAGCGAATTTGCGGCTTGAGCCTGTGCCGTAGGGAGAAACACCGAAGCTGCCAGAGCTATCGCGGCTGCGCGGCGGATATTTTGTCCGCGTGCGGCGCTGCTCTTTTCATCCATCTGCGAGTGTCTGGAAAACTGCATTTCAAACCGCCAAAGTTAATGCGTTCGCTCAAAAGCGAATCCGTCCGAATCTCACCCGTAGAATTTACCAATCTCGTATAGAAACTTTTAACGCTATTGTTTCCTGAAGCAATTTTCTGTTTTGCGTTCATCACAATTGTTTGAGGCTTCTTCTCGGGAGACAAACTCGGAATGCCTTAATGAACAAAGTGACGCAGTGGCATCCACTCCGCATCGCGCTAAAAGCCCCACAGACTATGGTTCCGAAGCTCTTCTTCGGAACTTCGATCAACACATATCGCGCGAGCCGGAAACGATGACGACCTCCGGCTGGCGCAGCTGGCAAGCAAGCGAGGTACCGCGATGGCAGAAGCAAGCGCCGCCGATCTTTTTCCTCTTGGTGAAGACGACACCCCTTACCGCAAGCTGACTTCCGATCATGTCTCTGTCGATACGTTCAAGGGACAGGAAGTCCTGACTGTTGATCCGGAAGGGCTTCGCCTACTTTCGGAAGCGGCCTTTGCCGATATCAACCATCTGCTGCGCCCCGGCCATCTGCAGCAGCTTGCCCATATTCTTGAAGACCCGGAAGCAACGGATAACGACCGTTTTGTCGCCTACGATCTTCTGAAGAACGCCAATATCGCAGCAGGCGGCGTGCTTCCCATGTGTCAGGATACCGGCACGGCCATCATCATGGGCAAGAAGGGCCGTCGCGTCTGGACCGAAGGCGGTGATGCCGATGCGCTTGGCGCTGGTGTGCTCGACGCCTACAACAAGAAGAACCTGCGTTATTCGCAGCTGGCGCCTCTTTCGATGTTCGAGGAAAAGAACACCAAGAACAATCTGCCTGCCCAGATCGATATCTATGAAGAAGGCGAAGACGCCTACAAGTTCCTTTTCGTTGCCAAGGGCGGCGGTTCGGCGAACAAGACATTCCTCTATCAGGGAACGCCGTCGCTCCTGACGCATGACCGCATGATCGACTTCCTCAAGGACAAGATCCTGAGCCTGGGAACAGCCGCCTGCCCGCCTTACCATCTGGCAATTGTCATCGGGGGCACTTCGGCTGAGATGAACCTCAAGACGGTCAAGCTTGCCTCAACGCGCTATCTGGACAGCTTGCCGACCGAAGGTTCCGAAACCGGACATGCTTTCCGCGACCTCGAAATGGAAGCTGAAATCCATAAGCTGACGCAGTCTCTCGGCGTCGGCGCTCAGTTCGGCGGCAAATATTTCTGCCATGACGTCCGTGTCATTCGCCTGCCGCGCCACGGCGCCTCGTTGCCGATCGGCATTGGTGTTTCCTGCTCCGCCGACCGTCAGGCCAAGGGCAAGATCACCAAGGACGGCATCTTTCTGGAAAAGCTGGAAACCAACCCGGCCAAGTACATGCCGGATATCGACGAGGAAAAACTGTCGTCGCATGTGGTCAAGATTGACCTCAACCAGCCGATGCAGGACATTCTCAAGGAATTGTCGAAACACCCGGTCAAGACGCGCCTGTCGCTCTCCGGTCCAATCATCGTGGCGCGCGATCTGGCCCATGCCAAAATTCGCGAGCGGCTTGAAAACGGCGAAGCCATGCCGGATTATTTCAAGAACCACCCGATCTATTATGCTGGCCCGGCCAAGACGCCTGCCGGTTATGCTTCCGGCTCGTTCGGGCCAACCACGGCAGGCCGTATGGATTCCTATGTGGACCAGTTCCAGTCCTTTGGCGGCTCGATGGTGATGCTCGCCAAGGGCAACCGTTCGCGTCAGGTGCGCGAAGCCTGCGGCCAGCACCGTGGGTTCTATCTGGGCTCCATCGGTGGCCCGGCTGCCCGTCTGGCCCAGGATTGCATCAAGAAGGTCGAGGTTGTCGAATATCCGGAACTCGGCATGGAAGCGATCTGGCGTATCGAAGTGGAAGATTTCCCGGCCTTCATCGTCATCGATGACAAGGGCAATGACTTCTTCAAGGAACTCAATCTGGGTTAAAGCATTTCCAGCAAAAGTGCGAAGCGGTTTTGCGTAGGATAATGCGACGAAACAAACGCTTAGAACACAAATCTGATTCAATCATATCAGAGCTCTAAGCAAAAAAAGGGCGGCGCAAGCCGCCCTTTTTGTTTCAGGCATTTGTGCCGCCATCGATCGTGAGCGTAGCTCCAGACACGAAACGCCCTTCGGGGCTGGCAAGCCATGCCACCAGACTTGCAATATCGTCAGGCGAACCGAAACTGCCGGTTGCGATAAGCTCCCGCTGCTGTTCGGCATGTTCTCCAGCCGCCGGATTCATATCCGTATCGGTGGAGCCAGGCTGAACGACGTTGACCGTGACGCCCTTTGGACCAAGGTCGCGCGCCAGACCTTTCGTCAAACCGATCAGCGCCGCCTTGCTTGCCGCATAAAGGCTGATGCCCGGCCACGGCACGCTTTCGGCGAGGTTTGAGCCGATGGTTATGACGCGTCCGCCAGCACCAAGGTGTGGTGTGGCCGCTGAAACGGCGGCAAAAACAGCCCGGAAGTTCACAGCCATAACCTCATCGAAGTCGGCAAGTGTGACCTCTTCCAGCGGGGCCGCATGCCAGATGCCAGCACTGTTGACCAGTATATCCAGACGACCGAAATCCTTGACCGCTTTCTCGATTGCCGCCGCAATCTGGCTCGCGTCGCGATTGTCGGCCTTCAGCGCCAGAGCCTTGCCACCATTGGCTACGATTTCGGAAACCACAGCTTCAGCTTTTTCCTTGCCGTTCACATAAGTGACGACAACTGTCGCGCCATCTTTCGCGAGCCGTCGTGCAATCGCTGCACCGATGCCGCGACTTCCGCCGGTGATGAAGGCAACCTTTCCGTTCAAAGCTTCGGCTGACATACCATTTCCTTTCTGTATCGATTGATACATAATTGCTGACAGGCTTGCACAGAACCGTCAAGCGATTTATTTAATGATCGATACAGAAAGGTTCACACGTGGCAGAAAAAGGACGGCCCCGTAGCTTCGACCGCGAAACAGCGCTTCGTGCTGCAATGTTGATATTTTGGGAAAAAGGCTTCGACGGATCGTCGCTGGCCGATCTGACGACGGCTATGGGCATCAATGCGCCAAGCCTCTATGCGGCATTCGGAAGCAAGGAAGAACTCTATCTCGAAGCCCTCACCCTTTATGCCGGTGAAGTGGGCATTGAAATCTGGTCGACACTGGATGAAACGCCGGATGTTCGCGCGGCTTTCGAGCGTTTTCTGCTTGCCACGATAGATGCCTATTGCGAGGAATCCGTGCCGCGGGGCTGCATGATTGCTCTGGATGCGCTTCATCGGACGCATTCAAGCGACAAAGTCTGCGACGTGCTGCGCAATCACCGCCAGACCAATATCGAAATCCTGAAAAAGCGGCTCGAACGCGGCATTCGTGACGGCCATATTCCCGCATCCGTCAATTGCGAAGCGGTTGCGACCTTTTACGCGACAGTCCAGAACGGCATGTCCATTCTCGCACGCGATGGCGGAACGCGGCAAGATCTCACCGCAACGGCACTGGGCGCCATGGCAGGTTGGGAGAAACTTGTTCTCACCGAAACATCATCAGGCAACCAGCCTTAATCGCGGACCGTCATCAAGATAATCCGCTACCAGGGACGCCACTTCAGCACTCGCAATGATGCGGCGATGCCCAAGGCCATCCGCCCAGTGCACCCTGACATGAGAGCCTGCCTTGCCGGCCATTTCCGCGCAGATGGCGGGAACTTCCTTATCGTCATGCGCGTGGATGACCAGCGTCGGAATTGTCATGCGGCGCAGATGAACGTCGGTATCGAAATCCGTGATCGGGCGCGCTGCGAGATGACGGACTTGCTCCTTCATTGCGTTGCGCACGTCACGACCAAGCCCAAGCACTTTGCCGAAACCGTCAAAGACGCCTGCCATGGAGTGCGGGGAAGCAATTGTCACCAGCTTTGCGGGGCGATGTGACTGGTAGCACCCGAGAGAACCTGCTGCGGCATTGACGATGACCGCACCGCCGAATGAGTGACCGATCATCGCATCGAACGGACCATACTGGCGCCACGCAACATCAACGGCGGCGATTGCCTGTATCATGTTGAGGGTGCGGCCTGCCGATGCGCCATGCCCCGGCAGGTCGATGGAGACAACTCGTTCCCCACGCGCAACAAGCTCGCGAATGATCGCTATCATATCCGCTGTGCGCGATCCCCAGCCATGAACGACAAGCGACGTTCTTCCCACATAAATATCGGGTTCGAACAAATAGGTTGCGATAAGCCCTCGATCGATAATCAGATCGAGCCGCTTTGCCTGACGGAGTTCATTGCTCGCCTGTTCAAGCCGCGCGGCATAGGCCTTGGTCTTCGGCTTGCGGCTTGGCGTTCGACAGAAAATCCTGAACGCGGCGCGACCTGCCTTGTCGGCATCAATGCGGCCAAGCACACCCAGACCGAATCGCGTAACCTGCAAAGAAATCGATGTCATGACAGGGCCTCAATTATGTTCAATCCTGAACAAATAATTGTACAAGAATGAACAAAATGCAAGACAAGACTCAAAAACTGCCGTGGGACAATCCGCGCTTCAAGAACTGGATTGCCGTTGCACGTGCCGGCAAAGCGGTGGAACGCGCCCTCGCCCAAGGACTGTCGGCCTTCGATCTCAAGATCGCCGATCTGGATGTGCTGATGAATATTTATCGCCACCCCGGCGAATCCCAGCATGATCTTGCGCGCCGCATTCTCGTCGGGCGTTCGAACATCACCATGCTGCTACCAAAGCTTGAAAAGCGCGGCTTGCTGGTGCGCGAGGGCGACCCGGCAGACAAGCGTGTGATACGACTGACGCTAACTGCCAAGGGCGAAAAGCTTCTGGGGCATGCGCTGACAGTCTATACCGACCTGATCGACCGCGTCATGGCGCAATCGACGAACGCGCAATGCAACGCGATGGGCGATGTGATGCGGCGCATATCCGAAATGCTGGAGAAAGACTGACCGGCAGGCGGGATCAACGATCCCGTTTCAGGCCTTTTTCGGCAAGCTCATCGAGATAAGTTTGCCATAACATGTCCTTCTCGGTGCCGAGCTTGTGGAGATAGGTCCACGAAAACAGGCCGGTATCGTGCATGTCGTCAAACGTTATGCGGACGGCGTAGTTGCCGACCGGCTCCATCTTCATGATTTCGACGGTCCGCTTGCCACCAACTGTGATGCGCTGTGCCGGCGAATGCCCCTGCACTTCTGCCGAGGGCGACAGGACACGCAGCAACTCGGCGGTCAGCTCGAATTTCTGGCCATCATCGAACGCCACAGTCAGCAGTTTGCGGTCGTGTGAGACACGCAATTCAGTCGGCCAGACCTCACTCATTACCATTCTCCAGCTTGGTTCTTCGCCAGCTTTTGATAGGCCCCGCGTTAAAATATCGCAATAGTCGCGGTTATTATTGAAAGAGCTTCGCGTGCGTGAAACTGGACATTGAGGCTCGCAGATCCTATTTCTAGGTAGACGACGCGGATATTCCTCCGCATCCTGTGGAAACAACGGCTTAATGATGTACACAAACCAAGCCCAGCCACTTGTTTCCCCGACTGGACCCATGATTGATCCTTTCGGGCGTGCCATTACCTATCTTCGCGTTTCAGTGACGGATCGTTGTGATTTCCGCTGCACCTATTGCATGGCGGAACACATGACGTTCCTGCCCAAGAAGGATTTGCTGACGCTTGAGGAACTGGACCGGCTTTGCACCGCCTTTATCGACAAGGGTGTCAGGAAACTGCGCCTGACCGGTGGCGAGCCTTTGGTGCGCAAAAACATCATGCACCTGATCCGGCAGCTGTCGCGCCATCTGAAATCAGGTGCGCTGGATGAATTGACGCTGACCACGAACGGATCGCAGCTCTCACGCTTTGCCGACGAACTGGCAGAATGCGGTATACGCCGTATCAATGTCTCGCTGGATACGCTCGATCCTGAAAAATTCCACCAGATCACCCGCTGGGGCGATCTTCCCCGGGTTCTTGAGGGTATTGAAGCCGCACAACGCGCCGGTATCCGCGTCAAGATCAATGCAGTCGCGTTGAAGGATTTCAACGATCACGAAATTCCCGAACTGATCCGCTGGGCCCATGGCCGCGGCATGGACATGACGCTCATCGAAACAATGCCGATGGGCGAGATCGAGTTCGACCGTACGGACCAGTATCTGCCGCTCTCGCAGCTGCGCGAGGACCTGTCGCAGCAATTCACGCTTTCAGATATTCCTTACCGCACAGGCGGCCCTGCCCGCTATGTTACGATTGAGGAAACAGGCGGACGGCTCGGCTTCATCACGCCGATGACGCATAATTTCTGCGAAAGCTGCAACCGCGTCCGGCTTACCTGCACCGGTATGCTTTATATGTGCCTAGGCCAGAATGATGACGCCGATCTGCGCAAGGCCTTGCGGGAAAGCGAAAGCGACCTGCTGCTCAGCCAAGCCATTGATGAAGCTATTTCGCGCAAGCCGAAAGGCCATGATTTCATCATCGACCGCGATCATAATCGCCCGGCGGTTGCTCGCCACATGAGTCTTACCGGCGGCTGAGCGATTTATACTTAAAAAAGCACACAACCCGAAATAATTGTCGCGAGATCGACTTTAAAACGGTATGCAATCTTAAACTGGATTCTGTATCGTGCCGCAGTCAGCAAATTTTCGCGCAAGTATTTTCATGCTTCTCGCCATGGGCACCTTCACCATCGGCGATACGATCACAAAATACCTCCTGACCGAGATGAACAGCGGACAGTACATGCTGATCCGAGGCATATTCGCCACGGTGCTGATCGGTTTGCTCGCCTGGCGCCACGGTGCATTGCGCAATCTGTCGCTTGAAAAGATGACGATCCTGCGCGTCGTAGGCGAAGTTGTCGCCACCATCACCTATATTTATTCGCTCGGCCATCTCTCGCAGGCGTTCTGTTCGGCGGTCTTTCAGGCAACGCCGCTTGTCGTGACGCTTGGAGCGGCACTCTTCCTGAAGGAAAAAGTGGGCTGGCGTCGCTGGTCCTGTATTCTTGTCGGTCTTGTCGGGGTCCTCATCATCATCCGGCCCGGAACGGATGGTGCTGCAAGCCTTGCTGCCGTCGCTGTACTTCTTGCCAGCGTAGGTTTTGCCGCCACGCGGGATATCGCCACGCGCCGTGTGCCCGCTCACGTGCCGACCCTCTATCTCTCGACATTGACCGCAGGCGCGATAACATTGACCGGCGGCGCGCTGACCGTTCCAATGGGCGGATGGCAGCCCGTTGGAATTACAGCAGTCGGCGCCATGGCCATTGCCGCTGTCCTTCTCCTCGTCGGATATCACTTCATCATTCTCGCCATGCGTGAGGGCGAAGTGTCATTCGTTTCGCCGTTCCGCTATTCCAGCCTGCTGTGGGCAATCGGCCTCAGCACTTTGATTTTTGGCGAAGCGCCCGACATATATACGATCATGGGATCGGTTCTGGTGGTCGGAAGTGGCGTCTATATGGTCTATCGTGAAAACGTGTTGAAGAAGCGGGAACGCAACAAAAGCACATTGGCGACGATCCCGACCGGCGTGGAACCCTCATGATTGCAGGCGCAATCATCGCTGGCGGGCTCTCCAGCCGCATGCAGCAAGGCGGCGTTGCGGGTGACAAATTCCTTCAGCCGCTCGGCAGCACCGGCACTATCATTTCCCATGTCGTCAGAAGGATCAAACCGCAGGTCGAAGCGCTTGTCATCAATGCGAATAGCGATGATCCCCGCCTGACTGATCTCGGCGTGCCGGTGATCAAGGACCTGCCGGCGGAACATGGCGGCCCGCTGATCGGCATTCTGACCGCGCTGACGCAGGCACAAGAGCCCTCATTACTGCTAACGACAGCAGCCGATACGCCATTCCTGCCTCGCGACCTCGCGGACCACCTTCTTGCACGTCGGAAGCAAACCGGGGCGCGGATCGTTCTCGCCAGTTCCCTTAACCGGGTCCATCCGATTTTCGGACTTTGGGAAACCGGACTGGCTGACGAACTCACCGTCTGGCTTACCAATACCAGCAGGGCCAGCGTCTTCGCATTCGCCGAACATATCGGATTTGAAACGGTTGATTTTCCGCTTGCCTTCGTTGGTGATAGCCCGGAAACATATGATCCGTTCTTCAATATCAATCGGCCCGACGATCTTGTCGCCGCCCGAAAACTGGTTGAGGCAATGGAATGAACCAGAAGCTTTTCGGCATTACCGGCTGGAAAAACTCCGGCAAGACGACAATGACCGAACGTCTGGTCGCATGCCTTACGGCACGTGGATACCGTATCGCCACCATCAAACACGCCCATCATAATTTCGATATCGACCATGAAGGCACCGATTCCTGGCGTCATCGAAAGGCCGGAGCAGCGGAAGTGGCTATCGTCTCGTCGCAGCGCTACGCAATCATGCATGAAGGTCTCGGCGAAGAAGAACCTTCTCTATGGGAGATTGCGGCCAAGCTGGCGCCTTGCGATCTGATTCTGGTCGAGGGCTACAAGCGGGAAACGCACAAGAAAATCGAACTGCGTCGCGAAGGCGGCCATGCCGGGCCAGCTCTCTCCGTTGACGATCCCGCCATCGTCGCCATTGCCAGCGACCAGCAGCAACCCGGCGAAAAAGTGCCGGTGTTCGGCATCGATGAAATAGAGCAAATAGCCGATTTCATCGAAGGCGTTATGGGTCTCTGAGAGACTCTCTATAATTCCCCTCTTTGACAACACAATTCACCGCTTTCCGGTGAAGGCATGCAGAAAACGCCGAGGAATTCCCCCCTTGGACACACAATTTAATTACGCAGACCATCTTGCCAATCGTCTCAAAATGGTGGGAATATCGTTTGCAGATCTGATGGTGGGGACGGAAGCGCGAAAAAATATTGCGCATGATCGGCTCAACCATCTATTGGTAGTGGCCGGGGGGAATCCGCTACCAAACGTGCAATTTAAAGTTTCACGGTCGTGACTACCCCTTAAGCGGCTGAACCAGAAGAAATAATCAGGGAACCAGCCAGAACAAAACGAGAGGACTGAAAATGCGCGTATTGAAGCGTATCGCCGCTGCGGCATCTGTTGCTGCGCTGGCAATTACGATCGGTAGCATGACTGCCGGTGTTGCAAATGCAGAAGAGCCACTCAAGCTCAAGATCGGCACCGAAGGCGCCTATCCTCCATTCAACTTCATCAAGCCAGACGGCACCCTCTCGGGCTTCGACGTCGATATCGCCAAGGCGCTCTGCGAAGAAATGAAAGCGCAGTGCGAATTTGTCACCCAGGAATGGGACGGCGCTATTCCTGCCCTTCAGGCTGGCAAGTTCGACGCCTTCATCGCCTCCATGTCCATCACGGACGAGCGCAAGAAGCAGGTCGACTTCTCCAACAAATATTACAATACACCTCCCGGCATCGCAGCTCCCAAGGATACCGACATCAAGGGTGTGACCAAGGAAGACCTCGCTGGCAAGACCATTGGCGTTCAGGTTTCCACCACACACTCCAACTACTCGGAAAAGACTTTTACCGACAGCACGATCAAGGCCTATCCGACTGCTGAGGAATACCGTCTTGATCTCGCCAATGGCCGTCTCGACGCCGTCAACGACGATAGCGTGACACTGGCCGAATGGCTGAAGTCGCCGGATGGCGCCTGCTGCAAGATGGTCGGCACTTTCCCGCCGGTTATCGAGATCCACGGTCCGGGCGCTGGCGTTGCCTTCAAGAAAGGCCGTCCGGAGCTGGTTGAAAAATTCAACGCAGCCATCAAGGCGATCCGCGCAAACGGCAAATACAAGGAAGTCAACGACAAGTACTTTGACTTCGATGCTTATGGCGCCGAAAATTAATCAAAACTGACACCTATGCGCCGGTTTGCTTTCCGCAAATCGGCGCAAAACATTTGTATGGGCATGCCGTACAAGCCTTGCCGGGCAAAGCCTCGCAGGCGATAAAAACATAGGCAAATGCCTTTAGGAAAAAGAATAGGCGCATGGAACACTACGCCACTTTGTTGAGTTTCGGCCCCGACGGATGGGGTGCCAGTATTGCCTGGGGGCTTCTGGTAACCGTCTCGCTGGCTCTCGCAACACTCCCCGTTGGTCTCGCACTCGGATTTCTAGTTGCTATCGGCAAGCAGTCCACCGAACCATCGATCCGGCTCGCTTCAAACATTTACACGACGATCTTTCGTGGTTTGCCTGAGCTTCTAACCCTCTTTCTCGTTTATTTCGGCGCCTCTCTCGGGTTGCAACGGCTTCTCAGTCTGTTCGGCATCGAAGCGAATGTGGAAATCAATGCGTTCGGCGCCGGTATGGTTGCGCTAGGCTTCGTCTTCTCTTCCTATTCGAGCGAAGTCTTCCTTTCGGCGTTTCGCGCAATTCCGCGCGGGCAGTATGAAGGCGGTTATGCAGTTGGCCTGTCGCACTGGCAGACCATGCGCAAGGTCATCCTGCCGCAGTTGATCCGCATCGCCCTGCCCGGCCTTGCCAATCTTTGGCTGGTGCTGCTCAAGGATACGTCGCTGGTTTCGGTTATCACATTGTCCGATATTCTGCGGCAAACCTCCATCGCGGCACGCGTGACCAAGGAACCATTTCTGTTCTTCGGCATAGCCTGCCTGCTCTATCTGGTTCTCGCAATCATCTCGTCCTACTTCATCAATCGCATTGCCCGCTGGGCTGATGCGGGCGCCAACCGGTCGCGAGGTGCATGATATGAGCCAGACTGTTTCCACTACGACAATTCCCGCGATGGCTCCGCCACCCGTCATCAAGCAATGGACGCGGATGCGCATTGCCGGCCATATCATCGTTGCCTTCTGGTTCCTTCTTTTCGCTGGCCTTGCGATCTATCTCTACAATGCATGGCGTATCGATCTGTTTGAAACCTATGGGCCACGCTACTGGTCCGGGCTTCTGATAACGCTGAAACTGGTTGCCGTATCGATTGTCATAGGCGCCCTGCTCTCGCTACCGATCACGGCCGCGCGCATGTCCAACAATCGCTGGCTGCGCGGAATTGCTTTCGGCTATGTCTATTTCTTCCGCGGCACGCCGCTGCTGGCGCAGACATTCCTTATCTATTATGGCTTCGGCACCTTCCGTCCTTTTCTGGAAAGCATCGGGCTCTGGGTGTTTTTCCGCGATGCGTGGAATTGCGCCATTCTGGCGTTTTCGCTCAACACGGCAGCCTACCAGGCTGAAATCCTGCGCGGCGCTATCCAGAGTGTGGCGCTGGGCCAATGGGAAGGCGCTGCGGCGCTTGGCATTTCGAAGCGTGTGACGTTCTGGAAGGTCATTCTTCCGCAGGCGCTCATCGTGGCGTTGCGTCCTTACGGCAACGAAATCATCCTGATGATCAAGGGCTCGGCCATTGTAGCTATCATCACCGTACTTGACCTGATGGGTGAAACGCGCCGCGCCTATTCGCGGACATTCGATTTCCAGACTTATCTCTGGGCTGCAGTCATTTATCTGCTTATCGTCGAATGCCTGCGGCACGTTTGGGATTTCCTCGAACGAAGGCTGACCCGCCATCTCATTCGTTAGAGATCACTAAACCGGCATAAAACCAAAATATCGCCCCCGGCAGTCTTGCAGCTTCCGGGGGCGATCTGTTTAGAGCGCATTTCGATCTGATTGGATCAGATCGGCGCTCTAAATATTTGTTTTAACGCGCATCTTTTCCGAAAACCGTTTCACACTTTTCGGGATGCGCTCTAGAATACAGCTTCCAACAGTAAGGTAACAGGTTGAGTCATGCTGAAAATCTGGGGTCGTATCAATTCCACGAATGTGAAGAAGGCGCTCTGGACAGCGCGCGAACTCAATCTCGACTATGAACAGATCAATGTCGGTGGCCAGTTCGGTGGATTGAAAGATCCGGCTTACCTCGCACGCAATCCGAATGGGCTGATCCCCTTGCTGGAAGACGGCGACACAGTGCTGTGGGAATCCAATACCATCACGCGGTATCTCGCGGCAGCTTACGGCAAAGGCACACTGTGGATCGAAGATCCAGCCAAGCGCGCGCAGGCCGAAAAATGGATGGATTGGGCTTCCGCATCCTTCTACACCAATTTCAGCAACGTCATGAAGCATCTGATCCGGCTGCCGGAAGCTGAACGCGATCCAGCCATTCTGGAACAAGGTCTTCAGGGCCTTGCGCAATCAATGCAGATTGCCAACGAGGGCTTGAAGGAAGCTCCCTGGTTCTCGGGCGAGAACTTCGGTATCGGTGATATTCCCACCGGATGCTACGCCTATGCCTGGTTTGAGTTTCCAATTGAGCGCCCATCTCTTCCGCATCTTGAAGACTGGTATGGCCGCCTCAAACAGCGTCCGGCCTATCAGGCGGCCGTTATGACGCCTCTCACCTGATTTCTAGAAATATCCAGAGGAATGAACGAATGACGACATCCGCTAAAGTCGCCTTTCTGGGCCTGGGTGTCATGGGTTATCCCATGGCAGCTCACCTCAAGAACAAGGGCGGTCACGACGTCACGGTTTATAACCGCACGACGGCAAAAGCCGAAAAATGGGCCAAGGAATTCGGGGGCAACTTTGCCGCGACACCTGCCGAAGCCGTGCGCGATGCAGATTTTGTTTTTGCCTGTGTCGGCAACGATGATGACCTTCGTTCCGTAACCATCGGCCCGGATGGCGCCTTCTCAACCATGAAGAAGGACGCGATCTTCATCGACAACACAACAGCCTCTGCGGAGGTTGCTCGTGAACTGGATATCGAAGCACAGAAGCGCGGCTTTCATTTCATCGACGCCCCCGTCTCCGGTGGTCAGGCCGGCGCCGAGAACGGCATTCTCACGGTAATGGTCGGCGCGCCGGAAGCCGTTTTCGAGCGGGCCCGGCCAGTTATCGATGCTTATGCGCGTATGGTCGGCCTCATGGGACCGGTCGGCTCGGGCCAGCTTGCCAAGATGGTCAACCAGATCTGCATTGCCGGTCTCGTTCAGGGACTGGCCGAAGGTATCCATTTCGGCAAGAAAGCTGGTCTCGATATCGAAAAACTGATCTCGGTGATCTCGAAAGGCGCCGCTGGCTCCTGGCAGATGGAAAACCGGTCCGGCACCATGAACCAGGGCAAATATGATTTCGGCTTTGCCGTCGACTGGATGCGCAAAGACCTTGGCATCTGCCTTGAGGAAGCTGACCGTAATGGCGCACTTCTGCCTGTGACCGCCCTCGTGGACCAGTTCTATAAGGAAGTGCAGAAGATCGGTGGCAGCCGCTGGGACACATCTTCATTGCTTGCGCGGCTGGAACAGCCCTGAGACAAACGATCCTCAACAAAAAAGCCCGGCATTGCCGGGCTTTTCGTTTTCTATGCATCAAGCTTAGAACTTGACCTTTGCAGTGAGCGAAAGAGCGCTGACCAGATCATTACCGAAATCGCCGGTGCTGATCGAATCTCTCAACTCGCCTGAGCCGAGCCAACCGATAGCGCCAGCCAAACGCACATCAACGACGTCATTCGGCTTGTAGTTGGCTCCCAAACCAAACAGCCAAACGTCGGTCTGAGACGTCCATCCCGTGCTGGTGCCGCGATCCCACGTCACGGTTGCTGCACCCGACCATTGTTCATTGAACTTGTGGCCCACGCCGCCCGAAACGGTCCAGCCATCCTGATAGTACAGATCCAGCGAGGTGATTTTGGTTCCATCCGGCAGGCCGCGATTACCATTCGAAACGAAGGTCGCCTGTTGGATGCTCTTCCAGTCGGTCCATTTAACCGAACCAAAAGCTAGCCAATCTGGTGCGATACCCGTCTGGAACTTGAATTCAACCGACTGTGGAGCAGCAATATCGTTCGTCACATTCAAGGGTACGCCCTGTCCTGTGAGCGGGTTCAGCATGAGATTGTCAATCGTACCGTCGAGGTTGTACTTGACCTCAGACTGATAGACGAGAGACGCTCTCATCGCATATTCAGGGATTTCGTAGGCCGCGCCCAGACGCCAGCCAACCGAGCCGTCTTCTACATCAAGTGTAGCGACGCGGAAATTGCCTCTGAATGCGGTCGTCGGAGGGATCAGGCGAGTTTGATAGCCCTTAAGTTCCTGATAGCTAACGCCGCCCAGAATTCTGAAATACGACTTTTCGCCGACGGCAAACCGGTACGAACAGTTTAAGCCAAAGTCGCGCGACGAAATTTTCTGTTCAATCGCAGTGAAGGAGCGAAGGGTATTGAGGCCTACATCGGTCTCGATTCCCCATGGCTCCCGGTATTGGGCGGCACAAGCCAGATCGTCGGTCAAATCGAACTTGGCAGATACCTTTGGTACCCAGTAAGTCTTCGCTTCGTCGACTGAAGTTGACCAAGGCTTGCCCCGATCCGGTCCATAAGGAACGACTGGCGGGGTCGCAACACCGGGGTTCGCACGAATATTTTTCAGTTTACGCTGAGGCATAACTACCGTCGCACCAGCTTCGACAGCTGTTCCCTTTTCGAAGAGAATATCGAAATCCTGCGAGCTACGCTCAAAGCCGCCTGCATTGGCAGCAACCGCGCTTCCGAGGAGAGCTGCGACCATTCCTGCCATTTTCACGCGCTGTACACTCATAATGTCCTCCCAAACAGCAACGGTATTAACGTTGACGGAAACGTAAATCAGGAAGGATTCAGGCCGCAAGTCGCATTAATTTGGATTAGCATCATCGTACTTTCGGAGCATTCGTCAAAAATGGCTAAAACATCAAATATCGTGCCACTTCATTAGCAAAAATCGCCCGACACATGGCAAATCAGGCCCAAATCGGCCAATTTTCCGCCTCTTTTTTGCCTTGTTGCGAAAGCGCAACATTGGTCGAAAACAATCGAAACCAGAGTTCGATCTGCCGGTCCAACCCTTGAAACGGGTCCAAACTCCGTCCAGCCGCATGAAAAACGCCCGACAGTGAAATGCACTGTCGGGCGTTTGATTCGATAGGGAGTCGTTTTCTGATGTCAGGTCAAATCAGCCTGCATCACGGATGCGTGATTCAGCAGTTGCTACACGCTGCGCCGATTCCTTCAGCTCAGCCAACCGCTCACGCTCTGCCTCAACGACTTCCTCGCGCGCGTTCGCAACGAATTTTTCGTTGGAGAGCTTCTTCTCGATACGATCCATTTCAGCGGCAATCTTGCCGGCTTCCTTGGCGAGACGTGCTGCTTCAGCCTTGAGGTCAATCAGATTGCCTAGCGGGATGCAGATTGTCGCCTCATCAAGCAGCATCTGGGCTGAGCCCTTGGGAGCCTGTGCCTCGAACGAGACACTCTCCACGCGGGCAAGGCGCTTGATGGCAGCATCGTGACGAGCGAAGCGTTCTACGCTTGTCGCGTTGGCATCCAGCACGACAACCGGGGCAATCGCACCGGCGGGCACATTCATTTCCGCACGGACAGAACGAATGCCAGTGACGAGATCAACGAGCCAGTTGATGTCAGCCGCGGCTTCCTCGTCCTCAAACGACAGTTCCGGCCAGGCAGCAAGCGCCAGCACCGTATCGCGCTTCTGTCCCTCACCTGCGGTCAGGGTCCAAAGCTCTTCGGTCATGAAAGGCATGAACGGATGCAGTAGCTTATAAACCTGATCCAGACAATAGGCTGCCGTGGCTTGTGCTTCTGCCTTCGCAGCTTCATCGTCACCCATGAAGATCGGCTTCAGCAGCTCCAGATACCAATCGCAGAACTGGTTCCACACGAAGCGATAGGCAGCACCCGCAGCTTCATTGAAGCGGTAGGTGTCGATGCCTTCCGTCACGGCTCGCGTTGCCTTGGTCAGTTCCGTCAGAATCCAGCGATTGACGGCAAGCTTGGCGTTTTCCGGTTTGAAGCCGGCATCAAGCTTCACGCCATTCATCTGGGCAAAGCGCGTTGCGTTCCAGAGCTTGGTGCCAAAATTGCGATAGCCGGCAATACGCGCCGGGTCGAGCTTAACGTCACGACCCTGAGCGGCCATGATGGCAAGGGTGAACCGCAGCGCGTCAGCACCATATTCATCCATCAGCTCCAGCGGATCGATGACATTGCCCTTAGACTTCGACATCTTCGCGCCGTGCTTGTCACGAACGAGAGCATGCAGATAAACCGTATGGAACGGGATTTCGTCCATGAAATGGAGGCCCATCATCATCATGCGGGCAACCCAGAAGAACAGAATGTCGAAACCCGTAACCAGAACACTGGTTGGATAATAGGTTGCGAGTTCCGGCGTCTTGTCCGGCCAGCCGAGCGTCGAAAACGGCCAAAGCGCCGACGAGAACCACGTATCGAGAACGTCGGTGTCGCGCTCAAGTGCAACGTCTTCGCCATAGTGAGCGCGTGCGGCGGCTTTCGCTTCCTCTTCGCTCTTTTCGACAAAATACTGGCCATCTGGACCGTACCAGGCCGGTATCTGATGTCCCCACCAGAGCTGGCGTGAAACCGCCCATGGCTGAATGTTTTCCATCCAGTCGAAATAGGTCTTTTCCCAATTCGTCGGGACGATCTTTGTCTTGCCCTCGCGCACCGCCGCCATTGCTGGCTTGGCCAGTTCGCCGGCGTTTACATACCACTGGTCAGTCAGATAAGGCTCGATCGGAACGCCGCCGCGATCACCATGTGGGACAGCGTGCGTGTGGTCCTCGACCTTTTCCAGATAACCGCGCTCGTCCATCAGCTCGACGATGCGCTTGCGGGCTGCGAAGCGGTCCTGCCCTTCGAGTTCGTGGATCAGTGCCTTCAATTCCGGTGTCAGCTGCAGCCCTTCGAGGAAATCAACATTGTCTTTGATCGTGATCGACGCATTCGTCGTCAGAATGTTGATAGCGCGCAGCTCATTCCGCTTGCCCACTTCGAAATCGTTGAAATCGTGCGCGGGCGTGATCTTGACAGCGCCGGAACCGGCTTCCGGATCAGCGTAATCGTCTGCAACAATCGGGATATGGCGACCGACAAGCGGCAGCACGACATCGTTGCCAACCAGGGCGTGGTAACGCTCGTCCTTCGGATTAACCGCAACGCCGGTATCGCCCAGCATGGTTTCCGGGCGCGTCGTCGCAACGACGATGTAGGTATGCGGGTTCTCTGGATCGAATGGAACGTTCTCAAGCGGGTAACGGAAATGCCAGAGATGACCTTTCGTTTCGCGTGACTCGACTTCGATGTCGGAAATTGCCGTCAGCAACTTCGGGTCCCAGTTGACCAGACGCTTATCGCGATAGATGAGACCTTGCTTGTAGAGCGAGACAAAAACTTCCAGAACCGCGCGCGACAGTCCTTCGTCCATGGTGAAGCGCTCGCGTGACCAGTCACACGAGGCACCAAGACGGCGCAGCTGGTTGGAAATCATACCGCCGGATTCGGCCTTCCACTGCCAGACGCGTTCAATGAACTTCTCGCGGCCCATGGTATGGCGGTTTGGCTCCTGCCGTTCGGCCAGCTGGCGTTCGACAACCATCTGCGTTGCAATGCCCGCATGGTCCATGCCGGGCTGCCACAGCACGTTCTTGCCGCGCATACGCTCGAAGCGAACCATAATGTCCTGGATCGTGTTGTTGAGCGCGTGGCCCATATGCAGCGATCCGGTAACGTTCGGCGGAGGAATGACCACTGCGAACGGATCGGCTCCCGGCTTCGCGCCTGCACCCGCCTTGAATGCACCCGCTTCTTCCCAGCGTTCAGCAATTTTCGGCTCTATCGCCGCGGCGTCATAGGTCTTCTCAAGCATGGAATTATCCGGTCTTTATGCGCGATGAATGGATTGAAGGCTCAATAGCAACTAACAGCAGACAAATCACTTTAAAAGTGACAGCACCACTTTCGGTCACTTTAAAAGTGAAAACCCGCCTGCTGCACAGGCGGGTAATATTTCAATGGATCGGCTTGATACCGTTTATCGCTCGCCACGCACCACACGTTCGATTTCTTCCCGGACAAGCCGCTCAACAAGCGTCGGCAGATTATTGTCGAGCCAGTCCTGCAGCATCGGACGTAACAGTTCCGTAGCTATATCGTCGAACGAACGGCGTGGCTCGGCCCGAACCACATGGTTCAAATCCTGAAATGCGGCAGCTACCTGACGTTCGGCAATCTGCGACAGCATATGAGCAGCAGGCTGCATCTTTGCAGCGAGCTCAGTAACTGGCGCTACCGCCTCGGGCTGAACCGGGGTTTCCTGCTCGGCAATAGCTGCAGGTTCCTGCTTCATGTCCGCATCGAGTTCCGGTTCGAGCAAGGCGTCGACTGCTTCGGCGATTTCCGCCTCAACGGAAAGGTCGATTTCTTCCAGAGATATGTCCGCGTCGGCAGGCAGTTCCAAAGACTGCGCGGCCTTGGCGTGAGAATGATCGTCATTCTCGGCATTGAGAACAACTTCATCCTCGTCATCGGCTTCGATTTCAGGTTCCGGCGCTGCCTGCACCGGTTCGCCAATCGGGCCGCGCAATGTCGGTTCGTCCTGGAACACGTTGCGCATCATTGCTGGCTTTTCCGGCTGTGCGACAGGTTGCTCGGCAACCGGGCGACGGAACTCCGCAACCTCTCCACGAGCCGGAGAGGCCGTTGCCACCGGCGCTGGCTGACGGGTGACATCGCTGTCTTCAATGATCCTGCGGATGGAAGCGAGAATCTCCTCCATCGACGGTTCACGCGCTGCGCTGGATGTCTGTGCCATGGCTACTATCCGCTTTCCTGTATTGCGACATTGTCTGCAAAAGACAGAGAATCAATGGATTAAGGGTAGCGGACGATCCTCCGTTTGAGAATCCCCGGCCAAGGCAAGCTGGATCAAACTCACAGCTTTATGGATTTGTTAAGAATTGCGGGCGCTGCAAAATCGAATCGCAGCAAACAAAAAGGCACCCGAAGGTGCCTTTTCAATTCTCACTATGCTTGCAAGCAATCACCGACCGTCCGGTGTGCGCAGACCAAACCACTTGTCCTTGACGGCTTCGTAATGCTCTTCCGGCTTGTACTGAGCGACCTGCAAGCCCATCTGGCTGGCAGTCATGCGACCGGTCGCATTAAGAAGAGCATAGCTGGCGACAATAACGTTACGCTCGGATTCGACCAGAGCGATCTGTGCATTGATCAGATCGTTTTGCGAATTCAAAACGTCCAGCGTCGTGCGCTGTCCAACCTTGCGCTCTTCAATGACGCCATCGAGAGCAAGCTGTGCGGCGGAAATACCGTCACGATTTGCCTTGACCGATGCGCGGGCAGCTTCAAGCTGCGACCATGCGGAGCCGATAGCCTGACGAACCTGATCGCGAACGACGTCGACTTCGATACGTGCCTGACCGAGCTGTTCCTTGGACTGGCGAACCTGAGCCGAACTACGGCCACCGGTATAGATTGGGATACTGACGCCGACGCCGATGGACGCCGAGTTGCCATCGGTCTGCGAGCCGCCCTCGCCGGAATAAGTATCAAGGTGGCTGGCGCTTGCCGTAAGGCCGACGGACGGAAGCAGAGCACCTTCCTTGGCCTTCACGTTATATCCAGCAGCATTAACGGCATATTGGGTCGCAAGAATGCCCGGGTGTCCGGCAGTCGCAATGGAGAAAGCCTGATTTGGCGAGCTCGGCAGGTTCTTGGCTGCGGCTGCGGTCGCAAGCTTGTCCGGCTGAACGCCGATAACCTGCACATAGGTTGCTTCTGCCGACTTGACATCCGCACGTGCGGAATTCAACGCCGCTACAGCGGTCGAACGGCTGGCATCTGCCTGCGCAACGTCGGTACGCGTACCTTCACCCACGTCGAGACGGGCACGAGCCGCACGAACCTGTTCGTTCAAAGCTGCAAGGTTGCGTTCACGCAGAACAGCGATCTGGCGAGCCTGATAGACATCCATATAGGCTGTTACCGCCTCATAGAGTCTGTTCTGCTCTTCGTTGCGGAGATTTTCGCGCTGGGCGAAGACCTGTGTTTCTGCGGCGGCGACATTGTTCTTGGTTTGAAACCCATCGAACAGCATCTGGTTCAGCTCGATGCCGAACGTGCCTGTTGTGCGATAACCCTGACTTGAAGGTGTCTTGCCACGCCCTACGTTATAAGAACCGGTAATCTGCGGACGATAACCGGACTTGGCAATGGCCACGCCTTCATCCGTGACGCGGACGCCTGCGCGGGAGTAGTTCAGGTTAGCATTGTTCTTGTAGGCCTTCACGAGAGCGCCGGTTAACGTCTCCGAGAACGCCGCCTGCCCCGTTAAAATGGTGCCAGACAACAATGCTGCGGCCGCTACCAGTCCTTTGCACGTTTTGAACACCGGGTACCTCATATTAAGAACAAACGAATCCAACTATCGAACCGATCGGTTCGGGCAAATCCTAATAACCTCTAAATTCGGTTATTTCCATTGCCCCCGCCAGAGCTTGCACAAACAAATTCCGCAGCGTTGCAGAATTGTATCATCCACTAAAATTAAAATTCGAACTGCGGAACGCGCTCGAATCCCGGTAGCGGACGAACCGCAGTGTTGAACACACCGCGTCCCGATGCAACACCATTTTCTTTAACGTAAATCCGCGCAACTCCGGCGTTCCCCCGGCCTTCAACGGCAACGAGGCGTCCGCCGTCCTTCAACTGGCTGAGAAGTGCGTCCGGAACAAAATCGACAGCGCCTTCAATGACGATCACATCGTAAGGCGCTTCCGACGGATAGCCTGCCTGCAGTTCGCCTGAAACGATCACAACATTGTCATAGCCGAATTCAGCGAGACGGGCAGTCGCAGCAGCCGACAATACGGAATCACTTTCCAGACCGATCACCGAGCCAGCAAGCTTGGAGAGGATGGCTGCCGAATATCCGGTGCCGCAACCGACATCGAGAACCACGTCGGTGTTCTTGATACGGGCGAGCTGCACGAGCTTGGCGAATGGCGAAGGTTCCATAAGGTAGCGAGGCTGCTTGCCTTCGCTTTCCAGAAGCTGGTCTTCATCGATATAGGCGAGAACCTGACGGGCTGCGGAAACAAAAGCCTCGCGCGGGACGGTCAGGAAAGCATCGATAACTGCCAGATCGGTTACGTCCGTCGTACGGATCTGGTTGTCGACCATCTTTGTGCGAAGATCCTGGAAATCGGCTGCCATAGCCCTAAACCCTTCCTTGTCGCGGAATGCGATGTTTCATGCCATTGGAGCGCCGTGCATCCTTTTGGACGCACAAAGAGCACCATAAACGAGATTTGCCGTTGATGTGGCAAAAATCGGGGGTCCAGTCAACGAAACACAGCATTTGCGGCATTTATGCTCACTGATACCCACTACAGTTGTCGGCATCTGGATATGAAGATGCCGGAAAGCCTTCCGCGTCCCGGCATCTCGGTGCCTGTTTTGACACACAGCCTGCCCGAAACCGTTTTACGCTTTTCGGGATGGGCTCTATCGTTCGCAGCACTTTGAAACAAGCGCCCTCAAATCACATTATTGAGCGTTCGATGCCGGATAACCGGCCTCAGCCAGTGCAGAAAGAACGGCGTCCTGCGAAACCTTGCCGCCGAATTCGACCTCTTTCTTGTCGAGATCGATTTCAATTGGTGCGGTTGCATCGAGCTTGCGCAGTGCGACGGTAACGCTATCAGCGCAACCGCCGCACTTCATCTTGGGAATGGAAAACTTCATCAACTCAGTCACTCCTTATAGTGGATTGAATTTGACGTTTGATATCCGTCCGATATTAATCCCGTTTCAAACGTCAAATTCGAAAAACCCACTAGATTCACAAAGTTACTAGTGGTCTTTTTGCTCCGACATTTGCTCAGCACTCATATCCGAGGGATGCAAATGTCGGAATCAGACCACTAGGACTGAACATAAGATGGGGCTTCCCATCGTGGTAAGGTCAAGGGCTATTCTGCCATTCTTCTTATGGCGCTTCGCAGGTCTCCGGCACGCTCTTTTCCAATGCCAGCGGTGACTTGGTCAAAGACCCTGTCATGATCTGCATCGGCTTGAACGGCGGCTCTTCCTGCATGCCCGGATTTGTGAGGTGAATCGTGTAGCAGCCTGTAAAGACTTCCTTCTTGCCATCCGCCGTTTCGGCTTCGATGGCCAGTGGCTGGCTCCAGTAGATCTGTCCGGCGCCTGGATCAGGATCAGTCTTGCGCAGCGCGACTTTCACGCTCTTGGTATTCTCATAGCCTTTTACAAAGGTCTTGAAATCCGGCTCGCGCCCTTCCTCGGAATAATAACCGTAGGCTCGGGTATATTCCTTGCGATTGATCGCATTGTAATAGGATTCGATCAGGGCCTGTGGCGTCGAGCGATCGTCGCGATAATCGGGAACTGTCACGCCTCCGGCAGCATCCTGCGTCTGCTCGGAAGGCTTGGTTTCCTCCACAGGCTTGGAAGCATTGTCATGCTTTTCCTGAACGTTTCTCGGCGTTTCTTCGGGCGCAGCCTTCGGCGGATTTTGCGCAAAAGCGCTGTCAGCCGAAATGCCTGCAAGCCCCGTGCCCAGAAGGCCGATCACAGCAGCCAGCATCAGAGGTTTCATCCGGTCATTCGACATTCGCTTCTCCTCTTCCTAGCAAAGTTTTTGCGGAACGCGTCGAGGGCGCTCCCGATTTGGTGTATTGCAGTAATGATGTTACAACACTAACTATAGTGAAAACGTGGCAGGCGCAGAGGAAACTCAGCCTGTTGCGACATGATTGGACGATTCTCCGTCCATATGCCAGCACGATACCGGAAGAGAGAAAATGGGCCGTTTCGCAGTCATTACGCTAACTGACAAGGCAGCTGATCGCGTTCGCGAGATCATCGCATCGCGGGACGGCGCTCTTGGTATCCGGGTGGGTGTGAAGAAAGGCGGCTGCGCCGGAATGGAATACACCATCGATCTCGTCACGGAAGCCAAGGCAGGCGACGATGTGATCGAGAAGGATGACGCGAGAGTCTTCATCGCGCCTGAAGCCGTTCTTTTCCTGCTCGGCACCCAGATGGATTTTGAAGTAACGACGCTGCGGACGGGGTTTGTCTTCAACAACCCGAACCAGACATCGGCTTGCGGCTGCGGCGAATCCGTCGAAATCAAAGCGGCCTCCCCGGAAAGCCTCCGCCAGATGCAGGGCGCAGCCTAACTCAAGACAAGGTCCGTCAGCTAATGGATGACGAAGCTCTTCGCGATCTGTTGCAGGACTTCGGCCCCATCAGCATCCGCCGCATGTTTGGCGGCAAGGGCATCTATCATCAGGGCCTGATCTTTGCACTCGTCGTTCGCGACGAGTTGCTCTTCAAGGCTGACGAAATAACCATCCCGGATTTCATTGACGCAGGCGCCACCCAATGGACCTATGAAGGTCGCAAGGGCGGTGATCCAATCGCCATGCCTTACTGGAGCGTGCCAAGTGAAGCTTTCGATGATCCGGAAGTGATGACGCATTGGGCGCGCCTTGCTTATGATGCAGCGCTACGAAGCGAAAAAACCAAGCCCAAAAAGAAATCGGCTGCGAAGCGCTAGCCTCGCAGCCGATTGATTCATTTTTTTACTGCTTCGGTCAGATTCCAGTCGGAATCAGCATGAAGGCCGGAATGTCATTGCCGAAACCAACAGGCGTCGGGCCGTCATCGTCACGATCACGACGGCGTTTCTGTTCGTGCTGCGGCTTGCCGCGGCGCTCGTCATTGGAAGCGCGGATCGCATCACGGCGCTCGCTGGCTTCGATGACTGGTTGCGGCTGTTCGGCAGGATCGAGAACTTCGGCAGGCTTCGCCTTTGCCTTGTCTTTCGGCTTGTCCTTGCCCTTGGCATCCTTGCCTTTGCCGCGTGCATTCTTGCTCTTGCGCGGATCGTCTGCCTCATCAGAGGCTGGCAGGGTGGACAGATCACCATCGAGCCATTCGATCTTCTCGCCGATCATATTTTCGATGGCTGCAAGATATTTTGTATCGGAAGGCGTCACAATAGTGAATGCCTTGCCAGAACGCCCCGCGCGACCGGTACGGCCGATGCGGTGAACATAGTCTTCCGAGTGAATCGGAACGTCGAAATTGAAAACGTGGCTCACATCGGGAATGTCGAGACCGCGCGCGGCAACATCGGAAGCCACCAGCAGCTGCAGTTTGCCTTCCTTGAAGTTCGCCAACATGGTCATGCGCGCGCGCTGATCCATATCGCCATGCAAGGCACCAGCGTTGAACTCGTGCCGCGTCAGCGAGCGGAACAGTTCGGATACGTCTTTCTTGCGATTACAGAAGATGATCGCGTTCTTGAGCGTATCGCCTTCCGCACGGACGAGATCGCGCAGAACCGCGCGCTTGTCCCAATCCTTCTTGCTGGATTTCACCAGGCGTTGGGTCACGGTTTTGGCCGTAGACGAAGCCTTTGCAACTTCAACGCGCGTTGGCGAATGCAGGAACTGTTCGGTCAGCTTGGTGATTTCCGGCGGCATGGTGGCCGAGAAGAACAGGGTCTGACGCGTAAACGGAATGAGCTTGCAGATGCGTTCGATGTCCGGAATGAAGCCCATATCGAGCATACGGTCTGCTTCATCGATGACGAGAATTTCAACACCGGTCAGGAGCAGCTTGCCACGCTCGAAATGATCGAGCAGGCGACCGGGTGTCGCGATGAGAACATCGGCACCGCGTTCCAGCTTACGCTCCTGTTCATCGAACGACACGCCGCCAATCAGAAGGGCCACGTTCAGCCGATGATTGACGCCGTATTTGGTGAAGTTCTCCTCGACCTGCGCTGCGAGTTCGCGGGTCGGCTCCAGAATGAGCGTACGCGGCATGCGCGCCCGCGCCCGACCCTTTTCCAGTAGCGTGAGCATCGGAAGCACGAAAGACGCGGTCTTTCCGGTTCCCGTCTGCGCGATACCGAGAACATCCTTGCGTTCAAGGGCTGGAGGAATGGCTCCTGCCTGAATGGGTGTGGGCGCAGAATATCCCGCCGCTTCTACAGCAGCGAGCACTTTCGGGGAAAGACCGAGTTCGGCAAATGTCGTCAATGGAGGCGCAGCTCTCTTGGTTTGGAAATGATTTCCACCCATCCTGTCATTGCAGCCGCGTCATCGGGCGCAGGAACGAAGGCAGAATAAGGCGTCTGCAACGCAATATGCGTTTTCTTGCAGCATCGCGTACGTCCACAGCGTGCAAAAGTCAACCAAAATACCATCGAAAGATATCAAATTGCTTCAATTGTGTTGCGACAATCGAAATCAATGCGGAACTTGAACAAATTTACTCAAATTATCAAAAGCCAAAGAGCATTTGCGTAGCTGAATTACGCGCCACTTATACGCTGAACCTAATGCCTGAACTGTTCTGTCAAGATGCGCTCGTCCCAGGAATGATTTCGATCAAAGAGGATGGCCACCTGGCTGTTCGGTGCTTCCCGCACGGTAACAGCCCTGACCGATTTGACCTCATTATTGTCCGCGACCGCATTGACCGGGCGTTTTTCGGTTTCCAACAAATCCATGCGAACGGTTACGTGCTTCGGCAATAGCGCCCCACCCCAACGGCGCGGACGGAAGGGACTCACCGGGGTGAGCGCCAGAAGTGGCGCTTCAAGTGGCAGAATGGGACCTTGTGCTGAAAGATTGTAGGCGGTGGAACCTGCAGGCGTCGCGACCATCACACCATCGCAGACGAGTTCATCCAGACGCACCTTGCCGTCGATCGTTATCCGAATCTTCGCAGCCTGATAGGACTGACGGAAAAGGGAAACTTCGTTGATCGCCAAGGCCTCGAATGATTGTCCGGATTCTGTTTCGGCGACCATGACAAGCGGGCGAATGGTTTCCATCTGCGCGGCCAGAATACGCTCCGGCAGGTCATCCACGCTGAATTCGTTCATCAGGAAGCCGACAGAGCCGCGATTCATGCCATAGATCGGCGTACCGCTGTTCATGAAATCGCGAAGCGCCTGAAGCATGGTTCCATCGCCGCCAAGCGCAACGATGATATCGGCATCTTCAGCAGCCACATGACCGTAGCGGGCAACGAGTTCTTTTTGGGCGACAAGTGATTCTTCGGTTCCCGACGACAGAAAATGCAGCGCGAGCGATTTATCTTCCATATTTACAGTCCCGAATCTGGCCAACCCTGACAAGTTTGCCACTGTTTCCCCAACCCGCTATTGGCTATCACATGAAAAACCCGGTTGCCATGACCTGCCAGCGATGAATTTTCGTTTTACACGCGCTGCATTTGTGCTAATCGGGCGCAAGTGCCCTTATAGCTCAGTTGGTAGAGCACCTGATTTGTAATCAGGGGGTCGGGAGTTCGAGTCTCTCTGGGGGCACCAGCACATCGCCTTTGAATTGGCTTTTATGCAGTGATTACAATTACATAAGTTAGTTGATATTTTTTATTGTCACCTGCGACCTCAAATCAGTTTTATTCTGCAATGTAGATTCGATGCGCATCATTTTGATCGCACACATCACTATTTTCAGTTTCAAGACGCTCTATGCAGGTTTCCAGATTCAGTTCTGCCAGTTGGCCAATTGGGATCAGCGTCCCCCGCATCACGATAATGTCTTCCTATAAATACTAGATCGTTTTGACCGACGGTCGGATCGACATGGGCATAATCACAGGATGTTCAGCGTGTTAGGAGAGTTGACCGCCGGAACGGGAACCGGCATCGATCCAATTCGTTCATTTCGACGGCGGGTGCGAAACTAAAAATGGATAGGTGCCATGTACAAATTTTCGGCAATGGCAGCGGCGATGGTGATTATGTCGGCTTTTGTTTCAGCCGTTCCCGCACAGGCCCAAAGTATCGAGATCGGTCCCAATGGTATTCAAGTCAACCCGGACAGCGACCGCCGGGTTATTCCTGATCGTCGTTCTGAACGGGATGAAATCAGCGAACGCCGGGCTGCGAGGATTGCGCGTAGCGAGGGAATGGATGAAGTCGAAAGCGTTTCACGACGCAGAGGCGCGTATATTGTCCGAGGAATAGACCGTCGAGACAACGATATGCGTGTAGTCATTGATCGTCGCACCGGGGAAGTGCTTGAGGTACGCTAGTCCATAGTTGCATTGCCTTCGGGCGCAATTAGATCCGTCTTGATCCACCGGGCCCTCCTCCCGAAGTCGCGTCTCGATTTCGGGAGGAAAACGCACACTACCAGTTGCGTACGCAATAGCCACGCGGTGTCAGATAATATCCGCGAGCGCAGACCTTCTGGACAGGGCGGTTTCGCACACAAACGCCATTTCTGTTCAAGTGCCAGCCACGGGCGCAACGTGCTCTGGCCCGATTGGGAACACAGCGTCCATAGCGATTCATGTGCCAGCCAGGCCCACACCGCCACCCGACCTGCTCCGCAAGACTACCGGCATCATGCGTATTCGTGGGTTGTGGCATTGGCAAAGCGAACGACGGCACCGAAAAAGACATGACACCACCGAAAACGAGAAGAGCAGTTAGGCTGCTTCTGACTGACATCGTTACATCCTCCATAGTCAGCACTCCCGCCTCATTGAAAATAGGCGCTGGCGATTGAATGGAAGATGAATGATAAAATTTTCGTCTAGGTGTTCACGAAATAAAAATGCGGCTCAAGAGCCGCATTTTGTTTGCTTCGATCAGATTTCAGTACCAGCCGACAGCCACCTGGGCCTCTTCGGACATACGGTCCGGCGTCCAAGGTGGATCGAATGTCATCGTGACCTCCACCATGGAAACACCCTCAACGGCGCTGACTGCGTTCTCAACCCAGCCCGGCATCTCGCCTGCCACAGGGCAGCCGGGAGCAGTTAGAGTCATTTCGATTTTCACGGTGCGATCATCTTCGATGTCAATCTTGTAAACGAGGCCAAGCTCGTAGATATCCGCCGGGATCTCAGGATCATAAACCGTCTTCAAGGCCGCGATGATGTCGTCCGTCATACGCAGGAGGTCTTCCTGCGGGATGGCAGAAGCGGAAAACACCGAATTGCCTTCGGCCTTTTCTCCGCCCTCGACAGGCGCGGTATCGGCTTTGTCCTGAACTTTCTGTTCCATATCGGTCATCCGAAAAACTTCCTTGCCTTTTCCAAGGCTTCCGCCAATGCATCCACTTCAGCACGGGTATTATACAGGGCGAAGGATGCACGGCATGTAGAGGTAACGCCGAAGCGTTTCAAGAGCGGCTGCGCGCAATGTGTTCCGGCACGGACCGCAACCCCTGCCCGATCGATCACCATCGAAACGTCGTGCGCATGAATTCCCTCCAGCGCAAACGAGATGATGGCTCCCTTGTCCGGCGCATTGCCGAAAATGCGCAACGAGTTGATCCGGCCGAGCTGCTCATGAGCATAATCGCGCAGATCCTCCTCATGGGCGAGGATCGCATGACGACCGATCTTTTCCATATATTCAAGCGCCGCACCAAGACCGATAGCCTGAACGATCGGCGGCGTGCCGGCTTCGAAACGGTGCGGCGGATGGTTATAGGTGACGTTTTCTTCCGTCACTTCCTCAATCATTTCGCCGCCGCCCTGGAAGGGACGCATCTTCTCAAGCATTTCCGAACGGCCATAAAGGACGCCTATGCCGGATGGTCCGTAAACCTTGTGGCCGGTAAAGACATACCAGTCGCAGCCGAGATCCTGCACGTCGACAGGCAGGTGCACAGCGCCCTGGCTGCCATCGACCAGAACCGGAATACCACGCGCATGGGCAAGCTCGACGATCTTCTTGATCGGCGTCACCGTTCCAAGCGCATTCGACATATGCGTGATGGCGACGAGCTTGGTTCGCTCCGTCAGACGCTTTTCGAATTCTTCGATATGGAAGATGCCTTCATCGTCCACCGGCGTGAAGACCAGCTTTGCGCCCTGTCTTTCACGAATGAAATGCCATGGCACAATATTGGAGTGATGCTCCATGATCGACAGAAGGATTTCATCACCTTCGCCGATATTCGGCATGCCATAACCATAGGCGACCGTGTTGATCGCTTCGGTCGCGTTCTTCGTAAAGACAATTTCGTCCACAGAACCGGCGTTCAGAAAGCGCCGTACCGTCTCACGCGACTTTTCATAGGCATCCGTTGCCGCATTCGACAAGAAATGCAGGCCGCGATGAACATTGGCATATTCGTTGGAATAGGCGTGCGTTACAGCGTCAATGACGCTCTGAGGCTTTTGCGCCGATGCGCCATTGTCGAGATAGATCAGCGGCTTGCCGTGCACTTCTCTCGAAAGGATCGGAAAGTCGCGACGGATCGCCTCGACGTCATAGCGCGCTACAAGCGGATTCTTCTGGTCCATGATCGTTCCTCTTGCCGTTTCGGCAGGAAAAGGCAGAGCGTGCACCTGCACACTCTGCCTCAATCAATCAGGCGTGGGTGGCGAGCCAGTTGGACAGCACTTCTTCCAGTGCCTCAACCAGCGTTTCGTCTTCCAGCTCTTCGATAATCTCGGCGATGAACGCCTTGATCAGCAGGCCACGTGCCTCGTTTTCGGGTATGCCGCGTGCCATCAGATAAAACAGATAGTCCCTCGACAATTCGGCAACCGTCGCACCATGGCCACACGCCACGTCATCGGCAAAGATTTCGAGTTCAGGCTTGGCATCGAACTCGCCATCATCAGAAAGCAGCAGCGTATTGCACGCCATGCGGGCATCGGTCTTCTGGGCGATCTGCGCAACGCGGATCATGCCCTGGAAAACGCCACGCGCACGGTCCTTGACCACGTTGCGAATGATCTGGGTCGAACGCGTGTTTTCCACCAGATGGCCGACCGTCATGGTGACATCGGTGTGCGTGTCGTCAGCCAGAAGATTGAGACCGCGAAGCTCGAAGTCGGAATCCTCACCCGTCACATTGACGTGCACTTCCTGACGAACCAGCTTGCCGCCCGCATTGACGATATAGAGCGTGAGCTTGGAGCCCTTGCCAATCGTCGCATTGAACTGCGAAAGCTGCGTTGCCTGACCGAAATCACGCAGGATGATCCAAAGGATTTCAGCGCCGTCGCCAACGGTCACATGGTTGACAGAGGTGGAGAAGGCATCGCCTTCGCCGCCATTCTGGCGTTCCACGATGGTGCCCTTGACATTTGCACCAATGCGGACAGGAAAACGAGTGTGTCCCTGTCCGGCCTTCTGGATGTTCTGAAGCTCCAATGGCGCTTCCAGTTCGGTGTCATCGGCGATGGAAACCATCCAGCCATCGCTGACATAGGCAGCGTTGATCTGGCCGATCGTATCGTCGAAGCCGCGCGACCGAAGCTGGGTGACGAGCGAGCCGTCGGCCAACGCCTCGCGAACCGGGGTCAGCGACACACCTTCAGGCGCTTTCGCGGCAAGAGCCACGCCATTGCTTGTGGCAGCGATGGACGAACCGGCGATGAGCGCAGGCAATGCCTGTGTTCCGGCAGCGGCATCGAATGGCGCCACACCCTTGAGAAGCGTACGGAAATCCGTGTAATGCCAGCTTTCGACGCGGCGGGACGGAATGCCGTTCTCCTTGAGCGTTTCAAGCGCCGCATCACGTGCAACGACAACATCGCCATTACCCGGCAGGTCGCCCATGCGGTCGGCAAAACTGTCGATCAGCGCGCTTTCAGCGGGCGTTCGCGGCTTGGTAGCCGGGGCGGTCTGGATATTCATGATCCATCCCTCCTCAGGCAGCTTCGCCGATTACGTCGGCATAACCATTTTCTTCAAGGTGCAGCGCAAGGTTCTTGTCACCGGACTTGATGACCTGGCCCTTGTAAAGCACGTGCACGCTATCCGGAACGATGTGTTCGAGCAGACGCTGGTAGTGCGTGATGACGATCACGGCGCGGTCCGGCGAACGCAGGGCATTCACGCCTTCCGAAACGATCTTCAGCGCGTCGATGTCGAGGCCGGAGTCGGTTTCGTCGAGGACGCAGAGGCTCGGCTCCAGAAGTTGCATCTGAAGAATTTCAGCACGCTTCTTCTCACCGCCAGAAAAGCCGACATTCAGCGGACGCTTCAGCATGTCCATGTCGATGCTGAGCTTGCCAGCAGCGTCCTTCACGCGCTTGATGAATTCCGGGATCTTCAGTTCCGGCTCGCCACGCGCCTTGCGCTGGCTGTTCATCGCAACCTTCAGGAACTCCATCGTGGCAACGCCCGGAATTTCCATCGGATACTGGAATGCGAGGAAGATGCCCTTGGCGGCGCGTTCAGCCGGGTCGAGTTCGAGGATCGACTCGCCGTTGTAGAGAATGTCGCCTTCCGTCACTTCATAGTCTTCGCGACCGGCGAGGATATAGGAAAGCGTGGACTTGCCCGAACCGTTCGGACCCATGATCGCAGCAACTTCACCCTTGTTCACGGTGAGGTTCAGGCCACGGATGATCTCGGTATCCGTGTCGGCGATCTTTGCATGGAGGTTCTTGATCTCAAGCATGAATGTAAACCTTGTTCTAATGCCAGGAAAAGGCTGGCCAGAAAAATCACTGGGAAAGAGGCGATCGGTTAACCGACACTACCTTCAAGCGAGATGCCGATAAGCTTCTGGGCTTCGACGGCGAATTCCATCGGCAGTTCCTGAATGACTTCCTTCACGAAGCCATTGACGATGAGAGCGATTGCCTCCTCTTCCGGAATGCCGCGCTGCATCACATAGAACAGCTGGTCTTCCGAAATCTTGGAGGTGGTTGCCTCGTGTTCGAACTGCGCCGTGGCGTTTTTCGCCTCGATATACGGCACCGTATGCGCGCCACAATCGTTACCGATCAGGAGCGAGTCGCACTGGGTAAAGTTACGGGCATTTTCGGCCTTGCGATGGGCAGAAACCTGTCCGCGATAGGTGTTGTTCGACTTACCGGCCGAAATACCCTTCGAAATGATGCGGCTCGACGTATTTTTGCCGAGGTGCAGCATCTTGGTGCCCGAGTCGATCTGCTGATGGCCATTCGAAACAGCGATTGAATAGAACTCGCCGCGCGAATTATCGCCACGCAGAATGCAGGACGGGTATTTCCACGTGATCGCAGAGCCGGTTTCAACCTGCGTCCACGAAATCTTGGAGTTATCGCCACGGCAATCGCCACGCTTCGTAACGAAGTTGTAGATGCCGCCCTTGCCGTCCTTGTCGCCAGGGAACCAGTTCTGGACCGTCGAATATTTGATTTCGGCGTTTTCCATCGCAATCAGCTCAACGACAGCCGCGTGCAGCTGATTTTCATCGCGCTGCGGTGCGGTGCAACCTTCCAGATAGGAAACATACGCGCCTTCATCAGCGATGATGAGCGTACGTTCGAACTGGCCGGTGTTCTTCTCGTTGATGCGGAAATAGGTCGAAAGTTCCATCGGGCAGCGAACGCCCTTCGGAACGTAAACAAACGAACCATCCGTGAAGACAGCCGAATTCAGCGTCGCGTAATAGTTGTCCGAAACAGGAACCACAGAAGCCAGATACTTCTGCACCAGTTCGGGATGTTCGCGGATCGCTTCCGAAATCGAACAGAAGATTACGCCAGCTTTGGCGAGTTCTTCCTTGAAGGTCGTAACCACCGACACACTGTCGAACACGGCATCAACAGCAACGCGGCCGGACGCATAGACATTGTCGGAAGGATTGCCATCGATTTCGCTCGGCTCGCCCTGCTTGCGAACGCCAGCAAGGATTTCCTGCTCGCGCAGCGGAATGCCAAGCTTTTCGTAGGTCTTCAACAGCTCCGGATCAACTTCATCGAGCGACTTCGGGCCAGACTGGTTTTTCGGCGCCGCATAATAATATGCGTCCTGGAAATCGATCTTCGGATAATCGACGCGAGCCCATGTCGGCTCTTCCATGGTGAGCCAGCGTTCATAGGCCTTCAGACGCCATTCCAGCATCCATTCCGGCTCGTTCTTCTTGGCGGAAATGAAGCGAATGATATCTTCGTTCAGGCCCTTGGGGGCCTTCTCGGCTTCGATCGTCGTCTCGAAGCCATACTTGTACTGGTCCACGTCAAGGCCGCGGACCTGATCAATGGTCTCCTGCACTGCAGGCATTGGCGTTCTCCATCCTCGTCGGGGTCAAGGCCCGACAGTTGCAAACGTCAAGGTGATATGTCTTGAACAATACCGCCTCAATATAGTGTGCGTGGCCCTTCTTTAAAACCTCTCTAAACTGAATTTCAAGCACCGGGTTCAAATTTGCCCCTAAAAATGCCGATTAAAACGATCAACTTAATGAAACAGTCCGATGAAACGGCGATCGCAGACGACACATCCCGGCTTTGACGCCTTGATTTTCTTTGAAGAATTGGAATTTCCGGGCAGCCTATCAGAATCATGCCCGCCCTTGCCTTGTGCATGTAGGAACATAGATAGCCAAAGGAAAGGGAGACCATAATGAACACCCAAAATCTGCAGGACTATGTAAAGTTTCTCGAACAACAGGTGAACGACGAAGGCCGCACCATCAATCAGCTGAAGTTTTTTCAGGACGCCCACGACAAGTTCAACATTTCAAATGCCAGCGCTTCCGACGATATCGCCGCCGATATCGCCAAGCGGGAAGAATTTAAAACGCGCTACGAGAGCTATATCGCCGCTGCAAAGCAGAAGCTCGGCCTCGATTTTTGAATCACAATCACGCCTTCTTGGCGCGACGCTCGATAATTTTGCGGAACACGTCGAGAAACGCATCGACCTGATCAGGTGTGGCCGTTGGTTCGAGTGACACGCGGATCGCCCCGAGGCTGTCTCCATGTCCCATGGCCGACAGCACATGGCTGGGACCTACTTTCCCTGACGAGCAGGCCGAGCCTGCCGAAAGCGCAATCCCGCCGAGATCAAAAGCTATCTGTACGGTTTCCGCCTTTTGCTCCTCAAGGGAAAAGAAGGTCGTGTTCGGCAATCTGCCGACCGATTTGCCATAGATCACCGCATCCGGGGCGATCGCCTCCAACCCGGCCTCCAGCCTGTCCCGCATCGCCGGGGACCAGCCCTCGCCGTCCAGTCGTGTCTTAGCAGTATCTGCCGCAGCACCGAAACCTGCGATCAGCGGCAGAGCTTCCGTTCCCGCTCTATGCCCCTTTTCCTGACCGCCGCCGCGAACAAGCGCGCGCGGCATCATGAGGTCGGAAATAGCGATAATCGCGCCGACGCCTTTCGGGCCGCCAATCTTGTGCGAGGAAATTATGAGATAATCACCACAATTATCTGAAATATCTAACTTAATGCGACCTGCCGCCTGGACTGCGTCGACGATATAAATGCCGCCCGCAGCCTTCACGATAGTGGCAATTTCCGCAATCGGCTGGATGATGCCGGTCTCATTGTTGGCGGCCTGTATGGCCACGAGCGGCAGACCCTGGTTTTTGTCGTGACCGGCAAGCGCAGTTTTCAGGGCATCGAGTTGTACAATGCCATTTCCATCAACCGGTAGAACGGTGACGTCCTGCGCTGCAAACCGCCCTCCGGACAGCATGCAAGGGTGTTCCGTATCACTCACGTAAAGATGTGACAGGCGGACCGGCGAACGTCCCATCATATAGTTGGGTGTCAGCAGCGTCGACGCGGCTTCCGTTGCTCCCGACGTAAAGAAAACATGGTCTGGTCTGGCATTGACGAGCGCTGCAACGCTGCGGCGCGCCGCTTCGACGAGCGCACGCGCGGCGCGGCCTTCACGATGCACGGAAGATGGATTGCCGGTAATGCCGAGCGCATTGATAACCGCTTCGCGTGCTTCATCAAGCAACGGAGCACTGGCATTATAATCCAGATAGAGCCTCTTGCCGCTCCCGTTCACCGTACCTATCTCCTAAACAAAATTCTGGAAGCGCAATTTTCTTGAATTTTCAATCAAGAAAAGCCTATTAAGCCCCCATAGGAACTGAAACTCGCTTTCAGTCTGTCGAAATTTCCAACCGGTTCTAGAAGCGGCGTCCTACGACGTCAAGTTTCGCCGCCCCAGTCCGGTCTTCCCGTTACGAGCGGAGTACACATGCCAGAAGTCATTTTCAACGGCCCTGCCGGACGCCTCGAAGGTCGCTATCAGCCTTCCAAAGAAAAGAATGCTCCAATCGCGCTTATCCTTCATCCACATCCGCAGTTCGGCGGAACGATGAACAACAAGATCGTCTACGACCTCTTCTACATGTTCCAGCAGCGCGGCTTCACTACGTTGCGCTTCAATTTCCGTGGCATTGGCCGCAGCCAGGGCGAATTCGACCATGGTGCGGGCGAGCTTTCGGACGCTGCAAGCGCACTCGACTGGGTGCAGGCGCTGCATCCGGATTCCAAGACGTGCTGGGTCGCCGGTTACTCGTTCGGTTCATGGATCGGCATGCAGCTCCTGATGCGCCGTCCGGAAATCGAAGGCTTCATTTCGGTTGCACCGCAGCCGAATACATATGATTTCGCCTTCCTCGCCCCCTGCCCTTCGTCGGGTCTCATCATCCATGGCGACCAGGACAAGGTGGCGCCGCCAAAGGATGTGCAGGCTCTGGTCGACAAGCTGAAAACCCAGAAGGGTATCACGATCACCCAGACGACGATTCCGGGCGCGAACCACTTCTTCACCGGTCAGGGTGACGAGCTCATCGAGGATTGCGCAGAGTATCTGGATCGCCGCCTTGCAGGCGAACTGGTCGAAGCACGTCCGAAGCGCTTGCGTTAAGCTTACAAGAAATTCAGCTGTCGTTTTCCAGATTTGCAGCGTCTCATCCGGCGGGTCTCCCGCCGGATTTTTTATGCGATGCTACCATCGCGATCCAATGATTCGTTTTCTCAAATCCATCTCATGAGCGTGACATGCCGGTTTATGCCATTCTTGCTATCGCCATAGTGTCCGAAGTCATCGGAACGCTTAGCCTCAAGGCATCAGAAGGCTTCACACGGCTTGGGCCGTCCTTGATCGTTGTCGTCGCTTACGGTCTGGCTTTCTATTTTCTTTCCATGACCTTGAAGAGCATTCCTGTCGGGATTGCCTATGCGGTCTGGTCCGGGATCGGCGTCACGCTCGTGGCCCTGATCGGCTGGCTGGTGTTCGGCCAGAAGCTCGACCTCGCGGCAGTGCTCGGCATGGGATTGATCATTGCCGGTGTCATTGTGCTCAATCTGTTTTCGAACACGGCACAACACTAGAGCGCGTTTCGATCTGATTGAATCAGATCTGCGCTCCAACTGTTTTCTGACGCGCATCTTATCCGAAAACCGTTTCACACTTTTCGGGGATGCGCTCAACGAGCAATGAAGCCAAATTACTGGTTCGCAACCCATCAATTCGGGAGTTTCCTTGTTATTGGCGGTTGATTGGTGCTAAAGGCGGACATATCACAGGGATGCAAGCAGCCGCTTGTGACCAGTTTCAACTTCGCCTTATCAGTCAGGGAAAAGGAATGTCCGGTTTCAAATCCGATTTTCTTCGCACGCTTTCCGAGCGTGGCTTCATTCATCAAATATCCGATGAAAGTGGCCTCGACGAATTGTTGGCCAAGGAAACCGTGACGGCCTATATCGGCTTCGATCCTACGGCTCCAAGCCTTCATGCGGGCGGTCTGATCCAGATCATGATGCTGCACTGGCTCCAGCAGACCGGGCACAAGCCTGTTGCGCTGATGGGCGGCGGCACCGGCATGGTCGGCGATCCGTCCTTCAAGGACGAAGCCCGCAAGCTGATGACCGAAGATACGATTGCCGAGAACATTGCCGGCATCAAGCGCGTCTTCGCCAACTACCTCACCTTTGGTGACAGCGCCACCGATGCCCTGATGGTCAATAATGCCGACTGGCTGCGCAACATCAATTACCTGGAATTCCTGCGCGATGTGGGCCGTCATTTCTCGGTCAATCGCATGCTTTCGTTCGATTCGGTGAAGACGCGCCTCGATCGCGAGCAGTCGCTGTCATTCCTCGAATTCAACTACATGATCCTTCAGGCCTACGATTTCGTGGAACTGAGCAAACGCTACGATCTGCGTCTGCAGATGGGCGGTTCAGATCAGTGGGGCAATATCATCAACGGTATCGATCTCGGTCACCGTATGGGAACCCCGCAGCTTTATGCCCTCACCTCGCCACTGCTGACGACAGCATCGGGCCAGAAGATGGGCAAATCGCTTGGCGGCGCAATCTGGCTGAACGCTGAAATGCTGAGCGCCTATGATTTCTGGCAGTACTGGCGCAACACGGAGGACGCCGATGTCGAGCGCTTCCTGAAGCTCTACACGACGCTTCCGCTGGACGAAATCGCCAAGCTGGCAGCGCTCGAAGGCGTCGAAATCAACGAAGCGAAGAAAATCCTCGCGACGGAAGTAACGGCCATGCTTCATGGTCGTGATGCGGCCGATGAATCCGCAGAAACAGCCCGCAAGACTTTTGAGGATGGCGAACTGTCGGAAAATCTTCCGACAGTCGGCGTTCACAAGGCAACGCTGAACAGCGGCATCGGGGTTTTGGCGCTGATGGTTCTGGCCGAACTCTGCACGACTAATGGCGAAGCCCGCCGTCACGTTGAAGGTGGCGCCGTACGTATCAATGACGAACCAGTCAGCGATCCTCGCATGACCGTAGATGCTGGTGCACTGAACGATCAGGGCGTTATCAAGCTGTCTCTTGGCAAGAAACGCCATGTACTGATCCGCCCTGCATAAAACGGGCGACAACTGAACCAAGAAAAGCCGGGCCTCGCGCCCGGTTTTTTTTATCAAAACTCAAAGATTGAGCGGAATATGCCCGGCGCGATGACGGAGATCGGATTGACGATCACCTGCGGCTGCTTGGCGCTGCCAGTAAGCTTGTAAGTGATTCCGATCAAGCCGCGATCGCGACCATTTCCGAGCAGCGCACCAAAGATGGGTAGCTCGCCGAACAGCCGATTGACACCATAGGCGGGCATGAATGTGCCGGTGATCGACATATTGCCCTGCTTGTCATAGAGCGTTCCCTGGAAGGTCGTGCCGACGGTCGGACCGCGAACGACACCCTTGGACAGGTTCAGATAACCGTTGCCCTTCTCAATCAACGAAAAACCGCGCTCGATATCAACGCGCGAAACGTCGATATCCCGTTTTACTGCCTGATTGAGACTTGTGCCGCCGCTCGATGGCGAACTGGAAACGATTTTCGCAAGACGCGGTTCGTTGATGATCGCAAAATTGCGCGCATCGATCTGACCACGCAATGGGCCGTTGCCCTGTGCGGCGAGACCAACCGTGATCTTGCCACCGCGCATTTTGTCGTAGAAATCGAAGAACCGAAGAACCGCTCCTGCATCATTCGATTGCAGCGAAATGGAGCGCGCATCGCCCTGGTCATTGTTCGTTGCCACAAAGGATTCGCCAGACGACGTTACAGCATTGACCGATACGCCCGATACTTTGCTGCCCGCGCTCTCGTAGGAGACAGCGACATTGCTTAAAGCTTCACCGTTAAAGCCGCTGACTGCATCGATCTGAGCGCTCACGACCACGCGCGGATTATTGCTTTTACCGCCGCCGCTGCCCTTCTCGCCAAGGTCGGAAACCTGCTTGATCAGAGCCCGCGCATCGAACTGCGAACCACGCACATTAACCCGATAGCCGCCGCCGCTCTTGGTCGCTTTGACTGCAAGATTATCGTTTCGGTTCAGGCGTATCTCGCTGAAACTCGCCGATTGAAAATCGCCTTTCGCAATGGAAAGATCGCCCTTCGCTCCAAAGGCATCGCCAGAGAAGACAAGATTATTGATGTCCATCTTGCTCTTGTCGTCCGCGCTCTGGACCAGATCGAAGGTTGCCTTCGCCGGTATGCCTGCCCCTTTGCGCCATCCGAGCCATGGCAGATCGATCTGCGTCTTGCCGAGATCGGCTGAAACATGGCGCTTGCCGCCATCATCCATCCCAAGATCAACAGACATGGGGCCGGAGAAGATGGAATTCAAACCGGGAAAGACTGCATCACGGGTCTTGTCGTCGATATCCAGCTTGACCTTCTGCTCGCGCTTGACCGGTCCCGAGCGATTGACGGGCTCGACCATGCTGATTTTTGCAGGAACACCATCCAGTTTTGCATCGGCAGTAATAATGGCCGCCGACTGATCTACTTTGATACTGCCTGTCGCATCACTGACGGACGATCCGGCTATCGGCTTCGAAATGTCGAGACCGGTGAAGCCAATGTCAGCGTTCCAGCGAAGCGTGCCGGGCGGCGGATCCTTGGAAACGGCAAAGTTCACCTTGACGCGCGACTTCACATCACCGGTCACGTCGCCGGGCAGAAACGGCACATTCTTCAAAACGTCGATAGGCTTGTTTCCGGCAATTTCAGCGATTGCCGATGCCTCACCGGAAACACCGAGATCCAGTTCCGCGATAACCGGCCGTTGTGGCCCCCATGGAATGATGAGCGTGCCGTCAGACACATCAACTTTACGGTTGTTTGGCGTGTAGGCCACGCCTTTCAAAAGCTTGATGGTCGTATAGGCGCCACGAACCGATATCTCACCATCGGCATCGCGCACGGGCGGCAGTTCTCCAACGACATCAAAACGTGTATCGAAAACCTTGAAATCAGCTTTGATTTCATCGCCCGTCAGCGGTGGAGGAAGGCCGGGCCCGTTAAAACGACCACCTGCCAGCGAAATATCGATGCGGCTGTCTTTGAGAGTTCCGCCAAAGAGGTTTTTAAGCACCCATTCGCGTGCACCATCCGCAACATCGATGGGCCATAGGTGCTTGGCGTCTGCAACCGGCATTTGAGGAATGCGCAGCAGGAAGATCATCTCCGGCGAACCGGCACCGAAGCCCATGCTTCCCTGGCCAAAGAGTTGCCCGGTTTCCGTCTGTACGTCGAGATTGGCAAACTGGATGCGTTGCTGGTCGGCCATATAGCGCCCAGCTATCCGTGTTGCGAAGGATAGCGGCGGATCGGTCGATTCCGATGGCATACTCGTCGCCGAAGTGGTCAGAACCTCGAAGCGATATGTCGGACCGCCCGTATTGTTTTCAGCTTCCGGTTCCGGACCAAATGCCCCATTGAACTGTGCCTGCATCCCGCCAAGCTGCAGCCGGGACGACTTGATCTCGATCTTGCGGCTTCCTACCGTATGTTCAAGATTAAGGCGAATACCACCACGCACGTCTTCAACCTTGCCGAGCTGCATATCTATGCCGTCGACAGCGAGTTCTGTTGCAAGACGTTCCGGCCGATCGCCATCGGCAGCCGATCCTGTCAAGGACAAGCGTGCCGATGCTTCCAGTTCGAAATGGGCCGGATTGACACGATTGCCATTTATGACGGGAGAAACTTCTGGCGGGGAACCCAATGCAACGGGAATATCGCGGACATTCAGCTCGAAGCCGGCCAGACTGTTGTCACCTGCATGCCGGTCGATCTTGCCATCCAGTGCAATTTTCTTGCCTTTCCAGATGACGCTGCCGGCGATGTCGATCTTCCCACCATTTTCGATGAGACGGGCCTGCTCGATATCCAGAACCTGCTGTTCATCGCCAACCTTGAATGCAACGGTGCTGTTGAAAATGCCTATGACATGCGTGTCTTGCGCACGCAAAAGCTCCAGACTGCGGCGCATGGCGGCGAAAAGCTCACCCGAAACCGCATCGAAATCGACAATGCCATGTTCGTCGTAAGGCAAGGACTTCCAGAATCCCGGACCTTTCGTTTCTGGCATTTCAAAGGAAACGCCATCCACCTCGAGCTGAGCAACACGTACCTTGCCGGTCAAAAGCGGCAACGGCGCCAGCCCCAGGCGCACAGATTTGATTCCGCTGATTTCGACGCCCTGCTTCGGATCAGCGATCGATACGTCACGGGCTTCGAGCGCAACGTGACTATCCTGATCCAGCGATAGCGCCGCACTCCCGATGGAGGCGGACGCACCTTCACCGAGAATATGCGTCAGGCTTTTCTGTGCTTCGTCACGCAGAAGATTGCTATCGACACCGCTGCGAAGGATGACAAAACCGGCACCTACTATGAGAACCAGAAGGATACAGATCGACAAAATCGCATGGGAACAGCGCGATAAAAAAGAACGGCTCGGACGGGCCGGGCCGGGCAAAAAGCCACCCTCGCCGTCAGCGGCGAGACGCTCGATTCTTTTCATGTCCCGCTTGCTGAAGCGGATCTTCTGCGGTTTCTCTGTCAACAACCCAGCCAGAAAAAGAGTGCCATTCCATACGACCCTTCAGAGTTTACTTCATTAAGTGATCGTAATTATCTGTTTTATAATTGCTTCCTGTCCGCATCGCATACATGCATAGGCAGCCTTGCGCCTTTCAACCGACATCGCGGTGACGCCAGCATCAATGGTTGCACAAGCCCTGCCTGAATGCGATAGCTCAGACTGTAACAGGTGGTTTCCATCCTAATCCATAAAAGAAAGGCGCAGATATGGCTCATCCCCAAGTTGGCGATCCGGCACCCGATTTCACTCTGCCTTCGGATAATGGCGAAATCTCCCTGTCGTCTCTCAAAGGCAAGCCGGTTGTCATCTACTTCTATCCGAAAGACGACACGTCCGGCTGCACCAAGGAAGCGATTGCTTTCTCGCTGCTGAAGCCGGAGTTCGACAAGGTCGGCGTTCGCGTCATCGGTCTTTCTCCCGATAGCGCGACGAAACATGCAAAATTTCGCAAGAAGCACGATCTGACCGTCGACCTTGCTGCCGATGAAGATCGTGTAGCGCTCGAAGCCTATGGCGTGTGGGTTGAAAAAAGCATGTATGGCCGCAAATATATGGGCGTGGAACGCACGACATTCCTGATCGATGCAGAAGGACGCATCGCTCAAGTCTGGAACAAGGTCAAAGTCGACGGCCATGCCGAGGCGGTTCTGGACGCCGCACGCGCGCTTTGAGCGATGACACGCAAGCCATCATACGACCAGACACTGCGCGGTAATGCCATCCGCGCCATATCCGCCAGCGATCTCGACGAAAAGGTCAGGCTGACGCGAGATACCGCTGCTCGCTGGTTCGGTCGCACGCTGTCGGTTCGCAGCCCTCTCGATCCGCCTTTGCCTGAGCGTCCCGGACGCCCTGAAAAGCCGGAACTCGTGCCTCCCCGCATGTTGAAAAAGCGGTCGCTCAACACGGAACACGGGCGCATTGCGCTGATGCACGCGCTCGCCCATATCGAACTGAACGCCATCGATCTTGCGCTCGACATCGTTGCCCGTTTTGCGGCCAAACCAATACCGCGCAGTTTCTTCGATGGCTGGATGAAAGTCGCCGACGACGAAGCGCGGCATTTCACGCTGCTGCGTGATCGTCTCAAATCACTTGGCGCAGACTATGGCGATATGCCTGCCCACGATGGGCTTTGGCAGTCTGCTCACCAGACCCGCAACGATCTAGAGGCCCGTCTCGCTGTCGTGCCGCTCATACTCGAGGCGCGCGGGCTCGATGTCACGCCATCTCTGCTTGAGAAGATGATCGAAACCGGCGACCACGAGACTGCAGCAATTCTTGACGTCATCTACAATGACGAGAAAACCCATGTCGCTGTTGGCGCTAAATGGTTTCGTTTCTTCTGCGCCCGAAACAAAATCGATCCGGCAGCGCGATTTCGCGAACTGGTTCGCGCCAATTTCCGTGGCGAACTCAAACCACCGTTCAATGAACTGGCACGTGCCGAAGCTGGGCTGACGCCGTCTTTCTACCGCTCTTTATCACCAGTATCCATCTAGTCGTTTCCTTAAACTCTTCAGTAAAAACAAAACTGCTCGCATGGCCCGCGCAAGCCTCGAATGTAAAGGTCTGTTAACCCTAATAAGTTGTAATCAAACAAGGGAATCGAGAAGGGGCATGCGGCTGGCATGACTGGGAAGCAGGCAAAAACATCGACGAAAAAGGTGTTCGGAGAGCGCAAGGAACCGCCTGTCCTGATTATTGCGCGCGGCGAAAAGATCAGCCATTTCACATTTCGTCCATGGATGGCCGCTCTTGGAGGTGCTGCTTTTCTGGCGCTTTCGGCCGGATATCTGGGAGCAACTGCCTATCTGGTGCTTCGCGACGACCTGATGAGCGCCGGTATTGCGCGCCATGCCCGCAACCAGCAGCTCTATGAGGACCGCATTTCAGCCCTTCGCACCGAGGTTGATCGCATCACCAGCCGTCAAATGCTCGATCAGCAGGTGATGGAGAACAAGGTCGCCGAACTGATGCAGCGCCAGCAAACGCTGAATGCGCGCGACGGAAAACTCGCACCTCTGCTGGAACGAGCTTCGCAATTGCAGCCAATGCCGGAAATGCCGACGGAAGGCGTGCCTGATCAGGAGCAGCATAGCCAGCTTATCCCCGATGAAGCGCTGGCAGGACGCGAGTTTCCAGGTATCGACCCGATCATTACCGGTCCCGTTCCAGGAAAGGCACCTGCAGGAAAGCCTGATCGCCGCGCCGATGCCGGCTCCATAGGACTGCGTCTTTCTGGCGGACTTTCGGGTGAATCGACACTTGAGACTTCCGACAAGATATTGGCCACGATCACCCAGAACCTTCATCGCATCGAAAGCGAGCAGAATGGCAAGGTGCGTGTTCTGGCTGACGCCGCCTATGAAAAGGCCGACAGCATCCTCGATACTTTGAACGCCGCCGGGCTGCGTATCGAAACGCCTGCCGATGCGGCTGTTGCAATGGGCGGGCCGCTTATCCCGGTTTCGTCGCCCGGTATGGTGGTCAATGATTTCGACATGCAATTGCGCAATCTCGACAGCGCGCTTGATCGGCTTGATCAGGTACGCAAACGCGTAAGCGCCCTGCCCCTGGCCAATCCGGCTCCGGGCAAACCCGTTACCAGCCTGTTCGGCGTGCGCCGTGATCCATTTCTAGGTACGGCTGCGTTTCATTCCGGTATCGACTTTCGTGCGGCATACGGTCAGACGGTGAAGTCCACCGCAGCGGGCAAGGTTGTAAAGGCAGGTCGCTTTGGCGGATATGGCAATATGGTCGAAATTGATCATGGTAATGGATTCTCGACCCGTTTTGCCCATCTGAGCCGCGTTCTGGTACGCGACGGTCAACAGGTTGCCGCGGGAGTCATTGTCGGCGAGGCAGGAAGTTCCGGACGTTCCACCGGCAGTCATCTGCACTATGAAGTCCGCGAAAACGGCCGGGCGATCAATCCGGTCAATTTCCTCAAGGCAGGCAAACAGATAGAACCATTGCTCTGAGCCTCTGAAACGAGAAAACCCGGCCAAAGGCCGGGTTTCGCTTTCTGTACGCATGTTTGCGAATGATCAGTCGATATCGTCGATCATTTCGCCGCCACCCTGAATTCGGTGGGCAAGTGCGGCTTCCATGAACGGCGTAACAGAGCCATCCAGCACTTCCTGGGGGTTGGTGCTTTCAACGCCGGTACGCAGATCCTTGACGAGCTGATAAGGCTGCAGGACGTAGGAGCGAATCTGGTGTCCCCAACCGATTTCGGTCTTGGTGGCATTCGCCGCATCCGTCGCTGCTTCGCGCTTTTTCAGTTCCTCTTCATAGAGGCGAGCGCGCAGCATCGACCAAGCCTTTTCGCGGTTCTTGTGCTGTGAGCGTTCCGCCTGACACTGCACCACGATTCCGGTCGCAATATGTGTGATACGCACTGCCGAATCGGTGGTGTTGACGTGCTGGCCGCCCGCGCCCGAAGCGCGATAGGTATCGATGCGAACATCCGCCTCCGTAACCTGCACATCGATATTGTCATCGATGACAGGATAAACCCAGATGCTGGCAAAGGACGTATGACGGCGGGCGTTGGAATCGTAGGGCGAAATTCGCACCAGGCGATGGACGCCCGATTCGGTCTTCATCATGCCGTATGAATTGTGCCCCTTGACGAGAATGGTCGCGGACTTGATGCCCGCTTCTTCGCCTTCGTGCACTTCCATCACTTCGACCTTGCGGCCGTTGCGCTCGGCCCAGCGCGTATACATGCGCAGGAGCATCGACGCCCAGTCCTGGCTTTCCGTACCACCGGCACCGGCATGCACTTCGACATAGGTGTCGTTCGCGTCGGCTTCGCCCGACAACAGCATATCGATCTGGCGACGGTCGATCTCTTGCTTCAGTTCGCGGATGGTGTTTTCCGCATCCTGAATGATCGACTTGTCGTCCTCTTCTTCGCCCATGGCGATAAGTTCGATGCTGTCGTTCAGCGTCTGCTTCAGATGGTTGATGCCATTGATGCTATCTTCCAGCTGCTGGCGCTCGCGCATCAGCTTTTGGGCTTCCTGAGCATCATTCCAAAGCGTGGGATCTTCGGCTCTCTGATTGAGATAGCCGAGACGTTTTATCGCCTGATCCCAGTCAAAGATGCCTCCTCAGCAGGCTTATGGCCTGCTGGATTTCGTCAACCAGCGTCTCGATTTCCGCGCGCATGGGCAAATCGTTCCTTCATTATCATTCTATTTATTTGAGAAGCTGAACCGGTCGTTACGAGGCCCAGACTTTCGGGCATGGACGAATAGCCCAAGCGCCGCGGACCATAGTCAGCACGCGGCGCGGTGTAAAGGGCAAAGCCCTGCTTTCCCGGTCAGTAAAGTCCGCCAGATCCCGAGTTGATCGCACGTGTTGCCTGCGGCGACTGTGGTGCAACCGGAGAACCTTCGCGGAAGGAATCCATGCCGATAACCGAATAGCTGTCCGATGGACCCGTCCCCGGTTTGAACGCTTCCATGATCACATTCGGATCGCCCTGATTGGCGCGCATGCCGGTTTTGCGGTTGATAGCGATGACCGTCATGCCTTCAGGTACGCGGAAATCGACTTTCGGCGTCCCGACCAGAGCCTGTTCCATGAACGACTTGAACACAGGCGCTGCCAGACCACCACCGGTATTGCCGCGACCGAGCGGCGTCGGCGTATCGTAACCCATGAAGACGCCGACTACGAGATCGGGCGTGAAGCCGACGAACCACGCATCCTTTTCGTCGTTTGTCGTACCGGTCTTGCCAGCCATCGGACGGTCGAGGCTCTTCAAGATCTGCGCTGTACCGCGCTGAACGACGCCTTCCATCATCGACGTGATCTGATAGGCGGTCATCGGATCAAGTACCTGATCGCGATTGTCGATCAGTGTCGGCTCATCCTGATTTGCCCAATCCTGTGCATTGCAGCCCTCGCACTGGCGGGCATCGTGCTTGAAGACCGTCTTGCCGTAGCGATCCTGAATGCGGTCGATCATCGACGGCGTTATGCTCTGGCCGCCATTCGCAATGATGGAATATGCGGTCACCATGCGCAGAACCGTCGTTTCGCCAGCACCAAGCGCCATCGAAAGAACCGGCAGCATCTTGTCGTAGATACCGAAGCGTTCGGCATATTCGGCTACAAGTTTCATGCCCATGTCCTGTGCAAGACGCACAGTCATGACGTTACGCGACTGTTCGATACCATAGCGCAGCGTAGAAGGACCGGAGAACTTGCCGGAATAATTCTTCGGCGCCCAGACGCCGAGCGTACCACCCTGATTGACTTCCAGCGGACCGTCCAGAACAACGGAAGCAGGCGTATAGCCATTGTCGAGAGCCGCAGCATAAACGAACGGCTTAAATGACGAACCGGGCTGGCGATAGGCCTGTGTTGCGCGGTTGAATTCCGATTCCGCATAGGAGAAACCGCCAACCATGGCCAGAACACGGCCGGTATGCGGGTCCATGGCAACGAGCGCACCTTCAAGCTTCGGCGGCTGCTGGAGACGGAAACGGGAATCACCTTCCTTGGAGACATAGACAATGTCTCCCGCCTTCAGAACGCCTTCCGGCGACTTGGCGCTAGTGCGCTTGCCACCAATATTCACGACACGCATGGCCCACTTCATATCGTCAGCGGCGATGAATGCGCGCTTGCGCTCCTTGCTGCGCGAGCCTGATGCCTCAAGCGGCGGCTGCAGACCAATATCTGCGCCAGCGGCAGAAACATTGAGCACGATCGCAAGCTGCCATTCCGGCACGTCCGCGTAGGACTGCATGTCACCGAAGGCCGTACCCCAGTCATTGCCAAGCTCGACATTCTTCATGGGACCGCGCCAGCCACGCGCCTCATCATAACGAAGCAATGCCGCCTGCAGGGACTTGCGAGCCTCGACCTGCAAGGTCGGGTTCAGCGTGGTGCGAACAGAAAGACCGCCTTCGTAAAGCGCATCGACACCGTATTTCTGGATGATCTGACGGCGCACTTCCTCAGTGAAATATTCCGACGCGAACACATAATGGGCGTCTGAACGTTCCTTCACACCGAGTGGCTGCTTCTTGGCTTCCGTCGCTTCTTCGGCGGTGATGTAGCCGTTTTCGCTCATCCGGTCGATCACCCAGTTGCGGCGCTCGATAGCGCGCTCGGGCTGGCGGAAAGGATGGTAATTGTTCGGACCTTTCGGCAGGGCTGCGAGATAAGCGCTCTCTGCAATGGAAAGTTCACCGACCGATTTGTCGAAATAGGTCAAAGCCGCGCTGGCAATACCGTAGGAACCAAGACCGAAGAAGATTTCGTTGAGATAGAGCTCGAGAATGCGGTCCTTCGAGTAGGCCTGCTCGATGCGCATCGCCAGGATGGCTTCCTTGATCTTGCGATCATAGGTCTGCTTGGACGTCAGAAGAAAGTTCTTCGCAACCTGCTGCGTGATCGTGGATGCGCCAACCGGGCGACGACCAGAGCCCATATTCTTGACGTTCGTTATCATGGCGCGGGCGAGACCCGCAAAATCGAGACCATGATGTTCGTAGAAGGTCTTGTCTTCAGCCGAAACGAAAGCGGCTTTCACACGGTTCGGCACGGCCTGAATAGGAATATAAAGACGGCGCTCGCGCGCGAATTCCGACATCAGACTACCGTCCGAGGCGTGAACACGCGTCATGACGGGCGGCTCGTATTTTGCGAGCACCTCGTAATCTGGCAAATCCTTCGTGAGACTTCCGACGTAAAGGGCGACGCCACCTGCCACGAGGAGCATCAGCACCGTTCCGATCCCGAAGAAATATCCGATAAGCCTTACCATAAATGCGGAATCCTGCCTTCAGATTATTCACATGATAAGGGTCAAAGCACGAACAGCCAACCCTTTAACCCAATTATGCCGTATGGCAACTACTGGCTTAGTGACCAGCAAATGAGTCAAAGGCAAGATGGTTTACGTGTTTTTACCAATTTAACGCGGTCACTTTCGTCCGCACGACGAAAATCCACAAAACTGTTGCAAGCATGCATCTTATAAGCTGAAGTGCATGTAACTCCAAGTGGGACATCTCCACTTTTCAGGTCCCTACCCTTTGCTCACGCTTGCCGGATGCTTCAATGCTTCAAAAGCCCTGATCGCAATCGCCAGCCGCTCTGCAAGCTTCTTGCGCCATTCAGGATTGCTGATCAGTTTTTCGTCCTCGGCATTGGACAAATATCCGATTTCGATCAAGACGGACGGCACATCCGGCGCACGCAGCACCTGAAAACCGGCAAAGCGATGCGGATTATTGATGAGATTCACTTGTCCTTGCAGCGAATGAATCACCTTCTCGGCAAAGCTCAGCGAGAATGTATGCGTTTCGCGTCTCGTCAGATCGAGAAGAATGTCGGTGACCTCGGGCTGCTCCTCAGGCGCCGCACCTGCAAGGGTGTCAGACTTGTTCTCACGCTCAGCCATGGCGCGCGCAACGGAATCCGATGCCTTGTCGGAAATTGTGTAGACCGTCGCACCGCGAATATCATGCTGATTGATCGTATCGGCGTGGATGGAAATGAACAAATCCGCTTCGTGCTGGCGCGCAATTCGCACGCGTTCTGAAAGTCTCAGATAAGTGTCGTCATCACGCGTCATGAGAACTTTGATATTCTTGTCCTGCGCCAGACGATCTCTGAGCTCCTGCCCGAAAGCGAGGGTCAGGTCTTTTTCCTTGATGCCGCTCAAGCTTTCTGCACCGCTATCGATACCGCCGTGACCAGGATCGATCATAACGGTAAACGGACGCGTGGCGGGCGTGCTCTGGGATGCGGCCTGAACAGGCTTTTCACTGCGATCCGTGGAACTTGTTATTTCCTCGTGCCCCTTGAGCTGATCTGCAAATTCGCGATCCGAAGTCGCAACGATATCGGCCACAAGGCGATAGCCCGATGCGCTGTCATTTTTCAGAACACGGAGATCCTCGACCTTGAACGGACCGCGTAATGTCAGGATGAGGCGTGAACGACCCTTGCCCACCAGCCCGTAACGAACTCGGGATACCAGTCCTCGGGCTTCGAGACTTTTTTCATCAAAACCAAACCGCGTCTCAGGCAGGTCGACAACCAGACGATGTGGATTATCCAGAAGCAGGGTCGACAGCTTTGGCTCCTGATCGAACATGACAACAATGCGCGTTCGCAGATCGTCGCCGGCCATCCGGAAAGTCAGTGCTGATAATGGAGACGTCACGCGATCGGCAGCGGAAACAGATACAGCCTGCAACAGCAAAATCGACAAGAGAGCGAACAATGCCAGAAGGCATCGCAAACTCGCCAATCGTGTCATAGCGTTTTCAGCGCTTCGAAAATGCATCGGCTGCCACAATCAAGAACATCATTGAATGACTGGTATCAATAATCGCGATACCGGCACGCTTGCCCCTGCACCATCTCGCCCGAATACCCATTAAAACACTCGTACAAAACTACAGTTAAGGAAGGATTTCCAGCCGTATTTAGACCTTGAACAGGGCCTATACTCAGCTTTCGGCGAAATTGCGATGCGAATGTCAAATGATATTCGCACTTGTCATCGTTCAAACGACGCCATAAAAGCTATGAAAGGTTTTGGGTGAACTATCAGAATCGTTTGCCGGTTCTCAAAATGAACCGCAAGGAATGATAGTGAAAACAGCGGCATATTCATTCGTCGCCCCCGATAACCAGTACAGAATTCAGCGGAGATGTGGCTCCCCCGCCCTCCGTTTCTATCGGCCGACTGCGCATCTTTAGGCGCTGTCGCCAACGCTCGAAAAGAGCACAGAGGTCGGCCCGGCTTTTCCGGGTCATATATGAGGTCGTTTCGTTCGGAACAGCTATGGGTCAAGCAAGACTGACCACTGCAAGCCTGAAGACCGTGATCGCCACGAGGCCGTCGCGCGCGGAGGCAGCAGCTTTTTTTCCGGCGAACCCAGAACCATCCGGCAGATGCAACGCAGTGAGCACGACAGCCCTCAGGGTTTCGTCCGGCGCACGCGTTTTGCGTCTTGGCGCCGGCAGGAAAGACAATAATGTCCAACAAAATGCTTATAGATGCCTCCCACCCGGAGGAGACCCGGGTTATCGTCACTCGGGGCAACAAGATTGAAGAATTCGACTTTGAGTCGGAACACAAGAAGCAGCTGAAAGGCAATATCTACCTCGCACGCGTCACCCGCGTCGAACCTTCGCTTCAAGCTGCGTTCGTGGAATATGGCGGCAATCGTCATGGCTTCCTCGCATTCTCGGAAATCCACCCCGACTACTACCAGATCCCGGTAGCAGATCGTCTTGCGCTGCTCGAAGCGGAAGCTAAGGCCGCACGTGCCGAAGACGATGAGGACGAACCGCGCGCCAAAAGTGAACGAAGCGAGCGCAGCGACCGGAACGATCGTTCGCGCCGCAACCGTCGTCGCGGTCGTCGTGACGGCCAGAATGGCGACGCGCAGGCCAATGCAGCCGACAAGGGATTGCCTGCAGCCGAGCCCGTCGGCCCGGCTTTTGAGAATTACGTGCCCGGCACACCGGCCATGGCTCTTTCGCAGAAAAGCGATGTGATCTCCGAAGCCCTCGATAACGGCGACGAGGACGACATCGAACATGAAGAGGACATGGTCGAATCTGTTGGTTCGGAAGATGCACTTGAGGAGCTTCCGACGCCTGCCCGTACCAATCGCCGCCAGTACAACATTCAGGAAGTGATCAAGCGTCGCCAGATTCTTCTGGTGCAGGTGGTCAAGGAAGAGCGCGGCAACAAGGGCGCTGCTCTTACGACCTATCTGTCGCTTGCCGGACGCTATTCGGTTTTGATGCCGAACACCGCGCGTGGCGGCGGCATTTCCCGCAAGATCACCCAACCGCAGGATCGCAAGCGCCTGAAGGAAATCGTCAAGGAACTCGAAGTGCCGCAGGGCATGGGCGTGATCCTGCGTACCGCTGGCGCCAATCGCACCAAGGCGGAAGTCAAGCGCGACTACGAATATCTGATGCGCCTTTGGGAAAATGTCCGCACGCTGACCTTGCAGTCGACGGCACCTTCCCTCGTCTATGAAGAAGGCAGCCTAATCAAGCGCTCGATCCGCGACCTTTATAACAAGGACATCACGGAAATCCTCGTTTCCGGCGAGAACGGCTATCGCGAGGCCAAGGACTTCATGCGCATGCTCATGCCGAGCCATGCCAAGGTGGTCCAGCCTTATCGTGAACAAGTGCCGATTTTCACACGCAACGGCGTCGAAGCCCAGCTCGACCGCATGCTGCTGCCGCAGGTGACGCTGAAATCGGGCGGCTATCTGATCATCAACCAGACCGAAGCGCTGGTTGCCATCGATGTCAACTCCGGTCGCTCGACGCGCGAACATTCGATTGAGGACACGGCGCTCCAGACCAATCTGGAAGCTGCCGAGGAGGTTGCACGCCAGCTGCGCCTGCGCGACCTGGCCGGTCTGATCGTCGTCGACTTCATCGACATGGAAGAAAAGCGCAACAATCGCGCTGTCGAAAAGAAAATGAAGGATTGCCTGAAGGACGACCGCGCCCGCATTCAGGTTGGCCGCATCTCGCATTTCGGCCTACTGGAAATGTCGCGCCAGCGTATCCGCGCATCGGTGCTGGAAAGCACGATGCAGGTGTGCCAGCATTGCGGCGGCACCGGCCATGTCCGCTCGGATTCGTCGATGGCGCTGCATATCATTCGCGGCATCGAAGATTATCTGCTACGTCATTCGGGCTTTGACATCAATGTTCGCACGCCAGCGGCTTCGGCGCTTTATGTGCTGAACCACAAGCGTCAGTTGCTGGCGGATCTGGAAGGCCGCTTCGGCGTTGCCATCAGCATCGACGCCGACGAAAGCGTCGGCCATCAGCATTTCGTTATCGACAAGGGCGCGCCGTCAACACGGCCTATCACCCAGCCTCCGGTTCAGCCGATGGCCTATATCGAAGACGATATCGAAGACCCGGAAATCCCGGTCGATGAGGACGAAGCCGAAGAAGAAGCGACGGCTGACGTTCAGGCTCGCGAAGATCGTGGTGACGAAGGTGATCGCAAGCGTCGTCGCCGTCGTCGTCGTCGCGGCGGTCGTGATCGCGAGAACCCGGAACAGGCTGCAAAGACCGATTCCGTTTCGGAAGATGCCTCCGACGAAGACGATGACGCCGATGACGCGCAGGAATCATCTTCGAATGCTTCGCTGAGCGAAGAAGATCGCCGCAAGAAGCGTCGCCGTGGTCGCCGGGGCGGACGCAAGAATCGTCGCGACGACGAACCGCGTGTACGCAAGGTTCCAGATCCGGAGTTCGTCGGTTACACGCCGGTTCTGCCGGTTAAAGCCGAGGAAGCTGTTGTCGAAGCAGTTGCATCGGTAGCGGTGGAACAAGCGGCTGAAGTTGCTGTTCCGGCTATTGAAGCAACAGTCGAGGAAAAGCCTGCCAAGACTGCCCGCAAGCCCCGCGCTCGCAAGTCTGCGAAGACTGAAGAAGCGGCTGAGGACGTGGTAGTCGCGGAGGCGGAGGAAAAGCCCGCCAAGCCTGCGCGCAAGACCCGTAGCCGCAAGAAGGTTGCCGAAGAAGCTCCTGCTGAACCGGTAGCGGTCACTGAGGAGCCAGAAGCAGAAGCGGAGAAGCCAAAGCGGCGTACCCGCAGAGCTGCTGCGAAGCCAGCTGTCGAAGTCGAAGAGACAGTAGCGGTCGAAGCAGAAGTAGCAACGATTGCCGAACCGCAGAAAAGCGCTGAGCCCGTTGTGACTTCAAGCGAGAGCGAAGACCAGAAGCCTAAGCGTGCTGGCTGGTGGCAGAAGAAGGGTTTCTTCTGAGATCTGTTTCATGATTGAAATGAAAAAACCGGCGGAAACGCCGGTTTTCTTTATCTTTCGATATTGGTAAATGGTTGGAAGAAACCAGAACCGGCTCAGGCTTTCTGTTGTGGCAGCCAGCCTTCAAGGCGACGGACAGCCTCTTCCATTTCCTCGATCTTGCCAGCGTAGGAAAAACGCATTGTGCGATGTCCATCCAGCGGATCGAAATCGCGTCCCGGTGTTGCTGCTATATTGATTTCGGCAATCATGCGGCGAGCAAATTCCATACTGTCATTGGTGAAACGCGAAACGTCGCAATAGGCATAGAATGCGCCATCCATCGGTGCAGCCAGGCTGAGACCCATGCGTGGAAGATGATCCCGCAGGATCAGCCGGTTCTGACGATAGCGATCCTTTACCCGCTCAAGTTCCGCCGTTGCATGGAAGGCTTCGATGGCAGCGCGCTGCGAAAGCTCCGGTGCGGAGATATAAAGGCTCTGGCTCAGTCGCTCGATTGCGCGGATATCGTCTTCGGGCAGAACCATCCAGCCAATACGCCAGCCGGTCATGCAGTAATATTTGGAGAACGAGTTGATGACCGTCACATCATCGGAAATCTCCAACGCCGTGACATCGTCCGTTTCATAGGAAAGCCGATGATAGATTTCGTCTGAAATGACCCGAATGCCAAGTTCATTCGCCGTTTCGATGATCGTTTTCAGTTCCGGCTTGTCGATGATCGCGCCGGTCGGATTGGCCGGGCTTGCAAACAATACCCCTTTCAGGGGCTTCTCGGCATGTGCCGCAGCAAGCGCTTCAGCAGTCAGTGACGACGATGTTCCATTGCCGGTCGGTATTTCCACAACCTCAAGGCCTAGCGCCGTCAATATATTGCGATAGGCGGGGTAGCCGGGACGGGTAATAGCAACCCTGTCGCCCGGATCGAAATAGACCACAAAGGCCAGATTGAATGCAGCAGACGAGCCAGTCGTGACGGCAACACGTTCCGGTGAGACCGAAACACCGTAATGATCGGCATAATGCCCAGCAATGGCCTCTCTCAGTTCAATCAGCCCCAGAGCGTCAGTGTAACCAATGCGACCGTCCTTCAAGGCACGTTCAGCGGCTTCTCGAACGACCACCGGTGCCGGATCCGCAGGCTGGCCTACCGCCATGGAAATAATCGGGTGCCCGGCTGCGCGACGACGGTTTGCCTCAGCCAAAACGTCCATAGCGTGAAAGGGATCGACCGCACTGCGGCTGGAAAGAGTGACCAACTTTACCTCCAGAAACTTGCGAGTTTCGCATTCTACATCCGCCGTATAATCGCCGGATTGGTAAAGCAACAGCACTTTACGAGAAATTACGACCAAATCCCGAGATGGAGATTATGTCTCGCCTGCCTATCGATGATTGAATGCAAAGGTTATAAGATTCGCGCCGGTTTGAAGAAGGAAGAACAACACGATGGGGACGATGACTGCACCTTTCCCAGCTGGGAGATTTTCTTTCCATAGTTTGGTTCGCCGTTCGGTCGCGGTAGTGGCCGCAATGTCCATAGCCGTTACCAGTGCCCTCCCTGCATTCGCGCAGTCGCGTGGCGGTGGTGTGCCTATCGTCCGGGACGCGGAAATCGAGGCACTTGTTGCCGATTACGCTGCGCCGATCCTCAAGGCTGCAGGTTTGGGTGGTCGCGGCGTTCGCGTTATTCTGGTCAATTCGCAAAGCTTCAATGCCTTCGTTGATGGACGGCGTATTTTCATAAATACAGGCGCAATCATGCAGGCAGAAACGCCCAATGAAATCATTGGCGTGATCGCACACGAATCGGGACACCTTGCAGGCGGGCATCAGGAGCGTTTGCGTGAACAGCTCAGCCGCGCCCGCAACATGGCGATCATTGGTATGCTGCTTGGCGTTGGCGCCGGCGTTGCAGGCGCTGCGAGCGGCAGCGGCAACGCCGCGGGCGCTGGCGCTGGTATTGCTATGGGCTCAAGCGAAATAGCCATGCGCAGCGTACTCAACTATCAGCGCACGGAAGAAATGACCGCCGATCGTCTTGCCGTGAACTATCTCAATGCCACCGGTCAGTCGACCAAGGGCATGCTCGATACGTTCGAGCGTTTCGCATCGGCTCTGTCGCTTACGGGCACCCAGATCGACCAATATCGTATCAGCCACCCTCTCCCGCGTGAGCGAATTGCCAATCTGGAAGAGCTTGCACGAAAGAGCCCGTACTTCAACAAAACCGATTCTCCGGCCTTGCAAATGCGGCACGATATGGCGCGCGCGAAGATTGCTGCTTATTCGGGCAATATGGGCGCGCTGCAGCGCATGTTCCGCAGCAATCCCGGCGGACTACCTGCCCGCTATGGCAATGCCATCACAACATTCCTGAACGGCTCTGCCCGCTCTGCGCTGCCGAAATTTGATGCCTTGATCAAGGAACAGCCAAAAAACCCGTATTTCCAGGAAATGCGTGGCGAAGTCTTGCTGAAAGCCAATGATGCCGCGGGAGCGGCAAAGGCTTTCCAGAAGGCGGTTTCGCTCGATCCGCGCAAATCGCCGTTGCTGCGCATGAGCTATGGGCGTGCGCTCATGCTCACCGGTGCCAAGGCAAACATGCCGACGGCGATCAAGGAGATCAAGGCAGGTATAGCTTCCGATCCGGAGTTTCCGGGCGGATATGGTTATCTGGCGCAAGCATATGGCCAGCAAGGCGATATGGCGCTGGCCGACCTCGCCACTGCCGATATGAACTACTATTCTGGCAAGCTTCAGCAGGCCCAGATCTTCGCCATCCGCGCGCAAAAGCAGATGAAGCCCCGTTCGCCCGATTGGCTTCGCGCGCAGGACATCATTAATGCCAAGAAAAGCAAGTAAGGCCGTTTGCGCCTGATAGCGATATTAAAGACAGATTGGAATTTGGAATGAAGAACATAGTTTCCATAACAGTTGCCAGCGGCATTGTGGGCATCGCAGCTCTTGCAGCGGGTTATTATGCAGGCACTGCCCGGCAGGCTCCAGCTGCCGTGGAAAGCCCTGCTGCTTCCGCAGCCCCGGCAGCGATGAACCAGCAGGCCATTGAAAACGTCGTGCGCAACTATCTCATCCAGAATCCCGAACTGATGCTGGAAGTGCAAAGCGCGCTGGAAACCAAGCAGGCACACGCGGCGCAGGAACAGATCAAGCAGGTGCTGACTGCCAATCGCGCTGCCCTTTATGACCCCAAGCATGATGCAGTCTTCGGCAATCCGGACGGCGACGTGACGGTCTACGAGTTCTTTGATTACAATTGCGGGTATTGCAAGCGGGCACTGCCCGACATGGAAGCGATCCTGAAAACCGACAAGAATGTCCGTTTTGTCATGAAGGAATTCCCGATTCTTGGCCCGGATTCGGCCAAGGCGCATATCGTGGCACAGGCATTCAGAGCGCTGATGCCGGAAAAATATGCTGAATTCCACCAAGTACTGCTCGGCGCGCAGGAGCGTGCAACGGAAGATTCCGCCATCGCCGATGCCGTAAAGCTAGGCGCTGATGAAACACAGCTGCGCGAAAAGATGAAAGATCCGGCCATCACCGGCGCATTCCAGCAGACCTATCAGCTGGCGCAACAGCTCAACATTACCGGCACACCATCCTACATCATCGGCGATGAACTGGTTCCAGGTGCAATCGGCGTCGATGGTCTGGTTGAGAGAATCGCAGCAGCGCGCGCTACAGCGAAAAAATAAGCTGATCGGCCATGGCTTGACTGATCACTTTTGTGAAACAGTTTATGCCGTGGCATCCAATGTTTATGTTGCGTGAAGAGAAATTGCCTTATCGGCTGCTTATTTTGCAAAGAATAGCGGGAAAAACCGGTTCGGCAAAACATCTGCAATGATTTAGAGGGTTTCGGCTTGCTTCCAAGCCCTCTATATGAAATGCGAAGTGTACCGAAATTTCGCGGTAACGCGTTATCAGTCGCGGACGGATATGGCAAAAACGGTTTTTGTTTTGAACGGCCCCAATCTCAACCTTCTCGGTAAACGAGAACCGGGGATATACGGTGTTGCAACGCTCGAGAATATCGAGGCGGACTGCAAGCGTGAGGCTGAACAACTCGGACTTGATGTCGATTTCCGTCAGTCCAATTACGAAGGCGATCTGGTGACCTGGATTCAGGAGGCTGGCGATAGAAACGCCTATGTCCTCATCAATCCAGCCGCTTACAGCCACACTTCGGTTGCTATTCATGATGCAATCCGCTCGGCCAATGTAACGGTCGTGGAAGTGCATCTTTCGAACATTCATGCGCGTGAGGCTTTCCGGCATCACTCCTATGTATCCGCAGTCGCCAAAGGCGTTATTTGCGGCTTTGGCGCGGAAGGATATCTGCTCGGTCTGCGCGCGCTTGCGGCAATTGCCAAAGAAGAAGAAAACAACGGGCAAAGCGTTAAAGGGGCCTGATATGTCCAGCAAAAATTCCGTCATCGACAAGGAAACGATCCGCGACCTGGCGGACATTCTCAATGAAACCGACCTGACCGATATCGAAGTCGAACATGGCGATCTGCGTATCCGCGTTTCGCGCAAGGTCACGGTTCAGGCCGCAGCAACCGTTATGCCAGCCGCAGCCCCTGTTGCTGTTGCTGCCGCGCCAGCTGCTGCAGCCGCCGAACCGACCAAGGCCGATCTGTCGAAGAACGCCGTTCCATCGCCGATGGTTGGCACTGCCTATCTCGCTCCGGCTCCGGGTGCTCGCAACTTCATCGAAGTCGGCGCACAGGTGAAGGAAGGTCAGACGCTTCTCATCATCGAAGCCATGAAGACCATGAACCAGATTCCGGCCCCGCGGGCTGGTACGGTCAAGGCCATCCTCATCGAAGACGCTCAGCCGGTTGAATTCGGTGAGCCGCTCGTCGTAATCGAATAAGACAACAGATTACGGCTTATTCAATGAACGGGCAGCAAAGCGCAATGTTTCAAAAGATACTCATAGCCAATCGTGGCGAAATCGCTCTTCGCGTGCTCAGGGCTTGTAAGGAACTGGGCATCAAGACCGTCGCCGTTCACTCCACGGCAGACGCCGACGCGATGCATGTGCGTCTGGCAGACGAAAGTGTCTGCATCGGGCCGCCGCCATCGCGCGACAGCTATCTGAACATCCATCAGATCGTTGCTGCTTGCGAGATCACGGGCGCTGACGCAATCCATCCGGGTTATGGCTTCCTGTCGGAGAACGCCAAGTTCGCGGAAATTCTTGAAGCGCACGGCATCACCTTCATTGGCCCCACCGCTTCGCATATCCGCATCATGGGCGACAAGATCGAAGCCAAGCGCACTGCAAAGCGCCTCGGCATTCCGGTTGTTCCTGGTTCTGACGGCGGTGTGACGGATGACGTCGAAGCCGCTCGCATCGCGAAGGAAATCGGTTATCCGGTCATCATCAAGGCTTCGGCCGGTGGTGGCGGACGCGGCATGAAGGTTGCCCGCACCGAAGAAGATCTTTCGGTAGCACTTGCAACCGCGCGGACCGAAGCTGGTGCAGCCTTTGGTGACGACGCGGTCTATATCGAGAAATATCTCGAAAAGCCGCGCCACATCGAAGTTCAGGTCATGGGCGACGGTGCCGGCAATGCCATCCATCTGGGCGAACGCGACTGCTCGTTGCAGCGCCGCCACCAGAAGGTTTGGGAAGAAGCCAATTCACCGGCGCTCAATGCAGAAGCACGCGACAAGATCGGCATGGTCTGCGCCAACGCCTGTGCGGAACTGGGCTATCGCGGTGCGGGAACGATCGAGTTCCTTTATGAAGACGGCGAATTCTATTTCATCGAAATGAATACGCGTCTTCAGGTGGAACATCCGATTACGGAAGCCATCACGGGTATCGATCTCGTTCACGAGCAGATTCGCGTTGCAGCTGGCCTCGGCCTGTCGGTAAAGCAGAAGGATATCCGCTTCTCCGGCCATGCCATCGAATGCCGTATCAACGCTGAAGACCCGCTGACTTTTGCGCCTTCGCCGGGCCTGATCACGCATTATCATACGCCGGGTGGCCTCGGCATCCGCGTGGATTCGGGCGTCTATTCCGGCTATCGCATTCCGCCTTACTACGACAGCCTTATCGGCAAGCTCATCGTGCATGGTCGCAATCGCGTCGAATGCATGATGCGTCTGCGCCGTGCGCTGGACGAGTTCGTGGTGGATGGTGTGAAAACCACCCTCCCGCTTTTCCAGGACTTGATTGCCAATCAGGATATCGCTAACGGCGATTACGACATTCATTGGCTTGAAAAGTATCTGGCCAAGAAAACCAAGAGCGAAAGCGCCTGACGAAAGTGACCGCAGGAGTGTCCCCGGACGACTATTCAATCGAACCGGAGTTACTCCTGCGGGCCTATGCCACGGGAATATTTCCCATGGCCGAAGAAGCCGACGATCCCGAAGTCTTTTGGGTTCGTCCCGAGAGGCGCGGTGTCATACCCCTTGATGGCTTCCACATGCCGAAAAGCCTCCAGAAGACCATCCGCCAGGGCCTTTTTGACATAAAGCTCGATAACGATTTTGATGGTGTGATCGAAGGTTGTGCCAGCGGAACCGGTGAACGCGCGCGCACATGGATCAATGGACCTATCCGCGAAGCCTATAAGAATCTGTTCGAGATAGGACATTGCCACACGGTCGAAGCCTGGCATGACGAACAGCTCGTCGGTGGACTTTATGGGGTAACGCTTGGGCGTGCCTTTTTCGGCGAGAGCATGTTCACACGCAAACGGGACGCGTCAAAGGTCTGTCTTGCCTATCTGGTCCAGCATCTGGTGAAGCAAGGCTTCGTGCTGCTCGACACGCAGTTCACCACACCGCATCTTGAAAGATTCGGCGCTGTGGAAGTTCCAAGGAAAAAATACGAGAAGCTGCTGGAAAACGCGCTGGATGGTATCGCGCGTTTCTAAGTAGCTGCGGTTAATTGCGCTGATCCGGCGGAGGCACTTCCGACTTCTGCTTGCAGTCCTTCAGCCAGACGTCATAGATCGGATGCTCGACAGCATTGAGACCCGGACTATCGGCAAACATCCAGCCGGTAAAAATACGGCGAATCTTTCGGTCAAGCGTGATCTCTTCGACTTCAACGAAACCATCGGTGCGTGGTGCTTCGTTCTCTGTGCGCGAATAACAAACTTTCGGCGTTACCTGAAGGGCGCCGAACTGAACTGTCTCATTGATATAGACGTCGAACGTCGTAATACGCCCGGTGATTTTATCGAGACCCGAGAACTCAGCAACTGGATTGGTGATGCGTTCGGCCATTGCTGCTTGAAAGCTGCTGGTGGTCGCAATGAGCGAAATCAAGGCAACCTGAACAGCCCTTTTTATCGGGTTTTTTCCGTTGCCAGCCGCGCCGTGAGATTGCTTCGTCAAAACGGAGATCCGCATCCAAAGGGTTTAAATTAAGCCGGAACAATTCCTAAGCATGAAATGTGACGATTCGTTGCCCAGTCGCAAGCCGCAATGCTGCCGCTGGTCTTAAGCGAGCCGTCTATCCTCAAACCTTTTCCGCTATAGCGTCAAAAGGCGGACACATAATAAATCCGGCGCGGATGAACGCGCCGGACAAAAATCAAAACCGATTATCAGTTGCCCGGTGTCCAGGCATCGTATTCGCCGGTCACGCGTGGACGTTCCGCAGGTTCCGTGCCCGGACGGGCAATGGCGCCTTTCGGACGATATGCCAGCGGAGAACCGGTCAGGTTCTGCAGATGCGGCTTCTGCCAGTCGCGCGGCTTGTAGTCTTCCTTGGTAGGCGGCGTGTCAACGCGATGATGCATCCAGCCATGCCAGCCGGGAGGAATAGCACTTGCTTCCGCATAGCCATTGAAGATTACCCAGCGACGTGTGCGACCTTCGGAGTCCTTGCCGCCCTGATAATAGATATTGCCGAACTCGTCTTCACCGACGCGCTCGCCCTTGCGCCACGTATGAAACCGCGTGCCGAGCGTCTGGCCGTTCCACCAGGTGAAAACTTGCGTAATAAATTTCTTCATGACCTATTCCAGATCCATTATTGCCACAGGTGACCGAAACCACCGGGTTTTCTTGCTTATGGCCCTATCGACCGGCCATGGCAAGGGTCAAGTTGCCGCTGTCACAAGAGTATGATGGGCCCAAAATGCCGCGCGCGTCAGGCTTTTATATTCTAGCATGCCTTGATCCTCAAACCGGATCCCACTTTGGGAAGACATGCTTTACATATTCCAGCTTTCAAGCGACTTTTCCATAACCAGTACCGGTTCCTTGCAATTGGGATCGCCCCAATCCTCGTTCCGGCCGACTTTGGTATAGCCCTTGCGCTCGTAGAAATTCACCGCCTTGGTGTTTCGTTCGATCACTTCAAGCTTCATCGTTCGAACATCAGGAAAAGCCATCTCGATTTCGGCGAGAAGCATCGTTCCAATGCCTTGAACCTGCGTGTCGGGACGAACATAAAGCTGATGCAACGAAGCCTTGCCTGCTTCGGACTGGCTGGCAAAAGCCATTCCGTCGATGCCACCATTGCCGTTATCGGCGACAATGAACTCCGAATAAGGCTTCTTCAGATTGGCCTTCAGAACAGCGATGCCGTGCCACCGGGCGGTAACGGAATCCACCGTTTCCCGCCCGAGGATGTCGTCAAAGGTCGCGTGCCAGGTCGATACAAGCAGCTCATGCACTGCCTTGAGATCAGCCTCTGTCGCGCTTCTGACCCACATTACTCTTCAATCCCGAGCTTGGCCTTGACCAGTTCATTCACGGATTGCGGGTTGGCCTTCCCGCCCGTTGCCTTCATGACCTGACCAACGAACCAGCCAGCCAGCGTCGGCTTGGCTTTCGCCTGCTCAACCTTTTCCGGGTTGGCGGCAATGACATCGTCCACGGCCTTCTCGATGGCACCGGTGTCCGTAACCTGCTTCATGCCACGTTCTTCAACGAGCTTCTTCGGGTCACCGCCCTCATTCCAGACGATCTCGAAAAGATCCTTGGCGATCTTGCCGGAAATCGTGCCTTCCTTGATGAGATCGATGACTGCACCGAGCTGTTCCGGGCTGACCGGCGATTCCTCAATGTCCTTGCCCGCCTTGTTCAGCGCGCCGAGGAGATCGTTGATGACCCAGTTCGCTGCGGCCTTGCCGTCACGACCGGCAGCAACGGATTCATAATAATCAGCAATGGCCTTCTCGGTAACGAGAATCGATGCATCGTAGATCGAGATGCCCTGCTTCTCGACGAGGCGCTGCTTCTTGACGTCCGGCAGTTCCGGCAGATCTGCTGCCAGCGCATCCACGAATGCCTGGTCGAACTCGAGCGGCAGAAGGTCCGGATCAGGAAAATAGCGATAGTCATGCGCTTCTTCCTTGGAGCGCATGGACCGGGTTTCACCCTTTACCGGATCGAACAGACGCGTTTCCTGATCGATGGAGCCACCGTCCTCGAGAATAGCAATCTGGCGACGAGCCTCATATTCAATCGCCTGACCGACGAAGCGGATCGAGTTGACGTTCTTGATTTCGCAACGCGTGCCGAATTCACCGCCCGGACGGCGCACGGAGACGTTTACGTCAGCGCGCATCGAGCCTTCGTCCATATTGCCGTCGCAAGTGCCGAGATAACGCACAATCGTGCGCAGCTTGGTCAGATAAGCGCGTGCTTCATCGGAGGAACGCAGGTCCGGCTTCGATACGATTTCCATCAACGCCACACCAGAACGGTTCAGGTCCACATAGGACATGGTCGGATGCTGGTCGTGCATGGACTTGCCCGCATCCTGTTCCAGATGCAGGCGCTCGATGCCGATTTCCACGTCTTCGAACTGGCCCTTATTGTCCGGGCCGACCGAAATCATGATCTTGCCTTCGCCAACGATAGGCTGCTTGAACTGCGAGATCTGGTAGCCCTGCGGCAGATCGGGATAGAAATAGTTCTTGCGGTCGAAAACCGACTTTAGATTGATCTGAGCATTGAGCCCGATTCCCGTGCGAACCGCCTGCTTGACGCATTCCAGATTGATGACCGGCAGCATGCCCGGCATGGCTGCATCAACCAGAGAAACATTCGAATTCGGCTCCGCGCCAAACGAAGTGGAAGCGCCGGAGAAAAGCTTCGATTCTGACGTGACCTGCGCATGGACTTCCATGCCGATGACGACTTCCCAGTCGCCGGTCGCGCCGGAGATAAAGCGTTTGGGTTCAGGTATACGCGTATCGATTAGGGACATTACTGGCTCGACAATACTGTGATTGGGCTGAAACTGATTGTTGTATTGGCTAGAGCAAAGCCCCACCGGATGCAAGCTTTTCAGCCACCATTTCCATGATCGCAAAACGAAAAGGCCGCGCTATGCGCGGCCTCTCCGAATTCATGCTGGAAGTGAAGATCAAGCCTCTTCGGACTTGCCTTCGTCGGCCTTCTTCTTAGGAGCGGCCTTCTTCTTGGGAGCAGCCTTCTTGGCAGGCTTTGCTTCCGAAGCTGCATCTTCGTCTTCAGCCGTCAGCTCTTCCTTCGAGACCTTCTTGTCGGTCACGTTGATGTTGGCGAGCAGATGGTCAACGACCTTTTCTTCAAAGATCGGGGCGCGAAGGTTGGCAACGGCATCCGGCGTCTTGCGCAGGAATTCGTAGATTTCCTTTTCCTGGCCCGGATAGCGACGAACCTGATCGTAAACAGCGCGCTGCAGTTCTTCTTCAGAAACTTCAACGCCAGCCTTTTCGCCGATTTCCGACAGAACCAGACCGAGGCGTACGCGACGCTCAGCGAGCTTGCGATATTCTTCGCGAGCAGCTTCTTCGGTGGTTTCTTCGTCTTCGAACGTGCGGCCAGCCTGCTGCAGGTCGAAGTTGATCTGCTGCCAGATGTTGTTGAATTCAGCGTCAACAAGCTTCTGCGGCGTTGCGAACTGGTAGTCGCCGTCCAGAGCATCGAGAATCTGACGCTTTACCTTCTGGCGGGTGATCTGGCCGTACTGGCTTTCGATCTGTTCGCGAACAACCTGACGCAGACGCTCAAGCGATTCGATGCCGAGCTTCTTTGCAGTTTCATCATCGAGAACGAGTTCGTTCGGCTTGGCAACTTCCTTGACGGTAATGTCGAAGGTAGCTTCCTTGCCAGCCAGATGGGCAGCGCCGTATTCAGCCGGGAACGTCACAGTGATGACCTTCTCGTCGCCAGCCTTGACACCAACGAGCTGCTCTTCGAAGCCCGGAATGAACTGGCCCGAACCGAGAACGAGCTGCGCATCGTTGTCCGCGCCGCCTTCGAACGGCTCGCCGTCGAGCTTGCCCAGATAGTCGATCGTGACGCGATCTTCGTTTTCGGCCTTGCCCTTCTTGGTTTCGAAGGCGCGGGTCGACGAAGCGATGCGCTTGACCTGATCGTCAACTTCCTCATCGGAAATATCGACGACTTCACGGGTAACGGCGATCTTCGAGAAGTCCTTGACTTCAATTGCCGGCAGAACTTCGTAGTTCAGCGAGAAAACGAAATCGGCCTTGCCGTCGAGAACCTGTTCGGCCTCTTTTTCGTCTTCCGACATGATGACTTCAGGCTGCGTAGCCGACTTTTCGTTACGTTCAGCGAGAAGCGAACGCGACGAGTCGTTGAGGATTTCGTTGACGATTTCCGCCATGAAGGACTTGCCGTACATCTTGCGGAGGTGAGCCGCAGGCACCTTGCCCGGACGGAAGCCGTTGATCTTGGCGCGGTCACGCGCAGTTTCCAGCCGCTCTGCGAGCTTGGCTTCGAGGTCCTTGGCCGGAACCACGACTTTGATCTCGCGCTTCAGCCCTTCATTGAGCGTTTCGGTAACCTGCATGTTCAAACCTTCACTTCTTGTCATTGTCCCGCCGTCACCGGCTTGTTTGCCTTGTCGCGGGAGAGAAATTCTTTTGCCTTATGGCAGTTGGTGCGGATGGAGGGACTCGAACCCCCACGGTCTCCCGCCAGAACCTAAATCTGGTGCGTCTACCAATTTCGCCACATCCGCTTCTGAACCGAAGCACATTCCTCAGAACGCACCATTATTCGTCTCAGATATTGAACCGCCCCTCGAAAGCGCGCGTCTCTATATCATCCAATTTTCCCGGTTCAAAGGAAAAAAGCCGCCTTCCTTGCATAGATTTACAAGGTTCGATCAGGCTGAGCTCTTCCTACCCTTTCCGTCTCTATATAGCGATCCTGTCGCATCAGCCAACCCTTTTGAAACAGGGCGTGATGACAGGATCAATAAAGAGGCTCCTGATAAAGCTGCCGGCCGTCTTCCTGCAGGGCTTTGATGACCGGCGTTCCGTTCGGATCGACCGCCACAACGGCAGTAATCCGCCGCTCGCGCTGGCTGTCTTCAATCGCACGTCCCTGCCCCTCGGGTACATAATACCGTTCAATGCCAAAATTGAGACGAATATTCGATTCCGCATCATCGGATATGGAATAAGCAGCCTCGCCCCGAATCTGCTCCTCACCGGAGGTAAGGTCTGAAAGCGGAACGAATGACGCGCGTGAAAACCGCGCTATCCCGTTTGTATCGGGCTTCACGGCCACATAGACGGTTCGCGAACCGGCAGGACGCTCGCCCTGAATATCCTTTCGGGACAGACTGGAAATCTCGTACCCCAGAACGACATAGTCGCCACGCATCAGATCGCGCGGGTCGAAAGGCTCCGTCTGCAGCGTCACTTCCGCACCCGAACGCAGGACAGAGGCGCGCTTTTCTATGCCTGCATAAAGAATGCCGGTTTGCAGCAATGCAGTGACGGTTGCCCCGACATAGAGCCATTTGAGCCGAATAGTCATAGGCGGGCCTCCACGCTGCTTTTCCTTCCGAACCGGTTCTCCATGCGTCGCACAAAAGCAGCCAGCAGCAGCACGAGAATGCCCGCAGTCAGGAAGAAGCCGGATGTTCCGATCATGGTGCCAACCGTCTCGAAAGCCAGATAGAGAACCTGGATCGAAAATGCGGCATAGGCGATGGAACGCAGGCCGCCATTATTTCGACCGGCAACAGCAATCGCCCCGATCGCGAGCGCCAGTATGAAGATGCTATATAATATGTCCCTATCCAGATTTGCGGTAACGCTGGAATAGGAGAACATCTGGTTGATCTGAAGCGTGACAAGCGCCAACAGCGCGAGAGCCAGCCCGTATGCCGCGAGCGGATGAGCGAAGCGGGTCAGTCTCTGCACCGTATCATGGGCAAAACCGTCAGCCAGTATCAGACCGATTCCCACGACCAGCATAAGCACCAGCACCGTATTGCTCTCATGCTCCGCATAGACGAGCAAAGCCCAGCCAATGGAGAACATTGCCCACAGATGGGCTGCATGTCGCGAGCGCGTGAACAAGGCCGCTGCAGCGCCGAACAGCAAAAGCAGCGGTCCGATCCAGCGATAGGTCACGTCATCATAGGACGACATATCAAAAACGTAGGTCGAAAGATAAAAGCAGGCGACACCGGCGCCGAAAGCCGCCAGTACCGGCGCGCGCAGAAGAAAAGCCGAAACCAGAACGCCTACGGACCAATAGATTGCGGCGGAATGGATGTCGCCGGACAAATGATACATTTGCCCCACAAGCGCCAGCCCTGCCCCGAACGATGCAGCACCCACAATATAGAGCGTAGCCGGAAACAGCTTGTCACCACGAGACTGCCGCCAGGCTCCACCGAGATAACTCACCCAAATAAGAACGAATATGAGGCCGATGCGCATGAGGCGCGGCATTTCCTGCCAGTTCGCGGCAACCAGCATGATAACGGCTGCGCCAAGAAGCAGCCCGCCAAGCGTGGCCAGAACGGAACCAAGGCTGAAGACCGAAGCGCGCTTTTCAAGGTCGGCATTCAGTTTCGATGCTGTTTCCGCATCGATCAGACCGTCCCGCTGCCATCTCTCGATCAGGCGTTCAACAGAAATGGAAAATGACAAATTAGCTCCTGGTCATTCTGTCAGTTGTTGCTGTCGCAACCGTAAGCGTTTGAGAACATATAGGAAACTGCGCTGCCGGCAAAGAGTGGATCAAATCGCTTTGCGGCAATTTTGTGCCATACCAGTCTAATCGATTTAACGTGTCGTGCAGAACCCGCAGAGCAGCTATGCAAACTCGGGTCTGCAACCTGCGAAAACAATAGCTTATATCATGGGCAACAAACGAGATGAATTGAACAGAAATCCAGTTCCTCAACGATGAAGGAATAGCACGATGAACCTCCTCCGCTCTTACAACAACTGGCGCCGTTACCGCGACACCGTCAATGAACTCAGCCAGCTCTCCACCCGTGAGCTGAACGATCTTGGCATCTCCCGCGCGGACATTCCGTTCGTGGCTCGCCAGACCAAGGCCCGTTAATTAACGAGCCTCACAGTTTCTCCCGATAGGGGTTTCTCCAAGTCTGGATCCTCCTCCCACCAGACTTGGTTCATCGCAGAACCATCCTCCTCCCAGGTTTTGCGATAACAAGACCGGTTCTCCTCCTCCCAATGCCGGTCTTACCATAATGGCATCCGTCGCTCCTCCTCCCGCGACGGATGCCATTTCTTTTTGCGGCTCGATTCCCATCCTTAGCGAGCCTTCTCCATTGAAGGCGTTCAGCAAAGGCGATAAGGGAATGGCCCATGTCAAACACATCCGATCTTTCTCCCGTTCACGTCGTCGGCGGCGGTCTTGCCGGTTCTGAAGCTGCATGGCAGCTCGCGCAGGCGGGCGTGCCCGTCATACTGCACGAAATGCGCCCCGTACGCGGCACCGACGCCCACAAGACCGAGCAACTGGCCGAGCTTGTCTGTTCCAACTCTTTCCGCTCGGATGATGCCGAAACCAATGCCGTCGGCGTTCTTCATGCCGAAATGCGCCTTGCGGGATCGCTCATCATGGCGTGCGCCGATGCACATCAAGTTCCCGCAGGTGGTGCGCTGGCCGTCGACCGCGAAGGCTTTTCGCAGGCCGTCACTGCCAAGCTTGAAGCCCATCCGCTGATTACAATCGTTCGGGAAGAAGTCACCGGCCTGCCGCCTGAGGAATGGGGAACGACCATTGTTGCCACCGGGCCCCTGACCGCGCCTTCACTGGCTGAGGCCATTCAGGCGCAAACAGGAGCGGATGCTTTGGCCTTCTTTGATGCCATTGCTCCGATTATCCATTTTGATTCGATCAATATGGATGTCTGCTGGTTCCAGTCGCGCTATGACAAGGTTGGCCCCGGCGGCACCGGAAAAGACTATATCAACTGCCCCATGGACAAGGAGCAGTATGAAGCTTTTGTGGCCGCATTGGTCGAAGGCGACAAGACCGACTTCAAGGAATGGGAAGGCACGCCCTATTTCGACGGTTGCCTGCCGATCGAGGTGATGGCCGAACGCGGGCCGGAAACCTTGCGTCATGGGCCGATGAAGCCGATGGGCCTTACCAACGCCCATAATCCGACTGTGAAGGCTTATGCCGTCGTGCAGCTCCGTCAGGACAATGCGCTCGGCACGCTCTACAACATGGTCGGTTTCCAGACGAAGCTGAAATACGGCTCGCAGACCGGCATCTTCAAGATGATTCCGGGTCTCGAAAATGCGGAATTCGCCCGCCTCGGCGGCCTTCACCGCAACACCTATCTGAATTCTCCCGTGCTGCTCGACGGTACGCTTCGCCTGAAATCACGCGAAACACTGCGCTTTGCCGGTCAGGTGACGGGTTGTGAAGGCTATGTCGAATCGTCAGCCATTGGATTGCTGGCAGGTCGTTTCACTGCAGCAGAAAAGCTGGGGCAGACGTTGACGCCACCTCCCGGAACAACCGCGTTCGGTGCCCTGCTCGGTCATATAACGGGTGGGCACATCGTTGCCGACGACGAACCGGGCAAGCGTTCGTTCCAGCCGATGAATGTGAATTTCGGGCTTTTCCCGCCCGTCGATGTTCCGAAGCCGGAAGGCAAGCGTCTGCGCGGCAAGGAAAAGACTGTTGCCAAGAAACGCGCGCTTTCCGCACGTGCTCTGGCTGACTGCCGTCAATGGCTGGGCTTGTTGGGGCTGGGCTCGGGGCTAGAACCGGCTGAGTGATATTGCGATGGGCTTCGGTTCGATTGAACTGAAGCCCATCGGTTCTGGCTACTCAGAAGTTGGCTCTGAACATGAGCCATTGCTTCCGGATGGCTGAAATGTCCGCCACCTTTTCCGCAGCCTGTGCGCCCAGGCGTTCGATTGCTCGCAGATAGGCCGGAACAAGCGCCAAAGGCAGAAACGCCGGAACAAGACTCTTCGGCAGCTGTGACTTGTTCTTCTCGAAAATCGCCAGATGTTCACGCGCGAAAGCCAGCATGATGCTGATCACTCGCTCGACAGCAGCCTTGTCTTCGCCAGCAATGAAAGTCTCGCGGGTCACACCTACTGCCTGCAACATATCGGCAGGCACATAGAGTTGCCCACGCCGCCGGTGAATAGGCATAAGGCGAAGCAAGCCGGTTACGGCCTGTGCCACGCCAGCATGGCCGGTTATTTCCGTCTGTGCCTGCGCGGCATCTCTGTTCAGTATAAAGCCGGCTAACTGGATGATCGCCGATGCGGTTTCCCCGCAATAACCTTCCAGATCATTGCGGCTGGGCATCGGATCGTCATAAAGATCGAAGATGCGCGCTTCGCAATAATTGTCGAAAGCAGTTCGAGGCAGCTCATATTTTTCAATGGTGTTGATCAGCGCTGCGGCAACGGGATGTGCTTCCGCACTACCCCTCGCCTCGCCGTTGATGAGATCGCGCCACCATTGCAGCCGGACTTCGCCCGGCAGCGGTTCGTGAACCAAATCACGGATACGCGCGACTTCGGCGTTGAATGCGTATAATGCAGCCAGACCGCCACGATGATCCTCCGGCGCATAAAGCACTGACAGATAGCGGTCCCGGTCAGCTTGGCGAAGCAATGCCAGGCAATGTGCCTCATTCTCGTTCATGATGTCAGTCTACAGCAATCAACGCCGCTGCGACCGCACGATCTTCGGCCAGAAGCACATTATAGGTGCGAACGGCGGCACCTGTACTCATCGGATCGGAAGAAATGCGGTGTTCGCGCAGGATAGCGCGCACGTCTTCTGGAATACGGCGCAGATCCATGCCCGTGCCTACCAGCAGAATTTCAATATCGGATGCCTGCTCAAGGATCATCTTGAGATCGGCTTTGGCCAGTGTCGGCGGCGTCGCAGGTTCCCAGCCATGAATGCCCGAAGGCAGGCAAAGAATGGAACCGCGATGCGACATTTCGGCAAAGCGGAATCCACCGTCGCCATAGGCGTCAATGGGAGCACGGCCCGGAAAATGGGCCTCGCGTATCTCTATCCCTTTGGCCATTTTCAGCTTTCCAAATTCAGCGATTGCGCCAGTTCATCATCCATTTGATCGCTGGATTCATCCGGCCCACGCGGCTTGAGGCCGAACTGAACCAACAATGGAGCGGCGATGAAGATCGATGAATAGCTTGCAACAATGATACCGACGCTCAGTGCCAGTGCAAAGCTGCGAATATCCGCGCCACCGAAGGCATAGAGTGGAATATGCGCTAGAAAGGTCACAAAGGACGTCAGCAAGGTACGCGACAGCGTCTGGTTGATCGAGGCATCGATGATGGCAGGCAGTGGTGCGCTTTTATAGACGCGCAGGTTCTCACGCACGCGGTCGTAGATCACCACCGTATCGTTCAGCGAATAGCCGATGATCGTCAGAATTGCTGCAACGCTCCAAAGATTGAACTCCATGCGGAAGACAATGAACATGCCCGCGAGAATGATGACGTCGTGCAAGGTTGAAAGCACCGCACCAAGCGCGAGCTGCCAGCGGAACCGGACCCATACGTAAATGAAGATACCGATCAGCGACAGAATGACCGCCAGAACTCCGGCGCGCGAAAGCTGTTCCGAAACGGTCGGCCCGACGACTTCAACGCGCTGGAATGAGTAGTCCGGCTCGAACTCTCCGCGCAGTTTCACCGCGACGGTTTGTTCGGCATCGTCGCCGACTTCCTGACTGCCGATAATGACAAGGGCAGAGCGCGGAGACTTTGCCGGCAGAACGCGGGCGCTGTCGATATTGAGTTCGGTAAGACGTTCGGTGATGTCTTCAATATTGGCGTCACCGCTGCGGGCCTGCAGTTCAACCATCGAACCGCCACGGAAATCAATGCCGTAGTTGAAGCCGATATTGACGAACAGCGCGACCACGATAGCGCAGGCCAGCACCGAGATGCCGAGCGTCACGAATTGCAGACGCATGAACGGAATGTGCGTTACAGTCGGAACCAGTTTCAGACGACGCTTCGGCACTTCCTTCGGTTTGGCTGTGCGCACCCACTGCGCGATCAGCAAGCGGGTGAAGGTGAGCGTCGTGAAGAGCGTGGTGCCGATGCCGACCGCGACCGTCAGCGCGAAGCCATGAACCGTCCCCGACCCGAGCAGAAACAGAACGAGCGCTGCAATAAGTGTGGTGAGGTTTGCGTCGATGATGGTCGAGAGTGCGCGATAGAATCCGGATTCCATCGCCTGGACAACGGAATAGCCCTTGCGGCGATCTTCGCGCACACGTTCGTAAATCAGGATGTGGGCGTCAACAGCCAAACCTATGGTCAGTACCAGACCGGCAATGCTGGCGAGACTGATCGAAGCGCCGATCAGCGAGAGTATGGCTGTCAGAATGATGATGTTGACGGCCAGTGCGACCATGGCGATCACACCGAGGATACCGTAGGACAAGACCATGAACAGGCCGACGAGCAGTGCCGCAAGCAATGCTGCCAGTGCGGCCGCGCTGGCATAGTCCTCGCCCAGAGCCGACGCAATCGTGCGTTCTTCCAGAACCGTTACATCTTGCGGCAGCGCGCCGGAACGCAGCACAACGGCCATATTGTTGGCCGCCTGAAGATCGAAAGCACCTGAAATCTGCAGCTCATTCGTATCGAGCTTCTCATCGACGGCAGGCGCGGAAACGATCTGATTGTCGACGACGATAGCAAAGCTACCACCAACCAGATGCGATGTTGCTTCGGCAAGATTTTTGCGGCCTGCATCGTCCAATGTCAGCGTGATGACAGGCTCACTATCGTCATCCGACAGCGTCGCCTTGGCATCCGTCACATTGGCGCCAGTCAGGATCGGTTGCTTCTTGACGAGATAGCCGACAGGCGGATCGTCATAGGAATAGATGATTTCACTGTCAGCGGGCGGCGTACCGCGAATGGCATCATCCGGTGACATGGTGCTGTCGACGGCGCGGAAAGAGAAATTGCCGCGAACGCTGAGAATGTCTTTCAGAAGCTGCGCGTCATAGACACCGGGAACTTCAACCCGAATCTGATTGCGGTTTTCCTCTTCGACGAGAGGTTTGCCATAACCAAGCTCCTCCAGACGCTGCCGCATGATATTTGCGGTGCGCTCGAGCTCCCCTCGTCCGGGATTCTGCACCTGCAGGACCAGACGTGAGCCGCCGGAGAGATCGAGCCCAAGGGCGATCTGCTGCTTCGGCAGGAAGTTTGGCAGTTTTGCCAGCGTTTCACGCGAGAAAAAGTTAGGGGATGCGATGATGAAACTCACGAGAACCGCGAGCCAGATCAGGGCAGATTTCCAGCGTGAAAAATAGAGCATAGAGCAGCAATTCCGTATCAGCTTGGATAGAGCATGCCGGAGTTCACCTGTTGCGAACCGCTCTCCGGCGTCGTGGCACGCGCATCGTATATTAGCGCGCACCGAATAATGCGCAGGCCCCGGTTATGGAAACCTTACCGCGGCCTGCGTGTCGTAAAAAGAATTACTTGTTCTTGTTGTCGGCGACGGGCTCGCCCTTGACGCGAACATCCATCAGCGTGCTGCGCATAACGCGGATGCGCACGCCTTCAGCGATTTCGACTTCAAGTTCGTTGTCGTCAACAACCTTCTGAACCTTGCCGACAATGCCGCCGCCGGTCACGACGGTATCGCCACGACGAACCTGGGTCAGCATTTCCTGACGCTTCTTCATCTGGGTCCGCTGCGGGCGGATGATAAGGAAGTACATGATCACGAAGATCAGGATGAACGGCAGAATGCTCATGAGCATATCTGGTCCAACAGCGCCGCCGGATGCCTGAGCGAAAGCCGGTGTTACGAACATTAGGAACTCCTCTGAAGTCTCGAAGACAAATTATTATCGGCATTACAATGGTTAGCGCGCCAAATGCAACCGGCGATGATCCCGCCTGCGCCAAGGTCGCACACTTTTCGCCTCCGCTGTGACATGTTAAGCCGTTAGCCCTATCATCAGGGGCATGAAATGACGACCGAAGACATACTCAGCCAGAAACTGGACCGTTTGATCGCCGCTCTGGAACGCATTGCGCCGCCGGAAGCCAAAACACCCGATCTTGATGCCGCAGACTGCTTTGTCTGGGCTCCCGAACGACTGACCCTGGATCCGATCAAGCGCGTCAACCGAGTGGATATCGCACTGATCCGTGGCGTAGATTTGGTACGTGATCAGCTCGTGGACAATACCCGGCGCTTCGCAAAAGGATTTCCGGCAAACAATGTTCTGCTCTGGGGTGCGCGCGGCATGGGCAAATCCTCGCTCGTCAAGGCTGCACAGGCAAGTGTGAACGCTGAAATGGCGGATCGCGCTCCGCTCAAGCTGATCGAAATTCATCGCGAGGATATCGATAGTCTTCCGACATTGATGAACCTCATCAAGGATACGGACTATCGCTTCATCCTGTTTTGCGACGACCTTTCCTTCGATCATGACGATACGTCCTATAAATCGCTCAAGGCCGCGCTTGAAGGCGGCGTAGAAGGTCGCCCCGGCAATGTGATCTTTTATGCAACCTCGAACCGGCGCCATCTGATGCCGCGCGACATGATCGACAACGAGCGCTCGACGGCGATCAATCCTTCGGAAGCGATTGAGGAAAAGGTATCGCTGTCGGACCGTTTCGGCCTCTGGCTCGGCTTCCACAAATGCAGCCAGGACGATTATCTCGCGATGGTCGATGGCTATGCGGCCTATTTTAAGCTGGCTTACGATCCGGCCAAGATGCATACCGAAGCGCTGGAATGGTCCACCACGCGCGGAAACCGTTCGGGGCGCGTTGCCTGGCAATATATCCAGGATCTGGCAGGTCGCCTCGGGATTGCAATGTAAAGAAGACGGAACCAACCAAAAAAGAAAGGCGGGCTTCTGGCCCGCCTTCTTTCGTTGTTAGATTTTGATCACGATTCCAGATACTTGGAAGGATTGACCGGGGCCGAATTTTTGCGCACTTCGAAATGCAGCTTCGGGGATTTCGCGTTGCCGCTCATGCCCGATTTTGCAACTTCTTCACCGCGGCGAACCTTCTGTCCGCGCTGAACCAGTATCTGGCTGTTGTGACCGTAAACGGTGACGAGGCCATTGTCGTGGCGGATCAGAACGGTCTGTCCGAACTCCTTGAGACCGTCACCGGCATAGATGACGACGCCGTTCTCAGCAGCTTTCACCGATGTGCCTTCCGGAACCATGATGTCGATACCGTCGCTTACCGATGTACCGTCACGCTGGCCGAAGCTTGCGAGAATACGGCCGCGTACCGGCCAGCGCATCTGTGAAATACCGGTGGAAGAAGGCGCTGCCGCCTGATCCTTTTCGGCATCTTCGATCACCTTGTTGCTCGCCTGCGGCGGCGTGTAAGGCTTCACATCGGCGTTGGCGGCTGGTGCGGCAGCCTTGGCCGGGTTTTCCGGAGGCTGTGAAACCGCTGCGACCTGCGTTGCATTGCCCGCTGCAGCAGAAGGAATGACGAGCGCCTGGCCGACGCGGATAGCGCCGTTCGACAGACCGTTTGCCTTCTTCAACTGTTCGACAGGAACATTGTGCTTCTGCGCGATGGAGAAGAGCGAATCGCCGCTCTTAACCGTGTAAGTACCGTTCGGCGCCGGCGGCGTCGTAGCATTTGCACCTGCCGAAGCCATATCGTTCGCCGAAGGCTTCTTGCCGTTGACGGCAGGTGCCTGCGGGACAACCGCGATATTATTATCCGTTGGCCGGGGCATGGCTGGGTTCGCCGGAAGCTGCCCGAGAACCTTTTCCTGCGCACCATTTACGGTGTTGCGCGTAGACGTTGCCGCGCTGGCGACTTTGGTTTCTGCTGCATTGACCGTGTTGTTCACACGGTTTGCGGCCATGTCCTGCGCCTGCCCGACCTGATTCTGAATGTTATTGGATGCCGCTGCGACCGGAGCCTGAACCGACTGCCGTGCCGCCGCGACCGGTGCTGCCATCGGCGCCGAAGACACCGGAGGCAATGAATTGCGCTGAACGGAACCGCTCGATGCGGGAGCCACGGGAGCCGCAGATGCATAAAGATCGCCAGCCGGCTGCTGTGCGACACGCTGACTGGACGTAGAGCCCGTACTGATACCATCAGTGAAGCGCATCGTATCGGCACTGCACCCGGCACCAAAACCGGCAATCAGAACGATCGCGACATTCCGCAGGAGACGTTCAGACGTGTGCTGCAAAACTTGTAAACGCATGTTCAACTCGCCCATACTCGAAACTCAGTAAGGTGATTAAAACGCGTTAATGTTACTCTCTGGTTAAGAACGGCAAATCTTCGAAAAAAGATTCACCAATTAAATACCATAAGCGCACAAAGCGACCGAAAGCCCTCCCTGGCGCTGCCAAAGAGAGCCTGATAGCCATCATTTTGACGAATCGATACGCGCTCCGTTCACAGAACGGACGAAACGCCCTCGATGAAAGGCTGATAGCGGACCACCATCAGGTCCTCCTGCTCGAATCGGCTGCCGACCTTGGCGATACGTGTCATGATCTGTCGGCCATCTCCCGGACCGATCGGAGCGATCAGCACGCCATGCGTTGCCAGAAGATCAACGAAATGACGCGGCACTTCGTCGAAGGCAAGCCAGATCAGGATGCGGTCAAAGGGGCCACCCGGCATTCCATGGCGACCATCGGCATGTTTGACCATGATGTTTTCGCGCTTAAGCGACACGAATTGCTGCAAGGCGTGGTCGCAGAGCTTGCGATAACGTTCGACCGTTGTGACACGACCGGCGAGCGAAGACATAACAGCAGCCGTGAAACCGGAGCCGGTTCCGATCTCCAGCACACGATGGCCGGGTTCCAGCTTGAGCGCGGCGATGGCGCGAGCCTGATCATCAATGCCCTCCATGTACTCGCCGCAGTCAAGCGGCGCAGTACGGGAGCTGTAGGAAAGATGAGACCATGACGACGCGAGAAAGCTCTGGCGTGGTGTGGACTCGATGGCTGCAAAAAGGCGCGGATCGTCAATCCCGTATCCGCGCATTCGCATAACGAAGGATGCGAATCCTTCTCTGTCCGAAAGCCGTGGGCGCTCAGACGCTGCCTGCCTCATGCTTCAACCCCCAAGTTCTACAACCCCAAGTGCTGCGCTCAATTCTGCCCGAACCTTATGCGCGGTCAGATCGAGGTGCAACGGGGTTACAGAAATGCAATCAGAACGAATGGCTGCAATGTCGCTGTCGTCGGCGACCGGCGCCTTGCCCCGACCAAAATGCAACCAGAAATACGGGAAGCCACGCCCGTCGCGACGTTCATCGAGGCGGGCATCATGGCTGAGCTTGCCTTGAGCTGTGACGCGCGTTCCCTTAACTTCATCCGCACCGCAATTCGGGAAGTTGAGATTCAACAGGACGCCTTCCGGCCATCCTGCCTCCATCAACTTTTTTATAAGGTCAGGCGCGTGCGTTTCCGCCGTTTCCCACGGCACGATGCGGCGATCGCCTTCATATTCATATTCCTGCGACAGCGCGATAGACCGCACACCGAGCAACGTGCCCTCCATGGCGCCGGCAACCGTACCCGAATAGGTGACATCGTCGGCAATATTCGCGCCGGAGTTCACGCCCGAAAGAATGAGATCAGGCGCACCCGGCAGAACGTGGCGCACACCCATGATGACGCAATCGGTCGGCGTGCCGCGCAATGCGAAATGACGATCATCGATCTGGCGAAGGCGAAGCGGTTCCGACAACGTCAGCGAATGCGCGAGGCCGCTCTGGTCGGTTTCCGGAGCGACAACCCAGACATCGTCGGAGAGCTTGCGTGCGATCCGCTCCAGAACTGCGAGGCCTTCAGCGTGGATACCATCATCGTTCGTCAGCAGAATTCGCACGTCGTCACTCCTTCATTTATCAATAAATGTGATTCACGCAGTTTTCTCTATCCGCGTGAGGCCGCCCATGTATGGCTGCAATGCTTCAGGAATATGAATGCTGCCATCTTCTTCCTGATAATTTTCCATGACGGCGATCAGCGCGCGTCCGACGGCGACACCCGAACCGTTCAGCGTATGCACGAAACGGGTCGACTTCTCGCCTTCCGGACGATAGCGGGCGTTCATGCGACGGCCCTGGAAATCGCCGCAGACCGAGCAGCTGGAAATTTCGCGATAAGTGTTCTGGCCGGGCAGCCATACTTCGATGTCGTAAGTCTTCTGTGCGCCGAAGCCCATGTCGCCGGTGCAGAGCACGACGGTACGGAACGGTAGGCCAAGGCGTTTCAGCACTTCTTCCGCACAGGCGGTCATGCGCTCATGCTCTGCGATCGAGCTGTCGGCATCGGTGATCGACACCATTTCCACTTTCAGGAACTGGTGCTGGCGCAGCATGCCGCGCGTGTCGCGACCGGCAGAACCCGCTTCCGAACGGAAGCATGGGGTCAGCGCCGTGTAGCGCTGGGGGAGCGACTTGGTATCGACGATTTCATCTGCAACCAGATTGGTCAGCGGAACTTCGGCGGTTGGAATCAGCCAGCGACCATCCGTCGTGCGGAACAGATCTTCCGAAAATTTCGGCAGCTGGCCGGTGCCATAGACAGCTTCATCGCGCACCATCAGCGGCGGCATCGTTTCGGTATAGCCATGTTCCATGGTGTGCAGGTCGAGCATGAACTGGCCAAGCGCACGTTCGAGGCGTGCAAGCGACCCCTTCAACACGGTAAAGCGCGAACCTGCGAGCTTTGCAGCGCGTTCAAAATCCATGTAACCGAGCGCCTCGCCCAACTCGAAATGTTCTTTCGGCTGAAAGGCAAAGTTTCGCTGGTTGCCGACGCGACGAACTTCGACATTGTCGCTTTCGTCCTTGCCAAGTGGCACGTCTTCGAGCGGAATATTGGGAATGGTCGACAGAGCGTCGTTCAGTTCCTTGGTCAGGCGACGCTCTTCGTCCTCAGCCTGCGCAAGAAAATCCTTCAACTCGGCGACTTCGGCCTTCAGCTTGTCAGCCGTTGCTGCGTCCTTCGCAGCCATGGCCTTGCCGATTTCCTTCGAAGCGGCATTGCGGCGCTCCTGCGCAGCCTGAACCTTGCCGACATATTCGCGGCGTTTTTCGTCCAGCGCCATCAATTCGGACGACAGCGACTGAGCCCCACGCTTGGCAAGCGCCTTGTCGAGGGTTTCAGGGTTTTCGCGAATCCATTTGATGTCGAGCATGGGAAAAGCCGTTTCGTGAAATTGAACAGAAGCGAGGCCGCACAACCTGCAACCTCACAGAATTATCGTGACAAATCAGGACGATGAAGCGTTGTTTTCAGCGTCGGAAGCTTCCTGCGCCTCATCCCGCTTCTTCTCGATCATGCGAGCCACGATGATTGAAATCTCGTAGAGAAGGATTGTTGGCAAGGCAAGGCCGATCTGGCTCGCCGGATCGGGCGGAGTCAGGACCGCAGCGACGACGAAAGCAATGACAATTGCGTATTTGCGCTTGTCCTTCAGACCAGCCGACGTCACCAGTCCGACACGGGCCATCAGGCTCGTTACCACCGGCAGCTGAAAGACCAGACCGAACGCAAAGATGAGCGTCATGATAAGGCTCAGATATTCCGATACCTTCGGCAGGAGAGAAATCTGCACTTCACCGGCGCCGCCAGTCTGCTGCATTGCGAGGAAGAACCACATCACCATCGGCGTGAAGAAGAAGTAGACGAGCGCGCCGCCTGTCAAAAACAGGATCGGCGATGCAATCAGGAACGGCAGAAACGCCATGCGCTCATGCTTGTAGAGGCCGGGCGCCACAAACTTGTAAATCTGTGCTGCAATGATCGGAAATGCCAGCACGATGCCGCCGAACATGGCCACCTTCACCTGTGTGAAGAAGAACTCCTGCGGCGCGGTATAGATCAGTTCCGCTTTCGAGCGATCCATGCCCGCCCAGTCGAGCGCCCATTGATAAGGCACGACAAGCAGGTTGAAGAGCTGTTTGGCAAAAGCGAAACAGAAAATAAATGCCACGAAAAATGCCAGAATTGCCCAGATCAGGCGGCGGCGCAGCTCGATCAGGTGCTCAAGCAGAGGCGCTGCGCTCTGTTCGATTTCGTCCTCGTCGCGTGTCACGCTTTGGTTCCTGTCTTCTTCGTGGTCTTCTTGGCAGTTGTGGCGGCAGCAGCCTTGACCGTTCCAGCCTTTGCCGTTTCCGCTTTCGCCGCTGCCGGCTTTCGGGGAGCAGGCTTTGCAACGGAAGCCGCCTTCGGCGCAGCCTTCGTTTTGGCTACAGTGACTTCGGTCGCTTTATTCTCCGCCTTCGGTGCAGTCTTTCGGGTCGCCTTCTTGGGCGCTGCGGCTTTTTCCACAGCAGGCGGAACCGGTGCGCCACCGGCATCAACCGGCGTCGTCACTTCAGCAACTTTTTCGGGTGTCGCCGGAGACATGGAAGACGTGGACTGAAGGCCCGAGCGCAGATCCTCGCCCGCACTTCGAATCGGATCGAATACCTGCGTGATCTTCGAGCGCGGGTCTAGCTTGCGGGTCTCGTCGATGATGTTCTTGACGTCGTCAAGCTCAGCCTCTTTCAAGGCTTCGTCGAACTGCTGCTTGAACTCATTGGCGGTGGCACGCATGCGCGCTGTCGCCTTGCCGAATGCACGCAGCATTTTCGGCAAATCCTTGGGACCGACCACCACGATCATCACGATCGCAATAATCAGAAGTTCAGACCAACCGATGTCGAACATATTCTTGATACCCCGCGCAATTCGCGCGCGCGTCCCGTCTTTCGGCGGAAAACCGCACTTGTAAATGGCAAAATATGCTGCGCGCGCTTGCACGTGCGCAGCATGCTTTATCCGTTAGATCAGGACTTGGTGGTTTTCTTGACGTCGTTGACGGTTTCGTCAGCCTTGGCGTCGATCGTACGACCCGAATCCCGCGCGTCATCCTTGGCGTCTTCGTCGGACATGCCCTGCTTGAAGTTCTTGATGCCCTTGGCAACATCACCCATCAGCTCGGGAATCTTGCCGCGGCCAAACAGAAGAAGGACAACCGCCAGGACGATCAGCCAGTGCCAGATGGAAAAGCTACCCATTTTATTCCTCTCATTGCCGCGAACGTGCGGCATGTTCCTGCAATGCCAGTTACGATTTAAGCGCTTTCAACAAATCTTTCAAACAGAAGTGTGACGGTGAACGGCTTTGCGACAAATAAAATTGGCTCCAAAGGCCATACTGAGACTATTCACCGCGTGGGGCGAGCAAGCCAAGGCTTTCCAGATCGATATCTTCGAGCGGCTCTTCGTCTTCTGTCAGCTCATCCGGGTCGATATTCGGCACCGGAACGGCAAAGCTCGATGGCATACGTGCCGAGAGCAGCCCTGCCCCGCGCAGCTCTTCCAGTCCCGGCAAATCGCGGATTTCCGGAAGGCCGAAATGGTCGAGAAACGAGTCGGTCGTGCCATAGGTGACCGGACGACCGGGCGTACGACGGCGTCCGCGCAATTTGATCCAGCCGGTCTCCATGAGGACATCCAGTGTGCCCTTTGAGGTCTCCACACCGCGGATATCTTCCAGCTCGGCGCGCGTGACCGGCTGGTGATAGGCGATGATGGCAAGCACTTCCATCGCGGCGCGGGACAGCTTGCGCTGCTGCACAGCTTCGCGGCTCATAAGAAAGGCGAGATCGGGTGCCGTACGGAACGCCCACGCACTGCCAACCTGAACAAGGTGCACGCCGCGCGTTTCATATATTTTCTGCAAATGTTTCAACACTGGCGCGACGTCAACATTGGCAGGCAGACGTTCGGCCAATGCGCGTTCGGAAACCGGTTCAGAGGACGCAAAAACAATGGCCTCGACAATGCGCGCAAGATCAGCAAGCCCCTGCGTCAAGACAGAAACTTCCGTTTCGATCTGATCGTCGTCACTATCGATTTCAGCCAGATTTCGACGTTCCGCCTCAGACATCCTCGTCCTCATCCAATTCGCTGATATCTCCTGTCGCCCGGATATAGATCGGCTCGAAAGGAGCGTTTTGCCTGACTTCCAGTTTGCCTTCACGCACAAGCTCAAGACTGGCGGCGAAGGAACTCGCGAGCGCCGAAGCTCTTTCTCGGGGCGAAAGCGTATAATCGATCAGGAAGCGATCGAGAGAAATCCAGTCGCCCACCGATCCCATCAAACGCACGAGCGCCACACGAGCTTCCTTCAATGACCAGACTGCGCGCTTGGCAATCTGCACCTGCGACACGGCCTGTCGCTGGCGCTGCGAAGCATAGGCGGTAAGAAGATCGTACAGCGTTCCAGAAAACTGGCTGGTCCTGTCCACCATGACCATTTCCGGCATACCGCGCGCAAAAACATCCCGCCCCAGCCGGTTGCGGTTGACGAGTTTCGCCGCCGCATCGCGCATGGCTTCAAGTCTCTTCAAACGGTAATGCAACGAAGCAGCCAGTTCTTCGCCGGTCGCTCCATCATCGCCCTGTTGCTTCGGGATCAGCAGCTTCGATTTGAGATAGGCAAGCCATGCAGCCATGACGAGATAGTCAGCTGCAAGTTCGAGGCGCAAGGCGCGTGCCTGTTCCACGAACACCAGATACTGCTCTGCAAGTGCAAGAACGGAAATACGGGCGAGATCGACGCGCTGGCTCCGCGCAAGGTGGAGCAGCAAATCAAGCGGGCCTTCAAACCCCTGCACATCGATGAGAAGCGACGGTTCACTTTCGCTACGCTCGGAATCGCCCTGCCACAGCGCGTCCATCGGCACGAGCGTGCCGTCTTTGCCGTCTGTGTCTGCTCCCGATGCCGCCAAACCCGTTTCCCTGCTGATAAGGTCCACCGGCGGATCAGTCCGCCGGTGAAGTCAGTTTACCAAGTTTTGACGATTACGCTATCAGTTCGAACATGGCGTTGAATTCTGCACGCAGTTCGTCCTCATCGGAAAGATCGGGATCGCCTGCATAAACTTCGGCCAGATCGGCACGGCGCTTCGCCTTGCCTTCAAGAACCGGCACACGCGCTGCAACCTGCTTCAGTTCTTCCATCACACCTGCGCAATAGAGGACCATATCACAACCGGCACCGATGATGCCGTCCGCAATGTCACCGAGTTCGCCCGAAAGCGCCTTCATGGAAATGTCGTCGCTCATGACAAGACCATCGAACTGGATGACATCGCGAATGATCGTGTTGATGACAGTCGGTGACAATGTCGAAGGGCGCTGCGGATCGATGCAATCGAATACGACATGCGCCGTCATTGCCATTGGCAGGTCATTGAGCGCCTTGAACGGCACGAAATCATGCGCAACCAGCTCATTCAGGGGAACCGTGACACGCGCCAGCTCCTTGTGGGTGTCGGCAAACGCACGGCCGTGCCCCGGCATATGCTTGACCACAGGCAGCAGACCACCGGCAAGCAAGCCTTCAGCAGCAGCTCGCCCCATTTCTGCAACCGCCTGCGGGTTCTTGGAATAGGCTCGCGCGCCGATAACATCATGTGCGCCTTCGACGGGTACGTCCAGAACCGGCAGGCAGTCCACATTGACGCCAACCTTCAGCAAATCGAATGCATGCAGGCGGGCATGAAGCCACGCAGCTCGCAGACCTGCTTCGCGATCACGCGCATAGATCGCACCGACTTCCGAGGCCGAAGGATAGTTTGGAACGAGCGGCGGGCGAAGGCGCTGCACGCGTCCACCTTCCTGATCAATGAAAACCGGCGTCTGGTGCCGCCCCGTCAGGTCGCGCATGTGCGCCGTCAGCTCGGAAACCTGTTCCAGACTTTCGACATTGCGTGCAAAAAGAATAAAGCCCCAAGGTCTTTCATCGCGGAAAAACGCGATTTCGTCCTCAGTCAGTTTCGTTCCCGACACACCGGCAATCCATGCCTTGCACTCTTTCATGCGCTCTTCCCCAAAATTGTCTGGAAATGCTGTACTCAAACAACCCTGCCCCGGTTTAACCGAAAAGAACAAGGCTTGGTAGTGGACCATGAAAAAGGGCGACCGAGGCCGCCCTTTCCATATTCAATGTCCGACAAATCACTGCGTTACGAAGCAGCTGCCGCCAGCGGACTTAAGGCGTCCGCAAAGTGCGGATGCATCTTCCTTGGAACCACCCTGAACGCGGACACGATAGTAGGTGCCCTTGCCCGGAATGTCGGCACGCTTGATGTCGACGCTGCGGCCACCGATTACGCTGCCATACTTCTGGGCCATATTGGCATAGGACTTCTGTGCCAGCTCGGCAGATGGCTGCGAAGCAATCTGGATGAAATAACCGCCTGCACCTGCTGCCGATGCAACCTGCGACGCTGCCGGAGCAGGATTGGTTGCAGCCGGAGCCTGCGTGCGCTGCGGAACATTGCCGACGATGTTGACCGGTTGTTCAGCAGGCCGTGATGGCACCACCGGAGCACGGACAGGAAGACGCGGCGCTTCCGCAGCCGGCTCAGGCTGTTGTGTCACAGGAGCCGGTGCAGGTGTTTGCGCAGCCGGTTCTGCCGGTACGTTGCCAGCGGCCAGCGCAGCAATTTCATCACCACCGGCGGGAGCCGCCGGCTGAGCAGTGTTTGCTGGTGGCAGCTGCGAGGCTGTTTCCTGCGGAGCCGGAGAAGGCTGGACAATAGAGCCGTCTGGACGAACGATCATGGTTTCCACTTCGCGCGGCTGGACCAATGGCGCATTGTGGTTCGTGTTCTGATTCTCGGCCGAAGCATTATTCGTCACTGGCGGCTCGTCAGGCGTATTGTCCGCCATGTTCTCGCTGTCATCCGTGCCGGAAATGTCCACTGGCTCTTCACCGGAAGTAATCAGAGACTTTTGTTCCGGATTGTTCGGCAGCGTACCGGCAACGCGGTCATAAACCGCCTTGTCCTGGTTCGGTACCGTGGCACCGCCCGGATTTTCCGGCTGCATTTTGATCGGCTGATTGTCGGCACGAATCACGACCGGCTCACCGGAACCGCTACCTCCGAGGAAGTGATAGCCGATCCCGCCAAGAAGCACCGCCGCACCGGCCACGCTGGCCAGAATAAGACCACGACGGCCACGAACCGGGCGATTACGATAAGCTTCGGCAGCGCTGCCAAGATCATCGTCCGCCTGCATCGCAGCGCGTTCGCCAAAGTCGCCTCCTTCAAGGGTCTGTGCACCCTGGGCTGCCCAATGGTTATAGAAGTCGTCTTCATTGCCCAACGGATTGGAGGCTTTTGGCTGTGCTGGCGCCTGGGCTGTTGCCTGTGAGCGGCCATACGCTCCCGCAGCTGCGGCAGCGCCGACACCCACTGCTGCAGCACCGACAGCAGCACCAAGGCTGGCACCGGAGTTTGGCAGATAGCTCGAAGCGCTTTCGCGGAATATGTCCTCAAAAGCCCTGTCAGCTTCGCTCTGTGCGTCTGTTTTTGCCGATTCATCCACACCAACCGTGTTGAAGACCTCGGCGAATTCGGCTTCGAGATCAGTCAAACCGGCGTTGGTTTCTTCTTCGCCGTAGTTGATTTCCGGCAAATCGAGGGAATGCGTCTGCTCAACCTTTTCTTCGGCCACGCTCAAGGTTTCGACTTCGGGCGCCGGGGCGCTGACCGCAGCCGTATGAGCACCGCCGAACTGCTGGAACGAAGTCGATGAAGAACGGTAATCGTCGTCCGGACGCACCGCATGTGCGTAGGCGGTGGCTTCTTCTTCAGGTTCCGAGCTCAGATCGAGATCATCTTCCGTGAAGAAATCATCTTCGCTGAAAGCGTTCTCATCCTGAATGCTGGAAACATCGCCGGACATTTCGAAACCGAAATCATCTTCCGAAAGGCTGATTTCATCCAGCTCCGAAAGGTCGTCTTCGGTTCCTTCAGCAGCGATTGCAGCGGCTGTTTCCTCAACATTGAACGAAAAATCGTCGTCGAAAGAGAAATCGTCGTCGTCGCCAAGAGAAGGCGCAGTTTCTGTAACCGGCGCATAGTCGGCCTGCGGGGCTGTCGCCACTGCGTCCTGCCCTGCGATGCCCGAGGAGAAATTGCTCCGCGTATAGTACGGATATCCTGCAGGCACGACCTGAGGCTGAGGCGCATAGGTTTCAACGGGTGCAGCCGTCTGTGGTGCAGCATCGTAAGCCGGCTCATCGAGCTGCAGATCATCGAAATGCAAATCTGCAAGCTCGGTCTCGTCTTGATATCCAACATTCTGCACCGGCACCACGTCGTGGTGGACGTAGGGCTCCTCTGCAGGCGCGACATGGGACGCGACATGGGACGCGACATGGGAAAACCGGGTCTCGTCGTGAGACACTGGCTGCGGCTCATCGCCGAAAAGGAGATTTTCCAGCTCGTCCTCAAGCGAAACCGGCGCAGCGGTGGCATAGGACTGTTCGGCAGGCTCAACAGCCTGAACGTTCCAGTCATGATCGCGCGCAGGCTGATAAGCCTCTTGATGCGGCTCTATGGCTGGCTGATAGATGGTCGGATCGTAATCGGTCTGATCGACATGAAGCGGCTCGACAGTTTCCCGGCGAGCGTAGACCGACGACGATGCGGCATAGGTCTCTTCGTTCGAATCGCGTGCAGTCGAATAATCACTGTAGTCGAATTGCGGCACAGGTTCAGTGCGGTCAGCTTCTTCGAACTCAAGTGCTTCGAATGAGGGCGTTTCTAATTCGGGCGCCTGCTCATCTTCATCCATTTGAAGATCAAGCTCGTCTTCCAGAGCCGAAGCAAGTTCTTCCTCATGAATCAGAGGCTCATCCAACAGATGAGAATCATCTTGTGCAGGGGTCGCTGCGAACTGTGACGGGTCCGTAGGCTGAGAATAATCATTGAAGTCACCGAGCAATTCGCGCTCCAGATCCAGCGATGGATCGAAGCCCGGCTCTGTCCGGTTATCTTCAAAGTAACTAGGTCGGCGCTCATTCCAAGCGACGTTGTCATCAGCAGGCGTGCCGAAGTCCATGATCCGCGACAGTTCCATCAGTGGATCGTCTTCGTGCAACGGACGCTCGCCGTAATTACGGGGATTTGCACTGCTGTCCGTCATAGCGTGTTCCTAACTCAAACCCTGGACGTCGCAAGACGTCTCCATACATTGCTTTGTAGCGAGGCAATGTGGGCAAAAGTTGACGGAAGTTTCCTGCGCCAGAAGGAAGACCAATGACTTGCGTTCATTATGGCCTTCCACCTGTTCGACTTGCCAACTTTTGCCTTCAATCAGTCTTTCGACCTGAAAAGCTTCGTGACAGTCGCCTGACCTCCGAAGTCATCTCGAACCACATAGTGCGGCCCGTGAGCTGCGGAGACCATTCTTCGAGTATAATCCATCTCAAAAGGCTTTCACCTTCGAACTATACTCTAGCGCATTTCCGTTGGAGCATCCGCACCGATTATCGTCAATCCGGAAGTCAGCACATCGGAAACAACCTGTACCAGCCCTAGCCTGGCTAATGACAAGTCTGGATCGTTAACCTTAATAAAACGTAAGTCCGGGTTCTCTGTGCCTCTATTCCACTGCGAATGGAACGCGCTGGCGAGATCATAGAGGTAAAAAGCAAGCCGATGCGGCTCCTGATGAATGGCCGCAGCCTCGATCAGACGCGGATATTCGGCGAGCTTGCGAACGAGTGCAATTTCGCTCTCATCGGTCAGCTTGTCGAAATGCGCAGCCATACCGACCCGGTCGAGATCGGCGAGACCAAGCTGATCGGCAGCCTGACGGAAAACCGAATGGCAACGCGCGGAAGCATATTGCACGTAGAAGACCGGATTATCCTTCGACTGCTCCGTCACCTTGGCAAAATCGAAATCCAGCGGCGCATCGTTCTTCCGGTAAAGCATCATGAAACGAACCGGATCGCGGCCGACTTCATCCACCACATCGCGCAGCGTGATGAATTCGCCTGACCGCTTCGACATGCGCACAGGCTCGCCATCGCGGAACAGCTTGACCAGCTGGCAGAGCAGCACCGTCAGCTTCGCCTTGCCGTCGGAAACAGCCCTTGCGACCGCTTCCAGACGCTTGACGTAGCCGCCATGATCGGCACCCAGCACATAGATCATCTCGTTGAAGCCGCGGTCGTACTTGTCCTTGAAATAGGCCACGTCGCCTGCAAAGTAGGTAAAAGCGCCATCGGACTTCATCAGAGGACGGTCGATATCGTCACCCACTTCCGTCGAACGGAACAATGTCTGCTCGCGATCTTCCCAGTCTTCCGGAAGCTGACCCTTCGGGGGCGGCAGCTTGCCCTTGTAGACATGGCCCTTGAGCGTCAGATCGTTGATTGCATTGCGAATCGCCCGTGCGTGATCAACATGCAGCTTGCGCTCGGAGAAGAACACGTCATGGTGCACGTTGAGCGCATCAAGATCGGCGCGGATCATCGCCATCATGGCATCGATCGTGCGATCCTTTACGAGAGCAAGCGCTTCGGCTTCCGGCATTTCCAGAAGCTTCGAACCAAATTCCTTGGCAAGCTCCTGCCCGACCGGAACGAGATAGTCGCCGGGATAAAGACCAGACGGAATTTCACCGATATTTTCACCGAGCGCTTCACGGTAGCGCAGCATGACGGACCGCGCCAACACATCGATCTGCGCACCGGCATCGTTGATGTAGTATTCCTTGACCACATCATAGCCTGCAAATTTCAGCAGATTGGCCAGAACATCGCCCACAACTGCGCCGCGGCAATGGCCCACATGCATCGGGCCCGTCGGGTTTGCCGAAACATATTCGACATTGACCTTCGATCCTGCGCCAAGTTTGGAGCGACCGAAATCCTTACCTTCATTCAGCATCGCCGAGAGTTCGCGTTGCCAGTAAGTGGCCTTCAGACGCAGATTGATGAAGCCCGGACCGGCGACATCAACCGTTTCGACGTCGGCATCCGAGGCAAGAGCCTCGGCGATGCGACCGGCAAGTTCACGCGGGTTCTGACCGACAGCCTTGGAGAGCACCATCGCAGCATTGGTTGCGATATCACCATGGGAAGAATCTCGCGGTGGCTCGACACCGATGCGCGAAAGGTCTAAATCGCCACCGTCTTTCGGTTTCAGATCAATATCTTGCAACGTCTTTTTGATACGTGCGTCGAAATCTGCAAAGATATTCATGGTCTGTCCTGTCAGGCTTACGCCGGGCTTTGTTTTGTCGCATTGTCCTACGCAAAACCGCTTCGCACTTTTGCTGGAAATGCTCTAATCCTGTACGGAATCCGGTCAAACTGCCGATAGATGCCGCTTCGTTTGGCCCCCGATTAAGCTAAATCGGGTGTGTGGTCAAACAATCGTCGGTGTTCTCGCACGGCATAATTGTCAGTCATCCCGGCAAGATAGTCAGCGACCCGCCGCGCCCGCGCCGCCTCATCCAGCGTCTCGCAGCCCGATTGCCACTCTGACGGCATGATCGACGGATTGGCGAAACAGGTATCAAAAAGGTCCTGCAATATCTTGTCGGCGGCATGTCTGCGCACCACGACGCTGTCGTGGAAATAGAGGTTCTTGAACAGAAATCGCTTCAGCACTTTTTCGTCGGTGCGCATGGTATCGGAAAACGCCACCAGTGCATGCGACTGGCCGTGCACATCTTCCACGCTCTGCGGCTTTGCCGCTGCCAGACGGCGCTGGGCCTCTTCGATCACATCTTCCACCATGATGGTGATCTGCCTGCGCACCAGCTCATGTCCGGTTCGCACGGGATCAAGGTCGGGATAACGCGTCCGCACGAGATCGAGCAACCGCTTTGTCAACGGTACTTCGTCAAGCGCATCAAGGCTCAAAAGCCCTGCTCGCAAGCCGTCATCGATGTCATGAGCGTTATAGGCAATATCGTCGGCAATCGCCGCGCATTGCGCTTCGAGACTGGCGAACCGCGTGAGCTCCAGATCATAGCGTTCATTGAAGTCGAGGATCGGCAACGGAACAGCGGCATCCGGATGTGCTGCATGAGCGCCCAACAGCGGCCCGTTGTGCTTGACCAGCCCTTCCAGCGTTTCCCACGAGAGATTAAGCCCGTCGAAATCGGCATATCGATGTTCGAGCTTGGTCACGATCCGGAGCGACTGTGCATTATGGTCGAACCCGCCGAACGCCTTCATGCGATCGTTGAGCGCTTCCTCGCCCGTATGGCCAAAGGGTGTGTGGCCAAAATCGTGGACAAGCGCTACCGCCTCGGCCAGATCTTCATCGAGCCGCAATGCGCGCGCCAACGCACGCGCAATCTGGGCGACCTCTATCGTATGCGTAAGCCGCGTGCGGTAATGATCGCCTTCATGAGCGATGAAAACCTGCGTTTTATGTTTCAGACGACGAAATGCTGTGGAATGGATGATACGGTCGCGATCGCGCTGGAATGGCGTGCGGGTCGGGCTTTCCGGCTCTGGCACCAGACGACCACGGCTCCGTGCAGGATCACAGGCATAGGGCGCGCGTTCGCGATAACCGAAGCCTATTCCTTCCAGCGACATTGCGATGCATCCTTCACTGTAATATGATTACACAAAACTGGTGCGAATATTGACTTCCGCAGTTCGCGTTCATAGCTATCAGCTAATCATGAAGGCAAGTATGCGGCTATCGGAAATCTGGAGAAATCACCCGGTTCGATATTCGCAATTGCAAACGGAACAAGGCAGATGACAGGCATTACCGTTTCAGATTCCGCAGCAAAGCGGATCGCCAAGATTCTCGGATCGGAACCGGGAAAGACTGCCCTTCGCGTTTCTGTCGAGGGCGGCGGGTGTTCCGGCTTCTCCTATAAATACGATCTGGTTGATGAGCAGACCGACGACGACATCGTCATCGAGAAGCTCGGCGCCAAGGTGCTGATCGATTCCATTTCGGTTCCCTATATGGATGGTTCAGAAATCGATTTCGTCGATGATCTGATGGGACAGTCGTTCCAGATTCGCAATCCGAACGCCACTTCGGCCTGCGGCTGCGGAACCAGTTTCGCCATCTGACGGGCGCGCGAATACGCGAATAGAAGATTTAAAACCGGCTGCCATGTGGCGGCCGGTTTTTTCATGGCTGCCGGAAAACAACCGGCCTCATACCTTTACCGAAGCGACCGTCGCTTCGATGTGATCCACCAAGGCATCCGGCAGGCCGAGACGACCAGCCAGCATATCCAGATATCCACGTTCAGCCCTGTTATCGGGGTCTATTGCAAGACGCGAAGCCGTATAAAGCTCGACCTTCTGCTCCTCAGTCTGCGCGGCTGAAACCAGAACATTGAGATCAACGGGATCGGCAAGCTCCTTCTCAAGGAAGGCTTCCGCCTCGTCATCAAGACCGGAAATCTTCACCTTCTCCATGATGCGAGCCCGCTCGGCATCATCAATATGACCGTCGGCTTTCGCGGCGGCAATCATCGCCTGCACGAGTGTCAGCGCAAAACTGTTGCTCATAGCGGGAGATTGCGGGTGAAACGGAGAATCGGCTGGGGGCGGAGGAAGAAGCTCGGGCTCCTTCGCAACCGGCTGTTCAGCCGTCTGCGGTGCCTGACCGGACTTGTAATTTTTGTAGGCAAGATATCCCAATCCGGCGATGGCAGCGATGCCGCCGACGGTCGCCACATTGCCTGCGAGCTTGCGCCCGGTCTTCGTGCCAAGAATGGCGGCGGCAATGGCTCCCGTTGCAAGCGGGTTCTTCTTTGCCAGGTCTGTCACCTGCCCGGCCTTGTCGCGGACACTTCCCGATGTACCGGGTACTTGTGATCCCAGAAACTGCTCGAGAAGTTTCTTGGCGTCGAACATTCGAATATCTCCTGTTTGGCTCCTGTCCAGAGCAAATAGGAATGCAAAACCGCCAATACAAATAGTCTTGAGCCGATTTTTCCCCGGATACCGAAATTGTGGCCGATGAAAAGCTGTGACGCGCGATTGCGCCCTGCTTGCCCTCACCTCCCCAAGCGCATAATCATAGCGATATGAAAATCGCGACCTGGAACATCAACGGCGTCAAAGCCCGTATCGAGAACCTCCAACACTGGCTGAAGGAGTCCTCGCCCGATATTGCCTGCCTGCAGGAAATCAAGTCGGTCGATGACCAGTTTCCGCGTCTGGAGATTGAAGCGCTTGGCTATCATGTGGAAACACACGGCCAGAAGGGCTTCAACGGTGTCGCACTTCTGTCCAAGAAATCACCGGATGAGGTCAATCGCGGTCTTCCCGGCGACGATGGCGATGAGCAGGCGCGCTTTATCGAAGGTGTCTACTCGACGGACAAGGGCGTTGTCCGCGTCGTTTCACTTTACCTGCCGAACGGCAATCCCGTGGATACGGAGAAATTTCCATACAAGCTTTCGTGGATGCAGCGGCTTGAGCTCTGGGCGAAAGATCGCCTTGCTCTTGAAGAACCTTTAGTGCTTGCCGGTGACTATAACGTCATTCCCGAGCCGGACGATGCCAAGAATCCCGAGCAGTGGGTGGGCGACGCGCTCTTCAAGCCACAATCGCGCCAGGCATTCCGCAGGCTTGAAAATCTGGGCTTTACCGATGCAATCCGTGCGTCAACCGACGATAGCGGGATTTACTCGTTCTGGGATTATCAGGCTGGTGCCTGGCAGAAGAACAACGGCATCCGTATCGACCATCTCATGCTGTCGCCGGAGGCGGCCAATCGTTTCATATCGAGTGATGTGGAAAAGCACGTCCGTGCGTGGGAAAAGCCATCCGACCATGTGCCGGTGACGATAACGCTTTCGGTCTGAGAACTGACGCTAAATCAAGACCATAGCGTTTCCAGTTAAATCAGAAGTCGCCTTTGGTGACGTAGTCACTGGAGAGTGCAATCGCATTACGACGGTCCGCTTCGCCGGCAATCGAGAATGCCTGTTCCTGCATATCGCGTATCCATGGGCAATCTTCGGTCGGGCAGCGTTCGAAAGCTGCGGTCATCATAGCGAGGCCACGAACGGTCTTGCCTGCCTGAAACAGCATGTTGCCGAGCATGGCTTGCGCACCGGCATTACCCTTCTTGGCGGCAAGCTGGAACCAACGTGCGGCCTGAATGGAATTGCGTTCTCCGCCGTCGCCGTCGAGCAGCATTTTGCCAAGCTCGAACTGGGCAGCGGAATCACCGAAATTCGAGGCGGCCTGCACATAGAGATTGCGTGCCATACCCGGATTGGCATTGACCGGCGAGCCCGGAATACCGCGCTTCACATAGCCTGCAAGCGCCACGAGAGCGTCAGCCACATAAGAGTCGTTTTCCGAACCCGGTTCAGAACCTTCGCGAACGATCTTTTCGAAAATCTTATAGGCTTCATAGTCATTTTCCGGCACGCCGTCGCCATCGGCATACATGCGGGCCAGTTTCCACTTCGCACCCTGATGGCCGCGATCCGCAGCATAACGCAGTGCCTTGATCGCTTCGTCCTTGTGACCATTCTTGTATGCGGAAAAGCCGAACTTGAAGAGTTCAAACGGGCTTCTCGACTTTTCGGAATCGTCATTAAGGTCGAAAGCAAAGGCGCTGTTACAGGCAATGGCCAAGCCGAGAGCCATAGCAAGGGCGCTATATGAAAAACTGCGGATACGCATCACAACGCTGGTCTTTCACATTCAGAGGAAACATTCATAGAGGACAGAATGCACGCTGTTTTCGTCAAGACTGAGACCCGATCTTGGCCGAAAAAAGCCTTACCATCATTGGAAAGAATAAAGGGTGCGCGAACAGGGGTGATCCTGTTCCCAATCCGTTTGCTGTGCAACAACGCGCCCTTCGTCATTCCTGCCTATCCTGCTGGAGCCTGACAGCTCTCAATACTTTGGTGGCTTCTGCCTTTCCATGATCGGTGACGCCAGTTTGTGGCGGGAAATGGGCAAAATGTGCCTGAGCTCTTTCTAACCTAAAGCAACGGTAAAGACTGTTGCTAATTGACAACAAACTGACTGTTGTTCCGATCAACAATCTGCTCTTGTTGACGTCAGCGACAGGAGCTCGCAGTCTGCGCAAAATGAAGGATGCCGGGGAGTCGCGAAGCTATCTATGAGCAAATACCGTCGCCCTTACAGACGTCCCTATCGTCCGGCTCGCAAAAGCAACAGCATAAGCTTTCGCAGTATCTTATTGACTATATTACTATTTTCTTTTTTAGCCGTGCTTATCGCCTATCTGCCAATCCAATCAGCGCCTAAAGCGGCATTGAACGGGCCGGTCTATGTGATTGATGGCGATACTGTCGTTCTCAGCAAGAAACATATACGTCTCAAGGGTATCGACGCACCGGAGATGCAACAGCAGTGTGTTCGGGCAAGAACCCCTTACGATTGCGGCAAGGAAGCCCGCAATATCTTGCGGGCCAGAATCGGGAAGTCCTCGATTCGGTGTGAGAGAGAGGGACGAGATCAGTATAATCGCGACCTGGCGCGCTGTTATCTTGGGGAAACCGACCTCAACCGCTGGATGGTTGAACAGGGCTGGGCCGTCTCCTACGGCGATTATCAGCGCGAGGAACGCGACGCCCGCCGCAACCGGCGCGGTATCTGGGCCGGTCAGTTTGAGCAACCGTCCCTATGGCGCAAGGACCATCGCGATCTTGAAGTTGAACAGCCGTCCGGCCGCGAACCGTTGCTGGCTGTAATCGGCGATGGCTTTACCTATATTAGGGAACATATTCGAACCTTCATCAAAATGATCCTGCCCCGAAACTGATAGTATTCATGGAAAAACTGGACGAACTCAGTCACTCGATCCGGGCTTGCCGCATCTGTCGCGACACACCGCAGTTTCCGCCGCCCCTACCGCACGAGCCCAATCCCGTCTGCATCGTCTCGGATACAGCGAGAATTGCCATTTGCGGTCAGGCTCCCGGCATTCGCGTGCATAACACCTCCCTGCCGTTCAACGACCCGTCTGGCGATCGCCTGCGGCAATGGCTCGGCGTCTCACGTGAAGAGTTTTATGATCCGTCACGCTTTGCCATCGTCCCGATGGGCTTCTGCTTTCCCGGTTATGACAAGCATGGCGGTGATCTCCCGCCGCGCCGCGAATGCCGCCAGACCTGGCATGACCGTGTTTTCGCGGCAATGCCGCAGCTGGAATTCATTCTGGTCGTAGGACAATACGCTCTTGCCTATCATCTGCCCGACTATCGGGGCCGCAATCTGACTGAAACCGTCAGGAACTGGCGGTATTTCTTGGAGACACCCAATCCGGCGGGTCGAATCGCCCTGCCCTTGCCGCACCCATCCTGGCGCAACAGCGGCTGGCTCAAGCGAAATCCATGGTTCGATGCTGAAGTTGTGCCCGTTCTTCAGGCAAAAGTGCGAGACCTCATCCAAGACGATAAATAATTTTTACTCCATTCGTTTTCATCAGAATATTTTTCCTGTAACTTCGGATCATTGCGAACCATAAGGTATGACGTTTCACCTATTCGCACAGTTCGGGAAACGATTTCTAAAACCGGGAACGGAAACGCATGGACAGGCTCGACAGGAAGATACTGCGCTTATTGCAGGAAGACGCGACACTTGCGGTGGCAGACGTTGCCAAGAAAGTTGGCCTTTCCACGACGCCATGCTGGCGCCGCATCCAGAAACTTGAAGAAGATGGCGTCATCAAGCGCCGTGTCGCCATTCTCGATCCGATCCGCGTCAATGCGCGGGTGACGGTGTTCGTATCGGTGCGCACAAGCTCCCACAGCCATGAATGGCTGAAGCGCTTTTCTGAAGTGGTTCAGGAATTCCCTGAAGTCATCGAATTCTACCGCATGAGCGGTGATGTGGATTATCTGCTTCGTGTAGCCGTGCCGGACATCGGCGCTTATGACGCTTTCTACAAGCGCCTCATCAGCAAGATCGAAATTCGCGACGTGTCTTCGTCCTTCGCCATGGAGCAGATCAAGTACACCACCGAATTGCCGCTCGACTACATGGTGCTCGACAAAGACAACAACTGATGTTTTTAAGCTATTGATTTAAAAGAAAAGCCCGCCAAATGGCGGGCTTTTTGACGATGCGGTGACCGTTATTTCGAACCGGATATTCCAGCCTGTTCGAACGTGGCCATGCCGCTGTGGCACAGCGCTGCCGCCTTGACGATACTGGCTGCGAGCGCCGCACCGGTTCCTTCACCAAGGCGCATTCCCATATCAAGAAGCGGCTGCTTGCCCATCTTCTCCAGAAGCTTGCGATGGCCCGGCTCGGCAGAAACATGGCCAAACAGGCAATGGTCGATGGCTTCCGGATTGGCGGCATAGAGAACAGCTGCGGCAGCGCTTGCCACAAAACCGTCGACGATGACCGGAATTTTCTCCATGCGCGCCGCCAGAATTGCACCGGCCATGGCTGCGATTTCACGACCGCCGAGACGGCTCAGCACTTCCAGCGGGTCCTGCAGGTGTGCCTGATGGAGGGCTACGGCCTGACGAACGGCGGCGAGCTTGCGCTGCAGCAGTTCACCCGTTGAGCCCGTGCCCGGCCCTACCCAGTCTTCCGCCGTACCACCGAAGAGCGCCAGCGCGATCGCTGCGGCAATCGTGGTATTACCGATACCCATTTCGCCGATGCATAGGAGATCGGTTCCACCGGCAATCGCTTCCATGCCGAAAGCCATAGTCGCGGCGCAGGTGCGCTCATCCATGGCCGGTTCTTCGGTAATGTCACCGGTTGGATGCTCCAGCGCCAGATCGAAAACCTTTAGCCCAAGATCGTTGGCAATGCAGATCTGGTTGATGGCTGCGCCACCGGCGGCGAAATTCTCGACCATCTGTGCCGTGACACTTGGCGGAAATGGCGTGATGTTCTTGGCCGTAACCCCGTGATTGCCAGCAAACACCGCGACCAGCGGGCGATTGATCTGCGGTGTGCGCTTGCCAGTCCATGCGGCAAGCCATGCCACGATGTCTTCCATGCGTCCGAGCGAACCGGCGGGCTTGGTTAGTGTAGCCTCACGCTCGCGAACGGCCCTTTCCGCTCCGAGATCAGGCCCCGGTAGATTTCGGATCAATTCTCGGAAATCGTCAAAAGGTAGGCCGCTGGCGCTCATAAGTTCAGTCCAATCAATGATGGGAGGTGTAAATTCGTTGGGCTCGTCCTATAAGCACTGACGCGAATTTTCAAATCACCTCTTTGAGTTGAAGCAACATTGAGGCGAATTATCGCGGAAATCCATTTCGGGAAACAAAGTGGAACAGTCACTTGCAGCGAAATAGTCTCATTGGCGACACGATCCGGAGTCTGGGCTTTCTAAGCCGCCTGCCGCTTCCGCAGAGATGGTTCGAGGATGGCGATGATTCGTTGCCGCGCAATGCCCGTGCCTTTCCGCTCGCGGGAGCGGTTCTGGGCCTGCTGGCAGGCGCGGTGCTTTTCATGGCCTATAAAGTGAACCTGCCACCCCTTGCCTGCGCGATGCTCGCAATTGGCGCTCTGGCGGCGATGACCGGCGCGCTCCATGAAGACGGTCTGGGCGATACTGCTGACGGTTTCTTCGGTGCTTCTTCGCCTGATCGTCGGCTGGATATCATGAAAGATTCCCGCATCGGGACTTTCGCGGCGCTGACGCTGATTGTCTTCGTCGGTTTGAAAGCGGCTCTACTGATGACAATCATCGACCGCGCAGGCGCGGGATACGCAGCACTTGCGCTGGTCGGCTGCGAGGCGGCAAGCCGATCAGGCATGCTGGCATTCTGGCACGCCCTTCCTTCCGCGCGTCCCGGTGGACTGTCTGACAGTGTTGGCCAGCCACAATGGGAGACCGTAGTTTGCGGTTTCGGGATTGGGTTGGCCTTTCTTGTCTTCACGCTCATTCCAGCGGGCGGATTTCTCTCGCTCATCAATGCGCTTGTGCTGGCGACGGGTCTGCTTTTCGGCTTTGCCAGACTTTGCATCGCAAAAATCGGCGGGCAGACGGGTGACACGCTAGGCGCGGCGCAGCAGATCGGTTCGGTTGCCGTCCTCGCCGGGCTTGTCATGGCCCTTTGATGCAACCACATTGCATTCATGGACACGACAACCATCGAATCCCCGTGCATATTGGTTTGCACGATAGATACGGAAACCGGCTTCTGTCTCGGCTGTGCCCGGACGCTGGATGAAATCGCACGCTGGTCCAGCATGAGTGCAGAAGAGCGAATGGCCGTCTGGGCGCTTCTCGCCGACAGGCATGAGATTATTGTAGAAAAGAGAATTGGCTGATGGGGCGCTTTTTCTGGCTCATTATTGCGGCAGTCGCGATTGTTGTCCTGCTGCTGATGTCCAACAATGACAGCGGCTCAACGCTTGGCATGGACAATGACGTGTTTGCCCGCGCAGCCTATCTGGGCATTTGGGGCGTCGTGCTTGCCGCTGGCTTGCTCGGCTCCGGCATCAAGCTGACCGACTTCGCGCGCAATATGGCCATGTGGGCCGTAATTATCCTCGGTCTCGTCGCTGGCTACCAGTATCGTTATGAGCTGCAGGATGTCGCGAGCCGGGTCACGGCCGGGCTAATCCCCGGCAGTCCTATTTCAGGCCGCAATGCCGATGGTGCCCTGACTGTCACGCTTGCAAAGGCTGCAAACGGTCATTTCGAGGTCAACGGGCGCGTAAACGGCGAACGCGTTCACTTTCTGGTCGATACCGGCGCATCTTCGGTCGTCCTGTCCCAACAAGATGCAGAGCGCGCGGGCATAGACACGGCCTCGCTCAACTATTCCGTTCCGATCATGACGGCCAATGGCACGGCAAGTGCAGCAGTCATCAATATTGCTACATTGCAGATTGGCGATATCGAACGCCAGAATGTGCGCGCCATGGTGACGAAGGAAGGCCTGATGACAGGCAGCCTGCTCGGCATGAACTTCCTGCAAACCCTCGGCGGGTTCACTGTCCGCGGCGACCAGCTTATTCTGATTGATTAGAGCGCATCCCGAAAAGTGTGAAACGGTTTTCGGATAAGATGCGCGTCAAAACAAATACTGAGAGCGCCGATCTGATCCAATCAGATCGAAACGTATTCTAAGCAGCTTCTGCTGCCGCTTCAGTCACGACGGCATAGGCCTGACGCAGCACGTCGCTGTTTGCGCCCGGCTTGGTGGCGTCTGTCGAAAGGATTTGCCGCCAGCGCCGCGCGCCCGGCTGTCCGGTAAAAAGCCCGACCATATGGCGGCTCACATGCGAAAGCCTGCCGCCTGTCGCGATATGGCGATCAGTGTAAGCGCACATGTCATCGATGATATCAGCGATCGAGGTATCTGCCTGATCGCCGCCATAAAGGCGCGCATCCACCTCCGCCAAAATCTCGGGGTTATGGTAAGCGGCGCGACCGAGCATCACCGCATCGACCGTCTGCAAGTGCTGCTCTGCTTCGTCCAGTGTATTGATCCCCCCGTTGATGCCGACGAAAACATCACCAAGCCGCGCCTTGAGGCGATAGACGCGATCATAGTCGAGCGGTGGAATCTCGCGGTTTTCCTTCGGCGACAGTCCTTTCAGCCAGGCCTTGCGGGCATGGACCCAAAGCGCATCAGCACCAGCATCAAGTGTCAGATCGGCCAAAGTATCGAGTGCAACTTCCACATCCTGATCGTCAACGCCAATACGGCATTTGACGGTAACGGGCACGGAAACGGCCTCTTTCATTGCAGAGACGCAACGCGCCACCACATCCGGGGTCTGCATGAGGCAGGCTCCGAATGTACCTGACTGCACGCGATCCGACGGGCAACCGACATTGAGATTGATTTCATCATAGCCGTAATCGGCGCCGATCTTCGCAGCTTCTTTCAGCTTCACCGGATCGGAACCGCCTAACTGCAGCGCCACAGGATGTTCAGCAGTGTCGAAACCCAGCAACCGGTCGCGTGGGCCGTGAATGATGGCATCCGCCACGACCATTTCAGTATAGAGCAATGCCTGCTTCGAAAAGAGCCGGTGAAAGTAGCGGCAATGTCTGTCCGACCAGTCAATCATGGGCGCAACAGCAAAGCGCACATCCGGATAGTTGCGTGTTTTTGATTTTATTTCAGTCATTTATACAACAATCCTGAGAATGCGATTCAGTCGCAATCGGCGCTTTCGGCATTTATTTGAATTCGGAAGGGTGCCAAAAGCCACAATTGATCGAAATGATCAAGTTTCGCCAATATTGCAGTCGCTCCTCAATATAGTGAGCCGAAGCGAATTTTCATACCCGATGTGGGGACTCTGGCTGCTCCAAAGACTGTCTTCTCACCCAATAAACATTATGATCAATCACGGAAGCATTCTCCCGATTCTCATCTGCGTAGTTAAAGGACATTCAGCGTGACCTCCTTTTCCCCTTTCGGCAAATCATTCGATGCGTTTCTTTTCGACATGGACGGTACGATATTGAGTTCCATTGAAGCGACCGAACGTGTGTGGAGCGAATGGGCGATACGTCATGGCATTGATCCAGTCACATTCCTGCCGACGATCCATGGTGTCCGGGCAGTCGAAACCGTCCGCCGCCTTGCTCTGCCGGGCGTGGACCCGATCCGCGAGGCAGAGATATTGTTTCAGGCCGAGATGGCCGATCTGGACGGCATTGCACCTATCGACGGCGCGTATGACTTTCTCAGTTCATTGCCGCAAGACCGTTGGGCAATCGTGACCTCGGCGCCACTTGAACTTGCTACCCGCCGCGTCGCCGCGGCAGGACTGCCGATGCCAAAGACCATCGTTTCCGCCGAAGATGTAGAGCGTGGCAAGCCGAGCCCCGAATGTTTCCAGCTTGGCGCGAAACGACTTGGTTTCGATCCGCACAATTGCCTTGTGTTCGAGGATGCGCCAGCCGGTATCGTTGCCGGAGAAACTGCCGGTGCGAGCGTTGTCGTGGTCACCGCAACGCATCCGCACTCCCCAAAGACATCCCATCTGAGCATTGAAAGCTATCGCTCTCTGCGGCTCGATATTCTGGATGATGGCAGACTGGTGCTCGAACCGACCACGCCCATCTCGGTGGGTTAGAGCATAATCCGACCGGAGTGAAACGAGGATCGATAAGATTATGCTTGAAATAGAAATATTTAGAGCGTCGGTCTGATCCAATCAGATCGATGCTCTAAATAACCCGCCGTCCCTCTCGCCAGACGGTGCGGATGATCGGAACGTGATCGGCAATCTGCACACGAACCAGATCAGCCCGTTTGCCGGCAACAATCTCGCCGCGATCATCCAGCCCTACCGCTTTGGCGGGGTTGGCGGAAACCAGACGAATGGCTTGCGGCAGCGAGATATTCTCGACGACATCAGCTAGAAAAAAAGCCGACTGCATCATGCTGGCCGGGATATAATCCGACGATATGATATCGAGATGCCCGGCTTCGACCAGCTCGCGCGCAGACACATTTCCCGAATGCGAACCGCCGCGTACGACATTCGGCGCTCCCATAAGCACCGACATTCCGGAATCTTTTGACGCTTTCGCAGCTGTATGTGTCGTGGGAAATTCCGCGACGCGTATTCCCTGTGCCTGTGCTTCCGCGACATGCTCTGTCGTCGCGTCATCGTGGCTCGCCAGAATAACCCCGCGCTGGTGGCACAATTCGGCAATCGCCTTGCGTGTCGGCGCGGAATATTGCTGGGACTGCCCGATACGCCGCTCGCAATAGAGCCGGAATTCTTCTTCCGAGAATTTCAGCTTGCGAATAAAATATGTCTTGTAGGTTTCGATATCCGTGAACTGACGCTGCCCCGGCGCGTGATCCATCAGCGACACCAGCCTGACCAGCGCCTGATTGCCAAACTGTTCGAAGGCAGGAAGGCAGTCGGGTGCGGAAACCTCGCAACGCAAATGCAGGAAATGGTCGGCGCGCAAACGGCCCGCATCGCGGCCTTCGGCAATTGCCGACGATAGCTTGCGCATATCGTCGATACCCGTTTCGGCGTCGTCATCAAAGCCAATGCGCAATGCGTCGAAAACGGTGGTAATCCCTGAGGCGGCAATCTGGGCATCATGCGCCTGTACGGCGGCAATAGGGTTCCAGCGCACCTTTGGGCGCGGAGCATAGTGTCCTTCGAGATGATCTGTGTGCAGTTCCACCAGTCCCGGCGTCAGGAAGTCGCCTTCCATATCTTCGCCGACACTGGAGGTGCCGGTAGAGATATCGGCGATCTTGCCGTCGACGAGCTTCAGCGAACCGAGAACGACATCGTCGGAGAGCACGATACGGGCGTTGCGCAGAACCGTTTCATTTCCCATTGCTTACGGCCTCCCAACCGCTCGTGAGGCCCGAGCAGACGCAACCTTGCCACCGGTCAGAGGATGCAGCGAATGAATCTCGAAAGGAGCCCCTTTCTCAGGTTCCACGAACAGCGCGAGATTCGCAACCTCTACGGCGTCGTCCAGCAGCGGCGTAAAGAATTCGTCCAGCGTCCGCTCCACGCGAGCGCGGTCTTTCTCCTCAACCGGGCCGGTCAGGGTCATGTGAAAGCGGAACTCCTCGAAAACATAAGGATAGCCCCAGCGTTCGATGTTGTGCCGCTGTGTCTCGCTGAGACGCTCCGGCCGCCGCTTTGCAATTTCCGCCTCAGTGAGCGGTGCGCGAAACCGGTCGAAGGCAACGACAACATCATTGGCGAGCTGGTTCAGCTCAGCAACCGGCTCTTCCGGCACGAGCGCGAAGAACGGGCCAATTGCATGCAGCTTCAAACGGGGAATGACGACCGGTGACGCCGACGATGCGAAATGCATCAATGCGGAAAGCAGGTCATTTTCAGTATGCTCTTCATCCAGACGGAACGGCGCTTTCATGGTCGCATGAAAACCATAACGGCGCGGCTCTTCGGTCAGCTGGGCGATTTCAGCGGTCGCGAGCGAGCGAATCGCAGGCATTTTGACCGGCTCCCCGCTGAACGCATTGCGCCCGAGCCAGTTTGCGGCAACCTTCAAAAGCGCATCATTGGATGGCGGCGTGAAATAAATCGCATAACGCATGTCAAATCCTTGGCTGAGGTTCGCTACACGACGTCAGCGGAACTCCAAAATATCAGGTAATGCATCGTGCTTTTGAAAAGCTATCCCGATTTTGAGGGCGATGCAGTCGGGGGATGCTTACACAATGAATGTGGCAAGTCGATAAAGGCTGGATGACTACCGACAAACCAATTTTACATAGCGGCAAATTAGTATAGGCGTTAGCCCCATTGGAAGTGAGGAGACTGACATGGGCGGATTTGCGTCTATCGGCGAATGCATGATCGAGCTTTCAGGCAATGAAGGCGATCAATGGCGCATGGGTTTTGCGGGTGATACGCTGAACACCGCCTGGTACATGCGGGCACTGATGGAGAAATCCTACCCTGTCGAATATGTGACCGCTTTCGGCGAAGACAGCTTCTCCCAGAAGCAGCGCGTATTCCTGACATCAAATGGAATCGGAATCGCCCATAGCCCCATTATTGACGGGCTTCATCCCGGCCTTTACGCAATCACGCTCAACGGTGCCGAGCGCTCCTTCACCTATTGGCGGAGCGACGCCGCGGCACGGCGTCTCGCCAGCAACCCCGAAGCCCTTGAAAAAAGCCTGACCGGCCGCGACATCATCTATTTTTCGGGCATTTCAATCGCCATCATCCTGCCCGAGCATCGCGACACGTTTTTCGATGTCTTGCGGAAGTGCCGCGCCGCCGGCTCACGAATCGCATTCGATCCGAATTTCCGCCACCAGCTCTGGCCTGACCGGAAAGTTGCGCAGGAGATCATCAGCGAAGCGATGCGCATTGCGGATATTGCCCTACCCACATTTCCCGATGAACAAGCGCTCTTTGGCGACAAGGATGCCAGCGCCTGTGCAGATCGCCTTGCCGCACTCGGCGTGAAAGAGATCGTCGTCAAGGACGGCACCGAACCGGCTCTGGTCGTCTCCGGCGATGAAAGAGTGTCGGTACCATCCGTTATGGCGCAAGCCGTGGACACCACCGGCGCTGGCGACAGCTTCAACGGTGCTTATCTTGCTGCGCGATTAAACGGGCTCGCGCCGGTGGATGCAGCCCGCAAGGCGCATCTGGTTGCAGCGCGTGTCGTCGAGATACGCGGCGCGCTCGCTCCGATGGAAACCGCACGCGCCGCTTTTGCTGATTGATTACTTTTCGCGTGAAAAGCTGAAATGGCTGGTCTGGGCGTAAATCTCGCCCGGACGCAATATTGCCTGCGGGAAATACGGATATTCCAGCGATCCCGGCCATATCTGCGGCTCAAGACAGAAACCCGCGTGTTTTCCGTAAGGCTTGCCCATCAGGCCGATGCAATCATTGGCCATGGTGTTGCCTGCATAGAACTGAACGCCCGGTTCTGTCGTTGAGATATCGAGACGAATACCGGAACGAGCGCCCTTGACCGACGCGCATGGGCGCAATGGACCCCGCGCTGCGGTCAGGCAGAAATTGCTGTCGTACTGGACCTGACTGCCATTCTCCTCAAAGCGAATCGGACGGAACTCCCGGAAATCGAAAGGCGTTCCTTTGACCGGCAGAACGCGTCCGTCCGGAATGAGAGCATCATCGACCGGCATATAGGCGTCGGCTCCGATCTTGAGCTGATGATCGAGGATATCGCCCTCGCCGCCATCATCGAGATTGAAGTAGCTGTGATGCAGCAGGTTGCAGACGGTCGGCTTGTCGGTCACCGCTTCCAGCCGCACGATGAGCGTCCCATCCCCGGTGAGCATATAGGTGCAGCTGACATTCAGGTTGCCGGGAAACCCCATCTCGCCATCGGTTGCCACCGTCGCAAGCGTCACGAAATCCGGACCGTTTCCGGTTATCTTCCAGACGCGATTGCCGAGCCCCTTGCTGCCGCCGTGCAGGTTGTGGCGGCCCTGAAAATTCGGCTCTACCTCGCAAGTCGTTCCGTCCAGATCAAACCGGGCATTGCGGATACGATTGGCCGAACGACCCGCAATCGCACCCAGATGCGGTGAATGGGCCGGATAATCGGCAAAGTCGCGATAGCCGATCACCAGCGGAGCCGCATGGCCCTCCATGCGCAGATCCTGAATGGCTGCGCCCCAATTGATGATCCTGGCCGTCAGCGGGCCATTGGAGATCGTGAGCCGGTGAACCGCCTGCCCGTCCGGTGCATATCCAAAGATTTCCGAATTCACTTTTGCCCGCCTGTCAATGATGCAGCGATGAGATGCTCATGAAGCCGCATCATCGTGCAGTACGCAAGACACATCGTGATCAAATAATGATTTTGAACCAATCTTGATTGAATGCATGAACAAGTAGTTTTCACACTATTTTCTTCTGAAGAACCAATGATATCCTGAGCTATAAATTACTGTTTTTTATCGATAAATACTAAATTAGAGGCTTTTTCAATGAAATCGAATTTCCAGAAAGTCATGCCTTATATTTTTAGTGAAGAAGGCGGATATGCAGACAATCCCGCTGATCCCGGCGGCGCAACCAATATGGGTATCACCATCGCAACCCTGTCCGCATGGGACGGACATCAGGCATCGCCCGAAGACGTAAAGGAAATGATGCCAGCAACTGCCACGCAAATCTATCAGGTGCAATTCTGGAACAAGATCGACGGAGACAACCTGCCTTCGGGTCTCGACTACGCCCTGTTCGACTTTTCGGTCAATTCAGGTCCCGCACGCGCGGCAAGGATGCTGCAAGGTATTCTGGGCTTGCCCGAAGATGGAATAATTGGAGCCCAGACGGTTGCGGCCGCCAATATGCGATCTACCGACGAGGTCATCAATGCTTTGTGCGATGCACGCGCATCCTGGCTGGAAGGATTGTCTACAGCCTCAACCTTCGGCAAAGGCTGGCTCGCCCGTGTCGAACGGGTACGTTCTCGCGCGCTGGCGCTCGCTGCCAACGCGCCCATCATCCATGCCGCAGGACCGACGAATGATATCTCACCCAAGGCCCGTCAGGGCGATATGGCCGTCACATCTGTTTTGAAGCACCCGGAAGCTTTGGGGACAATGGGGAGCGTGGCATCAGGCCTCGTGGCAATTGCATCGGGGAATGGCCCGGTGCAATACGCACTGGCAATTGTGATGATCGCCTGTGCTGCGGTTGGTCTTTGGTATTTTGTGCGGCGCGTCAGAAACGAACCCTAGCCCAGTTGTAATAACTCAGTTTTGAGAATATTTCCAAAATTAGAGTTTGTCTTTATGTTGCGCTTCGTATGTTGCGCGCCTTATATGCGGTTTTGAAAGCTCGGTGACTATGAAAGTAATATGACTTTCCCTGTCACCGGAAAAACGCTAGACACGCGCAAACAGTCAGATGCGTGCCAACTGTGGCACCGCCATGAATAAAGGAATCGAAACTTGTCCTCTACTTTTGACAAAGTCGCCGACATCATCGCCGAAACCAGTGAAATCGACCGTGACACCATCACGCCAGATAGCCACACCATCGACGATCTGGGCATCGACAGCCTCGACTTCCTCGACATCGTCTTCGCCATCGACAAGGCTTTCGGCATCAAGATTCCGCTTGAGCAGTGGACCCAGGAAGTGAACGAAGGCAAGGTTCCGACCGAAGAATATTTTGTTCTCAAGAACCTCTGCGCAAAAATCGATGAGCTGGTTGCAGCCAAAAAAGGCTGATCCGGCACATAATATGGCGGTATTGAGGGGTGAACAGAAATGTTCGCCCTGATTCCGTTTCTGGTAGCGCGAATTTTTCGCGTGTCAGAGCAGTCTCAGCATCGACGGACAAACGGGACCCATGCAGAACAATAAAGTCGTCATCACAGGTATCGGCATCATCTCCTCGCTCGGCGAAGGGGTCGATGTGCATTGGAACGCTTTCTCGAAGGCTGGCACTGAGCCGCGCCTCGAAAAGGAAGCCTTTGCGCCTTACACTGTTCATCCATTGGGTGAAGTGGACTGGAGCCTGCAGATTCCAAAGCGTGGCGATCAGCGCCAGATGGAAACCTGGCAGCGCCTTGGCACCTATGCCGCAGGGCTTGCTCTGCAGGATGCTGGCATGAAGGACGACGAGGCGCTTTGCGCGACCATGGATATGGTCGTGGGTGCCGGTGGTGGCGAACGCGACATCACCGTCGATATGCAGATTCTGGATGAAGGCCGCACCCGCAACGATCGCGGCGTCATGCTGAATGAGAAACTCTCGACTGAACTTCGCCCGACCCTGTTTCTGGCGCAGCTTTCCAACCTGCTCGCAGGCAATATTTCGATCGTCCACAAGGTGACCGGTTCTTCGCGTACCTTCATGGGCGAAGAAGGTTCCGGCCTTTCGGCTATCGAAACCGCAGCGGCGCGCATTCGCACGGGTCAGAGCACTCATGCGCTGGTTGGCGGTTCCTACAATGCCGAACATTTCGACATGATTCTCGGTCACGAGCTTGGCGGACTGCTCAAGCATGATGGTTGGGCGCCGCTCTGGCAGCGTGACGGTTCGGCTGGCGGCGGCATGATTTCCGGTTCCGGCGGCGTGTTCCTTGTTCTGGAAAGCGCTGACCACGCAGCCAAGCGCGGCGCACGCGCCTATGCGGAAGTTGCCGGCATCGAAAGTGCACAGATCCGGCGCGACAATGCCGATCTTACGAACACCATCCGTGAACTCATCCTCGCAGCCAATGACGGCAAGGACCCCTCCTATGTTGTTTCCGCTGCTTCCGGCGCCCATGAAGCGACCGGCGCGGAGAAAACCGCATTGGACGCTCTGTCAGCCACTTATCGCGGCATATCCGGCCTGACCGGTCATTTGCGCGAAGCGCAGTTCCCGCTGGCGCTGGCACTTGCGGCCATATCCGTCTGGAAAGGCGAGGCTTTTGCACCGCTGGATGCATCCGAAAAGGATGCCAGTGGCCCAATCAGCGAAGCAATTGTCACCGCAGTCGGAGCGACTCGTGCCGAAGGCGCAGCAAAGCTGGTGAGAGTATAAGATGACGAAATATACAGACCATCTCGGCCGTCCCATTGTCGCCATCACCGGCGCAGGTGTGGTTTCCTCGCTCGGTCAGGGCAAGGAAGACAATTGGGCTGCATTGACCGGCGGAAAATCGGGTATCCATGCCATCACCCGCTTTCCAACCGACAACCTCAATACACGCTTCTCCGGAACTGTCGATTTCCTGGCCGAAAGCGATGTGGGCGCATCGGCGCTCTCCGAAGCGCTGGCCCGGCTCGCAGGTGAGGAAGCCCTTGCCCAGTCCGGTCTTTCGTCTACCGATTTCGGCGGTCCGCTTTTTCTGGCGGCTCCTCCGGTCGAACTGGACTGGAAAAGCCGGTTCGCACTTGATGCGACCGTGAAGAATGAAGGTCCGGCAAGCTATCAGCTCCTGCTGGAAGCATGCCGCCGCGCCCGTCAGAATGACCTCTTCAATACGACCCAGTTCGGCTATATCGCTGAACGCCTGTCGGAAGCTTTTGGCACGCGCGGCCTGCCGATCACGCTTTCGACCGCATGTGCCTCGGGTGCGACTGCGATCCAGCTTGGTGTCGAAGCCATCCGTCGTGGCGAAAGTGATCGGGTTCTTTCCATCGGAACTGACGGCTCCGTCTCTGCCGAAGCCCTGATCCGCTTTTCGCTGCTTTCGGCCCTTTCCACCCAGAACGACAAGCCGGAAAAGGCTTCCAAGCCCTTCTCCAAGGACCGCGACGGCTTTGCCATGTCGGAAGGTTCCGGCGCGCTGGTGATGGAATCACTCGAAAGCGCTGTTGCACGCGGCGCCAAGGTTCTGGGCATTCTGGCCGGTTGCGGCGAAAAGGCCGATGATTTCCACCGCACCCGTTCCAAGCCGGACGCTTCACCTGCCATTGGCACGGTGCGCGCCGCATTGGCCGATGCCGGTCTGACCGAAGAGCAGATTTCTTACATCAACGCCCACGGCACCTCGACGCCCGAAAACGACAAGATGGAATATCTGGCGCTTTCGACCGTATTCGGCGACAAGCTTGCCTCCATCCCGGTTTCCTCCAACAAGTCGATGATCGGCCACACGCTGACCGCTGCAGGTGCTATCGAGGCAGTCTTCTCGCTGCTGACGATCCAGACGGGCACCCTGCCCCCGACCATCAATTATGACAATCCGGACCCGGCTATTCCGCTTGATGTCGTGCCGAATGTGAAGCGTCAGGCAGAAGTTTCTGCCGTGCTTTCCAACTCGTTCGGTTTCGGCGGACAGAATACGAGCCTTGTTTTGGCGGCAAATCCGAATTAATCGGTCCGACAAATACGAATTTTCCCATGATCCCGGACGGTTCGCCGTTTCCGGGATTATGTCTTGAAAAGGATTACTTCATGCGCGCCTTGCAGCTTCTCGACGATCGCCGCCTTGAAATCACCGATATCGCACCGCCGCCTGCCCCCGGCATTGGCGAGGTAACCGTGAAGATCAAGGCCGTTGCGCTCAACCACATCGACGTGTGGGGCTGGCGCGGCATGGCGTTTGCCAAGCGCAAGATGCCGCTGGTTATCGGTGCGGAAGCTTCAGGCGTTGTGGATGCTGTCGGCTCCGGCGTTTCCAATCTCCTGCCCGGTCAGCTCGTCTCGATCTATGGTGCGCGCACCTGTGGTCTTTGCCGCGCCTGCCGCGAAGGCCGTGACAATCTGTGCGAACATGTCGGCGGCGTGCATGGTTTCCATCTCGACGGCTTTGCCTGCGAGGCAGTGAACCTGCCTGCCCGTCTTCTCGTTCCGGCACCTCCCGGTGTGGATGCCATCGGCGCCGCCGTCGCCCCTGTAACCTTCGGTACGGTCGAGCACATGCTGTTCGACAATGCCAAGCTTGAGCCCGGCGAAACCGTTCTCGTTCAGGCTGGCGGTTCCGGCATCGGTTCAGCCGCGATCCAGCTTGCCAAGAAGATGGGCTGCACGGTCATCACGACAGTCGGTTCCGACGACAAGATCGAGAAGGCCAAGGCACTCGGCGCCGATCACGTCATCAACTACCGGGAAGACCGCTTCGAGGGCGTGGTGCGCAAGCTCACCAAGAAGAAGGGTGTGGATGTGGTGTTCGAGCATGTCGGCGCGGATACCTGGGCCGGTTCGATGCTTTGCATGAAGCGCGGCGCGCGTCTCGTCACCTGCGGCTCGACCTCCGGCGTCTCGACCAATATGAACCTGATGCAGCTCTTCCAGCAGCAGCTCAAGATTCTGGGTTCGTTTGGCTGCCGTATGGAAAACATGGCCGACGCCATGCAGAAAATGGCGCGCGGCATCGTGCATCCGGTCATCGACACCGTGGTCGGCTTCAACGATATCGACACGGCGCTGAAGCGCATGGAAGGCCGCGACGTCTTCGGCAAGATCATTCTCGAGATCGACTGAGTCGCCCACGTCCATGATGTTCAAGCTGAAACTTCTGCTCTTCCGCTGGACCCGCAAGCTGAAGCAGTTCAACTACTGGCTCTGGGCGCAGGCCGTCTTTCTGCTGCTTGGCTTGCTGCGCCTTTTTCCGGCGAAGGCTGCAATCAGCTTTTCAGCCAAGGTGGCCCGTCTGGTCGGGCCGCTGACGCCGCGCCACAAGGTTGCCACCGATAATCTGCGTCAGGCTTATCCTGAGAAAAGCGACGCGGAAATCGAGGAAATCGCCCGCGAAATGTGGGATTCGATGGCGCGCCTTTTCGCGGAATATATCTTCCTCGACGCCGTTTTCGACTTCGACCCCAATGCCACAACGCCGGGCCTGGTCGAAGTGGAAGGCATTCCGATTTTCGAACGCCTGCGCGACGAGAAGAAGCCGCATATCTTCTTCACCGCTCATACCGGTAATTTCGAGCTTCTGCCGATCTGCGCCGCCACCTTCGGCCTGAACGTTACGGCGCTCTTCCGCCCGCCCAACAATCCCTATATCGCCAACAAAGTTCTGAAGGCCCGTCGCACCAATATGGGCCATCTGGTGCCGTCGAAAGCTGGGGCTGCATGGTCGCTTGCGCACATCCTCGATGAAGGCGGCAATGTCGGCATGCTCGTGGACCAGAAATTCCGCCGCGGTGTGCCTTCCACCTTCTTCAATCGCCCGGTGAAGACCAATCCACTGTTGGCCAAGCTTGCGCGGCAATATGATTGCGACGTCTATCCGGCACGCTGTATCCGCCTTCCCGGCGGGCGTTATCGTCTCGAACTCTATGAGCGCATGGAATTGCCGCGCGACGACAAGGGCGAGATCGATGTTGCAGCAACAGCTCAACTGCTGAACGATACCGTTGAGACATGGGTGCGCGAATATCCCGGCCAGTGGATGTGGTTCCACAAGCGCTGGGGATAGGATTCTTGCCCCTCATGTGCTAGGGGCTGGCCAAAGTTACGGAGATCACATATGCGCCCCATCGCCATCGCCCCGTCCATTCTTTCCGCCGATTTCGCCCGTCTTGGCGAAGAAGTCGATGCCGTGCTGGAAGCCGGTGCCGACTGGGTGCATATCGACGTCATGGATGGCCATTTTGTGCCGAACATTACTTTCGGCCCGCAGGTGGTGAAGGCGATCCGCCCGCGCACCAAGGCATTCTTCGATGCGCATCTGATGATTGCGCCTTGCGATCCCTATCTGGCCCCGTTTGCCGATGCTGGTTGCGATCTCATCACAATTCACGCCGAAGCCGGTCCGCACACGCACCGTTCGCTGCAGTCGATCCGCGCTCTGGGCAAGAAAGCCGGTCTGGCGCTTAACCCGGCAACGCCCGCCGAAGCGCTGACGAACGTCATCGATGATGTCGATCTCGTCCTCGTCATGACCGTCAATCCCGGTTTTGGCGGCCAGAAGTTCATCACGCCGATGCTCGACAAGATCAAGCGCGTCCGCGAAATGGTTGGCGACCGCCCTATCGATATCGAAGTTGACGGCGGTATTACACCGGAAACCGCAGGCTCGGTCGTTGCAGCAGGCGCCAACATTCTCGTGGCCGGTTCTGCCGTTTACAAGGGCAACTCCGTCGAGAGCTACCGCGCCAATATCCAGGCGATCCGCACCGCTGCCCAGGCCGCACGTAATCACTAAACTCCGTCCGTCTATTCCATTCTATAGGATGCACCCATGATCCCGCGCTATTCCCGGCCTGAAATGGTCGCCATCTGGTCGCCCGAAACGAAGTTCCGCATCTGGTTCGAGATCGAAGCCTATGCCTGCGAGGCGCTGGCGCAACTCGGCGTCATCCCGAAGGAAGCGGCCAAGACCATCTGGGAAAAGGGTAGCGTGGCGAAGTTCGACGTCGCCCGTATCGACGAAATCGAAGCCGTCACCAAGCATGACGTCATCGCCTTCCTGACGCATCTGGCGGAATTCATCGGCCCGGACAGCCGCTTCGTGCATCAGGGCATGACTTCTTCGGACGTGCTCGACACCACGCTCAACGTCCAGCTCGTACGCGCTGCCGATCTGCTGCTTGCCGACATGGACCGCGTTCTGGAAGCTCTGAAGAAGCGTGCTTTTGAACACAAGGACACGGTCCGCATCGGCCGCAGCCACGGCATCCATGCCGAACCGACGACCATGGGCCTCACCTTTGCGCGCTTCTATGCCGAGATGGCACGTGGCCGCGCCCGCCTCGTTGCGGCGCGCGAGGAAATCGCGACCGGCGCTATTTCCGGTGCCGTCGGCACATTCGCCAATATCGACCCGCGTGTGGAAGAATATGTCTGCGCCAAGCTCGGCCTCGAGGCAGAGCCGGTTTCGACGCAGGTGATCCCGCGTGACCGCCATGCAATGTTCTTTGCAACGCTCGGCGTCATCGCCTCTTCGATGGAAAACATCGCCATCGAAATCCGCCATATGCAGCGCACGGAAGTTCTGGAAGCGGAAGAATTCTTCTCACCGGGCCAGAAGGGTTCGTCGGCCATGCCGCACAAGCGCAACCCGGTTCTGACCGAAAACCTGACCGGCCTCGCCCGTCTGGTTCGCATGTCGGTAACGCCTGCGATGGAAAACGTGGCTCTCTGGCACGAACGCGATATTTCGCATTCGAGCGTCGAACGTGCGATTGGCCCGGACACCACCATCACGCTCGACTTCGCGCTCAACCGTCTGGCTGGCGTGATCGAAAAACTGGTCATCTACCCGGACAACATGCTGAAAAACATGAACAAGTTCCGCGGTCTGGTGCATTCGCAGCGCGTGCTTCTGGCGCTCACTCAGGCAGGTGTGTCGCGTGAAGATGCTTATCGTCTTGTGCAGCGCAACGCCATGAAGGTCTGGGAACAGGGTGCCGACTTCCTTGAGGAACTGCTGGCCGACACGGAAGTACGCGCGGCTCTTTCCGAAGAACAGATCCGCGAAAAGTTCGATCTCGGCTACCACACCAAGCATGTAGATACGATTTTCAAGCGCGTCTTCGGTTGAAGTGGCGCTGCCCACCCCTCCCTCACCCTGAGGAGCCGTTGAAAACGGCGTCTCGAAGGGCTGAGGGAAACACTCCGCCTGCCCTCATCCTTCGAGGCTTTGCTTCGCTCCGCACCTCAGGATGAGGGAGGAAGCACGGAGACAGGAATAAGCCCCATGTTCATGAAAACATGGGGCTTTTTTACATTCAGGAGATGGGCTGGTTACGCCTTGGTCTTGATCGTATTGACCACGTTGCCCCATGGATCCACGAAGGTGCTGTTGTTACCGCCACGCGTGTCTTCCAGCTCAACCCAGCCGAGGCCGGTCCGATCTTCGTCACGCTTGCCCGCACCGGCACTCTGCCAGGCATTGGCAGCGATATGGTGATGGTAGCGCCCGGTGGACATGAACACAGCCCGGTCACCATAGGTTTGAACGGTTTCGAGGCCGAGTTCATTGTGCCAGAAGGTTTCGGCTTCATGGGCATTGCCGACGCGCAGATGAACGTGACCAACCACGGTGTTTTGCGGTGCGCCGTCCCATTCTCCGCCCTCGCGCTTGATGACATCGAGCAGATTGCTGACATCGAGCGGATCGGTGCTCATGGCAACACGGTCGCCATTCCACTGCCACTCATTATTCGGACGATCTGAATAGATTTCGATACCGTTGCCCTCGGGATCGGTCAGATAGATGGCTTCGCTTACCTTGTGATCCGATGCACCGCTGACCGGCAATTGCTTGTCGATGGCGCGGCGCGACCAGCGCGCAAGGTCGCCACGTGTCGGCAGCAGGAATGCGGTGTGATACAGACCGGCGCTGCGCGGGTCGTCCGGCCTGGCCGCCGAAAACTGTTCAATTTCCATCAGTTCGCGGTCGCCGGCGCCGAGTACAATCGACGCGCCGCGACGCGTCATCTCACGCAAGCCGACGACATCGCGATAATATTCAGCCAATGTTTCGGCATCGCGCGCCTTCAGGCCAACGCGAGCCACACGCATTGGCGTGGTCATTGCGAATGGAAGCGGAGCAACCGTACGTTCGGTTTCGACTGCGGTTGCTCTCAAATGCTGTGTCATGTCGCCCTCCTTCGACGGCATTTCTGCGCGAACAGGAAGAATGTTGGCCATGACAGCAGTCCCGGCAGCGCCGAGGATATTACGTCTGCTGATTGTCATGCCAGTCTCTCCGTCGTGTTTCAAATCTTGCCTAAACATCACCATTTGGGACATGTTTCACAAGATCACGATCAGCGAACAGGCTGTTCATCATTCGCATGCCTTCTATACCAAGCATACAACAAGCACGGCTTGAAGAAGTTACAAAGCCTCTCTAAATGGGAAGCCATGAAAGTCAAAGACGCAGATATCCTCATCATCCCCGGCTATACCAATTCCGGCCCCGACCACTGGCAGACCCGTTGGGAGAGCAAACTCTCGACGGCGCGGCGCGTCGAGCAGGCCGAGTGGACCAAACCTGTTCGCGAAGACTGGATTGGTGAAGTGGTAAAGGCCGCCAATGCGGCGACCAGGCCGATCGTTCTCGTCGCGCATTCGCTCGGCGTGGCAACTGCGGTTCATGCCTTGCCGCATTTTCAGCACAAGGTGGCTGGAGCCTTTTTCGTGGCGCCTCCGGATGTTTCCAACGACAAGATCCGCCCCAAGCATCTGATGACGTTTGGCCCCTACCCGCGTGAACGTCTGCCATTCCCCACGATCACCGTGGTCAGCCGCAACGATCCCTTCTCCAGCTTTGAAGCTGCCGAAGATGTCGTGAAGGACTGGGGTGCAATGCTGATCGATGCTGGCGAATCCGGGCATATCAACTCGGAATCCGGTCATGGACCGTGGCCGGAAGGCTCGATGGTGTTCGCCGAGTTCATGACGCAACTACAGGCGCCCAAGCATCACTGATGTTTATTCATACAGCATGAAAAAGGCGGGTCATTAGCCCGCCTTTTCTTGTTGAATATCTTGCAATGGAATTAGTCGCGAACCGCTTTGGTCAGCGTTTCTGCTGCGAGCCGGATATAACCGCCATCATTGCTGAGTGTCAGGAAGCGGAAACCAAGCGGAATGTAGCGACGCGCAAACTCCGGTGACGGTGAATAAATACCGGCAATCTTTCCTGCCGCAGCGGCCTTGCGGGCAATATTGCCGATAGGTTCCACAATCGCATCCGAATTCGGATTTGCCTCACGCCCGTTGCTCCACGCAATGGAGAAATCCGCAGGGCCGACGAAAACGCCGTCGATGCCGCGAACATCCAGAATGGCATCCAGCGCATCGTAGGCATCGCGCGTTTCTATCATCGCGAAGGCAAGCGTATCGTGATTTGCGGTAGTCAGATAATCGTTGGAACCCGGTGCGCCGTAATCCGCATTGGCCCGGAACACGCCCCATGAGCGTTCGCCCACCGGGGGATATTTCATGGCGGCTGCAAACCTGCGGGCATCCTCGACGGAATTGATCATCGGAGCGATGACCGCCTGCGCACCAAAATCCAGCGCACGGCTTGCCATGTCGAAGCGTCCGACAGGAACGCGCACGACCGGCGGCTTGCCAGCGTTCAGGATAAGGCCGAGAGAGCGAAGAACACTCGCCTCGTCGTGGCCGCCATGCTGCATGTCCAGCGTTACGGCATCGAAGGCGCTATGGGCGAGAATTTCGACCGTCAGGGGTTCGGGAAGGGAGGACCATGCAGAAAGCACTGTTTCCCCGGCGCGGAGGCGCGAAGACAACGACATTCGAATTTCCTTCATTTCAAAAGGATCAGGGCGGAAGCGCTATCTACCCTTCCGCCCCGAACCATCCATCAATCCTGCTTTACCTGGCGGATTGCCTCTTCAAGGAAAGCAAACATCTTCTCACGAATAACTTCGTCTGCAACGCTTACACTTGCGGCATCGAAGTCGGCGCGCACCTTGCGGAAAACATCCTCATCACCAGATTCTTCAAAGTCGGCGGCAACGACTTCCTTGGCATAGGCTTCGGCATCCGCATCCTTCTTGCCAAGCTGGTCTGCGGCCCAGAGTCCCAGAAGCTTGTTGCGGCGTGCCTCCGCCTTGAAGCGCAGTTCCGCATCAAGCGCGAATTTCTTTTCAAAAGCGTCGCGGCGATCATCCATGCCAGTGGTCATTCATAAAGCTCCCAGACTTACAAGTTAGAAGAGATCGTCATCCGTTCTCTTGCCTAAAGCTGGCAAGGGGAGCAAGATTATACAAGAGCTAAAGACTACTTTCTTGCGACTCATGCATAAACTTGCATCAGAAACAGCGAAAACGGGGGAACGGGCACAAAGCAGGATTGTTAAAAGCCCACAATTGCTATAGGTAGCCCGCGAGAATAGCGGCTTAGAGCCGATCACCATAAATATGGAAATCCGAGAAAAGCCATGAACCGTCGCCGCCGTATTTACGAGGGCAAGGCCAAGATTCTTTATGAAGGCCCTGAACCCGGTACGCTCGTCCAATTTTTCAAAGATGATGCAACCGCTTTCAATGCAAAGAAGCATGAAGTCATCGACGGAAAAGGCGTGCTGAACAACCGCATTTCCGAGCATATTTTCACCCAGCTTAACCGCATTGGCATTCCAACGCACTTCATCCGCCGCCTCAACATGCGTGAGCAGCTGATCAAGGAAGTGGAAATCATTCCGCTTGAAGTGGTTGTGCGCAATGTCGCCGCCGGTTCTCTGGCAAAGCGCCTTGGCCTTGAAGAAGGCACCGTGCTGCCGCGCTCGATCATCGAGTTCTATTACAAGGCTGACGCACTCGACGACCCGATGGTCACCGAAGAGCATATCACGGCTTTCGGCTGGGCAAGCCCGCCGGAAATCGACGACATCATGGCGCTCGCCATTCGCGTCAACGACTTCCTGACCGGCCTGTTCCTCGGCATCGGCATCCAGCTTGTCGATTTCAAGATGGAATGCGGTCGCTTGTGGGAAGGCGACATGATGCGCATCGTCGTCGCCGACGAAATTTCTCCGGACTCTGCGCGTCTTTGGGATATCACCACCAATGACAAGCTCGACAAGGACCGTTTCCGCCGCGACATGGGCGGACTGGTTGAGGCCTATCAGGAAGTGGCTCGCCGTCTCGGCATCATGAACGAGAACGACACGCCGCGCCCGGCTGGCCCTACGCTTGTGAAGTAAAATGATCCGCCCAGCCCGGAAGGGCACGATCCCGGAAAGTCGACACGGTTTTCGGGATCATGCCAGATTAAGCCTTCCGGGCTGTTTCATTCGTTCTAAAATTGCAGGAACTACAGAGTGATCAAGGCACGCGTCACCGTTACACTGAAAAACGGCGTTCTCGACCCGCAGGGCAAGGCAATCGTCGGCGCGCTCGGCAGCCTCGGTTTTGACGGCGTCAACTCGGCCCGTCAGGGCAAGGTTTTCGACCTCGAACTGAATGGCTCCGACAAGAGCAAGGCCGAAGCCGACCTGAAGGCCATGTGCGAAAAGCTGCTCGCCAACACGGTGATCGAAGACTATTCCATCGCCATCGGCTGACCAGGCAAAGGACAGAGACGCTCATGAAATCCGCAGTCATTCTCCTTCCCGGTCTCAATCGCGATCGCGACATGATCGCAGCACTCACCAAGATCACCGGACAGGCACCGGTGACCGTCTGGCAGACCGATACGAGCATTTCCGACGATGTGGACCTGATCCTGATTCCGGGCGGCTTTTCCTACGGTGACTATCTGCGCTGCGGTGCGATTGCAGCCCGTATGCCGGTGATGCAGGCCGTTCGCGAGAAGGCCGATAAGGGCGTCATGGTCATGGGTGTCTGCAACGGTTTCCAGATCCTCGTCGAAGCCGGGCTTCTGCCGGGCGCATTGATGCGCAATGCTTCGCTGAAGTTCGTCTGCCGCGAAGTGAAACTCGAAGTAACCAACGCCAACACGTCGTTCACGCGCGGCTACAAGCCGGGCCAGATCATCCGCTGCCCGGTCGCGCATCATGACGGCAATTATTTCGCCGATGCCGAAACGCTGAAGCGTCTCGAAGGCGAAGGCCAGGTTGTGTTCCGCTATGCCGAAGGCACCAATCCGAACGGATCGGTCAACGACATTGCCGGTATCGTCAACGTACGCGGCAATGTGCTCGGCATGATGCCGCATCCGGAAAACCTGATCGAATCCGCGCATGGCGGTGATGACGGTCGGGCGCTCTTCGCTGGCGCGCTGGGCCTCGCTGCATAAGCTGGCACACAGATAAACGGAAAAGGCGGCTCGATTGAAGCCGCCTTTTTTATTGCGCCTGCTCTGACGCCTCAGCTGCAAAACTGCACTGGCAAAGCGTCTATTTTCGTGGCAGCTTGACTTCGGGAGGGTCCTGATCCGGAGGAATCGTCGGGATCGCCCCATATTTGTTTCATGCGCTATCCAGGCAAGAGCGTTCACACTTTTGCTGGAAATGCCTCGCACATTTTAGCGATAACGAATCAGGGGAACTTCATTCATGCAGCTTTATTCCAGACCTCTTTCCCCTTACTCGGCCTTTGTCCGCGGGGTTCTTTATCTGAAGGACCTGTCGTTCAAGCCGATGAACATGCCCTACCCGTTCCCGGCCGATTTCGGCAATATCACACCGCTCCGCCGCGTTCCCGTGCTGATTACCAGCTCCGGAGAAACGCTGTACGAAGGGACGGTGATCGCCGAATATCTCGAAGATCATTTTCCCGAAATATCCGTGCTGCCCGGAACGCCGCGCGAGCGCGCACTTATTCGCCTCCTTGCCCGCGTGACGGAACTGGACGTGCTTGGACCCGCGATGAAGCTTTTCATCCTTTTGAGCAAGCCCGAGCGCGACAATGCAAGCATCGAACGCCTGTTCGAAAAGATGCATACCGGCCTGAAAGTGGTCGAAAGCCGTCTCTCGGACAAAGCCTATGCCACCGGAGACGAACCGACCCTTGCAGATTGCTGGCTGTTGCCGGTGCGTTTTCTGATGGAACCATTGAAGAAACTCTCGGGCAGAGCGGATTTGCTGGACGAGTTCCCGAAGTTTGATGCATATGCCGCCAAGGCAAAACAGCATCCGGTTTTTGAGCGCATCTGGAACGAGATGGATGACGGACTGAAAGCTTTCATGCCGCAACTAGTGGATTGAATTTGACGTTTGAATGCCGACTGAATGAGATGCTGTTTCAAACGTCAAATTCGAAAAATCCACTAGATACATAAAGTTGCTAGTGGTCTTTGCGATTCCGACATTTGCTCGGCGCCTGTATCAGAGGGACGCAAATGTCGGAATCAGACCACTAGCCTGACACTGTTTACCCCCACCTCTCATGCGTGCCTTTTTGAAGGCACGCACTATCGGAGCCCCTCCTTGAAGACCAAGACTTTCGCTCTTCTGGCCCTCCCGGCCATTGCATTGCTTGCAGCCTGCACTTCCAGCAAGCCCACGGGGCCCATCGCCGTCGACGCCAGCAAGGCGGCACTGCCAACCATGGAGCGCATCGCGCTGGCAGCAAATAGCTGCTGGTTCAAATCCAAGGACAAGGATTTCCGCGGTTACTCACTCGCGCCGGAACTGAATTCCTTCACCGGACGTCCGCGCATTCTGGTCGTGCCCGCCCGTAATCCGGCATTACGTCCGCTGCTCGTCGTGCAGGCGCAAGGCAATCCTGCACGCGTCGAGGCTTTCGGTCCCATGATGCAGGAAAGCCATGGCGGCAGGATCGCCGCCGACGTCAACCGCTGGGCTTCAGGCCAGAGCGGTTGCCAGTAATCAAGCTGTCGCGGAAAGCTGCTTTCCGCGACATACTTCAACGCAAGTGAAAACGCACCTTACGCGCTTCGCGCTCTGCTTCGTCGCGCTGTAGTCCGATATCGCGCAACTGATCGTCGGTCAGTTCGCCGAGGGCGATCCGACTGCGCCGCAGCATCATTCGATAAGACATCCAATTCAGAGCCCTTCCAGCAAAAGTGCGAAGCGTCTGCGCAGGGAAATCAGTCCGCTGGACTGATTTCTTTTCCAGCTTCGATGCGTCGGACAATGCGTAAGAACAAAAAGAGACAACGCGCCGTACATATCCGATCTGCGGTTGGGACGCCGCCATCAGATTGACCTGCAAAGCTTTTGGCAAATCCGTAATGCCATCAGCCACGGGCACAGGAAGAATTGTATCTATTGTCTCGGTCTGCGGTCTAAAGTAAAACATTGGCTCGGTCCATTTCATTGCCAGTTGGGCCAGTTGGGAGCTGGGAAGCAGTCGAGACAAACCTTGTGTTTAGCTCGATGTCTGCATTGTCACCAAGTAGCGACGAATTGACTCTACAATTGACTTGGCAATAGGTACAATTTATAAGTTGTCACCATGACAAATTGGATTCCAGACCTTGCCGGTAAATCCGGTCCATTTTACCTGCAGCTTGCCGATGCCATCGAAGAAGCCATCGGGAATGGTGGATTGCCAGCGGGTATCAAACTTCCGCCACAGCGCAATCTCGCATTCGACTTGAAGGTGACAATCGGCACAATCGGTCGTGCCTATGCGCTGGCCCATGAACGCGGTCTCGTGACGGGCGAAGTCGGTCGAGGAACTTACGTTCTGGGCGAAGAACCGGCAGACAACGCGCTGACCGCCTCTGGCATTGCCGGTACAAAGCCTGCCGATGTCCCTTCCGGGAAAATACGTTTCGACACGACTGCGGCGCCGGATGTCGGCCAGCATGAAGTTCTGGCCAAAATCAATGCCGACATTCATCGGGATTTTCCGCAGGATATTGCGAGCTATTCGCGCTATTTTCCGCAGCACTGGCTGGAAGCCGGACAAAAATGGCTTTCGCGAGCCGACTGGCGACCAGATCTTGACAGCATTGTCGTTACCAATGGGGCGCAGGCTGCGAGCATCGCCATTATCACGGCCTTCACGAATCCGGGCGATCGCATCCTGTTCGAAAATCTGACCTATGCGCAGATCAGCCGCTCCGTGCGCCTTCTCGGGCGCCGTACCATTCAGGCCGGTCTGGATGAATACGGTCTGATCCCGGAAGAATTCGAACGAGCCTGCCGCCAGCAGCATCCGACCCTCGCCTTTTTGATGCCGACGCTGCACAATCCTACCCTGTCCGTCATGCCGGAAGAACGCCGTCGTGCAATCGCCGACATCGCAAGGCGTTACAATGTCTGGCTTATCGAAGACGATATCTATGGCATCATGTGCGACAGCCAGATTCCACCCTTGGCAAGCTTTGCGCCTGAACGAACATTCGTCGTCTCCGGTCTGTCAAAGGCCGTTGCCGCAGGCATACGCAGCGGATGGGTCGCCTGCCCTGCGCATTGCGCCCAACGCGTGAAGGTAACGCACAAGATGGTCACAGGCGGCGCAGCATTCCTGCTCGCTGAAACCGGCGCTCAGCTGGTGTTGTCCGGCGAGGCAGACGCCATTCACAGCAAATGCCGCGAAGAAACGGGCATTCGCGAAAAGATGGCGCGAGAAATCTTCGACGGTTTCGATTTCGTATCCCGTCCGACAGTTCCATTTCTGTGGATGGGGCTGCCCGAACCGTGGCTTTCGGGCACGTTCAAGGCCGCCGCCTATGAAAGCGGAATCCTGATCGACGACGAAGATGAGTTCAAGGCCGGACGTGTCGATCAGATCTATCACCGGGTCCGCGTTGCCTTCTCGTCTCCGGCTGATCGCAGTGTCGTCGAAAACAGTTTTCTGACACTCCGTCGCCTGCTCGAAAACGAACAGGCGGGATATGAAGGGAGTGTCTGACCGCGTGCGCTTGCGTGCGATTATTATGGATATTCGATGAAGGGCTGGAAAAGCGGTATTTTCCTGTCGCACTTCGTGAAAACATAGGTTAAAGAGGCGCCTTGAAACCTTAGGCGACCGTCCCTTAGGCACAGGGCGTCGGACGCCGCAGCCTGCGACGGGGTTCCCCATTTCCATGACTATTTCCAATACGCGAGACATCACGCCGGAATTGATCGAAGCGCATGGTCTTAAGCCGGACGAGTATCAGCGCATTCTTGATCTGATCGGACGTGAGCCCACCTTCACAGAGCTCGGGATTTTCTCGGCGATGTGGAACGAGCATTGCTCCTACAAGTCCTCCAAGAAATGGCTTCGCACGCTTCCGACAACCGGACCGCGCGTTATTCAGGGCCCTGGCGAAAACGCAGGCGTGGTGGACATCGGCGATGGCGATTGCGTCGTCTTCAAGATGGAAAGCCACAACCATCCGTCCTACATCGAGCCCTATCAGGGTGCAGCGACCGGCGTTGGCGGCATTTTGCGCGACGTGTTCACCATGGGCGCGCGTCCCGTTGCGGCAATGAATGCGCTCCGCTTTGGCGAACCCGATCATCCGAAGACCCGCCATCTGGTATCTGGCGTCGTGTCGGGCGTCGGCGGCTATGGCAATGCCTTCGGCGTGCCGACCGTTGGCGGCGAAGTGAACTTCGACAAGCGCTACAACGGCAATATCCTCGTCAACGCATTTGCTGCCGGTCTTGCCAAGCATGACGGCATCTTCCTGTCGGAAGCCAAGGGCGTCGGCCTGCCGGTCGTCTATCTCGGCGCAAAGACGGGCCGCGACGGTGTCGGCGGCGCGACCATGGCATCGGCTGAATTCGACGAGTCGATTGAAGAAAAGCGCCCTACCGTTCAGGTCGGCGATCCATTTACCGAAAAGTGCCTGCTCGAAGCCTGCCTTGAGCTGATGGCCTCCGGCGCGGTTATCGCCATTCAGGATATGGGTGCGGCTGGCCTCACCTGTTCGGCTGTCGAAATGGGCGCCAAGGGTGACCTCGGTATCGAACTCATTCTCGATCATGTTCCGGTGCGCGAAGAGAACATGACCGCCTATGAAATGATGCTGTCGGAAAGCCAGGAGCGCATGCTCATGGTTCTGAAGCCGGAAAAGGAAGCGGAAGCGCAGGCGATCTTCCGCAAATGGGGTCTCGACTTCGCCATCGTTGGCAAGACGACTGACGATCTTCGTTTCCGCGTCATTCATCAGGGCGAAGAAGTCGCCAACCTGCCGATCAAGGATCTGGGCGACGAAGCGCCGGAATATGATCGTCCGTGGATGGAGCCAGGCAAGCACGCGCCGCTTCCCGCGAGCAATGTGCCGCAAGTGGAAGATTACTCCACTGCCCTTCTCAAGCTGATTGGCTCGCCTGATCTTTCATCCCGTCGCTGGGTCTATGAACAGTACGATACACTCATTCAGGGCAACTCGTTGCAGGTTCCGGGCGGCGATGCCGGTGTGATCCGCGTTGAGGGCCATGACACCAAGGCTCTCGCCTTCTCATCCGACGTGACCCCGCGCTATTGCGAAGCCGATCCATTCGAGGGTGGCAAGCAGGCCGTGGCCGAATGCTGGCGCAACATCACAGCGACTGGCGCTGAGCCGCTGGCATCGACCGACAACCTGAACTTCGGCAATCCTGAAAAGCCGGAAATCATGGGCCAGCTCGTCAAGGCCATCGAAGGCATCGGTGAAGCCTGCCGTGCGCTGGATTTCCCGATCGTTTCGGGCAATGTCTCGCTCTATAACGAAACCAACGGTCAGGCCATTCTGCCGACGCCGACCATTGCCGGCGTAGGCCTCATCCCTGACTGGACACAAACCGCCAAGATCGGCGGCATGCAGGATGGTGACACGCTGGTTCTGCTTGGTGGCGATGGCACACATCTCGGCCAGTCCATTTACCTGCGCGATCTGTTTGATCGTGCCGATGGTCCTGCCCCGACCGTCGATCTTGCGCTTGAAAAGCGTAACGGCGAGTTCGTCCGCTCGGCCATCCGCAACGGTCAGGTCACGGCATGTCATGACCTCTCCGATGGCGGCCTGGCGATTGCCGTCGCGGAAATGGCGATCAAGTCCGGCAAGGGTGCAGAGCTCGATGCCGGTGATGGTCTGCCGCACGCAGTTCTTTTCGGTGAAGATCAGGCGCGCTATGTCGTCGCGGCTACGGCGGAAATGGCAAAGCTCATTGCCCTCAATGCTGAAGGCGCAGGCGTTCCGTTCCGCGTGCTCGGCACGGTTGGCGGCGACAGCCTGAAGATTGGCAACGTCGTCGATGTCAGTGTTGCCGATCTGACTGACGCCTTTGAAGGCTGGTTCCCGGGCTTCATGAGTGGCGAACCGGTCAGCGATAACTGACCTGGTTTCACATCGTTGATTTCTTTTACCGCCCGGATGGAAAGCCTGTCCGGGCGGTTTGCTTGTCGGCTGTTTAAGCGTTAGACAGATGTTAGTTGACGTTCCACGATGGTGCGTTACGATTCGATAAAATGAGAAGAAGAAGCCGGAAACGGCGGGAGATTTTGCATGGCTATGGACGCACATGAGATCGAAAAACTGATACGCGAGGGGATTCCCGACGCAAAGGTGACGATCCGCGACCTTGCCGGAGACGGAGACCATTATGCCGCCGAGGTTGTCGCGGAAAGTTTCCGCGGCAAGTCCCGCGTGCAGCAGCACCAGATGGTCTATGATGCGCTGAAGGGTAATATGGGCGGCGTGCTGCACGCACTCGCCCTGCAGACCAGCGTACCGGAATAACGGAAGGCCGTTCTGGGGGAGCCCCATTTCGAGGAGCAAATCCTGCTGCGGCAAGATGCGCTCCCCTTGATACGGATTTCTTGAGCATTTGACTTGCATTCGCCCCAACGGGGTGGTTACCAGCATTCAAATGACTATATTGGGAAAGACCTCCCTGTTTGCGTCGAAATTTGCCTCGACGTATTTGTTTAGCGCATAATCCTGTCCGAAAAGTCAGGCGACTTTTCGGGGTTATGCTTGGAAAGGACCGCAAATGACCGGCATCAACGATTTCATCGCGAATGAAGTGAAGACCAACGACGTCGTGCTTTTCATGAAGGGCACGCCGGGTTTCCCGCAGTGCGGTTTCTCCGGTCAGGTCGTTCAGATCCTCGACTATCTCGGTGTGGAGTATAAGGGCGTCAACGTTCTGTCTTCGGATGAACTGCGTCAGGGCATCAAGGAATATTCGAGCTGGCCAACCATTCCGCAGCTTTATGTAAAGGGCGAATTCGTCGGCGGCTGCGATATCATACGCGAAATGTTCCAATCGAGCGAGTTGCAGGCACTTTTTACCGATAAGGGTATTGCCACAAAGGCAGCTTGAGGATTAATTGCCGGTTATACGGCTTCAGCCTCACCTTTTTCCAAAGGCGCCGTTCTACGGCGCCTTTTGCATTTGCTAGAGCGGTTCCAGTTAAAACGGAGTCGCTGGAACCGCTCTAAGTATTTTTCCGTCGCATTATCCTACGCAAAACCGCTTCGCACTTTTGCTGGAAATGCTCTAGATGCTGCAACGACAGATTTTCATCTGTCTGCTTCTGCTTTCTAAATTTTGTCTTTCGTATCGTGTCTCGCGACGCGATGCGCCACTTTGCCAAGGAATGCCAGTCATGCCGCTCGACATCAAGAACGGTTCGTCGGACCAGAAGACTTCCATGCGTGGACGCGGCGAATTCATCGCGCTCATCGCGGCGATCATGGCCATCAATGCGCTGGCGGTCGACATAATGCTGCCCGGCCTGCCGCAGATCGGTGCAAGCCTCGGCGTTCAGTCGGAAAACCACGTCCAGTTTGTCATCACTGCCTATCTGCTCGGGTTTGGCGTTTCTCAGCTCTTCTACGGCCCCTTGAGCGACCGCTTCGGCCGCAGGCTGCCGCTGTTCGCCGGGCTCGTCATTTACATTCTGGCAGCTCTGGGAGCGGCCATCGTCACCGATTTCACGACGCTTATCATCCTGCGTGTCTTGCAGGGGCTTGGCGCTGCTGCCACGCGCGTGATCGCCGTATCCGTCGTTCGCGACAAGTTCGCCGGGCGTCAGATGGCCGAGGTCATGTCACTCGTCATGATGGTTTTCATGATCCTGCCCGTTGTTGCGCCCGCAACCGGCCAGCTCATCATGCTTTTCGGCGAATGGCACCTGATCTTTCTGTCGATGGCCTTCATGGCATTTGTCATCGGTATCTGGGCGTTTCTTCGTCTGCCCGAAACCCTGCCTGCTACCAACCGGCGCCCGCTGACGGTCAAGAGCGTGATTGGCGGATTCGGCATCGTTCTTTCGAACCGCGTCGCCCTGTTTTATATGCTCGGCACCTCGTTCATTCTCGGCGCGCTGTTCGGCTATATCAACTCGGCTCAGCAGATTTTCGTCGACATTTACAAGCTCGGTGCCTTGTTCCCATTGGCTTTCGCTGCCGTCGCCATGACGCTGGCGCTCGCCTCGTTCATGAACTCGCGCCTGGTCGGTCGTTACGGTATGCGGCGAATTTCCCAGACCATGTTGCTGGTCTTCACCAGCTTCAGCCTTTTGTGGATGGTACTTTCGGTCACGATGGAAGGCCCTGTTCCCTTCCCGATCCTGATGGCGATCTACATGACCATCATGTTCTCGTTCAGCCTCGTGACCGCCAATTTCAACGCACTGGCGATGGAGCCGCTCGGCGAAGTTGCCGGAACGGCCTCCTCCGTTCTGGGCTTTGCTCAAACGGTGATCGGTGCGGCATTGGGCGCGATTATCGGTCAGGCCTTTGATGGTACGACAACGCCGGTTGCAACCGGCTATTGCGTGCTCGGATTTGTCGCCCTCGGCTGCGTTTTGATAGCCGAACGCGGACGGTTGTTCAGGGTGCAGAACCCGCCTGTCGAACATGTGATCTGATCGATTTCGCGATGCCAAAACAATAAAGGCCCGCCGATGTAGCGGGCCTTTCGTATTGGATAATACTCTAACGGTTTTATTCTTCCCAGAGCGCCGCCTGAATGGACTGCCAGCTGTCCTTGCTGGGCGCGGCCAGAATGCCGCCGCCGGTATGTGACGGCAGATAATCGCTTCCATCCCATCGGGCGAGATAACCGCCAGCTTCCTGATGGATCAGCGCACCGGGCAGATGATCCCACGGCATCAGCTTGTTGTAGACCACGAAATGCGCGCTGCCGGTGGCGAGGATGCGATATTCGTGCGCTGCACAGCGATAGCCGATCTGGGACAGAAATTTCGTATGATTACGTGCCAGACGCGACCGTGTCGGCTCAGCCGTGTACTGCCACGAAATCGCACCGGTCATCTGGCTGATCGAGGTCGGTTCGGCAACACTGACCTTGCTCACATCTCCATTGGCGTGACGGATGTAGCTTCCGCCGCCTTTTGAAGCCATGATCCAGTCATTACCGACGGGGTCGTGAATGATACCGGCAACGGTTTCGCCTTTCGACACCACCGCAAGCATGACACCAAAGAGCGGAACACCAGATGCAAAGTTGAAAGTGCCATCGACCGGATCGATTGTGAAGGCAAGCTCCGCATCATCGAGGCCGGTCAGCAAAGCCGGATTGTCTGAGCAGGCTTCCTCACCGACGATCACCGCATCGGCAAAGCGTTCCTTGAGCTTGGCAGTGATGAACCGTTCAGCATTCACGTCCGCTTCCGTCACCAGATCGGCGGGTGACGTCTTCTGCCGGATATCACCGACGTCCAGCCTGCGAAACCGGGGCATGATTTCCTGACGCGCCGCATCTGCCAGCAAATCGGCCAGCCAGTCCATCTGTCCTTCGTCAAACCGCATGGTCACCCTCTCCCTCGCCATTCAGCATCAGTCCTGCAAAATCGAACAGTTTGCGATCCAGCAAATGGCTCGGACGCACATTCGTCATGGCGCGGATCATCGTGTCCTTGCGCCCCGGCATACGCTTTTCGATGTCGGTCAGCATGGCTTTCATCGCATTGCGCTGCAGCCCTTCCTGACTGCCGCACAGGTCGCATGGAATGATCGGAAACTGCATTGCGGTCGCAAATTTTTCCAGATCGTCCTCCGCAGCATAAGCCAGCGGGCGGAACACCATCAGGTCTCCTTCGTCGTTCAACAGCTTCGGCGGCATCGCAGCCAGACGCCCGCCGTGGAACAGGTTCATGAAGAAGGTTTCGAGAATATCTTCCCGGTGATGGCCAAGAACGATCGCCGAACAGCCCTCTTCACGCGCAATGCGATAGAGATTCCCCCGGCGCAAACGCGAGCAGAGCGAGCAATAGGTGCTGGTTTCAGGCAGCTTGTCGGTCACAATCGAATAGGTATCCTGATATTCGATACGGTGTTCGATTTCATAACGATTGAGGAAATCCGGCAGGATGTGCTTGGGAAAGTTCGGCTGCCCCTGATCCAGATTGACCGCCAGCAGCTCAACCGGCAGCAGGCCGCGCCATTTAAGATCGAGCAGCAGCGCAAGCAGGCCATAGGAATCCTTGCCACCCGAAAGGCAGACCATCCAGCGCTCGCCGGGCTTCACCATCGAGAAATCCTTGATAGCCTGCCGCGTCAGACGCAAAAGACGTTTACGCAGCTTGTTGAACTCGACCGTGGTCGGCACATCGCGGAATAGCGGGTGACAGCCATCGCTGCCCGCGTCTTCTGCAATATCTGGATCGAAAGCGTTCATGGTGCTTCCCGGAAAAACGATTGAAGATGTTGAAGGCTTAATAGCGAAAACTGGCTGTCGGGAAAACCGTCAAACAAGATTTCTTTATGATTGCGTGCATCAGCACACGTCGACCACCGTTTGCCAGCAAAAATGTATGAGTGTTTGCAGCTGCCTTTTGCTCTAGAACTCATGCAGGCATTCACGGATGAGATATCTATGGCTCAGTATGTTGGTTCTATAAGTGTTCTTCGGCGAAAGCCGCGCATCATCGCGCTCCGAAAACTGTCCTTACTGTTATTCATTGGAGCATTGTTGTCGGCCTGCGCCACATATCATTCCGACCGGCAGATTGACGATACGCTCGGCCCTCCCGGCCCCATCGCCAAAGTGCCGGGATAAAAGCAAAGAAAAAGCCGCGCTGCAGTACAGCGCGGCTTTTCGATTTCGGCATATATCCAGCGCGCCAGAGCGCGCCTGGAATTAACGCGAATAGAATTCGACGACCAGGTTCGGTTCCATCTGGACAGCGTAAGGCACATCCGTCAGGGTCGGAACGCGGGAGTACGTCGCAACCAGCTTGTTGTGGTCTACTTCGATGTAATCCGGAACATCACGTTCTGCGAGCTGAACAGCTTCGAGAACGATAACCAGCTGCTTCGACTTTTCGCGAACTTCAACAACGTCACCGGTCTTCAGGCGGTAGGACTGAACGTTGACGCGGCGACCATTCACATTCACGTGGCCGTGATTGATGAACTGGCGGGCAGCAAAGATCGTCGGAACGAACTTGGCGCGATACACAACTGCGTCAAGACGCGATTCCAGCAGACCGATCAGGTTTTCACCGGTGTCGCCCTTGCGGCGAGCGGCTTCTTCGTAGGTCTTGCGGAACTGCTTTTCGGAGATATCGCCATAGAAGCCCTTGAGCTTCTGCTTTGCGCGGAGCTGAACACCGAAGTCCGACAGCTTGCCCTTGCGGCGCTGGCCGTGCTGGCCCGGGCCATATTCACGGCGGTTTACAGGGGACTTCGGACGGCCCCAGATGTTTTCGCCAAGACGGCGATCAATTTTGTACTTAGCGGATTCGCGCTTGCTCATCGCATTTCCTTCAAAAGGTTATAGCGCCCGGAGGCGCTGGAGGAAACGCGCCCTCCTCTGCCCTCCGTTTGAGAGGACTGACAGGATGAAGCGCGCGAGCGCAATCTTCATCCACGGGACACGTCAAATGAAACGCCGGTGCGAGAACGCGCCAGCGATGGGCGGCTTTTAGTCATGCAGCTGTTATCTTGTCAAGCTCAAGCAGTCGAAAAAGCCTGAAAAACCGGACCACTGAGGGTGTTTCCTACCATTTGCTACGACCTGCCATCAAGCGTGAAGGAACGCCATCGCCTGTTTCATCATTAGTCATGACGGATCCGCAATTCATGAGGCATCAATGGCTTTGTCTTTTTTCCTGCCCGGCAAGGGTGCATTCACCGCTCTGATTGCCTTGGGCCTTGTTGCGATGCCGTGTTTTTCCGGCTTCGATTCCGATCAGGCACAGGCGCAAACTTTCATCGAACGCATCCTGAAACAGGACGCCCAAAAGGCAAAACAGCATCGCAAACGCCCGGCGGTAAAGCGCAGCCAAAAGAAACCGGCTTCGAAACAGCAAACAGCAACGCAATCGGAAAGCGCTCCGGCAAAAGCCGAAACCAAACCTGCTCCCATGATACCCGTTCCGACGCCTGCCCCTCGCCCGGAAAATACAGCAACCAAGGAGGCAGAACCGGAAACTCCACCCATTCCAACGGAAAAGCCGGAGGCAGAACCCGACAATCAACCGTTGGCCAAGCCTGCCCCTACAACCCCGACCCAGGCAGACCCGCCAAAACCAGCTGATAATCCGAAGCCGGTGGACGAAAAACCGCAAGAAGCGAAACCCGGTCCCAATCAACAGCCAAAGGCGGAAAAGGACGAGCGCATCTATCAGGTATCCTGCCCGGCGCTGATAGCCGGAGAAGTAGAGGGCAAGCTGCTGCCTCCGATCAAGGATGGCGAGCAATGCGGCGCCCACTCTCCGTTGTCCCTGACCGCCATTGGCAAGGACGACCCTTTGAAATTTGCCAATGCCGTCACCACAAATTGCGCAATGGCAGTCACGCTGGCGCAGTGGAGCAGCGAGGTGACCAAGGCAGCCAAAGATGTTTATGGACCGGATTCGAAAATCGCTGAAATCGGCACCGGCTCGGATTACCAGTGCCGGAAGGTCAACGGCGCATCCACAGGACGCGTTTCCGAACACGCCTTTGCCAACGCGCTCGACATCATGTCGTTCAAGTTTTCGGATGGCAGCAAGACGGAACTGGAAAGCGGCTGGAACGGCACCGACAAGGAGAAGGCTTTCTGGCGCGCCGTGCATAGCGCGAGCTGCAAGCTTTTCATGACGGTAATCGGCCCGGACGGTGATGCCGCACATCGCACCAACATGCATCTCGACCAAGGCTGCCACGGCAAATCCTGTCTTGCGCGCATCTGCCAATAAGATATCGTCGTAACCGTTGGAAATTCATAAAAAAATCAGAATCGCGTCTGTAATCTCTATTTCATTATCGATTCAATTCCGCCGCCCGCCACCGAGCGACGGGTTTCCAGAAGGACATGGGCATGAAATCGACCAAATTTATAATTTCTGCAATTTTAGCACTGGGCTTCACCACCGCCGCGAATGCAGATTCCGTCCCGAAAAGATCGAAGGATTTTACGGGCAACTATCAGACCCTCGTGAAGGATCAGCAAGCGGCTCCACAGGTCGCGGATTGCGTTGCCAGCGCTTATGATTACGTCAAGAAAAGTAAAAAATATGATCGTCTCGGCTTCACCAAAGATGACATCTCTTCGGCAGAAACCAATGATAAGTCTGCGAAATTTAGCACCAGCGACCCACGCAAGGTTTCGGCTGTCATCTCGGTTCCCGGTGAAGCACGCACCAAAGGCGCATCAACAAAATGGGATAGCGTCACGCTGCGCTGCGGCATTACCGATGGCAAGCTGAAAGCAATCGAGCTGGCTCCGAACAAATCTGGCAAGTAACCATCTGGCCAATGCGGCGAGTGCCCGACGGCGCACGCCAATCCTATTCAGTGTTTTTTCTTGTCATCTACGTGTTCCGGCAAGCCTTTGCGCTTTGTTTCGGCAAATTCCTCCAGTTCCTTCTCGGTCATCGATTCATACATTTCCTTTGACGCACCGAAGAGTTCGCTTTTCTTGATTTCACCGCGTTTGGCAGCAAGCGCGGCGCCAGCGGCTTTCTGTTGGGCCTGGGATTTCGCGGGCATCAGACTTCTCCTGTTTGAAAGACAAACGCAAACGGACCAAGGCCGGTTCCTTTTTATTCAATGCTTCCATCAAAACGTGAGCGGGCGTCGCGAAGAAGATCGCGGTTCCTGACGGCCCATTGCCCCAGCACGTCGATAGGCACAGCAAGAGAATGTCCAAGTTCAGTCAGCGAATACTCCACTTCGGGCGGAGAAGTCGGGCGAACATGCCGGGACACAAGACCGTCCCGCTCCAGCGATCGTAGCGTAACGGTCAGCATGCGCTGTGAAATACCCTCAATGGTCCGTCGCAACGCATTGAAACGCATCGAGCCTTCCTGAAGATTGAAAATGACGAGAATGCTCCACGTGTCGCCAACCCGATCCAGCACTTCACGGATCGGGCAAGAACCGTCACCATCGTTTTCGAAGGCAGGTGTCGACGAAAGCAAAGGTGTTTTCCCGTCAGGGCGTGTCGGTATTGTCATCTTTTTCTCCACAAAAACCGGTTGGCAGACCGGCGTTTTCTCCATCGGTTAAGTTAGAGAGTTTTCGCTGAAATACGCGTCAGCCACGCGTCATAACATGCGTAAAAACAATTAGTTATAGCAGCTTCATCGTTCCGTTTCGACCGGAGCATCTCTGAATACTTGCCTTTGTGGCGGTTACTTCCATGTATCCTGCTCATGTAAAAGTGCGTTCTTCACAAACATGATGGCATCACATATGTAGTTATCAGAAATAACCTGATTATGAAACATACCTTAATTCGTTTGATACGAGAAGGTCGAGAAAAGGAGAATGCCATGACCAAGATCGCACTGATCGGCGCAACGGGTTTCGTAGGCGCTGCAATCCTCAAGGAAGCTGCTGCACGCGGCGGCGAGGTTACCGCACTCGTTCGTCATCCGGAGAAAGTCGAAAAACTGCCCGATGTGACGGCGGTAAAGGCCGACGTGTTCGATACCGACGCGCTTGCAAAGCAGCTTGCAGGGCATGACATCGTGATTTCCGCCTACAATCCGGGCTGGGGCGACAAGGACATCCGCGAAAAGCACATCAACGGCAGCCGTTCCATCACGGAAGCCACCAAAAAAGCAGGCATCAAGCGTCTTATAGCAGTCGGCGGCGCAGGTAGCCTTTCGATCAATGGTAACCAGTTGGTCGACTCGCCGGAATTCCCTGCCGAATGGAAGGAAGGCGCGCTCGGTGCCCGTCAGGCGCTCGAAGACCTACGTGGTGAGAAAGAACTGGAATGGTCATTCGTATCACCGGCGATCATTCTTCAGCCCGGCGAGCGCACCGGAAAATATCGTCTTGGCGGCGACGAACCGGTTTTCGACGACAAGGGTGAAAGCAAGATTTCAGTTGCTGATCTGGCAGTCGCAATTCTGGATGAAGCAGAAAAAGGCCAGCATATTCGCAAGCGTTTCACAGCCGCTTACTGATGCCAATCACAAAAACGCCATGTTTTTGACAGTTGTTCGCCGCAAAATCGGTGGTAAAATACGCACATCACCACCGGTTTTTCGCGCAAAAAGACCGCAAAACGGGTTTGCCCTCGTTTTGCTTCAATCAGATCGGCGCTCTCACTCACACCAGTTCCACATCCACGACGCCCTGAATGGCTTTCATGGCGCTGGCGATCTGCGGACTGACGCGATAGCGATGCGGCAGCTCGATCTCGACTTCACGCTGACCGTTATCCTTGATGACGATGAGGCTCACCTGCCCGTCGCCACGCGTGTTGAAATGCGGAGCGATATGACGAACCGCATCGGCCGAGCGCAGGTAAAGCCGCAACGCCTTCTGCATACGGCAGGCTTCGTCTTCCAACGACTGCACCGTCTGGATGCGCAAGCCTATACCTTCGGGGCGATTTTCCGCCTGAACCGTGATTACCACCGACTTGCCGCTCTCCAGAAGATCGCGATATAGCGCAAGCCCTTCGGAAAACAGCACCGCTTCGAACTGGCCGCTGGCATCGGACAATTGCACGATACCCATCTTGTTGCCGGTGCGGGTCTTGCGTTCCTGACGGGCCGTCACAGTGCCAGCCAGACGACCGGCATTGGCGCCCCGTTTCACGGCTGCGGAAAAATCCGCCCAGCTTTGAACACGCATGCGGTTCAGCACATCGCGATATTCATCAAGCGGATGGGCCGACAGATAGAAGCCGACCGCCTGGAACTCCCGATGCAGCATTTCCGATGGCAGCCAGGGAGCCGCCTGCGGCAGGATAAGCGTTTCCTTCGGAGCGCCTGACAGACCAAAAATATCGGACTGACCGCTTGCGGCATTTTCCTGCGTGCGCTGGGCAAAGCCCATGATGCGGTCCATGCCCGCACTCATGGCCGGGCGCTCACGACCGAAACAATCCATCGCACCGGCATTGATGAGGCTTTCCAGCACGCGCCGGTTGACGATGCGCGGATCGACCCGCTCGCAGAAATCCTCAAGGCTTTCAAAACGTTTCTCTGCGCGCACATCGACAATATGATCTACGGCGGCCTCGCCGACGCCCTTGATGGCGGCAAGCGAATAAAAAATCTGCTTTTCGCCGACTTCAAACGGACGAAAGGACGTCATCACCGAAGGCGGCACGACCTCAATGCCCAAACGGTTCGCCTCGCGGCGGAAATCGTTGAGCTTGTCGGTGTTCGACATATCGTAGGTCATCGACGCCGCGATGAACTCGACTGGATAGTGGGCCTTCATATAGGCCGTCTGGTAGGACACGATGGCATAAGCGGCGGCGTGCGACTTGTTGAAGCCGTAGTCAGCGAACTTGGCCAGCAGATCGAAGATCATGTTGGCCTGCGCCTTGTCGACACCGCCCTCAATCGCGCCATCCACGAAACGGACGCGCTGCTTGTCCATTTCCTCGCGGATTTTCTTGCCCATGGCGCGACGCAAAAGGTCAGCTTCCCCGAGCGAATAGCCGGAAAGCACCTGTGCGATCTGCATCACCTGTTCCTGATAGACGATAACGCCCTGCGTTTCCTTGATCAGGTGATCGATCTTCGGGTGAATGGAGGCAATCTCCTCCTCACCGTTCTTGCGCGCATTATAAGTCGGGATGTTCTCCATCGGACCAGGACGATAAAGCGCCACAAGCGCGATGATATCTTCGATCCGGTCCGGGCGCATACCGAGCAGCGCCTTGCGCATACCCGCACTTTCCACCTGGAACACGCCGACGGTTTCGCCGCGCGACAACATCTCATAGGTCAGTTCGTCGTCGAGCGGCACATGGGATAGGTCAATCTCAACGCCCTTGCGCGCCACCAGTTTGACCGCCGTTTCAAGGACGGTCAGCGTCTTGAGACCAAGAAAGTCGAACTTGACCAGTCCCGCCTGCTCGACCCATTTCATGTTGAACTGGGTGACGGGCATGTCGGAACGCGGATCGCGATACATGGGGACCAGTTCCGACAGCGGACGGTCACCGATCACGATACCGGCGGCGTGGGTCGAGGCGTGGCGGTAAAGCCCTTCAAGCTTGAGCGCCATATCCAGCAGCCGTCCGACCACCGGCTCTTTCTCACGTTCCTCATTGATCTTCGGTTCTGTGTCGATGGCTTGTGCCAGTGACACTGGATTGGCCGGGTTTTGCGGCACCAGCTTGCAGAGACGATCGACCTGACCGTAAGGCATTTCCAGAACGCGACCGACATCGCGCAGCACAGCGCGTGCCTGCAGGGTTCCGAATGTGATGATCTGGGCTACCTGATCGCGCCCGTACTTTCCCTGCACATAGCGGATCACCTCTTCACGGCGGTCCTGACAGAAGTCGATATCGAAGTCGGGCATCGAAACGCGATCCGGGTTGAGGAAGCGTTCGAAAAGCAGCGAGAACCGCAAAGGATCGACGTCGGTAATCGTCAGCGCATAGGCGACGAGCGAACCGGCACCCGAGCCACGGCCCGGCCCGACCGGAATGCCATGGGCTTTCGCCCATTTGATAAAGTCCGCAACGATCAGGAAGTAGCCCGGGAACTTCATGCGGGTGATGATGCCGATCTCGTATTCGAGACGTTCGGCATATTGCTCTGTCGTATAGCCTTCTGCGAGACCGACGGTCTCCAGGCGCATCTTCAGGCCTTCGCGGGCCTGCCGCGCCAGCTCGTCGGCTTCCTCCTGAACGGCGGCCTCCGCGTCATCGGATTCGCCGGTAAACCGCGGCAGGATCGGTGCACGGGTCTGCGTGTACCAGCTGCAACGCTCTGCAATTTCGACGGTGTTGTCGAGTGCTTCCGGCAGATCGGCAAAAAGTGCAGCCATTTCCGCACGGCTTTTCATGTGATGGTCCGGCGTCAGACGGCGGCGGTCATCGTTTGAAAGAATCTGGCCTTCCGCGATGGCAAGAAGCGCATCGTGGGCCTCGAAGTCTTCTGCCTTGAGAAAGAATGCCTCATTGGTGGCCACCAGAGGCAGATCCATCTCATAGGCAAGCGCGACGGTCTTTGCTTCCAGCGCGCGGTCGTAACCTGCCTGGCGCTGCAACTCGACATAAAGCCGATCGCCAAAGGCTTCACGCAGGAAAGCAAGCCGCGCCTCTGCCCTGTCGGGACGGTCGGCGGCAAAAGCGCGACCGATTGGTCCCAATGCGCCACCGGAAAGAACAATGACATCTTTCGATAATGACGGCAGCCAGCTTGCTTCGACATGCACCGGATCACCTGCCGGTGTTTCCAGAAACGCGCGACTGACGAGCCGCACGATATTCGCATAGCCCTCTTCCGTTGCCGCCAGCAGCACAACTGGAGCGAGGTCCAGCGCGACACGGCGATTGACGCTGCGGCCATTATCATTGTGATCGCCGAAGGCTATATCGACCTGACAACCGATGATGGGTTGCAGACCATCTTTCGATGCCTTCTGCGCAAATTCAAGCGCACCGAACAGATTGTTGGTGTCGGTGACTGCGATAGCCGGCGCCTCGTCGGCAATCGCCTGTTTGATGATCTTGCCGAGCGGCAATGCGCCTTCCAGCAAGGAATAGGCCGAGTGTACCCGCAGGTGCACAAAACGTGGCGTCAAAGCACCGTCTTTTGCTGCATTGCCTGCTGCTACGTCACTCATTCCATCGACCCCGATCATCTGCTGAGCCGCCCGGATGGACATACATCCGGCGCTCTAAATCCAAGCATCACGCTTTCCGAAAACCGATTCCGATTTTCGGGCCGATGCAGTAGCCGCCTGATAGCACATTGCTTGCAAGATGGGCCACACGCATGGCCCATCGCGGCTGGCGACTCTGTCGCCTGATAGCATCAGTTTCGGGGAATGATATGGCGATGTCCAGTAAGACTATCGCCACCTTGCAGCGGGTTCACAAGAACCAGCCAGAGCATCTCCAATTTTTCCGGGGTCATCGGAAATGCCCTATCGTTTTCACGCATGTCTATATCCCAAAACCGGTTCCCACTTTTGGGAGACATGCTCTATTTCCTTCAGATCGCACTCACCCAGATGGCGAAAGTTGCAATGAACAGGCTTACCGAAATGAAAGACAGAACGTCGTGGACGAGATCGGTCATGTTGGAAACTCCTCTGTGTTCACGTATGTTTATTTTTTGTTCTATTTTTGTTCCGAAGTCAACACCCGTTCTAGCCCGCCATTCATTTTAGGGTTTACGAATAGTGAATATACAACCGCAGACGCTGGCTGCGTGAGCGGGGAACGAAAGCGCCATATTCAGGCGGAGACGCACCTCGCCCTTCGAGACGCCACCTGTGACGGCTCTTCAGGATGAGGTGCTACTATGATCTGGAAGGCTTATAGATCGACGACCTTGCCGTCCTTCAGCGTGACGCGCCGGTCCATGCGGCGGGCAAGTTCGTGATTATGGGTCGCGATCAGGGCCGCAAGCCCCGACTGACGCACGAGGGCCTCAAGAGCTCCGAAGACGTAGGATGATGTCGTCGGGTCGAGGTTGCCGGTCGGTTCATCCGCCAGAAGAACAAGCGGCGCGTTGACAACGGCGCGGGCAATAGCGACGCGCTGTTGCTCGCCGCCGGAAAGTTCCGACGGGCGATGCGAAGCGCGCTTGCCGATCTTCATATATTCAAGAAGCTGCTGCGCACGCTCTGCTGCGGCTTTCCTGGACAGACCGCGGATCATCTGCGGCATCATCACATTCTCCAGCGCGGAAAATTCCGGCAGGAGATGGTGGAACTGATAAACGAAACCGACGTCGTTGCGGCGCACAGCCGTGCGCTCATCATCGGACAATTTGCTGCAAGAACGCCCGTCCAAGAAAACGTCTCCGTTGTCGGGACGCTCCAGCAGGCCTGCCGTGTGCAGCAATGTCGACTTGCCCGCTCCCGATGGCGCGACAAGCGCAACCATTTCCCCACGACGAAGTGTGAAATCGGCATCCTTCAGAATGACCAGTTCGCGGTCGGCTTCCTTATAGGCGCGGCCGACACGCTCCAGCCGCATGATGATTTCAGCCGCCATTTATTCGTACCTCAATGCTTCGACCGGATCGAGCTTGGCAGCGCGCCAGGCCGGGAAAATGGTGGCAATGAATGAAAGCACCAGAGCCATGACGATAACGGAAATCGTTTCGCCGGGGTCCATCTTCGCAGGCAACTGGCTCAGGAAGTAAAGTTCCGGGTTGAAGAGCGTGGTTCCCGAGAGCCACGAGAAGAACTCCCGCAGGCGCTCGACATTGAGGCAGACGACAACGCCCAGAACGACACCGGCTATCGTGCCGGTGACGCCGATGGCGGCGCCCGTCATCAGGAATATGCGCATCACCGCGCCACGGGTTGCGCCCATGGTTCGCAGGATCGCGATATCGTGCCCCTTGTCCTTCACCAGCATGATGAGGCCGGAAATGATGTTCAGCGCCGCCACGAGCACGATCAGCGTCAGGATCATGAACATGACATTGCGCTCGACTTCCAGCGCCGAGAAGAAAGTCTGGTTGCGCTGGCGCCAGTCGACGAGCGAGAGCTGACGTCCCGCTGCCTCTTCTACGGGCGCGCGCATCGCATCCACCTTGTCGGGATTATCGACAAAGATTTCCAGCGATTGCACCTTGCCTTCCTGATTGAAGAAAAGCTGCGCCTCGGACAGCGGCATCATGACAATCGACGAGTCGTATTCCGACATGCCGATCTCGAAGATCGCGACAATCGGATAGGCCTTCACGCGCGGATTGACGCCGAACGGGGTCACATCGCCATCCGGCGAAATCACCCGTAGCGTATCGCCGATTGAAAGGCCGAGATTTTCGGCCATGCGGGTTCCGATGGCGACGCCGCCGCCCTGATCGAAGCCCTGAAGCGTGCCCTGGCGAATATTGCCGGAGACGAGCTTGAGCTTGTCGAGATCCTCTTCGCGAAGACCGCGCACCAGTGCACCCGTTCCTGCGCCGATATTCCCCTGGACGAGCGCCTGCCCTTCCACCACGGGAATGGCGAACCTGATGCCGGAAATACCGTCGATCCGCTTGATGAGATCGGCATAATCATCCAGCGGACGATCAATTGGCTGCATGATGAGATGGCCATTGATGCCGAGAATTCGCGAAAGAAGCTCGGCACGGAAACCGTTCATCACCGCCATGACGATGATGAGGGTCGCCACGCCCAGCATTATGCCGGTGAACGAAAAACCGGCAATGACCGAGATAAAAGTCTCGCGGCGGCGCGCGCGCAGATATCGCCAAGCGATCATCCGTTCGAAAGCCGAGAATGGACCTGACTTTGGAGCCTTTTGAGCTGCCTTTGCCTGATCCCCGGATTTTGCTGCCGCCGCGCTGCTCATGCTTCTGCCGTCAACAGATTGATCGCAGCTTCAACGCTCAGGCTCTGGCGTTCACCGGTCTTGCGATCCTTGATCTCGACTTCACCGGCGGCAACGCCACGCGGGCCAACGATCACCTGCGTCGGCAGGCCGATCAGGTCCATCGTGGCGAACTTTGCACCCGGACGGTCATCCGTGTCGTCCAGCAGAGGATCGACGCCTGCATTGGTCAGCGCTTCGTAGATCTTCTCGCTTACAGCGTCGCAGCCTTCGTCGCCCGGCTTCATATTGACGATACCGGCACCGAACGGCGCGATGGCTTTCGGCCAGATGATGCCCGCATCGTCGTGGAAGGCTTCAATGGCAGCCGCGACGAGGCGCGACGGACCGATGCCGTAGGAACCCATGGAAACCAGATGTTCCTTGCCATCCGGGCCCTGCACTTTCGCGCCCATCGGTTCAGAATATTTCGTGCCGAAATGGAAGATGTGCCCCACTTCGATGCCACGTGCAGAGACCTGATCTTCCGGCTTCACCTTGGACCAGTCGGCCTCGTCGTGCATTTCGTCGGTTGCCGCATAAGGCGTCGTCCAGCGATTGACGATATCGGTCAGCTGCGCATCGTTGCGGAAATCGGTGTCCGCGCCCGGCACGGCCAGATCGAGATAGGCCTTGTCGCAGAAAACCTGGCTTTCGCCGGTTTCGGCCAGAATAATGAATTCGTGGCTGAGGTCGCCGCCAATCGGCCCCGTATCGGCGCGCATCGGGATGGCCTGCAGGCCAACACGTGCAAAAGTGCGCAGATAGGACACGAACATACGGTAGTAAGCCATTTTCGCGCCCTCATAATCGAGGTCGAACGAATAGGCGTCCTTCATTAGAAATTCGCGCGAACGCATGACGCCGAAACGCGGGCGCACTTCGTCGCGGAACTTCCACTGGATGTGGTAGAGATTGAGCGGCAGATCCTTGTAGGAGCGCACATAGGAGCGGAAAATGTCGGTGACCATTTCCTCATTGGTCGGACCGAAGAGCATATCGCGCTCCTGACGGTCCTGAATGCGCAGCATTTCCTTGCCATAGGCATCGTAGCGACCGCTTTCGCGCCACAGGTCTGCGGACTGGATGGTCGGCATCAGGATTTCATTGGCGCCCGCGCGGTTCTGCTCTTCACGAATGATATCGCAGACCTTGTTGAGAACCTTCAGACCGATCGGCAGCCAGGAATAGATGCCGGCCGACTGTTGACGGATCATGCCTGAGCGCAGCATCAGCCTGTGGGAGACGATTTCCGCCTCCTTGGGGTTTTCCTTCAGAATAGGCAAAAAATACCGCGACAGACGCATCGTAACCACCAATCAAGAGGGACAGCCTGAGTGCTTCAAGAATCAGGCAAAAATTAAGCATATTTGTCGGTTTCTTACCGGGTTATACACCGGTTGGAAACCCGCTTGAAAAAGCTTTCGCGATAGCGGATTTCCCCATCCACAACCATGATCGCCTGTCGAAAGAACCAGAGACGCGAAATGCGGCCTCCGGATTCACATTCAAATTCAATATATTACAGATATATCACTCTCATTCGGGAAAATTTGCGAAAGAAATATGACGCCATAGAAGATTTTTCGTGACAAAAGCTGTGCAGTTCGCTATTTTTTTCAGCATAAGAGCAACAACGGAATAAAACCGTTGGTTTCACGCGGTCAAAGTCTTGGGAGGATGGATCCAGGCGCGACTTTCGCAGCCGCCAGTCAAATGGAAACGGATCGAACGCGTATTTGATTAGCAAGGCGAAAGCCTTGCTTTTTTTTTGAACTTGCAGCACCTCCACGCTTTCCGCAGTTTCCCTATTTTATAGCTTGCAATAACACATTGATTTTGTGGGATTTATCGCAGCGCCCTCCGTGCAATCAAGTATTAAATTTCACTTAAGTATAAATCGATTTATATGAAGAACATTGCTCAGGGAGCGCTATCGCTGTCACAAATGACGCCGGGTTGTGCTGTGTCGTAAATTCAATACGTTACGCCAATAAGCTCGATATCTGACGCAACCCATGGTAGGCGCGTCCACTTTTCTTTATACAAAAGAAAGGCTGCCTATAATTTAGGCAGCCTCAAAAATTCATGGTGGAACGCGAACGAATGGTCAGGTCAGATCCGGGAAGAAATGTGGGATATCATCGAGGCCGAAACCGCTGATCTGCGTCACATAATAATAGAGCAGGAAGATGAGCGTTGCGACGATGGTCGTCCGCAGAAAGGCACGACCGATGCGTGGTTTTGCCGGAGCGCTGGCCACAGTGCCCAAAGTCACTTCGTTTTCTTCAGCCTGCGTGCGCAAGCCAACCGGCAGCAGCGCGAACAGCGTCGTCCACCAGATGATGAAGTAAATCGCGATTCCTGAAACCAGAGACATGATTACACCTCTTCCAGTTCGATCAGTGTGCCGTTGAAATCCTTGGGATGCAGGAACAGAACTGGCTTGCCATGGGCGCCGGTCTTCGGTTCGCCATCTCCAAGGATACGCGCACCCTCCGCCTTGAGGCGGTCGCGAGCGGCAATTATGTCCGCAACCTCATAGCACAGATGGTGCATCCCACCGGAAGGATTCTTTTCCAGAAACGCCGCAATCGGCGACCCCTCACCCAACGGTTCCAGCAATTCGATCTTGGTGTTGCCGACGTCGATGAAAACCACGGTTACGCCATGTTCAGGCAGTGCCTGCGGCTCGGTGACTTTCGCACCGAGCTTGCCGCGATAAAGCGCTGCCGCGGCATCGATATCCGGAACGGCAATCGCCACGTGGTTCAAGCGTTCGAGCATCAGCACCTCCCATGCCGGTCATTTTGCAATCCGTATGACTACCGTATCCTATTCACGAATACGGTCACTACCGGCTTTTTGCCCCATGCTTCATTTGCCGCAGCGCGAACGGCACGGCGCACGGACTCCCGGACAAGCTCGATATCCTTGCGGCGAACGCGCGGAATGCTGTCGATGGCCTCGATGGCTGCATCCAGCAGGATGTCTTCCAACAGATCGCCCTGTGCGTTTTCCTCCGGCACCCCGAAAGTCACAAGGTCGGGCTCATCGATGATCTTGTGTTCACGGTCCAGCAGCACCGAAACGGCGACATGACCGACATAAGCGAGCTTGCGACGCTCGACCATGCCGATTTCTTCCTCGTCACCGATCAGCTTGCCGTCCTTGTAAATCCGGCCAACCGGCGCTTCATCGATAATTTCGGCCTTGCCGGGTGCCAGACGCAGCATGTCGCCGTCACGCACCTGCGCGACCTGCTCGATGCCCTCCATCGCGCCAAGAGAACCTTGCGCGACCAGATGAGCGGCTTCGCCATGCACCGGCACCAGAATTTGCGGACGAACCCAGGAATACATGCGACGCAATTCGCTGCGCCGTGGATGGCCCGACACATGGACCAATGCATCCTCATCACCGATGATCTTAATACCGCGATCAATCAGGCGGTTCTTGATGTCGAGAATGGATTTTTCATTGCCCGGAATGGCGCGCGATGAATAGATGACCGTATCGCCCGCCGCCAGCGCGAGGCTGCGCATTTCGTCACGCGCCAGTTTGGCGAGTGCCGCGCGCGGTTCGCCCTGACTGCCGGTAAGGATCATCACCACGTTTTCGCGTGGAATATAGCCGTAATCCTCTTCGCTGAGATATTCCGGCAAGCCTTCCATATAGCCAAGTTCTGTGGCGACGGAGATGGCGCGCTTCATCGAACGCCCAACCACCAGCACCTGACGGCCCGCATCGCGTGCTGCTTCGGTAATCGACCGGATACGACCGACATTGGAAGAGAAAGTGGTGATGGCCACACGACCGCGCGCATTTTCAATCAACTCGCGCAGGCTCTCGCCCACCTGACGTTCCGAAGGAGACTCGCCTTCGCGCAAAGCATTGGTGGAGTCGCAGATCAGCGCCAGAACGCCTGCATCACCGATAGCGCGGAAACGCGCCTCATCGATAACCGGTCCGAGCGATGGTTCCGGGTCCATCTTCCAGTCACCCGTATGCACGACCGTGCCGAGCGGTGTCGTAATAGCCAGCGAAACCGGCTCGGGAATGGAGTGGGTTACTGCGACAGCTTCAAGCTTGAAAGGCCCGACTTCGAATTTCTCGCCTGCCTTGTAGATCGTGATTGGAATTTCGGGCGCACCGTGTTCCGACTGTCGCTTGGCTTCAAGCAGACCCGCGGTGAATGGCGTCGCATAAACCGGAACCTTCAGGCGCGGCCACAGATCGAGCAAAGCACCGAAATGGTCTTCATGCGCATGGGTGATAACGATGCCGCGCAGATTGTGCTTTTCAGCCTCGAGATAGCGGATATCCGGCAGGATGAGATCAGCGCCCGGCTGTTCAGGCCCCGCAAAGCTCACCCCCATATCCACGACAAGCCATTCACGGTTATCCGCAGGACCGAAGCCATACATGGCCAAATTCATGCCGATTTCGCCTACGCCGCCAAGCGGCAGAAAGACGAGTTCAGTAGTATTGGATCGGGCCATGAAATTTCCTCTGTGATTAATCCCGCCTTGCGGCATCAACTGGACCTAAAGTTGTCCCGTTGCAACCCTAGTAAGATGCGATAAAGCAATTATTTGCGTATTGTTGCAGCAGTTCCGAAATAGACATCGCCAGCCGTTACCGCAACTCGCGAACCTTCGTCCTCGCGAATAACAAAACGGCATGCCTCATCGATTGTCTCAAAACGACCTTCGATGATACGGCCTTCAACCTGCATGGTTACATTCTGGCCAAGGCCATGCGCGCGCTGCAGCCAGCGCTTGCGAATATCGTCGAGACCGCGCCCTTCATTCCAGACGCGATAGTTGACCGACCAGGCATCCGACAGGGCTGCAAACAAAGTCTCGGCATCGCATTTGCTGCCGAGAGCCTGCAACGACGTTGCTGCATAAGGCAGGTCATCCGGAAAGGCGACCACATTGGTCCCGATACCGATGGCAACGGCGAACAAATTCTTCGCCAGAATGGACGATTCAAGCAGGATACCGGTGAGTTTCGCGCCATTGACCAGCACGTCATTCGGCCATTTCAGGCCGATTGTCAGCGGCACGGCAGGCCCCGTCGCAGCGAATACCGCATCAAGTGCATCGGCAAGCGACAAGCCGGCAACAAAACCAAGCGTCGCAGCCGTCTTCATTTCATAGGATTCAACAAGAAGCAGCGTGGAGGCAAGATTGCCTTCCGGCGTAGACCAGGCACGGCCCCGTCTTCCGCGACCGCTTTCCTGTTTCTTCGTAACAAGCCAGAGCTTGCCCGGATCACCGCTGGCTGCCCGTTCCAGAGCAACCGCATTGGTGGAACCTACCGTCTCGAAAGTTTCGAGACGGTAGCCCTCATTTGCCGCAACAGGCGAAAGCGCAAAACTCATTTATGCTTCCGCCTTTTGCATTAATCAGAAAAACGTCTTGGCTGCGGCTTCGGCAAATCCGCCGATCGGACCAGCAAGGAAGACGTAGAAGAGCACGAAGGCACCCGTTACGCCGAGAACGAGACGAAGCTCGCCTGCGACCGGAACGAAACCACCCGTCGGCTCATCGAACCACATGATCTTGATCATGCGCAGGTAATAGAACGCGCCCACGACCGAAGCCACGATACCGATGATGGCAAGCGGATAGAGGCCTGCTTCAACGGCGGCAAGGAAGGTGTACCACTTTCCGAAGAAACCGGCGAGCGGCGGGATGCCAGCGAGCGAGAACAGGAAGATGGTCATGATCGTTGCCAGCACCGGATTGGTGCGGGACAGACCGGCCAGATCCTCAATGCTCTCCACATTGCCGTCCTTGGTGCGCATTGCGAGAATGAACGCGAAGGTGCCGAGCGTCATGGCAAGGTAGATTGCCATGTAGATCATCACGCCCTTCACGCCGATCACCGTTCCGGCGGCCAGACCAACGAGCGCATAGCCCATATGGCTGATCGAGGAATAAGCCATCAGGCGCTTGATGTTACGCTGGCCGATGGCGGCAAACGCACCAAGGACCATCGAGGCAAGCGCGATGAAAATCACGACCTGCTGCCAGTCATGGGTGACCGGAGCAAAGGCTTCCGAGACGACGCGGATGATGAGCGCCATGGCAGCCATCTTCGGGGCGGCGGCAAAGAATGCCGTTACCGGGGTCGGCGCGCCTTCATAGACGTCCGGCGTCCACATGTGGAACGGAACGGCAGAAATCTTGAATGCCAGACCGGCCAGAATGAAGACGAGACCGAACACCAGACCGAGTTCACGCTGACCGCCGGAGACAGCCTGGGCGATTTCGGTAAAGCCGATGTGGCCGGTGTAACCGTAGACGAGCGAAATGCCGTAAAGCAGCATGCCCGAGGAAAGCGAACCGAGAACGAAGTATTTCAGACCAGCTTCCGTCGAACGGACGCTATCGCGGTTGAATGCTGCCAGAACGTAGAGCGCCAGCGATTGCAGTTCGAGACCGAGATAGAGCGACAGCATGTTGGATGCTGAAACCATCAGCAACATGCCGAGCGTGGAAATCACGATCAGGACCGGGAACTCGAACTTGTCGAACTTCTCCGCCTTGGCGAAGCCGACCGACATGATCAGTGTCACGATGGAGCCGATCAGCGTCAGCACCTTCATGAAGCGGCTGAAGCTGTCATTGACGATGGCACCGCCGAATGCGGCGCCGTTCGTTGGGAAAAGGACCACCAGAGCCAGCGCTGCAATAAGCACCGCGACAGATAATCCGTTGACGAGCGTGGTCGCCCGTTCGCCGGAGAACACGCCAATCATGAGCAGTGCCAAGGCGCCTACAGCAAGGAGAACCTCCGGTGCTGCAAGGGTCAGATGAGCTATCAGATCAGTCTGCATGACCTACGCCTTTATTTCTTACTGTGCCAGCACGGCGCTCGCGGTGCCCGCGAGTGCTGCGTCGTAATGTTGGACCAGGGCGTTCACGGCACCGGCGGTCACGTCGAAGACCGGGGTCGGATACACACCGAAGAAGATGGTGAGCGCCACAAGCGGGTAGAGAATGATCTTCTCACGCGGGCTCAAGTCGAGGAGCGCCTTCAGGCTTTCCTTCGTCAATGCACCGAAGACTACCTGACGGTAGAGCCAGAGCGCATAAGCCGCCGAGAGGATGACACCCGTAGTTGCGAACAGTGCCACCCAGGTATTGACCCGGAACACACCGAACAGCGTCAGGAATTCACCGATGAAGCCCGAAGTACCCGGCAGGCCCACATTCGCCATCGTGAAGATGAGGAAGGCCACCGCATATTTCGGCATGTTGTTCACCAGACCGCCGAACGCCGCAATTTCACGGGTATGCATGCGGTCATAGATCACGCCGACGCAGAGGAAGAGCGCGCCCGACACGATACCGTGCGACAGCATCTGGAAGATGGCGCCCTGAATGCCCTGCTCGTTCGCGGCAAAGATACCCATGGTCACATAGGCCATGTGGGCAACCGACGAATAGGCGATCAGCTTCTTGATGTCTTCCTGAACCAGAGCGACCAGGGACGTGTAGATGATGGCTATGACCGACAGCGTGAAGATCAGCGGAGCGAAATCGGCGGACGCCAGCGGGAACATCGGCAGCGAGAAGCGCAGGAAGCCGTAGCCGCCGAGCTTCAGCAGGATACCGGCCAGAATGACCGAGCCTGCCGTCGGCGCTTCAACGTGCGCATCCGGCAACCAGGTATGGACCGGCCACATCGGCATCTTCACGGCAAAGGACGCGAAGAAGGCGAGCCATAACCATGTCTGCATCCCAGCAGGGAAGCTGTACTTCTGCAGTTCCACGATGTTCATCGTGCCAGCCTGCCAGTACATGGCCATGATGGCGATGAGCATCAGAACCGAGCCCAGAAGCGTGTAGAGGAAGAACTTCAAGCTCGCATAGACGCGACGCTTGCCGCCCCACACGCCGATGATGATGAACATCGGGATAAGGCTTGCTTCGAAGAACACGTAGAACAGGAACAGGTCGAGCGCGCAGAACACGCCGATCATCAGCGTTTCCAGAATGAGGAACGCGATCATGTATTCCTTGACGCGCTTTTCCACCGATATCCAGCTTGCGAGAATGCAGAAGGGCATGAGGAAAGCCGACAGCACCACGAACAGGACGGAGATACCGTCCACGCCCATGTGGTAGCTGATGCCGCCACCCATCCAGTCGATCTGTTCGACCATCTGGAAGCCGGGGTTCGAATTATCGAACCCTGCCCAGATGACGAGCGACAGGATGAAGACGAATATCGTCGTCAGCAGCGCGACATTGCGGATATTTCGACGCGAAGCCTCGCTGTCGTCCTTGATCAGAAGGATCAGTAACGCGCCGACAAGCGGCAGAAACGTGACCGTTGAGAGAATTGGCCAGTCGGTCATCAGAAAGAGCTCCCGAGCATCATCCAAGTGACGAGCGCGGCGACGCCGATCAGCATCGCGAATGCGTAGTGATAAAGGTATCCGGACTGCATCTTGACGACGCGGTTGGTGACATCGAGCACGCGAGCCGAGATGCCATCCGGGCCGAAGCCGTCAATAAGCCAGCCATCGCCACCCTTCCAGAACAAGCGGCCAAGCCAGCGAGCCGGACGTACGAAGAGGAAATCGTACAGTTCGTCGAAGTACCACTTGTTGAGAAGGAACTGGTAGAGGCCACGATGACGGGCAGCCAGCGCCTTCGGCGTTTCCGGCGAGCGGATGTAGAAGATCCAGGCGACGATGAAGCCGAGAACCATCGAGATGAACGGCGACAGCTTAACCCACAGAGGAACATGGTGGTATTCCTCAAGGATCTGGTTGGCAGCCGAAGTGAACAGCGCGCCCTTCCAGAATTCGGCATATTCGTGGCCGAAGAAGAGTTCCTTGAACACGACACCGGCAAAGAGTGCACCGACGCCGAGGATCAGCAGCGGAACGAACATGACGGCTGGCGATTCATGGACGTGATGCATGACTTCCGCCGAAGCGCGCGGCTTGCCGTGGAAGGTCATGAAAATCAGACGCCATGAATAGAAGCTCGTGAAGAGCGCTGCAACGATGAGAAGCGTCGAAGCGTAGCCGCTGGCAGCACTGTGCGAAGCGAAGACGGATTCGATGATCGCATCCTTGGAGAAGAAACCGGCGGTGCCGATGATCGTGCCCGGAATACCGAGGCCCGTAATGGCAACCGTACCGATGACCATCATCCAGTAGGTGATGGGGATCAGCTTGCGCAGGCCGCCCATGCGACGCATGTCCTGCTCTTCCGAAACGGCATGGATAACCGAACCGGCGCAAAGGAACAAAAGCGCCTTGAAGAAAGCGTGCGTGAACAGGTGGAACACGGCGGCGCCATAGGCACCTACACCGAGCGCTGCGAACATATAGCCGAGCTGCGAACAGGTCGAATAGGCGATCACGCGCTTGATGTCGTTCTGCACGAGAGCGACCGTTGCCGCAAAGAAGGCAGTGGTGGCGCCGATGATGGTCACGACCAGAAGTGCGGTCTGCGACAGTTCAAAGATCGGCGACATGCGGGCGACCATGAACACGCCCGCGGTAACCATGGTAGCGGCGTGAATGAGAGCCGAAACCGGGGTCGGGCCTTCCATGGCGTCCGGAAGCCAGGTGTGCAGCAGGAACTGCGCCGACTTGCCCATCGCGCCCATGAAGAGCAGCAGACAGGTGATCGTGATCGCGCCCTGCTTGTCGAGCTGATAGCCGAGGAAGTTCAGAACGACCTGATTGGCATCGGCAGCGCCTTCAGCCGGCAGATAATTGGCTGCGGCAGCGAAGATCGTGTTGTAGTCGACCGACTGGAACAGCGCGAACACGCCGAAGATGCCGAGCAGGAAGCCGAAGTCGCCGACGCGGTTGACGACGAACGCCTTCATGGCGGCGGCATTGGCCGAAGGCTTCTGGAACCAGAAACCGATCAGGAGGTAGGAAGCCAGACCCACGCCTTCCCAGCCGAAGAACATCTGGACCAGATTGTCCGACGTGACCAGCATGAGCATGGCGAAAGTGAAGAGCGACAGATAGGCGAAGAAGCGCGGACGATGCGGATCGTGGTGCATATATCCAATGGAATAGATATGCACGAGAGCCGACACCGAGTTCACCACGACCAGCATGACGCCGGTGAGCGTATCGACGCGCAGTGACCAGTCAAAGGAAAGCGCGCCCGATGTCACCCAGTGAAGAACCGGGATGCGGACGGTTTCTGCATCGTGGCCGAGCGGAATCTGGAAAAAGACGACCCAGGACAGGATCGCGACGATGACCATGAAACCGGAAGTGATGTATTCGCTCGCCTTGGCTCCGATCTGATTGCCGAAAAGACCGGCAATCAGGAAGCCGAGAAGCGGAAGGAAGACGATCGCGTAATAGAGCATTTGCCCGTCAACCTTTCATAACATTGACGTCTTCCACCGCGATGGAGCCGCGATTACGGAAGAAAACAACGAGAATTGCCAGACCGATGGCTGCTTCGGCAGCCGCAACAGTCAGAACGAAAAGGGCGAAGACCTGCCCGACCATGTCGCCGAGCTGGCTGGAGAACGCCACAAAATTGAGATTGACCGACAAAAGGATCAATTCGATCGACATCAGGATGACGATGACGTTCTTGCGGTTCAGGAAGATGCCGAAGACGCCAAGCGTAAACAGGATGGCCGAAACGGTGAGATAGTGGGCGATACCGATTTCCATATGCTTATCCTCAGATGCCTTTGCCCGTTTCGACCTTCTTGATCTCGATCGCCGTTTCGGGCGTGCGAGCTACCTGGGTCGGGATGGACTGGCGCTTGACATTCGGCTTGTGCCGCAGCGTCAGAACAATGGCGCCGATCATCGCGACCAGAAGGACGAGACCAGCAACCTGGAAGTAGAAGACGAAGTCGGTGTAGAGAATGTCGCCCAGAGCAGCGGTATTGCTCCGCTCGGCGATATTCGGGATCGGCACGGAACCCTGCCCCAGCTTCGGCGCAAACATGTTGCTTGCGAACACGAAGATCAGTTCGCCGAGCAAGATCAGACCGACCAGAGCGCCGACCGGTGCATATTGCAATGCGCCGCGCTTCAGTTCGGAGAAATCCACATCCAGCATCATGACGACGAAGAGGAAGAGAACCGCCACTGCACCGACGTAAACGACGAGCAGGATCATGGCGAGGAACTCGGCCCCGGTCAGCAGAAACAGAGCTGCCGCATTGAAGAACGTGAGGATCAGAAACAGCACCGAATGCACGGGGTTGCGTGCCGCAATCACCATGAACGCGCTTGCGATCATGATGAAAGCGAACAGATAGAAAAACGCTGCCGCAATACCTGTCAGCATGGGGATCCCCCAACACCTTTCCGTGAGCAAAGCCTTATTGCCTCGCTCGCTTTAGTCTTTGTTTGCCGCGAATATTCGCGAAACTTAAATTCCAGCAACAAGATGGGCCGCCCCTTCCTGTTGCCGCTTTTCAAACCGGATGCCGAAACGAGGTTTCAGCAAAACCAATCAGCGATATGGCGCATCCATCGCGATATTGCGCGCGATTTCGCGTTCCCAACGGTCGCCATTGGCGAGGAGCTTGTCCTTGTCATAGTAGAGTTCTTCGCGGGTTTCGGTCGCGAATTCGAAGTTCGGACCTTCCACTATGGCATCCACCGGGCATGCTTCCTGGCAGAAACCGCAATAGATGCACTTCACCATATCGATGTCGTAACGCACCGTGCGGCGGGTCCCGTCGTTGCGGCGCGGACCGGCCTCGATGGTGATGGCCTGCGCCGGGCAGATCGCTTCGCAAAGCTTGCAGGCGATGCAGCGTTCTTCACCGTTCGGGTAACGGCGCAGCGCGTGCTCTCCACGGAATCGCGGAGAGACCGGGCCCTTTTCATGCGGGTAGTTCAACGTCGCCTTGGGCGCGAAGAACTGGCGCATGGAAAGAAAGAACGCGCCAACGAATTCCTTGAGCAGGAGCGATTTGGCTGCTTGAGCGAATGAAGCCATAGTTATTACTCCTTACGCCAGACCGAAGACTTTGAGGAAGGTCGCGGTTGCGACAACCATGAAGAGCGAGATCGGCAGGAACACTTTCCAGCCAAGGCGCATCAGCTGGTCGTAGCGGTAACGCGGAACGAAAGCCTTCACCATTGCGAAGAGGAAGAAGCAGAAGCAGAGCTTCAGCATGAACCAGATGATGCCCGGAACCCAGTTGAGGAACCAAACGTCAACCGGAGGCAGCCAGCCGCCAAGGAAGAGCGTCGTCATCAGGGCGCACATCAGCGTGATCGCCACATACTCGCCAAGGAAGAACAGAAGGAACGGCGTGGACGAATATTCGATCATGTGACCGGCTACGAGTTCGGATTCAGCTTCGACAAGGTCGAATGGCGGACGGTTCGTTTCGGCAAGTGCCGAAATGAAGAAGATCACGAACATCGGGAACAGAGCCAGCCAGTTCCAGTCGAGGAACGAAGCCGGAAGGCCAAGCATGGTGCCAAGGCCCGTATTCTGCGAAAGCACGATATCGGTGAGGTTGAGCGAGCCAACCGTCAGCAGAACCGTGACAATCACGAAGCCGATGGAAACTTCGTAGGAAACCATCTGCGCGGCAGAACGAAGCGCACCGAGGAACGGATACTTCGAGTTCGATGCCCAGCCACCCATGATCACGCCGTAAACTTCGAGCGAAGAAATGGCGAAGATATAGAGAATGCCAACATTGATATTGGCGATGGCCCAGCCTTCATTGACCGGAATGACCGCCCAGGTTGCCATTGCAAGAACAGCAGAAACGAAAGGCGCAAGGAGGAAGACACCCTTGTTTGCGCCAGACGGAATGATTGGTTCCTTGAAGACGAACTTCAACAAGTCGGCGAAAGCCTGGAACAGACCCCAGGGACCGACAACGTTCGGACCGCGGCGAAGCTGTACCGCTGCCCAGATCTTGCGATCTGCATAAAGCAGGTAAGCAACGACGATCAGCAATACGACGAGCAGAACGACCGACTTCAGCGCTATGATAAGCGCGGGCAAGACGTAAGCTGCAAAAATACCTTCCATTGTTCCGTCTCTCTCTCGCTTACTCGGCAGCCTGCTGGAAGCCGCCAGCCGCGAGCGCCGAGCATTCGGCCATGACGGCGGAAGCGCGCGCAATTGGGTTCGTCAGGTAGAAGTCCTTGACCGGGGAAACGAACGCAGCGCCGCCGCCCGGATTGGATGCTTTCGCTGCCAGCGCCACGAGATCGTCGGCGGAAGCAGGCGTGATGGTGTCGATGGCCAGCATATGCGGATAGTCCGCATAGAGCTTGGCGCGAAGCTGCTGCATCGAATCGAACGGCAGGCGCTTGCCAAGGCTGTCGGAAAGAGCGCGCAGGATTGCCCAGTCTTCCTTTGCCTCGCCCGGTGCGAAACCGGCGCGGCTGCCAAGCTGCACGCGACCTTCGGTGTTGAGCCAGGTGCCCGACTTTTCCGTGTAGGCTGCGCCCGGCAGGATAACGTCGGCAGCGTGTGCGCCGGCATCGCCGTGCGTGCCGATGTAAACGACGAAGCTCGAACCCTTTTTGGTCATGTCGAGTTCGTCTGCACCGAGCAGGAACACGACATCAAGATTACCCAGCATGTCGCCAGCCACCTTGCCGCCCTCACCCGGCACGAAGCCGAGATCCAGAGCACCAACGCGCGAAGCGGCAGTGTGCAGAACGGAGAAGCCGTTCCACTCGTCCTTGATGGCGCCGACGTCCTGAGCAAGCTTGGCTGCGGTCGACAAAACTGCAGAACCGTTTTCGCCGGTGAGCGCGCCCTGACCGATGATGATCAGCGGACGCTCAGCCTTGGCCAGCACGTCGCGGAATGCGTTTTTGCCGGAAGCGACTGCTGCGAGCGTTTCAGCACCAGCACCCAGATATTCGTAATCGTAACGCAGTTCAGCCTGTTCGCCGATCAGAGCTACCGGGAAATGCCCCATGCGCTGACGCTTGCGGATGCGGGCGTTCAGAACAGCAGCCTCAATGCGGGGATTGGAACCGATGATGAGCAAAGCATCAGCGTTTTCAATGCCTTCGATTGTTGCGTTAAAGAGATAGCTTGCACGACCCAGTGCCGGATCGAGAGCAGCGCCATCCTGACGGCTATCGATATTGGCGGAGCCGAGCGAAGCCATCAGGCCCTTCAGCGCATAGATTTCTTCAACCGAAGCCAGATCGCCAGCGACTGCGCCAATCTTGTCGGCGGAGGTTGCGGAGACCTTGGCAGCAATAGCGGCAAAAGCTTCCGGCCAGCTTGCGGCGGCCAGACGGCCATCCCTGCGAACATAAGGACGGTCGAGGCGCTGGGTGCGCAGACCATCCCAGATGAAGCGGGTCTTGTCGGAAATCCACTCTTCGTTCACCGCTTCATTGACGCGCGGCATGACGCGCATCACTTCGCGGCCACGAGTATCGACGCGGATGTTCGAACCGACCGCATCCATCACGTCGATGGTTTCTGTCTTGTTCAGTTCCCACGGACGTGCCTGGAACGCGTAAGGACGCGAGGTCAGAGCGCCAACCGGGCAAAGATCGATGACATTGCCCTGCAATTCCGACGTCATGGCGCGTTCGAGATAGGTGGTGATCTCGGCATCTTCGCCACGACCGATTAGGCCAAGTTCCGAAATGCCAGCCACTTCCGTCGTGAAGCGGACGCAGCGCGTGCAGTGAATGCAGCGCGTCATCACCGTCTTGACGAGCGGACCGATATATTTGTTTTCGACAGCGCGCTTGTTCTCGCGATAGCGCGAACCGTCGGTGCCGAAAGCCATTGCCTGATCCTGCAGATCGCACTCGCCGCCCTGATCGCAGATCGGGCAATCCAGCGGGTGGTTGATAAGCAGGAATTCCATCACGCCTTCGCGGGCCTTCTTGACCATCGGCGTGTTGGTGAAGATTTCTGGGGCTTCGCCATTCGGGCCGGGACGCAGATCGCGCACGCCCATGGCGCAGGATGCCGCCGGCTTCGGCGGTCCGCCCTTTACTTCAACAAGGCACATGCGGCAGTTTCCGGCGATGGAAAGCCGTTCGTGGAAACAAAAACGCGGGACTTCAGCCCCCGCGGCTTCGGCAGCCTGAAGGAGCGTATAGTGATCGGGTACTTCGATCTCTGTGCCGTCAACCTTAATATTTGCCATCGCTTATCCAAACCTGCGGCTTATGCCGCATCTTCCAGATCTCAAACTTTCGAGCGGTCTTCTTCAAACCGCATGCAACTCGTTAAGCCTTATTCCGCTGCTTCCAGACGGATATTGCGGCTCTGAACGGCGTTGCGGGTATAATCGTCAATGCGCTTTTCAATTTCCGGACGGAAATTGCGGATCAGGCCCTGAATAGGCCATGCAGCAGCATCACCGAGAGCGCAGATCGTGTGACCTTCAATCTGCTTGGTCACATCGAACAGCATGTCGATTTCACGCTTCTGCGCGTTACCCTTGACCATGCGTTCCATCACGCGCCACATCCAGCCGGTGCCTTCGCGGCAAGGCGTGCACTGGCCACAGCTCTCGTGCTTGAAGAACGCTGCCAGACGAGCAATCGCCTTGATGATGTCGGTGGACTTGTCCATGACGATCAGGCCGCCGGTGCCGAACGACGATTTCTTGTCGCGCATGCCGTCAAAGTCCATGATGGCATCCATCATGTCTTCGCCCTTGATGACCGGGCACGATGCACCGCCAGGAATAACCGCCAGCAGATTGTCCCAGCCGCCACGAATGCCGCCGCCGTGCTTTTCAATCAGATCACGGAACGGAATGCCGAGGCCTTCTTCGATGACGCAAGGCGTGTTCACGTGACCCGAAATCTGGAACAGCTTGGTGCCGACGTTGTTCGGGCGTCCGATGGACGAGAACCAGGCCGCGCCACGACGCAGGATCGTCGGCGCAACGGCAATCGATTCCACGTTGTTCACGGTCGTCGGGCAGCCATAAAGGCCCATATTTGCCGGGAATGGAGGCTTCAGACGCGGCTGGCCCTTCTTGCCTTCAAGGCTTTCGAGCAGAGCCGTTTCTTCGCCACAGATGTAAGCACCGGCGCCGTGGGATACGAGAACATCCATATCCCAGCCGCACTTGTTGCCCTTGCCGAGCAGACCGGCTTCGTAGCACTCGTCGATAGCGGCCTGCAGCGCTTCACGCTCACGCATGAACTCGCCGCGAATATAAATATAGGCGGTGTGTGCGCCCATGGCGCAACCGGCGATTACGCAGCCTTCGATCAGCGTATGCGGATCGTGGCGCAGAATTTCGCGGTCCTTGCAGGTGCCCGGTTCGGATTCGTCGGCATTGACGACCAGATAATGCGGGCGACCGTCGCTCTGCTTCGGCATGAACGACCACTTGAGACCTGTCGGGAAGCCAGCGCCGCCACGGCCACGCAGGCCCGACGCTTTCATCTCGTCGATGATCCAGTCACGGCCCTTTTCGATCAAGCCCTTGGTGTTGTCCCAATGGCCGCGCGCCATGGCACCCTTCAGGGACTGATCCTTGAAGCCGTAAATATTGGTGAAGATGCGATCTTTATCAGCCAGCATGTCTCACCTGTTTCCGTTCGTGTTTGCCAATATCGAAGTCATCATACCGGCTTCTTTCCGAATACCTTGATGTATTCCTCGACGCCGCCCTTGGCCAAAGCCTTGGCCTGCTTTACCCAGTCTTCACGCTCGATGCGACCGTGGAAGCTGAGATAGCCGTCGACCCACTCGCGCTCGGCCTTCTTCCAGGAAGCGACCTGCTTGAAGGTGAAGATGCCCAGCTCATGCAGGGTTTCCTCAATCTTCGGGCCGACGCCGGAAATCAGCTTCAGATCGTCAACAGCTTCCGGACGCTCCATGGCAACCGGACGGTTCTTGTCATCAAGCTTGAATGCCTGCTTGCTGTCGACCGACGCGGCCTTTTCGGCAGCCTTCGACACCTTGACATCCGAAGGCGTCTTGAGCGCCGGATCGGTTTCAGGTGCATTGGTTACCGGCTTTGCAGCATTCGACGGAGCGACGTTCTTCGCTTCGTCGGCAGCTTTTGCAGCGGCTTCCGCCTTGGCCTTCTCTTCAGCTTCGGCCTTCGCCTTGGCTGCGGCGGCATCGGATGCCTTGCGGGTCTCAAGACCGACCTTCTTGTAGTCGAGATCTTCGGTCAGAGCGGTCAGGCCGTTGATCGGCTCGGACGTCACACGTCCGTCCTGCGGGCCCGGCTTCACGGTGTCGCCCTTGCCAGCTTCAAAAGCATCGATGATTTCGGCAAGACGTTCCGGCGTCAGATCTTCATAGGCGTCCTTGAAGATCATGACCATCGGTGCGTTGGCGCAGGCGCCCTGGCATTCCACTTCTTCCCACGACAGCGTTCCGTCGGCATTGAGCTCGAACGGGTCGTGGTTGATCTTGTGACGGCAGACATCCATCAGCGCTTCCGAACCACGCAGCATGCATGGCGTGGTGCCGCAAACCTGAATGTGAGCGCGTGTGCCAACCGGCTTCAGCTGGAACTGCGTATAGAAAGTCGCGACTTCCAGAACGCGGATCAGCGGCATTTCGAGCATGCCTGCAACATGTTCGATAGCGGCTTTCGTGACCCAGCCGTCCTGCTCCTGCGCACGCATGAGCAACGGAATAACAGCCGACTGCTGACGGCCTTCGGGGAATTTTGCGATCGTCTTGTGCGCCCATGCCTGATTTTCCGCGTTGAACGCGAAAGCGGCTGGCTGGACGGCATCATCTGCGAGACGGCGAACGGACATCAGCGGTCAACCTCACCAAACACGATATCGAGCGAGCCAAGAATTGCCGACACGTCAGCCAGCATATGGCCGCGGCACAGGAAATCCATGGCTTGAAGATGGGCAAAGCCCGGAGCGCGCAGCTTGCAGCGATAAGGCTTGTTGGAGCCGTCCGACACGAGGAAGACGCCAAATTCACCCTTCGGTGCTTCAACTGCTGCGTAAACTTCACCGGCAGGCACGTGATAGCCTTCCGTGTAAAGCTTGAAGTGATGGATAAGCGCTTCCATCGAGCGCTTCATCTCGCCGCGCTTAGGCGGCACGATCTTGTTGTCGGCATTGGAAACCGGACCGACGCGCTCCTTGCCGAGCAGAAGATCAACGCACTGGCGCATGATGCGTGCCGACTGGCGCATTTCTTCCATACGGATCAGGTAGCGATCATAGCAGTCGCCGTTCTTGCCGATCGGAATGTCGAATTCCATCTCGTTGTAGCACTCGTAAGGCTGCGACTTGCGCAGATCCCATGCCGCGCCCGAACCACGCACCATGACGCCCGAGAAGCCCCATGCCCATGCATCTTCCAGCTTCACGACGCCGATATCGACGTTACGCTGCTTGAAAATACGGTTCGGCGTGATGAGATCATCAAGATTGTTGAGCGTATTGAAGAACGGATCGATCCATTTGCCGATGTCTTCAACGAGCTGATCCGGCAGGTCCTGATGGACGCCACCCGGACGGAAATAGGCTGCGTGCATACGTGCGCCACAAGCGCGTTCGTAGAACACCATCAGCTTTTCGCGCTCTTCGAAGCCCCAGAGCGGCGGCGTCAACGCACCGACGTCCATGGCCTGCGTGGTCACGTTCAGAAGATGGTTCAGAATACGGCCGATTTCCGAATAGAGAACGCGGATCAGCTGGCCACGCTTCGGCACATCGATGCCCAGAAGGCGTTCGACGGCGAGTGCATAGGCGTGCTCCTGGTTCATCGGCGCCACGTAATCGAGGCGGTCGAGATAAGGCAGAGCCTGAAGATAGGTCTTGGCTTCCATCAGCTTTTCGGTGCCGCGATGCAGCAGACCGATATGCGGATCGACGCGCTCGACGACTTCACCGTCGAGTTCAAGCACCAGACGCAGCACGCCGTGCGCGGCAGGGTGCTGCGGACCGAAGTTGATATTGAAATTGCGGACCTGAGTCTCAGCCATGTTCAGCTTCCTGTTTGGCTGCAAGAGCCGCCAAGAACTCCTCGCCGGTCATCCGGTGGGTGTCATTGGCAAAATCGTAATTCGCAGGCTTGTTATCGATGAAGATTTCTTCGGCGAAATGAAAACGTTCCGGCTCGGCAAAGGCCTGCATCGAAACAACCGTCATTCCATCATGGACACCGCGCCAGAACAGCGACGAACCGCACTTCGAGCAGAAGCGGCGTTCGCCCCATTCCGAAGAAGAATAAGTCGCCAGGGCAGCTTCGTTTTCGATTTCAACCGAAGTGCCGCAATTGACGGCCATGAAAGCACCTCCCGACCAACGCCGGCACATGCTGCAATGGCAGACATCCATTTCCATCTTCACCGGAGAAGCAGTGAATTTCACCTCTCCGCAAAGACATTGACCGTTCAATCTTTCGCCTGCGCCCATGAGTATGCCCTCAGTTCGCCTTGGCTTTCTCGTCGCCCGGCAGAACGTAATCCGTTCCTTCCCAAGGCGAGAGGAAGTCGAAGTTGCGGAATTCCTGACGCAGCTGGACAGGCTCGTACACGACACGCTTCAGCTCGTCGTTATAACGAACTTCAACGAAGCCGGTGAGCGGGAAGTCCTTGCGCAGCGGATGGCCTTCAAAACCATAGTCGGTCAGGATGCGGCGCAAATCCGGATGGCCGGAGAACAGAACGCCGTACATGTCGTAGGTTTCGCGCTCGAACCATTCGGCACCAACGAAGACCGGCACTGCGGAAGGCACCAGCGTATCTTCGTCAGCCTGAACCTTGACGCGGATGCGCTGGTTCTGGCGCGGAGACATCAGCTGATAAACGACATCGAAGCGCTTGGCGCGCTGCGGATAGTCGACGCCTGAAATATCCGTCAGGTTGACGAACTGGCACTGCACGTCGTCACGCAGGAAGGTCAGAACGCTGATGATGCTCGCGGCCGAAACCGAAAGCGTCAACTCGCCATAGGCAAGTTTCGCCTCTTCGATCGCGTCGCCGAGGCGTTCCTTGATATAGCCGGAAAGTTCACCGAGAGCTTCTTCGCTCATTTTCCTAACTTCCTTCTTTAGAACTCACACCGCACTTGCCTTTTGGGAGGCCCTTTTCAGGGGATGGCAGGCAGTCGAACCCTAACAAAACTTGTCTTGCGCAAACCGGTCGATAACCGGCTCAGCGCTCAATCGTACCCGTGCGACGGATCTTTTTCTGAAGCATCAGAATGCCGTAGAGCAGTGCTTCAGCAGTCGGAGGGCAACCCGGAACATAAATATCGACCGGAACCACGCGATCGCAGCCACGCACCACCGAATAGGAATAGTGGTAGTAGCCGCCGCCATTGGCGCAGGAACCCATCGAGATAACGTAACGCGGCTCCGGCATCTGGTCGTAGACCTTGCGGAGAGCGGGTGCCATCTTGTTGGTCAGCGTGCCGGCAACGATCATCACGTCGGACTGACGCGGTGATGCGCGCGGAGCGATACCGAAGCGCTCGGCGTCGTAGCGCGGCATGGAAATGTGCATCATTTCCACGGCGCAGCAGGCGAGACCGAAGGTCATCCACATCAGCGAACCGGTACGCGCCCAGGTAATCAGAGCGTCAGCGGATGTGACAATGAACCCCTTGTCGGACAGTTCACTGTTCAGATCGTTGAAGAATGCATCGTCGGAACCGACAGGTTTGCCCGTGCGCGGGTCAAGAATGCCCTTCGGCTGCGGAGCCACGAGCGTTGTGTTGGCTGTGGTCAATCCCATTCCAGCGCTCCCTTCTTCCATTCATAAATGAAACCGATGGTCAGAACGCCAAGGAACACCATCATCGATGCAAAGCCGAACCAGCCAATTTCGCCAAAGGACACAGCCCATGGGAAAAGGAAGGCGACTTCCAGATCGAAGATGATGAAAAGAATCGACACCAGATAGAAACGGATGTCGAACTTCATACGGGCGTCATCGAAGGCATTGAAGCCGCACTCGTAAGCAGAAAGCTTTTCGGGGTCGGGCTGTCTATAGGCGACAAGAAACGGCGCAACCAGGAGGGCTACACCAATTACCATCGCAATGCCGAGAAAGATGACGATCGGCAGGTAGGAACTTAAAAGCTCGTTCATGGTCCTTTATCCGGCTTGAATACGAGGCTGCGCCGCCTGTCATAAGCTTTTTGGAGCTGACGACCATGCGACACATTGCATCTGTTGCAACCTCGTCGCCCAAGCAGCTTCAAAAGGCATGCCGTGCGAACTAAGCGCTTTTCGCCGGGACGGTTATCGCAGCGCGTTCGCAAGCGCAACCCCTCCGGCATGATCTATTGGGCAAAGACGAGCCAAGATGCTTAACAAGCCATGGCATCAAGCCCGCATATCCCACTGAAAACCCGTATAACATGAAAAGATCATAATTTCGTGAGGAAAAGTCGCACGGACTGGTCGGCTTAGCAATCGCCAGGAGAATCAATTGCCTGCAACGTGGGAATGAAAGTTGGGGGTTTCAGCTCTCGCTTTAAAATGAACTCATGGAGCAGCAGAAGCCGTTGCCCCGACCAGCCTACCGGGCAGATAAAGCACAAGCGATGCAGCTCCCTTGATTGCAGAGGCACCGTCTGCCAGCACCGCCTGCCCCGTTGTCTGCTTCTCCCGCCCGTTCAGAGCGTCCAGCGAAAGACTGCCATCACTGACCAGAGCCATGAGCGATGGCGACGATGCAAAGACATTATGTTCGCCTCCATCCAAATCGGTAGCGTCGATCACCGCGATTCCATATTTCTGGAGCGTCGGAATACTGGTGCCGTCCCCTACTCGCGCATGGCCGCCCGTAATAAAGGATGAGACCCCGAGCGCGCGATCGCTGCGCGATGTCATCACCGCCGTTGGGCGCGGCATGGGATCGATATCCTTGATCTGCTTTTCGAAGACGTCGAGATCGATGTCCGGTGCGGCGAGCAACAGCGCATTGATGCGACGCAACACATTCTTTTCGCCACGCAGAGACAGGGTTCTCAGAGCCTCCACAGTCACGAAGCTGCCCATGGAGTGCCCGACGAGAACAATACGCTCCGCCTTGCTGCGGGCGACGAGTTCCAGCAATCGCGCCAGACCGTCACGTGCGAAGTCCGCGCTGTCGCGATCATAGACATAAAGGCCCAGATCTCCGCCCGACGGCCAGGCATACTCGACCGCCACCGACTTCATTTTGTAATCATGGACAAATTGCGCAGTGCGGAATGTGCTGTCGGCAAAATTATTGTTGTAGCCATGCACAAAGATCAGGATTTCCTTGTCCTTCGGTCCCTGCTTCGCCAGGGCGGCATTCAATTGCGCGAGAAACTGCTCGGCATTGTCGTAAGGCTGGTATGCCGTGGCGGCGAAATTTTTGGCGGGATCAGGCTTGTAGCCGGTAGACTCAACCTGTCCTTTGACGTGAGCCGCCGGAATCCCGATATCAACCTGCGCAAAATTCAGCGTTTCCGAGCGCTTTGAATTGTAAGGCTGCGAGAAATTATCCGAGCGCTGGCGGCTCGTCGCAACATAAATAGGAACTACCGCCGCCGGTTTTGCAGGCTTGACGATAGCGGCTTGCGCTGCGGCCACCGATTGCGGGCTTGAATTCGGTCCATGCCACAGCACAGCGCGGGGTGTGCCACACCCGGCAAGAATCAAAAACGTTGCAAGCACACCAAGATAAGCGCGTCGGGTCATCGTCGCAGCGATCCGTTCCTGTCATCCGATTTCACGCGATTGAAAACAGGAAATTCGTTCCATGGCAATGCATGGACCAAATGGGCCGCTTCTCGCCAACTCAAATTATCGCGAAGTGCCTGCGGCGCGGACATTGAGAAATTCCGTTCGCGTTTATCGAGAAAGTTGGAATGGAAGCGTTCCAAATGCTGCAAGCTTTGCGAAGCCATGCCTTCAGATCGCGTTCGCCCCGGCTATCATGAAGCACATTGTCGGCCAAAGTATCGCAAGGAGGTCACGCATGAGCCATTATCTGCTCGCCAGCGGCGATCTTCTCGCCATTGCCGCGATCATCCTGTCAGTCGCCTATCTATCCTGGAAGCAGTTTTCCAAATAGCAGGCGTACGGTTCGGCGAAACAGCTACGCTCCGGCAATTCCATCAAGATTCTTTGAAGATGCGGCGACCCGAGAGACAAGGCGGTGGGCGCCACTTTCGTGTCAACGTTCAATCTATTGATTTGTTGAGAGGAAAGTGGCGCGAGTGACGGGGCTCGAACCCGCGACCTCCGGCGTGACAGGCCGGCACTCTAACCAACTGAGCTACACCCGCGCATTTCTCGGCAACCTTGCGGCTGCGTCGCACCGGCGTTTCCGTCCGGTGTGAGCGGTCGTTTAAGGGGTTCTCGAACAAGTGTCAAGCGCGTGTTTGGAGAAGAATTGCGATATTACAAAAATCATTCACAGGGCATTTCAATGCCCGTTCACGATCAGCAATTCTGGCTTGAGAAGAAGCAAAAACGGCGGTAGGCGCCACTTTCGTGTCAACGTTCAATCTATCGATTTGTTGAGAGGAAAGTGGCGCGAGTGACGGGGCTCGAACCCGCGACCTCCGGCGTGACAGGCCGGCACTCTAACCAACTGAGCTACACCCGCGCATTTCTCGGCAACCTTTCGGTTGCGTCGCACCGGCGTTTCCGTCCGGTGTGAGCGGTCGTTTAAGGGGTTCTCGAACAAGTGTCAAGCAAGGGTCACCAAGAAAGAATAAGAATTTTCGATTTTGCTGCAGAACACCCGATTTCCGGGCTTTTTCAATGACATCAAACTTATCCACAAACCCGGCCATGCACTCGAATCCAAACCAACTTTCAGAATCATCCGCATCGCAATCACCGACAGCCCTCCCCGCAGCAAATAGTGATACGTCAGTTGGCCACTTGATTTCATACCAACCAGTTGGTATTGTATCTTAAGGAGCACGATTATGGCACGCAAACAAAATCCAATGACCCGGTCCAACCTGCTTGATGCAGCATTAAGCGTTATTCGCACCAAGGGTTATGCCGCAACGACGGTCGATGACATCTGCAACAAAGCGTCCTTATCCAAAGGTGCTTTCTTTCATCATTTTTCCAGCAAGGAAGATCTGGCCGTTGCTGCCGCGAATTACTGGTCGGAAATGACCGGCACGTTCTTTGCGGAGGCCACCTATCATGCTCCCGAAGACCCGCTTGAGCGCGTGCTGGCCTATGTCGAGTTGCGTAAGCAGCTGATTCAAGGCGAGTTGCCTGATTTCACCTGTCTCGTCGGCACCATGACACAGGAGGTCTACGAGACCAATTCCGTGATCCGCGATGCCTGCTGGGACAGCATTTCAAGCCATGCAGACACGCTTGTTCCGGATATCGCAGCCGCGATGGAACGCTATCCGGTTGCAGGTGAGTTCACCGCTGAAAGCCTGGCTCTGCATACGCAGGCGGTCATTCAAGGCGCTTTCATCATCGCCAAGGCAAGCGGTGATCCGCTGCGTGCGGTGGAAAGTGTCGACCATCTCAAGCGGTATATAAGCCTGCTCTTCAAACACCCCGCCAATACCCATTGAACAGAAAACCGACAAAGGGAGGAAACCATGCCCAGCACTATTCGCCTGCACCGTGTATTTGCCACCAAGCCGGAGAAGGTTTATCGCGCATTCGTCGAGCCGGATGCGGTGGCCAGCTGGTTGCCGCCATATGGCTTCACTTGCACCGTCTATGAACTGGACGCAAAGGTCGGCGGCAAACACAGAATGTCGTTCCGGAATTTCACAACCGGCCACAGCCATTCCTTTGGCGGCACATATGTGGAACTCGTTCCGGGAGAACGGCTGGTCTATACGGACAGTTTCGACGATCCGAACCTGCCCGGCGAAATGAAGGTCACGATAACCTTGAAAGCCGTTTCGGTCGGAACGGAAATCAACATCGAACAGCAGGGCGTCCCCGATATAATTCTGGCTGAAGCCTGTTATCTCGGCTGGCAAGAATGTCTGGACAAGCTGAAGAAGCTCGTCGAGCCTGAAATCAACCAGTAACGCTGTTTCGGCGATGACGCATGGCTTGTTGCCGACCGTGCGTCATCGATCCGATAATCCCTACACAGCCTGTGGCTGCCTCACCGAAGAGAGATGGCGAACCACAACCGGCACCAGCAGCAGCAGCCCCACGATCGACGAGTAAATCTCCGGCGCGACCAGAAGAATGGCTGCAAAAATCATCAGGACATTTTCCCACGCCTTGGTCCGCACCAGGAAGAAACCTGACAATGCGGCACCCAGAGCGGTGATACCTATGGCGCAACCAAGGAACGCCACCAGGAAATCCGGCCAGTTGAAGTCCGATGTAACCAGCAGGAGTGACGGAGAGAAGACGAAGACAAACGGCACGAGCACCTTGCCGAGTCCGAGCCGGAAGGCCGTATTGCCTGTCTTGAACGGATCGGCGCCCGCCATACCTGCCGCCGCATAGGCGGCAAGCGCAACAGGCGGCGTGATATCCGCCAGCACCCCGTAATAAAAGACGAAGAAGTGAGCCACAATGGGCTCAACACCCAGCAGCCCCAGCGCGGGCGCGGCAATTGTCGCCATGATGATATAATTGGCTGTCGTCGGAATTCCACAGCCCATCAGAATGCAGACAATCCCCGTCATGACGAGCGTGAAAAGCAGCGTCAGTGTCTGCGGACCGAACCAGGCGGCAGGCAGAATGGTACCGAAATAGGTGGCAAGCTGGCCTGCAGTCGACGTCACGATATAGGAAATCTTGAAGCCAACGCCGGTAAGCGTCACCACGCCGACAATAATGCCGACGGTCGCCGCCGCAGCGCCAACGGCGAGCGCATATTTGGCGCCGTCGCGCAGTCCGTCAAAAATCTCGCCTATCGACATGCGCTTGCGCGGATTAAGCAATCCCACCGCAATACAGAGCGTAATGCCCCAGAACGCAGCCAGATAAGGCGTATAACCCGACAGCAGAACACCGATCAGCACGATCAGTGGAATAACGGTCGGCCAGTCGCGCTTGAATGCTTCCTTCAGGTCAGGCAGTTCTTCCTTCGTCATGCCGCGCAAGCCGTTGCGCTTGGCTTCGAAATGAACCTGCATCAGAACGCCGAAGAAATGCATGAAGGCTGGCACGATGGCTGCCAGAATGATCGTCGTGTAAGGCAGGTTCAGAAATTCGATCATCAGGAACGCCGCAGCGCCCATGATCGGCGGCGTGATCTGCCCGCCTGTCGATGATGCTGATTCCACGGCAGCGGCAAAGTGGCGTTTATAACCGAGCCGGATCATCGCCGGGATCGTCAGCGAACCGACTGTCACCGTATTGGCGACCGATGAGCCCGAAATCATGCCGAACAAGGCGGAGCCAAAAATGGAGACCTTTGCCGGACCGCCTGCGAAACGGCCTGCTACCCAGGCCGCGCAGTCCAGAAACAGCTGACCGAGACCGATGCGGGTTGCAAAAACCCCAAACAGCACGAAATGGAAAACATAGGTCGCGACCACACCGAGCGCGATACCGTAGATACCTTGTGTCGTCAGATAAAGATGATCGACAAGCTGGCTAACCGTTGCACCCGGATGCACGAGAATGCCCGGCATATGCTGCCCATAGAGCGCATAGAGCATGAACAGGACCGATATGATCGGCAGTGGCCAGCCGACGGAGCGTCGCGTCGCTTCCAGAAGGACCAGAATGAGAAGGCCGCCGAGAACGACATCCGTGGTCGTCGGATTGCCGACGCGGAAAGCCAGATCGTCGAGCGGTATCATTGGAACGTGGGCGACGGACACGACCGCGATGATTGCCAGCGCCCAATCGATAATGGAAATGCCAAGCGGTCTCAGCCACGACGATGTGGTGGGCTTGTCGTATCCCTTGCGGGAAAACGGGAAAACAAGAAAGACGAGACCGAGTACGAAGGAAAGGTGAATACCGCGATGCACCATTTCCGACAGAAGGCCGAAACCCGCAGTGTAATAGTGGAAGATGGAAAGTGCGATCAGCAGCGCGCCAACGATGCGGGCTGCGAGCGGCCCCAGCGGGCGAAAACGAATCTCGGAGTCGAATTTCTCTTCAAGCTCGCGCGCCTTGGCTTCATCCAGTTCCATGGGCGACAGTTTCGCCTCTTGCTCGCTCACCATACTGGCCTCTCCATCCAGAGTGCAGCTGATCCACTTGAATCAAAAAACACTCTAATCGCTTGTTTTGAAATGCTTATATACCTGAAAGATGCTTTGTACCGGACTGGAAGCAAATGCACGGAGTTCCGGTGAAACTCCGTGCAACTTGTTCATCCGAACCGGAATGGTCGGCTTATTTCAGAACGCCTGCTTCCTTGTAGAAGCGTTCTGCGCCGGGATGTAGCGGAATGCCAAGGCTGGTCGTTGCCGTATCAAGCTTGATGAGCTTGCCCTTTGCGTGCCCGGCATCGAGTGCTTTTCGGCTGTCGTCGTTAAACAGGGTTTTGGTGATGTTGTAGACGAGTTCATCCGGTTGCTTGGCGCTCGTCACCCATTGCGCCGCGACTGCCAGAGTCTCGGTCTGACCGACATCCTTGTAGGTATCGGCAGGAACAGCATCCTTCGAGAAGAACGAGTATTTCTCAAGAATCTTCTGCGCATCCGGACCGGAAATCGGAACCAGCGATATGCCGTTCGATGTGGCAAGCTCCGAGATTGCGCCGGTCGGATAGCCGCCAACGAAGAAATAGGCATCGAGCGCGCCGTCCTTCAGACGCTCTCCTGCAGGTCCCGGCTTCAGATGTTCAGCCTTGATGTCGCTTTCGCTCAATCCATACGCTTCCAACACGATGCGGGCATCAACGATCGTACCCGATCCCGGTTCATCGATGGAAACGCGTTTTCCCTTGAGATCGGCAACGGATTTGATTCCTGCATCCTTGCGGGCGACCAGATGAATGGTTTCGGGGTAGAGCGTAGCAATCAGGCGCAGATCTTCGACCTTGCCCTTGCCGTCATAAAGACCGGTGCCGGTATGCGCCCAGTAAGCCACGTCCGACTGGGTGAAGCCGGATTCCAGCGATCCGGACTGAATAGCGTTGATATTGGCGACCGAACCGTTCGATGAAACCGCCGTCGCCACCAGACCGGGAACGCCTTTATCCCCTGCCCCGGAAATCGCGTTGGCGATCAAGCCACCGATCGGATAATAGGTGCCCGCTGTTCCTCCGGTGCCTATACGAAAGAAGGCGGGAGCCTGTGCAAGAGCGATGCTGGCTCCGACAGCCACAATTCCTGCAAAAGCAGCAACCACACCGCGCCGGGTGAACTTTCCCATTGTCATATCTGCTCTCCGTTCCCAGAATAATTTTGTTCAAATTGTGTCGCCGAGCATGGAAAGCTGGGCGCGGCTTGTCAAGCGTCCAGTCCGCCATTGGCCAGACCTGCTGAATTTTGATATAACCTCAAAGCCCGAAGCGGTATTCTATCAAAATTAAAACCTCGATAAACAAGAAATAACAAGATTTATAAAACTACAATATGATAAATCATCGAGTAATTTAAATAAAAATCAAAAACTATACATATTTACTTGTAACACCACATAAATACCGTCAGAAATCGAATTCCAACTCCATAAACGACTTGAAAGCGCAGAATTTGTCGCTATCTTGGCTTCATGGCGTGTGCTGCGTGCGCCCAGGGATTACCCTGAATACGGAGACTGTTTTTAACCGTTTCTGTCAGGGAGCTGCCATGGCTGGTCGCATTCAAAATACTATACGCAATTTTCTTGATAGTGAGTCGTCAGGCGGCCTGCTGCTTATAGCTTCTGCAGCAGCGGCATTGCTGGTGGCGAACTCGCAGTTTTCAGAAGCTTATTTTGGCGCCCTTCATGCCTATCTCGGACCGCTTTCTGTCCAGCACTGGGTCAATGACGCGCTGATGGCAGTGTTCTTCCTCATGGTCGGGCTGGAGATCAAGCGCGAGATGGTTGACGGCCACCTTTCGTCATGGCCACGCCGCATTCTGCCCGGTGCAGCAGCAGCGGCAGGCATGGCAGTGCCGGCGCTCGTCTACCTTGCCTTCAATCTCAATAACGGTGCTGCCCATGGTTGGGCGATCCCGGCGGCGACCGATATCGCGTTCGCGCTCGGTGTTATTTCCTTGCTGGGGCCAAGAGTTCCGACATCGCTGAAGGTGTTTCTTGCAGCTCTTGCCATCATTGACGACCTCGGCGCAGTGATTGTCATCGGATTGTTTTATACAACCGGCGTTTCACTGATGGACCTTGGTTTGGCTGCAGCAGTCGTCGCTGCCTTGGTCGCCTTGAACCTGAGCGGCGTGAAGCGTCTGACACCTTATCTTCTGCTGGGCCTCGTGCTGTGGTTCTTCACCTATCGCTCGGGCGTTCACGCGACCATTGCAGGCGTTTTGCTTGCGCTGACCATTCCGATCAAGCGCACCCCCGCGAAGCCTGAAGCGACCGTCTCCGAAAGCCCGTTGCATCTGCTCGAGCATAGCCTCATCAAGCCGGTTTCGTTCATCATCGTGCCCATATTCGGTTTCGCCAATGCAGGCGTCAGCTTCTCCGGTCTCGGCATGGAAGCCTTCTTCGCACCGGTGACGATGGGTGTTGCCGCCGGTCTGGCCATCGGCAAGCTTGTCGGCATATTTGGCGCGGTGTTGCTGCTGGTGAAAACCGGAATCGTCGGCCTGCCCGCCGGGGCAAGCTGGCCGCAAATGCTGGGAACGACGCTTCTGTGCGGTATCGGCTTCACGATGAGCCTCTTCATCTCGCTTCTCGCTTTCGATGACGTGTTGCTGCAGAACGAAGCGAAAATCGGGATATTGATTGGCTCGCTCGTTGCCGGTCTCGCCGGGTTCATCGTGTTGCGTTTTTCAAAACGTGCCGATGGGCGGAATTTCAGCCAGTAAGTCGGATACAAACAATGCCCGGATGCTGAGCATCCGGGCATTGTTTCATCACTCCACCTGAACTTATCGAGGGTCTGCTATCCTCGTTTCGCGTTGAGCTTTTCGTCGGATGGCTTCCAGATTCTATAGCGGATTTCAAAGCCATCTTTCGCATAGATGACGATCGGAAGCCGGCTGTTGTAGCGGAGCATGAAGTTCTCACCCCGAACCGGCACGAAATCGGTTCGCTTGCTGTCCTCCGGACAAGCCATGAGCGTGCCCGACATGCGGTCGCTTGCCGCCAGAGTGAAATAGTCAAAGCCCCAGCCCTCGACGGTGCTCGGCGTTAAACTTCCACCAAACCAGCTGATATTGCAGTCCACGGTTGCGTTGCGGCCCGCGATAATTTCAACCTTGGCATCCTGTTCTTTCTCCAGTGGCGGAAGATGGATGACATAACGGTAAGAGCCCGACGGTGCTGCCGGGAAAGCTTCGAGATTCCGTTCAGATTCGGTCTTGTCCTGAGCGCTCGCGCCATTTGGAACGCCGAAGCTGACGGCGACCAGCGCTGTCAGTAAGAAATGTCTGACCTTCATGTTCATGCTCTCATCTGTTGCAGGTTTTATTGCGCTTATTCGGCCAAACCACCGGTTCCGGTCGCGGTTGCGCTATCAAATAAGAGGAAGACGATCGGCGTGCCCGGCTCGCATGAGGCATCGGTACGCCTGGCACCGACTTTGCCCGCCACGGGCGCGGAATATTCAGCCACGACTTCCCCGAATGAATTTCTCTGACTAGCCACTTTTTGTCCCGCTTGCACCTGCTCATTGAGTTCAACGTGATGTTCGATAAACCCGCCATGTGTCGTCAGAACCGGCGCCATTCCATCCGCAGCGAAGAGACCGGAATCCTTGCTGGTTTTGCCTATATTGCCTTCAATGACCTTATGGTGTTTGAGAACATTCATGGTGCCTTCGACAAAAAGGGCAATCATCGCATGATCGAAGATACGCGGTCGGCCTATTTCTGGCGTGAAGGCTGGAATACCCTCATCGATCAGTGCATTTGCGAGAAGGCCGTGGGCGCCGAAATTGTCGAAAATCTGCTCTATCGGATAAAGCTCAGCCATCGCCCGAACTTCCGGCAGGTCCATTCGCGCCAGATGAAATGAGGCCATATCCATACCAGTGGCTGCGGTATGAAAATCGATCCCGTAGTCGAGATTGGGTCGCAGCAGGTGATTGAACACCAGCCAAGCGTGGCGTGCCGCGGCTTCCGGTGCGTTCTCGTTACCCGGAAACAGCCGGTTGATATCGATAAGGTCAATCCCGCGTCCTGAACTCGGCCATCGCCTTGCCATTGCTTCAAGCGCCGGGCGAGACAGATCGAAGACAGCGACAACAGAGCCGGACATTTTTTGCGGGTCGAGCTGATTCACGATGGTGTGCAATGTGTGCACCGGGCTCATTTCGTCGCCGTGCACGCCACTGATCAATCCGATCCGCTTGCCGGGCAACTTGCCCTTCATCACCGTGACCGAAACATGCCAATGCTGGCCCGTCGGCATCTGCACGCCCTGGAAATAGAAATTGTGCCGCTTGCCCGCTTCCAGATCGGAAATATCGAGAAAGGAAATCACGCGCTTACCGTCTATGACATCACCGGTATAGACCGTGCCTGAACCCTTGCCGTCGGTATCCGGTTTTGCATCACCCGTCTGGGCCTGTGCCTGCCCGGATGCGAGCGCAACGGACCCTGCTGCCGCAATGGATGCGAGCATGAAATCGCGCCGGTCGATGCTCTGTGATTTTGTCTCGGTCATTCAGTTCCCCAGTATCGGACAATAGGTCGAAGACTCCGTGAGGCTTCACTCATGTACTGTTTCAGAGGCGGTATCCTTTTTCTCATCCGTTTGCCGTCCGAGACGCTCGCTCAGGCGCTGGATGACGAAGTAGAGACCGGGGGTGAGAATCAACCCAATCGTGGTCGCGGCAAGCATTCCGCCGAAGATCGTCACACCGACAGCCTGACGTGCACCGGCGCCCGCGCCCGAAGACAGGATAAGGGGAAGAATACCAAGGATGAACGATACGGCCGTCATCATGACGGCGCGGAAACGCTGCTCGGCTCCTGTACGGGCCGCTTCTGCGGCTGTCAGACCGGCCTCGCGTTTTTCCTTGGCGAACTCCACGATCAGGATCGCATTCTTTGCCGCCAGCCCGATCAGCAACACCATCGCGATCTGGACATAGAGGCTGTTCTGCAGCCCGAAGAATGTAAGAGCGGCAACAGCCCCCAGCAGCGCAGCACCCAGCGAAAGGATAACCACCGCTGGCAATGCCCAGCTTTCATATTGGGCAACAAGGAAGAGATAGGCGAAGAGGAAGGCAAGCGCGAAGACGATTACCTCCTGACCGCTGCTTCTGCTTTCCTGGAAAGACAGTCCCGACCACTCGTAACCATAGCCATCTGGGAGAGCTTCCGAAGCGACCTGTTCCATGGCCGCCATGGCCTGTCCGCTACTGGAGCCGGGAGCCGGGACAGCATTCACCTGCGCCGAAACCGAGAGGTTGTAGCGGGTGATGACGAAAGGCGCCAATACCGTGGTCAACGACACCACGCTCCGCAATGGCACCATGGTTCCGTTCCGGCTCCTGACGTGGAGTTTCAGAATATCCTCGCTATGCGCGCGGAAATCGGAATCGGCCTGAAGATTGACCTGAAACACACGGCCATTCAGCGTGAAATCATTGACATAGCGCGAGCCGAAATTCGCACCGATAGAGGCGTAAATATCCGACACACTAAGGCCAAGGGCTTCCGCGCGGGCACGATCCACATCGACATAGATCTGCGGCACATTCGCGTTGAACGTGGTTGCCGCACCACCGATTTCCGGCCGCCGATTGAAGTAACCGAGCAAAGCGCTGGTCACCTGCGCTATTTCCTGCGGAGGCTGGCCCTGCAAGGCCTGCAGACGGAAATCAAGACCGCCAACAGCACCGATGCCCGCAATTGCAGGTGGTGCAAATACCGAGATATTTGCGCCCGGCACCTGCGAAAACTGGGCACGCAAGGTGTTGATGATGTTGTTGAGCTGCAGCGCCTCTGTCTCACGATCTTCCCATGGTGTAAGGGCGGCAACCGCCATGGCGCCGTTGGGCGTGCTGGTCGACTGCAGGATGCTGAATCCGGCAACCGTTATGACATCCTGAACGCCTTCGGTCTCGCTCAGAACCTTACGCACATTCTCGACAATCAGGTTTGTGCGGTCGAGCGAGGCCGCACTTGGCAGCTGGATGTCGACAAAAAGCGCGCCCTGATCCTCGTCGGGCAAGAACGTCGCGGGAAGATTGACGAAAACGAAATAGGCCAACGCGAAACAGGCGACGATGCCGGCAACCGGCACTATCCAGTATTTCACCAGAAAGCCGACGATCTTGCCATAGCCGTTGCGGGTTTTCTCCATGAAGCTTGAAAACCACGCCAGAGGACCGCGCTTGTAGCCTCCCTGTCCGCGCTTGAGCAAAAGCGCTGCAAGCGCCGGACTGAGCGTCAGGGCTACGAACGACGAAAGGATCAGCGCCGACGAGATCGTGACTGCGAATTGCCGGTAGAGCTGCCCGCCAATGCCTTCCAGAAACGCCGTGGGCGTGACCACAGCCAGCAGAACCAGCGTTGTGGAAATAATCGGCCCGGTGATCTGGTGCATAGCCTTGCGCGTGGCCTCAATGACCGAGATATCGGGCGTATCATCCAGCACGTGCTTGACGTTTTCAACGACCAGAATTGCGTCGTCCACCACAAGCCCGATGGCGAGGACAAGCGCCAGCAGGGAAATCATATTCAGCGAATAGCCAACGGCGAGCAGCACCGCGACCGCACCCAACATCGAGGCCGGAATGGCAAGCGCTGAAATGAGCGTCGCCCGCCAGTCCTGCAGAAAGATGAATGTCACCACGAGCACGATCACGAAAGCTTCGAACAATGTTCGCGCAGTCAGTTGCAGGCTTGCCTCGACAAACCGGGTCGCATCGTAGACGACATGATATTGCAGTCCCGAAGGAAATCTGGACGACAGACGTTCAAGCTCTGCCTGCACGGCAGTCGCGGTCTGGATCGCATTGGCATCGGGCGACTGGTTGATCTGCAGCATGGCCGACTCATGACCGGCAAAACTTGCGCGCGACGCATAGTTACGTGCGCCAAGTTCAAGACGTGCAATGTCGCGCAGAAACACTTTTGCTCCGTCCGCCCCGGTGCGGATGACAATGCCTCCAAATTCATCCGTATCGCGAAGCCGCCCTTGTGCCACCAGCGTATATTGAAGTTCGGTGCCCACCCGCATCGGCGGCGCGCCCGCCTGCCCCAGCGTTGCCTGAATATTCTGACGCTGGATCGCCGCCGACACTTCATCGACGGTTATGCCCAGCGCATCCATTCTTTGCGGGTTGAGCCAGACGCGCATCGAATATTCGGATGCGCCCACAACACTCGCTTCGCCGACGCCGGGTACGCGCGAGATTGCATCGACAATCGTAGTCGTGGTGAAATTGGTGATCTCAAGCGCGTTGAGGCTATCGTCCGGCGAATAGAATGCAATGCCCAGCACGAAATCGGGCGAACGGGAACGGACCGACACGCCTTGCTGCGCCACTGCCGCGGGCAGTCGGGAAATCGCCAGTTGCGCCCGGTTTTGAACATTGATCTGCGCCAGTTCGGGATCAGTCCCGACTTCAAAAGTGACCGACAGCGAATACTGCCCGGCGTTGGAGCTGGTCGATGACATATACATCATGCCATCCACGCCATTGATTGCCGTTTCCAGCGGGCCACCGACAACGTCGGCAATCACCTCCGCACTCGCACCGGGATAGACTGCCGATACGTTCACTGTCGGCGGCGTAATCTGCGGATATTGCTGGATGGGCAATGAAAAGATCGCAATCGCACCGGCGATAGAAATGATGATCGAGATGACGATTGCGAGGCGGGTTCGTCGTATGAAGACTTCGGAAATCATTGCCCCACCCCTGCAGTACCGGAGATCGGGTCACGCGGGGATACGGCCTGCCCATCGGCGATGCGTTGCAAGCCCTCGACGACAATCGTTTCACCAGCCTTGAGGCCATCTGTAACCGACCAGCCATTGTCGATACGCGTGCCGGTCACGATCGCACGCCGGGAAACCGTATTACCCTCGTTGAGAACATAGACATATTTGCCCTGCCGGTCCTGCAACACGGAAGACATGGGAACTATCGGCAACTCACCAACCGTTTCATCCAGCAGATTGACGGCAACCACCTGCCCCGGAACCAGAATATGGTTGGGATTGGCGAACAGGGCGCGCACCGCCACTGTGCCGGTCTGCGCGCTCACTTCATTGTCGATGAACTGGATGTTTCCCCGCTCGCCATATTGCGTTCCGTTGGCCAGCATCAAAGTCAGCTTGAAGCTTTCGGGATTGACTGTCCCGCCTCCTGCTTCCTTCTGGCGAATAGCAATCAGAGCGCGGTCCGTGATCGAAAACACAACACGCACGGGATCAAGCTGCACAATGCGCGCGAGCGGTCCCATGCCCGGGCCAACGAGGTTGCCGACGGTAAAGAGCGAGCGCCCTATTGTCCCGTTGATTGGTGATCTGACCTGCGTATAGGAGAGATTGAGCCGCGCATTGTTGAGCGCGGCTTCTGCGTTCCGCACATCCGCAGTCGCGATATCAAACGCTGCCTGTGCATCGTCGAGGGAAGCTTGCGAAGCGGTGTTGCGGTTGGCGAGCGTCCGCGTTCGCGACAATGATTGTCGTGCGGCATTCTGGGCAGCTTCGGCACGTGCAACCTGTGCCTCAGCAGACATAACTGCCGCCTGCATCTGGTCTGGCTCAATTTCAAAGAGGAGATCGCCTGCCTTGACCGCAGCGCCCTGCTCGAACGCCTTTTCCTTCAGGAAACCGGTGATCCGCGCCTGAATATCAACAGCTTCAATCGCCTCGATCTGCCCGTTGAAACGAAGCGGTGCAGTCGCAGGTGCCAGTTCCACCTGGCGCACGATCACGGGAGGCGCCGCGCCAGTTGGAGCTTGCTGAGCCAGACTTGGCTGCAGAAGCAAAGGCGACAACACGGCTACAAAGGCAGCGTTCACAGAACGACGAACGAGAGTCTTCTTCAATTGCGTGTCCTCCCTCCGGTCGGAAATCGACCGATCACTCACGCATTTCGGGTACTCAAGGCTATTCCGATATAGGCGACACCAGCGATCAGCAGTGCAATTCCCGCAATCGATCCTGATGGCAGGTCACGCGTCCAGGGCCATTTTACCACCAGTGCCGCGCTGGCAGTCCAGGCGATCAGGCCGGAAAGCGTAAACCACCACCAGCCGCTTGCCGGTTTGATTTTCCAGGATAGCGCCAGCTGAAGGAAACCATGCACAAACACCACGATGGCAATCAACAGAGTGATGGCAAGGGCACCCTTGAGCGGGTTCAGATAGATCATGATCCCGCCGACAAGCTCCACTGCTCCGGACAGTTCCTGCCAGACAAAGCCCGCCCAGCTTTTGACCCAGAGCGACTGGATTATCTAGACGACGCCGATAGCCACAAGGACGAGGCCAAACATTGTGCTGGCTGCGAATTCAGAGAACACAGGCAAGAACAGGCAAAGTATTCCGCCCGCCATAAGCAAAGCGCCGATCCCGAGAAAACCTTTCCATTTTCTCTGTTCGACAGTTTTGCGTTCCAATACCTGCAGTTGCTGAACGTCCATTATAGACCCCTCTATGTTAAAAGGGACGCGTTACTGCGAATGCGAAAGTATGTGCATGTTTCGATATAATAGTACAGCCCGAAGGCAACAAATTTAGTGGGCTACCGACCAATCGCCATCTTCCAGTTTCAACCAGCTTGTAGACGTGATGCTGGAACGCAAGCAGAGTTGCGCTACCAGCCCTTCGACCAGACGATCGTCTTCCTTGCCGGCGAATAGCGTCGCCTCGACCTCGACTTCATCGCTGCCTTCTATGTGGTGGCTTCGGATCGCGTGGAACCGGAGCTTCTTCAGATCTAGTGTCTGGATTAGCAACGCTCTCACAGAAATCTCGCTTTCCGCAGGACATCGGAACTTCACAAGATAGAATTGTTCGATTTCCGGCTCGACAAAGGAATAGCGGTTCACGAGAACCGCAATTTTTGGCAGCGAGACATTGAGGCAGACAATGAAAAATGCCGTCTCCACGGCAAGAAGCCACAGTCCATAACCGGTGAGAACGCCAACTGCCCCCGTGCTCCAGATCGTAGCTGCAGTACTCAGCCCCTTGATGCTTGCGCCATCCTTGATAATCAGCCCAGCACCGAGAAAGCCAATCCCCGTAACGACTTGCGAGCCCATTCTGAGGTCGCCTTCAAGTCCAAGAGCGTAGGGTAGAGAAGCATAGGCTGCCGCACCCAATGCCACGAGGCCATGTGTGGCGAGACCGGAATGACGTTGTTTGATCTGACGTTCCAGCCCGATTGCAGAACCGAGCAGGAGCGCCAGACCGAGATTGACCATGATGGATGGGATTGCGACGACTTCCGGCATGCAGTCCTCTTTATGCCTTGGACGACCAGGCGAAAAATCGCACGGAAGCCACAAAGCTGAAAGCGATCACGATATTTTAATTGACGTTACAATTGAGTGACGCAACCAAAGCCGTTGTAGTAAACAGATGGCAGTATAGACATTATTTGTGGAGATTAGGAAGTCTTCTCACATCAGCCTCATCATATTTTATTATAGTACTTGAATTATTTCATCTAAAGTAGTTTCATCAGTAAATTCCGTACGCATTCTTTCCTACATCGACTGAGGGGTCAGATAGCATGGGTTTGCTTGGAATACTGCTCGGACTAGCTCTACTCATGTGGTTTGCCTATCGCGGCTGGAGTGTGCTTCTGCTTTCTCCTGTAGCAGCACTGCTCGCCGCGCTTATTTCCGGTGAACCTCTTCTGGCGAACTGGACATCGACCTTCATGGGCGGGACGGCCAGCTTCGTCGGCCGATGGTTTCCACTCTTTCTGCTCGGTGGCATTTTTGGAAAGTTGATGGACGATAGCGGCTCCATCACGTCCATCGCGAAGTATCTGACCGAGAAACTGGGCGTAAAACGCACCATGCTTTCCGTCGTGCTTGCATCGGCAGTCGTCACCTATGGCGGTGTCAGCGTGTTTGTCGCCTTTTTCGTGCTGGTGCCCATGGCACGTGAAATGTTCAAGGCGGCCAATATTCCTGCGCGGCTGATGCCAGCCGCCATCGGGCTTGGCGCGTTCACTTTCACCATGTCGGCAATGCCGGGCACGCCCTCCACGAACAACGCTATTCCGATGCCCTATTTCGAAACCACAACCTTTGCGGCACCGGGGCTTGGGATCATCGCATCCATCATCACACTGGCCTTCGGCATGTGGTGGCTGCAGCGCGCCGAAGCCAAGGCGCGGGCCGCAGGCGAAAACTATGTCGACGACACTGGCGATCTCGAAATCACAGAGAAAGTCAGAGAGCAGTCAACATTGTCGGGCGATTTCGATCCGGCCGAATTCGAACACGGCGCACGTCCCGACAATCAGCCGCCGTTTTTCTTTGCGGTTCTGCCCCTGCTTGTGGTCATCGTCGTCAATTTCCTGATGGCGCTCATCATCCTGCCCCGTATCGATTTCTCGTTTCTGGAACAGGAACCATGGGGGATCGATGTTGGCTCCTCAATCGGCCTGTGGGCAGTTCTGATCGCACTGGCAGCGGCTATCCTGACCCTGATAGCAGTCAATTTCGGGCGGCTTCGGGCAATCCGGGAAAGCCTCGACGCAGGCGCCAACTCCTCAGTTCTGCCGATCCTCACCATTGCAAGCCTCGTCGGCTTTGGCGCAGTCGTGGCGGCAATGCCTGCTTTTGCGGTGGTTCGCGATGCCGTGCTTGAAGTGCCGGGCGGCCCGCTTGTTTCACTGGTCGTCGCCATGAACGCGCTCGCAGCCCTCACCGGAACGGCATCCGGCGGCATGGCCATCGCGCTCAATGCGCTGGGTGAAGAGTATATGCGGCTCGCGATCCAGTACGGGATCAATCCCGAACTCATGCACCGCCTGACCGTCATCAGCGCCGGTACGCTGGATGCGCTGCCGCATAACGGCACGGTGCTTCTTCTCCTGCAGATCAGTAAGCAGACCCATGCATCGAGCTATTTCGACATGGTCATGACCGTGATTGTCGGCGTGATCATATCGCTCGTTGCGGTTTTTGTACTGGGATCAATGTTTGGCTCCTTCTGAGCATGGCCATTGTTGTTGAAAGGAAGTTGAAATGAAAAGGACTTCTCTCCTGATTGCCGTCCTGCTCTCCTTGATGGCGAGCCCTGCATTCGCGCATCTCAATCCCGCAGAGCACGGTTCGTTCGCCGCAGGGTTTACACATCCCCTCTCCGGTGCCGACCACATACTTGCGATGGTTGCCGTTGGCCTTTGGGCTTCAATGCTTGGTGGACGCGCACTCGTCGTCGTTCCCTTGAGCTTTGTCGGTGTCATGCTTCTGGGATTCGTGGCAGCGCTTGGCGGAGTATCACTCCCCTATGTCGAACCGGTCATCCTTGCGTCAGTGATAGTGCTTGGCCTCCTTGTCGCCATGGCATTCCGCGCATCGACCCTGACGGCGGCACTTATCGTCGGCTTCTTTGCATTCTTCCATGGCTATGCTCATGGCGGAGAAATCGGCAGCGCTGCGTTTCTTTCCTACGGCGCCGGGTTTGCTCTTGCGACGGCATTGCTCCACGCGGCAGGCATCGGTGTCGGTCTAGCAGCAGGTCGCCTGCTGCAGGGGCGCACGGGACAGATAGTGATGCGAATAGCTGGCGGCTTTGCTGCCCTGAGCGGACTCTACCTTATGGCCGGGTGATGTGAGCATCGTCTTGCTGGATCATTCGAAGAGACACGCTGAAGCTGATATTGAACATGATGGGTCAGTGCCGGAAATGCCTATGCATTCTCCGGCGCTGCCTATGCTGCATCTCATGCGGCTTGTCAGTCCCAGCCAGCCAGTTGGCGCGTTTTCCTATTCGCGCGGCCTCGAATGGGCCGTGCATGCGGGAACAGTGACGAACGAGGAAAGTTGTGCCGGGTGGGTGTTCGGCCTTCTGGAACACAGTTACGCTGTGCTTGATGGCGCGATTTTCTGGCGCATGATTTCAGCATTGATGCGAAACGATGACGCCGAATTCTGCCGCCTGAATGACTGGCTTGGAGCAAGTCGCGAAAGCAGCGAACTTGAGCTTGAAGATCGCCGCATGGGCGAATCCCTGCTCACTCTACTGTCGGAACTTGGTGTCGAACGGGCCCGTAGTTTCGCTTCGGAACAGCGAGCCACCTATCCCGCAGCATTCTCCATTGCAGCATGTCACTGGAATATCGAGCCTGTCGATGCACTGCGCGGTCTCATGTGGAGCGTGGTTGAAAGCCAGATCATGGCTGCAATCCGTCTCGTCCCGCTTGGCCATACGGCGGGCCAGAGGATACTTATCGCGGGAGCAGCCAAGATTGAAAGAGCCGTCGAAAAGGCGCGCACGCTGAATGACGACGAAATCGGTAATACGGCTCCCGCGCTGGCCATGGCCAGCGCCTGGCACGAGACACAATATAGCCGCCTATTCCGGTCGTGAGTGCAGCGTTTCACGGTATCGCCTGAGATTATCCTCCGCCGAAGTCGCATCAGCCGGTGCGACGGGCACCAGCGCCTTGAAAGCATACTGACCGATCAGCATGACCCAGGTGACGAGCACGAATGTCGAGGTCAGCACCGGCATTCCGATCGGCTTCAGGAATATGGCGACCGAAGCCCAAAGCCATGTCGCGACGATGGCGCCGAAGATGGCGTAAAGAAAACTGCTCCAGCTAAAAACAAGGAAGAAACCGCCAAGCGCAATCGCCGTCAACGCCGCATTATAACCGAAAAGCCCATCGCGAATGGCGCCTTCCGGACCACCGAATGCGGCGGCAACCACTGCTCCGGTTACGGCTCCCAGAAGCCCCATCAATGCGCTTATTCGCGAATGGATCGCGATACCGGCAAGGATGATGTAACCGGTGATCCAGTTATCCTGAAAGAATATCTGCCCGATGGCAGTGCCGATGCCCATGTACCAGGTCGGAAGCACATAGGGAACGGCGTAGGAAAACTGTTCCGGCGACACCGGCTTTGCCATCGGACCGGCATCTATGGCGTCGAACTTGAGAATTGCGAACAGAAAGAGCCAGCCGACGAGTACGAATGGCATTGTCAGGGGTGCCACCTTGTGCGGCCCCAACAACGTGGCGATGCTGGCGAAAGCCATGGTGGAGAAAGCAGCGCCACAGATGAGATAGATCGTCATGGCAGGCGACGGCAATGCACCGCTGCGGAAATCCGCACTGGTAAACGCAATCAGCGCAAGGGCGACCAGAGCGCCATTGAACCCGAACAGGCCATCCCGGATCAGCCCCTTGTCAGCCTTGAGTATGATTGCCGTCAGCGTGCTGGCGACAACGCCGAGCACGCAGACAAGGGCATAAATCCAGGAATTGACCAGAATGGCGAACAAAATGACCAGCCCCGACAGAGGATTGTTCTGGAACACCACCTGCCCGATACCGCGCAGCGTCCAATCAACAAACCCCAGAGAAGGATGATCCTGCAAGGCATTGAGCTGCATGAACTTTACCCCTTCTTCGCCGTTTAGTTACCTCTGACTAAAACAGAAAATAACGCTGCGCCATCGGCAGGACATCAGCCGGTTCGCACGTGATCAGTTCACCGTCCACCCGCACCTGATAGCTCTGCGGATCAACCTCCAGTTTGGGTGTAAGCCCGTTATGGATCATGTCCTTCTTGCGGATCGTCCGGATGCCCTTCACCGCAACCAGTTGCTTGCTGAGTTTCAGCTTCTCGCCGATGCCGTCATCCAGCGCCGCTTTCGAGACGAAGGTGACGCCGGTGGAACCAAGCGCCCGGCCCAATACCCCATACATTGGCCGATAATGAACCGGCTGGGGCGTCGAGATCGATGCGTTTGGGTCGCCCATCGGTGCAATCGCAATCATGCCGCCGATCATGACGAGGCTCGGTTTCACGCCGAAGAATTCCGGCTTCCACAATACCAGATCGGCCCGTTTTCCGACTTCGATTGAGCCGATCTCATGGGCAAACCCGTGTGTGATTGCGGGATTGATCGTATATTTGGCGACATAACGTTTGGCGCGGAAATTGTCGTTTCGGCTGCTGTCCTGGCTCAACGGACCGCGCTGCACCTTCATCTTGTGGGCGGTTTGCCAGCAACGCAGCGTCGTTTCACCGATACGTCCCATGGCTTGAGAATCCGACGACATCATCGAAAACACGCCCAGATCATGGAGAATGTCTTCGGCGGCGATGGTTTCGCGCCGGATGCGGGATTCCGCGAATGCCACATCCTCGGGGATTTTCGGACTGAGATGGTGACAGACCATCAGCATATCGAGATGTTCATCGACTGTGTTGATGGTGTAGGGGCGGGTCGGATTGGTTGAGGACGGCAGGATATTTTCTTCGCCCGCCGCTGTGATGATATCCGGCGCATGGCCGCCACCTGCACCTTCCGTATGGAAACTGTGGATGGTTCGGCCTTTCATAGCAGCAAAGGTATCCTTGACGAACCCGCTCTCGTTCAGCGTATCCGTATGGATAGCGACCTGAATGTCTTCCTCATCGGCAACGTTCAGGCAATTATCGATGGCGGCTGGCGTGGTTCCCCAGTCCTCATGCAGCTTCAGGCCGACAGCACCGGCTCTGATCTGCTCGCGAAGCGGTTCCGGCTTGCTTGCATTGCCTTTGCCGAGCAGTCCCACATTGATCGGAAGCGCTTCGACAGCCTCAAGCATGCGATGGATAGCCCATGGCCCCGGTGTAACCGTGGTTGCGAGCGTGCCGACCGTCGGCCCCGTTCCGCCACCAACCAAAGTCGTTGTACCGCTGGCCAGAGCTTCTTCGGCCTGTTGCGGCGCAATGAAGTGAATATGGGTGTCGATACCGCCAGCGGTGAGAATCTTGCCTTCGCCTGCAATGACGTCGGTCGCAGGTCCGACGATAATGTCGACGCCGGGCTGAATATCGGGATTACCGGCCTTGCCGATCCCTGAGATACGACCTTCCTTGATGCCGACATCGGCTTTGATGATGCCCCAATAGTCGAGAATGATGACATTGGTGATGACCAGATCGGCGGTTTCGGACGAGGGTCGTTGCCCCTGCCCCATACCGTCGCGAATGACCTTGCCGCCGCCGAAGGTTACTTCTTCGCCATAGATGCAGCGATCTTCCTCGACCTCGATGATGAGCTCTGTATCGGCCAGACGCAAACGGTCACCCTTGGTCGGGCCATACAGTTCGGCATAGGCCTGTCTTGAGATCCTTCCCATCTGTCCCTCCTAGAGTTTTCCGTCGATTTTTGCGTTGAAGCCATAGACTTCCCGATTGCCATCCAGCGCTACCAGTTCGACTTCTCGGTCCTGTCCCGGCTCGAACCGCACCGCAGTTCCGGCCGGAATATTGAGCCGGAAACCTCTCGTCTGCTCCCGGTCGAAGGCAAGCGCTTCGTTCGTTTCATAGAAATGATAATGCGATCCAACCTGTATCGGCCTGTCGCCCGTGTTCTCCACGGCGATGGTGCGCGTTTCGCGACCATTGTTGAGGTCGATCGACCCGTCTTCGATGAAATATTCACCCGGTATCATGATCGTCTCCTGAGACGCATCCCGAAAGACGTGAAACGTTTCGGACAAGATGCGCGTAAAAACAAAAACCAGAGCGTTTCCAAATAGTTATGAAATGCTCTACGAAATTGGGTTGTGAACGGTTACAAGCTTGGTACCGTCAGGAAAGGTGGCTTCCACCTGAATGTCGTGGATCATTTCAGGCACACCCTCCATCACCTCATCGCGGGTGAGAAGCGTGGCACCGTAGGACATGAGTTCCGCAACTGTCTTGCCGTCACGGGCCCCCTCCAGAATTTCGGCGGAGATGTAAGCCACGACTTCCGGGTAGTTAAGTTTCACCCCTCGGGCTCTCCGTCGCTCCGCAACCAATGCTGCGGTGAAGATCAGAAGTTTGTCCTTTTCACGTGGCAATAGTTCCATTTGTAGGCCCTCTCCAAAGTGAGTTATGTTGCCCAGATGCGTGGCGCAGCTGCCGGTTTCCCCAGTCCGGTTTCGCGCAGAACTTCCCAGGCTTTTCGAAACAGTGTCTTGGCTTCCGACACGCGCCCGCCGAGATAGCGACAGACGATCACCCGCTCGAGCCGCGACACCGAGAACAGATTTCTGGCTGCATCGCCGACGGCTTCGCGAATAGCGTGAAGCGCGCTTTCATCTGCCGGACCGGCATAAACCATCGTCGCGACAATCGGTTTTGCGCAGAAGGCAAAAGCGGCATTCAGCGCCGGGTCGGCGCCATGAAGGCGAAACTGCTCGAACCAGATCGGCTTGCCATCCCTGAATATTTCGACCCTTTGACGGACCTCGCCAGTGTCGAAACTTTCCTGACAGGCCGGCCGTCCGAGACTGATAATGTCCCACCCCAGATAGACCGCATCTCCACTCAGGAATACTTTCGTGCCTATGGAAGCCTTTGCGCCATCAAAAACGATTGTTTCCTGCGGGAGATATTCGCATATGCCGCCCTCACCCACATCGATCCTGGTCGTCTGGGTACTCTGGCCCCTCTCGCTGCGATAGAATTTGGTAGCGCCGGGCGTCGTTAGAACGGTTCTGGCGCCACGTCCTAAAAAACAAGAAATATCAAGGACATCGTCACCAGCCACGCCACCCGGTGGATGAAGAAGATAGACGTGCGCACTGCCATCCTTTTCAGGATAGAATGGTTGTTGCACCGCAAGTGGCCCCACATGGCGTCGCCGCATGAGCCGCGTCACTTCGCGATTATGCTCGAACCGCAGTTCAAGCTCGGCATGCCAACCCGTGCTCATCGACGATTGCCACCTCTATGTTCTCAGGGAACTACGATGCGTTATCGATACCGAACAATAAAACCAAGGCAGGATGAAATATTCAGGCAGATTAACTCGCTGGATCACTATAGACAAGTTCAATTATAGACTTGAGTGACGCACCAACAACTTGTTCAGTCGTGAGCCGCACATGAAGCTTAACCTAGTTTATCATTGAGGGTCCAGTGTCACGGTGTGGTGGCCCTAACGCGCACCCAGGCGATCGATCACACGTGCAGGCAGATGAAGGGCCAGCGAGGCCTGTTCGAATGTACCCTGCCCGGCGGCGATGAAAGTATCATCCATGCCTGCATACTCATCTGTAATAAGTCGGCGCAGCAGATAGCCCGAACCCAGAAACTTGATCAGCGTGTTCGAGCTGGCAAACAGACTATGACCACCGCTATCAACCTGAGAAATATCAAGAACCTGAATATTCTTGTTCTGCAGGAAAGCTATATCAAAGCCGCTACCGACCCGCGGCGCCCCACCTGCCAGTCTGCGCGAGATATCGAGAGCCCGATCACGCCGGGATACGACAATCGTGAAAGGCTGAGGCAAATAGTCGATATCATCAATCTGGCTGCGGAAAAGATCGGGATCGAGATCGGGAGCCGCAAGCAGCACACCCTTGATGCGCTTCAACACGTTAAGGCGTTTATCTGCAGACAATGTCCGCAAGGCTTCCATAACGACGACAGCGCCCATCGAATGGCCGATAATGACGATGCCGTTGGCTTTTGTCTGTGCTGCAATTTCGAGTGTTTCAGCCAGTCCCCTACGCGCGATGATCGCACTGTCGCGATCGTAGAGATATCGCGTAAACGCCGCAGCGGACGCCCATGAAAAATGAACAGGCACCGAGGAGACATCATAGTCGTGGACAATCTGCGCATTGCGGAAAAGTCCCTCGGCAAAGTTGTTGTTATAGCCGTGGACGAAAACGAATATCTCACGCTGTGCCGCCGGGCGGCTTGCAAGACGCCGGTTCAACTCCCGGATCATGGCTTGTCGATCAGGCAACGGTGCATAGTTTGACGCTATGAAATTCCTTCGGGGATCAGGTTTGCCCGACGCAGTTTCTACATTTCCTGGACGGTGCGTTTCCGGGATGTGCACGTCAATCGTCGAGAAGTTCAGTACTTCAGACCTGTCGCGCGAATAGGCGACACTGGGATCGTCTATTCGCTCGCGTACGGTCGCAACCGTAAACGGAACCACCACTTTGGAAAGGGTCTGGCCAGACACATCCATTCCCAGACCAGTGACAGCCCTGCTTCCGGCGCATCCCACTGCGACAAGCAGAACAAATGCGAGGATGAAAATCTGCTTCAAATCATGTCCTCGCTCGATAATCGAGGCAAAACGGCCACGTTGTCGCGATGGTGTCGCATCGCCGGTTTCTGGGCAACACCGCATTTATGAGGTTGTCGGCAACGCTCCCTCGAGTGCTTCCTTGAGGCGCTTTTCCTGTTCTAGAGACAACGACGTTTTCAGGACCCTGCCGCGCAGGTCAGGGAAATCGGCCATGACCCTATCCCACTGGATTTTGCGCAGGAGAACGAACAAGGCGGACGAGTTCTCCGGGATGGTTTCGCCAAGAGACACGATGAACTTGTCATCGATGCCGTAATCGGCGAGCGAGCCCGACAAAGCTCCGGCGCCCGCGCCTACAGCGCCACCAAGCGCCATGCCGGCAAGCGGATTGAGGAAAATAAGCCCTACCAGTCCGCCCCAGATCGCTCCGGAAAGCAGCCCCGATCCAGCGCCCATGGCGGGCAGGTTATACTTCTGCTTGAGATGAACCTTGCCCTGTTCATCCCTGACGACAACCACGGCGTCCTCAAGATCGACGAGAAATTCCTTCTGAAGCTGATTGAGCTTCAAAAGAACAGCATCCGCCTCTCCTACCGTATCAAATCCAATAACAACCAGTTCTGACACAACCGTGCTCCTTTTCCTCGACAAGCCTGAAATGAAGACATCTCATGGATCAGCGACGCCATCTCACCGTGCGGACATTGGTAACTCTGCCGTCTCTGGCCCGAACCGTTACATCGTAAGTTCTACGAGACCGATCAGCCCGATACAGAAAATGACTGCCGCGGCAATCGAGTGCGCGAACATTGCGAAAACCGCGCATTCTCGCCAATCGGACACCTTCGGAACACCGTATCCTGTGTCCGTTGTTGATCCGCACGCCCACGGTAACCGAATAGCTCTGGCTGAAAGCCGGAACCGTCTCGGCAACGGTTCCAATCGTAAAAATGGCAGTGAATGCAAGAATAGCCCCGATCGAATGCAGCTTCATGTCCCCTCCAAAGTAACAAAGAACCACAACTCACAAGCCGAACCTGTTCGCCGGTTTCATGATTGGCGACAGGCATAAAAAGTCCCGAAGCGGATGAACAGGTTCGGGAAAATGTCATGAAAACAAACTTTTGGAGCGCCTATCTGATACAATCAGATCGAGAGACGCTCCAGATATCCAATGCATAGATGCGGCACAGCCGTATCAGGACCGCAAGTCTCTATCCCGAAACCGGTTCCCGCTTGCGGGAGACATGCTCTAGCGGCAACGTGCTTCGTAAATACGGCCGTGCTGATCGCGATAGCGGCAGTACTGAACGCCATTACGGGTCTGTGCGACGCCTACGAGCGTACCTGCGGCTGCACCGATGGCTGCGCCGGTGAGCGCGCCACGCGTGTCACCTCCAATGGCAGCTCCGGCAAGCCCGCCAATCGCGGCACCGCCAACACCATAGCCGGCTGTTCTTCTTTCGTCGGTTGTGCACCCGCTCGCAGTGGCGCCAATTACGGCCATCGTCAAGACACTGTACAGGATCATTCTCATAGAAATATCCTTCCCATTTTGATTATGCCCATTCCCAGATATTACATAGGCTGCATCTTGAAAGGTCAAGGCACCCGCTTGAGACCCGATTACTGGTTCTTCCATCGTAAAACTTTCAACGTTATTCGCGGGAAAAGCCGAATATTTCGGCAAACCAGCTGGTAGCGGAATATTGCGCGCAGAAAGTCAGGGCGACGATTGTGATCGGCACGCCGATAAATGCTCCGAAGACACCCCAGAGCGAGCCCCAGGCGAATACGGAAAAGAGCGTTGCAAACGGTGACAGGGAAATTGTCTTTCCCGTCAATCGAGGCTCGATCACGCTTCCGATGACAGATTGTATGATGTTCAAACCGACAAAGACCGCGAGCACCCATTGCCAGCTGGCAAAGTGTGTGAAGGCAAACGCTGTAATAAAAAGCGTGGCGACCAGCGGTCCGAGGAAAGGGATGAAGTTCAGAATGAACGCGACAAATCCCCAGGTTTCGGCAAATGGCAAACCGATCAAACGGGTCAAAAGCCAGACAAACGAACCAGTCGCAAGGCTCATCAAAGCCCTAAGCAGCATATAAAACCGGATTTTTGTAGCGGCTGACTGGCTGGCACGCAGGAATGAATTTGCAGCCTCCTGATTTTTCAGCTGCTTGATCCGCGCGCGAAACTCATCGGTTTCGGCAAGCCCCAACAAGACATAGACCAGAGCCACGAGCCAGAAACTGAATGTATTGTTGAGGCGGCTTCCTATCGATTGAAGCATCCGCAAAGTCCAGCTTACGCTGAAATTCTCCGACCACAGTACTGAAGCCGCAATACCATGCCCCTCGAGCCAGATTTTAAGCTGCTCATAGAGGAGCTGATACCGAACTGCATCGATCAATATGCGGCGACCGACCTGCCCGACTGTCCACGCGAGCAGCCAGCCAAAACCGAGCAGAAGGAAAACCACCAGAAGAAAAGTGATCACCAACGCAAGATAGCGCGACATGAGCGATGAAAGTCCGCGCTGGACCGGCCAGACGAGCATAATGATAAACAATGCAAAAACGACCGGCGCAAATACCGCGCCGCCGTAATGGAGCAATGCAATCAGGACGCATCCTGCAATCAGGATCAGGGTTGCATTGCCAGCCTTCAGCATAAAACCTCCCCATCCCCAGCCAAGAAATCAACTCATGATTTCAGGGTATTCTTGTGAATTTGACCGTCTTTCATGACGACCGCCAGCGTCTGTTCCGGCTTTTCAAGCACGTGAATATCATCGAGCGGATTTTCGTTCAGAACCAGAAGATCAGCGAAAGCACCCGGTTCTACGAGGCCGAGCTTGCCGGGATAAGGATTGCGCAGATTGGAAAGGGCGAGCAATTCCGCATTGACCGAAGTAGCCGCACGAAGCACTTCCGCATTTGAATACCACTGGCTCAAATGGGTCAGCATGAAATTCTGGCGCGGGGTCAATGCGGGTGAAAACAGAACGTCTGAACCCCAGGCGGTCTTTATCCCGTATTTGCGCGCGAATTCGTAAATCCTTGGCGTGCCTGCGAAAAGCTGCTGAATCCGTTTGGCGCCTGGCCCTGTCTGTGACGCAGCATCCTCCATTGTCAGGAAAGGCTGCATGCTCAACCAGACATTCTTTTCCGCAAACATGCGCGCGGTTTCCTCATCCATCAGATGCGCATGTTCAACACATGCAACACCAGCCCTGATAGACCGCTGGACCGTATTCGACGCATAGGCATGGACCGTGACATAGGTGTTCCAGTCCTTTGCCACATCGACCGCCGCACGAATTTCGTCCTCACTGAATGTCGACATGTCGAGCGGACTGCGCGGCGATGACACACCGCCGCCAGCAACGATCTTGATCTGCGAGGCGCCCTGCAACAGCTGCTCGCGCACACGAAGCTTCAAGCTGCCTGCATCATCGACGATTGCTGAAGCCCCCATCAATTCACCAGTGCTGAGTTTGCCTCCGTCGCGCGGAATTTCTGTTGGCAGCCTCAGATCACCATGACCGCCGGTCGTCGTTATCATCGCACCTGCGGGAAAGATGCGCGGGCCGAAGATGATCCCCGTATCAATCGCGCGCTTGAACGAGAAAGTCGGCCCGCCCATATCGCGCACCGTCGTAAAGCCGCGCAGAAGTGTGCGTTCTGCTTCTGCCGTAGAGGCTGCGAAAATTATACCCAGATCTCCCTCCAGAAGCACCGGCAGCGGCACCGCCGCATAAACGGCGTGCCAGTGCGCGTCGATCAGACCCGGCATCAGCACGCGGTCGCCGCAGTCGATAACCGTTGCCCCTTCGGGCGGAGCACTGTTTGTCGTATCGACAGCCGCGATGCGATTGCCCTCGACCAGAACCTGCACACCGGATTTCAGAGTGTCCGCCTTGCCGTCGAAAAGCCGCGCCCGCGTCAGGAGAATTTTAGGAGACTGTGCGAAAGAGCGATCCGCGATCATCGTTGCCGCTGCTGTCGCCGCCGCTCCTGCAAGAAAATGTCTTCGCGATAATCGGTCCAGACGCCGGGAAACCTGCTGCAACATGGGGTTGGAACAACCGCAGCTGTCACCGTGAATGAAATGCTGATATTTTCCACCCAGTCTAAACATGGCAACTCCCGATTGAATCAGTTATTCAAACCAACTATTCGACTATCTTGAAGTAATATACGTCGATAAACCTTCCCCTGACGTCGTTTTCGACACGACCCCGAATTTCAATTTTGTTCTTGGTGTTTATTTCTCTTCCGCGCCAGACTTCTCTTTCGATCCGAACTCTCGTTCGTCCAGTGCGATCCTGAAAAACATACTGAGCCCTCCTGACATTGCTTTTGATCGAACCGGTGAGCACCACACGGGTTCCGACCGGCGTCCGGGTAATGGCATCAGCCGTTATTGTATTTCGGGCTCTGAAAGCATCGAGAAATTGTGCACGGGAAACATCAATAGAGCCCAGAGAGAAAAGGCCCAGCATCAACGCAAACTGAATCATATACTGCTTTATCGAGGTCATGGATTTTCACCTCCTCATAGCAATGATTGAATTTCTTCTTCCGTATCAAATAAACTGTTGTCGATGATTAGCTGTATCACGGGAAGACACAAGACATATTCCCCATGAAATTTCAAAATCGTAAGTACCGGACAGGCAACACCCCAATTTTGGGCATCTGTCACATCAGGCTCAGAGCAACCCGTTGCGCAACTTAAAGCGCCGGAAACCGCCGACATTGACGCTACGGCCCCGATTAAGCAACTCGCGCATGATGGGCTCGCGCTGCTGAGCAGGCATGTAATCCAGAATGCGCGCGCAGTCATGTTCGAAAAGAAGGCCGCGAAGAAGCAGATCACGCTTGATCAGCGGACTATCCATCGTTCTGTGAAACAGCCCAAAACCGTAGTGAACCTGACTGCCATTCATGACGATCCCCATCATGTGATTGACCAGGACCTCTCGCCTCACCTGTTCGCCGACAAGCCTGCCTCGGTCGTCAGCGGGCGATGTCTGAGCGCGCCCCTTCATCGTCTTTGAATATTGGTTGATGGTTGGCGTCAGGTTCATCTCATCGATAGCCGCAGGCTTTGCGTCCCGCTTACCGGAGCGTTTGGAAAGCATTTTACCGGTATAGATCGCGCCCGCCAGAAGCGGCTCAAGTTCATAGCTGCGAAAAGCACCATTTGGCAGATAACGAAGATTGGATACGATATCCGGCATCGCCATTTTGTCGAGTTTGAGGGCCAGCTTGTCAGTAGAGTACAGCACATCGATGTTGTAACCGCAGCGCACGAAGCATTCTGACAGAGCCACCTCACCCTTTCTGATGGCATGAGGTCTGATATCGTATGGGCGATATCGCGACCAGAAACGCCGTACTGCAGCATCGTTGAATACTTTACCGGAAACGCTGAAGGCATAGCTGCCAACGTGGTGGATGAATTCGTGATTTTCGTTCGTGCCGACGACATCATACGCACTATCGGCAAGCGATGCGATCATGTTTCGAAGGCCAGCACCGGGAACATACATGATGCTGTCGTTGAAATAGAGCAGTCGCCGGAGTTGCAGCCCTTCAGCACCAAGAAGCAATGTAGCTGCGCGATAGGCGCCAAAATCGCGGCCGATATTCTGGCGGACGAGAACGCGTTGGGCCACGGCTTTGATTGCGTCATGCTCCGGTTGCGACAGTCTGCCATTGCAAACAACAATGGGATTGATGTTCTGATGACGCAGTTCATTCAGGAGATGCAGAAAATCGGGCGTAACGCCAAACTTGTTATACTTGACGACGATTGCATAGATATCGCCGTTCGGCTGGCGTGTTGTTTCATCCGATAGAAATCGCGGCGTTCTTTCCATGAAAATATGCGGCGCCTGAACAAGCTTGGCGCTACGTATATAAGCGCGCACAGCCAACCAGTTCATTGCTTTTCCAATGCGCATTCCTGCCCCCCCGGCTCAATTTCTTTGTGAATAACACTGGGCCTCGCTAAAATAAATGGCTCGGATGCGATATTCAGAGAAGATATAATAAAGGGGGCAGGCTATTCATGGATTTCCGGGAGCTGATCAGAAATGAAGTGGGAAAAAACTCTCGCGGCATAGAAATAGGTGCATCTTATGCTCCGATTTTACCAAAGAGAGACGGCTTCAGAACGCTCGTCATAGACCATACCGACACGCAATCCTTGCGTCTCAAGTATAATAGTATGGGTGTCGACACTTCCAGGCTGGAAACCGTCGATGCAATTGACGATGGCGGCGAGTTCAGCGAGCTGGATCTGACCGGGGATGGGTTTGACTTCATCGTTTCCAGCCATGTTTTCGAGCATCTGACAGACCCCATTCATTTCCTTCAGCGTTGTGAGCGTGCGCTCAAGCCCGGCGGCAAGGTTTATCTTCTCGTGCCGGACCGACGTTATACTTTTGATTATCTGCGTCCGAGCACCACAGCAGGTCATATGCTGGCTGCCTACCTCGCGGAACAAAAGAGACATGGAACAGCTGTCCTCTTCGATCACCATGCCTCCAATGCAACCCGCGGCGGCATACAGGTCTGGATGGAAGGGCATAAGGGCGATTTCGCTTTTGCCGGCACACCATCATCCGGCTACGCGAGCGCGACCAGCAAGAATGACGAATACGTCGACTGCCACGCCTGGGTTTTCACACCCTCAAGTTTCCGTCTCGCCATGCAGGATTTGTACAATGCTGGCGTTCTGGGTCTCAAGGAAGAGCTGTTTCACCCAAGTTTCGGCTGCGAATTCTATGTGGTGATGAGCCGCAATCCATCTGTAACGACGCAGCCGGACAGGCTTACCCTTGCACTGAATGCGATCAAGGAAGCAGGCCCGGAGGAACCTTCGTCGGCAGCGGCAACTCCCCCGCACATTGGCATTGCGCCGGGCTATGAAAGCGCAGCACCGTCGGCACAGAATGCCATGGACATATTCAAGGGCGGCTGGGTATCGGCCTTTCCTTCAGAGACAGGCCTGCGGGCGGGCACCAATGCCCTGTTTGCGGACCCGAGAATCCTCTGGCTCACCGCACAGTTGAAGGATTGGTTCAAAGGAAAAGACGTCCTCGAGCTGGGGCCCCTGGAAGGTGCCCATACTGCAACCTTGCTTTCAGAAGGTGCTGCATCCGTTACGGCTATTGAGGCAAAACGGGATTCTTATCTTCGCTGTCTGGTAACGAAAGAAGTTCTGCAACTGCACGGCGCATCTTTCCAGCTGGGTAATTTCCTCCCCTATCTGGAAAGAGAGGAAACGCAATGGCCGCTGATCGTTGCCAGCGGCGTGCTGTATCACATGTCGGACCCGATCCGTACGCTCGAGCTTCTTTCCAGCCGTACTGATCGGCTATATCTCTGGACGCATGTTGTCGATCCGGATGCCATGCGTCCCGGTGATCCGCGCCTGGATGCCCTCGGCGATCCGGAATTGCGCGACTGGAATGGACGACTGATCAAGCTCCACAAGCGGCCCTATCTGGAACAAAAGGAAAAGACCTTTTGCGGCGGCATGGAGGCGGAACCACGCTGGATCAACCGGGAAGATTTGCTCTGGCTTCTGGCCCAGCTCGGCTTTGACGAGATTATTACCGCGCACGATAAGCCCGATGCCGAACATGGACCATCTCTGTCCATCCTGGCTTCGCGCTCCAAAGCGTCTGCTTAGACTGAGCTCTAAAAAACATTGCATTAGAGCGCCGATCTGACTGGATCAGATCGGCGCTCTAACACTTTTTTTAACACGCATCTTTGTCTGAAAATCGCATCACATCGGGTAAAGATCATCGCCGAGAGAGGAAAGTGAAACAGGCCAGTCAAGGTTCGTTTCGCCTGTCTTCCTGAAAAAGACCGCTGACATCAAGGCCCCGGTATAGAACTCGCCGAAGCTTGTCGCCAGATTGTGGACTTTCGCCACGATATAGGCGTCACAACCATCAACGGCTTTGATTATTTCAAAGCCCGTTGCGCGATTGAGCAGCGCTTTCCATGAATGGCGCGAGAAGCGGAAGTAATCGCAAGGCTCCTCATGCAGCGGCCAGGTCTGTGGTGCGAGTATGATGCCAATCGCTCCCGGCTTCATCACCCGGTTCATTTCGATGACTGCTTTCCACGGCATCAGCAGGTGTTCAAACACCGCAAATGACATGACGGCGTCGAATTGATTTCTGGGCAGAAAACTGCTCGCTTCGTGAGCATCGCCGACGACGTCGACATTCTCGCCTTCCAGAATATCAAAACCGGTATATTGCCAGGCGGCAGGCAGACGTTCACGCCACATGGCGCCAGTTCGATTGCGAGAGCCAATTTCGAGCATATGCCCGTTTGAGCACTGATGAATCTCATCGAAGAAACGGTTGACCAGCACCAGAACAGGGTCATGCGGATCCGCTGCGGAAAGCGGCTGTTCCAATCTGGACCCATCAGCCAAGCAAACTTCTATCGTTGCATCCAGCATTTGAGCTGTTTCGAGGCCGGTAAAGATGCGCTCATTGAAACGACATGCGGCCGCCGAGCGCCCATAGACACGGCTCAGGTCCGGGCTTGGCAGGCTGTGCTGTGAGATTACCAGTTCACGCCCGTCCGGCAGTTTGAGATTCAAACCAAGCACTTTGCTGTTTGCCGCGATGACAAATCCGGAAATATGTACAGCGCCCTGGAAACAGGAATTTCGCTCCACGACACAAAGAGGTGCAGCACCAGTATTCTTTGGGCGCAGGTGAAATACTGGATCGAACGTCATGATGAATGCAGCCGCCCGACTGATACAGACCCGTTATTGAGCATAGTCACGTGTCCCCCGAGCGATTCCCCACACCAGATTGCTGTGGCGCCAGCAGTTTTGTCAATCGATCAATATTAGCCAGTATCAACAGACCTGACCCACACAAAACCTTCGGCTCAATCATGGATAGCCGCCGCCGACAATATGACGGCAGATTTAGGCATGGTGCCTGCCAAGACGGCATTTTACCGGATGAAGTGCGGCGGGAGATATGACAGCCTCGACGGTCAAGCGGGAACAGAGCAAGACGCAGGACGGAAAAGAAAGTGGGCAAGTCGCAATCGGATGTTCGACTGATTGCACCTGATCCCTCACGGAGGTTCTGGACCTGTACTGGCTGTTCGTAGGCAGGATCATCGAAAGGTGACGGGACGACAAGTAATGCGGGGGCGGAACTGAAAACGTTGGAACTGGCTCGAAGTGAGCAAAACTATATGCGCGAATTGCGCAGGGAATTTCATAAATACCCTGAGCTTTCCCTGAATGAGCGACGCACTTCTGCACGTATCAGGGAAGAACTTGATGCAATAGGCGTCCCTTATATTTTAGTCGGCGAATTTGGGATTGTGGCAACAATTGCCGGATCGCAAAGCGAACGGGTTATCGTCTTGCGCGCCGACATGGATGCTTTGCCAATCGAAGAAGACAATCCTCACCTGGAGTACAGGTCCGGCACGGCTCGCGTCATGCATGCCTGCGGCCATGATGGACATGTCGCCATGCTGCTGGGCGCGGCGCGTATTCTCGTGAAATCTCGCGACCAGCTCCATGGAACAGTCAAGCTATGCTTTCAACAAGCCGAAGAAGTTGGCGAGGGAACAGAAGACATTCTGAAAGAACTCGCAAGGCACCCCGTTGAAAGCGTATTGGGCATTCATCTCTGGTCGGAGCTGGAGACCGGCAAAATCTCCATTGAATCAGGCCCTCGAATGGCTGCCGGACAATCAATCGATCTCACGATCCATGGTGTGGGCACGCACGGCGCTTACCCCAACAGAGGTATCGACCCCATCATCGCAACTGCAGCGATCATTATGAATTGCGCTGCACTCGTCAGCCGTGAATTCGATCCTACGGAGCCCGTCGCGCTGACTTTTGGAAGTATCAGCGGCGGCAATGCAGATAACGTCATTCCGGATAGGGTCAGCGTCTCTGGCACGATGCGGGCGACGCGCTCTGAGACAATGAACTATCTCGAAGAAGCGCTGAAGCGGACAGTAACAAGTACGGCCGATGCCTATCGCACCCGAGCAGAAATCAGATTCAGCGGCGGTGTTTCAGCAGTCACTAATGATCCAGCATGCAGCAACATTGCCCGTCGCGCCATTCAGTCTCTCGGTCTGGAAAAAGACTGCACGAGTTTCAACACGGTAATGGCCTCAGAAAACTTTGCCGATTTCCTTAAAGTCTATCCCGGTGTCTTTGCATTCATCGGCGTACGAAACGAAGAGATCGACGCTGTCTATCCCCACCACCATCCGAAATTCAATATCGATGAAGATGTTCTTTTCAGGGGCGCAGCCCTGTATGCACAATATTCTATCGAATACTTTCAACCGGGCAATTTAAAAAACAACAAATAGTATTCTTTCGAAGACCTATTTCAATTTCAAACAAAATGGGAGGAAACCATGAAATATTTGAAAACAGCAGCGCTCACACCATCAATAATCGCGATGGCGCTCTCGTTAGGAGCAGGCATTGCCCATGGCGAAGAGCCCTTGAAGCTCATCATTGGCACCGAAGGTGCCAATCCACCGATGAATTATCAATTGGCAGGTGGAACGCTTGCCGGTTTCGAGGTTGAAATCGCCAAGGCGCTCTGCGATCAGATGAAGGCGCAATGTGAAATTGTCGCTCAGGATTGGGATGGTGCTATCCCTGCTATCCAATCCGGAAAGTTTGATGCGTTTATCGCTTCCATGTCGATAACCGAGGAACGCAAGAAGCAGGTTGATTTTTCCAATAAGTACTTCAACCCTCCTCCGGGAATGGTGGCATTGAAGGATTCTGACATCAAGGGCGTCACCAAGGACGACCTTGCTGGCAAGACTGTCGGTGTGCAAGGCTCAACGACCCATGCGAACTATGCAGAGGCTTACTTTACAGACAGCACAGTAAAAGCCTATCCGACCTCTCAGGAATTCAAGCTAGACCTCGTGAATGGTCGTCTTGATGCCATTAATGATGACAGCGTGTCGCTGGCAGAGTGGCTAAAAACACCCGAGGGCGCATGCTGCAAGATGATCGGCACCTATCCGCCGGTGGCACAATATCATGGCGCCGGTGTTGGAGCTGCTATCAAAAAAGGACGCCCGGAACTGGTTTCAAAGTTCAACGAAGCGATCAAGGAAATCCGGATCAACGGAAAATATAAGGAAATCAACGATAAGTACTTTGATTTCGATGCTTTCGGATATGACGGCTAGTTCAGCTTCGGTGGTGGGAGAAGCACCATCAAGTCTGACTTGAGCGCGGATATCTGCATGCTTACAAGACCGTGTGCGAGGCTCGCGCTGACATCGGCCGGTATCTGAACTTTTACAATAGCCGATGCCCACATTCATCGCCTGACCGGCAGACGCCGGATCAGGCTTACTTCAATGCACTGACACCAATGATGGCGGCGGCAAAATCGGGGCGGAAATCCACTTAGCGAAACGCCCGAAACTGTTCAGACAAACCGAGCCACTTCTTCTGGGTCAGACGGCGGCTGATTAGGAGACGATGGCGGATTGCCTGGCACCTCTGGTTCTTGCGTGCCTGACTGTGTCGGCATACCTGATTCCTGTGCAACTGCTATATTCGGGGCAATCAGTAGTAGTGCAAGAATGAGTAAGTTTTTCATTTTCCTACTCCGAGTTTAAATCATGGAACTGCCTTACATCTTCACTCCGCATCTTACGAAAGAAGGGCCTATTGAACCTCAGAAGAGCCTTGTTCGCCGCTGTTCTGAGGAGACACCCCATAATAATAAGGTGTTGCTAAGATAAATCCCAAGATTACAGCAACGGCTAAAATTAAGAACAATATCGACTTACGCATTCATTTCTCCTGTCCAAGACAGACTAAACGAACCGCCACCATTCGGGTTCCGTCCTCTCGACAAACATCTGAAGCGCACTATTTGCCGAAAGCAAAAATAGTCAGGGGATCAGGATGTCCAGTTCGGAAGAGACGGAGCCGACGGCAGACGGGCTGAAGGAAAGACTTCCATCGAAGTCAGCCGCCATCCACGAGCTAATCCGACGTGATGGTGAGAAGGAAATCAACCGAGATGCAATGGCGCTTTTCTGGTCAGCCATTGCAGGCGGAATTTCTATGAGCACATCCATGATCGCTCGGGGAATTTTGGAGACTTACCTTCCAGACAGCGATCTTTTCTTCCTTGTGAGCTCCGCAGGATACACGGTCGGGTTCATCATCGTCATCATCGCCAATCAGCAGCTATTCACGGAGAATACGATCACTCCTGTCTTGCCATTTATGACAGAGCCGACGCTGTCTCATTTCGTGAAAATGATCAGGTTGTGGACCATTGTTCTCTTCGGGAACTTGATTGGCGGTGCAATTGCAGCCTTCGTTATGGTTAGTATGCCGATTTTCTCGGACGAAGTGACCAAGACGTTTGTTGACATGGGTAAGCACCTTATAGCCAACAGCAGCAATGAACTATTCAGTAAGGGAATAATGTCAGGCTGGCTTATTGCCACGTTGGTCTGGACGCTTCACAGTACAAAGCAGGGGCACATAGCATTAATATTTCTCATCACCTACCTCATAGCTATCGGCGATTTAACGCACATCGTAGTGGGTTCAATTGAGGTGCTGTTTTTACTTATGATTGGAGAAGTCACCCCGTTTGACAGCATCTTTAAGTTCGGGCTCCCAACTTTGTTCGGGAACGTCGTTGGAGGAACGTTCATCTTCGGACTAATTTCGCACGCACAGGTGCGTGCCGACGAATAGTCAGGCGGTTTAGTCATACTGCGCAGCAAGCAGCACCTTTGTTTTTGGTGAAAGGTGCGCTCAAGCAATCCATAGACATTCTTCAAATTCAGTTCTGGGATTTCCAGACAGAAGCGAATGGGCTGATAGCCATTCTAACGCTTTTGATAATCACCACAATTAATTTGCTATGCCGACCTCATTGAGCGTCGGCGATGACAATTGAGGACCCTCCACATCAAGGCGTCATCAGACCAGGGCTCTTGATCTAGGAAACGCAGCAGAGATTGATGCTTGGCAGAAACCAGCCCCGGCGATGTTACCGCCGCCAGCGGCTCTACGCTTTCGCGCGCCACTGGGATCATCAACCCAGTACAATAATCCTGAAGCGTTCAGCCCTATCAACATGCCCGATTACTTCGATCAGCGCCTCCAAAAGCGCCTCGAACACACTTTCTTGTCTATTGTGAGTCTTATCCATGCCGACCATCTACGCACGGGATACATACCGTAGCTGACGTGACGATGTGACGTCCTCTTGCTGCAAGCGATAGGCACACAACGGATGCCGCGGTCAGTTGTCGCGCACGTAAGCGTTGCCTGCGGGATGTCTCGTAGAGTTTGCGGTAAACTGCGGCTTCCGTGCTGCGGCTGTTTGGTCTGGACGTGCGTGCCTTCGCACTGTTGATCAAGAGTCAATTGCTCTTTAATTCGTTGCAAGTATCAGGATCAAACCTTGTCCCCCAGTCAAGCGCGCACCGGGCGGTCAGCACCAAGAAATCTTCGTTTGGAACAGTTATAGTTTCGATGCGTTCCTTAGGAAGGAACAGTAGGGAGGAGGAACGATGAACAATAGCGAAATGAAAGCCTGCATTGATGCATGTTTAGCTTGTTATCAGACATGCATCGGAATGGCGTCCACACACTGCCTCGAAGAAGGTGGGGAACATGTCGAACCCATGCACTTTCGAACCATGGCAAAATTCCCCTTTTTCCATATGTGAAAACTCACCAAACTAGAGCATAAATTGGAGAACATATTCCAAGCTGGACACTCCATTCAAACGCCTGCGGCTCCGCCGTAGAACGGGAGGCAAGTGCCGCGGATTTTCGTTGGATGCCCAGCGTTCCCTCAACAACCTATTGTTTTCAGAGCCGACAAAGACCGCGTGGCTTGTTCACGGTACAGTAGTGTATCGCAGTCATGGAAACATTGCAGCCGAACAAATTAATCCGCGATACATAAAAGAATACGGCTTAAGCCGCGTCCGCGAGCGTCGGAGCAAAAGATCGCAGCCTCATGACCACAAGACGGCTTCACAATCACTCAATGAAGTCGTCATCTCCTAGCGTAACCGGTTTTGGTCGGAACTGTACGAAATAAAGTGATGTGTCTCTATAAATCGCGGGGAGCTTTTGTCCAGATCGAAAAGGACGTACTCCGCGCTGGTGGCGAGGATTGAGTTTTTGCCTTAAGATTAATAATATTGCTTAAAATAACAGCAAAAAGAAATAGCTTGACGGAAATGCCCGGAATTCAGTAATTTCTGGGCTAAATTCGTATTTGGCATTTGGGCCCTTCTCGGAATCTGAAAATTCCGGAGGGGTTTTTGTGTTTGGCTTTTCGCATGTCTCAAAGCAACAAAAAAGACATTCCTGTCGGTGTCCTGTTTTCGCACTTCGGTCCCTATCAAAAACTGGGCTATGAGGGCTATTGTGGAGCTATGGCTGCGATCAAGGCCGTCAATGATCGGGACCTTCCTTTCAATCTCGTGCCGCGCATCGCCGACCCAAGTGGTAACCCTGACCGTTATGCGCCGCTGAGCGAAGAACTGATTTCACGACAGGGCGTTAAACACATCATCGGCTGCACCACATCCTGGAGCCGCAAGGAAGTCATTCCCGTTGTCGAAAAGCGCGATACGCTGCTCTGGTATCCCTGCGTCTATGAGGGCTTTGAGGCCAGCGACCGTGTCGTTTATGCGGCGGCCTGCGCCAATCAGCATCTTGTGCCGCTGATCGACTTCATCGTTCCCCGCTTCGGTAATCGCGCCATATTGCTCGGTTCGAACTATATCTGGGGTTGGGAAACCAATCGCCTCGCCCGCGAAATGCTGAATGCGGCTGGCGGCGAAGTTCTCGGTGAGCGCGCCATTGCCATCGGCGACACGGATATCGATCATCTCATCCGGGAAATCGAAAGCAAGAAGCCCGACTTCATCCTCAACAATCTGATCGGTGAATCGTCCTATACGTTCCTGCGCGCCTATGCGGAACTGGGCCGCCGAAACAGCGATTTCCGCACCGATGTCAGGCCTGTTCTGAGCTGCAATCTCTATGAAAGCGAGCTGGAGCATGTCGGCGATGCCGCCGAGGGCAATTACAGCGTAAGCTGCTATTTCCGTACGCTGCCGGGCGAAACCAATCGCGCCTTTCTGGAAGCCGTCAGAAATAATGGCTTCGACGGCAGCCTTTCGGCCATATTCGCCCAAGCCTATTCCAGTGTTCTGATGATCGCCGCCGGTATCGAACGGGCAGGCACCGACGATGTCGAAAAAGTGCTTTCCGCAGTCCAGACGCACGCCACAAGCACACCGCTTGGCGATGTGCTGGTCGAACCGCGGACAAACCATATCGCCCTCCCCGCCCATATCGGACGGGCCAGACGAGATTGCAGCTTTGAAATCGTGCATGAGGCCGAGGTTGCCATTGAGCCGGACCCGTTCATGGCGCGAACGCATCTTCAAACATCCGCCAATCCGGGCCAGCAGCCCGGCTTTCTGAGGCTCGTCAAATGACCATGACAGACCCGGCCTTCACCGTTGCCAGTTGGGGCGCATTCGAAAACTGGACCGCGCTGATCGTCCATCGCCGCCACACCAATGTCGATGCGATTGTGCAGCAGTTACGCCGCATCGGCGTGAATGCCGTGGAATGCTGGCCAGACCTGCCTGAACACGCCGACATCTCCCGGTTCAATGTCGTCTTCTTCGATGTCGACATGGGATATGACGAACAGTTTCCATGGCCGCCGCAGCAGGCTCCTGTGCCCACTGTCGCCCTGATCGGCTCGGAAGCGCCGGGCCGGATCGGCTGGGCGCTCAATCAGGGCGCGGATGCGCAGCTTTTGAAGCCAATCGGCAATGCGGGCGTTTATAGCGCTCTGGTCATCGCCATGCACAATTTCCAGCGCCGCCATGCGCTGGCAACCGAAATCGGCGAACTGCGCGAAAGCCTTGCGGGGCGAGAAGCCATTGCACAGGCAACCGCGATCGTAATGTTCGCAGACAATATTTCCGCCAGACAGGCCTATCAGAAACTGCGCCTTGCCGCGATGGCGGAGCGAATCAGTGTCGAGGCCTTTGCCCGGCGCTTTCTGAACGAAAAGCAGACAGGGAACGATCGTGAGCGCGCTTGACACTCTTCCAGTCGGCCAGAAAAAAGCCGAACGCGGCGTTCTTGGCCGCATCATCCGCCGACCGTTGGCCGCATTCGGCCTTGTCGTCATCGTCGTCACTGTCGCAGCCGCGCTCTTCGCGCCGTGGATTGTTCCCTTCGATCCGAACGAACAGTTCTTCGACGGCCTGACGCTGGAAGGCGCGCCGCTCGCGCCCAACCTGAAATTCTGGTTCGGCACCGATCTCGTCGGGCGCGATCTGTTCTCCCGCCTGATCTATGGTGCACAGACCTCGCTGATCATCGGCGTGGTGGCCAACGGCATTGCGGTGCTCATCGGTTCGACTGTCGGCATTTGCGCCGGATATTTCCGTGGCTGGGTGGAAACCGTGCTGATGCGGTTCACCGATCTGATGATGGCCTTCCCCGCTTTGCTGCTGGCCATTGTGCTCGCCGCAATCTTCAAGCCGAGCCTCTGGATCGTCGCGATGGTGATCGCCATGGTCAACTGGGTTCAGATTGCGCGCGTGCTCTATACGGAAACCCGGTCTCTCTCGGAACGCGATTTCATCGAGGCCCAGCGCGCGATGGGTGCGGGTGCGCCTCGCATCATCCTCAAGCATATCCTGCCGCATCTCTTTTCCACGATGATCGTCTGGGCCACGCTTGGCATCGCCACCACTGTTCTTCTGGAGGCGACGCTGTCCTTCCTCGGCATTGGCGTGCAACCGCCGACGGCCTCCTGGGGCAATATCATCTTCGAAAACCAGACCTATTTCACGAGCGCACCCTGGCTCGTCTTCATTCCGGGCGCGGCAATCCTGTTGCTGGCGCTGGCCTTCAACCTCGTCGGTGATGCCTTGCGCGATGTGCTCGACCCAACCCAGCAGGGACACCACTGATGCTCGCCTATATCGCCCGCCGCCTCATCCAGACTGTGATGATCCTGATCGGCATCAGCTTCGTGACCTTCATCCTGCTTTATCTAGTGCCCGCCGATCCGGCGCGCCAGATTGCCGGGCGCAGCGCGACAGCACAGACGGTCGAGAATATTCGCGAACAGCTTGGCCTCAACCTGCCATTCTATGAGCAATATCTGCGCTATCTGAAGGGGCTCGTTCAGGGCGATCTCGGACGCTCCTATCTTCAGAAAACCGAAGTGGCGTCGCTGATCTGGTCACGCCTGCCCGCAAGCCTGCTGCTGATGGCCGGAGCTATCTTCTCGGAACTCGCCATCGGTCTCACCATGGGCGTCATCGCGGCCACCCGGCGCGGCAGCCGCACCGACAATGCCTTGATGATCTTTTCATTTGTCGGCGTTTCGGCCCCGCAATTCGTCATCGGCATTCTGATGCTCTACGTGTTTGCGGTTAAGCTCGGCTGGTTCCCGATTGGCGGTTACGGGACGTTCATGCATCTCGTTCTGCCTTCCCTGACGCTGGGTCTTCTGGGCGCAGGCTGGTATTCGCGCATGATGCGTTCCTCGCTGCTCGACGTTCTTCGTCAGGATTATATTCGTACCGCCCGCGCCAAGGGGCTGGCACGCTGGAAAATCCTGCTGCGTCACGCCATGCCCAACGCCATCCTGCCAATCATCGCCATGATCGGCATCGACATCGGCCTGTTCATGTCGGGCATCGTCGTCGTTGAAAGCGTGTTCGGCTGGCCCGGCATCGGTCAGCTTGCCTGGCAGGCCATCCAGCGCGTCGACATTCCCATCATCATGGGCGTCACAATTGTCTCCGCTTTCGCCATCGTTCTCGGCAATCTCATCGCCGACCTCATCACTCCACTGATCGATCCGCGCATCAAGCTGCGGTGAAACCAAAAGACTCCAGAGAAAGGGACACCAATGAAAAAGACTTTTCTATCCGGCATATCGGCGCTGGCGCTCGGCCTCGCCATCTCGTTCGGCGCGCAGGCCGCCGACATCAAGCAGGGTGGCTCGATGATCGTCACCTATAAGGATGACGTCTCGACACTCGATCCTGCCATCGGCTACGACTGGCAGAACTGGTCGATGATCAAGTCGCTGTTTGACGGTCTGATGGACTACGAGCCGGGCACCACTAATCTGCGCAAGGAAATTGCGGAAGATTACACGATCTCCGACGACGGCAAGACCTTCACCTTCAAACTGCGCAAGGGCGTGAAGTTCCACAACGGTCGCGAACTGAACGCCGACGACGTCAAATATTCCATCGAACGCGTCGTCAATCCAAAGACCCAGAGCCCCGGCGCTGGCTTCTTCGGCTCCATCGTCGGCTTTGAGGATGCATCCGCCGGCAAGGCCGAGGCACTTTCCGGCATCACCGTGGTTGATCCCTACACCATCAAGTTCGAACTGAGCCGTCCGGACGCGACCTTCCTGCATGTGCTGGCGCTGAATTTCGCCCATATCGTGCCCAAGGAAGAAGTCGAAAAATACGGCGCGGATTTCGGCAAGCATCCGGTCGGTTCCGGCGCTTTCAAGATGACCGAATGGACGCTCGGCCAGCGCATCGTTTTCGAGCGTTTCAAGGATTACTACAATCCGTCGCTGCCGAAGCTCGACCAGATCACCTTTGAGGTCGGTCAGGAACCGGTTGTTGCCCTCCTGCGTTTGCAGAACGGCGAAGTCGACATTCCGGGTGACGGCATTCCGCCTGCGAAGTTCATCGAAGTTACCAAGGATCCGAAGTTCAAGGACCTGATCATTCAGGGCGGCCAGCTGCACACCGGCTACGTCACCATGAACGTCAAGATCAAGCCTTTCGACAATGTGAAGGTGCGTCAGGCCGTCAACATGGCCATCAACAAGGACCGTATCGTCCGCATCATCAACGGTCGCGCCGTTCCGGCCAATCAGCCGCTGCCGCCGTCAATGCCGGGCTATGCCAAGGACTATAAGGGCTATCCTTACGATCCTGAAAAGGCAAAGGCGCTGCTTGCCGAAGCCGGTGTGGCCGATGGTTTCGAAACCGAGCTGTTCGTCGCCAATACCGATCCGCAGCCGCGCATCGCACAGGCCATCCAGCAGGATCTGGCCGCCATTGGCATCAAGGCTTCCATCAAGTCGCTGGCGCAGGCCAATGTCATCGCAGCAGGCGGCGAGCCAGACGGCGCGCCGATGGTCTGGTCCGGCGGCATGGGCTGGATTGCCGACTTCCCGGATCCGTCCAACTTCTATGGCCCGATCCTGGGTTGCAGCGGCGCGGTACAGGGCGGCTGGAACTGGTCGTGGTACTGCAATGCAGAGCTGGACAAGAAGGCGCAGGAAGCTGACGCCATTGTCGACCCGGCCCGCAAGGAAGAACGCGAAGCCATGTGGCGCGATATCTATCTGAAGATCATGGACGACGCGCCATGGGCGCCGATCTTCAACGAGGAGCGCTTCTCGGTTCGCTCCGAACGTCTGGGCGGTCCCGACGCGATCTTCGTCGATCCTGTCCACATCCCGGTCAATTACGACGAGGTTTATGCAAAAGATGTGCAATAATTGCCATTACACTATTCATGGTCGGCATCATCATTTCGGCTGGGACAACTCGTTCCAGCCGGCTGAAACGGTTGCGCCCGGCTCGACCCTGAAATTCGAATGTCTGGACAGCGGCGCAGGCCATTATCATCGCGGCAGCACTGTCGCCGATGTGTCGACGATGGACTTTTCCAAGGTCAATCCGGTTACTGGCCCCATTTTCGTCGATGGTGCCAAGCCGGGCGATGTGCTGAAAATCACCATCCACCAGTTCGAGCCTTCAGGTTTCGGCTGGACGGCAAATATTCCGGGCTTCGGTCTTCTCGCCGACGACTTCAAGGAACCGGCGCTGGCCTTGTGGAACTATAATCCCACAACGCTGGAACCAGCACTTTTCGGAGAGCATGCCCGCGTACCGCTGAAGCCGTTCGCCGGAACCATCGGCGTCGCACCGGCGGAAAAGGGCCTGCATTCGGTTGTGCCGCCGCGTCGTGTCGGCGGCAATCTCGACATTCGCGATCTTGCAGCAGGAACCACGCTTTATCTGCCAATCGAAGTCGAAGGCGCTCTGTTCTCCATTGGTGATACCCATGCGGCACAGGGCGACGGCGAAGTCTGCGGCACCGCCATCGAAAGCGCGATGAATGTGGCTCTGACGCTGGATCTCATCAAAGATACGCCACTGAAGATGCCCCGGTTCACCACGTCTGGGCCAGTGACGCGGCACCTCGATACCAAGGGTTACGAAGTCACCACCGGTATCGGGTCCGATCTGTGGGAAGGCGCGAAAGCCGCCCTCTCCAACATGATCGACCTTCTTTGCCAGACGCAGAACCTCAACCCGGTGGATGCCTATATGCTCTGCTCGGCCTGCGGTGATCTGCGCATCAGCGAAATCGTCGATCAGCCGAACTGGGTCGTATCGTTCTACTTCCCGCGTTCCGTTTTCGAATAAGGCATAAGGGGGCGGCTCCCGTCGCCCTCTTCCATCACTCAGCGAGCACAAACATGAACACGTCTTCTCCGCTTCTGCAGGTAAGAGATCTGGTGACGCAGGTTGCGACACCCGATGGTGCACGCACTGTCGTCGAGCGACTTTCCTTTGATCTGCAATCCGGGGAGACCTTATGCATCGCCGGCGAAAGCGGTTCCGGCAAATCCATGACCGTGCTCTCGCTGATGCAGCTTTTGCCAAAGTCCTTGGCACGCGTGACCGGCGGCACCGCCGTGATGAACGGTCGCGACATTCTCAAGCTCAACGAAAACCAGATGCGCAGTGTGCGCGGGCGTCATATCGGGATGATCTTTCAGGAACCCATGACCTCGCTGAACCCGGTTCTGACCGTGGGGCGACAACTGGCGGAAGCCGTTGCCAATGAAGCTAGCCCGAATGGCGGCCTGTCCGGTGCGGCGCTGAAACAGCGCTGCAAGGACTTGCTCGATCAGGTTCAGATCTCCGATTCCAGCCGCCGTCTGCTGCAATACCCATACGAACTCTCCGGCGGCATGCGCCAGCGTGTCATGATCGCCATGGCGCTTGCCCAGAAGCCAGAAATCCTCATCGCCGACGAGCCGACGACCGCGCTCGACGTGACAGTCCAGTCGCAGATACTTGCGCTCATTCGCAAACTGCAGGCAGAGAACGGCATCTCGGTCATTCTTATCACCCATGATATGGGCGTTGTCGCCGAAATGGCAGACCACGTGCTCGTGATGAACAAGGGCAGGCAAGTCGAGCAAGGCCCGGTTCGCGATGTCTTCCATCATCCTCGTGACGAATATACGCAACGATTGCTCGCAGCCGTACCGCGGTTGGGCGAAATGACTGGCACCGATAAGCCGAAGCGCGCGCCAGCGGAACCAAAGGCCGAGTCAGCGCCTGCTCCATCCAGCCCTATTCTCGAAGTCGAGAATCTGGTTGTTCGTTTCGACATAAAGGGCGGTATCTTGCAGCGCCCCGTTCGGCGCGTTCATGCTGTGGAGGGCGTATTCTTTACTGTCAATCGCGGTGAGACACTGTCACTGGTAGGCGAATCCGGCTGCGGCAAGTCCACGACGGGCAAAGCTCTGCTCAATCTGGTTCCGTGGAGCGGCGATATCCGCATCGATGGCAAGAGCACGAAGGGTCTGAGCCGCACAGCCATGCGACCGGTGCTTCGTGACATTCAGATGATCTTTCAGGATCCCTATGCGTCGCTCGATCCGCGCATGCGGGTTGGCGACCTTGTGGGCGAACCGCTGACGATCCATGGCCTGGCATCGGGCAGTGAACTGAAAGACCGTGTTGAATACCTCTTCCGCCGGGTCGGCATGTCTGCGGATCAGATGAAGCGCTATCCGCACGAATTCTCCGGCGGCCAGCGCCAACGCATTTGCATTGCGCGTGCTTTGTCATTGTCGCCGAAGCTGATTGTAGCGGACGAAAGCGTTGCGGCTTTGGACGTTTCGATTCAGGCTCAGGTTCTGGATCTTTTGCAGGACATCCAGAACGAGACAGGCGTGTCGTATCTCTTCATCAGCCACGACATGGCGGTGGTCGAGCAGATCAGCCACCGTGTAGCGGTGATGTATGCAGGACGCTTTGTGGAAACCGGGACACGTTCGCAGGTGTTTGAACATCCTGCCCATGACTATACGCGCCGGCTGATGTCAGCGGTTCCTGTAGCTGATCCAGATCGTGAGCGTCGATTGTTTGTCGCCAATGAGGGCGAGCTTCCAAGCCCGGTGAAGTCGCTAGATTATGTGGCGCCGCATCTTGAACATGTGGCGCTTGGCGATGGACATTCTGTCTGGCATGAGGCTGGTGTCTAGGCTCAGGACTTAGCTAACAGGGCTGTTTCCCATGTCGTAAGCCAATTTTCCCAACATCCAGCTCAATATGCGACGGTGACGAATAGTCTGTCGCTCCTTGATCTAGAAGAGGGTAGCAACGCCTCGCTGGGGCCAGGACGGTCAGATCTCTTATTGCGTTGTAGAGATCTATGATGAGGGTCACTTATGAGCCGACGCCCATTCCGGTGTGCCGACCGACGAAATGCGCCGCCATGTGCGAGATTCGCAGCCGAACTGTTGACGAATGTCCAGATCGACGTCGACATGTGGTCTGTGAAAAACAAAACTGTCTAAACATTCCCGCCCCTCTCCGCACCTCTGCTTCGCTTCGCGTGAAAATCACGAACTCTTCATTGTGCTGCTCGTCATTCGACAGGTCTCGGGTCCTTCAGCACTCGAAAACCTGCTTAGGTTGCTCCCCGAAATGTTGACCCGAACGTAGGGTCGGTTCTCCAAGACGCTTCATCCATTGTTTCGTGGCAACTAGAGCGAACCGGGATTTTCCAGGACGTCATGTGTCAATATTCGAGCGCATATCCGATATCATTCCAAATTTCATTGAATGATGCCGCAGGAACTTTAGGGGGTTTTGAGGAATAAAGCTCGCGCCGTCGCGCAATAGGTTTGCCCTAGCTGTAACCCGCAATATCATATGGCACTACCGGGATAGTCCGGGATTAAGTGGGATTGTTTGGGAAGCTGGCAAAAACTGCGATTTATCAACGCATTAAAGCGGAAGAGCAGTAAGTCGATACTACATTGGCCAAAATCGCCGTGCAAAATCGGTTGGCACAAAACCGACCGAAACCCGAAATCGCGTGAAACCTAACTCTTTGAAAAATAAGAAACTGGCCGCTTAAGGTGGAAAGAAAAAGTGGCACTAATTTTTGCTCTTTCCACCTTAAATTTATTCAACGAATTCAATAGCATAAAATTTTAAGACAAGTTTTCGACTGGCTCAAGGTGGAAAATTTCAAATCGCCGCAACACCCCATTAAAGCCCCCTTTAACGGACGATCATCAAGCGGTGTTCCGGCCTTCCTCTCGGTTCCGGGATTGCTCCTGCAGCTTGCGTTTGAACAGTAGCCGTAGCCGGGGTAGCGTCGCGTCAACTTCTTCCACATCGTCGATGTTGTTAACAAGTGTTAGAAGCTCATTATAGAGGTCGGCCGCATCTTCGGTAATGGTTTCACCGTGCATGCCGCCGCCAATTTCCTTGCGTGCCTCGCGAGCCAGCCGCGCCAGTTTGTGCAATAGCTGCTTATTGACAGTCCTGCTCGGTGCCGGAGCTTTTGCCGGATCTGCGAACATATCGCCCTGGCCAGTTAATAGCCAATTCGCGTTAATTGCGAATCGAGAGCAATAAATCTCGAGCACTGAAGCGTCAGGCGTCCGCTCGCCGCGTTCATAGAATGCGAGCGAATTTTTGCTGATACCAAGCTCCGCAGCAAGTGCTTGTCGATCCGAATAATTCAATTCTTCCCGCACCTTACGAAGTCTGGATGCTAGCGCAGTTTTGGGTTCGTTCTCCGGTCTAGCCAATAATCACAAATAACCACGAACGCACTTTACTATTGTGCATTTGTGGTTTATCCCTATCTATGCAGACCGCGAATGCGTTCCGCAATTGTTACCGAGTCATCAACAAAAAGCGGATGCGCCAACATCCGCTCCTTGCAGGAGTAGCCTCATGGGTAAGACCCAGCCGAAATGGGACCGGCATTCGATCCTTGCGGAATTTCGCCGTCGCGGCGTGAAGTTCTCCGAGTTTGCCATCGAACACGGCCGTAACCCGAATACCTTCCGCAGCATCTGGACCCGCTGGAACCGACCCAACGAACAGTTGATCGCCGATTTCCTCGGTGATCCTGTCGAGGTGGTTTTTCCGGACCGTTACCCCGTGAGCGCTACTCGCATCTTTGATAGCAGACAGAAGTCATCAAAAGCGAGTCAGAAATCCGTCTCTTCCTCTGACAGGGTTGCAGCGTAATGACCCGTTTCTTGTCAAAGCTCGCCCGCGTTTCTGACAACGCCACTTTCTTCGACGCATTGTCATTTTGGTTCGTTTTAGCTTTTTGCCTTGGCGTCATGTTCTGCGCCCAGGTTGCAGCGATTGTCATCATGGTTGTGAGGGCGGGCTGATGGAAAAGCTTGTTTTCGCAATAATCGCAGGATTTGCGGGCGCTGCTGTTTATGGCTTGGCGGCGTTAATCGCGGCGCACGTAAAACAGCGGCGCGCACAACGGCGCGCCGAGTGTTTTTACGAAAAGATTGATGTGTTCAGGGCTGATTTGTTGGGTGTCCCGCCTGCTTCCTGGCGGACCAAAGGCGAAGGTCACTGACAATGGGCTCCAACACTTCTGCCAGAGCTGCTGACGCTTCAGTTTCACCAACAGCATTGAGGCGAGCAATCCCCATAGTTGAATGGTGTTCGAACGCTTTCAGGGAAAGCTGGTCATTCTCAAAAAGTGCCGCGATTAGTACTCTGTACGCGGTAGCCATCGCCAACAATTTTTCATCTGATGAAAAATGCATTCAAATCGTTCCTTTGTGGTTGGTTCATAAGGGAATGAAAGGTGCCGGACGGCGCTCGAACGCCGTCCGGTTCCGCCAAGGTACCAAGATTCATCAAAACACCAATCGATTTCACAGATCGCGCCGCTCCCCCTGGCGCGATGAGCGCGCCCGCTATTTTGCTTCCCGTTTCATGGCGGGCGCGCATCCCTTCACCCAGTCTTCAACCGCATTTGAATGAGCATTCTCATGACCGCCCCATATGAGTACAAACGCATCCCGCTTTATCTGGTCGATGTTCCGGAGGGCCGCATTCGCCGTCAGCGCGGTGAGCGCACCCGTCTTTTCAGCCCCCGCCCTATGACGGGTGCGCGCTTCATCTCCATGTCCATCAACCTCCATTCAAGACGAGCATTCGCATGACTGTTCCATATGAATTCAAACGCATACCGCTTTATCTGATCGACCTTCCGGAAGGTCGCATTCGCCGTCAGCGCGCCGAACGCGTCGAAACGCTGGCGAAAGACATTGCCGTTCAGGGCCAGTTGCAGCCGATCGTTGTTGTCGAAAACGAAGATGGGCGTTTCAGCCTTGATGACGGTGCGCTGCGCGTTGCTGCCTTGCGCCAAAACAAGGCCGACGAGATTGATGCGCGTGTCACGCCGATTGCATGGCTGAAGCCGCAAGAACGTCGCCTGCGCGAGATCATGATCAACCTCAACCGCGAGCCGTATACAGCGCTGGAAGAAGGTGAAGCGCTGGCGGAATTGAAGCGCGTTTATGAAGAACTGCATCCGCAGACAAAGAACGGCGCCAATGGTGGTCGTGGTGGTAAAAAGAATGAGACGGAAATTTTTTCCTTCTCAATCGTAGCAGCTGAAGCAACAGGTTTTTCCGACCGTGCAATCCGCATGGCCGTCGCCATGGTCAACGGCCTTTCACCGGAAACTAAGGACCGCGTCCGTGGTACGGCCGTTGAACGCAAAGCCCTCGATCTGCGCAATCTTGCCGTTATGCCGCATGAATTGCAGAGCAAGGCGCTCGATCTCCTTTTCAGTGAGCCTCCGCAGGCTGGTTCAGTAGCAGAGGCATTGGTGTTAGCCGAAGGTCGCAAGCCGGAAAACCCGGTCGAAAAGACTTTCCGCAGTTTCAGCGATACCTGGACGCGGTTTGAAGTGCGCTATCGGCGCAATTTCATCCGAGCGCATAAAGATGAAATCCTCTCTATTCTGGCTGAGGAAGGCGCTCTCTGATGGTGAAGCTGCGGGGCGATAGCCTGACAGGCGATCTGCTGGCATGGGAGCCGCCGAAGGTTGCGGCCGGGTTTGAACCCGGCGCAATCCGGGGCAACCGCCTTGCCTCGCAGATCAGTCAAGCCGTCGCCCTGGCACTGAAATCATCCAGCATGTCCCGCGCCGAGATCGCCACCGCAATGTCGATTGAGCTTGGTTATCAAATATCGGAGAACATGCTGGCGAACTATGCCTCGGAAGGTGCTGAGACCCATCGCATCACACTCGAACGCTTCATCGCCCTGATCGAAGTAACCGGTTGCATTGATCTGCTCGGCTTCTTCGCAGCCCGCTTTGGACAGGTCGTTGTTGATCGGAAGTACCAGGCGCTGATCAATGTGCATCTGGCCGACGAGGCTGAGCAGAAAATCCAGAAATTTAAAGCGGCGGAAAAGGCCAAGTGGGGAGCCATCTGACCATGAACATTCACGCTCCAATGTCCGTTCAAATGTGGTTTACGGCACAGGAAATGGCCGATGCAGCAAGGGATGGCCTGCTGCCGGGCCTACCGGAAAGCAGGCAGGGCATCAATGATCTGGCGCGCCGGGAGAACTGGTCCCGCTATCATGCGCTTGTACGCCCTCGTGGCGGTCGGGAGGGCGGCGGCGGCTTTGAGTATCATATTGATGTGCTGCCTCTGGATGTTCGCCTCTGCTATCTTCAGCGCTTTATCAAGGTTGACGACGACGATCTGCGGATTTCTGGCGCTGTTGACGCCAACCTGAGCGAAAGAGCACGCCAGGAGCGCGGCGCGCGTATCATCACAGTGCGGCTTGCCGACCGATACAAGCGCCTGAACGGAATGACCGTTCTGGCTTCTGATCATTTATTTGTCCAGGCATTCAATCGCGGCAAGGTTCAGGACCTGCCAGATTGGGTTGGTGAAACCATTGGCAAGCTTTCCGTGCGCAGCCTCCAGCGTTGGCGTAGCAAAGCGCGCGACAATGATGGTTTGACGCTAGCACATGACCCAGCGGATGCGCGTAAAGGCACCAGCCTCCTCGAAACTGCAAACCAAGGTGAGGTGCGCCGTCATATTCTGGCATGGGTCGCCGATGCGCCATCAATGTCAGCGAAGGTCATTCGCGATCAGGTCGAATACCAGTTTGGTCGCGAACTCGTCGATCGGGATGGCACTTTGAGGCCGTTGCCTGAAGTTCGCATGTTTCAGTATTTCATATCGCGGCTGCGCGAAACCGAGAAAGCGGCCATTCTGGCCTATTCCAATCCAGACGCATTCCGTTCGCGCATGAAGCTGGTTGGTACTGGCGCCTATCGGTACGTCACGCGCATGAACCAGATGTGGATGATTGACGCATCGCCGGTTGATGCGCTCTGCGTCGATGGTCGGTGGTCCATGTATGCCTGCATCGATGTCGCAACACGCCGCTTCATTATCACATTCTCAAAAACGCCACGTGCAGAGGCTGTCGGCCTGTTGATCCGCCGCGCCATTCTTGAATGGGGTGTGCCGGAAGTCATCAAAACCGATAACGGCTCTGATTTCGTCGCGGCTGCCACGATGCGGCTTCTATCCGATCTCGATATCAAGCCGGACACGTCACATGCCTACAGTCCTGCAGAAAAGGGGCTTGTCGAGCGGGCCATCAAAACTTTTCAGCACGAAGTCGCGCCGCAGCTTCCAGGATACATCGGTCACAATGTTGCCGAGCGGAAGGCGATTGAGAGCAAAAAGAGTTTCGCGCAGCGACTGGGGGCTGATGAGCGCGACCTGTTCGAAGTCACCATGACAATCGAGGAACTGCGTTCCTACACCGACGATTGGCTTACCTACATCTATAATGAGAACAAGCACTCCGGTCTCAAGGGCATTTCCCCTAATGAAGCTGCCCTTCGATCGACTGAGCCTGTTCGACGCGTCGATCAACGAGCGCTTGATGCCTTGTTGATGCCAATCGCTGGCAACAATGGGATACGCAAGGTCGGGCATCAGGGCATCCGCATCGACAACCTGTTCTACCTGCCGAAAGCCATCATGGTCGGAACGGAGGTTTTCTGCCGTCATCATCCGGATGATCTTGGCCAGATTTACGTCTACACGCCCGACGGTCGCCAGTTCCTCGACACAGCCATCTGCCCGGAGATTTCCGGTGTTAATCCTGCCGAGTTCGCAAAAGCGCGCATGGATGCGGTCAATTCCCTCGTCAAAGACCGCCTGAAGGATATCAAGGCAGAAGTTCGCCAGATCAAAAAAGGGCCTGCCGCCATTATCCGCTCCATAGAGGTTGCCAAGAAGCGGGTAACAGAGCGTTTGGCCGAAAGTGCGAACGTTATCCAGTTGCCGAAGCGGGAAGAACAGCACTCGACGCCAGCAATCGCGGCGGCAGTGGACGCCATAACTCTACCGCAGACGGCGCACCAGCCAAAGCCATTGAATGAAAAAGCAACTGCCATTCATCAGGCCCTGCAGCGCGAAGCGGAAGTTCGTCGCGAAACCAAAATTGTGCACCTCGATCCTGACGCGAGCCTGAAGCCAGCCGCACGTCGCTTCAAATGGGCGATGGATCTGGAGGCTCGCATCGCTGGCGGCGAGGAACTGGACGCGGAGAGTGCGGTGCAACTGGTTCGATACCAGGCCACTGCTCAGTACCAGACCAACAAGGACATGATGAAGATTTTCGGGCTGGAGAAGGCTCTTTTGACAGCCGTCTGAAAAGAAAAGGCCCCGTTAGCGGCGGGGCCAAAATGTAGGTCATTTGCCTAATATGCGAGGAAATCCATGACACCATTAAATGAAATTGTCAATGAAGCAGGCACAGCGCCGATCAAGAACGTTGCGCTGTGTCTGGCGCTGGCCCGCTCGCTGCAGAACCGCCATCCGTCGCAGCCGAACCTTGGTGTTTTTGCCGGTTTCTCAGGGTACGGCAAGAGCAAGGCGGCGGTATTTGCGCAGAGCGGCACGAATGCCGTCCTGATTGAGGTTTCCGATACCTGGACGAAGAAAACCCTTCTTCAGAAAATCCTTTCCGAACTTGGACAGCCTCATGCCAGGGGCACGCTCGCCGATCTGGAAGAAGAGATCATCGGCACACTCGCACGCGATCCGCACCGTCCCCTGATCATAGACGAAGCTGACAAGCTTGCCGACAAGAACATGATCGAAATGCTGCGCATGATCGCCAAGAAGTCGAATGTGCCTGTCATGCTGATCGGTGAAGAGTTGCTGCCGAAGAAGCTGGAGCGCATTGATCGTTTTCGCGATCTGGTTCTGGAATGGGTCTATGCGCAGCCCTGCGATCTGGATGACACGCGCTCTCTCGCTCGTGCCTATTATCCAACGGTTACAGTCGCAGATGACCTTCTGGATCACGTGCGCGACCAGGCGAAGGGCCGTGCCCGTCAGATATGCAACAGTCTCCACGCCATTGCCAACGCTGCCAATGTCGGTGGTCTCACGCACATCAGCCTGAAAGAGTATCGCAGCCAGGACGGGTATTTTGCGTCCGACAAGGTTCCTGTCCGCCGCGAACAGGAGGCCGCGTAATGTCGATCGTCCTGAAACTCACTGCCGCCAAGGATCGGCCTCCGCTGCGTGGTTTCGATCACTACTGGAATGTGATCATGGATTGCGCGATGGCCGAGGAGCCTTTTTCGGCCCGTGAGATATTTGATCGTTCCAACGCCCGCATGTCCGACATCAATGATTTCCTGCGCCGATTGCTGAAAGCCGAAATTATTGAAATGACCGGCGATATCGGTGACCGGAATGAGGCTTCCTATCGCGTGCTGGTCAGGCAATCGGCAACACCGAAAGTTCGCCGCGACGGCACGGTTGTTGACGGCATGACCAAACAGCAGGCCATCTGGAATTATATGAGATCGGAAGCTGGACGCCTCGGCTTCACCGCGCAGGATATCACGGTCTGGCAGCGCGCTGGCGATACGCCAATCGATATCGATGCCGTCAAATCCTACATCAAATTCCTGCACAAGGCTGGATACCTGCTGGAGGTTCAGAAAGGTCGTCCGGGCAAGCTCGGCGTCTATCGCCTGCAGCATCATATGAACACCGGCCCCAAGCCGCCGATGATCCTGCGCATCAAGGCTGTATTCGACCAAAACCGGCATGAAATTGTCGGCCCTGCTGAAGCGCAGGAGGTCCAGCCGTGACCATCGTAAAGCTAACCAATATCGAGAAGGCACGCGCTGCCTGGGGCAACGTTATTCCTGACTGGATCGTCATTCTGGCTGAAGCCTGTGATCAGGAAAGCCAGTCAGCGATTTCCCGCAAAGTTGGGTATTCGGCCTCTGCCGTCAGCCAAGTTCTCTCCAATAGCTATCAGAACGGCGATATCGGCCGTGTCGAACTGGCCGTGCGTGGTGCGTTGATGGCGGAGACTGTTCGCTGTCCGGCGCTCGGCGACATTGCCCGCAATGTCTGCATCTCCTGGCAGCGAAAACCTTTCAGCACCGCAAACGCTCACAATGTCCGGATGTTTCATGAATGCCGGTCCGGATGCCCGTTCAGCCATTTGAAGGAAGGAGCATAATCATGCTG